>OY781874.1:0-252500 GCA_963677115.1 uncultured Allomuricauda sp.
TTTTACATGTTCAGGGATAAAAATGCTGTCTTCTATCCTAGATACGACCTCGTGTAAATCAAACTCTGTATTGTTCAGTTCAGAAGTATTGGCAGTGGAATACGCCAAAATACCACTGATCAAGTTTTCCATAGATTCAATCTTATCTTGGATAAGTTTGAGATATTCCTTGCCTGCATCGTCCAAAGAATCCGCATAATCGTTGCTCAACCAACTGGCCAAGGCCTCGATGCTCCGCAAGGGGGATTTTAAATCATGGGATACCACATAGGCATATTCTTTTAAGCTCTCATTGCTCTGTTCCAATTTGGATAACAATTTTTCCTTTTCGAGCTGTAGTTTTTTATGCTCGGTAATATCCAAATGGATACCAATTGAGCCGATAGCCCTATGTGCCTGATCAAAAAGTGGTGCTGAGCTTACCAACCAATGCCGTTGTTCTCCTTTTTTGTTGAACACCGCCATTTCGTGGGAATCTTGCCCCTTTTTCAGTTGTTCTATATCCTTATTATCGATTATAGGTTTGTTGTTGGCAGTTCTTAATTCATGAACAACACTGCCCACAAGTTCTTCCATTTCAAAACCGCTTATATTGCAAAAACTTTGGTTTACCGTTTGGATTTGACCATTGGGATCTACCTCAATAAGACCAAGGTTCATGTTTGCAATAATTCCGCTGTACTTGTCCTTTTCGGCCTGTAGGTTTTGTCTAAAGGTTTTGGTCAGTGTTACATCCCTATAGCTCCATAGGTGTCCTTTATAAACACCATCATTGATTACAGGAATATAGTCGCGCTCCAAAATTCGCCCATCCACCATTTCAAGTTCATCCGAAAGTACGGTTTCCTGATTTTTCAGTATCTCCGTTATTCTGGCAATGAACTGCTCCGGATTTTTAAAGTATCCTTTGGTCTCTTCTGCGGCATTTGCACAATTCGCACCGATCATAGCTTCTGGATCGGCCTGAACGCCAAACATCTCACAGAACTTTTTATTGGTCAGTGCTATGTTTCTGTTTTCATCCTCCAAGAGCACGGCCATTTCGAGGTTTTTGATCAAGGTGGCCAATCTGTTCTCGGATTCTTTCAATTGTTGTTTGGCTTGCACCTCTTTGGTGATATCTTCAACGATCGCTACTTGGTAGGATATATCCCCTTCTGGGTTTCTTACCGCATTAACAGTGGTTTTTACCATGATCCGCGCTCCATCCTTCCGAATATAACTTTTGTTGAGCGAATAATGATCCCTTGTACCCGCTTCCATTTCATCCATAAAAACTTTGGATTGTTCTAAACCTTCGGCAAAGGACACATCCTCCATTTTTATATTTTTCAACTCCTCTGGTCCGTATCCTAACATTTCCTGCATAGCGGTGTTGCTCTTCAAGATTTCTCCTCTCTCCAAAAGTGCGATGCCCAAAGGTGAATTGTCCACAATAATATCCAACTGCCTTCTTTGTTTGTTCAGTAACCCCTCAATTTCCTTTTCTTGGGTAATGTCGCGAACAATGCCTTGAGCAGCTATGGGATTGGCTTCCCGGTCGTAGATAATACTGGCATTGATCTGTACATATTTTTGTGTACCGTCCGGCAATATAATCTTGGCCCTATAATTTTTCAACACCCCTGTTTTCATCAAAGATTTCATGGACGCTGCCGTGTACTGGGCAAAATCTGGGTGAACGTAGTGGGAAAGGTTGACCTCGGTTTTTAAAGAATCAAACTTCAAAAATTCTTTGGCGGATTCATTGCTTCGGATAACGTTGAAATCCAAATCCATTACCACATAAGGATCTATTATACCAAGGAAAGCTGCATTGAACTCATCGGTCCTTTCGTCCAGCAGGTTTTCGAGCAGTATATTGGCCCGTTTTAGATGTTCTGCCGTATTGTAAAGTTCCTTGGATTTATCTTCAAGTATTTTCTCGGCTTGGGCCCTCGCCTTTTTTTGGCGTTCAAGAGCTCTTTTTAAAACTTCAACCTCATTACTCTCCATCTTGGACAATATCAAATTTTACTTCGGTTCCATCATCTTTTAGCAATTCAAAGGACACCTTGGAAGTGGTGTTGAAATGTTCGAAACACTTTTCCATTAATCCATGGGCCAAACGATAAAGTCCACGGGAGGAGGCATATACCATGGAGATAGAGGTATCCGTTTTGTCCAGGATCTTGAAAGTGGGCAGCTCCGCATCTGGATACAACTTTTGAACGTGCACATGGATGTGGTCCTCTATGGAATACAATAATCCTATGGGCGAGGTATAACTTTTGATCACATCCGGATGGGCTTTTCCCAAACTCACAAATAAATAGTGCCCAAAGGCGTACAAAAGATCATCTATGGCAATGTTGGTCCTTTCGCTCAGGCTTTGCAGCAGTTCCACCATTTCATTGAACTCATAAGTTCCAACCGAGGTATAAATTCCTTCAGAGGGCAAATCCGAAGCCTCAATAATGGCATCCACAGTCTCCAATCCGAACTGATTTTCGACCATTTCCAAAAACTCGGTAAATACTATTCCCTTCATAATCTGGCTTATATGATTCGAAAGTAGGAAAATGTTTACCTAACGGGTAAGTTTTGTTGTGAAATTGCGTTTTTAACTAGGCTTTTACCAGTTCATTGATGTTCCAGTACTCTAGGACCGTTTTCAGTTTTGCTTCATACTCCTCATATTTGAGCGGCTTTATGATGTATCCTGCAATACCAATTTTATAGCATTCCAATAGGTCGTCCCTGTTTTCGGAAGTGGTAAGTACTATGGTAGGCAAATACTTTATTTTATCGTGCTTTTTTAAAATACCCAAAAACTCTATCCCGTTCATTCTGGGCATATTGAGGTCCAATAAAATGATGTCGGGCAAAGATTTTCCCGACTCTAAATATGCCAATGCCTCTTCTCCGTTTTTTGCTTCGATCAAAGTATGCTTGGTTTCCAACTTGGATATGGTCCGCTGAAACTTCATGGTTTCGATTACATCATCCTCTATAAATAAAATGTACATTTTTATTCAATTTTAGTTATTACAAAAAAAAGGATTTCATATATGGAAAATCAAACCCCTAGCCGAAATAAAGGTTAGTGTAGACCAATGGTATTTAACTGTCGGTGAGCTGTAAATAGTTTTTATTGTCTCTATCGTTTTAAAATGATCAACTCAACAATAACCTTATCAACCTTTAGAGCGATGAAACATAGTAACGGCCCTTTCATTGGTTTGACATTCAATGCAAAACTCAAATAGGTTTTAGAGAAACCAACCATTTTATCCGCAAAGAAAAGTCCATCCTTTTTTTTGAGTCACTAATTCGTGCAAATGGATTATTCTTTTAAGGTCCAAAATTCTACATTGGCACTACTTGATTGTAGTGTTATTTCAACTTATTTACCTCAATTGAAATTAGAGTTCCATGGAAAAAAATATAATAGATGTATTAAACAAAATTTTGACCAATACCCTGGACTACAAACAGGTACTTAAAAATTTAACCGATTCCATTACACATCCCACAACTTCGGATAAAGTGAATGAACTTGCGGAAATCGCCGAAAAGGAAACTAAAAAGCTAATTAAAATAATTTCCGAATTGGGTGGTGATGTGGAAAGCACTGAAAGGCTCTCCGACCAAGAAGCTATTAATTGGTTTCCCAGACCATTGCCGAACACCGGTGACAATGCATCCGTATGGGCCAGTTTGATTAAAGCTGAGAGAAGTAAGGAAGATGATTACAAAAGCTTGCTAGCCCACCAAGAAATCGATAGGGAAACGAAGAACGTTCTTAAAGGCCATCTAAAAAAAACAGAATCGAACATTAGGGAGTTCCAATCCATCCTTCACGGGATGCAGTAGAGCAGAAAACCCTTAAAAATACTTATCTCTTAAACTTAAACCCAACTTTAAAACTCCACTAGTACATGAATATCTTTTTAGCTGATGACGACCCAGATGACAGGTTGTTTTTTGCCGAGGCCTTAAAGGAAATCCCCTTGACCTTAGAAACCTCAGAATTTGAAGATGGTGTAGCATTAATGAGAAACTTGCATTCCGATGAAAAACTTCCCGACGTTATCTTTTTAGATCTGAACATGCCGATGATGAACGGGTTTGAATGTTTGTCGGATATCCGAGCTGATGAAAAATTCAAAAACATACCAATAATCATTTATTCCACCTCGTTCCTTGAGAAAGAGGTAGAAGAGCTTCATAAGATGGGGGCCTCGGGGTACCTTAGAAAACCCTCATCATACAACCAATTAAAGACCTTGGTCTACAAATGTGTGAAAAACGTTCAGGATTGGACAAGGACCCTTAACAGCATTACAGGTGATTTTATTATTTATGATTGATCCACCGAAGCACTGTTAACGTGCCCATCGATCAATAATATCCTTGAATTATATTTTTCCTTTTATGATAAGCTTTCGTGAACTCCATCTCGTAGCATTCCATTTTTATATTCCCTAATTCAGGTTTGTTTTTTTCATACTATTCGCCCATTTTTCCTGAACTTATGGAAGCATTGATTACCACTACATCTTGTGCGAAATTTTCTGGAAGTCCCTTTTCCATCAAACTTTTTTCAACTTAGGCATCTAAAAAAGGAACCCACTCAAGATTGGGACGGCCAACCGCTTTCCCTAAAATATGTGTGGTTTCTTCTGGATGCACTCAAGCTATTTTAGCTTCACGCTCTAAATTTAAACCCATAATTCCGGCATGTTTCATCAGTTCCATATAATTGAGCAAATTATTATAGAAAGATACAGGGCGGATGTAGGTTTTATGTACAGTTTACTACCGGTTTAAAATAAACAACTAATCTATATGTGGTTATAGCTAAAATTTGGGTCAACTTATCCATTTTCAATTATTCTCTCCATCCATTGCATCCAATAGTATATAAACAGAGAGCCAGAGCCCCTATCCAATATATTCAGATGGAGCACATCCCAATTGTCTTTTAAAAATCCTGTTAAAATAAGAAAGGCTATTAAAGCCTGATTCGAAACAGGCTAACGATACCGAATTCTTCTTGCCTTTATCTCTGAGCAGTCTACAGGCGTAGTTTATCCGCACATTATTAACGTAATCGACAAAAGTTTTACCGGTTTTTTGTTTAAAGTATCTACAAAATGATGATTTGTTCATCCCGGCCAAATCAGCCACCGTGTTTAAATCAATTTCCTCCTTAAAATGCATCATTATATATTCCAGAACCTTATTCAAGCGATTGTCATGGACTAAAAAATTCTCGGTCCAATTCATACTTCCCAACTTTAAGAAGTTTTTATTTTGGGAAAGCCTAAAAAGAATTCGCAATGCCTGCAGATTACATTCCATTTCATGCATATCGGAAAGCTCTTTAAATAATGGCAAGAAAGATTTACTTTTCAAATTGTCGATCATTATTCCCCTTTCACATATATCAACGATATACTTGAGAAAATCGAACTGATGGTTCGTTCCCAACTTTTCTAAATAAGCAGGATTGAAATGTATGACTATAGACTTTGAAACTACGTCATTATCAGTATCACTATCAAACATATGCGGAAGGTTTGATCCTAGCAAAAAGATGTTATCACGCTCAAAATGACCAATAAAATCACCAACATACAATGTCCCCCGTCCTTGCACAATATATACCAATTCCAATTCTGGATGATAATGCCATAGTTTTAAAAATTCTTTCCCTTCCGTTGTAGAATGTTGAATTTGGGATACTGAAGATCTATGTAGAAAGTGAAGTTTCATTTCAAGAATTTAAATAATTACAAATCACATATTTATAAGGATATACCATATTTTATCGCTTCTTTCCAAGAATATATCTAGAACATAGTACAGATAATTGTGAAAATGACCGATAATTTTACTGAAAGAACAAAAACTATTTCAAAAAAACACATTATTGACCACATTCAGAAAAAAATCATTTAAACAATAAATTAATTGCAAATATCGTACAACACCTTGCAAACATCGTTCATTTATTCAGTTTTGTTTAACAATACATTTGGTGTTAACAAATCGTTATAAAAATTTTAACTGGCTAACAAACACCAAAAAAACAGATGAAAAAATTTTTACTGGTATTCACAATTTTTCTTTTCTATTCAGCCTTTGCTTTAGCACAACGCAGTGTTACTGGGTTGGTCACAGATGCTAATGGCCAGCCACTTCCTGGCGCATCTGTAATAGTAAAAGGAACTGTGAACGGTACACAAACAGATTTTGATGGAAATTTCTCAATTGCCATTGAAAATGATTCCGCCACTTTAGTATTCTCCTATATTGGTTTCACGACCCAAGAGATAGCTGTCGGTAATCAGCAGAACATTAATGTAACTTTAGAAGAAAACACCTCCTTACTTGATGAGGTCGTTGTTGTGGGTTACGGTACACAGGAAAGGAAAAAAGTAACAGGGGCCATTGAAACGGTTCAAGGCGATGCTGTGGTCGAAACACCGGTATTGACTGCCGATAACGCATTGGCCGGCCGTGTTCCGGGACTGACCGTAAACCAAGTGAATGCCGAACCTGGAAGGGACAACGCCCGCTTGCTCATAAGAGGTGTAGGGACTACCAATAACAATGACCCGTTAATCGTAATTGACGGTGTGGCCAACAGAGGTGGGTTTTCTAGGATAGACCCCAACGATATAGAAAGCATCTCCGTTCTAAAAGATGCTTCTGCGGCCATTTATGGTGCACAAGCAGCGAATGGTGTTATTTTGGTGACCACAAAAAGAGGTAAAGAGGGTAAACCGACCATTAGCTATTCCTATAATAGAGCCTTTGTCAGCCCCACAAGGCAAATTGAACTGGCAGATGCCGAACTATACGCTAGAAGTGTGAACACACTTGCGTTCCAACAGGAACAAACAGAGGTATATTCCGCAGAACAGATCCGGGCCTTTGCCAATGGGTCAGCTCCTTCCACAGATTGGGTAAATGAAGTCTATAAATCATTCTCCGATCAGCAAAGACATAATTTAAGTGTCCGCGGCGGTGCAGAAAAGACCAAGTATTTTGCCTCCCTTGGAATGGCACAACAAGATGGCCTTTTCAAAGGAAATGATGATACGGGATTCAAACAATACAACATCAGGGTAAATTTGGATACCGAAGTGGCCAAAAATTTAAACCTCAGATTGGACTTGGCAGGAAGAAATGAAAAAAGGGAGTTCCTACAATATCAAGACGCTACAATATACGGTAACACCGTAAGAGCTGCACCCGATATACCTGCTACTATCCAAGGTTTGCCAGCCATAGGTCGGGAGGCCCAAAACCCTCTGGCAATTGCCCAAGGGCCTGGATATCTGCGAAACAATGCATACATATTCAATAGTCTGTTAAGTATTGATTACCATGTCCCATTTATTGAAGGACTGACCATTGGTGGATGGATGTCGGCAGATTACACCACTACACAAGAAAGGCATTTTAACCAACCTTTCACCTATTATGTAGATGAGAACAATGACGGTATAGTTGAGGCGCTTGAAGGCGGTCCATCTTTCGAAAAAAATTATCTTAGAGTCACCGATACGGACGGACTTTCCATGACATACAATGCCAATATAGATTACACCAGAACATTTGATAAGCATACCGTTGGGGCATTTTTGGCCTATGAGCAGAATAAAACTACCAGCGACCTTACCCAAGCACAAAGAAATGGCTTTGAGACTACTCAAATAGATCAGTTATTTGCAGGCAGTGGTGATGCTTCGTTGCAATCCAATACAGGGGAAGCAACAGAATTTACAAGACAAAACTATTTTGGTAGGATTTCTTATGATTTTGGTTCAAAATATCTCGTAAAATTCGTTTTCAGGTATGATGGTTCCTCTATTTTTCCCGAAGGAAACCGTTTTGGCTTTTTCCCAGGTGTGGAAGCTGCATGGCGAATATCACGGGAAAGATTCTTTGCTGATAATATTGATTTCATCAATGAACTAAAAATCCGCGGATCTTACGGTGAACTTGGCAATGACAGGGTAGATCCATTCCAATACCTAAATATTTTCGAATTGTTATCTGCAAATAGGCAAGGTTATGTGTTTGGGGGACAGGATGTAAATGTTATAGCCCCAGACGTAGTGGCAAACCCCGATATTACTTGGGAAACAATGAAAACCACTAACATCGGATTGGATTTAGGTTTGTTCAACAACTCATTGACCTTTAGTGCCGATGTCTTTAAACAAGTTCGGAACAATATTCTTGGTCCACGGAATGTTTCGGTACCAAACTATACCGGTCTGGAATTGCCCTATGAAAACATTCGAGAAGTTGAGAACAAGGGTTTTGAACTCCAAGCTAGATATAATAAGCGTTTTGGTGATTTCAATTTCTATGTTGGGGGGAATTACAATTATGCCAAAAGCAATGTCCTCTTTATAGATGAGGAAGGTATTTATTCAGAAGACTATCAGAAGGAAGAAGGACATGTGGTAGGTTCTACATTGGCCTATGATTATTTGGGTTTCTATAGAACAGATGCCGATTTGGAAACATACCCGTCCTTAAGTGACAATCCCCGAATTGGCGACCCTTATTATAGGGATGTGAACAATGATGGTGTGATCAACAGTGACGATAGGATCCGTATCGATTCCAATACAATACCCGATGGTAGTTTTGGTGTGGTGCCCCAAGTGCAATATGGGTTCCAAATAGGGGGCGATTACAAAGGGGTTGAATTGAATGCTGCTTTTGCAGGTCAGGCCAAGGCCAAACAATATTTACGCTATTCCTTTGCCAATGGTAACAACGGGTATCGTTACTTCTTGGAGAATGCTTTTGACCCGGTCTACAATCCAGATGGTACACTACCCTCTTTCAATAGGGGAAATAGCACACAACAACTAAGTACCTTATGGCTCAGGGATGTATCGTTCCTGAGGTTGCGATCCATTGAGCTAGCTTACAGCCTACCAACCGATGTAATCTCGACCATGGGACTCTCTAATTTGCGATTTTCTATAAGTGCCTTTAACTTGATTACTTGGGACAAACTTAAAAAGGATGGTCTTAGCGACCCTGCATCACTGAACATAGAAGGTTGGCAATATCCCTTTACCAAGAGTATCAATTTCGGAATTAGTTTAAATTTTTAAAAAAACAAAATGAAAAGAAGAACATATTATTTATTCATATTGAAGGGATTGGCACCCTTAATGTTGATTTTCCTAATAACGGGATGTTCTGAAGATATCCTTGATGTTAAACCTTTGAATGGCTACAGCGATTTGGATGTGTTCGAGGATGCTGCATTGCTTCAAAACTATGTAAACGGCAGCTACAGGTCTCTAAGGACACCTTTTAGGGACGAAAATACCTTTACCGATGGCTTGACGGACAATGCCTATAACCAGCACGGAAGCGCTGACGGACAAATTAGAAGATACACAAGTGGCGAGGTTAACCGGGATAATGGTGAAGACATTACTTTTGGTCTATGGTCACATTGTTATTCCTATATCCATAATGCGAACCTCTTTTTTGAAAAAATTGAAGGCTCTTCCATCCCATTGGAACAATTGGAGGTAATGGAGGGTGAAATGAGGTTTTTGCGCGCCTACAATTATTTCGAACTGTTCAAGTATTATGGTGGTGTCCCACTTATATCCGAAACCTTTCAACTTGGGCAAGAATCCTATGAAGTTACAAGGGGAACTATAGATGAAACAGTGGCTTTCATCCTTAACGATATTGATTTGGCGATTTCCTTACTTCCATCCAAAACCGAACTCCCTCCTGCCGGTAAGGCTTCCATGGAAGCTGCAATGGCCTTGAAGGGAAGATTGTTGCTTTATGCGGCGAGCCCTCTATACAATGAGAACGGTGATCAAGAGAAATGGGAAGCTGCACGGGATGCGAATAAAGCAGTTATGGATCTTACCTCTGTGACATTGGTTAAAGAATTTGCGAGATGGGAGTCCATGTTCTTGGGAAATACAGATGAAGAAGTCATCTTCAGACGTCAGTATACACCAAAGAACGATCAAGGCTGGGGCGTAAATACATGGCTTTTCCCCAATGGAAAATCAGGTTGGTCCAATACCACACCCACCCAAGATCTAGTGGATAGTTTTGAACTTGTTTCAGGGGAACTGCCATCGGAATCTGCAACCTATGATTCTCAAGATCCTTATGTGGACAGAGACCCTAGATTCTACGAAACGATTGTGTACAACACGGCACCTTTTCAGGATGGCACCTATGATCCCTATGTTGACAAGGACGATCCGTCCAACTCCGATTTGGCTGGAATCGATTCCAGGGTATCTCGCGCCAGTCCCCATAATGCCTCTAGAACCGGTTATACGTTTAAAAAGTGGGCCAATGAAAATTTAGCTTGGGATACCGGGAACACTGGACCATACATATTTTACCGTAAGACCGAAGCCTATTTGAACTATGCGGAAGCTCAAATCGAACTGGGCAATGAATCCGAAGCACGGAACGCTATCAATAAGATAAGAAATCGTACCGGTATGCCGGACATTTCAACATCGGGTCAAGCCTTGTTGGAGGATTATAGGAATGAACGCAGGGTCGAATTTGTACTTGAAGACCATCGATTTTTTGATATCAGACGTTGGAAGATTGGGCCACAGGTTATGAATTCTGCCAAAATGGGAGTAGATGTCCTGAAAACAGGTGAAGCCACATTTGAATATGATTATGACCTAACGGCCGATTCCAACATTTTTTGGGATGATAAAATGTATTTGCTCCCGATACCTTTCAGTGAGATTCAACGGAGCAATAACTCTCTGAAGCAAAACCCTGGATACTAAAACAACTAATGTTAAGAATACGATGGGGCCCATGGGCCCCATCGTAATTAAATTGGTGTATGTTCAAACCCTCTTCTACATATCTGATATTTTTTATAGCCTTATTGACGATAAGCTGTGAAAAAGAAACTTTGTTCACAAAGGTTTCACCGACAAACTCAGGCCTCGTATTCGAGAACAAGCTTGTGGAAGACGAGCAGAACAATGTAATGACCTATGAATATATTTACAACGGCGCTGGAATAGCTGTTGCCGATTTGAACAATGATGGTCTAACGGATGTTTATGTGTCGGGCAATGAGGTTCCCAACAAACTTTTTTTGAATCAAGGGGACCTACATTTTAAAGAGGCAACCTCCCTCTCCGGTCTACAGGAAAAAAAAGGTTGGAAAACAGGGGTTACCATGGCCGATGTCAACGGAGATGGCTGGATGGACATTTACGTATGCTATTCCGGAAATGCTCCCCAAGAAGGTTTTGAAAAACCAGTCATCATCGATTATCCCCCACGTGCAAACCAACTTTTTATAAATACGGGAAAGCCCGAGAACGGTGTTCCAAAATTTGTCGATAAAACCGATGAATATGGTCTTGGCGCCATTGGAACTTTTTCCACTCAAGCCTATTTTTTCGATTATGACCTCGATGGTGATCTGGACATGTTTCTGGTTAACCATGCCAATAAGTTTTACTCCACATTTTATAATGTCAAAACATTAAGGCAAAAAAGGCATCCCTATTTTGGCAATAAGTTGTTCAAAAATGAAAACAACAAGTTCACGGAAGTTTCCGAATCTTCAGGGATACATGGCGGTGGGCTTAATTTTGGGCTCAGTGCGGCCATAAGTGACCTGAATCTGGATGGATGGCCGGACATCTATGTCACCAACGATTATGATGAACAGGACTATTGCTATTTGAACAATCAAGATGGTACTTTCACCGATATCTCACATACCGCTTTCGGGCACATCTCAAAATATAGCATGGGCTCGGATATTGCCGATATCAACAACGACGGATTTCCCGATCTCTTTGTGGCAGATATGCTTCCCGAGGACAACTATCGCCAAAAAGTACTGAAGGGACCCGACGAATACGACAAATATAGTATGGCCGTTGACAGTGGTTATCATTATCAGCATATGCGAAATATGCTTCATGTGAACAAAGGGATTTCACCTGACGATTCATTGGAATTTAGTGAAGTAGGGCAAACTTTCGGTGTATCCAATACGGATTGGAGCTGGGCTCCACTATTGGCTGATTATGATAGTGATGGTTATAAAGACTTGTTCATCACCAATGGTTATTTAAGGGATTACAGTAACCTTGACTTTGTCAATTACACCGCCAATACCACTATTTCCCAAGCCAAGTCGGAAAACAGGGAAGTCGCTCTGATACCTTTACTGAACAAGATACCATCCACAAAAATCCCAAACTATGCTTTTCAAAATGAAAACGGAAAGCAGTTCAAAAAGGTTTCCGAAGCCTGGGGGCTCGATGAAAAAAGTGTTTCCAATGCAGCCGTATATGCAGATTTTGACAATGATGGGGATTTGGACCTTTTGGTCAGTGACCTGAACGCTCCCTTAAAACTTTACAGAAACAATGGACAACATCTATCGGAGAACAATTTCATCAAAATAAAACTTAAGGGCAAAGCAAAAAACACATTGGGAATTGGGGCCAAAATAATTGTCGCATTGCCGGATGGGAAAAGAATCTATCAAGAAGCATTCTATGGACGTGGGTATCAGTCCTATGTAGAGCCTACTCTTACCATTGGAATAGGTAAAAACGAAAAAGTGGACAAGATTGAAGTTTTCTGGCCGTATGGAGACAAAAATGAATTGACGGATATTGTCGCCAATTCCGAATCCATTGTTGACCAATCCCATGCGACACCCGGTAAGTTCCCCTCCCCAATTGTAAAGAAATCGATGTTCAAAAAGTTTACCGACAGCTCGGGCTTGGATTATCGGCATCAGGAAAACAACTACGTCGATTTTTATTATGATAGGCTTATGCCCTATCAAATGTCCCGCCTTGGTGGTCGAATGGCCGTTGGGGATATCAATGGGGATGAAAATGATGATGTTTATTTTGGTGGAGCGGTCGGACAAGCCGGTAAGCTATTTTTAGGGAATGATGATGGCTCCTTTATCGAAGATATCAAAACACAACCTTGGCTTGCACCAAAACCAAGTGAAAAGGAAGAAGTGGCCCCTTTGTTTTTTGATGCCAACGATGATGGCCTCCTTGACATCTACATTGTCAATGGGGGCAATGAACAGTTGGCAGGAAGTTTGTTCTACCAAGACCATCTCTATCTAAACCAAGGGGAGGGTCAATTCATCGACGCAAGCCAAGCCCTACCCAATACTGCTTTTAGCGGTGGCGTGGCCAAAGCCGCAGATTATGATAATGACGGTGATATGGACCTGTTCTTGGGAGGCAGATTGGATGCGCAGCACTACCCGTTCACACCGGAGAGCATCTTGTTGCGGAATGATTCAAAAGAAGGCAAAATAAAATTCACACGTGTTGAACAAAAGGATATGCTCCATATTGGCATGGTGACCGATGCCACATGGACCGACTTGGACAATGATGGCTGGAAGGATTTAATATTAGTGGGCGAATGGATGCCCATAAGTATTTTTATGAACCATGAAGGTGTTTTTGAGAAATTTCAGGTTGAGAACAGCTCCGGTTGGTGGAGTTCCGTGGAAAGTATTGACATTGATTCGGATAGTGATTTGGATATTTTGGCAGGGAACTTGGGCAATAACACGCAATTAAAGGCCTCGTTCGAAGAGCCCATGATATACTATGTACAAGATATAGACAAAGATGGCAACCTAGATCCTTTATTGACGTATTACATAGATGGAAAAAGCTATCCAATACCAAGTAGGGATGAACTTTTAACGCAAGTGAACAGCCTCAAAAAAGTATACACTTCGTACGACAAGTACGCCAAAGCAACGATCGAGGATATTTTAAAAGCAGCCAAGGTAAGTTCAACCTCAGTGCTAACAATCAACGAACTGCGTTCAGGGTATTTTTTGAATGACGGGGATAACGGTTTTTCCTTTCATCCTTTTCCAAGTTTGGCCCAGCAATCCATAATCAATGCATTTGTCGAGGATGATTTCAATGGAGACCAAAAAAAGGAAATATTGCTCGCAGGAAACTTCTTTCCCTTTAGAGCCAGTATGGGTAAATTGGACGCTTCAAAAGGAATGTTGCTGACATGGAAAGATGGGGAGTTGCAAATTTCAAATGATGGGGAAAACCTTTGGTTGGACGGTGATATACGAGATCTTTCAACAGCGAAATTCAAAAATGGCGAGAAACGGCTTTTACTCTCCAGAAACAATGACAAAGCAGAAGTGTTCAAATATTGAACGCTTGGCATTAACCTACAAAAGAATAAATCTAAAAAATGAAATTTACTACAATCAGTGATTTATACTACGGGACAGGGGTATTCATTTTACTTATATGGGCACTAGGGTGTTCTGACCAAAAGGCGCCTCCTCCCCCTGAGGCATATGGAATAGTCCCCAGCGACAACCAAATCGAATGGCACCAAACGGAGTTCTATGCTTTTATCCATTTTACCATAAACACCTTTACGGACAAGGAATGGGGTTTTGGGGACGAATCCCCTGAACTTTTCAATCCCAGTGGCTTTGATGCAGAGCAAATTGTGCTTACCTGTAAAAATGCAGGCATGAAGGGTATTGTGCTTACGGCAAAACACCATGATGGCTTTTGTCTGTGGCCCACCAAGACCACAGATCACAACATCAGTAAATCGCCCTTCAAGGATGGTAAGGGTGATCTAGTACGGGAAATTGTGGACGCCTGTCGCAAACATGGACTAAAAGTGGGTATGTACCTCTCCCCTTGGGACCGCAACAATGCAGCCTATGGGACACCCGAATACATAGATATCTTCAGGGCCCAATTAACCGAGCTCCTGACTAATTATGGGGAAATATTTGAAGTGTGGTTCGATGGAGCAAATGGCGGAACCGGTTATTACGGGGGAGCCAATGAAAAACGGGAAATAGACCGGCAAACGTACTACGACTGGGAAAATACATGGGCTCTAGTAAGGGAACTGCAACCAAATGCGGTCATTTTTTCTGATGTTGGCCCTGATGTGCGATGGGTAGGTACCGAAAAAGGGTTTTCGGGAGATCCATGCTGGCACAGGTTTACGCCAGAACCCCTGGAAGAAGGTCAAACCCCTGCTCCAGGTCTAATAAAATATTGGGAATCCTTAAACGGCACCAGAGAAGGAAAACACTGGATGCCAGCAGAAACAAATACTTCCATAAGGCCAGGTTGGTTCTATCATGAAGCAGAGAACGATAAGGTAAAAACCCCTGAGCAATTGGTGGATATCCATTATAACAGTATCGGCCATGGCACCAACTTTATCTTGAACCTCCCTCCGGACAAAGTGGGCGTAATACCTGATGAAGATGTTGCCTCGCTTACCGGGTTCCGGGCAATTTTGGACAAAACATTTTCCGTGAATTTGGCAGAAGGAGCAATAGCAAAGGCAAGCAATGTACGTGGTGACGGAGCAACCTATGCCGCAGATAAAGTTTTGGACAACAACAACCTTACATATTGGGCAACCGATGATGACACCCATACAGCGAATATTACATTGGAGTTTCCAGAGGAAGTTTCCTTCAATGTGGTGAACATTCAAGAGTACATCCCTTTGGGGCAGCGCATATGGGGATGGGCCCTGGACAAATGGGAAAACAATCAGTGGACGGAATTTGCCAAAGCTGAATCCATAGGCAATAGAAGATTATGGCGCGGCTCTATCCAGACCACCAATAAATTGCGGTTAAGGATAACCGATGCCCCTGCATCTCCCTTGATTTCAACACTATCCGTGCATAAGGAACCCATAAGGTTATCCCCGCCTAAAATAATCCGGAACAACGAGGGAAAGGTCGATATTTTAAGTAATGGAACCATTCATTATACCTTGGATGGCAATGAGCCCACGAAAGAATCACCCCAATTTCAGAGTGCTTTCGATTTTCGTGCCGGAGGAACGATCAAGGCAAAAACTTTTGATGGCGAAAAGGCCAGTGAAACAGCAACGACCCATTTGGGACATTCCAAAAACAAATGGTCCATCCTCACCAACAAGGAAATACCCGAAAATGCTTCAGCAAAACAAGCCATTGACGAGAAAGCAAATACAAATTGGACTTCAAATGGGGCAGATGAGCGGACCATTACCATAGATTTTGGGGAAGTCCTTTCCATTGATTCGTTCTCAATGCTGCCGCCTGGAGCTGACAATAAAGAAGGTATGGTCCTAGCATATGAATTTTATGGCAGTAATGATAACAAGGATTGGCACCTGATTTCCCAAGGTGAATTTTCCAATATCTACAATAATCCCGTGGAACAAACAGTACAGTTTGACAGTATCAATAAAGTAAGATATATAAAATTTATAGCGGTTGAGACGGTTCGGAACAAAGAGGCCGTAATTTCAGAATTGGGAGTAGGCATCGCCAAATAGCGTTATGACCGATTAAAATGATAATTGAATTAGTTGATTGAGTTAGTTTAGTTTGAGGAATCGCCTTGGGCAATCGTACTAAGGTGATTCTTCTTTAAATCGTAAATGTGAGAAGGGAAAAGAAAAAATATATTCATACAATCCTATCTATTGTTTTTTTTCTGTGTCTATTCCGTTTGGGTATTGCCCAAGAGCAAAACAGCATCAATTTGTCCGGGGAATGGTCCGTGACCTTGGAGCGTTATTCGGGCGATGGGGGCAGCTTGGAGGATATCAAAAAAAAACAGGGAAAAATTGATTTGCCGGGAAGCTTGGCAGAGCATGGTTTTGGCATTAAAACAAGAGGTGCCTCCAAAGGAGTTTTGACCCCCACCTATAAATTCATTGGAACAGCCAGTTATAAAAAAAACATTGATATTCCGAAGGAATGGAAGAACAAGAAGATTTTGCTCTTTTTGGAAAGGGTCCTATGGCAGTCCCAAGTTTATATTGACGGAATGCCCTTGAGCACCCAAAACGCTTTGGGCACACCCCACATCCACGATTTGGGGAAATTACCAACAGGCCCCCATGAACTGGAGGTAAGGGTAAGTAATGACATGATCTTTAATATTGGGGACAAAGGCCATGCCTATAGTGAATCTACCCAGACCATCTGGAACGGGTTGGTAGGCGAGATAAAATTGCAATCCAAGGATCCAAGCCACATAAAAACCTTGAAGACCATACCGAATATTGATGAAGATCAATTAAAAATAGTTTTGGATGTAGAGGCGGAACTATCAGAAAAGACAAAGATCCAAATAGCAATTGAAGATATCGAATCACATCAAGTACTGTTAAAAAAGGTGGTTCGTGCCGAATTGTTGCAAGGAAAAAACCATCATGAAATTATCATAGACCTAAAAGGCAAATTAAAAAAGTGGAGTGAATTTGACCCCAATGTCTATACACTAAAAGTATCCACATCCTCCAAAAGTTCCTTTGATACAAAAGAAACGGAATTTGGATTTAGGGAAGTGGATCATGACGGCACTCATGTCCTTATCAATGGAAGCCCAATATTTCTGAGAGGGAATCTAGATAATGTGCATTTCCCTTTGACCGGTTATCCATCCACAAAATTGGAGGATTGGGAGGATATCTTCAAAACCTATAAGGATTATGGCCTCAATCATGTTCGATTCCATTCATGGTGCCCGCCTGAAGCTGCCTTTAAAGCCGCGGACAGAACCGGAATATATATCCAAGCCGAAGCTTCAGTATGGATAGATTCCTGGATGAACGAGGATATGGTGGCAAAGGGAAGGCCAGAAATGGAAACCAAAGGTCACCCTAAGGGGTTGGGGTACAATTCCGAACGTGATGAATGGGTAAAAGCGGAGATGAATCGCGTAGTGGAATATTATGGAAACCACCCGTCGTTCATCATGTTTTGTATTGGCAACGAACTGGGAAGTTCAGACTTTGACCAGATAAAAACCTGGATAGGTGACTTAAAATCGAAGGATGGTAGAAGGCTGTATTCGGGGTCCACGGCCCGTCAGATAACGGAAGAAGATGATTTTGTTGTTACCCATCTTGTACAAAACGTAGGTTGGACGAGAGGATTGAATGGTGCCCACACGGATTGGGATTTTGAAAAAGTCTATTCCCAAATGAACATCCCCACTTTGGCCCATGAAATAGGACAATGGCCCGTATATCCCAGATGGGGTGAAATTGACAAATATACGGGGGTGCTAAAGGCAAGAAACCTGGAAGGGTTCAAGGCCGTGGCACAGAAAAATGGCATCGTAGACCAAGACGAAAAATTTCACCAGGCTTCCGGTGCATTGAACCAGATAATGTACAAATATGAAATTGAATCCTTCCTCAGGACCAAGAGCTGTGCAGGCATACAGTTATTGAGCATGCAGGACTATCAAGGCCAGGGAGAAGCTTTTGTCGGATGGTTGGATGTTTTTTGGGACAGCAAAGGCATTACCACACCAAAAGAATTCAAAGAGCACCATAGTGAAACAGTGCCATTGCTGCGCATGGAGAAATTTGTTTGGGAAAGTGGGGAACTATTTCAGGCAAAGGCCCAGCTTTCCCACTTTGGAAACAAACCTATAAAAGATGCCGTTGCAGTGGGTCAAATCACAACAAAAGAAGGAAAGGTATTGCTCCGTAAAGAATGGCCTTTAAACGAAATTACAATGGCCAGTTTGAACGACATCGGAAGTATGGAATTGGCATTGGACGGTATTCAAAAAGCCCAAGAGTTAAATATTGAAGTTGCCATAAAAAATTCTAAGTTCGTTAACCAATGGAGTATTTGGGTATTTCCTTCAAAAATATCAGTTCCTAAAAATGAAGTGGTCATAGTGGAGGAAATGAATGGCAATACATTGGATTTACTCAATAAAGGGTCCAAAGTTTTATTGGTGGCCAACAATTTAGGCACCAAAAAGAACAGTGTTCCCTATAACTTTTACCCCCTTTACTGGTCCTATACCTATTTTCCAGGCCAGGGAAAAACAAGTTTGGGAATGCTTATTGATGACAAACATTCAGCACTTGCTCAATTTCCAACTTCGTTCCATAGTGATTGGCAATGGGAACCATTTGACAAAAAGGCCAAGGCCTTTGTATTGAACAGCATGCCTCCTGCCTACAAACCTATCGTGCAATTGGTGGACGATTTCCACAGAAACAACAAGGAGGGATTGATATTTGAATTTAAGGTTGGGAAAGGAAAGTTATTGGTTTCCGGGTTTGACCTCAATGAGGGAAATTTAGTATCCCAACAGCTAAAACAAAGCCTTTTATCCTATATGTCTTCGGATACATTCAATCCCCAAGAAGCCGTTTCCTCGGCATTTTTAATTGAAAATTTCTCCAACAACCCAGAAGAGAATCAGAAAACCAACACCCTGTTGAGGGTAAAGGCTGCAGATTTGGCAAAACCCAATTCGGAGCAAAAAGTTTGGTCTCCCCAAGTGGACAACATTGAAATCAAGGATAAAGACACGGACTATTCGGTAAGCCTGGATAGACTAATTGTAAACAAAGGTGTTTCGGTTTGGCAAGGCAATAAAATAGAGGTCAACATTGACTGTCCAGATGGATTTTTAGGCAATTTTTATGTCCTTGTGGAAAATATGGAAGACGAAGACGGACCTGTTGTACTAGAATTCGAAGGCAGGAAAAATAGCATAACACCAAAGCCCGGCGAAAGTAAATGGGTTAAATTCCATGTGATGCGGGAGGATAGCAATGATGGAAAACTAAAATTAAAGGCGAGTGCAAAAAAGAACAGGAATATCTCCATTTCGCAAATAATTCTCAATCAGCAATAAACATATTTGACCCTTAAGCCAATGAAAACCTTACATAAAATAGGCCTATTAGCAATAGCTTCAACCTTGATGCTGTGCAAGGAATCCCCACAAAGGGTCTTCACGGAAAATGATATTACCATCATACCCAAACCAAAGGATCTCCAATTGCACAAAGGTCAATTTGAATTTGACAACGACACCAAATTGGTAATCACCAATGAGACTCAAAATGAAGTTGCTGGAATATTGGCTGACCACTTTCAACAAGTTGCAGGTTACAACATGGAAACCGTAGAAGATATGCCCTCTTCCAATTACATCCATTTTATTTATGATGTAAAAGTAAACGATGAGTCCTATGAACTTATAGTGGAAAAGGAAGGAATAAAGATTTACGCCAAGGACAACGGTGGGTTTTTATATGCCATTGAAACTATATTTCAAATCTTGCCTCCGGCAATTGAAGGTAATCAAAAAACAAACTCGCAGTGGGTCATGCCGACCCTTCACATAAAAGATGGACCGAGATTTCAGCATAGAGGCGTAATGCTCGATCTATCAAGGCATTTTTTTGGAAAGGATTACATACAAAAAACCATTGACCGAATGGTGATGCACAAATTCAACGTATTGCACCTACACTTGGTAGATGACCAAGGATGGCGAATCGAAATAAAAAAGTATCCCAAACTTACAGAAATCGGTGCTTGGCGGGTAGACCAAGAGGATGCTCCTTGGAACAGTAGAAAAATTAATGATCCAGGTGAAAAGGGAACTTATGGAGGTTATTTAAAACAGAGCGACCTCAAGGAAATAGTTGACTATGCACAGAGCAGAAACATTGAGATAATTCCGGAAATAGAAATGCCGGCCCATGTAAGTTCGGCCATTGCTTCCTATCCCGAGTTGGCTTGTTTTGATCAGAAAATTGCGGTACCATCCGGAGGATTGTGGCCAATAACCGATATATATTGTGCGGGAAAGGAAACTACATTTACCTTTTTGGAAGATGTGTTGGACGAGGTGATGGAAATATTTCCTTCCGACTACATCCATATCGGTGGGGATGAGGCAACAAAGACCAATTGGAAAAAATGTCCCCACTGCCAAAAAAGAATCAAAGAAGAAGGACTGAAGGATGTAGATGAATTGCAAAGTTACTTTGTAAAGAGAATTGAAAAATATATCAACTCCAAGGGCAAAAAACTAATTGGTTGGGATGAGATTTTGGAAGGTGGCCTGGCCCCCGAAGCAACGGTAATGAGCTGGAGGGGCACAGAAGGAGGCCTAAAAGCTGCCCAAGAAGGTCATGACGTAATAATGACCCCTGAATCCTACTGTTATTTTAATTTTTACCAAGGCCCACAGGATTTGGAGCCTTTGGCTTTCAATGCCTATCTTCCGCTAAGCAAAGTGTACCAATTCGATCCGATGGTCGACGATTTGAAACCGGAAGAGACCCAACATGTACTGGGCGGTCAGGCAAATCTTTGGTCTGAATACATTACGACTCCCGAAGCATCTGAATATATGCTGTATCCTAGATTGGCAGCAATGTCCGAAGTGCTATGGAGCAAAAAGGAATCCAAGGACTGGAAAGATTTTACAAGGCGGCTCGAAAAACAATTTGAACGATATGACAGTATGGGCATCAACTATTCAAAAAGCGCCTATCTGATCACCTCAACCGCCACAGTTGATATGGATACAGAAGAAATAAACCTATCATTGTCCAATGAATTTCCAAACCCCGACATCCGTTATGTTCTGGGGGATGATGCCTTGGACGACAATGCCCTCCAATATACCGAACCAATTAAAATTTCAAATACAACTATAGTAAAGGCTTCTCTATTTAGGCAAGGAAAACCTATCGGAAGGGTTTTTGTTGATACCATTAAATTCCACAGGGCATTTGGCAAAAAGTTGGATTTTAAAAAACCGTTCAATAAAAATTATACGGGAGATGGCCCTCTATCATTGGTAAATGTCATAAGGGGCTCAAAAAACTTTCATGATGGCCAATGGCAAGCTTGGATACCCCATGATATGGAAGTAGTAATCGATCTTGAAGAACCGCAGGAAATCCATCAAGTCATATTGGGAACTTTGGAAAACCAAGGTGCCGGTATCCACTACCCTACCTCCGTATCCGTGGCCGTGTCAACCGATGGAAAAAATTTTAAAGAAGTGGGAAAATATACTAGAGCGTTCAGTGTAAACCCTAATGCTGAATTAATGGACATCAATATCAGTTTTAATAAAACCACTGCTCAATACATAAAGGTTATCGCCACGAACTTAAAGAAAAGCCCCACTGGAGGGAGTTCATGGTTGTTCGTGGATGAAATTTTGGTAAACTAAAAAAGTAAAGCCCCATGAAAAAAACAACATGGATACTTACGTTTTTTTGTTTTATACGGCGAGGGAAAGTAAGAATAAATTATCCGCTGAAGTGCAAATAAATTCCATTGAAACCAAGAGGGTGACCAAGATTGCGCTATTGGGTTCAGACGAAAAGCTAATATGGAAAAAATAAGCAAAGGTTTTAAAATCATAATCCCCCGAGAACCTACGAAATAATTTACCTTGTAAAGAGGCATTGACATTTAAAATAGAGGAGATAAATCAGTAAATATATTTACATAATTAATGGAAAAACTAATTATAACTTCCGTCGAGACCAAAGATGTAAGGTTTCCGACAAGTGCCTTACTGGATGGGTCTGACGCGATGAATCCCGACCCGGATTATTCTGCGGCTTATGTTATTTTAAAGACCAACCATCCGGAAGGTTTGGAAGGTCATGGCCTTACGTTCACAATTGGAAGGGGCAACGAAATCTGTGTTGCCGCAATCAATGCATTGGCTCCCTTACTTATTGGAAAAAGTTTGGATTCCTTCACCCAGGACATGGGGGAATTTTGGAAGATGATAACCGGGGACAGCCAATTGCGATGGTTAGGGCCTGAGAAGGGAGTGATACACTTGGCAACAGGTGCCGTGGTAAACGCTGTTTGGGATCTCTATGCCAAGAAAGAGAAAAAACCACTATGGAAACTGGTTGCAGACATGTCCCCTGAAGAATTGGTCAAATGTATAGATTTCACCTATATCACCGATGCAATAACCCCGGAAGAAGCGCTACATATCCTTCAAAAAAATGCTGATGGCAAAGCAGAAAGAATCGAACATTTACTAAAAAATGGCTACCCGGCCTATACTACATCGGTCGGTTGGTTGGGATATTCCGATGATAAAATAAAAAGACTGTGCCGCGAAGCAAAGGAAGAAGGCTTCAAGTACATGAAAATGAAGGTCGGCACTAATGTTGAAGATGATATGCGCCGGGCGGCCATCATCAGGGAAGAAATAGGCGAAGACTTAAAGTTGATGATGGATGCCAACCAAAGATGGGATGTAAATGAAGCCATTGAGAACATGTCCCTTCTTAAAAAGTTCAATCCATGGTGGATAGAAGAACCTACAAGTCCCGATGATGTTTTGGGGCATGCAACAATTGCAAAAGCGATAACCCCTATAAAAGTCGCCACTGGCGAACATTGTCAAAACCGCGTAATATTCAAGCAACTTTTTCAGGCCAATGCTTTTGATATTTGTCAGATAGACAGTTGTAGGGTCGGCGGTGTGAATGAGATCCTTGCCATTTTATTGATGGCTGCAAAATTCAACATTCCGGTTTGCCCTCATGCTGGCGGTGTAGGCTTGTGTGAATATGTACAACATCTTTCGATCATTGATTATATTGCCATTAGTGGCAGTATGGAAAACAGGGTCATAGAATATGTGGATCACTTGCACGAACACTTCCATGAACCGGTTATCATACAAAATGGTGCCTATATGCCCCCACAATTGCCCGGCTTTAGCATCACTATGAAATCCTCTTCTTTGGAGGATTATAGTTTTCCCAACGGGGAAATTTGGAGTAAACGAGAAGAATTAGAAGCAAACAAATAACATGAAATTTAGTTTAAACGGAAAAACGGCCATAGTAACAGGAGGAGGAAGTGGTATCGGAAAGGCCATTTCACAAACTTTTGTCTCGCAAGGTGCCAAGGTCCATATTCTTGACTTTAACGAAACATCTTCCCAAGAAACAGCTAATGAAATCAAAAAAATGGGAAAGTATGCCGTAGCGCATACATGTGATGTTTCAAACCAAGAAAACGTAAACAAAATCATTGCCCAAATTATAGAAAATGATTCACCCGATATTCTCGTGAACAATGCGGGCATCGCACATGTAGGAAACATAGAGGCGGTTTCGGAGCAGGATTTGGACCAATTATATAATGTGAACATCAAGGGGATTTTTAACTGTACCAAAGCCATTATACCACATATGAAGAAAAAAGGCAATGGCGTTATTTTAAATCTGGCTTCAGTTGCCTCTTCAGTGGGAATTACCGATCGTTTTGCCTATTCGATGACCAAAGGTGCCGTTTTGACCATGACCTATTCCATTGCCCGTGATTATGCCGATTATGGCATACGAAGCAATTGTATTTCTCCAGGAAGGGTGCACACGCCCTTCGTGGATGGATTTATCAAAAAAAACTATCCGGGAAATGAGGCGGAAATGTTTGAAAAGCTTTCCAAGACCCAACCCATCGGGCGTATGGCCAAACCCCAAGAAATAGCTGATTTGGCATTGTTCCTTTGTTCTGATGAGGCTAAATTCATTACAGGGACAGATTACCCCATCGACGGTGGGTTCATCAAATTAAAAGGTTAAATAGAGAAAAATGAGATTAATACGATTTGGAAAAACCGGACAGGAAAAACCGGGCATAGAATTAGCGGATGGTACAAGACTTGACGTGTCCGCATTTGGAATGGATTACAACGAGGACTTTTTTGGGAATGGTGGGATAGAGAAGCTAAAAAATTGGTTGAAAGACCATAAATCCGATTGCCCATCAATTGATAAGGCAACCCGCTTAGGACCACCTTTGGCAAGGCCTTCAAAACTGGTATGTGTTGGATTAAACTATGCAAAGCACGCAAAAGAGGCAGGCATGACCATTCCAAAGGAGCCTGTGCTTTTCTTTAAGTCCACCACTGCCATATGTGGCCCCTATGATGAAGTAATCATTCCTAAAAATTCCGTAAAAACCGATTGGGAAGTGGAATTGGCCATAGTCATCGGCAAAAAAACTTCTTATATTGAACAGTCTGAAGCCTTAGATCATATCGCTGGCTATGTCCTTCACAACGACATCAGCGAAAGAGCTTTCCAAATTGAGAAGGAAGGACAATGGTGCAAAGGAAAGGGTTGTGATACATTCGCGCCGCTCGGCCCATTTATGGCAACAACCGATGAAATAAAAAATCCAAATAATCTGGAATTGTGGTTGGATGTCAATGGCGAACGCTTACAGCATTCATCAACATCCGACTTTATTTTCAATGTCCAAGAAGTGGTTTCATACATTAGCCAGTACATGACCCTTTTACCAGGAGATGTTATTTCCACCGGAACGCCTTTTGGGGTTGGTCTTGGTTTTGACCCTCCACGTTATCTAAAACCAGGTGATACCATGGAACTGGGCATTGAAGGTCTGGGGTATTCAAAACAAACCTGTGTAGCATATAAAAAATAAGGGACACATTCAATAAATAATCTGGCTTTTGCCATGTTCCAATTAAAATCATAAACAGTGATCAAGCTCATCATTAACACCAACATCATAAGAAAAACAATCAACTTCTGTTTTCTGACGTCCATCCTATGTCAAAGTATATTGGGACAAACAGAAAATGACTATCGAAATCCCAAACTTCCCGTTGAAGAACGCGTGAACGATCTTTTGTCCAAAATGAGCCTGGAAGAAAAAGTCCGTCAAATGGATATGTACAAGGGTGAATTTTTCGTGGACGGTCAGCATTTTTCTGGGGAGAAGGCGAAAAATAAAATAGGGAGTCTGGGGGTTGGTGCCATCCATGACCTTTATCCTGAATCGGCAAATACGGTCAATGAGATTCAGAAGTTTATAATAGAAAGCAACAGATGGGGAATACCAGCCCTTATCATGGAAGAGATGTTGCACGGCTACATGGCAGAGGGAAGTACCGCTTTTCCTATGAACATTGGTCTTGGCGCCACATGGGACACTGAGCTTTTAAAAAAAGTTGGCGAAGTAATCGGTACAGAAGCAAGAGCCCATGGTGTCCATTTTGGTCTAGGACCAAATTTGGATATAGGTCTGGAGCCTCGGTGGGGAAGGATTGCTGAAACATTAGGGGAAGATGTTTATTTGGTAGGGGAACTGGGAACTGCAATGGTCCAAGGCCTTCAAGGAGAAAATCTTGCTTCAAATCGCTCCATTATCGCCGAACCGAAACATTTTGCCGTACATGGTATACCGCAAGCTGGTGGAAATTCCTCTCCCGCCTTGGTTGGCGAACGTGCGGCCCGGGAAAGTTTTTTGCCATCCTTTCAGAAAGCTTTTCAGAAAGGGGGAGCTTTGGGAACTATGTGCGCCTATTCCGAACTTGATGGTATTCCTTGTGCTTCGAACCATTGGTTATTGACGGAGGTTTTGAGAAATGAATATGGCTTTAAGGGCATTGTAGTTTCTGACCTTGGGGCGATCAAATACCTACAGACCACCCATAACGTTTCCGACTCACCGAAAGAAAGTATCCGACAGGCAGTATCGGCAGGTGTGGATATGCAATTTTACGATTTCAGTAATGAGTTTTGGCAGGACACTTTGATAGAATTGATAAAGGAAGGTCAACTGAGCATGAAAGCTATTGATAGGGCTGCCGGCGGTGTGTTGCGACTTAAATTTATGCTCGGACTTTTTGAAAATCCGTACACAAGTGAGCAATTGATCAAAGAGAGATTTCACTCGGAAGAACATCAAAAAATCGCTTTGGAGGCTGCTCTCAAGTCCATAGTATTGCTCAAAAACCAAGACGAACTGCTGCCTCTGAACAAAAATGTTAAATCAATCGCAGTAATAGGGCCCAATGCGGACCAATCCAGATTAGGAGGCTATGCTGTGAAAAACAAGGTGGGCATAACGGTTCTTCAGGGAATCAAACAAGCAGTTGGCACCAATACCCGTGTACACTATGAAGAAGGAGTTCCCTTGATTGTAAAAGGACAAATTATCCCATCGGAATATTTGTTTGTACCCGATGGATCAGGGAACGGACTAAAAGGGGAATATTTCAACAATAGAAACTTGCAAGGTGAACCAGCTTTGGTAAGGATTGACAGTAAATTGGGTTTTGATTGGCCCTGGTCTCCTGGCACTGGGGTGGAAGATGATAATTTTTCCATCCGCTGGACCGGTTTTATAAAAAGCGATGAAGCTTTTGATGGTTGGCTGGGATTAAGCTCTGATGATGGGATACGGATGTGGCTGGACGACCAATTGGTCATTGACAATTGGAGGAAGGGAAGCACCAACATAGTTACAACTCCGAAGAAAATAGAGGCCGGCAGAAAATACAAAGTTCGCATAGAAATGTGGGAAGGAGGCTGGGGAGCCAGGGCCCATTTACGTTGGAATAGGGAAAAAGTCGATTTTCAACCGGCCATTGATTTGGTCGGTAAGTCCGATGTGGCCATTGTTGTTTTGGGAGAATCCAAGGAATTGGTGGAAGAAAACAGGGACGTGGCCAGCTTGGAACTTCATGGTTTGCAAAATGAATTTATCCAGGCCATCCAACAAACAGGAAAACCGGTTGTCTGTGTACTGCTCAATGGACGCCCCCTTTCCATCAACTGGATCCAGGACAATGTTCCGGCAATAGTAGAGGCATGGTTTCCTGGGGAGCTTGGCGGTAAGGCCGTCGCCCAAGTGCTTTTCGGCGACTATAACCCCAGTGGCAAATTGCCCGTGACCTTTCCAAGGTCCGTGGGGCAATTACCCATCTATTACAATCAAAAGCCTTCGGCAATCCATAGATATGTCAGTGAAAATGAAAATCCATTATATACGTTTGGACATGGTTTAAGCTATACTACCTTTGAATATTCCGATATAAAAGTGGATGCTTCCAAAATACAGAAAAATGAAAATGCCGTGGTTACGGTAACGGTAAAAAACAATGGAAACCGTAATGGAGAAGAGGTGGTACAACTTTACATCAATGATGTTTACAGCAGTGTGACCACACCTGAAAAAACATTGAAAGGCTTTAAAAGAATCTTTCTCAATAAAGGAGAGACCAAAAAAATCAGTTTTACCCTTACTCCTGAAGACCTTGCAATATGGAACAAGAAAATGGAAAATGTAGTTGAACCCGGGAAATTCGAGGTGATGATCGGAGGAAACAGTACAGATTTGATCAAAACAAGTTTTACGGTATTGCCGTGACGTAACCAGTATTGTCTGGGGGAAACAACTTTAGATTATAGATTTACCGTCTGTCCTTTAAGACCGAAAAAATATATGAGTGAACTAAAAATCGACAGTCATCAACACTTTTGGAAATATCATCCGAACATACATGGATGGATGGATTCTTCCATGGAAATCATTAAAAAGGATTTTCTGGCCGCCGATCTGTTCCCTTTACTTCAAAAAAACAATATTGATGGCTGTATCGCTGTACAAACGGGTCAATCCGAAACGGAGACTTTGTTTTTGTTGAATCTTGCCAAAGAACACAAATTCATAAAAGGAGTTGTAGGCTGGCTAGACCTTTGTGCGGAAAATATTGGCGAAAAACTCGAGGAATATTCCAAGTACGAGGCTCTAAAAGGGCTCAGGCATATAGTTCAAGATGAACCTGAAAAAAATTTCATGCTCCGTCCCAATTTTAAAAATGGGATTTCCTTGTTAAGAAAATATAACCTTACCTATGACATTTTAATTTACCCAAAACAATTGCCTGCCGCCTTGGAACTTGTCAAAACTTTTCCGGAACAGGCATTTGTTTTGGACCATATGGCAAAACCGGTAATCGATGGAAAAATAGACCCTGTATGGGCAAGTTACATATCAGAACTTGGGGAACAGCAAAATGTTCATTGTAAGATTTCAGGCATGGTAACGGAAACGAAATGGGGCGCATGGTCAACAAACGATTTTGTTCCCTATCTCGACAAGGTTTTTGAGTCCTTTGGTCCCGATAGAATATTGTTTGGTTCGGATTGGCCGGTATGCCTTCTCTCTGGCCAGTATCATGAAGTTGTGGATATTGTGGAAAACTATCTTGTGCATTTACCGAGCGCTGTTCGCAAAAAAGTCATGGGGTTGAATGCCATAAAATTTTATAGCCTTAAATTATGAAGGATGAACGAGTGATCAAGATAAAAAAAAGAATATCATATTAACGGCGTATGGATTTAGTATTAAAGGATAAAGTAATATTGGTCACTGGTGGTGACAAAGGCATTGGAAAAGGAATCTCCTGTGCTTTGGCGGAAGAAGGTGCAATCCCTGTTATTATTGGAAGAAATGAAAAAGATGTGCTTTCCACCGTTGCAGAAATAAAAGATAAAGGGGGTAAGGCATTTCATGCCTTTGTAGAACTGACCGACCCGGAACAATGCAAAAAAGCCATTGATGGGACCATTACCCGCTATGGACGTATAAACGGTCTGGTAAACAATGCAGGAATCAATGATGGTGTGGGACTGGAGCATGGCAATTATGAAGATTTTTTGCGCTCCTTGGAACGTAATGTCGGACATTATTATGTTATGGCCCATTATGCCCTACCCTATCTAAAAGAGAACAAAGGAAGCATAGTGAACATAGGTTCCAAAACCTCTTTTACCGGACAAGGGAACAACTCTGGATATTGCGCTGCCAATGGTGCCAGAAATTCACTTACTAGGGAATGGGCATTGGAACTCCTTCCCTACTCCATTAGGGTCAATGCGGTGATCGTAGCAGAAGCTATGACTCCACAATACAAAAGATGGGTAAGCTCTTTTGAAAATTCGGAGGAAAAATTCAAGGAAATCATCGCCAATATTCCTTTGGAAAAAAGAATGACAACGGTTGAAGAAATTGCAAATACAGTTGCCTTTCTACTATCTGAAAAATCCAGCCATACAACGGGCCAACTGATTTTTGTAGATGGTGGCTACACCCATTTAGATCGTGCCCTCTAAAAATACAACAGTGAAAAAGCCAAAAATAGTTTCAAGAGAGGTTCTGCTTCCATTTATATTGATCACTTCCCTCTTTGCGCTCTGGGGCTTCGCAAATGCAGTGACCGATCCTATGGTACAAGCGTTCAAAAAGGTTCTTGAACTTTCCAATTCCCAAGCGGCATGGGTACAAATGGCCTTTTATGGGGGGTACTTTTGCATGGCGCTTCCCGCAGCACACTTCATAAGGAAGTATTCCTATAAAATTGGGGTCTTGATCGGATTGGCCCTCTATGCTCTCGGGGCACTTTTGTTCTATCCCGCAGCTATCACCGAAAAGTTTTGGTTCTTCTGTTTGAGTCTATACGTCCTAACTTTTGGATTGGCCTTTCTGGAGACTACCGCCAATCCCTATATTTTGGCCATGGGCGATAAAGAAACGGCCACCCAGCGCCTTAACCTAGCCCAGGTGTTCAATCCCATTGGTTCCCTTTTGGGGTTATTGGTAGCCCAACAATTCATACTGAAAAAATTGGAATCGGATGACATCATGGACTATGGGTCCTTGGAGATGGCAAAAAAATTAATGATCCGTTCATCTGATTTAATGGTCATTAGAGACCCCTATGTCATTTTGGGCCTTGTGATTCTCTTGGTCTTTGTGCTCATTTCCATTAGTAAGATGCCCCAGGCCAAAGGAGATGTTGATATCCCCCCTGTCAAAGACATCGGCAAGGCACTCCTCAAAAGACCGAGTTATGTTTCAGGGGTAATCGCACAGGTATTGTATGTAGGGGCGCAGATCATGTGCTGGACCTATATATATCAATACGCGGAGGCTATGGAAATTTCCAGTGATTCGGCTGCCAATTATCAATTCTTGGCCTTTGTTTTCTTTTTAGTTGGAAGGGCCATAGGCACCTATATGTTACGCTTTTTCAGCCCTGGGAAATTATTGATGTGCTTTTCCATACTCGCAGGAGTTGCAACCCTCGGAACAATTTTTGTGCAAGGACAGGTCGGGCTCTATTCCCTTGTTTGCATTTCACTCTTTATGTCCATCATGTTCCCGACCATATATGGAATTTCCCTTGATAATCTGACAGAGGAAGAATCCAAATTGGGAGCGGCGGGGCTGGTAATGGCCATTGTTGGAGGAGCCTTGATGCCCAAGTTACAAGGGATGATCATAGATCTTGGAGGAAGTGGGGTGACCGATATCACGGTCATGGGCGTACCAGAAGTCAATTTTTCGTTCATCTTACCTTTATGTTGCTTTATATATATCACTTCATTCGGATTTAAAGCATTTAAAAAATTTGAAAGAGTAAAAAAATGGGAGATTTAAGACGATATGGTTTGGCATTGGATTTAGTGGATGATGAGGAAAGCATCGCCATGTACGAGGCTTATCATAAAAATGTATGGCCAGAAATTTTGGAGAGCATCAAGGAGTCCGGCATTGATCAAATGGAAATCTATAGAACGGGAAATAGATTGTTCATGATTATTGAAGTTGATGATTCCTTCTCTTTCAAGAGCAAAGAGGAGGCCGATGCAAAAAATCCAAAGGTACAGGAATGGGAAAACCTCATGGGAAACTACCAACAAGCAATTCCCACGGCCAAACCTGGAGAAAAATGGGTGGTAATGGAAAAAATTTTCAATTTGTAGAAAGTAATGCGAAATCAAAAACAGATTCAATTCAATCCAAAATATCCCTCCATTGAGGATTTAAGGGAAAAAGCGCGTAGACGGATTCCCAAATTTGCATTCGATTATTTAGATGGAGGTTGCAACGATGAAGTTTGTCTGAGAAAAAATACTTCACAAATAAGGGAAGTGGAACTACTGCCCCAGTATTTGGAAAAGTATACAGAAGCTAATTTGACCACTGAACTCTTTGGTAAAATTTACAGTGCACCCTTTGGAATAGCCCCCATTGGCTTACAGGGGCTTATGTGGCCCAGTTCTCCCGAGATTTTGGCAAAAGCCGCTTTCGAGCATAATATTCCTTTCATTCTAAGCACGGTGACCACCGCCAGCATAGAACGAATAAGTGAAATCACTGAAGGCAATGCTTGGTTTCAACTCTACCACCCTACAGAACAAATTGTTCGCGATGACTTGATCAATCGGGCCGAAGCCGCGGGCTGCCCTGTATTGGTACTGCTCTGTGATACCCCGGTTTTTGGATTTCGACCAAAAGAAATTAAAAATGGGCTGTCCATGCCTCCAAAAATGAGTCTCGCTAACATGTTCCAGATTTTGGCCAAACCTAGGTGGGCCATGGAAACTTTGCGACATGGACAACCTAATTTTGAAGTGTTGAAGCCTTATATGCCCAAAAACTTGGACCTAAAACAACTAGGGTATTTTATGGACCAAACTTTCAGTAAACGGATGGATATGGAAAAAATAGCTTCCATTAGGGACATGTGGAAAGGAAAATTGGTTCTAAAGGGTGTAGTTACAGAGGCCGATACTGAAAAAGCAATCTCGTTGGGATTGGACGGTATCATTGTTTCCAATCATGGTGGCAGGCAATTGGATGCCGGGGAGTCCACGATCAACGCATTAAAAGACATTGTGGCCAAATACAGCGATCAAATTACTATCATGATGGACAGTGGCATCCGTTCCGGACCAGACATTGCAAGGATTTTGTCAAGTGGTGCCCACTTTACATTTATGGGGCGCCCGTTTATGTACGGAACCGCTGCATTGGGAAAAACGGGAGGAGATCATACCATTTCCCTACTAAAGACGCAATTAAGACAAGTAATGGAGCAAATAGGCTGCCCAAGTACTAATCAAATGCCCAGTTACCTGTCCAAAAATTGAGAGTAACTGACAACTGCAGGCATCTATATGCCTATTTCAAACTTTTTTAGGGTAGAAGTTATAAAGATGAGAGCATTTTTTCTTATTTCATTGCGGGCCATATTTTCTTTGGTACACACGACTGGAATTATTCAGAATGGCACCTACAAATTGAAGATGTTGAAATTTATGTGAAAGAAATTGGAAGAGGCATTGTACCCCACCCTCTCAAAGTGTGGAACCGCTCAATGACAGCCCCCATTCCAGAACAGCAAAATATTGTCCGGAAGCGGCAAGTTTCCAACGCTAATCAACCTTCTTTCAACATTATAACTTATATTGATTCGATGGCGAAGAAAATAGGCTCAGTCATCAGATCATTAGGTGATGATGTATATATTTGTTTGATTTAACGGCATTATGTGCGCAAAGAGATTTATTCGATAGCTGATAAAAGCTTGGTAAACCGTATCCGTACCATTCACTTTTCGAATATGGGTTTAGAGGAAAAAACAATGAGTTTTACCTACCCCGAAATGGCTCTTGATGAGCTCGGCAAAAAGAATGGATTCAATGGCGGATTACTGATGTTCCCGGACATCAACATACCTGAAATGAATGGTTTTGAATTTTTGTAACACATCCTGTATCCTTTTATAAAAATAGCATGTACGAAATAAATCCTTTTTTGAATTATGGGATTCCATCGTGGGAAAATCTGAGGGATTTTTGGCAAAAAACTTTGCAAGAAATGATTGATGCGGCAGCAAGCAGGAATGAAATGGTCTGGACCATGGACAAAGATTACAAGCTTACCACATTCAATGATTTTTTTCACCAAAGACTGAAAAAAGAAAATATCGGCAATGTGCATTGCGGCATGGATTTAAAGGTCATTTTTAAGGAGATTCCTTTCTTTCGTGTTTGTATTGAAGGCTGTAAACAGGTTTTCGACCAAAGTGCGCCCACCTGCATGTTTGAAATAATTGAAAAGGGAGTGGGCCAGATCCATGAATTTTCCTTCCATCCGGTAATGGACACCCCTGGGAAGGTAACGGAATGTTACATCTGTCAAAGGGACATTACAAGAGACATCCTTAACATTGTTAATTTGGATGATAGGGAATACCGGTACAGAGAAGTTCAAAAAGTTGCCAACGTAGGGCATTGGATTTGGGACATTGATAAGGACGAGATTAACTGGTCCGATCAATTGCATACCATTTGGGACAAGGACCGTGGGAGCTTTGTGGCCAATTACGATTCTGTCGTGGGCATGGTCCATCCCGATGATCGGCCGAGGTTCCTACAACATTTGGAGGATTGCCTGCAAGGCAGGGCAACCCATGATATCACCCATAGGATCGTTTTGGATAGCGGAGAGGAAAAATATATTCACACCAGGGGCAATTTGTTCCGTAATGGCTCCGGAAATCCAATTCGAATGTCAGGAACCGCTCAAGACGTCACAAAGAAAGTTAGGAGCCATCATAAGATCTTGGACCAAAACTTGGAGCTTCAAAACTTTGTACGCATTGTTTCCCACAATCTCAGGGCACCCATTTCGAATTTACTGATGCTCTCTAAAATTTATGAATGGGGCCAGAACAAAACCAATGACAGCATACTCAAGAACATTGAATCCACCACTTTGGCGCTGGATCATACCATCCGAGACCTAAACAACTCGTTATCCTTCAAACATACCATGAAGGAAAGGGTCGAAGAAATCCACCTTAAGGAGATCCTCAAGGATGTACGAGCATTGTTGTATCAGGAAATTAAAGCTACAAAAGCTTCCATTGAAGTTGATTTTACCGCCGTTTCCAGTATTTACTCCATAAAGAGCTATGTCTCCAATATCTTGTACAATCTATTGGTGAACGCATTGAAATATTCCAAAGAGAACGTACCTCCAAAAATAGCCATATCGACCGAGGAAAAAGAAGATAGGGTTATATTGAAAGTATCGGATAACGGAATTGGAATGGAACTGACTCCAGAGCGTAAATCCAGAATTTTTCAGATGTATGGTAGGCTCAGTGGAAAAACCAAGGGAAAGGGGATGGGACTTTTCTTGGTCAAGACCCAAATCGAGGCATTATATGGCACCATAGAGGTGTTAAGTGAGAGAGGGGTGGGCAGCACATTCATCGTTGGCTTTCGAAAATAAGCTGCCATGTACCTTAATAGTAAAATAGTGGTAGCAAAAAATATAATTTTTGTTTAAAGTTATACCCCGATTTGGTTAGGAGATATTTGCGGGTGACCGAAAAAGTTAAATCGTCAATATTTAAACCCAATAGACTTTATCTTAATTTGAATTGACCAACTTGTTCAAGCGATACACAAAAACATAATAGGTAAGCAGTAAAAATACCAGCCAACCACAACTAATTATTATGATACCAGCAATTGAAGTATGATACCGATTAACCATTTGCACATACATGCTGACTATCATTAAAATATATACCCCCCAGTTGAAAAATCTCCATTTGCCCAAAATGGGCTTGTGCTTCTTCCTTTGAATGGCCCTCCGCTTTAAGGTTATCCATATACCTGACAACACTAGCGATGATATCCCCAAGCCCATTAAAAACCAGATGAACTTGGTTGTCAGTCCTCCCCAATACCCAAAGTGAAGCGGGTCGGCAATATCGTTCACCCACATGGTATTACTTATTGTCTTGGCATTTTGAATTCCCACCACCTCATAATTATAGGGATTTACATAGACCCTATTGGCCCGTTGACGAACCAGCGGAACATCGGAATTGCCCCTAACATACACAGGGCTATCATAATCACCAGGTATGTTCATATCTTCTGCCCTAAAATATGGAATTGCTTTTTGGGCCACCTCGGCCACCTTGTCATAATCAATATCATAGGTAAGATCGATACTATCCGTATGTGCTAGGGTATTCTCCAGTTTTGGGAGTTTGGGGTTTACCTTTGTTCGTACATTGGCAATATTGGTGCGTTCCACAAAATACCATATTCCGGTAATCGAAAACAGGATGGTGAAAGGAATGGACCATAGCCCAACCAATCTATGAAGACTTCTAAAAAACACCAGCGGGCCTTTTTTTGTTTCAAGTACAAATAGTTTTCTCCACCATTTTTTATAGAAGAACAGGGCGGTCAAAAAAGAAATCAGCAGAAGAAAGGCAAAGCTCAATACGATCAGATACCCAAATTGGTAAAAAGGCATAAACAAAAAATAGTGCAGGTCCCTAAAAAAGCGTTGAAAAGTGAGGTTGGCATTCCCTTGTATTTTTCCTGTATAAGGGTTGGCAAATACGTAGGTCTGCCTTCCCTTATCCTTCACATAGATAATATCGCACAAATAAGGTTCCTCCGTGCGCATCCAATAGGAGACCTGCCCCTTGGGATATTGCTTTTTGAGATTGGCGAGGATTGTATTTCTAGAAGCAAATTCTTTTTGGGGCTTGGCCCTGATTTCCGAAATAAACAGCCAATCCATCTCATGGCTAAGGGTTGCCATTGTACCAGAAAAGCATACTATAAAAAATAGTATGCTCAACTTGGTACCGATCCAACTATGGATCTTAAACAGCTTTTTCTTCGACAGTTTCAATGCTAGAACGTATAAGAGACAGTTGCCATGATATTTCGGGGCCTGCCCGGGAAGGCGCGCAAGAAATCATAACCGCCTACCCAATGTGTTTTGTCAAATATATTGTTAAAGTTCAATTGTATCTGAAATTTATCCACTTGATAGTAAACAGCTGCATTGACTAATCCATAACTTGGAAAAACAGGAATCAACTCAGGATTCCTGACAATCGACCCGTTGCGTTCACTTACGTAATCATATCCAAGTCCAAAGCCCAGACCATTAAAATCGCCTCGGTCAATGATATATTTAGTCCAAAAATTAAAGGTGTTCCTAGGGGCATTGGGTTTCTGGTTTCCGAAAATGGCAATGGTAGTTTCATCTGCTTTTGTAAAATAAGCATGGTTGAACGCATAGTTCATCACCACACTCCAATTGGGCATAATCTGCCCATAAACATCGACTTCCACACCTTCCGATTTTTCTTCACCAATCTGTTGTAATGCATCGGAGTTGCTGGCGTCATTGGCATTGTACAAAGCTCCTTTTTGGTTTAGGGTATAAACAGCGAAGGTAGCACTCAACCGTTTGTTGAACCACTCAGACTTCACCCCAGCCTCAAGCAATTCGCTGGTCAATGGATCAAAAGGTCCCCCAGCTTCGGGATTACTTATTTCGGTAGCCGTTTGCGGTTGATAGCCCTTTACCCACGTACCGTAAAAGTTTATGTTGGGCATGGCCTTGTATACTATTCCTATTCTGGGGAGAAAGGTATCTTGCTTTACTTTTTCTTCATCATTGGTATTGTAATTTAGATAATCGGTAAAGTCATCATACCTTAAGCCCACCAAAAGATTGAACTTGTTGTAGCTGAACTGGTTTTGCAGGTAAATACCATTACCTGTTTGTTTGTATCGGTCATAGTTTCGAATGGAGTACACATAATCGCTCATGTCCCGCATGGCATTTCCGTTGGTAGAGGTTAAATCAAAGGGAGCTACATTGGCCACAGGATTACCGTCTTCATCAAGCACATACCTATCAATATTGGCTACATTGAATGAGTTGGTTGCGGTTCCATTCTTCAAAAGATAGGCATTTGCCTCCAATTGCGACCCGCCCGGTTGCAGCTCTTGTTGAAAATAATCATAACCCACCAAAAGCTTATTTTTTACGTCACCAAGATCAAAGTCAAAATTAAGATAATTGGTAAAGTTCTGATTGTTCCACGAGCGCTTACGGTTGAATACTCTCATCGCTACTTGGGTAATATCGAACGAACCGTCTCCAAGGGCCAAAAAATTATTGGCAGTTCTGTGCTCCAACAGGTCTTCATCATAACTCGAATTAAGATAGGAGCTGTTAAAACTTATATTTTCGTTGAACTTATGCTGAAATGATAAGGTTACGTTCAGATTTTGTTCGTTCAAGTAATCATTTTCCGCACTTAAAGAGGTAGTGATAGGTGTGGAGTAGAGATCGCCATCGCCAAAAACGGCTTGCCCACGGTCGAGGCGGCCTTTACTATCTTGATAGACCACATCAAAGTTTAAACGGGTCCTTTGGCTGGGAATAAAAGAAAAGGAAGGGGCCACCACAATGTTTTTATTGAATTGCAAATCCCTGAAACCGTCCGTGTTTTGATATCCAATGTTCAAACGGTACAATAGCTTGTTGTCTTTGGTCATTGGACCGGTAAAGTCGGTCAACAATCTAAATGTATTAAAGCTCCCCATACTAGCGCTGATGGATTGCTTGGTCGATTCCAAAGGTTTTTTGGTCACCGTGTTGATGGTTCCTCCGGGGGAGGCATTACCGAACAAGGCGGATGCAGGACCTTTTATGACCTCAACACGTTCCACATGTGGGATTATCTGTTGGCTCCAAAAACTGGTCATCATTCGTGAACCGTTCAGAAGGATGCTATTATTGCGCTGGCCCTGAACGCGAAACCCTCGAATGGTCAAATCGTTGTAAAATGAAAATTGGTTGACCCCGCTGACATTTTTAACCACATCATTAACCGTAAATGCCGCTTGGTCCAAAATAACTTCTTTAGTGACGTAACTTACCGCTTGGGGAACATCGACCAATTTTGTCGCTGATTTTGTGGCAACGAAAGACGTCGTGTTTTTATAATTTCGTTCCTTTCGCCCAATAATCTCCACCCCTTGTAGCTCTGTGGCCAATTCACTTAATGTAAAATCCAATGTCAGCGTTGTTCCCTCCTTTATCGTAATTGGGCTCTCAATGGTTTCATAGCCTATATAGGAAGCCTGCACGATATACTTGTCAGGAGTAATTCCTTTTAGTTCATAAGTACCATTGTCTCCGGTAATTGTACCCATTCTCGAGTTCAATATGATAATATTGGCGTTTACGATAGGGCCTTCGGAATCGGATAGTACTTTTCCCTTTAGGGAAGTATTTTGTCCAAAGGTCACGCTAGATAATCCGAGTAAAAAAAAGTACAGCAAGTAGATTCTATTCATTTTGAATTTTATTTATAACTATTCTAAATAATTGACGGCGAATTTAAAACCAACCTTGATTTAACACAAGTTTTAATTGGATTAATTATAAATAAATTGGAAAAAATATTGTTATAGGCTGATTGTATGATTGTTGTAAAATATTGGAATTGTTCCAGAGTGAAAAATACCACTAATCCGAGCATGGCAGCTATACCGGCTTGTCTATGGCTTTAATCAAGACCCTTAGCTTTTTTGCCCCGTTGACGCTGGAATCCGATTATCTTTTAATCTCTTGCCTATCAACTTTAGGCATAAATTGGGGCCGTTCAGGATTCAAAAAGGAAGGGCGCACACTCTATTAAAACCCCATATTCCACGGGATTCCATCTTTACTAATGGATATGGATACAATACGTCCGGAACCATAGGGATCTTGTGTATCAAGAGCGTCCAATACAGCACCACCCTACCGTGGTATATCCTTATATACCCCTGTTTTCAATGTCCTCACCGACAAACTTAGTGGTTACACAACATTATATTGGTGTCAGCACCTTAAAAGGTTAACTTCTCGTAAGCAAAATATAATGAAATGTATAAAGAAATATACTTAGTAGACGACGAAGACCTTATCAATACCTTACACGCCCTAATGTTCAGGAAATTAGGTCAAGAGGAAAAGGTAAGAAGTTTCACCAACCCAGAATTGGCCTTGGATTACCTCCGTTTTAGGGAAAACCCAGAAGAACGCATACTTCTCTTTTTGGATATCAATATGCCCGAGATGACAGGGTTCGAATTCTTAGAGTTTATGTACTTGGAGAAAATTCCCCCTACCATTGATGTTGTGATCGTTAGTTCTTCCATAGATGAAAAAGACAGCAAAAAGGCGGCAACCTACACGAAATATGTTAGTGGTTATGTAAACAAACCTTTGTCCTCAAGCGATATTGCAAAATTTTTGGGCATAGAGCAGGCCGCATATACCCCAACAAACTCATAAACATACGGTTAGCACACGCAAAACAAAGAACAGCCCCATGCTTCCCATCCAAAACCAACAATATCGAAATAGTGGTACAGGATTTTGTAGAAATGAACTTCGCCGAAATTATTGTAAAGAGTGAGGTTCACAAAGGAACAAAATTTATACTGTGCTTCAACGATAATTCCAATGGCCCCATATTGGACCAAGTATTATCCCATCATTCCATAGGTATCCCCCAAAGGATTCCATGATTTTAGGCTATTTTGGTTACTCACTTTCACCTAAGAGCTGCCCTTTGATAATTTTAAGGTCATTGTATTGTGGATATAAAGACGATAAAGTCCATTATCAATAATGGTAGGAACTATTTACACCATCATCAAAAGTGCTCCTTTAATATTTGTGACAAACCATCTTTGCTTAATGGTTTTATTAAATAATCACGTACAATGCCATACTTCTTGGCCCGTTCCATATCCGATGGGTGGTTCGATGAACTTAAAATATAAATAATAACATTCTCCCGATCCTTTTGTGGTATGTCCAAAAAGTCGTCCAAGAATCCCCAACCGTCCTTTACGGGCATGTTCAGGTCCAAGAATATTACCTTGGGCAACGCTATCCCTTTTTTGTGCAACTTGGAGATTCCCTCTATCGCTTCTTGACCATCGTGGTAAATCAATATCTCATTGGAAAATCCCAATCGCTTCATCAACGCAGTCATCCCAAATTCGTGGATGGCGTCATCATCTATAATGCAGGCTTTGCCCATTGTGTTCATACTAAACTGCTTTAATGAATTTAACCCAAAAAGTGGAGCCAACGCCCACTTCACTTTCCACATGGATGCTTCCCCCAATGGAATCTATCTGACTCTTTGTGATAAAGAGCCCGATTCCCTTTGCATCCTTGTTCCTATGAAAGGTCTTGTACATCCCAAAGACTTTGTCCCTGTTGGCCTTCATATCAATCCCAACTCCATTGTCGGACACTTCTAGGGTCACATTCTCCTCATCTTGACTGGTATGTATGGATACCATGCACTGCTTCTTTTTGGCATCCCTGTACTTTATGGCATTGGTCAATAAATTTTGAACAATACTCTCCACATAGGCTGTAATTCCGATAACCTCAATACCATCGGGAATATCCACCTCTACCTTGACTTTTTTCTCATTGGCCAGAGCTCCCACGTTTCCTATGACCTCATCCACTATTTTTTTGAGCAAAACCTTATCCATCTTCTTCACTTGACCCGTTTTTATCTGAACCACCTCATTGAGATGGGAAACGGTCTCGTTGAGACCTATCGAGGCTTTGTGCAACATGTCCAAGGTATTATCGTATTCTAGCTTATCCATCCCTCCCTCCAAAAGGAAATCCGTGATCATGGTAAGGTTAGCGGAATGCGAGCGCATGTTATGGGAGACGATATGGGCAAAGTTCAGGAGACTTTCATTTTGCATAGCTGAGACTTGCAAAAGTTTCCTCAACCTATTTTCAGCTTCGATCTGGGAGGTTATATCGACCATTTGGATCAAAAAATGCGAAATATTCCCTTTCGCCTTTTTCACCGCAGTGATAGTGATTACCTTATGATATATCTTACCGGTTTTTCCAAGGTGCTTGGTTACCATTTGATATGTGGTATGTTCCCCCCTCAAAAATTCCTCGATAAGGGACGCATACATATCAACATTTTCTGCAAAGGCCACATCCCTAAAATGGGAGCCGACCAATTCATTTCTAAGGTATCCTGTGCTCTTGCAAAAACTTTCGTTGACGTTGGTGAATTTCCCCTCCAAATCCAATAATGCCATGCCCACTGACGAGTTTTCAAAAACACCGTGTAAGGATTCCTCGGATTCAATCAGCTGGTCTTGTGTGACCTTTAAATCGGTGATATCCACTGTAATCCCAATCATTTTTTCTGCCTCTCCGTTATCATCCCATATGACATTTCCGTGGGATTTCATCCAACGAACTTCACCACTGGGCATTTTTATCCTAAAAGTTATAATGTAATCCTTTCTATTCCTAATGGCCTCTTGGGACATCTGCGTAGCTCTTTCATGATCATCTGGGTGGGCACAGGCATCCCAGGCCTCAAAGGCATCCTTGAAATCCGTTTCTTCCAGACCGTAGAGACTATAAATATTCTTGTCCCATTTCAACTTGTGGTCTGAAATATTATACTCCCATATTCCTATTCCGGCCTTTTTGGTGGCCAACATATGTCTTTCGCTTACTTTCCTGTATTCCAGTTCTATCCTTTTTTTTTCGTCTATATCCTGAAATATGCCATGAAGCCTGACGGTTTTGCCGCTCACGGATTCCACCTCGCCTATCACTCTTACCCAAATCTCCTTCCCGCTGGTATTGATGATTCTATGCTCAGTATCCCATGGAATGCCCTTTTCCACTCCTTCTTTGATGACTTTGGCAAGAAGGTCTCGGTCAGGACCCTCTTTATAAAAGGACAGTGCAGACTCCACACTGGCAGGGAAATCTTCCGATACACCAAGAATTTCACGGGTAACACTAGACCAATACACCTTGTTACCAAGAACATCCAATTGCCAGCCCCCAATTCTCGCAACCTTCTGAGACTTTACCAACAAGTCCTCCCTTATCTTTCTGTGTGTGATGTCCTTTAAAAAAAGGATGATCCTTTGTTCTTCATTACATTGGCCTATCCTCCAACTGTACCAAAGAATATCCCTGTTCCCTGTCACCACTTTGTCCGAACCAGTTATTTGGGATTTATTGCTTTTACAGCTTTCAATATCGGTCTTCAAGGCTTCCGGCAAATTGGGCATGACCTCAAAAAATGGTTTGCCGACAATAGTACCAGACTTGCCGAACTCCTTGCCCCAATTATCGGACAAATCAATGACATCAAGATTCCAATCCAGAAATATCACCGGGGCAGGGCAGTTTTTGAGAAATGATGGGTTGATCTCCATTAGCAATCGATTGCATGATAAAGCTAGTTAACTTTTTCTTAACAACGAAAGGAAATCTATACAAAACCCACCATGAAAACAATTGTTCATAGCTAATTATAATTGCATATGGATAGGAAAATCATTCCAATTTAGAAAAAACGTTAACAGAACGTCGCCCAAAATAGAAAAAGCATATAAAAATGTAATATATGACACCATCTGGAACATGCTTGTTTCAACACCCTCAAATTCAAGACTGGGATACTATTGCTTTGGAATAGCAACCGTGGTGAGTTCTTCCTTAAAAAATAGAAGGTCTTTTTGTATGTTGGCGCTTTCAGGAGATAAATACGTTAAAAACAAATCCTGATAATAGAGGATTCCGTCAAACAGATTACTTTTAAAAGCCTCCCATTTCTTGATCTGTTTGGTCGTAACTTCTTCTGAAATAGTTTCTATTTCATTTTTCAAATAGTCCACATACATTTTCAATTCTTTCACAAACATATTTGGACGATACATGGAGGAAAGTACAGACCCATTTCCATAGATATGCTGCATCATTTTGAAAAGTGACACTTCATTATCGAAATAAGCCATATTAGGTCCTGGACAAATGACCACACCTTGTTCCTGTCCCTTTATTTTAATATCGTTCTCCAAAAAAGATGCATTGGCCAAACCTACACAAAGACAGGCCTTTTCAGTTATTTTGGCTTTGGCGTTTTCATACGTATTTTGCGAGACTTCAAATCTTTTGGCCTCCAATTCTTGCAGTTTCACATCTTGATACTTTTTTGAAGCTGTACAAATGCCTTTTGCACCCAATTCCTTGCTCAATGCCAAGTATTTTTTTGGACAAGAACTTCCTGCTTTATTGTTATCGATACGTTTTTGTCTGTGGTACTCGTTTGTGGTACCTTTTATGGTGTTAAAAGGAATTCCCAAAGGCGAAATATTGCTTAAATACAAATCCTTTTCCATGGCATTGGCCAATAACGTCCTAGTTTTCTGGTCTACAGATGTAGCTTCCGGAACCAATAAAAATGGGCTTCCCCAACCTACGGAATCAACTTGGTAATTTTCAAGTAAAAATTCATGTTCATCTGCCGTGCCAACACCTCCCTGTACGGTAATCTTCAAATCCAAAGGTTGTTCTGGGACAGCCAGCCCTTTCTGAATCAACCCTTTTGCCAGAACGTTGTGCGTGTCTTGTATCAATTCTGATTTTTTACTTTTGAACTCTTCCAAAATAGGGCCCAACAAAAAGCCATCTGTTGCAAAGGCATGTCCGCCACAATTTAGACCGGATTCAATCCTATATTCCGAAACCCAAAGTCCCTTTTTAGCCAAGAATTTACCTTGAATGATGGCCGAACGATAATCACTGACCTTAAGGATAATCTTCTTTTTTAATCGGTTGTTCCTATCTGGAAAAAAATCTTTGAAATTTTCAAAGTAGCTGTACAACCTTGGATTCATTCCTGCAGATAGCACTACTGAGGAATTTAGATTACTCTCGGCAAAACCCCGAAGTGATGCGTGCGCATCATTAAATTCGATAGGCAATTGCTCACTTTTGACAAAGTTGTCCTTATCGACTTTTGTCATGATATTTACATCAATATCTCCAGCTTTTAAATGTTTTTCCAAGAAGTTTTCTATCTCATCCTTGAGTATTGAACCTTCATTCATTAAATTAGAAAGTCCTTCCTTCATATAGGATTTATTGGGCAAGGAGGCAATGAAGCTTTCCAAGGCCGACTTACTTTCAGCCAGTTCTTTTTTGAATTTCGAGAATTTTTCCTTGACGATGGTATCTACTAAATTCAAATAGGAAGTAATGCGTTTGGCACGATAATCCTGCGTTTTTTTTGATATTTCTTTATACGGAAAATTGAATTTTTTGGAATAAAACGAATTCATTTTCTCCATAAGCTCATCGTCAATAATGGATATTACCGAAGAAATGCCATAATGTGCCACACGAATTGGGCTGTCTATGGTATACGCTAATCCCATTACTGGAATGTGAAAGGTGTGTGTTGATTCAGGCAAAACCGTTTTTTAGATTAAACAAGACACAAATGTGAACTTTCTTTTTCAAAGAAAATCTGACATATATCATAGCCTATGTCTTTTTAACAGTATCAGTCCTGTGAAGAATTTAGATAACAAAACTCAGCGGGAATGGAAAAGGGCGTTTAGTTTCTTTATCAAAGTTCAAACTAGCAGGCTTACTTATGAGAATTAGAAAACGCATACACCCAACGGATGAGTCACCACAAATTTTATAGATGCCGCCAGTAATCGATTTTCCACATTTAGACTTTGCCAATATTTCCTTTTCGGCATCAAGAATGGTTACCCAAGGGGATAATTATGACATTTACACCGGCCAGTTTTTTGGGGATGGCGTGGCAACCACATTTAACCCCGTTATGTCCATGGAACAGAACTAAAATCAAAGGCATGACTCTCTTATAATCGTTCGCTTTTTGTTGCAAGTCCAGTTCATGGTCTTTTTGGCAATATTGCTTAACAGTACGGAACACTTAAAAGAAAATAGTCAGGTAAATTTACGGGTGCATAGTAATCTAAGGAATAAATGAAGTATTGGTAGAACTATCAAAAATGAACGCCAATCACAAGCAAACCAAAAACTCTCAATACATATACGCATGCAGCAACCAAAATTGAAAAGTCTTACACCAATAATCCTAGTTGCCATATTGTTTAATTGGAGCTGCGCCACAACGCCTAAATATGGTGAGGTCACACCAAAAAAAGCGGAAGGAGAAATGTTAGAGCAAATGAACAATGTTTTTATTCCCCGCTATATGGATACGTGTAACAACGGTATAGGCGAAGAGCTCAAATTGCTTATTATAGGCAACAGCCTTTCCTTTCACGGAATCGCCCCAGGGATTGGATGGAACCACAATGGTGGTATGGCCGCATCCAAAAAGGAAAAAGACTTTGCCCATCTATTGTTTCAATCTATTGAAGAGAGGCTACCCGATCAAAAAGTTTGTATGCGGATATCCAACTTTGCCAAATTTGAAAGAGAGCCCAAGAGTTGGAATGCTCAGACCGTAAAGGAACTCCAAGACTATGGCCCGGATATCGTGGTTTTTCAGCTAGGCGAAAATGTGGATGGGGGAAACGCTTCCCTATTAAAGCTCTTTGGCAATCAATATATCAAACTTATTGATTCCTTCAAATCGGATGGCCAGAGACATGTTGTAGCCACTACTCCATTCTTTCCATCACTGGAAAAAAATAAAATAATACAACAGGCTGTCAGAACAACAGGCATTCATTTGGTCGACCTTTCACATCTAACATTGATAGATCCTGAGAATTATGCGAAAAATGAAACTGATTATGCAGGAGAAAAAAATGATTGGAAGGTGGATGGGATAGGAATCCACCCAGGGGATAAGGGAATGCAAAACATTGCTAATCTTTTGTTTATTTCAATACAATCATTTTTGGATTCAAAATATTAGACGTTCAGCTATATTTTTTGACCAAATTAACTATTTTACGAATCCAAAGTTATATGAACACATAGTTTGCCATCACTCTCAAAGTCGACATAGAAACTTTGTAATTAACCTTAAATTCCCCCTAGAACACCGAATGAAACCAAAAAAAGTATTGAGTTACATAGAGGTAAAACAAAACTCTAGAATTCCCAAGTACAAACAAATCGTAAATTCAATTTTAACGAACATTGCCAACGGGAACTTTAGTGTGAACGACCGAATTCCCTCTATCAACGAGTTAAGCGAAGAATTTTATCTTTCACGGGATACCGTAGAAAAGGCCTATAACCTGCTAAAGAGCAAAAAGGTGATTTCCTCTATACCGGGAAAAGGCTCCTATATTTCAAGTACGGAACTGGTCTCCAAGATTAGTGTGTTTTTTCTGATCAACAAATTGAGTTCCTATAAGCTCAAGGTCTATCAATCATTTATTGATAGGATGGGAGACCAAGCCCATATTGACCTTAATGTATACCATTGCGATGAGACCATGTTCCTAAACCTGTTGGACAAAAATATTGATGCCTATGATTATTTTGTAGTCATGCCACATTTTAAGACAGATGATCTAAAGCATGTAAGTTTTACGGAAAAAACACTCCAAGCTGTCAACAAAATTCCCGAAAATAAGTTGGTCATTATGGACAACATTAAGTCCAACCCCAAGGAAAATGCTGCAAAAATCTATCAAAACTTTCAAGAAGATCTTTTTGAAGCCCTTGTGGACGGACTAGAGATCATCCAGAAATATGAGAACCTAATTCTTATTTATCCCGAGAATTCACTTTACCCCTACCCAAAGAGAATTATCAGGGGCTTTAAGCAATTCTGCATTCAATATGGATTTGAATACGAGATAATCAATGAGGTTTACGAAGATATGGAACTTAAGTCCGGTGACCTTTACATTTCCATTGAAGAATCGGACTTGGTGAGCCTGATCAAACTAGTTCGTAAAAGCTTGTTGGAGCTGGGAAAGGATGTTGGCATCATTTGCTATAACGATACTCCTCTTAAAGAACTTTTGGGCATCACGGCCGTTTCAACCGACTTCGCTAAAATGGGAGAGACGGCAGCGGACATGATTTTGGAAAACAATTTCCATAGTGTAAAAAACCCTTTTTACTTTATAAAAAGAAAGTCTACCTGATCATGATACACCGACTATTATTCATACTAGGCGACACGTAAATAAACAAATCAAAATAGTAAATTAAGCAACATAACTATGAAAAAACGCAAACTTCCGTTGATGGTAACTTTGGCTTCTTTAGCCATTTTAACCCTAGCTTGTAAGGAGAAAAATCAAGACAACCAGGAACCCACGGCGCAGGCCAATGAGGTCAAGGAGCCACAAACCTGGGCCGAGAGACTTGGTTGGCCATCAGGCAAAAAGGTTTTGGTACTGCATGCAGACGATATTGGTATGTGCCCAGAAGCAAACCATTCCGTAAAACCCATGCTTACCGAAGGACAAATACAATCGGCGGCAGTTATGATTCCGTGCCCCAATTCCCAAGAATTTATCCATTGGGCCCAAGAGCACCCAAAATTGGACATTGGCATACACCTGACCCTAACAAGCGAATGGGAAACCCACAGATGGGGGCCGGTAAGCCCAAAAGATTCTGTAAAGGGCTTAATGGACGAAACCGGGAACTTTTGGCGTTCCGTACCAGAAGTGGTACAACATGCCACCGCCAAAGAGGTGGAAACAGAGATTCGGGCACAGATTGAAAAATCCATCGAATGGGGGCACAGACCTACCCACATAGACACCCACATGGGAACCTTATATGCCGACAAGGGATATACCGAAGCCTTTCTCAGGTTGGCCATGGAATATGGAATTCCAGCCAATGCGATAGACCTCACACAACCTAAAGTTGCACAACACTTTAAGGGCATGGGATACCCAATAGATGATCAAATGGTCCAGTTGATCAGAGAGTACAGTTTGCCAAAGCTTGATTTCTTCGGAAGTGTTCCCGCAGCGCCAACCTACGAAGAAAAAATAGAGGCCTTTAAGCAAACGGTCTGGTCTTTTCCAAATGGGCTCACCGAAATTATTTTTCACCCGTCTGAACCTACCGAAAACCTAAAAAACATTACCAACTCTTGGCAGCAAAGAGGATGGGAAGCCGAAATGTTTGCTGACCCGGCAGTGGTAGAGTTTTTAGAAAAAGAAGATATCATTTTCACCAATTGGGAAGAGATCATGGAACGTTTTGAGAAAATGGATAAGTAAGTTCCCCTAAATAAATTCTATAAGCAATAAGCACCCGTAACAGGGTGCTTTTCTTTGCCTTTTTAAAAAACCGCCGACTTTACACTCTTCAAAAAAACCATCTTCCAACTACAAACCAGTACCCCAACCAGGCGAGAAAACAAGGGAGCGTCGTACCCCTACAGATTTGGTCAAGAGCGGAATACGAGTCACCTAAACTATAGAAATGGTCATGCTTTATAGTGAGGATCGATCTAAAGAATTATTGTGATGGCAAAAGGGCGATAAAACAAATACCGCCCTAGAAGAAAATCTCCTAGAGCGGTATTTTATACACAACAACAAATAAACCGGGAAAGGATTACGGACCATATGGTTCGTTATTCCCGCTAATTCTGTTCCTCGGAAAGAAAGTAATAATTGTCGTGATAACTTAAATAAGTGGAGTAGAAACCAGCGACCCCCCCTACAAACGTACTTTGATCATCGACAATCGTTCCTTCAACGATGAGCGACCCTTCTGCCGTCAACACTCTTAGGTCAAAAGTATATGGAGCACTAGAACTGACCTCCAACCTATAGGTATTGTTGCCCGGCAATTGCTCGGCGAAAGCAGAAGTAGAAAACACTGCGCTGGCATTTCCATCTATCACCCTGATCAATTGGATCAGTCCGGCACCTCCAATACGGAATGCATAGTAATCATCTTCACTTTGAACATGGAAGACAATTCCACCAAGTGTGGAATCCGTAGTAGTGGGTATGTAAATATCACCACCAAGACTATAGCTCATACCATTTTGATTTGAGGTAACTGAGGGCATGTTTACCATAATATTCTCCCCTGTTACAACTCTTCTAGCTGAAATAAAATTATCTCCACCAGGTCCTTCAATCATCCACTCTCCGCGCCCTATCACCCAGTTGGAACCTATTGGGTTGGGTGTTGTCTCCAAATCGGCCCATTCTGTTCTGGGTCGGTTAAAGTCATCGATTATAGCGGGGATCCCTACTTCAAAAGAAACTTCGTTCGAAGAAATGCCATCGCGCTCTACTTGGACCATAACTTCGCCATCGGCAGCGTCTTGTGGCACTTTCACCCATATATTTTCATAATTAAGACTGTCTATTTCAAGTGATTGCCCTCCAAACAAGACGGAAACCTCTTCGATATGCTGTATGCTATCAGAAACAACCAGATTATTGGCCAAGAAATCCCCTAAAATGGTAAAACTTGAACCTGCGCGACCTTGTGAAGGTGCCAAATCTGAAATAAATGGTGGAGAAGGAATAAGTTCGAACCCGGCACTCACAATAGCGGTTTTCCCTGTTCTAACTTGGATATCACCGTCCCGTGCCCCTAGAGGCACGACCACATCGATTTCTGTAGGTTCGGCCGAGACTACCTGTCCCAACATTCCGCCCTCAAAGCCGACCACGGTGGTATTTAATCCTTTGAAACCATTTCCTCGAATGGTAATGGTATCTCCTATCATGGCCTGGGGCGGCATTACACTGTCGACCTTAAGGTTTTCTACCACATCATCCGAATCACAGGAAACCAAGGTGACAAGGACCGAAAAACATAATAATATTGAAGCTTTAGATTGAATCATGATAATAATGTTATTGCTTATGAATCTTTTGTTTAAATATGTCCATCCCTAGTAACCAGGATTTTGCTTGATTGGGCTCAGTTCTATCTCGGTCAACGGAATAGGGAACCATATCTTGTACGGCTCCACGTTCGCCTGCATAATTGGTACTGCAACGTTCCATCTTCCTGCATTTTCATCAAGTCCCATGATGGCATCGTAAAATTTACCAAACCTTATCAAATCTATTCTTCGCTGACTTTCAAAGGCAAACTCCCTTGATCTTTCATCCAAGAGCTCCTCTAAAAAGTCCGCCTTAAAGTAGGCATCGTCCAAGATACTGACCTGGGATACATTGCTAACCGACCTAGTTCTTACCTCAGTAAGCCTTTCGCGTGCACTTTCCTCATCCCCCGTCATGTAAAGGGCCTCGGCATTCAGCAGCAAAATATCGGCATACCTCAATAAAGGATAGTTGCCCATGGATTGGCTAATGTCTATCGGTTTGCTCGATGGATCTACATAACGGTATTTTGCCACAGAGTAGAAACCAGCGGTTACGCCATTTGCAGGGTCTGGCACATAATAAGTATCTCCCTCGATTGTTTCGGTGGTAGAGGACGCTGAGAATGAATTAGAAAGGTTGTGCGCCCTTCTCATATCCAAAGCATTGTACTTATAGAACATCTCTCCTGTTGGACGGAACCATCCGTAACCACCACCCATGGTAGTAGTATTCCCTGGCGGTACCATCCATTGCACCCAAACATGATAATTACCTATTATCGAACTGCTACTTGACACCGACGAAAACAAAGATTCCTCCATTTGAAATTGGTTGGTGGTCTCTCTAAATAAATAATCGTAGTTGTCTATCAGCTTATATCCACTTTGAGCAATGATTCCGTTGGTTATGTCCCTTGCGCGGATATAAAAATCATCTGCATCTACCCAGTCAAAGCTATTGAGCTCAAACCCTAGATCAGCACCTACTCCGTTGGTCTTACAACTGGCCAAATAGGTATATACCTTGGCAAGGAAACCAGCTGCGGACCATTTGTTGGCCCTTCCTTGGATATCCGCTCTATTTGGCAGGTTTGAATAGGCAGTTTCAAAATCGGATATGATCTGGGCATAAACTACTTCCAAAGGCTCCCGAAGGGCATTTTCATCATGTTCCCCTGTGGTATACACTGGTACACCTCCATACATTTGAGCTAAATACATGTAGAAAAGACCTCTTAGGAAATGTGCCTCTCCTGTGATTTCCTTCTTTCGTTGTTCTCCCATCTCCGTATCTTCTAGGGCATCCAAGAGATAATTACACCTATTGATACCTACGAACATGGTAAAAAAGTTCTCTTCAATGGTCGGTGTTTGGCTTGTTACCGCCAAATTACCGAAGGGGGCGTACCCAATAGCAGTTAATCCATCCCTAGTCACCAACTCATCCGTCCCCGCGCTTAGCATAAAGGTCATACTTGAGTTGAAATTACCTCGCCAAACTCCTTGCACAGATTGGGCATTGAGCACACTGTAGCACCCGATAAGGGCCGATTCCGCATCATCCGCTGTTTGATAGAAATTTTCCACCGTGGTAAAGGATAACGGCTTGGTATCCAAAAAATCGCTACTGCACGAACTACAATAAATGCCGATGAACGTCAAGACAACAATGTTCTTTAGTATTCTATTTTTCATCTCTATTGAATTTATTTGTTGTTATTAAAATGTGAAACTGGCTCCAAAAGTGAATGTTTTGGTCCTAGGATAGGTCAACCTATCATACCCGGGCAAAAGCGAGTTTCCTGAATGGATTTCCGGGTCGAAGCCAGAATAATTGGTCCACGTGTACAGATTGGTGCCTGTGAAGTAAATACGAGCGTAATCTATTCCCATTTCCTTGATCCATTTTCTAGGAAGGGCATATCCAAACGAAATGTTCTGAAGCCTTAACCAAGAAGCGTCCTCTACATAATAGCTAGAAGCCAACAAAGAAGTCTTGTTCCAAAGGTCATCGGCAAAAGTACCATATTGATCTGTTGGGTTCTCGGGAGTCCACCTGTTGCTGAAAAAATCATCGGAAATGTTCATCCAAGTGTTTGACACCCCTCCTTCTAGCCTATATTTGGCTTCGTTGAATATTTCATTCCCATAAGACCAGTTAAACATTACGGAAAGGTCGAAATTCTTGTAGTTAAAGGTATTATTAATACCTCCAAAGTGCTTAGGGAAACTCCTGCTGATAGATGTTCTATCATTGTCGACATCAATGGTTCCATCTCCATTCAAGTCTTTGAACTTAAATGACCCTGGCTCCACATTAATTCCGTCTACCGTAACTACTCCTTCGTTCAATACATAATCACGTTGCTCATGTGGAATCGTAGTATCGCTATCGTTCTGCCAATTAAAATCTGATATCTGATACACACCATCGAACTCGTAGCCATAGGCATTACCCAAGGATTCACCTTCGATTACCCTACCTGCATTGGTAATCCAACCTCCTCCTATATTGACCGGAATAAAATCCACGCCCCCAAGGTCCTTCACCACATTTCGATTACTACTGATATTGAAATCGGTCTTCCATTTAAAATCGCCTCCTTCAATGTTTCTGGTGGAAATCTGCAGTTCCGTACCATCATTATCTACCCTTCCAAGATTTTGCCATTGCTGTTGGAACCCACTTCTTTTAGGAACCAATGCAGCTATCAACATATCTGTGGTAACCTTATAGTAATAATCCCATGTAATGCTTATTCTATCGTTCACCAGTCCAAGGTCAAAACCAGCGTTGAACTGTGAGGTCTCTTCCCACTTTAGGTCATAGTTGGCCCTAGAGTCCGGTGCAAGACCCAAATCTCCTCCATAATCGGTATTGGTCATACGCGCCAAATATCTAAAGGAAGGAATCCTATCGTTACCGGTAATACCATAGCTCAAACGAAGTTTTAAGTTGCTCAAATCATCTACATTGGATAAAAAAGGCTCCTTATGCAACTGCCACCCATAGGCGAAGGATGGAAAGTATCCAAAGCGATTGCTAGGACCCAATTTATCCGATCCATCTGCCCTAAAGGTTGCTGTCAACAGGTGTTTACCCTTAAACTGATAATTGAACCTTCCGAAATAGGACATCCTGTTTATGATGTCCTTACGAGTGGAATTGTTCTTTATCCTCCTACCTTTACCGATATCGTGGACTCCTGTAGACTCATCGGCAAAATCGGCCACCTCCATAAACATATTCTCCCAACTGTACCTGTTTGCTTCAAAAGCCACCATGGCTGTTAACAAATGATCTTGATTGGGTCTTAATGTATAATTCAATCTACTGGTTACGTTCCATGAATTTGCTCTTGCCTCTTGCACCATGGCCCGACCATTGTCCAAATTACCCCAATTGGTATACTTGCTGTAAAATTCCTTTCCTTTGGAACTGGATAAAAAGCCACCACCCGAAACATGGATTTTTAGGTCCTTCATAAGTGCGTATTCCAAATAGGCATATAGGTTGTTCCTCAATGAAGAAACATTTTTCTCCGCATTATCGATCATCGATAAAGGGTTGATGTATCTTCCATCCGTATCCCAGTTAGGAGCAAAAAATTCCAACGGTCTGGATATAACGAGATTTTGAACAACTCCATTGAATATTCCGGAACCACCACCACTCTGTGTTGCACCGTTAAGCTCCGAATAGCCCATGTTCAATTTCAAACCCATCTTTAACCTATCGCTATGCTGGTCATCAAGACTGAGCCTCATGGTATATCGTTGAAAATTGTTGTTCATTACGATTGCTTCCTGATCTAACATTCCAACTCCACCAGAAAAAGTGGTTCCTTTGTTATCCCCGCCAGAAATGGAAATATTATGGCTATGTGAAACACCGGTCCTTAACATTTCGTCCTGCCAATTATGCATGGGCAACTCATAAGGATCTCTTGGAATATCATCCGAATTGTACAATCCATCTTTATTGCTATCCGTATAGAACAAGAAGGTATTTGGGTTAAGTGCAGCCCTATACTCTATATATTTTTCGGCACTAAGAACAGGTAGTTTTCGAGTTACAGTACCTAAACTAACAAAACCGTCGTAGGTGATCTTGGTATCTCCGGCCTTTCCTGATTTTGTAGTAATTATAATAACACCGTTGGCGCCACGAGCACCATAAATTGCAGTCGCGGAGGCATCCTTGAGCACTTCAACAGACTCTATGGATGATGGGTTAAGTGTTGCCAATGGGTTCGAAGAAGTACCGTTTCCAACACTGGCATCGGCAACCTCCCCATTGTTGACATCATAAGGCACCCCATCTATCACGTAAAGTGGGGCGGAGCTACCAAACACTGTATTGGCTCCACGAATACTGATATTCATTGCCGATCCCGGTTCACCAGAAGAAGACGAAACTTGCACTCCTGCAAGCCTTCCTTGTATAGCCTCTTGAAAAGACAAAACTTTGCTCTGGGAAATCTCTTCCGCCTTTACACTGGAAATGGAGCCGGTCACGTCAGCTCTTTTTTGTTGACCGTACCCAATTACCACCACCTCATCCAATCTATTCTGGTTTTCGGATAACTCAATTGTAATGGATTGTCTTCCTGACACGGCTACCTTTTTGGTAGAGAAGCCCATATAGGAAAACACCAAAGTTCCTTCGGGATCCATAGTTATGGTGAACTCACCATCAAAATCGGTCACGGCTCCGTTGGTGGTTCCCTCCACTACAACATTCACCCCTAATAGCGGTAACCCCTCACTTTCTGAGATGACCTTACCATTAACCTCAATACGTTCTTGTGCAGCAGCTGTTTGAATTGCCAAAATTACAATGAACAGACAGCAGAATGTTGTTTTTAGTATTTTCATATTGCATTAATTATGAATTGTTCAAAAAAGTTGATCCAAATCTAAATAATGGGAGTTGACCAAGTATCCTGCCCCATCCTGTTCCCCTGAAACAAATGGTATAAAAGGGAGTTTGAGCCCTATTTGACATACACCCATGCTTCTTACGCCCAGGGCTTTTAAGACAAGCGTTACGAAGATTTTAACAAGAAATATCCTATTCAAAATATACAAGTGGTGGAAATGAAGAAAAGAAAGATTCCAAATAAAAAACAGTACCTGTAAGAAGTAGGTTTGTAAGTAAAATCTACATGTTTAGCGTAACTATTTGAGTAATAAATAGACATTCAGGTACAAACAAAACAAAGATAGAGAAGAAAATTATAAAGAAACAAAAACGGCATAATGAGCAACCAAGGTGTCAACATTAAACCTTATGGTAAAGCATTACATTGATAGGAAAAGTATATTGCTCCCATGGAGTAGAAATCCTAAACGCACACCCTCCACATCCCGGGAAATTGTGCAGGCGCATGCGCCTGCACTTATATGGACCAGCATATATTAAAATCTAACCAATGGACACCTATTTTAAGTATGGTGCAATGGCCTTTTGCCAAATCTTATAACCTTTGGCATTCATATGAAGGCGGTCGTCCAAAAAGATTTCCTCTTTAATATTTCCTCCGTCGTCCAACATCGGGTAATATATATCGATGTAGGATGCATTTGCTTTATTATCCAGATAATCGGCTATCATTTTATTGGCCCGGACGGATTTATCCAAGATATTCATCCGAGAAGGACTTGGTTTAATGGATAAATAGTTTATCGTGGCTCTTGGAAAGTTCACACGGATCATCCCGTACAAGGTCTCAAAACGTAGAAAAAACTCTTCTACCGAGAGGTCGTTGTCAAAAGCAAAATCATTCTCACCACAATAAATGATGACCTGATCAGGGTTATAGGGAACAATAATGTCATAGAAATACCTGGTTACATCCACTAATGTCGACCCTCCAAACCCTCTATTGATAATTTGATGATTTGGAAAATAATCATTGACATCCTTCCAGAATTTAAAAGAACTGCTTCCGATAAAAAGAATCCGGCTCTTGGAAATCGAGTCCGAAGCGTCCAGCTCCTTAAAATCAACAATTTCGTTCCACAACGTTGGATATTCCTGAGCTGACAACTGAAAGTTAAAAGCAGATATCACCAAAAAAATCAGGATGTTATACTTAATGGCATTAATTTTCATGAGTTTATAATTTAAATTTTACATCTTGGGCGGTGGTTGAATGGTGCAACCTATCCAAAAGCTAAGCTATTCCAAAGGGACCACAGTACCATCCTGTACCCTGCCGCACCTTATTTTGCTAATTGATACTTTCCCGTAAGTTGTAGTTCACGGACCAACATACCGGAGTCGAAAGTTCCTGTGGTCTCCCATCCAAAATTAAAGCTGGAAATAAACATATCCGACCACTGGGCACCTTGTAAATACCCTTGGCTCTTGGCTCTTTCAAAAGCACTTTTTATGTAAGGCAATACATCTTTATCCACATCTATACTCCCGGTACTTTGCATACTTCCCGGGAAAAATTCTTCACTGGCCATACTAACGATGAATTTTTTACTGGCATCATCCTTCCCTAAATCTTGGGCAGCGTATAAAGGAATCCCATCTGGCCTCCTGTGGTCAAATACGGGAACTCCGAACCAAAAAAAGTCTGTCGAATCACTAATGGTCAAATAAAGTGAAACTTGAGAGGTATGCAGATTTTCGTCAAACTCGGAAGCATCCATTTTTATCTCATCATATACAAGCGAAAGATCCATGTTCAGTTCAAGGGACTCCATGTCTTCGAGGGCCATATTATCGGTCATGGTCTGCTCCAAAAGTAAATGGAGCCATTTTTCTCCATCTTGGCGGACCGAAGTATAATCTTTGGACCCTATTACTTCCAAAAGTACATGTGGTTTATCTTGACCTTCACCTTTAATGAATATTACCCGCTTGGCTTGATTGGCATAGATTATTGAATCTCCTTTTACCTCTTGCTCCATATTGCCCAATGCATGGTTACTGCCCCATTCGGCAAGTTTCCAACTAGCTGGTTCCGTTCCCTTGGAATAGGGATAGATAAAATCCAAGGTCTGAACGTCAGAAGTATTGGTACCAAGCAAGCGAACACCATTGGTAAATTCCGTGTCCTTTACAAATTCAACCGAGCTCAGTGAACCTTCATCATCAATCTCTTCTTCCTGCTGGCCAGTATTCGATTGCGGACCATCGTCTTTCTGGTCGATACCATTATTGTTGCACCCAATAAAAATGAACATGCCCCACGTTATCATTGTCAGTTTTAACGCTTCTGTCCTCAACACTTTATTTAATCTCATATAGTTGTATTTTATATTACTTTCTCTTTAACGGCATCAAAATCCGAAGACCGTTAAACGAGGGGAAAATGAAACTTTCGCACTAAAGTAATAGTGGCAACTTGTTTAAGCATCCTGAGGTGTCAGGTAATGGAATACAACTAAAACTGTACTGTAAACAAGAAAGTAGATGATTAAAATAAAGCCATTATTGAAATAATCAATCGATTAGGATGTCATTTTTACCCTCTTTAAGCTGAAGGTTTTGACCATTCCAAATCAAGGTGCCATCCAGACCTTTTGGAAGCTCAATCTTACCCTTTAGACCATGTTGTCCTCTTTTCTTAAGATTGAATTCAATTTCTCCCAAATGATGTGGCATTTTACCATTAACCTCTTTTATCGCTCCCAAATGAGGCTCCACGTATATTTTCTGAAAGCCTGGCGCGGCAGGCTGAATCCCACAGACCATGGATAGAAAATGATACATCGGCGAGGCGCTCCATGCATGGCAGTCCGATCGGGTAGGCTCTTGTTTTTCAGCAAATGTGGTGAGTCCATTATCAAGCATTTCCTCCCATCTGCCCATTAGACCAAGGTAGTTATCTTCCATTCCGGTATACCTCAGGGCCTCGGTCAAATAAAAAGAAAAATAATAGCTGGTCTTTGCCAAGGATTTATCTTGGAGAACCTTCTTCATCAAAGCAGTGGCCTCATCACCATTTACAACATTCGCCAGTATAGCCATAATATTGGTATGTTGACTGAATTTTTCACGATCTGGAGTATCACTGAACAATTCTTTTTGTTCATCCCAAGCGAGTTCTTTTACCTTGGCCCTTATGCTTTCCAATCTACTTTGATAGACATCGGCCTGTCCAGAATGCCCGAAGGCTTCCAACATTTCAATGGCATATTGAAGGGTGTAGGCATATTGAAGGTTGATAAGCATTGAATTTCCTTTTTCCGCACCAGGTGGCACACCACGTACCCAATCATGTGTGTCCACCCAATCCACGAACATCCACCATTCGTTCTGTTCAACGAGCCCGGATTCACCGCTTCTATTTTCGAACCACTCGAGAATGCTCAATACATTCGGCATCATTTTTCCGACAAAATCTTCATCAGGCAGGAGCATCCAGTAGTCGTGCAACATGGTTATCCATATGAGCGAAAAGGTAGGTATGAACTGAGTTTCGTTGCTAGGATAGCGGCTCTGGGTCAGGCCGAAAGATTCTTGGGAATTCTGGAAAGACTCCAATGCACTTTTATAAAGTCTCGAATCACCAGAAACATAAGTAGTTACCAAACTCTGTATCCGCGTATCCCCAATGTACTGCAATTGCTCATAGTAGGGACAATCAAAATAATTCTCTCCGGAGCACAAACGCTGAGTTCTCCAGCTCACATCCCATATCTTATCCAGCAAAGTATCCTTGGTTCCAAATTCGGCCACCTGCTTAAATGGATATCCCGTGAACCTAGAGGCAAAATCGTCCAAAACCAATGGTTGTTCCTTGGTCTCAATGTCCAATTGTACATACCGGAAAGTACGCCACCAAAGCGGCTCATAGACCCGTCCTTCTTGACCATCTGGACGTACTATATCGATATTGCCCTCGATGCTCTTGCCGTTTACATCGTTTCGGTTGCCTTTTTGTCCGTGGTCATCGAAAAGTGCTTCCGCATAAGTGACAACAATTTGGGAGCCACTTCCTTTTGAAAAGCTCACGATCGGATAGGCATTGGTTAAATGGCCCTGATCTACCAAAACGGTTAATTTGGTATGGGGAGGAACAATAAGTTTTTCTTTTCCTGATATGAAATTGGGCACCGACTCTTTCGTCGAGGTTCGCCTTATGGATTCGAAACGTTGAAACTTTTCCTCCATTAAAGGTATATCCCTTTGGACCAAGATATGTGGCGGAACAATGCCATAACCCGCAACCCCATTTTTAGGAACTCCCCTAGCAATACTTTTGGCGGGTACAAACTCGTCCGATTTAAAATCTTCGCCCATCCATCCCCATGGATACTCGCTTGAATCAAAATCTTCCCCTGCTCCCGTAATCAAGTAGATCCTTTGATCTATTTGGGTTGGCTTATGTGCACCACTTTGCATTACGGACCATTGTTCATCCGTATTTATCCTTTGTTCAACATCCCCGTTTCCTTGTAAAACAAAGCCTGTTTTTACCGTATGCTGTGCCAAAGGTCGGTAATCTGAAAAATTCCAAACTACGGCCGATAACGTATTTTCCCCATTTTTCAGGTAGGGAGCTATATTAAGGGATTCAAAACGCCAGTTCATTTGGTCCCCTCGGGCAGGTCCATTGGCCACATATGTTCCGTTTACGTAGAACTTGTACCTGTTGTCGGCGCTAAGATGTACAATAAATTCCTCCGGAATATCTCCGACCTGAGTAAAATTTCTCTTAAAAAAATAGACCCCATACTCATGGCCCTCTACTGTTGGGTGACTGATCCAGTTGGCTTCCCACGAGGTCAACAATTCCTCGTTTATTGTATCCACTTGCTGGGCTCCTGCCCTACTTCCGATGAGAAGACCAAGGACCAAAAAACAAACAACTTGTCTTATTAAATGATTAAATACTATAATCTGCATATTATAAAAGGTAACGATACGATTAATGGGAAATATTGCATAACTCCGAATCCAAGGACCAAAGTGCCCTAACAGAATAGGAAGATACCAATACAAGAATAGTAAAGAACATCAAAATAACCGTCCTGTACTATCATGAAGGTCATTTCATCCTTTACAATGGGTTTCTCTTTATACTAAAAAAAGGATTTTACATATAAAAAAGTTGTCCTTCAAAATGAGTTCGACTTCATTTTTTTCTTGCATTTGCAAACTATAATTCCTGTACTTTTTCTTAAAACCATGAGGATCCCAAGGATATGATTATCAATTTTCTTTTGTTTTAGCTTTCCTGAATATTATAGTATTTGACTTCCATAATATTCATCATCATCCCGTAACTTAAGATATAACCATTTAAATAGTGAAATTGTTAGTTCCAGATTTAATTTTGGTTGATTTTCCCTGCCAAATAAATTCTCCGTAAACACCTTCAGGCAATGTAATAGCTGCCTTCAGCTTTCTACCTGTCTTTTTATAATCTACGGATATCATTCCCGCCGGATGTGGCATTTCACCACCGATCTTTTCTATATCTCCCAAATTTGGTGCTATCCTAACCGTTTTAAAGTTTGGTGAAGCACTTTCAATACCCAAAATAATCCTAAAAAACTCAATATTGGGACTAGAGCCCCAAGCATGGCAATCGGAGCGTGTAGTTTCCACTTGGGATATTTCTGCCCAGGTGGTCAGCCCGAGCTCCATGTTCTTTCTCCAAATATCTAACCAGTCCAAATAATCGTTCCCATACCCTGCATCGTTTAAGGCCAAATGTAGGTAATAGCTAAAATAAATGGAGGCCGGGGCCAAAGATTCATCTTCCAATAGTGATCTACCTATGGCCATTTTGGTATCCCGATCTACAATATTGGCCAAAATAGCCAGAGAGTTGGTGTGCTGTGAATACTTGTTCTTTTCCGGAGTATCGGCGAACATCTTTTTATCCTCGTCCCAATATTTTCTTTTGATGGTCTCCGTCAATTGAGCGGCCAGTGTTGAGTAAAGGACCACAAATTCGGACATTCCCAATTCTTTCTCCAAAGCGATTCCATATTGTAGGGCATGGAGCATCTGTAGATCCAAGGCAGCCGAGGAGCCATCTTTGGCCATCGGGGCAACACCACCTTCCCATTCAGGCACCCAGTCCGTAAAGTTCCAGCCGGGAACGTTCTTTAAAGAACCATCACCATCCAAATATGTGATAAAATAATTAAGTACCTGTCGAGACCCCATTAACTTCTCTTTTATAAATTCTCTATCACTGCCATACATGAGATAGTCGTAGAGAAGGGCAATATACCAAAGGGAATACGTCGGAATCACTTGGTTCTGTCTATCCGGATACCTGCTCAAGGTAAATCCATCTGGTTGTCTTGAATAATCTATAAGGTTAATGGCATTTTTGATCAACCTATCATCTCCACTGTTGTAAAACGATACAAAATGTTGGATTCGGGTATCACCAACATACTGCAGTCGTTCATAATATGGACAGTCCATATAGGTATCCACGGCGCAAAGACGAGCTGTTCTCCAACCTATTTCCATCATATCGACAAGTTCTGTCCTTTCGGTCATCAAACTGGCCTTCTTTTGGAACGGATATCCCGTAAAAGTCCCGTAAATATCGTTGATCACCAATGGTTCCTCTTTGGTCTCCACTTCTATTTGCACATATCGGTAAGTCCTATAGGACAATGAGGTATATTCCTGCCCATTCATTCCATTGGAAATAATACTGTCCTTCCTTCCTTTCATAACCTTTCCCTTGATATTATTGCGATTACCCTTGGAACCCTGCTTATCATAAAGTGCTTCGGCATAGGATAGAGTCACTGCTCCATTCTTGCCTCCACTAAAGAGCAATGTCAAATACGCATTGGTAAGATGCTCCTGATCCAATAATATTTTAATTCGAGAATTGGCCTCCACTCTGATATCATTAGGTTTAGCCGGAAAATCCCGTGGAGCATTCACTCCTTCCGATTTCCTAACGATGGCCAAACGTTCGATGGTCAATTCCATTTCTGGTAAAATCGTCGGAACCAATTGCCATCCTTCCTGATATCTGATTCCGCCTCCCCTTTGCACTTCTTCAAAAACAATGAAAGGAGATTGCCATGAGCTATCGTCAAAGTTATTGGCCTTCCAATCCATCAACGCTTTGTTCATATCCACAAAATCCCCGGCGCCTGCCGCATAGTAACCTTTAACATCTTGGGCCAAAGCGGTATAACTTTCATCTCTGGCGACCTTCCAGCTCCCATTGGTGTCCACTATTTTGGCCACGCCCTCTCCTTGCACGAACAAAGCGGTCTTAAAAGAGAATTGGGCCACTGCCCGCATATCGGCTTCATTCCAAACTTTGACTGCCAAAACGTTTTTACCTTTTTTTAAATGTTCGGCAATATCCAATGTATGATAGTTCCAATGCTCTATATCTCCCCAATAGGGACCCACCGAAACCAACGTTCCATTAACAAAAAGTTTATAGCGATTATCCCCTGAGATACGGATTTTAAATTTACTCGGCAACGCATCCAACCCAAAGTCCTTTCTAAAAAGGAAGGCCCCGGCGGCTTTGGCATCAACCTTTGGCATGGTAATCCAGTCGGCCGTCCATTCTTCATCTGCGGCAGAGTTTCCCAGCTGGGCCGTTGAAACTAAAGTGGTACATAAAATAAGCAGCAATAGAAATTTTCTCATGTCTTTGGTTCGGTTAATTTGTGCAAGCATTTCGAAGGCAATAAGTTTGATGCAAGCCCAAAAAAGTTCTTGTGCCCACATATTACTAGACCATACAAGGTTAAGATAACATCAAAGGAAAACTATCCCGTTCCGTACTGTTCTGGTTAAGGGAATTTAGGCGTGATTCCTTACACTTTAGCAGATTACAGAGAACTCCTTTGAATTACATGAAAAGGATTTTCGGTGTAAATAGCCTGATTCTTCAGGACAATTTCGGCGGCCTTTTTCCCTAGGTTCTCAAAATCGGTTGAGATTACGGTAATGCCATCAAGGAGCACTTCCTTTAAAGGAGTCTCGTTATAGGATATGATGCCCACATCTTGTCCCAACACAAACTTGGTCTCCTTTATTTTCTTGATCAAAATAACCAAGTCACTTTCCTTAAGGTTAATGTAGACTGTTTGCTTTTCAATCTCACTGGATTCAATTTCCTCTATAATTCCAAATTCGTAAGCAAATTGTGCGCAAAATTTTATGAAGCCCTTTTTGATTTCTATTGGATGGTAGGTCTTTTTTCGTAACAAAAGTTTGATCTGCCGGTATTTTTTAAGTTTTGGATTGAGTGCCGCCAAAGCGGAATATATATCCTGCTCAAAATCTTGATAAATACTGGAAACGGTATTGGCCAGACCATCCAACCTTTTATCCAGTACAATAAGTTTCTCCAACGGAATTTCTTTATTAATGAAGTTGATCACGTCATCGCCGCCTTCTTCAAAATGACTGATCACAACATAATGAGTGTAAGTGTAAGGTCTTTTCTTGGAGGCCAGGATGAGTTCCTTAAAATGCCTATAATTGTTTTCGTATATAAAAAAATCTATGGTAGCATTATCGCCCAAGGTTCTGGCAAATGCATCATAAATAATTTTTTTGTGTGGGCTTAGTTTATTGAACAAAAGAAAAACCTTGGCTTTTAGGGCCAGCTCATCCCTTTTGACGTAGTAACCCTTACCTGGCACGGATTCAACAATCTTGTTTCTTTTTAAATGATCATATGCCCTTACTACGGTGTCGCGCGAAATATCAAACTCTATCAATAGCTCGTTGACCGAAGGAAGCCTGTCGTCCAATTTTATCTTCCCATTTTCAATGGCGGCCAGAATGGAATCCACGATTTGCTTGTACTTTGGAACCTTTGATTCCTCCTTTATATCTATCAATTCCAGCATTTTAGTAACTTTTACGGTACAGTACAGAACACTTAATAGAAAATGGGTAAGTACATTTACCGACAACAATATTAAAAAAAAATACCTGATGGGGATTAAGACTTTTAAACATGTGGATTATCTATGGGACGAAAAAAAGGCCTTGGAACTTGGCGATGACCAAGTGGCCCTTTTCCTATATAGGTCCAATATTTTGGGTTCCGATTTAAGGATTACGAACTATGGCGGGGGCAATACCAGTTGCAAAACAATTGAAAAAGACCCTTTGACGAACGAAGAAGTGGAAGTAATGTGGATCAAGGGATCTGGTGGCGATATTGGGACCCTTACCCGTTCGGGAATTGCGGGACTTTACACAGAACGTCTTCGCAACCTTAAAAAGGTCTACAAAGGATTACATGACGAGGACAGAATGGTGGGACTTTTCAATCACTGTATTTACGATTTGGACAGTCGTGCCCCATCCATAGATACCCCACTTCACGGATTGCTTCCATTTAAGCATATAGATCATCTTCATCCAGATGCCCTTATTGCCGTAGCAGCTGCCAAGGACAGTGAAAAAGTGACCAAGGAAATTTGGGGAGATACCATGGGATGGGTGCCTTGGCAACGACCTGGTTTCGACCTAGGACTTCAATTGGAAAAATGTCTGAACGAGAATCCAGGAATCAGAGGAATCGTATTGGGAAGCCATGGCCTTTTTACCTGGGGCGACACTTCTTACGAATGCTATATCAACAGTTTGGAAGTCATTGAAATGGCCTCCGACTACATCGAAAAGAAAATCAAGGAACAAGGTGAAGTTTTTGGCGGACAAAAAGTAACGTCCCTGCCAGCAGATGAAAGAAAAGAGAAAGCAGCACAATTAATGCCGTTACTTCGCGGATTGTGTTCCTCCGAAAATCGAATGATCGGTCACTTCTCCGATACCGATGTAGTCATGGAGTACATCAACAGCAACGATCTGTACAGATTGGCCCCAATGGGAACCTCATGTCCTGACCACTTTCTTCGGACCAAGATTCAACCATTGGTTTTGACCTTGGACCCAAAAGAAAATCTATCCGATGCGGATGAAGTACTTAAAAAGTTGGAACCTGCATTTGAACAATATAGAAAAGAATACGCGGAATATTACGAAAACTGTAAGCACGACAACAGTCCCGCGATGCGCGATCCAAATCCCGTAATCATCATTTACCCCAGCGTCGGGATGTTCAGTTTTGCAAAAAACAAACAAACAACGCGTGTAGCGAGTGAGTTCTACATCAACGCCATAAATGTAATGCGCGGTGCAGAAGCCATTACCGAATATACTTCGCTCCCAAGACAAGAAGCTTTTGATATTGAATATTGGTTATTGGAAGAAGCGAAATTACAACGTATGCCCAAGGAAAAACCACTTTCCAGAAAAGTGGCACTTGTTACCGGAGCAGGTGGCGGAATAGGAAAAGCTATAGCCGATAAACTCGCCGAACAAGGAGCCAATGTTGTATTGACCGATATTGCAGAGGACCGTTTACAAGAAGCCTTAGAAACCTATCCAAGGGATGTTGCGAGCTATTCGGTCTGTGATGTAAGCAGTTCAGAATCCATAAGCAAAGCTTATAAGGATGCGTGCCTCGAATTTGGTGGCATTGATTTGATCATACACAGTGCCGGCCTAGCTATCTCTAAACCACTTGGGGATACCACTCGTAAAGATTGGGACCTCCTCCAGGATGTATTGGTAAAAGGCCAATTTGAACTATTCAAGCAAGGAGTAGCCATAATGAACAAGCAAGGTTTAGGTGGCGACATTATAAGCATTGCCAGTAAAAACGGTTTGGTTTCCGGTCCTAACAATGTGGGCTACGGAACTGCAAAAGCCGCACAACAACATATGGTGCGCCTTCTTGCCGCAGAACTGGGCGGCCATGGAATCCGAGTGAATACGGTAAATCCGGATGGTGTAATCGTGGGAAGTAAAATTTGGGAAGGTGATTGGGCCGAAGGTCGGGCCAAAGCCCATGGCATTAAAGTCAAAGATCTCCCTGCCCACTATGCCAAAAGAAACCTCCTTAATCAAATTATTTACCCAGAGGATATCGCCAATGGTGTTTTCGCCTTTGTCGGCCTACTGGATAAAAGTACTGGAAACATTATCAACGTAGATGGTGGCATGGCCAATGCATTTACTAGATAAGTTTTGAGTTTAGTTATTTTTTATTCAAGTAATTCCGCAGGTCTTTATTGACCTGCGGTTTTTAAAGATTAAATTGCCCCCTATGATAATCACTAAAGACCAAATAGCATCCCATAACCAGAACAACTTTGACAAACACAATCAAAGTTTTGATTTTTTAGCGAATACCCTTACCAAAAAAGGAGTTGATGTCGAAAGCCTCCTAAAAAAGGTGGCCGACTTTCAAGTCGCAATACCCAGTTGGGCATTAGGTGCTGGAGGAACACGTTTTGGTAGATTCTCATATCATGGGGAACCTGGCACTTTGGAACAAAAAATTGAAGACGTAGGATTGATTCACGCCTTGACGCAATCCGCCGGGGCCATTTCACTTCATATTCCTTGGGATGTACCTGAAAATGCTGAAAAAATCAAAAAATTGACCAGCGCCTTGGATCTTAAATTCGATGCAATGAACTCCAACACGTTCCAAGATCAGCCCGGTCAGGAACATTCCTATAAATTCGGCTCGCTTTGCAGCACCGATGAAAATGCTCGTCAACAGGCCATACAACATAATATCGATGTAATCCGATTGGGAGAAAAATTAGGCTCAAAAAGTCTTACCGTATGGTTGGCGGACGGTTCCAGTTTTCCGGGACAGAACAATTTTCAGACCGTACTTAAAAATACACAGCACAGTTTAAAAGAAATCTATAAAGAATTGCCTGAAGATTGGAAACTCTTTATCGAGTACAAACCCTACGAGCCCAATTTTTACAGTACGGTGATCCAAGATTGGGGAACTTCCTTTATGCTCGCTAACGAATGTGGTCCAAAAGCCTATACTTTGGTGGATTTAGGGCATCATTTGCCCAACACCAACATAGAGCAGATCGTGGCCACTTTGATGATGAAGGGCAAACTGGGAGGGTTCCATTTTAACGACAGTAAATATGGGGATGACGACCTTACCGTAGGAAGCGTAAAGCCATATTCCTTGTTCTTGATTTTCAACGAACTGGTCTATGGTATGGAAAACAATCCGCAAAACCCCTACCCTGCTTGGATGATAGATGCCAGTCATAATTTAAAAGATCCTTTGGAAGACTTAATGCAGTCGCTGGAAGCCATAAGATCTTCTTATACAAAGGCCCTTTTGGTGGACCAAAAGTCACTTCGGGAGGCACAAAAAAACCACGATGTCTCACAATGTCAAGAAATTCTTCAAGATGCATATCATACCGATGTGAGACCGTTATTGGAACATGCCCGGATTTCAAACGGAGGTGCCCTTCATCCATTGGACACGTACAGACATCTCAATATCCGTGAACAATTGGTGGACGGGAGAGGCAAACACACAACGGCAACAGGACTGTAATTCACACAATGATATATGGCTAAGGAAGTAATCGCGATTTTTGATATAGGGAAGACCAATAAAAAATTCTTTCTTTTTGACTTGGACTTTAAAGAGGTCCATCGCGATTATACCTATCTGGAACCCATTGAGGACGAAGATGGACATCCGACAGAGGATGTTGTCAAACTTCAGGACTGGATAAAAACAACTTTTCACAATATTCTAAAATCCAAGGATTACAAAATAAAATCCGTAAACTTTTCATCGTATGGTGCCAGCTTTGTGCATTTGGACGATATGGGGAACGTGGTAGGCCCATTGTACAATTACACCAAACCAATATCGGAAAAGGTCATTGCGGAATTCTACGAGCAATATGGGCCCGAAATAAAATTTTGCAGGGAAACCGGAACGACCCGCGAGGGAATGCTCAACTCAGGGATACAACTGTATTGGTTAAAGCACCATAAGCCAGAAGTTTTTTCTAAAATCAAATATTCACTACATCTACCACAATATCTAAGCTATTTGTTTACAGGCATACCGGTAAGTGAATTTACCAGTATTGGATGCCATACCGCCCTTTGGAACTACGAAAAACAGGATTATCATGAATGGGTGTACAAAGAAGAGTTACACAAAGTTCTTCCGTCCATTGTAGATACAGCAACCAGTATCAACACCAATTTAATGGGACATCAAATAAAAGTGGGGGTAGGTATCCATGATAGTTCTTCGGCTCTGTTGCCCTATATCCGAAGCATCGATAAAAAATTTCTTTTACTTTCCACGGGTACTTGGAGCATATCCCTAAATCCATTTTCCAAAGAGTTTTTAACGGAAACGGACATCCGTTCCAACTGTATCAATTACATGAGGATAAATGGAGAACCTGTCAAGGCCGCCCGGTTGTTTTTGGGAAACGAGTACAATGAAAAAATCAAGGAATTAGCGCAATTTTTCAATGTGTCCGAGGAGCATCACAAGTTAGTTGGTTTTAATCCTGAATTATATCAAAAACTAAAAGACGATTTCTCCCATAAGTTCAAATGGACAAGTCTTGATGTGGGTGCTTTTCAAAAACTTGAGCCCTTAAACTTCAATTCTTATGAGGAAGCCTATCATCAATTATTGATGGAGTTGGTAGAATTGCAGATAGAAAGTATCCAAAGGGCAATCGGTGAGGACGATATTGACCAATTGTACATCGATGGAGGCTTTGCCAACAATCAAATTTTTGTGGAGCTATTGGCACATGGTTTTAACCGTATGAAGATAAAAACCACGGATGCCTCCCTAGGTTCGGCACTTGGTGCAGCCATTGTAATATCCAATGTGGAACTGGACCAAAAGTTCCTAAAAAAGAATTACTCGTTAAAAAAACATAGACCCCTAATTACAAATTGATATGGTGCAAAGTTTCGATACCCGATACCCTTCCGTCGATGACCTTAGGGAAAAAGCCAAAAAAAGAATCCCCCGTTTTGCTTTTGAGTATTTGGACGGTGGCTGCAATGAGGATGTAAATATTAAACGAAACACCTCCGAAATAAGGGACATAACCCTAAAACCTACCTATATCAAGGACTTTAAGGGCGCCTCCATTAAGACCAAACTTTTTGGACATGAGTATGATGCACCATTTGGCGTGGCCCCGGTTGGTTTGCAGGGTTTAATGTGGCCGAATTCGCCAGAAATCCTTGCAGAGGCAGCCAAAAAACACAACGTGCCCTTTATATTGAGTACAGTGACCACAATGGACATTGAACGAGCAAGTGAACTGACCGAAGGTAAAGCTTGGTTTCAACTTTATAATCCGGCGGAAGACATTGTAAGGTATGATATAATAGACCGTGCAGCGGCTGCAGATTGTCCTGTACTTGTTTTGCTTTGCGATGTACCCACTTTTGGATACAGACCACGGGATTTTAAAAATGGTTTGGCGCTACCTCCAAAAATGACAATGTCCAACATTCTTCAAGTTTTGGGAAAACCTAATTGGGCCTTGCAAACCCTAAAATATGGTATTCCCACTTTTGAAACATTAAGACCGTATACTCCAGAAGGGCTTAACCTTAAACAATTGGGCAAGTTCATGGACAAAACTTTTTCAGGTCGCCTGAACGAAGAACGAATCAAACCTATTCGGGATAGATGGAAGGGTAAGTTGGTATTGAAAGGAGTCGCTTCCGAAGAGGACGCCGAACAGGCAATCCGATTAGGGTTTGATGGCATCATTGTGTCCAACCATGGGGGAAGGCAATTGGATGCTGGTGAATCCACCATAGCCCCATTGACACGAATAGCTGAAAAATACAAAGGTGAAATAACAGTAATGATGGATAGCGGTATGCGCTCAGGCCCGGATATGGCGCGTTCCCTGGCACGGGGAGCAGAGTTCACGTTCATGGGCCGTTCATTCATGTACGGGACCGCTGCCATGGGAAACAAGGGGGGCGACCATACCATGACGATTCTTAAGGTACAACTGCAACAAATTATGGACCAGTTGTGTTGTGAGAAAATTCAAGATTTGCACAAGCACCTCATCTAACAAACTAGCACATAAAATTAACGAACAAACCAAACCAACATGAGCCAATATAACATCGATGAAGAAGTTGAAGAAGTCGCTGGGGGAGAATTCGAAAGACAACGCGTTCCCCAGTCCAAATTAAAGAGTTGGAAAAGTTTCTTGGGCATGTATGCCGGTGAGCATGCAGCGGGCACCGAATTTGTGATAGGTCCATTGTTTTTGACCACTGGAGTGAGTGCTTTCGACCTTATTATCGGGCTCTTATTGGGAAATCTTTTAGCTGTGCTCAGTTGGAGGTTCTTGACGGCCGAAATAGCGGTCAAGTATCGTCTGACCCTTTACTATCAACTGGAAAAAATTGTTGGAAAAAAATTGGTGGTCGGATATAATCTCGCCAATGGAATCCTCTTCTGTTTTCTTGCCGGAGCCATGATTACCGTTTCGGCCACGGCCGTTGGAATTCCTTTTGACATGGAAATGCCCAAGCTAACGGACACAATGCCCAATGGAATTACGTGGGTTGTCATTGTAATCGCCATTGGAGCCGTCATCTCCTTGATAGCTGCAAAGGGATACGAGACCGTTTCCAAGGCCGCGAATTATATGTCCCCCATAATTGTATTGGCATTTTTGGCAAGTGGTATTGTGGCATTGCGTGAGCTTGACGTAAATAGCTTCTCCGACTTTTGGAACATTTGGGGCGAAGGCGGAGAACCTTTTCCCGGGCAGATAAAATATACATTTTGGCATGTCACCATTTGGTCTTGGTTTGCCAACGCCGCCATGCACGTGGGAATGTCCGACTTGTCCGTATTTAGGTTTGCCAAAAAAGCAAGCTCCGGATGGACCACCGCAGCTGGAATGTACGTTGGCCATTATATGGCATGGATTGCGGCAGCATTGCTGTATGCCGTTTACCTAAAATCTCCAGAGGCTCAAGCCGCTTTGGCAGGAGGAAATGCTCCCAATGTTGCACCAGGGCCCTTGGCCTACAATGCCTTAGGTATTTTTGGTGCTATTGCCGTGGTTTTGGCGGGGTGGACAACGGCCAATCCGACTATTTATCGAGCAGGTCTGGCTTTCCAGGCCATTATACCGAAAACATCCACATTTTGGGTAACCATTATTGCTGGTAGTGTGGCCACTTTGGCCGGACTTTTCCCTGCCTTTGCAATGAAGTTATTGGATTTTGTGGCACTCTACGGATTTATTTTGGCACCGATGGGAGCCATAATAGTGTTTGAGCATTTCTATGGAAAAAAGGCCAACATTATAATTGATTATGCCGAAAAAATGAATGTGAAGTTCAACAGGGCAGTATTCTGGGCCTGGGCCATTAGTTTTGGTCTATGTTATTTTATCTCGGTGACTTTTGATGTCTTTCTATCCTTTATGACATTACCTGCATGGTTATTGTGTGGGACATTGTTTTTACTGATGGCAAAAAAAACGCCTGCAAGCGATTAAAAAACTAGTAAAGCAATACCTCTTACCATTAACCTTTATTACATTTTCTTTAAAGGGGCAACAAGACCTTTTCATGAATGCGTAAAAATCAAAAAAACCTGTAAAATCAATGTTTTACAGGTTTTATGATGTCGATTGATAAATCGAAAAGTCGGTGTATCAGAAACCACATCCAATTTATAAATCAAAATTTTAATTCGATAATCTTAAAGGCATTTCCGTTAAGAATACAAAAAGCAACAAACAACTTTTGAAGACAATTTTAATGTGTTTCACGTTTGGTAAAACACATATATTTTTTTGTTTTTTGATTTTAAAATTTTACTCAATCATTTTCGAGTCTAGGACAGTTCTGAACCCTAAAGGTTCCATTCCAGAGCCACCCCCTGAAGACCAGCTCAAGATTCGAGCAGGAGTTCAGCGCTTATGGGTTTGAAACAATCATCTTCATTAAACCAAACTCCAATCCTAATGTACCGAAAGCTACATTTCAATCGTAGAAATGATCAGTTAAAATTATAAGCTATCAAAAAACAACATTCCTATTAAATCCGTAATGCCATTCATAAATACTTAATAGGTCTATCCATAAAATGAATTGTTCCGTACTCTTTCTCTTTTGCTTTCTCCCTTAAAAAGTCTTGCAAATGAAAAGCAATAGAACCAATAAAATACATGGGGTGTTGCTTCATTTCATACTGATAAGGTCCCAATACACACTCAAAGACCTTTTCCAACCCATCCTCGATAATAGACCGAAAGAATGGGTGGTTATGGTTCTCGATCATAAACTTGGCAAAGTTGGCCAGATAGGAACTTGGGTTCTCACCATGATAGAGCTCTTGTAGTACAATCTTATCTTTGAGGTCATACCTGTTTCCAAACTCTTCCATCAGATCACTTGGCATATATCCATAAGCATAACTTCGCAACAACTCCCTTCCAAAATAATTTCCACTGCCCAGGTCCATGACCTGGTATCCCAAATCGGGCAATCGTTTGTGAATCTTTGTTCCATCAAAAAAACAACTGTTCGAGCCTGTGCCTAAAATACATACCACTCCTGGCTTTCTATTGGTACACTTCACGGCCATTCCCAGATCATCGTCTATTTGCACTTGGGCATGGTTGAAATATTTCCGAAATATTCGGCTCAACCTTTGTTGTGAGTTGTCATCTTTTCCCCCAGCGCAGTAAAACTCCACTAAGGAAATCTCATTTTCAATATTTTCTTTCAGCCCTCGTAATATCTTCTCTATATCATCATCAGAGTGAATCATGGGATTGATGCCCTTTGTACTTCTTTTTAATAACCTCGTCCCAGATGTATTATACACATGCCAATCACATTTGGTGGATCCACTATCCGCAATCAATACCATCTGCGTATCCTATTCTTTAAGAAAATCATACCTCACAAAGGCTTCCATGGCAGCGTAGCTGGCCAGACCAAGGGACTGGTATCTTTTTGCGGTTTCCTTGTTCCTATCTTCCGCTCGCACCCAGAACTCCCTGAGATCCTCCCCTTGAAACATCACCCCGTCTTTTTGTGTTTGGTGGAAAAATATGGCCTTTCGCTTTCGAAGTACCTGTGCAGGACTCATCGGAACGGCCATTTCTATCTCATGGGTTTCCCACTCGTGCCAAGCTCCTCGGTAGAGCCAAACCCAACAGTCTTTCATAAAAGTTTTAGATCTTAGCGTATCCAAGGAAGCGAACAAGGCCTCTAAGCAAACCCGGTGGGTGCCATGGGGATCTGCCAAATCTCCTGCAGCATAAATCTGGTGAGGCTTTATCTCCTCAATGATATTGTTCATAATGGCGACATCATCCCCTCCCAAAGGTTTCTTCTTTATTGTACCGGTCTCGTAAAATGGAAGATCCAAAAAATGTACCTGTGTATCCGGTATTCCCAGATAGCGTGTGGCTCCTATACTTTCGGCTCTCCGAATATTGCCCTTGAGCTGTCTGACAAGCTTCGAATCAAAATCGCCTTCTGTCTTTTCCCCGACCTCTTGGATGATCTGATCGAATATTCCTGTAGGTTCCATACTATTGGCCACTTCCGCCACTTTGACCGCTTCATGGTCGGCAACGGCAATATTGCCCGATGTTTGGTACACTACATGTACTTCATGGCCCTGGGAGACCAAACGATCGAATGTCCCTCCCATCGAAATCACATCATCATCTGGATGGGGACTGAATATAATAACCCGTTTTTTTCCTGGTTCCGCCCGTTCGGGGCGATTGGTATCGTCCGCGTTGGGCTTACCCCCCGGCCAACCCGTAATGGTATGCTGCAAACGGTTGAATGTCCTGATGTTGATATCATAAGAAGACTGCTCCGAACTCAAAAGATCGGACATGCCCATATCGTTATAATCCTTATCGGTCAATTGCAGAACGGGCTTGTTCTTTCTTTGGCTCAACCAGACCACGGCCTTGTGGGTCAAATCCTTGGTCCAATCACAACTTTGTACCAACCATGGCGTATCAATTCGGGTCAATAGGGATGCAGCTTCTTTATCAAGGACGAATGTGGTGTTCCCATGCTCTTGGAGATAGGTGGCCGGGACCTCCGAACTGATTTCCCCTTCAATCGTTTCCTTGATGACAGAGGCCTTGTTCTGGCCCCAGGCCAACAAAACAACACGCTTTGCCCTTTTTATGGTTCCGATACCCATGGTAATAGCCTTACGAGGAACGTTATCTAGCCCCTTGAACGAAGATGCTGCATCGATTCGCGTAACATAGTCCAAGGTAATTTCCCTAGTGGCGGAATTGTAATGGGAACCCGGTTCGTTGAACCCGATATGCCCGGTCCTGCCAATACCCAACAATTGAAAGTCCAGACCTCCGGCATCCTCGATCATGCCTTCATATTTCTTACAATATTCCTGTACCTCTCCCGAAGGAACCGTACCATCCGGAATATTCACATTTTCAGCAGGAATGTCCACATGATCGAACAAGTGCTGGTGCATAAAATAATAATAGCTCTGAATATTGGTACGTTCCATAGGATGGTATTCATCAAGATTGAAAGTGACCACGTTCTTAAAACTGAGCCCTTCTTCCCGATGCATACGTACCAATTCCTCGTATACCCTCACTGGGGACGACCCTGTAGCAAGACCCAGAACACACTTTTGACCCTTTTCCGATTTCTCTCGGATCAAGTCCGAAATTTCTTTGGCCACTTGCAATGACCCCTGTTTGGAATCTTGGAAGATGACATTATGGACCTTTTCATATCTGGTTGCCTCAAACCTTCCGGTGGGTTCATATTGTATCGATTGTAACGCTGCTCCCATTTTGTATAATTTAAAATTGTTTTTCCAGTTTATTTTATGATTTTTTCTATTCTTTTCCAAGTCAGTATAAGACATATTGCCGAAATTATCGCAAGGACAGTCAAAGCTCCTGCCAACACCCACTCACCATAAATCCAATGTCCCACGGCAAAAAGGCACGAGTAAATCAGTACCGTTCCCAAAAGCATCGCCAATATACCACTGGGAACGCTCCAGTCTTCACCATTTTCCAATACAACCCCTTCCGATTTACCTTTACGGACTATTTTACTCCATCCCGGACCACCTGGGCGGATTTTTTCACAGAATCCCAAAAGCACCTCGTCATGCTCGGGTCGGGTAAGATAGGTTGCCGCCAACCATACCAATGTAGTGGTAAAGACCACCATGGGATACTCCGACCAACTCGGTAACAGCCCGCCATCGCCAGCGAACAAATAATCGCCCAAAGGGGTGAGCTTCAACACTAGCGAAAGTATCCCAGAGACGAACATTGCGGTAATCTCGCTCCATGCATTTATCCTCCACCAAAACCACCTCAGGATAAATATCAACCCTGTGCCCGCACCAAAAACGAGCAGTATCTCAAAAAGCTGAAGTGCATTTTGAAGCAAAAGGGCCAATGCGGCACTGAGTACCATCAATACCACCGTGGATATCCTTCCAACTGCCACCAATCGTTTTTCCGATGCCTTTGGATTAATCCTTTCCTTGTAAAAATCATAGACAATATACGAAGAACCCCAATTAAGCTGCGTGGATATGGTGGACATATAGGCGGCAACCAAGGAAGTGAGCACCAGCCCTAAAAGTCCTGTCGGTAATTTGGTCAGCATGGCCGAATAGGCTAGGTCGTGCCCAAGTTTATCATCGGATATAATCGGAAAGGCCTGTTGCAGGCTCTGAAGATCCGGAAACACAACGATAGAGGCCAACGCCACCAAGATCCAGGGCCAGGGCCTCACGGCATAGTGCATAATATTGAAAAAGAACGTGGCCGCTATGGCATGCTTCCCATTTTTTGCGGAAAGCATCCTTTGGGCGATATATCCTCCACCCCCGGGTTCGGACCCTGGGTACCATGAACTCCACCATTGTACGGCCAATGGAATTATGATCAGTGTAATCAATGCTTCGGTATCGTCCAATTCAGGTATCATTCTCAATTTATCCTTAACATTCGGATTGGACAAGAGGTTTTCCAAACCTCCAACTTCGGGGATGTTCACCAGATAATAGGCTGCCCCTATGGTACCTCCCATGGCAACGAAAAAGAGGATGAAGTCCGTGTACACAACTCCTTTGAACCCGCCAATTGCACTGAAAATGACCGTGACCAGCCCTGCAATAAGAACCGTCTGCCACGGCTCGAGACCGAGCATTATTCCGCCAATCTTTATAGCGGCAAGGGTCACCGCCGACATGGTTATCACATTGAAGATCACCCCAAGATAAATGGCCCTAAATCCCCTTAAAAATCTAGCTGGTGCCCCTCCGTACCTAAGCTCATAAAATTCAAGATCGGTATTGACATTGGATTTCCGCCACAACCTTGCATATATAAATACCGTAAGAAGACCTGTCAACAAAAAGGCCCACCAGACCCAATTCCCGGCCACTCCATTGGTACGTACAATATCGGTGACCAGATTGGGGGTATCCGTGGAAAAGGTAGTGGCGACCATCGATATGCCCAAAAGCCACCATGGCATAGACCTACCGGAAAGAAAAAACTCCGAACTGCTCTTGCCGGAGCTTTTGGATGCATAGAAACCAATACTTAGTGTAATAGCAAAAAATGCCAAGATTATGACATAGTCCAATGCTCGTAATGTTATCATATTTATTTTTTGGTTAGGCTGATTTGTAATTGGTCATTGTTCTTTTTCATAAGAAGAAAGGCAGGGAGCAGACCCTGCCCGACTTCATCAACTAACTTCAAAAAATCAACCTATTTGGTTCATAATATTTTTTATCTTTTTGCTCATAACAAGGAAAAGGTTGCTATAATCGGCAAATGATCCGAAGCCTTAGAATCCTTAAGGACTTGGGCCTTTTCCACCTTCCATTTGTTCCGAGGATGGGCCATGAGATAATCAATTTTAATATTTGGATTGTTTGATGGATAAGTAAATGCATCATCAGTCATCGAAAGGTTCCAGACCTTCCTTAATCGTTGCATGCCCTTGTCATCCATTGTTTGATTGAAATCACCAGCCAATATGGTTGGAAACCCATCCCTGAATTTTTTGTCCAAGTACCTCGTTTGGGAACGATTCAATTCCTTATTGGAATGATCAAGGTGCGCGTTCACAATCCTTATTTTGTATGTACCCTGTATTTGGACCATTACCTCCAAAGCTATCCTAGATTCCGCAATACCATCGCCGGGCAAGGAATGTACCTTTGCATCGAGTATGGGATATTTGGACAGAATGCCCAAACCGTAGTCACCACCATCATGGGAAATAGCTTTTCCAAAGAAGGAGTGAAAACCTGTGAAATTGGCCAATTCCAGAGTTACATCTTTGCCCTTTGATCTCCGCGTCCTGCGATCCACTTCCTGTAAACAAACAATATCTGATTGGGCTTCCCTGATTTGATTTCCGATTTTCACCAGATCAAAAGTACCATCGGTTCCATAGCCCGCATGGATATTAAAGGACATTACGTTAACAGGCATTTTTGTCGAATTGCTTTGGGCCCGTAACGGGTTGGTTCCACTTAAAACCAAGCAAATTCCGATTAAGGCGATTTGTTTTATCATGCGATCAAACTTTAGGGAAGCCATTTTTTATTTTAAATCCTTGATTCTGATATTTCGGAACCAGAGTGCAGAACCATGCCCCAAAAACCCAATATGACCACTATCCCGCTGAAGCCCTGGATGATCCCGACCATCAGCAGTGCCATTTTCAGAGGCTTTTTTAATATCTGCATCAAGAATGACATGATCATTGAGTGTGATCTTGACCTGGTTACCCTTTACCTTGACTTCTTGGGAGTTCCATTCCCCAACAGGTTTTAAAAAGCCTCTTTTCGCAGCCACAATTCCATATACAGAACCATGATACTGATAAGGCTTTAAATTGGCATAGATGGGCGCTGTGTTATCCAAAATCTGCAACTCTTTCCCAACATAAGCTGCGTCACCTTCCAATGGTGCATGGATGCCAAGACCATTGTTGGCTCCTGGGGTCAATTTAAACTCAAATCGAAAAATGAAATCAGAATACTCATTAGCGGTATATAAATTTCCGTGTCCCCCTTGCTGCGGTCGAACCACCAACTCATTATTTTTAACAGAATAATCTGTCTTGTTTCCAATCCAATGGTCCAGATCCTTGCCATTAAAAAGAGATTGAAAGCCTTCTTTTTGTTCCTCAGAACTCAAAAGCTCATTGCCGGACTGTATTTCTCGAACATAAACATTCCTGAACCCCAGATCTTCTCCATGGGCCTGAAGCTCTATCGCTTCTTTTGTAAAAATCGCCCTATCCCTATCCCAATAATTTTCCAAAACCACATTATCGGTAACCAATTTCCCGTTCAAATGAACAGTTACACGCTCTCCGACCATCTTGATCCTGAATGTATTCCACTCATTTATGGGGTTGTCGGCCACTACCAAAGGCTTACTTGTGTTTTCTTGGTTGTTGTACAATCCTCCACTGCCCACTTCTGCCCCCACATCGGTACGCGCCGTATCCCAAATCTGAACTTGGGGGGTTCCTCTCAAGTAAATACCACTATCACCGCCATGGGTGATTTTCCAATCGACCAACATTTCAAAATCCCCATAATCTTTAATGGTACAAATATTATTGTAGCCTTCTCCTTTAAAACCGATGACCCCATCTTTTACAAACCAATCCTTCAACATTTGGGCATTTGCCTTTTCCTGAGCCTTTTTCAGGGCACTTTTGGACATTTTTCGCCTTTTAAGGGGGTTTTCTACCAAACCTTCCCACCCACTAAGGTCCTTACCGTTGAATATGGATACAAAACCCTTTTCTTTTGGCATTTTATCCAAAAACTCTTTTACATCAATTCTTAAATATTGACTATCCGGACCGGTCAAGTTTGCCATACTCTTGGATACGGCTTCTCGAACTACCTCGCCACTCAGTCCATTGTTGGCACCAGGTGTTGGCAAGGCAATCTTGATCACTGCATTGGATGCCACTGCACTTAATTCCGCATCATCCAAATAATCCGAAACAAAAACCAATGACAGGAATGTTTTCGCTGATTGAGCCGCCTGGATCACTTGCTTCTTCTCAGCCGAGGTGTTACTGTACGGCATCAACTTTCGTATTAGCAACAGTTTTTGATCACTGGTTTGATTGGAAACAATGACTTTTTTCAAATATTGATTAAAAGCCAATTCCCTAATGTCTTCTTTTGAATCTATTATGGCCTTGAACAAATACGATTGGCTCTCATTACCTTCCCACGCAGAAAGTGCCTGTATTGCAGCCACTTTTTCTTTAATACCTCCTGATTGCAATTGTTCCGATATCAGAGTCAATGCCTTTGGACTGCCCATTGCAGGAAGTATCGGGATCAATTTTGATTTATCTTCAAAATCTGCAAATGCGCTATAAATATCCAAAGAACTCCCCTTTTCAGTATGGTTAAGAACTTTGATTATAGCCTGCTGCACATAATTGATATTTGGTTCGTCCACTGCCATTGAGAGCATCTTCATCAACTCCGACAGATTATTTTCCGTGGAAATGGATGGCATTGCCCTATAAATGTTCTTCTGTAAATCAGGGTTTGCTTTATCCAACAGCGTGGCGATCGCATCAAATTGATTTATAGCATTTCGTTCAGCCAGCACATTTACCAATACGCCCTTGGCTTTTTGATTTTCAACACCGGATAATTCCTCGGCAACCAACGGTGCATCGCCAACATCCACAATTTTCAGCAGCGTATTCTCAATGGTTGCAAAAGCTGCATTGGTGTTGTCCCCCTGTAATGTTTTAAAAAGCAGTGGCAATGCCTTGCTCTTTTCTTGAAAATCCAAAGCTCGTATTCCTGCTAACTTTAAGCTTTCATTGTCAGATTCAATGGCCTTTATAATGCACTTATCCAACACCTCGGGCTCTTGACGCTCTCGCAACATTTCCAGAAGCTGTATTTTTCCGCTGTCCTTGATTTTTTTGTATTGTTTAACCCATTTCAACACTTCATTGGATGTTAGGTTCTGGCCCGCCGCCTTTAACACGCTCCCTCTATAGGCATCATTGGGGTACTTTGCTTCCTTTAAAAGCGTTTTTGTCGCCTTGTTACCCATGGAAGCTGTTAGAAAGTCAATACCTGCCGCCCTGAAATTCAACTGGTTTTCTTGAGTACAATTTTTTAACAGGGACTTGGCTATTTGCTCTCCCAAGGTGAAGTTTCCTTGTTCGATAAGTCTATTGCCATAATGGATGTATGCAATGATGGCCCTATTATCACCCAATTGATAATCTTCATTCTCAACTGCTTTGGCAAGAATGTCGTAATAATCGGGTTGAGCTATTTCTGCCAATGCCATCAGCGCTTTCTGCTTCAAAAAAGCATCAGACATAGGATCGGACACCACTTCCTCCAAGGTTTTTGATGCGGGGGCATAGCGTAAACGCCCCAATGACTCAATAAATGCCGCTTTGCTTATTCCACCAACTGATTGGACTACAGAATGAATCTCTTCTGCCGATTTCTGGGTGCCCAAAGTGGTCAAAGTAGCCAATGCGGGTTCATATAGTTCTTTATCCGTTAGGTATTTGCCCAGTATTTTAACACTTGTATCGGTTCCACAAAACGCCAAACGGTCTATAAAAAATGTTTTTACCTCGGTGTTTTGCGCTTCCTCCAAAGCATCCAGCAGCGTGTTTTCAACCATACTCCCCCGGTGCTTGCCCGCATATACCGCCAAACTGTGAACTGCATACCTTGCTTGGGTATCGTTCCCTGTTCCCAAAGGAACAATTCGTTCGTTGAATTTTTGGATCCCTTCGGTCCCCAGTTCCAACATTTCTTCCATTAGCTTGTCCGAATGCTCTAAATCCTTAGTCGGAAACTGGGCCAATATATCCACTACTTTGGTTTCCAGGGTCCGATTGATTTGCCCTATAGAAACCTGTAAAGCAAAGAGCAAAAAGAGCGTTGATACAATGTATTTTATTCTTTTCATTTTTTCGTGATTTTGGACCAACGGAAAAGGACCGGTTTCGATGGATTCTCGAATGGCAACATATATTCCATTGGCGTATACTTTTATTCTTCTAATTAGAGTTTAAAGTGAACAATTAAATGGCCCATGAGGTTCTCATAGGTTGATCCAACAACCTATTGGCTTCCGAATCGTTTACAAATTCTTGTTTGACAGGATCAAAATCGAGATCCCTACCTAATCGAAGTGCGACTACGCCCATATTGACAATAGTTGCGGAACGGTGTCCGTTCTCTTCGTTCAATGCGAATTTTTGACGGGTTTTCACAGACTCTGAAAATGAAGTTATTTGTTCCTCGGGATCGGGAAGGGTATTGATCAAACCATCAATATTGGGAATGGTTGATTTGAACCCATTGAATATTTTACCATCAGGCCCTTCTATATACGCTGCATTCTTATCGCGGTTTTCCCCGTCCAATATGATTTGACAACCGTCTGCATAGGTATATGTTATTCTTCGCCAAGTTCCAATGGCATCGTAATGCTGTTGCGGAGCATCCACCTCAACTTTTACCGGGCTGGTATGATCTTTACCCAAAAAGTACTGAACGGGATCAATATAGTGCTGGCCCATATCGCCCAATCCACCACCATCATAATCCCAATATCCTCTAAAGGTGGAATGGACTCGATGTGGATTGTACGGTTTTTCGGGAGCTGGACCCAACCACATATTGTAGTCCAAATGTTCGGGAACGGATTGTGGGGCCAAATTCTCCTTTCCTACCCAATAAAACTTCCAATTGAAGCCGGTAACCCCGCTTATGGTAACTTTTAATGGCCATCCGAGAGCACCACTATCAACTACCTTTTTAAGTTTTTTAACCGGTGTCCCCATTCCATAGAAGTTGTCCTTGAAGCGAAACCAAGTGTTCAGCCTAAACATTTTGCCATGGACCTTCATGGCTTCAACAACGCGTTTACCCTCTCCTATTGTTCTGGTCATTGGCTTTTCACACCAGACATCCTTTCCTGCTTCTGCGGCCATAATGGACATGAGTCCATGCCAGTGCGGCGGGGTCGCAATGTGAACAATATCAATATCCGGCCTGTCCAGGACTTCCCTAAAATCACGGTATCCCTTTACATCCGTACCAACTTTTTTTAGTGTATCTGCCAAGTGTTTTCCATCAGCATCACAAATGGCCAATAATTTGGTTCCTTCATAGGTTAAGTGACCCTGGCCCATACCACCAACACCTATCACCGCTTTGGTAAGCTGGTCACTGGGAGGAATAAAGTTGGGGCCTCCCAATACATGCCTTGGGATGATACTTATCCCGGCACCGGCTATCAGGGATTTTTTTACAAACCCCCTTCTACTGTTTATTTCTTTTTTCATTTGGTATGCTTTGATTTGATTATTTCCAACATTCTCATTGAACAATGATGCTGCAAATAAAAAAGCATGGGCATAAAAAAAGGGGTACTAAATGGGGTAATGAATTAAAAAACATTGTTTTTTTTGGGGGTTTTATCCCCATTGGGCAGGGATAAGCTATTGCTGGGAAGAAATCATTTCCTCAAAAGAAACTTCGTAGGCTTCCCCGTAGAGATTTTCATATTGCTTTTTAAAGTTATGACAAGCTTGATGTGCCAGACTAAGCTTTCCTTGTTCGATGAGGACATTGAGTTTTATTTTTAACGCATGCTCGTTAAGATCATCATATAGACAGATTACCTCTGCCAAATCAAGCATAATATCCGAATGAGTCCCAATCATCGGGTTTTTACTGATCTGGATAAATTGTTCCACAATCCTGTTGCTGAACTTTTCAATAAATGGGTCCAGCCAAGGAGCACTTGTATTGGCAAACAATCTTCCTTTATTAACAATGGGAATCAATTTTCGGAGTTCGGTTTCAAGTTCTCCATCCGAGCAATCATTGCTCGCCAAGAATTCCAGATATTGAAGCGCCATGGAATAATCCGAATAACTGTTCTCTCCCATTTGCAATATCCAATGTTTGTCCTTGAAAATTACCTCTATGTTTGGACATGTGTCCAACAACTGCCTCAAATTTTGAATTGTTGTCCCTCTTGTATTCTTAGCGTTTGCAACACTTTTACCCGGCCATAACAATTCGGTGAGACGCTTGGTGTCCACCCCTTTTTTATCTCCTTGGCTATGCAAAAAGATGATCATGAACATTTTTTTCTGGAGCGGGGAAAGCTTTTTTGCAACATCCAAACCATGCATGTCAATAATCTGCAAAGGACCAAAGCATAGTATTTGAGAGGAATGCTTCCCGTCTACTTTCGGACCCTTAGGTTTTATTGCGCTTGGTGCTCTTTTAGTTACCGTCAAGAGCTTATTCTTCATCCAATACCTGAATACCACATATCCTCCTCCAAACAAGAGGGATAATCCCAAAACATACATCCAAATATGTGTATTCCTGTTCAAGACTTTTGTTTGATTATAATGAGCCTTGATTTCCGAATCATTCAATTCTCGTCCCCATATTTTAATCTCCCGTATGTAGCCCTCAAAAAATTCTTCCCACAGATTACTGGCAATAAGTATATTGTAATTTGATGTTTCATATTCAGAAATCAGCTCTACACTATCTGTGCGTTCCCCATTGATATAGAAGAAAAGTGTATTCTCTATTTTGGAATGAACCAGCGCCACATGGGACCATTCATTTAACGGAATAGGCGAAGAGGTTGATACATAATCCTTGATACCCGCCATCGTGAACGTTAAAAACCCATCGTGAATTTTGAACACAAAATTGTCTCCTTTCCCAAGAATACTATTATTTTTTCCAAGTTTAGTGGGTTTTATCCACGCGTTGATAGTAAAATTCCCCTTCAATGATGATTTGCTGGATATTCCCACATCGACATAGGCTCCATCTTCAAAATAACTCACCTGTCCATATAGCGAATCCTTCCTTACTTCTACATCATTTGAGATTAATCCCTTCGAATTTTTCGCCAATATATCGGCAACCTGATCCTTAAACTCAAAATGATGGGAAAGTCCATATTCAGCATCCAATGGAAAACCAACAAATTCCTTGCGGTTGTTCAGGTTTTCCGGAGTGGTGTAGATGATGTCCGGGGAAAAATGGAAACCTGGCTTATAGGGGACCAATATGGGTAGCGACAAAATGTCCAGTACGGGATAACTAAAATACCCTCCTATCTGGACTTCTCCATAATCCTTGAAGCTGACCCCATCCAATAGTCCTTTTTCCGTTTGTACAACCCCGAATATTTTTGGATTGGCGTTCAGTTTACGCACCAAACTCTCTAAATGTACAAAAGACGCTTCCGCTTTGATAAAATTCGGCATTTTTCCTAAATCCTGCCAAACCTCAAGTAATTTTGAGAACGTGGTCATATTTCCATGGTCAACATGTATCCTCAAAAGTTCCTTGTCTATTGGTTTTTTAACCAGATCAATAGTCTCTTGCGGGCCAAGTTCCAAGGTGTACATATCCGAATCAGCTATCCAGATCAAGTCGAGATTTTCCGGGATTTTTGAAATCGACCCCTCTTGCCCCAACACTACCAATTGATTGCCGTATTGGGCATATTGATCAAGAAAGTTGGTGTTCTTCTCCTTATTTCCCGAAGGGATCACTGCCCATGGAATATCATCCGCCAGTCCCTGAAAAATCAATGAATCCAAACTTGCTTCATTGAGATCGATTAGAATGTGCGAAGTTGTGCGAAGCTCGTGTTTTTCAATTTCGGAAAGTGATGGATATTTTTGGGAAAACGCAGAACCAACCCCAATAAAAAGCATCCAAAGACAATAAATGCACGTAATGGGGATATGTTTCAATTGACTTGGAAAATTGTACGCTATAAAGCTCTTGGCCATAACAGCACAATATATTATTATAGTTGACCTCTAGTTTTTCTTTGCCTTAACAATATTAATCATAAATAAACTTTTACACTACCTTACTTCAATTCAATTGGCATATCATGTACGAGATATGATATGGATATAAATTGGTCCATCACCTAACCCATTAATGATCAAGGATTACCTTGCCCCTCCCCCCTCCAATGTTCTTTGATCTCCTCAAGGGTTTTTCCTTTGGCCTCAGGTATCATTTATGGAAGAAAACTGCAAAAAACGGGCATTGTACACCACCTTCTCCGTAAAAAATGAGCATAACAAAATACTGACCTTCAAAGCGGTACCATAAAACATTCGGTGGTTCAATTTTGTTGTTTTTAGTGGTTCCCATAATCCGTACCATCCATTTAAGAAGGGGTTACAGAATGTTTCGGTTGGACAGAATGCTGAAAATCCATCAAACAAAATTAAAATTCAATCCTCATACGCTCACATTACAGGAGTATTTGGCAGAAAAAGAAAAAAGTTCAAGTCCCCTGACATACTGTTGTCATATGCTGAAATTACTTTTGCTCATAATTAAAAATCCAAAAAAATGAGTTTAGTATCCATTCGCATCATTACTGCCGATTTAAACGGCTTGGTAAAATTTTATGAGCAAGTAACAGGTATGACCATAGTGCAATACACACCTGATTTTGCCGAGCTACAAACAAAAACGGCAACCTTAGCAATAGGGAGCACAAGAACATTACAGTTTTTTGGTGGAGAGGATGTTGCACAGGCTTCACAAAACCGTAGTGCTATTATGGAGTTTTTAGTAGAAGATGTAGAAAAAGATTATGAAAGATTAGCTGATTTCTTAAAACCTTACATCGTTCAGAAACCAACAACAATGCCTTGGGGAAACAAATCGCTTTTATTCCGTGATCCTGATGGTAATTTAGTTAATTTGTTTACCCCGGTAACTCCTGAAACAATCAAAAAATTTGAAAATAAAAAATAAGCGCTAACCGCCAATCGAGTGGACGGCTCCGCCATTAACCGGCGGAGTGCGCCTCTCACGGTGCCATACGTTCGGGTCTCGTATTCGGCGGTTCTTAAATTGATGGGGGCAGTTCCTGATAAATTGTCAACATTGCTTGGTAGCCCCTTTATAGAAGTACTTTCAGGCTAATGGTGTAGTTCTGGACTGGCATCCTCTAGATTAATCCTTTACCTTTCAGCAAAGAAAAAGATGCCAATGCTGAGCACACACACCATATATAATGTATTGCTAGTGCAAGCCTACTTAAGAAAATCCACAAGGATTTTCTATTCGGTTTGTATTTGCTAAATTAAGTGCTTAAACCACGAAACAAACCATATACAATCAGGTTGTAGCCAATTATTACCGGTCCTGAACAAAGGCGGCAAAATTGAAAAAATTGTAACCTTTCAAAAAGTCATCTTGTCCAATGGATGTGAATTCACCAAAACACATTCAATAATCAAAATAAACAAGATGAAATTTTTAAAACCTATTATAAAGAACATAAGCATTGTATTATTCGCTTTCACAACAATAACTGCCGGTGCACAAACTACAAGCATCCGAACGGTAGATGGCAGAACCCTATCAATTGCAAAATTGAACACGGCCATTGAAGAGGCAATGAAAGAACATCAACTTCCCGGTCTTTCGGTTGCGATAATCAATAAAAAAGAACTGGTATATCACCAGGCATTTGGATTTGCAAATTCACAGACAAAAGAGCCCATTGATGACCAAAGTATGTTTGAAGGAGCTTCATTATCGAAACCTATTTTCGCATACTTTGTAATGAAAATGGTTGAAAATGGCACAATTGATTTAGATCAACCGCTTCACGAATATTTACCCCATCCCGGAATTGCTCCTGAATCGCAGGAGGATTATAAATTGATCACGGCGCGAATGGTGTTGGCACATCAAACAGGATTTCCTAACCACAGTAATAACGAGCCCATAAGGTTAGCCTTTAAACCTGGAACCGACTTTATGTATTCGGGAGAAGCCTATCAATATTTGGCAGCAGTTATTGGAATAAAACTGGGGGTTGGATTTAAAGAAGGTTTAAATCAATTGTTCCAGGAAAAAGTGACCCTTCCACTTAATATGCCGCACACCACATTTGTATGGGATGATTATTTAGCATCCCATAAAGTATTTGGTCACGATAGTGAAGGAAAGCCTACCCAAAACAAACCAGGAGAAGGTAGATGGAATGGGAAAACCTTCAATGCATTCTCGAGTGTGCACAGTGAAGCATCAGAATATGCTAAATTCATCATTGCGATGCTTAAAAAAGAAGCCTTGAGCAATCAAGCCTTTGCAGCAATGTTAAAAGAACAAACACATTTTAAGGACAACAATCCTTTAAAAAGAGAAACAGGCCAAACCGGATGGGGATTAGTATTTGCCCAAAAACCTACCAAAAACGGTTTAATGCACCTACACACCGGTAATAATCATGATTTTCAGGCATACGCTATGTTTGTTCCCGAACAAGAATATGGAATTGTCTTATTTACCAATTCTGGGAATATGTTAGCATTCATCAAAGAAATTTCTAAAACTTTAGGAGAACAATTCTAACCTTAAAATTTTCAGATAAAAAACAATTAAAACAAATAGTATGAAACATATACAAGAAGCATTGGGAGCGCTATTTTTAATGGCAGGTGTAGTCACGATAGTTTACATCATAGCACGCTATAGCTATCTTATTAAAAGGGCGATGATCGAAAAGGGTTTGGCAAGCCCAGAAACATCAAAAAAAATGCAATACCTCGATATGGGATGCATTGTTTTATCACTTGGCCTAGGGCTTATCGTTTCAACAATTTTTACAACTATGGAACTTACAGAAGACACTGCTGACTTATTAATTTGGGGAACAATTCTCATCTTTGGAGCCATAGGTCTTTTGGTCGCACACTGGTTACGGAAAAGAACAAAGTGAGTCGAAACGACGCATTAGATATCGAACTTGTAAACAGGAGCAAGGCCGGGGACACATCTGCATTTAGAGATATAGTAAATGCGTATAAGGATGTATCTCTTACCTTGGCCTGTTCTGTATTAAAAGACACTAGCCTTGCAGAAGATGCTGTTCAAACTGCATTTATAAAAGTGTTTGAAAAATTAAATACGTTTAGACAGGATTCAAAGTTTTCAACCTGGCTGTACCGAATTGTCATCAATACAGCGTATAACCTGTTAAAACAGCAGAAAAATCACGTGCAAATGGATGTTCTTGCCAATTTCGCTATTGAAACTAATGTAAAATCAGAAACAAAAGCATTAACGGATCAAGACCAAAAAAAATACATCAATTTAGCTCTAAATAGAATAAAATCTGATGAAGCATTGCTATTACGCTTGTTTTATTTATACGATCATACGATTGTTGAAATTGAAGAAATAACAGGTTTTAGCAAGTCAAAAATTAAAGTGGATTTACATCGAGGGCGAAAAAATATGGAGCTACAACTTCAAAAACTATTAGGTAACGAAATAACTCAATTATTATGAATGAAGATCAAGCCAAAAGACTTTTGAAGAAAAGTGCTTTAAAAACAACAGAAAGTTTTACAGATAGCTTGATGGAACAGCTTGAAGCTAAATCTGCCCCTCAAGTTCGCCCTAATTTACCTTCAATTAAAGGAGTTTTCCCAATAATAGCTATAGTATTGTTACTCGTATCATTTTTACTCTTTTATACTGATTTCATATTTCTTCCTAAGATAGAAATTATTGGTAACGCCCATCGTACAAAATTATTTGTAGTATTACTGTTTTCAGTATTATTGGGAGTGAATCATTTATTAAAATTACATCATACCTCAAAACATTTGCTCAACTGGAAACGCCCGACATAGTACACCACCTTCGCCGGATAAAATTGAGCCCCCTCCAGCAGGACAGAAAAACCTGAATTTCATGTCTCTACAACCAAATATTGGATAGCTCAAATTTCCGGTTTTGGTGGCCTCAACCATCTGGCTCATCCACCATATGAAGCGAAATCACATGAATGCGACAACTATATCTCCTACATAATACTTCCCTTTATTTTCCTTGATAGAGCTGCCTGTTGGTATTTCCACAATCAACCTCGCTTGCTTAGCAGGTAAATCAATGGCACTTTCCATATCAACATCCTTCGCTACCACACGGTGGGCAATTGCATCGTAGAGATCCACTTTTGTTTTGCTTTTACAGATATATTGCACCGTTTTGATGACTTCATGGGGATTGTAGAGCAAAAAAGTAGGATAGGCTTCCTTTCTATAAAAGTCGGTGGCCAAACAGTCCAATTTTAAGATTCCGGACACATCGGTTCTTTCAATAATGGAACCGGCAATGCCAACATGTCCGCTACCGTATACACTGAACTGTGACACATCCGGGTTATCGGGGGTCCAGTGTGGGCCGTCGCCAATGGCTATTGGAGCTTCCAAATTTGAATAACCTTCCAAGTGAGGCTGGTTTATCAAACCTTCATAGGCAATCACCCCTTTGGTCACCTCTTTTTTATCGGGGAGGGTCTGATGTTCATTTGCCATTTCATACGGATAAAAGAATTTGGAGGCATTGGCCGCATTCAACATCCATTTTCCTATTGTATTAGCATATCTAGAGTCATATCGGACCATGGGCACCAAAGGCCACATGGTATCATAGGTATTCATCAGAAAAGCGAAACCTCCATGGTCAATAGTGCTGCCCACCAATCCCGAAACATCATAACCATTCCATTCATCCACTAAAACTCCCCATCCCTTACGGCACACAGAAGTACCATCAAAAGTCCAATCCAGTATATTTTGATAGTCATACGCCGTGCCTTCTTCTGCATTCAATCGTGCGGCCACATAGGCTCCAAAAGGCATCAGTATTTCGTAGAAGCGATTTTCTTTTTGGGCAAGAAGAGCCTCCATGGCTGATTTTGCGGCATCCAAGTATTTCGGATCATCAAACTTTTGATACGCTGCATACAAAACATAGGCATGTCCAGCGGCTGCATCCTCTTGGTGACAGATCCAATTGTCCTTGGGCTCCATCGAGCCATAATCAAAAAAAGTATGGTCATAATTTCCTGCCAATACGGAATCAGCTTTTTGAAAACGGTCCGCAATTGATCTTTGCATAAATTCAAAATCTGGTTCCTCCGGGTAGAAATTGGCCACCCCATAGAAAAGGAGGTTCGGGTATACATCGTACCACCAGTCCCTTCCATAACCACCTCCCAACAAGGCTACATCTGGAGCAGTATTGTTCATGACAATGTTCCAACCGGTGTCAGAATTAAAATAGTTTTTCAACATGCCCACGTAGTCCTCCCCGTTTTGGTCCGATTTATCTATTCCGACCAAAGAGGCCCCAAGCACTGAGCTAATGGTGTTCAACGATTCATGAAACATCCCTTGATTGTTTTCGGAGCCTTGCCGGGTATCACCAATTGCAGTATAAATACCATAGGTTTCTTGATCAAAGTTTTTCCGTGAACCATCTTTCCATATCAGAGGCCAATAGTCCCCTGTCTGTGTGCTGTCATATACAATTTCATCATAAGAAAGAGCCAGCTCCTTAAAATCCAAAATTTTATAGGGTTTGGGCGAAAATGGCATACTATCCACTCGACCAATGCTCTTTTGCGGTACGGATGGCATTTCCTTTGGTGTTTCTTTACAACCAATAATGGCCACCATGCAAGTTCCCAGAATTGTTCCAAATATCAGTTTATTCCATTTCATGTTCCAGTTCTTTTTGTTGTCTCAATAATTGTTTGGCTATGGGTATGGATAATAATTGCAGTACCCCTATAATCAAAAGAGCATACCTAAGTGCTATTTCAGTACTGCCCAAATAAGCTAACCCCAAAAATGTCATAGCTCCTACAAATCTTCCGACATACAATCCAAACTCATGGTTAAGTATATAGGAAAATTCATTTCTTCCCTCAAATTTAGACAGTACATCAATTAATTTCAATTGCATGGGAAAATAAGCAATGTCCAGTACAGGGCGAGCAATCAGCAAAAAAAGCATAAATAGAATGACACCTGTGGCACTGAACAACAACCCATTGAAAAACGATGCCAGAAAAAAACAGACCAATCCCACACTGAAAATAGTCAATCTATGTTTGGGTTTGGAGTACTTCCCGAGCAATAGCATAATAAAAGCTGCGACCAACGCCCCTATGGACTGTGCGGTTCCCAAAGCACCTTCAGATTCAAAAAAGGTCATCATCAACATAGCGGGCGTAGTAACAATGAACCCTTGGGCCAATCCCTTAAGAAGAGACATCTGGATCATCTTTTTCCATACCCGATGAAATTTAAAGTATAGGAATTTTTCGCTCTTCGGTTTTTCATAGGTTCCCAAATGAAAGATGACCGAGGCTATCACAGTGATTATGAAAACGACCACAGTGACTGTGTGATACCTCACATTGACGATATCCGCGGCCATTGATTCCCCGTTTACAAGGTACCACCCCACCATGATGGGCACCAAAACACCTGTCACCGTATAGCAGAAGGTGTCCAGCCCATAGTAAAAATTTCGTGTTCTGTCCGCCGTAGTGGTCAACACCAAATAATCCCGATTGGACCAATAGAGCCCAAAGGACATCCCCATGATCAACCCTGCAATTGTCAATCCAACATAACTGATTTCTTCAAAGGACATCATAACCACCATGGACACTCCACTCAAGAGCATACCCAAGGAGAACAATCTTTTGATGTTCACTGTGTTCAAAAGATACCCATTGATCAGAAAGGTCAGTGGAATCCCTGAATAAATGGCCAATTGGTAAAGCATTACCTTGCTCGGGTCATTTGAGTTCCGCATAATGTAGGAGGCCACAAAGATGTCCACCACGGGAAGCACAAACGCATATACAAGATTGGTTATGATAAGAATCCTGGCATTTTTTGAGAAATCCTGCCATCCAACTCCTAGTGATTTTTCCATGGGCTCAGTCTAAAGTTTCCAATATTTTTGATAGGGATAGCGTAGCTAGGGCCACATGTTCGTCTGATGCACCATAGTACATATGGATGTCGTCTCCATCCAGCACATGCCCATTGGTAAAGATGACCTCACCAAAGAACCCCACTTTTTCATAGGTTTCCTCGGGTTCCATTATTGGGGTTTCCGAACGGGAAATCACCTCGGAAGGATTTTCCAGGTCCAACAACAAAGCCCCTAAGCAATACCTGTGCTTGTGGTCCGCTCCGTGATAAATGGCAAGCCATCCCTTTTCGGTTTTAATGGGTGCAGCTCCTGCACCAAGTCTGGCACTATCAAATTTACCGGATCGGGTGCGGGCAATACATTTATGGTTTCCCCAATGGATCCCATCCAAAGACTCGGCCAACCACATATAATTCCCTCCAAGTTCTGGACTGCTCGGACGATGGAAAGCATAAAACCGTCCGTCGATTGTTTCTTCAAAAATGGCACAGTCCTTATTGTGGGGACTAAAAATCATGCCGTGGGATTTAAAATTTTTCCAATCTGTCGTTGTCTTCAATCCCACTCCAACCCCATTGGAAGAAACCATGGTATAGGTCAAATAATACGTATTCCCGATCTGTGACACCCTACAATCCTCGATGCCATAGCTTTCATATTCCCCTTGTCCAAATAGGGGTGGATATTCTTGGAATTCCTCAAAAGCAACACCGTCCTTACTGAACAAAATCCGGAGGTGTGAAATGGTGGTAAGGTATTGCTCGCCATCATACGTAATGACCCGCGAATCGGAATTGTCCAATTTTGGGTCATCCAGAGCGAAGTCCATTATTTTTAATTTGCCCTTTTCACCGTAGATGGGAACCGATACCATACCATCCTTCTGTTTGGTACGTTCGGCCACCCTCAGCACAATGCCCGTCTTACCTTGATAGGTAAATGCCCCCGGGTTAAGCAGGCATTCAACGACCATTTCAGATTGACTGGGTTTAAGGTCCTTTGGGGACAAAAGGGGGTTCTGCCCATGTCGGGCCACAATATTTTTCATGTATATGTCTTAAGATAGTTATGGATGGCCCCATTGGAAAGCGGTATTTTGTTTCTACCGCTTTACCAATTGATTATTGGGCCTTTACAGTTTAATATCCCAGGTTTTGGGTTATGGAACCTCCCGATTTATCGATATCCGATTGTGGAATGGGATACAGCATATGATGTGATTGGTAATTTTTCCCAAGATCCGTTAGAAAGGTTTGTGCGTTGCCCCAACGTTTTAGATCATTGAATCGTTGTGACTCGAACCCGAGTTCAACCCTTCGCTCCGATTGAATCCATGAACGCACTTGAGCTTGGTCATTGGAACTGGGCCTTGCCTCCAATGTTCCTGAGGGAACTGCGGTTTCATCAGCTGTTGGTGAAGTTCTGGCCCTTTCCCTTATTTGGTTGATAATGGTCACGGCATCTTCTGGGTTCCCACTTTCGTTCAGGGCCTCAGCTTTCCAAAGCAATACATCTGCATAGCGTATGTAAATCTTGTTCCCCGGAGAGTCATCATTTCCCTTATATTCGGTGAGTGACCCCATAATTTTTGGTGAATGTTGCTCGGCCACGTTTATGGTATAGGCCAATCGGGGATCATCGTCCTCGAAGGCGGCCAAAAAATCATCGGTAGGTGCAAAAAATCCCCAGCCAGATACAGCTGCCAGACCGTTTCCATTGGGTGGGTTTTCACCTGAACGATGGTCATAGGCAAAAATCACTTCCTGTTCACTGAACTCCTTACTGGCATCAAAAGCATCAAAATAATTGTCGTTGAGACCATAAAAACCTAGATTGTCCAATGCTGTTATCAGGCTCAAAACTTCGCCCCAATTCTCATTGTAAAGTGCTACTTTGGCTTGAAGGGCTATAATAGCCCCTATGGAAACCCTCCATGGGTCAGTGGCATCGTTCTTTACTTGTGGAGCTAGTCCCTGTGCTGTTTCCAAATCCAATAGGATTTGATCCAACACATCCGATTTAGGCGCCCTGACGGATACAGAAAAGGCTTCTTCAAAAGAATCGGGGGATTTTGATATTAAAGGTATGTCTCCAAAATTGTTCACAAGGTCAAAGTAATAATATGCCCTCAAAAAGTAGGCTTCGGACAAAAGCTGATTCTTTCGTTCTTCAGCAATGCCTGTTTTTTCCACTATCTCGGGATCAGTCAAAAAACCGATGGCCAAGTTGGTTCTGCTTATGCCTTCATAATCATAGGTCCAAATCCCATTGAAGGCCGGGTTCTCCGCTGTAAACACAAAATTTCCAATTTCGTCCATCCAAGCCTGGTCCCCATCCGGATTCCACTTCTTTTTCATATCGTTGGCCGCGATGTCCTGCAAGATGATATCGTTACGGAATACCGTTCCCAAATCCCATCGCCAGTCCGGGATTATACTGTTGAGGGTGTTTCGCAATGGATAATAGGCAGATTCCACAGCAGATTCCACCGTTTCCGAGGTAGGATCGGTATCCACTTGATCCAAAGTGAGCAATCCAATTGGATCGTTGTCCAGTTCACTGGTACAGGAGATTGCAACCATCACCGGAATGAAGAACAAAAGATTTTTATATAGCTTTTTCATTTTAATTTCTTTAGTGATTAGAATTTTGCATTAATGCCAAACAAAACAGAGGCAGAACTAGGGTAGGTTCCCTTGTCTATCAAATCTGTCGTTTCTGGGTCAAGTCCCGTATAGTCGGTAAGGGTCCAAAGGTTCTGTCCGGATAAATATAACCTTAGACTATTGATTCCCTTAAGCTCTTTTATAGTATACCCCAATTCTATGTTCTTGAGCCTGATATAAGAGGCATCTTCAACAAATATGCTGGATATTTTACTGCTACCATTATCTTCAAAGGCAACTCTGGGAATACTATTGGTGCTGCCTTCCCCGTCCCATGCGTTCAATATGGCCGTGGTATAGTTAAAGGGACGCGTATCGTAATCCACTATTTTCTTTCCGTCATTGTAACGGTCAACTCCTTCCACACCTTGGAACAGGAACGAGAAATCAAATCCTTTGTATGATGAATTAAAGGAAAGACCAAAAGTAAGGTCCGGAATAGGCGACCCAATGTAGCCACGGTCATTGTCCGCGCTTATGATTCCATCCCCATTCAAATCTTTAAACTTGATATCGCCCGGTTTTGCTGTTGGATTGACGGTGCCGTTCAGGTGCTCATCAATCTCTGATTGGTTCTGGTATATTCCTTCCACTTGGTAGCCATAGTAGGCATTTAATGGTTGACCAACTGTGGTGCGGCTAACTTCACCTACAATATTGGGTAGATTGGGATGCAGTTTTTCCACATTATTGTCCAAAGTGGCCAAGTTGGCATTGATGCCGTACTTGAACTCCTTATCCGAATTTTGATAGTTAACTGAAAACTCAAAACCTTTGTTTCTTACTTCTCCAGCATTGACAATGGTTGGTTGCACATTACCTACAATTGAGGGAAGGCTTACAGGTAAAAGAATATCACTGGTGTACTTGTTAAAATACTCCACCGTTATATTCAATTTGTTTTGCATAAAGCCCATGTCCACCCCAAAATTGGTCTGTTCAGAACTTTCCCATTTTAAATCCGGGTTTCCAAAACGGTTGGTGGTCACTATACCATTTTCTTGGCTGATGAGCGTAAGATAGGTGTAGTTGTTAATCTCTTGGTTTCCAAGAATACCCCAACTGGCCCGCAGTTTTAAGTTGGATAACCAGTTCACATCGGATAGAAAAGCTTCATCGGAAATCTTCCATCCAGCTGAAACGGAAGGAAAATACCCCCATTGGTTATTTTCTGCAAATCTGGAAGAAGCATCCGCCCTAAGGTTCGCCGTGAGCATGTATCTATTGTCAAACGAATAGGAGGCTGATCCAAAATAGGAGAAAAGCGCCCATTCCGATGCTGAGCCACTGTTCCAAAGGTCGAGCTCTGTGCTCCCATAGTCCAAATAGCGAAATTCATCTGTAGTGTATGGAAAACGTGCCCTACTGGCTCCTATGGATGAGGCATAATTGGTGATGTACTCCATACCCAACAAACCGCTCAAGCTATGCTTCCCATCAATCAGCTTTTTATAGTTCAGGGTATTATTAATGGTAAATGTGAAAGCTTCCCCTCTTGATTCATTTAGGCTATTGGGCCTATTTTGTCTTCCCAAACCTGCATCAACTGCATTTCCACCACCATCGTCATCTCCATAATTTTCATTGAACACTTTGTTATGGAAAAACGAAAGGTCTATACCGACATTGGTTCTAAAGGTGAGATTCTTATCTTTCAAAAAGCGGTATTCCCCAAAGACATTACCGAAAGTTCTATAGGTCTTTTCCGTATTGTCCGTAAAGTACGCTTTGGCTATAGGGTTGCCCACCATTTCATACATACTTCGTTGCAATGCAGCATCATAGCCTGTTTCAGTATAAAAAGGCATATCGGTAAAAGGGTCCCTTTCAGAATAAGTGGGGTCGGTCACATCCTTGTAAACAGGAATTACGGGAGCCCGTAAGAGGGCATACCTAATCAAGCTTTCCCCTCGTGAGGCCACTAAAGCACGTTTGTCATAAGAAAGTTGAAGGTTGGTACCCACTTTTATACGGTCGTTCAGGTCTGCACTTATATTCGTTCTATAGTTGATCCTTTCGTATTTATCATTGTCATACACCACAATACCATCTTGACCATAATACCCAAGTGACATGAGGTACTGTAATTTTTCATTGCCCCCACTTGCGGTCATTTGCAAGTTTTGTGAGCGACCTGTTTCAAAAAGTTCATCCAGCCAATCAGTGTCTGCAAAATCTGAACGCCCACGATCGGCCGTGTAGGGATTCTCCCCCGTATAGGTATTGTTCCATGCTTTCTCCAAGGTGTTGATATACTGATTGGCATTCAACAAATTGGGTAAGTTCACTGCTTTATTGAAACCGTTGAAGTAATCAACACTGAAGGACATTTTTCCCTGGACTCCTTGTTTAGTGGTAATCAGGACAACCCCTCCCGATGCACGGGAACCGTAAATGGCAGCAGCAGCAGCATCTTTCAAAACTGTTAGGGATTTAATGTCCGATTGATTTAAAAAGGAAATGTCACGTGATGGAATTCCATCCACAACATATAAAGGATCATTATTTCCAATGGTACCTTCTCCCCTGATCCTGATTTCAACGGGGTCACCCGGAGCACCAGTACTAGCGGTAACCTGCACCCCTGCCACTTGCCCTTGAAGTGCTTGGGAAACGCTGGGCACCCTGGTTTTTTCCAGTTTGTCCACATCCACCACGGCGACAGCTCCTGTTAAATCTGATTTCTTTTGGGTGCTATACCCGACAAGGACCACCTCATCGAGCAATTCCGTATCTTCTTTCAGCACTACCTCTATAAAATTGTTGTTGCCCACAGGTATTTCCTGGGGCACAAATCCAATGCTACTGATTACCAACACATCGTTTGGGCCAACGCTTCCCAGTGAGAAGTTTCCATCGAAATCGGTAGCTGTTCCATTGGTGGTTCCTTTAACCACTACATTGGCACCCGGTATGGGAACCTTTCCATCTGACACATAACCTGTAATGTTATTTTGGGCATGTGCTCCAACCACTCCCATTATCAGGAAAATGGCGGAGATCATTAGTTTAATCGGGTTAGATTTCATTTTTCTTAAAATTAGTTTGTTTAAATTTCCCAATGTGCATTTGTCATGTTGATAATTTGCGGAATTCTCAACATCCTCAAATATATGTAGGTGCTTATGTAAGAGTGTGCACAATAATTTCAAAAGTGTACACTATTTTTTACCCGATTGTATTTCAAACAAATAGAAGTAAAATTATATGCACCATCCCTGCGAAGCAGTCATCTTCAAATCATGGGAAATTGATGGCCGCACATCTTAAAGAAGTGATAATAATGTTTGGGCAATCTATGTGGAGTGGATTTTTTCGGGGGTATTCTCATTTGCACTTTTGTTATGGTTTAATTGATATTCCTTAGGTGTTTTGTGGTATAATTTTTTGAATTCCCTGTGAAAATAGGATCTATTATTAAAGCCACAGCGAAAACATACCTCCGAGACCGTTAAACTTGTTTTTTGCAGAAGTTGTGCGGCATGTCGCAATCGCATGGTCCTAATGAGGTCCCCCGGGGAAAATCCCAATAGCTCTTTGGTTTTTCTGTAGAGATTTGAAGTGCTTATGCCCAATTTATGTTCCAAAAAGCTGCTTTGGAGGTTTTCGTTGTCCAAGTTTTTGGTGATAATATCAATAAGCTCCTGAATAAAAGCACGGTCTTCATCCTCTTTGGCCAACCCTACCAAATCCTCAAAGGGCGCCCCTTGTGAAAAGTGTTTTTGGATGCGCTCCCTCTCTTCCAAAAGTTTCTGGATTCTCAACGAAAGATAATCGGGATGAAAGGGCTTTGAAATATAATCGTTTGCCCCACTGTCAATCCCTTCCAGTTTATTTTTGATGGAATCCTTTGCTGTAAGCATTATAAAGGGGATATGGCATGTGTCCAGATTTCCCTTTATCCTTTTACAGAGCTCTACTCCATCCATCACCGGCATCATAACATCACTAATAATCAAATCAGGCTCTCTCCCTTTAAGTTTTTCGAGGGCCTCCATTCCATGACTGGTCATACTCACAAGGTATTTGCCCTCTAACAGCTGGCCTAGAAGTTCTTGTACCTCTGGGTCGTCTTCAACCACTAGAATATATTTTTCCGATTTATCACCATATTGTTCCAAGGTTTGGAGTTTATGGTCTTTGGCAACCATCTCCTGTCCCATATTTTCCTGGATGTTCATGTTCTTAAGGTGCGGAGAAATCGTAAACGATCTGGTGACATTGCTTGATTGCTCCCCTCCTTTCTCATCGCAAGGCAGCCCAACTTGAAAGGTAGTGGCCTTTTTCGGGTTGCTTGCCACGGCAATGTCGCCGTCCAAAAGCTCCACTAATTTTTTGGTATAAGCAAGGCCTATTCCGGTCCTGAACATATTGGCGCCTATTTCCTTGTCCTGCTCCAATAGGTAGAATTTTTCAAAGATCTTTTTTAGCTTTTCCTTGGGAATGCCTTCACCTGAATTCGTGATGTTCAGTTCCAGCTTTTTTCCCCCTTTGCGTTCCATTATCTTTACAGCCAGCCTAATATTTCCATGTTCCGGAGTGTATTTGAAGGCATTGGAAAGAAGATTGAAAATAATTTTCTCCACTAAATCCTTATCAAACCATCCCATAAGATTTTCAGGAAGGTCCACTATATAGGAAATGTTCTTTTTAAGGGCCATTTCATCAAAAAGTTCGGCTATTTGTTCCACTAAGTTGACAAGGTCAAAATATTCCTTTTTCAATCTCAAATGACCATCTTCCGCTTTTCGGAACTCCAAAATCTGATGGGTGAGAAAAAGCAGTCTGGATGTGTTTTTCCTTAACATTTCAAAATACTTCCGTGTTTTGTTGTCAAAGTCCATGGTCTCCCCCAACCGTTGTATTGGGGCCACCATCAATGTTAGTGGTGTCTGCAGTTCGTGGGCAATGTTCGTAAAGAAATCCAACCTGTTCTCGTGGGCCTCTTCTTCCTGTTTTCTTATAAGAATGCTTCGCTGTAAGGATTGTCTTTTTTGATAATACCCCAGAACAAAAAGCGCGAAAAGCATAAAAAGTAAGATATAGAGCATCCAAGCGACTCCCGAACGCCAAAATATGGGAGCGATCTCAAATTTTGCTGCCGCTACAGGCTCACTCCATACCCCGTCCCCATTGGTCCATTTGAGCCATAGGGAATATTCGCCAGGTGGAATGTTCGTGAAGGAAAGATTGGTGCGTGTACCAATATGTTTCCACTCCGGGTCAAATTGTTTTAGTTGATAGGCATAACGGCACTTTTTGTTGTTTATAAAGGTAAGGGCGGAAAATTCTACATTGATAAAATTTTGATCATGGTCAAGCTCAATGACCGGCGCATCACTTTCTTTAGGGCTTATGACAAGATTCCTATAATAGGGATCGCTTTCATCTTGACCTCCAATTTTATAAATGAACAGATTAGGCATTTGTTTTGAAACAGTTATCTGTTCCGGAACAAAATAGTTGAACCCCTTCCGGCCTCCCATAAATATATAGTCCTTACCAGCATAGGCCGCACCATCTCCAAACTCGTTGTCCTGAAGCCCTTCCTCCTTGGTATAGTTGTAAAACACCTTCTCATCCACGTCCCACTTGGACAATCCATAATTTGTGCTGACCCATAAATTGCCTTCTGAATCTGAGGTAATGCCGTGTATGGTATTACTGGGCAATCCATCATTTACGGTATAATTTTCAAAAACTTCCCCTCCTTTATACACATTGAGCCCAAAACTTGTTCCGATCCATAAGTCCCCATTGTTGGTTTTATGCATGCAAAGAATGTCGTTATTGGAAAGACTTTTTGGATTGCTTTCTTGATGCTTGTACACCTCAAAAGCGCCATTTTTTTTATCAAAAAGGTTCAATCCGCCCAACCGTGTCCCCACCCACAGGGAATTTTTGTCTTTTGGTACTATGGAATAGATGATGTTACTACTGATTTCCCCGGCTTTACCACTGTTTCCGGTATATTGTTCAAAACCTTCCAACTCGATACCGCCGTTGTTACGTTTTATTGTTAGCCGCACAAGACCATGGCCACTGGTACCCGCCCAAATGCTCCCTTCTTCATCCTCGTACAATGCATAAACGGACTTAAACTTGGCAGTTTCCGGTATCCCTTTTACGTCTTTCCAAGCTATGAGTTCATTTTTTTTCAAATCGTACAATGAAATACCCGCACCATCTGTACCCATTACCAATAGGCTATCTTTGGTTAAAAGAAGCGAGTACACTGCATTGTTCAGCAAACTATTGTCTTGATTGATATTTTGATGGTCGAACTTACTTGGTTCTTCATCGGATAAGTTAGATGAAAAACGGAATACCCCCCTTCCTTTTGTTCCCACCCAAAGGGAATGACCTGGTATCTGCAGAAATGAACGGACAATGGTACCCTCAAAATCGGGTACTTGTTCACTGGAAATACTATGGAAGGATTTGCTTTTGGGCTGTACCTTAAAGACTCCTTTTCCATCCGTTGTTGCCCAAAAAACACCTTCCGAGCCTTGGAAAATGGAAGTCAATTTGATGCCCTTCAACTGGGCAAGCCATTTCGGAGCGGACAACTTGTTATCCAGTGTTGCCAAATAATGTTGCATGCCCGTGGATAGAACCACTCCCTCCTTCACGCTCCCAACGATAGAACATGGTTTGTTGACAGGTAATTTTTTTAGGCTTTTGTTGCTTACTGAGAATATGAAAGGTACGCCATCTGAATCCACAACAAGGATGCTTCCATTGCCCATAGTTTCAAAGTTGGCAATATTCCCAATCAATCCAGAGTGTCCCATTACCCTAATTGTTTCCGCCTCTTTTTGAAGTTGAAGAATGGAGAGCTGACCAGATGCCGCCAAGACAAGGAGCTTATCCTCCTGAAGAAATTTCATTTTCACAATGGGCGAGTCCAATAATGCCTCCTCCCAAATTTTTTGAAAACTTTCGCCATCAAAAACACCTATTCCCCATTCCTCTGCATAAGCAAAAAGTCTTCCATTTGGGGAAAGGGCCATATTAAATCCGGTATCGGTCAGGGCTACCTTGTCCTTCCGAGAAAAGTAAAACCGTTCAAAATCGCCCCTATGTTTATCATAACGATTTATCCCATGCATCGTCAATACCCAGATATTTCCCTGTCCATCTTCGGTCACCTTTAAGATGACCTGGTTACTCAAGGATTTGTCGTTGTTCAGTTCTGGTCGTAAAACCTTAAAGGTGCGACCATCGTAACGGTTGAGACCATCCCAAGTTCCCAACCATAAAAGATTATCCGAATCTTGGAACACGGTATTTACAGAGCTGTGAGAAATCCCAGAGGCATTGTCCAACTGTTCCACAGTATATGCCGGGTTTGATTGGGCTTGATTGGAAATTGAGGTACTACCGTATAGATTGCAGTGAAAAATTAAGCCATATACCGTAAAGAAAAAGATTGCAATACATCTATTCTGCCCCATGCCATAAAAGTATGAAATAACGCAATGAAACAGTGGAAGTGATACAAGAATAGTAGTTACCTGTTACTTTTCTTGGTGCTGTCATTTGTTGATTGCTTTGCCATGGTACTACCCCAGCACACCGAAATTCAGGCCGTTTGTCAACGAAATTGAAAGCAAGAAACTAACCTTGATAGCGGTGTCAAACAAGTTGTGAAAACAGTCATTTGCCATTGCTAAAAAAGGTCTGCTCTATGAGAATTATGTATCGAAATTGAGCTAAATTAATTTGATTTTTAACTCAATTCTTTGTTTGGTGAATTTGTAGCCTTACCCCTTTTGTAGCCTTCCCTAAAAATAGGACAGCTCTAAATTCAAAAAACCGGATAAAGACTCTTTCTAAGATTAATCGTAAATCCTTACATTTATAAAGGTGTAAATAAAGGATTTAATGTACAATAGAATTGCTCATATCGCTTTGGTTGTGAAGGACTATGACGAGGCAATCCATTTTTATACACATAAACTGGATTTCTTACTTCTTGAAGACACAAAAATTGATGAATTTAAAAGATGGGTGGTTGTTGCCCCATCTGGAGCGAAGGAATGTTCTTTATTGCTCGCCAAGGCCGCCAATGAGAAACAATTGGCCAGCGTTGGGAACCAAACAGGAGGTCGGGTCGGATTTTTTCTTTTTACAGATGATTTCAATAGAGATTACGACAAACTGGTCAATCGGGGAGTGATATTTGTAAGACCTCCTAAAAAGGAGCCTTATGGGATTGTAGCCGTGTTTCAAGATCTTTATGGTAATTTATGGGACCTGTTGGAGCCTAATGAGAATAATAAGGGTGTGATTAAATAATAAAAATATAAGTTCAAATGAACCATGAAACTTCAGTCACTATTCAATAAACGAACGGAAAATCTTGGAGTGAAAATAAGTTTAGTGGATTTGAAAGAACTATTGAATGACGGACACAAAAAGTTTCATTTCAAATGGCTGTCCGAAAACAGCTTCGTGATAAGTTTAAATTTTTCGTTTGGAACTAATTTGGTATGTGACACGAACTATCCAAATACCAAAAGTGATATTATTTTTTACGGGAGTTTGGCCGAGATGGAGGATTCAAAAACAGAAATCAAGTTGAAAACCAAAAAGAAGTCTTTTCTTCTGGTTCTTATGATAGTTCTACCTGTCTTGGTTTTAATATTTCAAAGTTTCCTAAAAATAGAATTCCCTGTTTTCTTGATTGCCTTGTTATTGTTTCCAATTCTAATCATTGGATTACTGAATTTTATTAAAAGTGAGGAGAATAGATTATTAAGAGTTTTTATGGAATTCCTCAACAATAGATTAAATTCATAATCTTGAAAGTTCAAATAAACGATGGCTGACAATTTTGATATTTGGTTGACATCTATTTTCGCCATCTCTGGGTTAATCTATTTTATTATGATCAAGCGTAAACTAATTAGGTCAAATGCTTCATCTCGAGAACATAGATTGATTATAGGAATTATAATGGTTCTTGTCATTTGGGTTTATTCATTGGTGTTTGAGTAACCCTTTATATTCTATTAATATTTAATAATTTAAACTCAACAAAGTTCAAATAAACGATGCGTTATTTAGCTTCCATCCTTTTCATTAATATTCGCATATCATCACCAACTTTTCTTTCCAAGACCCTTGCATAGATCTGGGTCGCAGCAGGCCCATCTATTAGAACATAAATAGTTGATTTTAAATATTTTACACTGTTAACCTAGACCAGTTAACCGAACCCTAAACCGTGTTCAAATCGGCACATCCTGAGGCAAAACTTATGGGAGTTTTACACCACTAATTTAGGCATTTTTTTGATAAGCAGCACCCCAAGATGTTTAGTATTGCTATTCATGAGATTCTCATACAAAAACATTATTGTGTTGTGAAACCGAACACATCGGACCTAGAGGTATTGTTGGCACCATCTGTGACCTGTACATACCAATAATAAGTTTCATTGGCAATGACATCAACAGTGATTTCGGTATCCGAAGTTGTTCCCGCACTTAGAATTGGAGGATTTTCCTTGTCCAGATAGACTTGATAGGAGACAATATCCCCATCGATATCGGATGCCTCCCAATCAAGCAGAACACTTTCTGAAACGCCCAGCGAGACCACTTCATTGTTTTCTGGACGCAACAGGTCGGCTGCGAAAGGTGCATAATTGACCGTTTCCGCACCCGCATTGTAAAACTTCCATACCTCACTCTCCGCAGTTTCATCCGTTGAATCCGATGTTGACACAACAGACCAGCCATAGGCCTTTCCCCTCTCAAGCACAATCTCCAATTCATTGGTAACGCTCAAGTGTATTGTCCGTGACCCATCTTCCAGTTTCTCAACATGAACCTCATAACCGTCGGTATGTTCCGATATATCCCACTGGAACAATATCCTGCTTTGGGTATCACTTACGATGGTCCCATCCTCACATTCCGTATTGTTTTCGGGGAATATGAGTGTGGTCGCCAATGGCTTTTCAATTTGCTGCCGTTCCTCTTCAGGTGGCGAATCCCCCGAACTGCTGCAGGCCAATGCCAATAACAAAACCAATATCCCCGTTGTGCGCCATATAAGGTTCATACTATGCTATTTTATAATGATCCGTCGGGCATCCACTTCATTCCCCACTTCCAATCTGAGCGAATAAATTCCGGAAGTAAGCCCACTTACATTGAGTTCGATTGGGTTACCCGTGTTCGTCGTGTTCTTTTGTAAAACCATTTTCCCATCATTGGCATAAAGTGACAATCGAACATTTTCACCAACCGCTCCCGGTACCATTATCGATACGCTTCCATTATCTACAGGATTGGGATATACATAAATATTCGAAGTGTCCACCATTATCAGGTTTTCGTATACACCTTGACAATCTTTATCGGTACTGACCATGACCCGGTTTTCCTTCTGCGGGAGTGGCAAGGTAATTTCACTTTCAGCGGTAGTGTATTCTTCGCCGTTCAACGTAATGGTGTAGTTGGAACCTCCACTCATCTTCAACGTGATCGATTTCCCGGAAGGGTCTATGTTGGAATCCACGTTCAAGGGTTCCGGCTCGGTGATCTGCACGGAAAAACACCGTTCAAAATCGGGTTCTCCAACTACCTCTATGCAGACTTCGTACGTACCTGCCTCCAAATCCTGAAAAGAGGCAAATGTCCTAAAGAATTTGTTGTCGGTAGTTTCCCTGTACTTCAGTGTCACTTGATAATCGAGGTTCTCCACGGCCGTGATCAAAATACTGCCGTTATTGCTTGTGGAACATGTTTCACCTGTGGTTTGAACGGTGAAATTGGTACTGGGCAAACTGAAGCCTGCACAGCCGGTCGCATCGACCTGTGTGCCTATCGGGGTCTCAGGGCATTCATCCAGATTGTTGGCTATTCCGTCGCCATCCATATCGTCATCACAGGCATCACCAATTCCGTCATTGTCAAAATCGGGACTGGCCGGCTCCACCATCGCTACTTCCATCGAAATGAAACAATCATTCCCATCCTTTATCATTACCGTATAAGGCCCTGGTGACAGATCAAAAAACTTATTGTCCTGTTGAAAAGTGGCACCATCCAGACTATAGGCAAACGGTGGTGTCCCGCCAGAAGCCTGGATCGTTATGCCCCCGTCATTCAATCCTTTACAGCTAATTCCAGTTGTGGTTGCGGTGACCATCAAAGTCTCAGGTTCCGTTATTTCAATGACCGATGTGACAAAACAGTTGTTGCTGTCGATGGTTTCAACGGTATACTGACCGGGAGCAAGGTTTTCAAAGCGGTTCGACACCTGGTACCCCGTGCCATTGATACTGTAGTTGTATGGGGCGGTTCCACCAGTTATCGCAATTTCAATTTGCCCGTCATTGGCTCCATTGCATGTAATTTCTTTGACTGTGACAGTAATTTCCAATGCCTGTGGTTCTTCCATAGCAATGGAGAAAATTGATTCTTCACCTACGCTGTCGATGACTCTTGTTATATAATTGCCCGGTACTAAATCTGTAAAAATGTTATTTACCTGCGGTCCAACCAGTGTATTGTAATTGGCGTCCAATAATTCATAAACATAGGGTTGCGCACCTCCCCTGGCCTCAACTCGGACAATGCCATCATCGGCATCCGGACAGCTAATGGGACTTACGACCAAGGCCGTGGAAAATAGCGGTTCACTGCCATCCACGAATTCAGTGTGGACGGTATTGGTGATGATGGCCGGATTAAAATCAAAATAAATACTGGCATCCCCTGCAATATTATCCCCTACGGTGATATTGGACTTTGGCTTTATTTTGAAAGCAACGTAACCATGACTTTCGGGTTCATTGGCGGTACTATCGGGCAGATTGATATTTTCAAAAAGGAATTCGACATCTTTGCCATTGGCAATGGTTGTTGTATTGATGTGGCTGGATGAAATTGGTGTAAAAGTTTCCCAGTCCAGATCAGTATCCAGTTCATGTTCTATTCTCACATTGATGGCCGAGGCTGTACCGGTATTTTGGAAGCGGATGACATAGTTCAAGTATTCATCCGCATCATCAATATGTACCTCCTCGCCTTCAAGAACCGTGATGTCATTTGGGTCGTACGAGCCAATAACAGTTTGCTCCAAAAGGTAGGTGTTGTCCCCCTCAGCGGTATCCCCTAGCAGTGGATTAGCTTTTACCACATTTTCAACAACGTCTCCCAACTCTATTTCTCCCAAGAGCGGTACGGTAAAAGTGATATATATCGACCTTTTTTCGAAAATATCCAGATCGGTAAAATTGAATTGTAAACCACCACCTGAATGCGTGTAAGTGTCACTCGCGCCGTAAAAGCTCAACCGCGGATCATAGTCCAGTTCTATACTTCCATTTGCACTTGCAGACCCCATATTCTGAAAGACAATTTCATAATGCACCCCAAAACCAGGTCTTGGAGCATTTCTGGGGATCAAGACTACAGTAAGGTCACTTACGGAAGCGGTAGGGCTTATGCAAAAATTTGCCTCTTCCGCATTCCCAAGCGTGCCAAAATTTGCTGAATGGACATCTGGGCCGGCCACAAAATAATCTGGAAGTGAGGGGAAGGATGTGATGGTATAGGAACCTGTATCGACCAAAGCACTGAATTGGCCACTACTGTCCGTAAAAACCGTCTTTCTCTCCGTTCCATTGTCCATGGTCACCATTACATCCTTAAGTGACATATCGGTAATATCACAGCCGTTGGAATCAATGTCCAAACGTATTTTACCGTGTATTTCATTCTTGGTCCCTTCATTTTGATAAACCTTTACGGCAGTCTCCTCTGGGGAGCAACATTGATCGGATGCACCAAGTATGTCGATAAGACCATCAGTATCATAATCGACCAAGGAGAGGTAATTGGAAATAAAGTAATCCGAGTTCCCATCAATGCCGTATCTTCTAAAAAAACCTGTGCCATCATTTATAAATTGCCAAAAACCGGAGTCGCTGGCCATGACCAGATCTGGGCCATTCGCATTGTCCAAGTCACCTATTCTTATGAACATAGGGTATTCATCGGGAATTTCAATATTCTTGTAATTGAAGTTTTGGTTCCCGTCGTTCTCATACCATCCGATTTTTTTTGATAATATGGCAGATACCATAATATCGATGTCGCCATCCCCATCCAAATCGGCCCCATCAATAATTTCTGCCCCGTTCGAGTTCTCAGAGGAATTATCGATGATTCTTGTCGTGAAATTACCTGTGCCGTCATTTTCAAGCCACAAAAAGGTATCATCAGCCCTTGAACTCGCCAGAACATCAAAATCCCCGTCTTGATCCAAATCAATTTTTTTAACATAGAAGGCATTTCCAATATCATCCGATGGATTTAAAATCTCCTCTGGTGTAAAAACTTGACTTCCATTATTGCGAAACAGCACAAACATATTGTCCGGGGTTTCCGAAGCTGCGACTACATCGATATCACCGTCACCATCAAAATCCTCAACGGTAATCGCGTTTGCAGATCGTGAATAGGTATAGGAATTGTCGATCAGATTAAATTCAAAATTCCCGTTACCATCATTTTTATACCATACATAGGCCCCATTGTATGTGTTTCCGGGAAATCTGGCTGCATTGGCCGCTCCCAGGACATCCAAATCCCCATCTTTGTCCAGATCGATTATCTCCACCGATCTGGCTCCGTCCGTATATATGACGGAATTATCGATGATATGGGTTTTGAAGACATCATTACCAACATTCTCGTGCCATGCAAAAATATGACTGGATGAACTTGCAAAATCAATGTCACCGTCACCGTCCAAATCACCTCCATTCATACTGGTCATTCCCTCCGCCAAATACGAGGTATTAATGAAATTCTCCGAGAAGTTCAACGAACTGCCATCATTTTTAAACCAATGGAAGGTTTTGTTGGAAGAAGCATAGACATCAATACTTCCATCGCCGTCAAAGTCTGCGGCACCAACCCCTCTATTGGCAATACCGGAAACGCCAGAGTTTGCAATTATGGTAGCGGAAGAATTATCAAAACTGTCCCTAAACCTATTTGTCGGGTTTTCATTACCACCGTTTTCAAACCAATATAGGCCCGATGAAAATGAATTGCTTGCACTGGCCAAAACGTCGAGGTCCCCGTCATGGTCCATATCGGAAAATTCAACGGTATTGACATCGGCCGTATATTGATTGTCTGATTCAAGGACCAAAGTGGTAAAGTTTTGGGATCCATCATTTTCAAACCATAATATTCTTTGTGACTCCCCAGATGCCCCTACCAGATCGATATCGCCATCATTATCGACGTCCCCTGCATCTATTGATGACGCACCATCAATCAATAGATAAGTGTCCTCGATAACGTGGGGTGCGAAGTTTTCATTCCCATCATTTTCAAACCACAGATATTTGGGCGATCTAAACAAAGTACCGATCACATCAATGTCCCCATCTCCATCCATATCAACGTAATCGATATGGCTGGCATGGTTGGCGTATTCTGGATCATTACTTATCACAAAGTTTGTGAAAGACCCGTTTCCGTCGTTTTCGTAATAATTAAAACTGTTTTCAATGGCACTTGCCGTAAGGAGGTCAATATCTCCATCCCCATTCAAATCCACAACAGAAACAGCACTATGCGCATATGGGGAATTATAGGGCAAGATCCTCACCAAATGGCCCGTGAAATTAAAACTGCCCGTATTTTCGAACCATACGACTTTTGCTTCCCGATGACCTCCGTCAGTCAAGATGCCCACCACGTCCAAATCACCATCTCCATCCAAATCTGCCGAAGCGACATCATAAGCCCCCCTGGAAAACATTTCTGAATCATCTACAATATGTGTTATAAATGCCCCCGAACCATCATTCTCAAACAACAAAAACGTTCCTGACTTACTTACTGCGCCAAGTAAATCCAAATCACCGTCGTTATCAAAGTCAATGGGAAAACTACCTCTGGCAAAATCCGTGTTGAAGTTCTCAATGGTTTTTGGAATAAATTCATTTTGGGCAGTTGCAAGGAGGATTGTAAAACAATTAAAGATGAATAGTAATCGTTTCTTCATAGGATTTGGAATCTATGATTTGGCCGGTTAATAGCAAATTGATGGCAGTACTCCAACGAACAATTTTAAGCCATTATTATTATTTGGGGCAATTTAAAGGGCTCATTTCGTTCAAATGCAGGATTATTGGATAAGAACAATCAAAGAATTTCCGTAAGGAAAAGATGACAGGTTCAATCGGGGTTCTTAAGTATCCATAATCTTGGAAAACCTAGGTTTCAAATCAGCAATGGAATACTTCGTTTGAAGAAAAACAATGGACTCTTTACTGGACAGGCCGGATGAATGAGACCCCTAAAAACGGAAAAAATCAGCCATCCAATATTTGGCTGTAGTGATTTGAATTCAGATTTTTGTATTATGTTAGAGGTTGATCAATATTATCCGGCGAGTGTGGTATACTATGTCCGGCGTTTCCACAATGGGAACACCTTTGATATGATTTTATATGGTTTTAAATGATATCAAATGAATGCATAAAAAACAAAAAACACTGAAAATCATATGATTAACAGTGTTTTGTTGTGACCTATTTCTAGGTTCGTCGGGGTGGCAGAAACCACATCCGATTTACATATATCTAATTATCAATACTTTAACACTGTAATCTTGAACACATTCCCGTTAAGAACACGGAAAGCAAAAAACAACTTTTGAACACAAACTTTGTGTGTTTCAAACTGTTCAAATTTAAGAAATCAAAAAATTCCTATTATAGGAATACGCAGAAAATTTCAAAATATAAATTCAATTAGAATTGCCTAGATTTAATGAACAAAACAATAGTGGAAAAATAATAAGGGTTATTCCCAAAACACTTTTAGAGCAATAAGCATAGAATGATCAAAACGCTATTTACAGAATTCAGGACATTGACGTTGATTGTAATTATTATACTTCTCACCATTACAATTGCTTTGGTCTTTAACTGGTTCCTAAACCGTTTCATCAAAAAATCCTTGCTGAACCATCACAAGGATTTGACTGGGTTTCTCTTTATCAAACATATTTCTACCGCACTGATCTATGTAGTGGGCATTGCATGTGCCTTGGTACAGATTCCTGAATTCAAAATTGTCGGTCATTCCCTTTTGGCTGGTGCCGGCGTTGTTTCCCTGATTGCTGGTCTTGCATCCCAACAAGCGCTGAGCAATATCATGAGCGGCATCTTGATTGTCATCTTTAAACCTTTCCGCGTGAATGACAAGATTACCATCCGTGAAAGTTTTACTGGAATTGTTGAAGACATAAACCTACGTCAAGTCGTGATTCGTGACTTTGAGAACAATAGAATCATTGTCCCCAATTCAGTGATAAGTTCCGATTTGATCATCAATGCCCATTTGGGAGATACCACGTGTTGTAAAATGATTGACATTGGCATAGGATATTCCTCAAATGTGGAACAAGCCTTGGATATTATGAAGGAAGAAGTAGCGAAACATCCACTGCATATCGATTCCAGAAACAAGAAGGATTTGGAGAACAATGTTCCTCCTGTGATTGCCAGGGTAACAGCCCTTAACGATTCATCCGTAAACCTACGGGTTTGGGCATGGGCGGCCAATTCTGCCGATGCCTTTGTCCTTCAATGCGACCTTTTACAGAGTATCAAGAAAAGGTTTGATGATGCAGGTATCGAAATCCCGTTTCCACAACGAACCGTTACATTCCCCAATACCATGGACAAAAATGAAATCTAATGGAAATCAAGAACACCAACCACGTCTATAAAAACAATTTAAAACCATCGGAACGTTTCGCCATATGGATCACGGATCGAATTGGGACCATCGGTTTTTTTATTCTTATCCTAGCATGGACCATATTTTGGCTAGGATGGAACATGTTCGCACCCGTCCACTTTCGGTTTGATCCTTACCCCGCCTTTGTGCTTTGGTTGTTCATTTCCAACATGATCCAAATATTCTTGATGCCCTTGTTGATGGTGGGTCAAAACCTTCAGGCCAAAAGAGCGGAGATCAGGGCTGAAAACGACTATAACGTCAACATCAAGGCCGAAAAAGAAATAGCGCTTTTGATGCAGGAAATCAAGGAATTGAAAAAAATGTTTTCGGAAAAATCATCAAAGTAAACCCTACTTTTTTTCTTCAAGGATTTCCATAAGCTTTGGTATTTTCTTTAACGTGGACTCGTAACCGATTTCAAAAAGTGTTTTGGATTCCTTGATGTCAAACATATTGAAACGATAGCTGTCTTCAATTTCCAAGGCCAAATCGCATTCCTTGAGGCGGGGATAGACAGTGTTCCAAATGGCCAATTGAAAACAACGGGAACCAACATTCCGTCTTCCCTGGATATCATACCTTTCTTCATGGGGACAGACACTGGAACCGATAACAATTTTACAGCTGGCCATCAAGGGCTCAATGGGCAAATTATTCAACAAACCCCCATCGACATAGGTATATCCATTGTGAACAATAGGTTTGAACAGTAATGGAAGGGCGCATGATGCCATCAAGGGAACGATGAAACTACCCTCTGAGGCTATTTCAAACTTTCCTGAATTGATATTGGACATACAAACATGAAGTCTGTTCCTAGGATTCTCGCGCCCAGGTATATGAATATGGGCTTCAAGAAATTTCTTCAAAAAGGTAAGCTCCGTAACTCCCTTATTGAAGATTCCCAATTTAAAGATCTTTAAAAACTCCTTTTCGTGTGAAAGTGCAAAAACCGGGCATTGTATACCACTTTCGCCGGATAGAATTGAGCACCCTCAAGACTAACGCAATAGCCTGATTTTAAAATCACTAACTCCAAAAATTAGGTGGCTCTCAATTTCCATTTTTGGTGGTCTCAACCATCCGGCTCATCCAACCAAGCCCACACAATAAAGATTGGTCATACAGCAAGTCCAAATCAATTCTGAATTGGAATCTATTGATCAAGCTAAAGAGTTAAGAATATCAGGACGGACAAGAAAACTGAAATGAGAAGGGTTGTTGAATTGAAGGTGCCATATAACCAATTGTGAGCCAATCTACCTGCAATTTTCATGGAGTGGTGATAGTAATTGTATTGGTATTTTTCAATCATAAGGTATCTGTACCCTCCTCTGATACCGCCCACCGTTAAGTGAATTAGAACGAACTTAATAATTATAGATGCCATGTTCAATTTCAATGATGGTCATTTATCTGTTTTAGAATCGATAGCTTACCTCTATACGGCTTAAGTTCACAGTCCAAATAAACCAATTCATTTGCCGCAGGATTGTTTGGGATGGCACAGTAGTACACCTTACGGACGTACAACCGCACGACAAGCACGACACATGGCCTTACCTTTGCGCAAACAAGATCTCCTTTTTTATATCTATTTATTATGATATTTCTTTTCATTGAATCTGCTTTTGTGTCGTTGAAGTCTATGGGTCATTCATTTTTTATGGTGACGCATAACATCTTGAACCTTTGGTTTGCTTCAATGGAACTGGAAGCAAATGCTGGAATAAGTATGGAATCCCCGTTCTGCATAAAAGTGGAATTACCGTTTATGACGACCTCGGCCTTTCCTTCAATAATATGAAGGAATCGAATAAAAGGGGATTCTTTATGGGACAATACCTTACCAAAATCAAATGCAAATGCCTGTATGACGCAATTGTTCTGAACACTGATATTTTTGACCAATATAGCATTGGAATTGAACTCCAGTATATCCGCCAGATTAAATGTGATGGATTCTTCAAATTCACCTGTCTGCATGGTTTATGATAGGATTGTGGTATTTCTATTCCGACCTATTTTTGGCATCCCGTTTTGCCTTTTTGGCCGCCTTTTTTTCTTTGGGTGACTTCAAAGGAGTTGTCTTGTCCGTTTTTTTCTTTCCTTCTTTTTCTTTTGACATGGTGTTTTATTTAAATTATCATTGTTTTATGGTATTGAGCTGGCCAGTAATAGCATTGCTAAAAAAAGAATGAAATAGATTGCACATTTTCGCATAAGGGTTTTGAATTAGCATTGTTGCCCCCCAACCTGTGTTTGGGATTTTAAAAAGTCGTGATCATGGAGGCCATCACTCTTTTTAGCGTTTGGCACTTAGGTTTAAAAAGGGCAGTGTTTTTTAGTTCCTGCCCTTTTTTTTAGCTTCCAAAAAAATATCAGAAGCCTTACCAACCAACCAACTAAATCAGTACTTTTTTGGCCTTAAATAAACCAGGGGCGATCCTTGTTTGGGTCATCTCCTACTTTGGCCAGGCCGTTTCTTCCGTTGTAAAACATCGGTCTAAAGAAACCCCTGACTTTGTTAAAGGCCACTTGCGTAAAATTGTTCTTTTTCATAGGGTATAATTTACTGTTAGCATTTTGATTAAGGATGAACAACACAAAGTTGGTGTATTCCCTTCAGGGGCTCGCTACAGAAATATTCAGAAATATTACATATATCATAGGTTAACAGGGTTTGGATTACATTCTCTATAAATAGCAATCATAGCTTTCGCTTAAATCCTGTATGGTTTAAATCATACTGCTTCCCTTTTCGAAAACCCGCAGCTGTGCTTTAAGAAATTTGCAATACTCCTCAAATTCATTTTCTGATATTCCTTTGTTTTCATAGTTTAAAAGAGTGGTGTTTCCAGTAAATTGTCGTATATTACTGGGAAGTCCATTTGAAAGGAAAGGGTCAGATCAAAAATCTCTTGCAACAGTTGATTATCATTTCTTTTGTTATGTACTATTTTACTTTTCATATCATTAGAAGGTAAGCATATATTCCATCCTGGTGTTTATATAATTTCCAAAAAGAGTTGTATAAATCACCTATCAACAACCATTTCGCTTCGCTTGCTCAAGAACAACTAATTCATAATTCAAGAACAATGTTCCTATATATAAAATACATGGTGAGCTTGCGTTGCAAGATGGTGGTCAAGGAAGAACTCAAAAAGCTGGGGCTCCATTATGTCAATATAGATCTTGGAACCATAGAGATTTTGGAGGACATCACTGATTTTCAAAGAGATGCTTTACGTAAGAACCTTAAGAAATATGGTCTAGAACTTCTGGATGACAAAAGGAAGATCATCATTGAAAAAATCAAGTCCTTGATCATAGAAATGATCCATTATTCGGATGAACTGCCCAAGGTGAACTACTCCGATTACATCAGTGAAAAATTAGGCTATGACTACACCTATTTGGCAAATACCTTTTCTGAAGTAAAGGGAATCACCATTCAGCAATTTATAATCATCCATAAAATAGAAAGGATAAAAGAGCTTTTGCTCTATGATGAGTTGAACCTGACCGAAATATCCTATTTGTTGCATTATAGCAGTGTCTCACATCTATCGAACCAGTTTAAAAAAATTACGGGACTAACGCCTTCATATTATAAAAAACTAAAAAAGAAGCGTCTTAAAAACCTGGAGGATCTTTGATTGCTTTGGAAAAGTAAAATTACCATTTTCAAATTTTTCGGTATGCAACCAAGAGGTAACTTCTCCAACTCTTGACCCCACGATAAATGTGGGAAAACTGCAACTATTCCTCTTTCCCATGTAATACATTATCCTTAAAGATTCCGCACCTTTATTCTGGTTGAATGGAGGGAATAAATGCCCCACTTCCTTCCTTCCCATAAAGTCTTAGCTATGGAAAATGTAGATGTCGAAAAATCAAAAGTCTTTATTATCGTCGAAATTATTGAATATGTTCCCAATGCAGTGGTCATAAAGACCATCATAAAAAAAACTACCGGAAATGTCACCGCGGTCTCCTTTGATTCAGGCGAGATCCTGACGGAAAAAACATCTCCTTTTGATACGTTCATCCAAATCATCGAAGGGAGGGCCGAAATATCGATCAATGACAATTCACAGACTCTGGAAACTGGCCAATCCATTATCATCCCTGCCCATTCAAAGAATGCCATAAAGGCGAACGAGCGGTTCAAAATGATCTCCACTATCATTAAAAGCGGTTACGAATAACCGCATTTTGGACAAACTCCGATAAAACAATTTTTAAACAGTTCGATATGTACACCTATCTTTTAGTCATTCTTCCATTCTTGATCTTCCTTTTGGTAGGGGTCAAAATCGTTCGGCCAACACAAAGGGGCTTGATTGAAAGATTGGGAAAATATTCGGGTTTCGCCGGCCCCGGCTTTCATTGGATCATCCCAATGGTTGACCGTATGTTCATCATCAACGTAACAGAACAAATGGTGGATGCCGAACCACAGGAGATCATCACCAATGATAACCTGAACGCCAGCGTGGATGCCCAGGTATATTTTAGGGTAAAGGACAACGAAGAGAGTGTCAAGGGATCCATTTACAATGTGAACAACTATAGGTATCAAATCGTAAACCTTGCCCGAACCACCCTTAGGAACATCATTGGTACATTGACCTTAAAATCGGCCAATAGTGAACGGGGCAAGATCAACGCGGAGCTGTACAAAACGCTCCATACGGAAACCATGGGTTGGGGCATTGAAATTGTAAGGACCGAGTTAAAGGAAATTGACCCGCCCAAGGATGTGCAGGAAACCATGAACAAAGTGGTAAAGGCCGAAAACGAAAAAATTGCGGCCATAGATTCGGCCACAGCGGCAGAAACGGTCGCGGATGGCATCAAAAGGGCAAAAATAAAAGAGGCCGAAGGGTACAAACGGGCCAAGATACTCCACGCCGAAGGCGAGGCTGAGGCCATAAAGCTCGTGAACGAGGCCGCAGATAAGTTCTTTATCGGCAACGCACAGATCCTCAGAAAACTGCAGGCCGTGGAAACCTCTATGGAGAAAAACTCCAAAATAGTGGTCCCCGCGGGAAGTGAACTGGTCAACATCATTGGGGAAATGGCCGGGGCCGTACTTCCAATTGCCAAAAAAATAAAAATGGAATAAAACCAAAAGCTCTATGAAAAAGCTCAAATCCATGGAGAAAAAAAACATCTTGGTCATTGTTGCACACCCCGATGATGAAACCTTGTGGTGCGGTGGAATCATCCTGATGCATCCGGAGCATCATTGGTTCATTGCCTGTTTATGCCGGAAAAATGACCGTGATCGTGGCCCAAAATTTAAAAAAGCGCTTGCCATTTATAAAGCTGAGGGCCGTATGGGCAATCTGGACGATAGCGCGGAACAAAGACCGATCAACAAAAACGTGGTGAAAAAGGCCATTGAAAAACTGCTTCCCAGGCAGAATTTTGAACTTGTCCTCACGCACAGTCCCACTGGTGAATATACCAGACATCTGCGCCATGAAGAAATAGGCAGGGCGGTAATCGAGTTATGGAGCGAACAAAAAATTTCCACCGATGAACTGTGGACCTTTGCTTTTGAGGATGGCTACAAAAAATACTATCCCCAAGCGATTAAAGCTGCAAATATCCATCAAACGCTTCCAAAATCCATTTGGAAGGAAAAATACCGGATAATTACTGAAGTATACGGATTTGAGAAAACAGGGTTCGAAGCGAAAACAACACCAAGGGAAGAAGCATTTTGGAAATTCGATGACCGTATAGATGCTCAAAAATGGTTGGAACACGAGGGAATTCAACAACAACCCACCTAAGATTTAAAACATGAAAGTTCTGGTCCTTTACGATTACCCCCCTTCTCCCGGTGGTCTTGCAACCCAGGGAGACCTACTTTATCGAGGACTCTTGGAACTGGGTGTGGATGCCCATGCGGTCCATTTTGAATCGGCGCAGGAAAAAGAGTGGTACTACCGGTGGTTCGAGCCGGATGTGGTGGTGGGCATTGGGTATTGGGGCCATACCCCTCACTTGGTACTGCACCCACAGCGCTATGGAACCGTCCCTGTCCCTTGGCTGGTTGCCGATGGGTACATTGCCAACTATCAGGAAGTATTGAACGAACTGCCCCTGATCTTGGTAACGTCCAATTGGGTCAAGGAAATGTACGTAAGGGATGGCATCAAGGCCTCAACCATTGAGGTACTGCCTGTTGGGTGTGATACCACATCTTTTATCCCTTTTGACAAGAACGACCCTAAAATTGTAGCGGTACGGGAGTCATTGGGCATACCCCCACAACAATTAATGATCTTGACCGTTGGTGGTGATGCCGCTTCAAAAGGAGCCCAAGAGGTAATGCAGGCATTGGCGATCATCGACGCCAAGGCACCTGATTGGAAATATGTCTGCAAAGTATGGCCCCAACCCAGAACCAAGGCCCAGAACCTCTTAGATCTGGAAATGGCCACCCATTTAGGCATTGAAAAGAATGTCACCTACGCCACCAATACCGTTTCCAGAAATTTCATGCCGTACCTTATCGGTGCCTGTGATATTTATGCGGCCCCATCCCGTTTGGAAGGGTTCGGGATGCCACAAGTTGAGGCCGGGGCCTGTGGAAAACCCGTGATCGGCATCAAGGCCATGGGGATGCTGGATACACTGATACACCAAAAAACGGCCTTTCTTGCCGAAGTGGCCCAAAAAATCGTGGTCAAAGAAGTGGTATTGGGAAAGGAATCAGGCTTTGAAAACAAACACAAAATCGAGTTCGATATCCCTAGAACGGTTGATTACCGTGCCAATGTACAGGATATAGCCAAGTATATGTTTACGCTCATGAACAATGAAGACCTACGGATTGAAATGGGGAAGGCTGCGAGAGAACATGTGGTTGAAAGTTTTGACTACAAGGTTGTGGCCAAAAAATTCATACAGATCATACAGGATAAACTGGGAATTGATTAAATGACCTCAGAAAACCAGAAATTGATAACATCCGCAGAAGCGGCCGCTCTGGAAGTGCTCTTGCACAATTCAAAAGGCCCGTTTCTTAATCTGCCGCGAACAGCAGGTTGGGGGTATCCCGAACCCTATACCCGTGACCTTTTGATTTCAGTCCTGGGGATTGCGACAACCAATAATGCCGAGCTATTGCAAACTGTACGCAATGTTTTGTTGATGTTGGCCCAAAACCAATCCAAAAAAGGCCATATTCCCTCTTTGGTCCATGATAAGGAAGACCGGGGTGCCAGTGATACCACTCCTCTTTTTTTAATTGCTGTAGGAATTTTCAGAAAAGTCACCAATGAACCTCTTTTTTTAGAAAATTCAATAAAAACAGCCCTTTTATGGATGGAATACCAAAGTCCATCTGACCACTATATGGTGGCACAACTGCCCACCAGCGATTGGCGCGACGAGCAATGGGTCTTGGGTCATGGACTGTTTGTCAATACGTTGGCCTATACCTATCTAAAATTATTCGGGAAGACGAAGAGAGCTGAAAAATTACGTTTTGAAATTGAGCGGCCCATCTTCAACTCAAATCAAGCAAAAAACCAAGGCCATGAAGGACTCGTCATTCCTCATCAATCCTATTATGCGCTTTGGGCCTATAAAGTGTACAGTAGTGAACGGTTCGACCTGTTGGGCAACATTATGGCCATTCTATCGGGGCTTGCCTCTCCATCAAAAGCGCAGGAAATAATCGATTGGGTTGAGACATCATGTAATTCGATGCAAAAAAACAAAGAGTTGTCCGTTGACCTTCCTCCGAATTTTTTCCCATTTATCTACCGGGACGATTCCGATTGGCGGCCCAGATATGCCGATTTCAACCAACCAGGGGATTACCACAATGGTGGTATATGGCCTTTTGTATTGGGATTTTACATTGCAGCATTGGTGGCCGTTAAGCAATATGATCTGGCCGAGAAAAAGCTATTGGAGTTGACCAAACTTATCACAATAGGCAAAAACAAGGAACTTGAGTTTGGTTTCAATGAATGGTACAAGTCCCAAAACGGTAAACCCATGGGGCAGGACTGGCAGACCTGGAGCGCATCAAACTACTTATACGCGGCCCGATGTGTGGCAGAAAAAAGGACACCTTTTTTTGATGCTATTAGATAACAATCTTATGGAACCAGCCCATTCCGCATCATTTGCAACAGCAATCAAACCTGTGAATCATGTAACTCTATTCCTTTTTTATTCAACTTTTTTCTTTGGTTTTACAATATCTTATAGTTGTTTACCAACTAAAATTTTGAAGAACCAATTTCATTAAAACAAAAGAACATGTCAAAAGGAAACAAGACCCCTGCAAAGTCCAATAAACCGAAACTTATCCAAAATATAAAGGAGAAACAAGCGCATAAGGAAGCCAAGGAAAGTTTCAAAAATAGAAAATATAAAGGGCGTGTCTTATAGATGGTTTCCTTGCAATTTTTAACGTAATACACCCTAAGATGAAACTAGCTTATATCGGCACCTATCCACCACGTGAATGTGGTATTGGGACGTTTACCCAAAACCTTGCCCATGCCATGTTGGAAAACGGCGAGGGAGTGAAAGAAATTATGGTTTTTGCCATGAACGACCATAACCAGAAATATCTCTACCCACCTGAAGTAAAACTGAGCATCAACCAAGAACAGCAAACCGATTATCTGGAAGCCGTCAACTATATCAATCTCAGTGGGGCGGATGCCTGTATCCTTGAGCATGAGTTTGGCATATTTGGTGGCCAGAGCGGCGTTTATATCCTGCCCCTCCTCCACCGTCTGAACATTCCGTTGATCACAACCTTGCATACCATTCTGGAAACACCTTCCTATAATGAAAAGGCCATTTTAAAGGAGATTTGTAAAATGTCCGATAAAATTGTGGTGATGAGCCACAAGGCCATTCGCTTTCTGATGGAGATATACGATGTGCCCAAGGAAAAAATAGTGCTAATAGAACACGGTGTCCCTGACATTCATTTTGATAAACAGGAGTCGAGGACGGAGTTTAAACTGAATGAAAAGAAGCTGCTCCTGACCTTTGGTTTCATCGGCAGAAACAAAGGCATCGAAACGGTGATCAATGCCTTGCCGCAAATCATTGAAAAACACCCTGAAGTTTTGTACATCGTCCTGGGAAAAACGCATCCCAATGTGTTGCGGCATTCAGGGGAAGAATATCGAAATTATCTCCAGGTCCAAATAAAAACGCTAAAACTTAATGAACATGTGCTGTTGCTCAATGAGTTTATAGACGAAAATGAACTCTTTAAATATCTTTCCGCCTGCGATATTTATATTACCCCTTACCTCAGCGAGGCACAGATTACCAGTGGCACACTTTCCTACGCCATGGGTGCGGGCTGCGCCGTAGTCTCCACTCCCTATTGGCATGCCGCAGAATTGCTGGCCGAAGACAAAGGACGCCTTTTTGATTTTAACGATTCCAACGGCCTGTCCCAGGTTTTGAATGAATTGTTGGAGCACCCAGAAATCCTTAACCAGATTCAAGATAAAGCTGAGGAATACGGGCAAAACATAACCTGGCCCAAAATCGGTAAAAAATATACTGAACTTATAACACAGGTGCTATCGATACCCAAGGGGCCCTCGCCGAAGAAAGAAAACGACATAGACCTTTTGCTGTTGCCCCCGTTTTCGTTGGCCCATATTAAAAGATTGACCGATGACACCGGTATTATCCAACATGCAAAATTTGGGATTCCCAACCTGAAGGAAGGCTATTGCTTGGATGATAATGCCCGGGCGCTTTTAATGGTCTGTATGACCTACAAACAGAAAAAAGATCCACTGGCCCTGGAGTTCATGCCCATTTATTTGAGCTATATCCATTACATGCAGAACAAGGACGGTACTTTTCGGAATTTTCTGAGCTTCAACCGAAATTTTTTGGATGAAAAAGGTTCCGAAGATTCTTTTGGGCGAACCATTTGGGCCCTGGGGTATCTTTTGGGAAATGCTCCCAACGATGCCTATTATCAAACAGGCAAACTGGTCTTTTTTGATGCAGCTCCCAACTTTGAGAACATCAAATCCATCAGGGGAATTGCCAACACCATGATCGGGATCAGCCATTATCTCAGGACCAACACCTCTGATGATGCCATGAAAGGTACCTTGCACAAATTAGCCAATATACTTGTTTCCCATTATGAACAGACCCAAACCGAAAACTGGGAATGGTTTGAATCGCTTCTGGCGTATGATAATGGCATTCTCCCCTTGGCACTGCTTCACGCAGCCGAGGTTCTGGAAGATGATACGATTTCTAAGGTTGCCTTTATCACCATGGATTTTCTCACTGAACATACACTAAAAGACGATTATTTGTCCATTATCGGAAATGCAGCTTGGTATGTAAAGGACAAGGAACGTTCCATGTTCGCGCAACAGCCCATCGATGCCGAGGCCATGGTGCTTATGTACCATCAAGCTTATGTATTGACGGGTAATCGGGATTTTCTGAAAAAATTGTTCACCTCGTTCATGTGGTTTTTGGGCGAAAACGATATGCGTATGAGCCTTTATGATTTTGAGACCAAAGGATGTTGCGATGGTTTTGAAAACTATGGAGTAAACAGAAATCAGGGGGCCGAAAGCTCATTGGCCTATCTTATTTCACATTTAACCGTATTACAGGCCTATGAGGAGTCTTTTCAATCTGAGGAAATTAAGATATTAAATACCGAAAGATTGTCCATGACTAGTTTTTAAAAGCTTCAAAAAGCGCTTCCATTTCCACCACGGCATAGGTAGCGGAATAATCCGATACGGCATAGGGGAGTATCAAACTGTCATTATGGATGATGGACCCGCAGGAATAGACCACATTGGGCACATACCCTTCCCGTTCTTCCTCCAAGGGCATTAACAAAGGTTCTTCCAAACGGCCAATCTCCTTGGATGGGTCATCCAAATCGAATAAGGAGGCTGAGATACAGTATCTTCTCATAGGCCCTACCCCATGCGTGATCACAAGCCATCCGTTTTCAGTCCATAGGGGGGAGCCACAATTTCCTATTTGTGTGAACTCCCAAGGAAACTTTGGTTTCTGGAGAAGTATGGGGTTGTTCCATAACGTGGGCCTATCCGAATACATGAGATAATTGTTCACGCCATCGATTCGGGAAAGCATTGCATAGTTACCCTTAATTCTTTTAGGGAAAAGCGCCAGGTTCTTGCCTATGGCACCATTCCCGTGCAAGGGCATGATCCTGAACGTATAGAAATCATCAGTGGACAGCAATTTGGGCAATATGGCATGGCCATTATAGGCGGTATAGGTGGCATACACCTTTACGCTGCCATCACTTTCGGTAAAACGTACAAAACGGGCATCTTCGATTCCCCTGCTTTCCGATGCTGAAATTGGGAATATGACGCGTTCGCTCAAGTCGGAATCATGCTCAAAGACTATGTCGTAATAGGAATCCACTAGCCAAGTAATTTCTTCGAGCGCCAACCTTTTTTCAAGACTAATGGCCGGGTCATACAATACTTTCTTTACAGCGTTTTTTAGAACATAGTACTCGAATCTGTCCGGCAGTTCTTCCATAATACTTTTTGAATACTTTAAAGGGATGCGCATCTCCCGCATCTTTTTTACAAATCGGCCTTTGTCATAAAGCTTTTTATGGGAGATTTCCGCCATGTCAATCGACTTGCCGACGCTCATTAAATGGAGCTCGTTATTTTTATCGATTATTCCCCTTCTGAAAACTATGGAAGAGATATGCCCTTCCCCTGTTGCCCGAAACGAAAGGATCACTCGCATTTCACCCTCCTCCAAATAAGACTGGTCAAAATCTTGGATAATGGAAGGATTGAAAAATGCCGCGGATTCTATGGAATATTCCATGGTAAGATAGGAACCGATAAGCATTTTTCGCTCATTGGAAATTCCATCAAAATCAACATTCATTTGCTCAATGATGCTTCTGACACTATCACAATGCTTATGGAAAAGCTTGGAAATGTTACGGTGCCTGCTTGCAAATTCCCTGAGGGTCTGCTCCAAGGAGTCTTTCACCTGACTTTCACTCATTCCGAAAATAAGGGAAAGCAAATCCATGGTGCGCTGTTCCCCGTTCATAAAGGAGCGGGCCACGACCCTACTGGCATCGGGCAGGAATTTTACGTGCTTGCGTGTTACCGAAACCCTCATGAGCCTTTAGTTTTGGAGAATGCTCGATGGATAACATAACTGGTAAATTCCAAGTTTTTTTTATCTGTCATTTTTTACTTTTTGTTTAAAACTGTCAATTTTTGTTCAGCAATGCTTATATAAGTACTGTTTTCGTAATCAAAATTCTCCTCCCATTTCTGGAAGACACCCAACAATAAAACCAAAATGTTCAAAAAAGGACTAAATGCTGTTTTTGATATAAGTTTTCTAAAAAGTTGTGAAGTATTGATGAATAGGTGCTTACATCCTCTTTTTTGATTCAGCTATAAAGTATTGACTTAGAAAGGATTTCAATAAAATTGAATCCTCATAAAGGTAGTCATTAAACTGTTCCATTCGACCTAATGTTAATATTCTTTATAAATATTAACCGATGGTTTTGATACTTTGATATATTAATCCAGTGCCGTTGGAATCCGTTGTATAATGCATATCAATGACCAAAAAATAAATACTTTTTTAGCTATACTGTTTACCACTAAAACCTAGGGTTTTTCCAACTGGATTTTTGGATTCCAGCACCAAGGTAACTGCTGAAATTGTCAAGAATCCCACAACTATATTCTTGTACCATCCACTCCAGGACATGCCATCATTAAAATGATTGAGAAGAAAACAGAGCCTGCAACTATGCAAAGGTGTGAATGATGTAACTAATATAAGTTACTACGTAATGCTTATCGATGGTTATCGAGTCACCTTTGTCCCGTGAAATGTTTCACATAAAAATTTTCATCATGAACTACAGAACAAAAACATCTACCCTGATTTTTGGATTGACATCTTTTGCCACTGCCATTTTCTTTTTTAATGGCTGCAAATCGCCAACCGAAAACAAGCCTATAACAAAAACAGCTGAAGCCAAGGAAAATCTAGCTGATGCAAAAGAAACTCTTGATAAGGCCAAGAAAGAATACGTCCTTAGATACGAAGCATTCAAACTGGAATCGGACAAGAAAATTGCAGAAAACGATAAGATCATTGCCGAGTTAAAGAAAAAGGCCAAGATGGAAAGCAATGCTGCCAAAGAGGATTTTGAAAAAGAGCTTGCCCTATTGGAGCAAAAAAACCAATCGCTGAAAGAAAAAATGAGCTACTACAAAGAAGAAGGCGATAATGAATGGGAATCTTTTAAGCTCGAGTTTGACCACGATATGGACAACCTGGGAAAAGCACTAAAGGACCTGACTAAAAATAACACAAATTAATTTGTACTAAGACTAAAATTATGGGAAATCTACTATACACAGTTGCCGTAATATTGATTATTGCTTGGGCCATTGGATTTCTAGGGTATAATGCGGGAAGAATCATCCACGTTTTACTGGTCATTGCAATCATTGCGATTATAATGCGTATAGTTCAAGGAAAAAAATCCATATAACTACGGAAATATGCCCATAAATCAAACAGAAATCCTTAAAAACAAGAACATGAAAAATTCAATACTTATTGCTAGTATGATATGCCTACTTGCCATGACACAAGTACAGGCCCAAAATGACCATACGGGCACGCTGAACTCAACCACTACAAGCACCTTCAACTACATGAAAGAAGGAGTTAAAATGCCGTATTGTGTTAAGGTACAAGAGAGCCGAAATTATAATGCAAAATTTGACATTGCGGATATCGGAAAAATTGATAAGGACAGGATAGGCACTCCTGTCAAAGTATCGAAACTCATTACCGTCACAAATAATTCCAATCCACGGGACAATAGAATTATAGCCTTAAAATATGACAAGCAGGGAGCAGACACTTTTAAACTGGTGTCCAATGAGAAAGGCTTTACAATAAATGTAGATAATAGAATAATGGAATACATTATGGGCAAAGGAATCTATTTTGCGAATATCGCGGACAGAGACTTCTTAATGGTTGACGAATTTGATAGTATCGAATAAGTTCCATCGATTTGATTTATATATATGGAATCCCTAGAAATAGGGATTTTTCATTTGCGGTGTCCAGTAATGGAAACGCCGGACATGGTATACCACCTTCGCCGGATAGAATTGAGCCCCCTCAAGACTAACCCAAAAGCCTGATTTCAAAATCACTAAATCCAAAAATTAGGTGGCTCTCAATTTCCGTTTTTGGTGGTCTCAACCATCCGGCTCATCCAGTTATGCTACATGGCAAAAACTGCAAATTGTAGCAATAGTCTCAATTATTTTATTGATTGGTGTACTCTACAAAAACCTTGCTCGAAAAGCGATTGACATTATCTTTTCACTGACAAAAAACACTAAGCAAGCAAAGTTCGGACAACTTGAAATCAATATTGAAAAAAAACTAGCTGAATACTCAAAATCAGCAGTTACACAATCTGTCTGGATGAACGTAATACTATCAAAGTTAGACCCTGAACACTTAGGCTTATTGCTAACAATTCAAAAAGACGGAAAACACACTGCAATTAAAGCTTCTAAATCAAAATTAAGAGATTTAAGAGCCCTGGGGTTATTAAGGCATAATAACGAAACAATGGAAGCATCCACTGAAGTTTGGCTGACTGAACTTGGAAATGAAATTGCCACTACCTTGATTTCAAAACCGTTGATTATAGAGGAAAACAACACAGGAGAAAATAAAAACAATGGCTAACAAAAGTAACCGTTGCACAAGCCCCTGAACAGCGGAAAATAAACCTGTTTCAAGCCATTTTTAGGGGCTTTTTGTTTAGCCCCATGTTTGTAAGCTTCCCTTAAAACCGAACTGTTTAAAAGTAGAATAATAATCTTAATTTTAAGCAGCATTATGAGGAAGAGCAAATTTTCACCAACACAGATCGCGAAGATTTTAAAGGAGTTCGACAACGGCAAGTCCGTTGCCGAGATAACCCGTGACCACGGGGTCAGCTCCGCCGCATTTTACAAGTGGCGTTCGAAGTACGCCGGTATGAGCGGCAAGGAGCTCAAGCGCATCAAGGAGCTCGAGGAGGAGAACCGCAAGCTCAAGCAGATGTACGCCACCTTGGCCCTTGACCACCAAATGGCAAAGGAGATCATCGAAAAAAAGCTCTGAGGCCCTGCCGTAAGCGAAGCATTGGCAAGGATCTTGCCCATTACGGCATCAGCAGGGCGTGCCGTGTCCTTAATATCAGCAAGAGCGTTTATTATTACAGTCCGTTGCCAAAGGATGACGGCGAGATCGAGCAGGCCCTTCGGGAAAAGGCCAGGGAACATCCGGAGGAAGGTTTCTGGATGGCCTATCACCGTTTAAGGGCGGAGGGAAGGCCATGGAACCATAAGCGCGTTTACCGTGTCTACAGGACACTGGGACTGCCATTGAGAAGAAAGGCAAAGAAACGCCTGCCTGCACGCGTAAAGGAACCTTTGGAGGTCCCGGCGGAGGCGGACCACACCTGGAGCATGGATTTTGTCACCGACGTCCTGGAGAACAGACGTCGGTTCAGGGCACTCAACATCATGGACGATTACAACAGGGAGGCGCTGCACATCGAAGTCGACTTTTCCCTGACAAGCAACCGGGTGGTATGGGTCTTGAACCATCTGATAAACCGAAGGGGCAAGCCCAAACGCATACGGATGGACAACGGTCCTGAGTTCATCGCTAAGCTAACGTCTCAATGGAGCGAGATGCATGATATCGAATTTAAATATATCCAACCGGGCAAACCGACCCAGAACGCATTCGTGGAAAGGTTCAACGGCAGTTTTAGGAGAGGGACCCTCAACAGGTTCATCTTTGAGGACATCGATCAGGTAAGGGAACAGGCACGAATTTGGATGGAGGATTACAACAATTATAGGCCACACAAGGCCCTGGGATATGTGTCCCCCAAACAATATCTGGAACTTAATTCCTTGTGCGGTACCGCACAAGGAATTAAAAACGATAAATTTGATGAAGTTTTAGAAGAATAAGCAGTTCTATCTAGGGGGAGCTTACACCTATTGCAGGCAAAGGGGCAACTGGATAGAACTGGCATCATCCGCCACCCATAAGATGCAGAAGTTCCTAAAACTGCTCAACTTCAGGTTGGACGTCGTGGTCAAGGACGTATGCGGGCTTACCGGCATGAAGATCATAGAGGACATCTGCAAGGGAAACCTAGATCCGTACCAACTCGCCGAACACCGCCATTACAACTGTAGAAAACCAAAAGAGGAGATCGCAAGGGCCCTGCACGGCAATAACAGGGAGGACTATCTTTTCGGGCTACGGCAGGAACTGCAGAACTACAGGTTCTGCCAAAGGAAGATAAAGGACTGCGACCAAGAGATCGAAAGGACCATCAAATCCTACATCAATGGGCGCCCCGATCGCAAAAAACTCAGGACCGGGGAAAAACCCCATAAGCGAACCAACAAAAACGCACCGGACATCAAGGACATGAACCAACTTGCGTATAGGTACTTCGACGGGGTCGACCTTTTTGCCATAGAAGGGCTCTCGCACGCCTCCATCCTTAGTATCATGAGCGAGATCGGGCCCGAAGGCTTTAAAAAGTTCCATACGGCAAAACACTTTACCTCTTGGCTAAGGCTAGCCCCGAACAACAAGATATCGGGAGGGAAAATACTCAGCAACAGGGTGCCAAAGGGCAGTAACAGACTGAAAATAGCCCTGCGGCAGGCGGCCAATGCCATCGGAAACCTAAAGGATACACACCTCTCGGACTTCTTCAAAAGAATCGCATTCAGAAGGGGAAGGCATTCGGCAGTTAGCGCAACGGCAAGAAAACTGGCCGTGATCATTTGGAACATGGTCACCAAAAAAGTACCCTACGACCCTCCAAGACCATACCTTTTCCTTGACCAGAAAAGAAAAATGGGACTGGTCAAAAGAATCAAAAAACAAATCGATAAATTTGAACTGAGACCCGAAGATCTCGGGTTTTCCAACCGATTGAAAACCAGTACTTAAAATTGACGTTAGTCAGAATTAAAAGAAAAACTTGAATGAATATAAAAAACAGTAATTTAACCGATATTTCAGAAATTTTTAGATTATACAAATTAGCGACGGATTTTCAAAAATTGAAATTTCCTGACAATCAATGGCCTGTATTTGATAAAGAATTAATTAATAAAGAGATAATGGAAAACAGGCAATTCAAATTAATCATTAACAATAAAATTGCGTGTGTATGGGCAATTACTTTTAGTGATGCACAAATTTGGGAAGAAAAAGAGAATAATTCTTCTATATACATTCATAGAATAGCGACAAATCCTGAATTTAGAGGACAAAATTTTGTGCAAAAAATTGTGAATTGGGCTAAAGAATACGCTATAGATAAAAATAAAGAATATATAAGAATGGATACCTGTGGCAAAAATGATAGATTAATAAATCACTATAAAAGATGTGGATTTGAATTTCTAGGAATAAAGAAACTAAAGAATACATCTGAGCTACCTGCCCATTATCATAATGCCGATGTTTGTTATTTTGAAATTAATGTAAAATAACTGCTTACAACAGCACCTAAGAAAACATGGGGCGGACAGTGGTTTCTGCAAGGTTTGTTCTTCGTGGCTACCTTTGTCACGGACGGACAGGCAAGTGCTCCGAAATGCTCCACGTTTCTTAGCTGCAAAACGCTATGGGCAATATAAAAACGAACTTGGAAGACGAATTCAAAATACGAAAGCCCTCTAATCAATACCTTCAATCGTGGGTAGATTATTACTTTTTTATTGATATCCCTGTTAGCGAATTAAAACTTAAAGAAGAATTTGTTTTCCCTTTTCCTCGCATAACTTTTGGGTATTTTTTTGAGCATCCCTTTTTGGTTACCAATCATTCTACAAATGAAGAATGTGAAGCTGAAATGATTATTTCAAGAGTTTCTAATAATCAAATTTCAGTAAAACCACTTACAGATAGAGTTAAAATAATTGGTGCACACATCAAACCCTATGCTTTGGCTCTGCTAACAAATGATAATATTTCCCAAATGCCTTGGATTATCCGAACAGAGGATGTGTTTAAAGAAACTGCTCAAAAATTCAAGAAAAAGGTGGATAGCTGTGCTAGTCCAAATGAGATGTTTCTTGAGATTGAAAATGCTTTCTTGAATTCAGTTTTATCCAAAGATTTAGTTGTCATCATTCAAGCCATAGATTTGATAGAGAAAGAAAAGGGTGATATCTCTATTTCATCTCTCTCTGATACAGTGGGAGTCTCAACCAGAACATTGCGTAACCATTTTTACAAATCGGTCGGTTGCTCGCCAAAGGACTATATTACATTGGTTAAGCTAAGATGGGCTGTTTACCAAATGAACCATTCTTCAGACTCGTTGACGACAATTTCTTACGTACAGAATTTTGCTGACCAAGCACACTTCACGCATACCTTCAAAAATATTTACGGAGATAATCCTAGAAAAATCCAACAGAAATTACCCAGTTTCCGATTCTTACAATTTTAAGCTGTTTTGATGCTGCATCTTTGTAGCATCATTCACTTTAAAATGTATTCTAATGAAAACAGCAGTAATTATTTTCGCCTGCTTTTTGGCCATAGAGAGTATTTCCCTTAATACAATAAATGAAAAAGACGAGGTAGCATTTTCAATCCGAAAAGGATTCGGAACTGTAGAAGGTTATTTCAAAAAGGTTGATTACGACATTGAAATCAACGAAGGCAGTTCTAATTCAATCAGTGGAAAAGCTCAAATAAGCAGTGTATCCACAGGCAATTCTACACGGGACAAGCACCTTCAAAATGAAGATTGGTTCTTCACCGAAAAATATCCTCAAATAAGGATTCAATCTAAAAGGATTACCAAAATCACTGATAATGAGTACAGCGGCACATTTGACATCACCATAAAAAATAAGACTAAATCAAAGGAAATACCCTTTGGAATAGAGGTAATCGATGGAAAGAAACATTTAGTCGCAACTTTTAACCTTTCGATTGAAGATTACGAAATTGGTGGTGGCTTTGTCAGTATGCTTGTAGCCGACCAAGTAACAGTCAATCTTAATTTGCCATTTAAACTACACTATTATGAAACGTAAAACAATCGTTAAAGCTCATATCGTTGCAACAGCCATTGCTGTCTTGACCATCGCCAGTTTTTTTAGCTTTTCGCTTATTGCTGAAATAATGGGAAATCCGGAATTTATCAAACAAATAAAAACAGGAATATTGTATTGTTTACCTGTACTTTTGTTTGCGATGCCATTATTGGGAATAACGGGCAAAAAACTTGCAGGAAAGTCTAAAAGTCCAATCGTTACTACAAAAATGAAACGAATGAAATTTATCGCATTCAATGGAGTTATACTGATTTCATTGGCAATCTACCTCTATTTTAGAGCCAATGATAATAATATTGACCGCACATTTTTGTACGTCCAAATCATCGAGTTGCTTTTTGGTGCTATTAACTTGACACTGCTAGGATTGAATATTCAATCGGGAATGAAGCTTTCGGGTAGAATAAAAAGAAATAAAGCCCATAACAAAGTTGTATAAAAGCAATAGCGGTTCGGGTATAAACTCGAACCGTTTTTGTGTTTAATTGAGTATATTACTATCTGAAAAGACAGTGCGTTCAATCCGCTACTGTGTAGCCTTACCCCTTTTAGGACATCGCTAAATTCATAAAACTATTTTTAGGGAAGGCTGTATTTGAATTTGCCGCAAATCCATACCTATTTATAGGCGTTTCGGGGGCATTTGCCGCAAATATTATTATATTAATTATTTTCATAAACGCTAAACAACTGTATAACAATCCCTTAAATTAGAACCAACCCAGCAACACCGGCCTTCCGTGTTGCCCTCTTGCTCTACCGCTTTTCCAAAAAGTGGAAAACCGCTACGACCTGTGGCCTTTGTCCCCAGCGTTTTAGGTTATTCAACCACATCTCACATTTTTAAGAACTTCTGAGTAATGGGACAATGAATGTCCTATTAATTTTTGTGAAACTCTCCAAGGTCCCAATATACAAGCCCCAATAATTGTCCTATTGGTATAGGACAGCAAAGTTCAAAATTTAGGGAAGGGAGAAATTTGCTCAAAAATCAGTTTCCTTTTAACAACAGTTCATAAGACTTATCCAAAAGCTCCCATTCCTCTATGGGCAAAAGCTGGTTTACCAACTCCAAAATTTGTCGGATATCATTTCCGGGGTTTTTAACAGATGGTGGGTTGTTCAAATCTCCCTGACTTGCCAAAATACAGACATTGATCATTGATTTTAGAGTGAAGAAAAGATCGGTATAGCCTTTGAATTCCAAAAAAGACGTCCTGAACCCATCATGACGGCAATCGGAAGGCCTCAATGCTACAAATGAAGTTTTGGCGGAATCTCTAAGGTCTTGGAATATTTTCTTTTGTTTTTCCTCAGACGTTTTACCTACGTGAACTTCACGGGCATCATTTCTTGAATTGATGTCCGGTATATGTTTTCTTGGAATATCAGTTTCTTGAATAGTGCTTTCTAATATCCAACCATATAAACAGGCCACCACGGAGTTTAGGTGCCGAGCTTTTTCCAATATGGTTTCCAGTTGGAATTTGGTAATATAATAGTTCTTGAGGTATCGGACACCGATGTAGGCATTGTCCAGCAACTTCACAAGTCCTCGGTCATTTTCCCTGTCCATATTGAAAACCCGTCCAAGTTCTGGGCTGAAATCCTTGATATAGTTCTGGTGTTCCTTGATTGAATGGCATTTTCGTTCCTTTCCCATGACAAGAAGTTCGGCATTGCGGTACCATATTTCCATATACTGATGGAGCATGAAGGCTGCTTGTGGAAAATTTCCCCTTTTCATAAAGAATACAGCTCCATCCATAAAGGTGTCCAATCTTTGAAGTTCTTGCCCAAAATCCTGTTGCACACCATCCAATGTTTTTTCATCAAGTATCGGCTCATTCATTCCAGAATCATTTTGTCCACCTCTATAAATCAATTTGGAGGATTGGCAGCCATGAATAAAAAAGAGATTCATTGCCTTAAGTTGCTGTTCGACATATTCAAAAGAGTACATACGGTAAAGGTAATCTGTCCCACCTTGGAATATCTTGGCTACCATTGAGGACAGCTCTCGGGTCATTGAGGAACAATTCCCTTTGAGAACGACCAACCAAATGGTCTTGCTATGGGATTCTTCCACCGTTTTACATCGATAGATATATCTTACTTCCAAAAGACTTGTTATTTTGTCGATGAGGTGTTGGTCAGATGTTTTCATAGATATATTATTTAGTCATGACGAGGGAGGTCAATATAGGTCTATAAGGTCAGCTATCTTTGTTGTGGGGACTGACTCCCTGACCCTTTCCCTAAAGGATGACCGCTCCCATATGGTGCCATTTTTACCATGTAATACCAATTCAAAATCGTCAAGTCTGGACCGTAACATGGTGACCATTCCATCAGGGATGTCCATTTCGTGGATGTCACTTTTTGTGTTGTCCATCCTAAGCAATAGATATTTGGCATTGACTTGATTCCTTGAAAAGATTGCCCATTCAAAATATCTTACAATCGCAATGGGCTCATGTCCATTAAGCAGTTCTTTGATTAGTTCGGTTTCCATTTTTCTCCAATGATGTGTGATAAAGGAAGTAATGAAATATCACGTACCGAAACAGAATATCACGTATCGCACCATGGGAGGGTTGTATTTTACGGATGCACGGTATTATTAAAAAATCCTATATTTACGTAATGGAAACAGCTACGAAAAATAACCATATAGGAAGGAAGATAGGCCGCATCAGGGAACTGAGGGGTATGAAACAAGAGTCCCTTGCCATGGAGTTGGGCATCAGCCAACAGGCCATTTCAAACATTGAACAATCAGAGACAATCGAGGATACAAAATTGGAGGAAATTGCCAAGGCCTTGGGAGTAACGCCTGAAGCCATTGAAAACTTTTCGGAAGAAGCTGTTTTCAACATCATAAACAACACTTTTAAAGATAACAGTTCGAACAACAATAATTACCTGTGTACCATAAATCCCTTGGAAAAAATCATTGAACTTTATGAACGTCTCGTCCAAGCTGAAAAGGATAAAGTCACTTATTTGGAACAACGGTTGAAAAAATAAAGAATTCAAATCTAAATATTGAATTTTATAGTAAAAAGGAGCAAATACCATTGCTCCTTCTTTGTTTCATGTAACTGCACTTTTTTTGGTTGCCTTTTCCTTGAACCTGATCAAAAGATTGCCAATGTCCTCACTTATCTTGGATTCTACGACCCTGGCATAAATCTGTGTAGTGGACAGTTTTGTATGCCCGAGAAGTTTCGAGACTGTTTCGATGGGTACACCATTTGATAGCATCACTGTTGTGGCAAAGGTATGTCTTGCTACATGAAAGGTCAGGTTTTTATTGATGTCGCAAGAGTCCGCTATCTCTTTTAAATAAGCATTGGTCTTTTGATTGGAACTGATGGGCAACAAGCCTTCTTTATTTTCCATTTCCGGACATTGCATATACTTTTCCAAAATTTCCCTTGCCTTTGGGAGCAATGGGACTTTAACTGGCTTGTCCGTTTTTTCACGCTTGGTACTTATCCAATGGTTTCCGTCGATCCCCTTTACAATATTGTCACTGTTCAGCTCCTTCACATCCACATAGGAAAGGCCCGTATAGCATGAGAACACAAAACAGTCCCTTATCCTCTCCAAACGTTCGTTGCCCATTTCAGCGCTTTCCAATTGCTCCAGTTCCTCTTCGTCCAGAAACTGCCTATCATATTTGTTATATTTCAACTGGAACTGGTTGAAAGGGTTCTTATCCATCCATTCCAATTTGGCGGCAAGGTTGAGCATCTTCTTGAACCTTTCCAGATGTTTCATTACCCCATTGTTGCCCAATAATAAATTCTTCTTAGAATCTCGGTAATTACGCAAAAAATGCTCAAAATCCGTGACAAAGGCATAGTTCAACTGTTTGAGGCGGACATCGTTGACCTTTCTTTTCTTAACTAAAAACCTGTGTAGGTACTTTTCCGTTGTATAATAGTTCTTCATCGTCCCCTTTTTCAGGACAATCGACATATTCTCATTATGGTACTTGATAAGTTCCCTTAAGGTCTTGCTGTTGTCATCCTCCCCTAGATAACGGGACTTGATGGCATTTGAGGAAATCACCCTGTTCTCTTCCAAAAGTTCTTTATGGCAGTCCAATAGATTACTGTAAACGCGATCCAGATAGGCGTTCAATGCCCTGATCCTCTGTGAACCTCCCCTGCCCCGGTTCCGTGAACTGTCCCACTCCTTGGAGGGAATGTTTCTCTTTAGGCTGATCTCGGCCCGTTGGCCGTCCACCGTGATTCGTACATAGACGGATAATTGGTTTGGAATGCTCCTTGATTTTCTGGTAAAGAAAATTACGGTGAAAGTGTGTTTTGATTTCATTTTCCATGACTTTGGTTAAACAATAAATTGTAAAGACGAAAGTCAAATCGTACTCTAAAGTCCTTTCAAGTTAGTACATTCCAGTTTAATCGCTGTACACCGAATTGCACACCTTTTATTTGGTTTTAAATGATATCAAACGAGTGCATAAAAAACAAAAAACACTGAAAATCATATGATTAACAGTGTTTTGTTGTGACCTATTTCTAGGTTCGTCGGGGTGGCAGGATTCGAACCTGCGACCTCCTGCTCCCAAAGCAGGCGCGATAACCGGGCTACGCTACACCCCGAAATATATTGGAAAAAGCGGAGAGACTGGGACTCGAACCCAGGCAGCACTTACGCGCTGACAGATTAGCAATCTGCTCCGTTACCACTCCGGCACCTCTCCTTTGTTTTTTTATGAACGTGCATTCTGAAAATGCGGATGCAAATGTACCTTTTCAGATGTAAGATCGCAACTATTTTTTCACTTTTTTAATGGAACTTTTACAACTCCCCTGCTATTCAGGATATTCCACACGCAAATGATAGATATTTGTAAGCTTTTGTTTGAGCACTTTCTTAACCATTTCAATCTCTTTTAGCGTAATATTGGCATTTAAATATTGGTTGGCCTGCATCTGCCCCTTCACTATTTTCTCCACAAACTCGTCCACCAAGGTAAAAGTGGGATTCTTCAAGCTCTTGGAAGCCGCCTCAACAGCATCGGACATCATTAAAATAGCAGTTTCCTTGGAAAAAGGTATCGGGCCGGGATACTGAAAATCTTCTTTATCCACATCTTGGTCCAACTCTTGTTGCTTTTTGTAAAAATAATAGACCAATGTAGTTCCATGATGCGTTCTAATAAAATCAATTACCCTATCGGGCAAATTGTTTTTTCTGGCAATCTCGATTCCATTGATAACGTGATCAATAATGATCTTTGCACTTTCCTTTGGTGGAAGATCATCGTGTGGGTTAACATTGGTTATCTGATTCTCGGTAAAGTAGGTGGGGCGCTCCATTTTACCAATATCATGGTAAAGTGCCCCTACCCGCACCAACATGGCGTTAGCACCAATTTCGTTGGCTGCGGCCTCCGCAAGATTGGCCACTTGAAGCGAATGATGAAACGTTCCGGGCGCCTTGTCCGATAGCTCTTTGAGCAGTTTGGAATTAGTATCTGAAAGTTCTAATAAAGAAACATCGGATACGAGTCCGAAAAGTTTCTCGAACATGTAGATCAATGGCTGTGCAAATAGGGTCAATAATCCATTAAGAACAAATACGCCGAACAATATCCATTCAATATTTTCCATGTTGCCCTCGTGAATGGCGTGAAAGGCGAAATAACCAACTATATAGATCAAAGTAATCTGACCTACCGAAATAAATAGATTTGCTCTCTTATATAGTTCAGAAGCCGTTAATATGGTAACTATACCGGCAATGATCTGAAGAAAAATATATTCAAAGCTGTTGGCGACCACAAAACCAAGAATCAGCACGGTAAGCACATGTACAAAAAGCCCCAGTCTTGCATCAAAAAAGTTTTTCAAGATCAACGGTAGAATACACAGGGGAACTACATAGATAAAATCCTCATAGTGCTTCACCATCAACGTGGTGGCAATTACCATCAACAAAATATTGAAGAAAATAAAAGTCACCTTGTTGTTGTTCTGAAAAATGTCGTTCCTGTACCTTTTTAAAAACAAAAACAGCATTATAAGCACCAACGCCACCAAAATGGTATATCCCAATAAAATGAAATAGTAGTTACTGCCCATCCAAAGCTCGGACTCGTATTCATCTTTAAGGGAGTTGAGTATTTTAAAGTCACCGTTCTCCACAATTTCACCCTTGGCAATGATCAATTGCCCTTGATCCACTTCCCCCCGGGTATACGAAATCTTGGAAAGTTCATCGTTCAGGGCACTTTCCGTAAGCGTGTCATCGTAGAAAAGATTGGCCTTTAGACTATTCTTGATAAGGGACTGAAGACGTTCCGCCCCATCAGCCCCTACCTCGGAAAAAATTTCTGTCACCTTCTTTTTGGCCTGTTCAAGGCTTAGGTAATCACTCGGCGAAATAGGTTGCGCTTCATTGTTTCGGACCACCACAGTGGTTTTTGATTGTGGCAGATTTTGAAAAACTCCATGAGTGTATACCTCATCAATGGTTTCCTCAGAAATGTTTCTCAAGGATTGCCGCTCCGAAGCAGTGTAGCTTCCCGATTGAAGAAGTACATTCAATCCTTCCCGTACTTCTTGTTTTACATCAGAGATCAAGGAACCATTGTACGTATAATAATCTGTTTTGTTGGTTCTAATGGAAGATTGCTCCTCCTGTATTTCCTCTTGGGTCTTTTGAATGGAAAAATCTATTGGAGCATATAAGTTTTCGTATTGCCAGGGCTTTCCCTTTTGAAATTCATACTTGAACTTGCCCCCTTTTGGGAAGAAAAAAACAATCAGTGCTACCGATACCACATACAGGAAATACTTGTAGACCAGTGATTGGTGTTTATATACATTATCCAAAGTTTTTCCCATTCCGTAAAACTGTTAGCTTCAAAAATAGAAAATTAATATATAAGAAGTGGGTTGCCAGAGCTCCTTATCCGTTTGCATTTAAATTTAGTATTTTCGCAGGAGTAAAAATGCACATATGAAAAAAGTAGTAATCGTTTCCGCCGCAAGAACCCCAATAGGAAGTTTTATGGGAGCCCTATCCTCTGTGCCAGCACCCAAATTAGGTGCCGTGGCCATTAAGGGAGCATTGGATAAAATAGGACTTAAACCGGAACTTGTGGAAGAAGTTTTGATGGGCAACGTAGTACAAGCAGGGACAGGACAGGCACCGGCCAGGCAGGCCGCAATTTTTGCCGGAATTCCCAATACCGTACCATGTACCACTGTGAACAAGGTCTGTTCTTCCGGAATGAAAACGATTATGCAAGGGGCTCAATCCATCGCTTTGGGCGAAAATTCGATCGTTGTTGCCGGAGGTATGGAAAACATGAGCCTTATCCCTCATTATGCCTATATGAGAAGTGGAACCAAGTTCGGTCCCGCAACTTTGGTGGATGGTATGCAAAAAGACGGTCTTGTGGACGCATACGACCAAAATGCCATGGGAGTTTGTGCCGACGCCTGCGCCACCGAATACAAATTCAGCAGAGAAGACCAAGATGCCTACGCCATTCAGTCCTACAAAAGATCTGCAGAAGCTTGGAAAAACGGAAAATTTGACAACGAAGTAGTTCCCGTAGAGGTGCCTCAGCGAAGAGGAGAACCCATTGTTATAAGCGAGGACGAAGAGTATAAAAATGTAAAGTTGGAAAAAGTGCCGTCTTTACGGCCTGCATTTTCCAAAGATGGTACGGTAACCGCTGCAAACGCCTCAACAATTAACGATGGTGCAGCTGCAGTTGTTTTGATGAGCGAGGAGAAAGCCAAAGAACTTGGTTTAAAGCCATTGGCGACCATTAAAGGATATGCCGACGCAGCACAGGAGCCAGAATGGTTCACCACCGCCCCGGCCAAAGCGCTTCCAAAAGCATTGGACCGTGCAGGGGTATCCGTAGAGGATATCGATTATTTTGAGTTCAACGAGGCATTTTCGGTAGTAGGTTTGGCCAACATGAAGATTCTTGGGCTTACCGATTCAAACGTAAATGTTAATGGTGGCGCTGTTTCTTTGGGACACCCATTGGGCTGTTCTGGAGCGCGAATTACCATCACCTTATTGAATATATTGGAGCAAAACAATGCCAAATTGGGAGCCGCTGCCATTTGCAATGGTGGTGGCGGAGCATCATCCATTGTTTTGGAAAGAAATTAGTGATTCAATCTGTACAGTAAATGCAATATGGAATTTGTCCTCTAAGTATTGTTCCCATCAGAACAAATCCGGACGATTGTGCCGAAATGTCCTCCCAACTCCTTTACGGGGAGTATTTTAAAGTTTTGGAGAGCAGGAAGAAATGGAGCAAGATAAGATCAGCTTATGACAAATTTGAGGGTTGGATTCCAAACAATCAGCTAAGATTGATTGCCGAGGACATATATAATGAAATGGAAGTCCAAAAGCCACTAAAAATTTCGTCTGACATCATTTCGCACATCTGTACCAATGATGGCATGCTTTTACCCATTCTTTTGGGTTCCATGATAAATTCTTCCGTCCTGCTCAACCATACTTTTGAAGGTAACGTTTACACGGATAAAAATCCAAAGGAGAGCCTGATTGATATAGCTATTATGTACCTAAAGGCCCCTTATTTGGCCGGAGGGAAGACTCCGTTCGGAATTGACTGTTCGGGTTTCACACAGATGGTGTACAAAATAAATGGCTATTCGTTGGAACGTACCGCGGCCGGTCAGTCCAAACAAGGAGAGGCCTTGAGTTTTATCGAAGAAAGTGAGCCTGGTGACTTGGCGTTTTTTGATGATAACGAAGGTGTGATAGACCATGTTGGCATTATTCTTAAAGATAATCATATCATCCATGTAAACGGCCACGTCCGCATTGATAGAATAGACCATACGGGCATATTCAACTCCGACGAAAAACTGTACACCCACCAATTACGGGTAATCAAAAAAGTGATATAAAAAAAGCCCCGAATTTATCGGGGCTCTTTTTTATAGGAAGTCAATACGTGATTACTCTCCCAAAAGCTTTTTGATTCTCATGAAGTTTTCATTGTCTCCCAAAGCTCCATAAATATTTTTCAACTGGGTCAAGATACTTTCGTTATCCGGGTTTGACTGCAATGCATCTTCCAGAACAGCAGCTCCTTCTTTGAACAAGCTATCTTTTTTCTCCTTGAGCTCATCGTACTTGGCGATATCAGCTTTGGAAGTTCCCAATGCGTTCATCTCATCAATAAGACCGTTACCTTCGTTAACATATGTAGTAGAAAGGTTCAATAGTGCATTGATGTAACCTGGGTCAATGGCCAACGCTTTCTTGTAAGCATCCCTTGCGTCCTGCAAGTTTCCCTGCTCCATATTGATTACACCAATATTGTATAGCAAATCGGCATTGTCAGGAGCCATAGCAGATGCTTGTCCCATCAATTCCTTGAATTTTTCCTTATCTCCAATGGCATAATATAGGTTAGCCTCTCCCAATACCAAGTTTACATCTTCTGGATTTTCAGCTCTTGCATCGGCGTAAGCATCAATCGCTTTTTCGTTCTCACCCATTTGTTGGTAAATCAACGCAATGTTCTTAACGATTTCAGGCTTTTTAGATGGGCTTACTTCCTCTTTAGGGTCTTTGTGAGTTCCCGCTTTTACATAAAGGTCACGAGTTGCCTTGTCCATGCTTTCGGTCTCACCGGACTCAACGTTTACAGCTGTATACGTTGTAGACTCACCATTATAGCCCAAGTCCTTAAGTTCCTTGTAATATTTTAAGGCTTCCTCATAATTCTGACCGTTTACAGCGCTACTTGCGGCATAGTAAAGATATACGGTATCTTTAGGACTTAATTTGTAGCCCATATACAATTTCTCCGCTGCCTCACCGAACTTTTTATTGTTGTTGTCCTCAACTGCGGAGTTTACCAAATCAGCCGTCATTTGGCTCATTTTTTCTTGGGCCACGGAAGTATATTTTGATCTTCCGTCCGCTTCTTCTATCTCGACTACCTTGTTGTATGCATCGACAGCTTCCTGAAATGCGGAAACCTCGCCTTTTTTAGCCAATTCGTAGTTTGCATTTCCCAATAGGGCATAATACTCGGCCTGATCTTTTTCCTTGGCCGAACCAATTGTTGAAGACGCGCTTACCAAAGCAGCTTTTGCTGTGGCGGCATCACCGTCCTTAAGGGCCTTTTCTGCCGTCTTCATCTCATCCTTCTGGGCAAACCCCATGGTGGATACGCCTATGGCCAATAGCATTAATATTCTTGTTCTCATGTTTAAAATTGAAATTATTTAGTGTTTATCGATTATTACTTATTATTCTTTTTCGTCCGTAGTATCATCAATAGCCGTGCCATCTTCCCCTTTTACTTCGATATCCATGATATCCACTTCGTCCACGGGGTCGTCCTCTTTCATTACTTTGGCAACCGCTGCAATCGAATCGCTGTCCTTAAGATTGATAAGACGAACACCCTGTGTGGCCCTTCCCATCACCCTAAGATTTTCAACACCCATTCGGATAGCGATTCCAGACTTGTTGATGATCATCAAATCATCCGTATCGGTAACATTTTTGATGGCTACAAGACCTCCCGTTTTTTCAGTAATGGAAATGGTCTTTACACCTTTTCCTCCCCTGTTGGTAATCCTGTAGTCTTCGATATTGGAGCGTTTACCATAACCTCTTTCAGACACTACAAGAATATCATCTTCAAAATTATGGACAGAAACCATTCCTACCACTTCATCTTTGTCGTCTGCCAAAGTAACACCCCTAACTCCAGAGGCATTTCTTCCCATCGGCCTGGTTTTGGATTCTTCAAAACGAATGGCTTTTCCAGATTTGAGCCCAAGGAATATTTGACTGGTACCTGTAGTTAATTTGGCTTCCAGCAATTCATCCTCCTCACGTATGGTTATCGCATTGATTCCATTTTGACGTGGTCTGGAGTATTGCTCCAAAGATGTTTTCTTTACCGTTCCTTTTTTGGTCGCCATGATGACAAAGTGACTGTTCACATATTCCTCATCTTTCAGGTCCTGTGTACAGATAAAGGCCTTGACCTTATCATCCTGTTCTATATTGATCAAGTTTTGTATGGCCCTACCTTTGGAGGTCCTACTTCCTTCAGGAATTTCGAACACACGCATCCAGAAACATTTTCCCTTTTGGGTAAAGAACAACATGTATTGGTGGTTGGTACCCACGAACAGGTGCTCCAAGAAATCCTCATTACGGGTAGAAGAAGCTTTTTGACCAACTCCTCCCCTATTTTGGGTCTTGTACTCGGTAAGCGATGTTCTTTTGATGTAACCGGCATGGGAAATAGTGATGACCACTTGCTCATCCGGAATCATATCCTCAATGCTCAAATCCCCACCTGCGTAGTTGATTTCGGACCTTCTATCGTCACCATACTTCTCTTTTACCTCAAGAAGTTCATCTTTGATGATTTGCATTCTGCGCTCTTTCTTCTCAAGAATATCCTTTAAATCCTCAATGGTCTTTAAGAGCTCTGCATGTTCTTCGCGCAATTTGTCCTGCTCCAGTCCGGTAAGCTGACGCAAACGCATTTCAACAATGGCCTTGGCCTGAACCTCGGTCAATTTGAAACGTTCCATTAATTTATTACGCGCTTCCTCAACATTGGAAGAACCTCTAATAATGGCAATTACCTCATCGATATTGTCAGAAGCAATAATGAGTCCTTCCAGGATATGGGCACGATCTTCGGCTTTTTTAAGTTCGAATTTGGTTCTTCGAACCACGACCTCGTGCCTGTGCTCCACAAAATGGTGGATAATCTCTTTGAGGTTCAACAATTCCGGCCTACCGTTAACAAGCGCAATATTATTTACACTGAATGAGGATTGAAGTGCCGTATACTTGTACAACATGTTGAGCACAATGTTCGGTATGGCATCACGTTTCAAAATATAAACGATACGCATTCCGTTTCTATCGGACTCATCCCTAATGGTGGATATGCCTTCTATTTTCTTTTCGTTGACAAGGTCGGCAGTCTTCTTAATCATATCCGCCTTGTTTACTTGATAAGGAATTTCGGTGACAACGATACTTTCTTTCCCTTGAACTTCTTCGATGGTGGCCTTGGCGCGCATCACAACTCGGCCGCGACCTGTATGAAACGCCTCTTTTACCCCATCATAGCCATAAATGATTCCACCTGTAGGGAAATCGGGTGCTTTAATGTGCGTAATGAGCTCATCGATTTCAATGTCATTGTTATCGATATAAGCTACGGTACCGTCCACCACTTCGCGAAGATTGTGTGGAGGCATATTGGTGGCCATACCCACTGCAATACCGGATGCCCCGTTCACCAATAAGTTTGGAATACGGGTCGGCAATACGGTAGGTTCTTGTATGGTATCGTCAAAATTGAGCTGATGGTCCACGGTATCCTTATCGATATCTGCCAACATCTCCTCTGCGATCTTACGCATTTTGGCCTCGGTATAACGCATGGCCGCCGGGCTGTCCCCGTCCACTGAACCAAAGTTACCTTGACCATCGACCAACATGTACCTAAGGCTCCATTCCTGGGCCATACGCACCATGGTATCATATACTGAAGAATCACCATGCGGGTGATACTTACCCAAAACCTCACCCACGATACGGGCAGACTTTTTATGCGAACTATTGGACCTAACCCCCAAATCGTGCATTCCGTAGAGCACTCTTCGGTGAACAGGCTTTAAACCATCACGAACATCTGGCAGGGCACGTGACACAATGACCGACATTGAATAATCAATGTAGGCAGATTTCATCTCATCCTCAATATTAATGGGAATTAACTTTTCTCCTTCCGCCATGCTTATTTATTATAGATTTTTTGTGGTTAAATTATCATGGCAATATACAGAAAATAGCAGCCTTTATAACGCTTTGCGAATACTTTATTAAAAAAATTATCAACATTGCAGGTATTATCAACAATGCAATAATAAAGCTTTGTTAAATAGTGTAAAAACATGAATTATTCCGACATTTACCACTACTTTATCGAATAAGGGTACGGTATTTGACCACCATAACAATACTTTTATTAATTTTAATTGCTGAAAAAGAAACGTATGGACGATAATTTTTCCCCCCGCGTAAAGGACGTTATAGCATACAGCAAGGAAGAAGCCCTGAGACTGGGCCATGATTTTATTGGCACGGAGCACCTTATGCTAGGTCTTTTAAGAGACGGAAATGGCAAAGCCATAAATATATTGGATGCACTCGATGTGGATTTGGACCACCTGCGCAGAAAGGTGGAAATCCTTAGCCCAGCGAATCCAAATACCGGAGTAATGCAGAAGGATAAGAAAAACCTTCATTTGACCCGACAAGCGGAAAGAGCATTGAAGACTACATTTTTGGAAGCAAAGCTTTTCCAAAGTTCTTCGATAAATACTGCACACCTGTTGCTCTGCATCCTAAGAAACGAGAATGATCCAACAACCAAGCTGTTGCACAAACTGAAAGTGGATTACGACAATGTCAAGGAACAGTTCAAATCCATGATCACCAGTGACGATGACTACATAGACTCCCCACAAGCGGAATCTTTTCCTGGGGACACAGATGATATGGGAGATAGCAAAGAAGGCTCTTTCGGTTCCGGAAGTGCTTCACAAAAAGGAAACAAAAAATCCAAGACCCCGGTGCTGGACAATTTTGGACGCGACCTTACCCGTTTGGCCGAAGAGAACAAATTGGACCCGGTGGTAGGAAGGGAAAAGGAAATAGAGCGCGTTTCCCAAATATTGAGCAGACGCAAAAAGAACAACCCGTTGCTTATAGGTGAACCTGGAGTTGGTAAAAGTGCAATTGCCGAAGGTCTGGCATTGCGCATCATCAACAAAAAGGTTTCCCGTATACTTTACAATAAGCGAGTAGTTACATTGGACCTCGCCTCTTTGGTGGCCGGCACAAAATATCGTGGCCAGTTCGAGGAGCGCATGAAAGCTGTAATGAACGAGCTGGAAAAGAACGACGACATCATCCTGTTTATTGACGAGATACACACTATTGTCGGCGCGGGCGGAGCAACTGGAAGCTTGGATGCATCCAACATGTTCAAACCCGCCTTGGCAAGAGGTGAGATTCAATGTATCGGAGCAACAACATTGGACGAGTACAGACAATACATAGAAAAAGACGGTGCCCTGGAGCGTCGCTTCCAAAAAGTAATGGTGGAGCCCACTACTGTTGAAGAGACCATCGAAATATTGATGAACATTAAGGGCAAGTACGAAGAGCACCACAACGTAAACTATACGGACGAGGCTATTTTGGCCTGTGTAAAGTTGACCAACCGTTACATGACGGACCGTTTTCTTCCGGACAAGGCCATTGATGCCTTGGATGAAGCTGGATCAAGGGTACACATCGTCAACATGGATGTTCCCAAACAAATTTTGGAACTGGAGAGCCAGCTCGAAGATGTTCGGGAACTCAAAAACAGCGTGGTCAAAAAACAAAAGTATGAGGAGGCCGCCAAGTTAAGGGACGATGAAAAGCGCCTGGAAAAAGATTTGGCGACCGCACAGGAGCGCTGGGAAGAAGAAAGCAAGCTCCATAGGGAAACCGTATCCGAGGACAATGTGGCCGATGTAGTTTCCATGATGAGCGGCATCCCCGTAAATAGAATAGCACAGACGGAGAGCAATAAATTGGCCGAACTACCGAACCTTATCAAAGGATTTGTCATAGGTCAAGATGAAGCGGTTTCCAAAGTAGCAAGGGCCATCCAACGTAACCGAGCAGGCCTTAAAGACCCTAACAAACCTATTGGTTCGTTTATTTTCTTGGGACAGACAGGGGTTGGCAAAACCCAATTGGCCAAAATACTGGCAAAAGAACTTTTTGACTCAGAAGATGCCCTTATCCGAATAGATATGAGCGAATACATGGAAAAATTCGCCATTTCAAGATTGGTAGGTGCACCTCCAGGATACGTAGGTTACGAAGAAGGTGGACAGCTTACCGAGAAAGTACGCCGTAAACCTTATTCCGTTATCCTGTTGGACGAGGTGGAAAAAGCACACCCAGATGTATTCAATATGTTGTTGCAAGTACTGGATGATGGTTTCCTTACCGATAGCCTTGGACGTAAAATCGATTTTAGGAACTCCATTATTATCATGACTTCCAATATCGGTGCAAGACAATTGAAGGATTTTGGACAGGGCGTAGGTTTCGGTACCGCCGCCAAAAAAGCACAGGCGGACGACCATCAAAAAAGTGTGATCGAAAATGCCTTGAAAAAAGCATTTGCCCCCGAGTTCTTGAACAGGATCGATGATGTTGTGGTATTCAACGCTTTGGAAAGAGAGGATATTCACAAGATCATTGATATTGAGTTGAACAAACTCTATAAAAGAATCAAGGAAATCGGTTACGATTTAACTCTTTCCGACAAGGCAAAGGATTATATTGCCGATAAGGGGTTTGATAAGCAATATGGTGCAAGACCGCTCAAAAGAGCCATTCAAAAATATATTGAGGACTCACTGGCTGAAGAAATCGTCAACTCCAAGCTAGAAGAAGGAGACAGCATTTTTATGGATTTGGATGAGAAAAAAGATGAACTCACCATTAAAATAAATAAAGCTGAAAAATCACCCGAAGCTGAAAAATAGTTTCAATGGATATTGATAATTCTTAATAAAAAAGCTGGCAAATGCCAGCTTTTTTATTGCTCTAAATTGTCAAATTTTGAATTTAGGATAAGAGCGAATGCCCTTGGTTGAAACATCCGCAAAAAAATAACAATCTTATGGAACAGCTTGTCCCCTGCCCTTTAAAAAAGTAAATTTGGCCTTTTTTTTAGCCACAACCAATGATCTATACCTTAACCTACGAATCGGTCATCGTAAATCCGATGGATAGCCATGACATGGATATTTTACTGGAACAGTCCCGAAACAACAATGAACGCAACAACATTAGCGGCTGCCTCATTTACTATATGGGGGGATTTATACAGGTACTAGAAGGGGAAAAGAAGAAGGTACTTGAACTATACGGTAAGATAAAGTTAGATTCCCGCCACAAAAACATCCATATGTTTTCTGAAGATGAAAATGTAGAAAGAAGCTTCCCGAACTGGGGAATGGCGTATTACCCTGTTGATGCCAGCGTAACCAACAAAAGCGAGTTTGAACAGTTCAAGAGAAATTTACTGCTTTTGGCCGATTTCACCGAACCAAAACATCTTACCGCAAAATTGTTCTGGGACAGAACCAAGTTCTTGATTAAAAATCCACCAGAGGATTTTTAGGTCAAATCTTAAAATATTGAGATAGGGATAAGATTTTTAAAGTAGTGTTTTAAAACAATCAAAGATTGTCTTAAATCATGTTTTATGTCATGGATTTACCATACATAAGATATTTTAGCGTTTAATCTATTATTTTTCCTCTTGCCTCTCCTCCCCTCTAATTTCGTATACGAGACACTATAATTACATTTGGGGATGAAAATAACTTCTAAAAAGAAGACCGTGGTGGTACGTGAGTACCAGCTGGAAGTAGGCACCGTTCAGGTTTATAAAAACTACATGGTCGCCTCCTTCAATGAAGGCGCTACCATTACATTAGAAAGAACTTATCAAATCATTGGAATTTCTGAAATCCATTTTAGGGACCAAGAATTTGGCTATATCAGTTTAAGAAGAAATTCCTACGCCATCGACCCCACTGTATATAACTACCTAAGAGGACTGGACAATTTAAAAGCCTTCGCCATTGTTTCCAAAAAGGAGATAGACATGCACAATTTCAATATTGAAAAAATGTTCTATAAAAAGTCCATGGAATTCTTTATCGAGTTTGACAATGCCCTGGCGTGGGTTCAAAAAAGACTTAAGGCCTTTACAGGGGACAAGGACAAAAAGCCTTAATTGCCATTCTCTTTCTGTTCCATGTCCGGCTGTCGGAAGAGATCCGCATAGGCATTCCCAATATTATCCACTACAATTGAAGCCCTTAAAGCTTCATATCCTTTGGCCGAAGCTCCCATATCCCCTGCCGATCCGTGCAAGTACACACCAAATATCGCGGCTTCAATGGAAGGATATCCTTGTGCCATAAGTCCCGTGATCATGCCTGTTAATACATCGCCACTGCCTGCGGTCGCCATACCGGGATTTCCTGTTGTGTTCACATAACCTTTTCCATGATATATGGTAATCGTATGCGCCCCTTTGATCACTATCACAAAATTATGTTTCAGTGCAAACGCCTTGGTCTTTTCCAGCTTTTCTAAATCCGAATCCCAGTTACCAACTAACCGCTCCAACTCTTTTGGGTGAGGTGTTAACACGGACAACTCAGGCACATCCTTCAACATTTCGGGGTTTTGCGATAGAATATTCAGCCCGTCAGCATCAATGACCATGGGAGATTTGTTTTTCTTTAGAAATGATGCAAACGCAGAGACCGTATCATCATCTTGGCCAATGCCCACTCCTATCCCAACTACTGAGGGTTCAAAAGGAATTTCAATCCTCGAAATATTCTTGTCCCTGGAACCGGTAAGCACCATCACTTCAGGAACCGCTGTCTGCAAGGAATCATATCCACATTTCGGAACAAAGGCTGTGACCAATCCGCTACCTACAGTCAAACAAGCATTACTGGCCAACTGTACGGAACCAATCTTTCCGTAACTCCCGCCAATAATCACCGAATGTCCATAGGTTCCCTTGTGCGAGAATTTGAGACGGGGCCTGTAAATGGGCAATACCTCAGGTCTGCCTATTAAATCAAAATCCGCCTCGGTATTGGCAATAAAATCGGGGTTCAACCCAATATCGAGCACCTCCCATTGGTTGACATACACTCCTGTTTGCGGCAAAAAGAAAACCAATTTGGGCAACTGAAAACTGAGTACATAACTCGCCTGTATCACATAAGAAGGGTTCCACGGTGCCACATCCAAGGGCAAACCAGAGGGCACATCAACAGATAGCACAAATGCCCGTGAATTATTGACATGCCCTATCAGACTGCCCACCCAATCATCGGGAGCACGGTTCAATCCAATGCCAAAAATGGCATCCACTACAATATCGTTCGGGGAAATCTCGGGCAAATCACTTTCTTTATTTATAAAGTCCGGCCAAACCTTAAGGTCCTTCAACCGTTCCATGTTCAAAAGAAAATCCTCCGAGCGCTTGTCGCTATAATTTACCACATACACCTGAATAGAGTAACCATGTTCGTGCAACATTCTGGCCAGTGCAATGCCATCGCCCCCGTTGTTGCCAATACCACAGAATAGTTTTATAGAAACCTGCGTGCCCCTCAATCGGGAATGTAGCCATTCGAACAACTGGGCCGCTGCCCTTTCCATGAGTTCTTCACTCTTTATCTGTTCTTTTTGTATTGTGGATTTATCAGCTTGATAGATTTGGTGGGCGGAAAAAATTTTCATTCAATAAAAAAAAATGATTATTCGTACGGATTTCGCAAAAAACAACACCAATGATTTGATGAAGCATACAAAAGTACTACATTTATCATCTCATTACTGAGCAATGCAGAAAAAACAAACGGATATTAACTTTAATTTGATGAATCCTTTTTCATCTACTTTCACTATTACCACTACCACCCCTTTGGGGTAATCTGCTATATATAATCCCGTCCGTTCTTATAATCTATTTTCAATTTTCACAATAATATTTCTTTATGAAAGTCTTAAAATTTGGAGGCACTTCTGTGGCCAATCCAGAGAATATCAATAAGGTCAAATCCATCCTAAGCAATCAAAACAAGGAGCAAATCGCAGTAGTAGTTTCTGCATTTGGAGGTATAACCGACCTACTGCTCAATGCGTCCCGTTCGGCATCCGCACAAGATGTCAATTACACAAATAGCCTGAAGGAAATCGAGGACAGGCATATTTCCGCCATCAGGGAGCTGATTCCCGTGACATCACAAAGCGCTGCCCTGAGCAAGGTAAAAAGTGAGCTCAATATTTTGGAAACTTTATTGGAAGGAGCCTTTTTAATTGGTGAGCTTACGCCAAAACTATCCGATAAAATTGTGAGCTACGGCGAATTGCTTTCATCCTTTATCATAAGTGAATTTCTTAAATCCGAAGGTTTGGATGTTACCTACAAGGATAGCCGTGAACTGATTAATACCGATTCCAATTTCGGAAAGGCCAACGTAGATTTCAAAATCACAAATACCAACTGCAAAGAGTTTTTTGCATCCAATAAGAACCGGATTACCGTACTGCCAGGTTTTGTGGCATCCAGTAAGAATGGTGACCAAACCACTTTGGGGCGTGGCGGCTCTGACTATACCGCTGCCATTATCGCTGCCGCAGTGGATGCAGAAATTTTGGAGATATGGACCGATGTCAGCGGTATGTACACCGCCAACCCAAAGTTGGTAAAACAGGCCAAGTGCGTGGCAAACATCAGCTATCAAGAAGCGATGGAGCTATCACACTTTGGTGCTAAAGTATTATATCCACCCACTATTCAACCGGTTTTGGGGAAAGCGATACCCATCGCCATCAAAAACACCTTTGAACCTGATAGTCCAGGTACCTTGATCGCCAAAAACAACAATGGGAACGGGAAAACAGTACGGGGTATCAGTCATGTCGGCAATATAAGTTTGCTTTCGTTGGAAGGTCCCGGAATGATAGGGATTCCCGGCATATCCAAGCGATTTTTTGAAACACTTTCCGTAAAAAACATCAGCATTGTTCTAATTACCCAAGCATCCTCCGAGCACTCCATTTGCGTGGGAATTGCAGATGAAGATGTGGATTTGGCGGCCGAGGCGGTGAACGAAACTTTTGAGTTCGAAATCTCCACCAAAAAGATCAAACCGGTGATCGTTGAAAAAGACCTTACCATTGTTGCCCTGGTCGGCGACAATATGAAAAGCCATCAAGGTTTGAGCGGTAAAATGTTCAGCACATTGGGAAAAAACAATGTAAACATCCGCGCAATCGCCCAAGGAGCCTCGGAACGGAACATTTCTGCGGTAATAAAGAAAGAAGATGTAAAAAAAGCGCTCAACTCGTTGCACGAGACATTTTTCGAAGAAAACATCAAACAGCTCAACTTGTTCGTGATGGGTGTAGGAAATGTAGGCTCCAAATTCTTGCAACAGATACGTCAGCAGAAAAAGTATTTAAAAGAAGAGCTAAAACTCAACGTTCGTGTCATTGGTATCAGCAATTCCAGAAAAATGGCTTTTGACGAAAGCGGCATTTCCCTGAAAGACTGGGAGAACATTTTGGAACAAGGAGAGCCGGCGGACAAAGGTTCATTTTATGATCGCATCATTTCCCTGAACTACCGTAACAGTATTTTCGTGGACAACACTGCAAATGCCGAGGTTTCCAAAAGCTATTCCAGCTACCTCAAAAACAGTATTTCAGTGGTCACCTGCAATAAAATTGCGTCATCTTCGGATTACGCATATTACAAGGAACTGAAGCAATTGGCCAAGCAATACAATGCACCATACCTATTCGAGACCAATGTGGGTGCAGGTTTGCCCATTTTAGACACTTTGAAACATCTGATCGCCTCCGGAGACAAAATCAGGAAAATCCAGGCCGTTTTATCGGGCAGTCTCAATTTTGTCTTCAATACATTCGATGATTCCACCACCTTCCACGACGTGGTAAAACAGGCTCAGGAACAAGGCTATACCGAACCCGACCCGACCATTGACCTAAGTGGTGTCGATGTGATGCGGAAAATATTGATTTTGGCCAGAGAGAGCGGTTATCAATTGAATATTGATGATATTGAAAATGAAGCCTTTTTACCAAAGGAAAGCCTGGAAACCGACTCCAACAAAGCTTTTTTTGAAAGCTTGAAGAAATATGAGGCCGATTTTCAAAAATTGTACAAGGATGCAGCCGACTCGGATTGCAAACTAAAATATGTGGCCCAATTTGAAGATGGAAAGGCCAAAGTGGGACTTCAGCAAATACCGAAAGGACATGATTTTTATAACTTGGAGGGAAGCGATAATATCGTTCTTTTCTTCACCGATAGATATGTAAACCAACCTTTGATCATAAAAGGTGCCGGAGCGGGTGCCGATGTTACCGCATCGGGTATCTTTGCGGATATAGTTCGAATTGGAAATTTCTAAACGATGGAAAAAATTAAAGTATTCTGCCCGGCAACCATAGCCAACGTATCCTGCGGGTTCGATGTTCTGGGCTTGGCCTTGGATTCCGTCGGTGACGAGATGATCGTTCGAAAAACTACAGAAAGAGGCATTCGCATCACCAAAATATTAGGGCAAGACCTACCTCTGGAAACAGAAAACAATGTAGCCGGGGTAGCAGGTCTGGCCCTATTGGCCAAAAGCAGCTACCAAGGTGGTTTTGAAATCGAAATCGACAAGCGCATCAAACCGGGAAGTGGTATCGGAAGCAGTGCCGCCAGTTCCACAGGGGCCGTATGGGCCATGAACGAGCTTTTGGGCAAACCATTTTCCAATTTGGAATTGGTCGAATTTGCCATGCAAGGAGAAAAACTGGCCAGTGATGTTGCCCATGCCGATAATGTGGCCCCGGCAATTTATGGCGGGTTTACATTGGTACGAAGCTATGAGCCACTCGACATTGTTCCGATTCCCACACCATCCGAATTGTACGCAACGGTAATCCATCCGCAGATTGAGATAAAAACCTCGGATTCCAGAAAAATTTTAAAGACCACCATTTCTATGCAACAAGGTATACGGCAATGGGGGAATTTGGGCGGACTTGTCGCAGGGTTATTTCAAAACGACTACGACTTGATCGGGCGCTCGTTGCACGACCATATTGTGGAGCCCATCCGGTCCATTTTGATTCCTGCTTTTGACGATATCAAAGCAAATGCCATAAAAGCAGGGGCTCTTGGAAGTGGAATCTCAGGTTCCGGACCATCCATTTTTGCATTGAGCAAAGGTGAGGAAATTGCACAAAAAGTGGCCGAGTCCATGAAAAAAACCTATCAAAACATTGGTGTTGATTTTGACATCCATGTTTCAAAAGTCAATAGCCAAGGTGTAAAAAAAATTGCTTAAATCCATGAAATTCTACAGTCTAAACAACCAAAACATCCAAGCTTCTTTCAAGGAAGCGGTCATTGCAGGTATAGCGCCCGATAAAGGGCTTTATTTTCCGGAACGTATCACACCACTTCCTACTGATTTTTTCAAGAATATTGAGACGCTTTCCAACCAGGAAATAGCTTTTAAGGCGATTCATCAGTTTGTGAACGGGGATATTCCCGACGAAGCTTTGAAAGACATTATCGCCAATACGTTGGATTTTGATTTTCCCGTAGTCGAAATCGAAGAAAATGTGGCCACTTTGGAACTTTTCCATGGTCCTACGATGGCCTTTAAAGATGTTGGGGCTCGTTTTATGGCCAACTGTCTTGGATACTTTTCACAGGGCGAAAAACAGGAAGTAACTGTTCTGGTTGCCACTTCTGGGGACACCGGGGGTGCTGTTGCCAATGGTTTTTTAGGGGTCGATGGCGTTAAAGTGGTCATTCTTTACCCTAGTGGAAAAGTAAGCGAAATCCAAGAAAAGCAGTTGACCACCTTGGGCCAGAACATCGAAGCCATGGAAGTGAACGGTGTTTTTGATGATTGCCAGCGTATGGTCAAAACAGCGTTTCTGGATACCGAGATTACGGACCATAAAAAATTGACCTCCGCAAACAGTATCAATGTGGCCCGTTGGCTGCCCCAGCTATTCTACTTTCTGTTCGCCTTCAAACAAGCAAAATCAAAAGGAAAGGAAATTGTTTTTTCTGTGCCATCGGGGAATTTTGGAAACATTTGCGCGGGTATGGTCGCCCAAAAATTGGGCATGCCCGTCAAACAATTTGTAGCCTCCACCAATGTAAACGATGTGGTACCCAAATTCATGGAAAATGGGGTTTATGAGCCCATGTCCTCTATTGCCACCATTTCAAATGCCATGGATGTAGGTGACCCGAGCAATTTTATCCGCATCAGGCATCTACACAAGGATGACCTAAAAACCCTGAGGAAACATCTATCTTCCTATTCCTTTACCGATGATGATACAAAAACAACCATGAAAAAGGTGTATTCAAAAACAGGGTACGTACTGGACCCACATGGTGCTGTGGGTTATTTGGGACTTACGGAATATCAAAAATCGTATCCAGATACCTATGGTATTTTCTTGGAAACAGCGCACCCGGTCAAATTCTTGGATGTGGTCGAAGAAACTTTAGGAGTAAGTCCAGAAATTCCACCTCAAATCATGAAAGTGATGGACAAGGAAAAAAAATCGGACCAAATATCCAGTTACGATGCGCTAAAATCCTATTTACTGGACAATTAGCACCAGCACTTCCGCATTTTAACAAAAAGGTGTTCAAAACATTCTTTTGGAAAAAGTTTCATCTGCTGCGAAATCAATAAATTTGCTGCAAAACCAAAAGGAATGAAAAATACTGCACTTACAAAAACGCATGAGGCTTTGGGGGCCAAAATGGTACCCTTTGCGGGTTATAATATGCCCGTTTCCTATGAGGGTGTGAATATTGAACATGAAACGGTTCGCAAGGCTGTGGGTGTTTTCGATGTTTCCCATATGGGAGAATTTTTGATCGAAGGGCCCAAGGCTTTGGAACTGATTCAAAAAGTATCCACCAATGATGCCTCCAAATTGGCAGTAGGTAAGGCGCAGTATAGTTGTATGACCAACGAAACAGGAGGTATCGTGGATGACCTGATCATTTATATGATCAAGGACGAAACCTATCTTTTGGTGGTAAATGCATCCAATATTGACAAGGACTGGCAGCACATTTCCAAATATAATGAAAGCATAGGCGCGGATATGCGCAATCTATCCGATGACTATTCCCTATTGGCCATCCAAGGTCCACAAGCAGTTAAGGCCATGCAATCTTTAACGTCCGTGGATTTATCATCCATCAAGTTCTACAACTTTGTTGTCGGCGATTTTGCAGGAATAGAACATGTCATTATTTCGGCCACTGGATATACTGGTTCCGGTGGTTTTGAGATTTATTGCAAGAATTCCGAGGTACAACAAGTATGGGACAAAGTTCTAGAAGCCGGAGCCGAGTTTGGCATAAAGCCCATTGGTTTGGCCGCCCGGGATACTTTACGATTGGAAATGGGCTATTGCCTTTACGGAAACGATATTGACGATAGCACTTCTCCCCTTGAGGCAGGTTTGGGATGGATTACCAAATTCAACAAAAATTTTGTGAACAGTGAAAACCTTTCCAAAGAAAAAGAGGAAGGATCAAAAAGAAAACTAGTGGGATTCCAAATGGAGGAACGTGGAATTCCCAGGGCCGGTTACCTTATTTTGGATGCCGATGGCAACGAAATCGGAAAAGTAACCTCCGGTACCATGTCGCCCTCACTTTCCAAAGGAATAGGTTTGGGATATGTTTCCATAGAACACTCCAAGGTGGATTCCCCGATCTTCATTCAAATCCGTACCAACAAGGTTTCTGCAACCATTGTAAAATTGCCATTTTATAAAAATACCTAAGTAGCCTTTGGATAAAAAAAAGATATTGATATTAGGTGCGAGTGGATTTGTGGGCAATGCCATATACAAAGAACTTCGCTCCTATTTTGATACGTACGGAACATACTGCTCCAACCGCTCTTTCTCCGAGAACAAACAATTTATAAGGTACGACTTGGAGGAGGACGATATTTTTCAGGTCCTTGAACGCATAAGACCCGATGTGATCATATCATCGCTTCGGGGAAATTTCCCGGCGCAGATACAGGCACATCAGCATTTAATGGAGTATTTGATAAAGAACGACGCCAGATTATACTTTATCTCATCGGCAAACGTGTTTGATGCCTACAGTAAATTTCCATCCTACGAGCAAGACAAAACGCTGTCGTTAAGCGTTTATGGTCGTCTAAAAATAAAGATTGAGAACATGATGATGCGGTTGCCCAAGGAAAAGACCGCCATTCTTCGGATTCCCATGGTTTTTGGAAATTCGTCGCCCAGAGTCAAGGAAATCAAGGAAAGTATCGATAACAAGGAACCCATTGAGGTGTTCCCGAACTTGATCATCAATGTAACCAATGATGACAGGCTCACGCAACAGATCCATTACCTCATCAACCGGAACAAAACCGGTATTTATCATCTGGGCAGCAGCGACCTTATCCAACATGAGGAATTCATCAAGGAGGTAATCGAACATCTTGGAAATTATCATCCCATTTACAAAAGGGTCTATACCACGAACGAAGACCGATATCTGGCCGCTCTGCCCAAGTACAATGTACTTCCAAAGAATCTTCGAATCAGTTGTCAAGAGATTATAGACCACCATTTGCCCGTATAGTTTTCTTTTGAGCGTTTAATTGGTTATCTTCTGAAAAAACATATTTATGAAGAAGATGAACACCACTGAAATTGAAAAAGCCCTTGAAACCTTATCCGGATGGTCCCTAAAAGATGATATGATCGTAAAGTCCTTTACCTTTGAGGATTTTACGGAGGCTTTTTCCAAAATGACACATATTGCCTTTGAGTGTGAAAAACAAAACCATCACCCAGAATGGGAAAATGTCTACAACAGCCTCACCATAAAACTGAGTACGCACGATGCCGAAGGTGTTACCCAAAAGGACATTGACCTTGCCACTTCCATCGAAAAAATTATTGAACAAGCTTAAAAAATAATCGTCTTGACAAAGGTGCATTTTTTGCTAAATTTGCCAGCATCCAGAATTTAAGAATATATGGGAAGAGCGTTCGAGTTTAGAAAAGCACGGAAAATGAAACGTTGGGCTGCCATGTCCAAGGCATTTACGAGAATTGGAAAGGATATTGTAATGGCTGTTAAGGAAGGTGGACCGGACCCGGACACCAATGCAAAACTCCGTGCCGTAATTCAGAACGCCAAGGCAGTCAATATGCCCAAGGACAATATCGAGCGTGCCATTAAGAGGGCTTCCGATAAAAACCAAGGTGATTACAAAGAAGTGCTTTTTGAAGGTTACGCGCCGCACGGGATTGCAATTCTGATCGAGACCGCCACCGACAATAATACCAGAACGGTAGCCAATATCCGTAGTTATTTTAATAAATGTAATGGTAGCCTGGGAACCTCCGGATCGGTTGAGTTTATGTTCGACCATACCTGTAGCTTCACCATTAATGGGGAAGGGTTAGATCCTGAGGAACTGGAACTGGAGCTCATTGATTTTGGAGCGGAAGAGGTTTTTGTTGATGAAGACGGCATTCATATTTATGCACCGTTTGAGAACTTTGGGGCCATTCAAAAAGAGTTGGAGTCCAGAGAGATTGAAATCATTTCTTCCGGCTTTGACCGAATTCCACAAGTAACCAAAGAATTGAACGAGGAAGAGGTTGCCGATGTAGAAAAGTTGCTGGAAAAGATTGAGGAAGATGATGACGTACAGAACGTATTTCATAGCATGCAAGAGTAATAAACATTTTATAGAATCCAAAACAAAAAGGCTTGCTCGTTGGCAAGCCTTTTTGTTTTGGATTTCCGAATAAGTTTTATTCAAATTTGGACGCATCCAAATTAAAAAAACGAACGGCGTTGTTGAAGAATATATCCCGTTTTTGTTCTTCGGAAAGGTAGTTGGCACTTTCAATAACCTGAATTGAGGTTTCAAAGAGTTCCGGCCACATCATAAAATCCGTTCCGTATAAAATTCTTTTTCCAAAACCAGCTTGCACCAGTCGTTTTAGGTAATCGTGAATCTCTTCCAATGGGTAGGACCAGATAAATCCTGCCAAATCCACATACACATAGGCATTGGCTCCCATAAGTGCAATCATTTGGTCGGCCATAGGATAACCGGCATGCATTACCCAAATCTTTAGCTTGGGATGTCTGGCCAACATATCTTCCAATAAAAATGGTTGTCCCAATGAGGCCCTATAGGCGGGCCTTGTAATATTTATGGTACCATTGCCTCCGGTTCCCATGTGAATTCCTACCGGAATTCCCAATTCTTCGGCTACGCCAAAGTACTCATCCAAGGACATATCGCTTGGGGACATTCCTTGGTATTGAGGGGCCACCTCTCCCATTACTTTGTAAAATCCGTTGGAAAGTGAGTCACGAAACGCCTCTACCGTCATTTGGTCCGCATTACTGATGGCCAGCGATGGAATAATCTTATCGGGAGCCGCCTTATGCCACCTATGGATCACTTTCGCATCTCCACTCACTACCATGGTTATGTTCAATTCTTCATTGGCCCTAAGGATTGCTGCATCCATTTCGGCATCGCTTCTGGCTGGCTGCAAGGGGTTGATACAGTCGGTATCCATAAAAACGGGTGGGTCTTGGTTTGGGTCGCCCCCTGGCATATCCTTTAAGAACCATGGACACATCGGGGAGCCATTTGGGTTACCGCCCATGGCGTGTACATGCACATCGATAATGGGCAACCTTTTTTTAGTTTCCTGGGCATTTGACACAAAGGCAAAGCAAAAAGATAAAGCACTTGAATAAAGGACTCTTACCAAAAAGAGCCTGGTTGAAGTTTTCATAATTGGTTTGTTAGTTAATAAGGTTTCAATTTACTGCTTTTGCCAAAATTATGAAGACCAGACTAACTTTAAAAAAACCGAGGGGTCTACAAAGATGCAGACCCCTCGGTCACCAAAATAACCCAACCTAAAAACGTTATCTCAATTTTTAAGTCCCTCTTTTTTATAAGCAATTTCCCATACTTACGAAGAAAGTGTGCGAGTGGTTTGGTTTTTATTGGAAAAGCGAAGGGTTGAAACTGTATTCGGGTATTTTACCTTTGACCCCGATGTAAAAACCATGGATTTTTTCAAAGTCGCTTTCTGTACTTTCAGAAGGATAAAAAGGCGCTCCTATTTTGATTTCTTTTTTGCCAAAATCAAAAGCGACCATTACAATGGGCACATGGGCCTTTTTGGCGATATGGTAAAATCCGGTCCGAAGTTGCCCCACTTTTTTCCTAGTACCTTCTGGGGCCAATGCCAAACGGAATATTCTTCTGGTGTTGAAAATCTGAACAATGTTGTCCACGGTGTTGGAATTTTTCGAACGATCCACGGGAGCGCCCCCGGTCCATTTAAAAAACCATCCAAATGGAGGTTTAAAGAGACTCTTTTTACCTATATAATTTATTTCCTCGTTGATGACCTTTCGAATCAAAAGACCTAAAAAAAAGTCGAGCCAATGTGTATGGGGCACTACGATTACCACACATTTATCCAGATCGGGAAAGCTGCCGTTGAGCTTCCATCCCAATATTTTGTAGTAGATAAACTTGGACAGTGATTGCATTTTGGGAACGGTGCTTTAGCGAACCTATCTTATATTTTCTGATATATGGCCTGAAGACGTTCGGGCGTCATAATATTTTTCCAGTCCTGTCCCAAGGCGTTCTCCCAAAGTGGCTCCAATCCAAATGAAATATTGACCATAACGTCTAAATCGTTTTGGGTAAGGTCGGCACAGATTCCTTTGGGCAAAACTATACCGTGCTTATCCATCATTCCATTGAAAAGTGAAACCCCTTCCGGATAAAACTCCTCCAGATGTTGAAACACCAAGCAATTTCCGATTCCATGCTTGATTCCCAAAAGATAGGATAGGCCGTAACTCATGGCATGTGCCACCCCGACTTGGGAATAGGCGATGCTCATACCTCCATGCCACGAGGCCATCATGAGCTTGTCTCGGGACTCCTCTTCCGAGATATCTCCCAAAAACACCTCCTTGCACAGTTCCATGGATTTTTCGCCATAACTCTGACTGAATGCATTCAAATAGGTTCCCGTAAGTGATTCCACACAGTGAATAAAACAATCCATTCCCGTGTAGAACCATTGTTCTTTCGGAACAGTTTTACTAAAATCAGGATCTAAAAGTACTTGATCAAACGGTGTAAAATCCGAATTGATTCCCAGCTTCTTTTCCGGACCGAGCAGCACTGTGGTTCGTGACACTTCGGCTCCAGTACCACTGATAGTTGGTATGCCTACATGATAAAGTGCAGGCTTGTTTACCAAATCCCATCCCTGGTAGTCCTTTGCCAGTCCTTTATTGTTCAACAATATGGAAACGGCCTTGGCCAAATCGAGCAAGGTACCCCCTCCTATTCCAATAATTCCGGAGGGAAGCTCTGCATACTTCTCCCTGATTTGGGCCACCAAAGCATCCACTTGGGAAGTTTTGGGTTCCTCTTCCGCAGAAATGAATATGATTTCATCATTGAACATCAGTGGGACTTTGGCCATAAACTCGGTATTCTCGAAAAAATCGTCCACCAAAAAAATAAAGGGTGCCTCCGAACTTTTCCGTTGGGGCAATAAAATATCTCCCAGCTGCGAAAAACATCCCGACCCAAATATTACTCTGGGTACCATGGGAAAGTTTTTATAAGCAGTTTTATGGGTTTGGGATGTTACTTCTTGCTTCTTCAAATTATTGTCTGTCTTCATTAGTTGTCCAAATACTTCAAAATATCCTTTAGGCCGTTCAATTTAAGGTGATTGTTCTGCATTTCGTCTTCCGACACCATCTCATGGGCCCATGTGGTATGAAATGGTACATGTACCGCTTTGGCACCAATATTCAAGATAGGCAATACATCTGATTTTAAAGAGTTTCCTATCATTAAAAATTCATTGACATCTATATTTAAATGTTCCAATAAATTCTTGTAATTGTTTTCCTTTTTATCGCTCAATACTTCCACATGATGGAAATATTGGGAGAGTCCCGACTTTTCCAATTTTCTTTCCTGATCTAAAAGGTCTCCCTTGGTGAGCACGATCAATCTATACTTGCCCATCAACTTGGAAAGCACTTCCTCTACGCCATCGAGCAACTCCACCGGATGTGAAATCATTTCCTTGCCCAGCTCCAATATTTGTGAGATGGTTTCTTGCGATACTTTGTTGTTGGACAGGTCCAAGGCGGACTCTATCATGGAAAGCATAAACCCTTTTATGCCGTATCCATAAATGTCCAAATTGGCCATTTCCATTTTAAAAAGCTCTTGATCTATCTTGTTCTTGGTCTCATAACCTTCCAATAGCTCTGCGAACTTTTCCTCGGTATCCCTAAAATAGGTCTCGTTTACCCAAAGGGTATCATCGGCATCAAAGCCAATGGTCTTTATGTTGGAAAAATCTACTTCCATACCTTTCTTGCTCTTTCCAGGTCCTCCGGGGTATCAATTTCGATACCGGTGACATGGGTCTCGACCATTTTTATTTTTTTGCCGTATTCCAAAAATCGAATGGCCTCAATTTTTTCTTTCGCTTCCAGGGGCAACATGGGCAGTTTCTGAAAATCCATTAAAGCCCTTTTTCTGAACACGTATACTCCCTTGTGCTTGTAATATTTGGCAGCTACCTTCTCGTCCCTTGGGTAGGGAATGGGGGAACGTGAGAAATACAGGGCAAAATCCTGATTATCCACAATTACTTTTACGGTATTGGGGTTGGATATTTCTTCCCAATCGGTAATCGGCGTCATTAATGAGCCCAAGTCAATCTCTTTCTTGGTATCGCTTTTAAATACCTTGATAATTTTTTCCAAACTTTCGGCATCGATAAAAGGCTCATCTCCCTGAACATTGATCACAACATCAACATCCATATCTTCCACCGCTTCGGCAATTCTATCGCTTCCGCTTTCATGTGTCTTTTTGCTCATGATCACCTTGCCTCCAATATCTTGGATTACATCGGCGATCACTTGACTATCGGTGACCACATATACCTCATTGAACAGACCTGTTTTTAGTGCTGCTTGGTAGGTCCGAACGATTACGGGCTTTCCGCCCAGGTCCTGCATTAATTTGGCAGGGAACCGTGAAGCTTGGTAGCGAGCGGGAATCATGGAAATTATATTCACTTTATCTTTTTTGGTTGAATGAATTTTATTTTGACTTAGGTCTAATTTTCCTGTAGATCATAAAGATGATCACCAATATGATAATGACCAAAATTGCGGCTATCGGAGGCACCAATATGGATGCTGTGCTCACAGCTACGGCCGCCCCGGTTTCCACGGTCGACACCAAAGGATTGGCCAAACCTCCGGTAGTTCCCGTGGATGCCAATCTACCGGTCGCATTGGCTCCTTTAATGGCCGTTGCCGTTCCCCCTCCTGCAATTATGGCCAAAGACCAGGTAATCACTGGGTCCAAATCGGCTGCTGTGGACACTACCACAGCTGTACCTGCAATTCCAGCCAACGGAATGGCAATGCTGTCCAGAACATTGTCCACCCATGGGATAAAGTAGGCGAAAATCTCAACAATTGTTGCGACGCCCAACGCTATGAGTGCGGTAAGACTTCCTATCCATTGCCAGCTTTCGTTCAATTCCCAAACCCCCATATATGCTGCAAAACTTAGGGCAAAAAGAGGAAGAAAAATGCGAAAGCCGACGGAGGCGGCCAATCCGATTCCGAGGAACAAACTTATTATGGTATCTGGTTCAATATTCATGTTGAAGTCTAAAATAGCCTTTTCCTAGTCAAGAAAAAAATCATCCTTGAAACCAATTAAATAGAGTTGGCGCTCCGCCCTTGTCACAGCGGTATAGAGCCACCTCAAATAATCTTTGTCCACACCATTGGGCAAATAAGGTTGCTCCACAAAAACAGTGTCCCATTGCCCTCCTTGGGATTTATGGCAGGTAATGGCATAGGAGAATTTAACTTGAAGGGCATTAAAAAACCTATTGTTCTTGACGCCCAAGAATTTCCTGTATTTGGATTTCTCATGGGCATAATCCTTCATTACCTCTTGGTACAATTTATTCCCATCTTCATAAGAAAGTGAAGGGGTCTCAGCCGTAATGGTATCCAAAAGCAGTACGGTCTCAAAGGGTTTTTGGTTGGGATAATCCACCATTTTCACCTTTACCTCCGCAAATTTGAAGCCGTACAGTTCTTTGATCGCAAAAAGCTCAAGCACCTCTATAATATCCCCATTGGCAATAAAACCGGCTTCGGAACTGGGCTTTAGCCAGAAATAATTGTTTTTCACGACCATCATATAGTCGCCAACGGAAATCTCGTTGTCCAGAAAAAGAATGCGCTCCCTTATATTTTGGTTATAAAGATTCGCCCTTTTATTGGAGCGTACAATAATGGCCGTCTGTTCTTTTCCATTTTGACCGTATGATGAATCTATCGCTTCTTGTATTTCGTTCCCATCGATCAAACGTACAATATCTTTATAATCGTTGAGCTCAAATTTGAAATCTTCAAAAAAATCGGACTGTAATTGTTGTCTAAGATTGGTGGCATTGTGCAGGATTCCCGAATCATCCGATTGCCTCATTACCTCGTCCAGTTCCAAACACTCTACGTCCTTATCATAATTTAAGGATAGCCGACCTTCATCGAGGGCCGGACTAAGGTCCAGCTTTACGGGAGGCAATTGTGCGGTGTCCCCAATCAATATCAATTTACAATTATGACCTGAGTGAACATAAAACATTAAATCGTCCAACAAGGAACCGTTTTCGAACAACTTTGAATCCGCGGGTGTATCCGGAATCATGGACGCCTCATCAACGATAAAAACGGTGTTTCGATGCTTGTTGGGCGCCAAAACAAATTGAATGCCGCCTCCGGATTGTTTCTTTGGAAAATAGATTTTTTTATGGATAGTAAATGCCTTGTTTCCGGAATAAACCGACATAACTTTTGCCGCCCTACCCGTCGGAGCCATTAAAACAGAGCTCATTTTCACTTTCCAGAGGCTGCTCACCAGAGTGGCCACCAAAGTAGTTTTTCCAGTTCCGGCAAACCCCTTCAAAAGGAACACATCGTCCTTTTTCCCCTCTAAAATAAAGTTAGCCAGCCTATTAAGTGCCTCTCCCTGTTTTAAGGTAGGTGCATGGGGAAATTTTTCGGTTAAAATCTTTAAAAATCCAAGTGCATTAATATCCTTCATGAGCGCTAAATATAGTGGTCTTTTTTAAAGCAAAAAGTTTCGCAATAAAAAAAATATTGTAGATTTGTCTGTAACCACTAAATTAACTTTGAAAGACAGTATCAGATATGTTAAATTTAATTCTTATTGTTGTTTTAATATGCCTTGTGACCGTAGGGCTAGTTTTCTTGATCGATAGATTTTTACCTCAAAAAGTAAAGCCGGTTTTAGTAATTCTTTTTGGAATCGTGAGCATTTACCTTGGTTATAAAATATACGATTCGATCAATGCCCCCATCGAGTTCAACAAGGTAAGAAACGAAAGGTTCTCCCAGGTCATCAAAAAACTTAAGGACATCAGGGATTCACAAGAAGCGTATAAGACCGTGAACGGGAAGTATGCCGGTAATTTTGAAAGCTTGATTCAATTTATCGATACAGGAAGCTACACCATTACCACTCAGCGTGATTCCTCTTTCATGAGATATGACAGAGCTTATCAGATTGATATGCAAAAGGACACAACCATTATCGATACGTTGGGTACGGTAAAGGTCAAAGATTCACTTTTTGGTGCAGATGACCGCTACAAAACTTTGATGAACGTTCCTTTTGCCCAAAACAATGAGAAGTTTGAAATGAAGGCCGATATCATCGACAAGAGTGGATATAAAGCTCCTGTTTTTGAAGCCAAGGTAAAGAAGGAAGTTGTTCTTTACGATCAACCTACAGACCTTCTTGAAAAAGAAAAGTCTTATCAAAGTGTTGAAGAGGTAAACGGTGCCGAAATAAAAGTTGGTTCATTAACAGATGTTAGTACCAACGGTAACTGGCCTCCTATCTACGATAGAAAAAAGAAAAACTAGCTATAGCACAGAACGCACAAAATAGCACTAATAGAAAATTGTCCATTCAAGCTGGCTTGAATGGACTTTCTTTTTGTGTTGTGGATACCATTACCAATAAGATCATTGCTTTTGAAAAGGTAAGTTTCAAAACCCAGCTGACTCCCTACCTGATGCTAAAGGAGCTAAAGGAAAGGCTGAACGGGCAAAACCAGATCGGCAAGGACTTTTCCGAAGTAATGGTGATACACAAAAACAATATGTTCGGTTTGGTACCAAAACCATTTTTCAATAAAGAAGAGCTACCAAACTATCTTAAGTTCAATGCCAAGATTATGGCGAACGACCTTATCGCGCATGATGAAATTCCTAATCAGGATATCATCAACGTATATATTCCCTACACAAATATCAACAACTACATTTTTGAGCTTTTTGGGGAATTCGAGTTCAAGCACAGCGGAACGGTTCTCATAAACGCATTGCTGAACCACAATCGCACCTCCTCCGAACCCACATGTTACGTACAAGTATCCGAAAAGGATATGGAGATGGTGATGGTATCCGAGAAAAAATTACTCTTTTACAATCAGTTTGAGTACAAGAACAAAGAGGACTTCCTATACTATTTATTGTTCAGTTTAGAGCAATTGGACATGAACCTTGAAAAAATACATCTAAAACTGTTCGGAACCATTGAGGAGGACGACCCTATCTATGAGCTCTGTTACAAATATGTAAAGAATATTTCCGTTTTTGTTCCCAGCAATCCCTCTTTTACTTTGGAACAACTGGAAAATGAAAGCATCGACTTTTCCATCTTAAGCGCACTTTAAATGCGGATCATTTCAGGAAAATACAAGGGCAAAAGATTGACGGCCCCTAAAAAACTACCTGTACGGCCCACTACGGACATGGCAAAAGAAGCCTTGTTCAATATTCTGAACAACCGCTTTTATTTTGACGAACTTAAGGTCTTAGACCTATTTTCCGGCACTGGAAACATAAGTTATGAATTTGCCTCACGAGGCGCTGAACAGATAACTGCCGTGGACGGTTTTCAAGGATGTGTCCGGTTCATTTCGAAGACAGCACGGGAACTGGAATTTTCCATCAACACCATAAAGTCCGATGTATTTAAGTTTTTGGAAGGCTCACCGGAAAAATTCGACCTTATTTTTGCCGACCCTCCCTATGATTTTAGCACCGACCAGTTTTTAAAAATTGCCGATTTGGTTTTTGTAAAAGAACGTTTATTGGAAGATGGCGTGCTGATTATTGAACATTCGGACCAAACCGATCTTTCCGAACATCCCCAATTTTCGGAGCAACGCAAATATGGTGGAAGTATTTTTAGTTTTTTTGAAGTAAAATAAAAGCAGGCCATAAGCCGGATTCTGTGCACCCCAAATTAATTTGGGAACTCCTTATCATTTATCTAGACAAATGGTTGCCCAAGTGTTCCAACCGCCTACCCTCCAACTCGGGCGTGCAGCCCTCGAACATTGGTTTACATGACGTTTCACCGCATAGAGTTTACCTGATTTCACTACAGCCGAACTGTACTTGCTTTCTGTTGCACTGGTCCTCGCCTCTCGACGGACGGGCGTTACCCGCTATGCCGCACTATGGTGTCCGGACTTTCCTCTTCAAGCATGGTTGCCCATACTTGCAGCGATAAGGTGGCCTGCTGTGCGCAAAGGTAATCCAATTGTTAATAAAAAACGGGTTAACTCTTCCATTGCATTCAACTTTGGCCAATGCTATTTTTATATTTGTATAAATTGTATTTTTTCAGCGTATTGGAACCGTTCATTGTATCAGCAAGAAAATATAGGCCCCAAACATTCAAGGATGTTGTGGGACAGTCTTCCATTACCAACACATTGCTGAACGCCATAGAAAACAATCATTTGGCACAAGCCTTATTGTTCTGTGGACCAAGAGGTGTCGGGAAAACCACCTGCGCGCGTATTTTGGCCAAAAAGATCAACCAAGATGGCACTGAGAGGGAAGATGAGGATTTTGCCTTCAATATTTTCGAGCTTGATGCCGCCTCCAATAACTCTGTGGATGATATCCGTAGTCTGATTGACCAAGTTCGTATTCCACCGCAAACCGGAAAGTACAAGGTGTATATCATCGACGAGGTACACATGCTCTCCCAATCGGCGTTCAACGCTTTTTTAAAGACGCTTGAAGAACCTCCCAAACACGCCATTTTTATTTTGGCAACAACGGAAAAACATAAAATTATTCCGACCATCCTATCCAGATGTCAAATTTTTGATTTTAAAAGAATCACAGTAAAGGATGCCTCGGAATACCTGAAGTACATCGCCGAGCAACAAGGGATACATGCAGAGGAGAGCGCATTGCACATTATTGCTCAAAAAGCCGATGGCGCCATGAGGGATGCCCTGTCCATTTTTGATCGCGTAGTGAGCTTCTCGGGAAAAGAACTGACCAGAAAGGCCGTAACGGAAAACCTCAACGTTCTTGATTACGATATTTATTTCTCGGCAACCAATTTGATTCTCGACAATAACATACCTGAATTGCTGATTCTTTTAAACAAAACATTGTCGCTTGGTTTCGATGGCCATCACTTTATCACAGGACTGGCCTCCCACTTCAGGGATCTCATGGTTTGCCAACACCCCGACACCTTAAACTTGCTAGAGGTGGGGGAAGATGTTACAAAACAATACCAAGATCAATCAAAAAAGACTTCAAAACAGTTTTTATTGAAAGCCATTGATATGGCCAATGATTGTGACCTGCAATATAAGAGCAGTAAAAATCAAAGACTGCTCGTAGAGCTCACTCTCATGAAATTGGCGTCCATCACTTATGATGGAGAAAAAAAAAACTCTAATTTCATAATCCCCGCTTCCTTTTTCAAAGGAAAAATCATCAGCACCAACGGTGCCAAAGCTTTAGAAAAACAGGGGACCGAGACAATCGAACCTCGCAATGATGCCAGGGGAACTGCGGCACCCTCGGTCCAGAAAAAACAGCCTACCAAAGAAATTGCAGTTAAAGAAGAAGAGGTTGAAAAAGAATTGGCCAGTGAACCGAAGGAACCCCATCAACCCAAAAAAATACAGATAAAAGGATCTGAGAAAAGAGTGTCCGGTCTTTCACTGTCCAGTATCAAGGTCAAAAAGGCGCATGAGAACACCAAATCCCCGAACGTCGACGAAAAAGACCTTCCCAAAGACCCATTTGAGGAAAAAGAAATGCAGCAACATTGGGACGATTTTGTGCATGAGCTGGAAAGACAGGGAAGAAAAATATTGGCGAGCAATCTTCAAACCGATGTGCCCAAACTTAAAAACGATCATGTAATTTGGATTGAGTTGCCGAACGGTACCATGAAAAAGGAAATTGAGCGAGAGCAAAGTTTAATGCTGGACTACCTTAAGCAGAAACTGAACAATTATTCCATTTCACTTTACATCACCGTAAATGAGGAGGTCGCCAAAAAGTTTGCCTTTACTCCTGAGGAGAAATATGAGAAATTGAAAGAAAAGAACCCGAACATAGAACTCTTGCGCAAAGAGTTTGACCTTGATTTTTAACATCACGCACATTCCTTTTATCTTTGCATCCGTAACAACGAAAAAATATATTCATGCTAGGCCTAAAGCTTCCAACAGACCCGAGGTGGGTGAACATTGTAGAAAAGAACATCGAGGAAATTTTGACCGACCATGCCTATTGTGAGCAAAAAGCGGCCAGCACCGCTATCTCATTGATCATAGGGTTTCCTGAAAAGTCCGAATTGGTCAAAGAAATGACTGCATTGGCACGTGAGGAAATGGGGCATTTTAACATGGTGCACGATAAAATCTTGAAACGCGGATGGGTTTTGGGGCGCGAGCGCAAAGATGAATATGTTATTCAACTGATGAAATTTTTCCCCAAAGGTGGAAGCCGGGATACACACTTGGTACACAAACTTCTGTATGCCGCCTTGATTGAGGCCAGAAGCTGCGAACGCTTCAGGTTGCTCTCGGAAGAAATAGACGACGAAGAACTGTCCGAATTTTACCGAAATCTAATGGTAAGTGAAGCCAATCACTACACCATGTTCCTAAAATTTGCCCGTACATACGGCGACAAAAAGGAAGTAGATCAAAAGTGGGAAGACCTTTTGGAGTACGAGGCCCAACTCATGAGGGACCTTGGCAAAAAGGAAACCATGCACGGTTAGCACCTAAACTTTCTTTACTCTTCAAGCTTTCGTTTATAATAATCGTACATTTCAAATTGAGACCGTAGTTCGGGCTGCCCTTTCGACTTTTTCCGGTACGCATTGTCCTGTTTTTCAGAGAACACCCGAGCTTTTGAATTGTCATTCCAAGATATTTCAAACGTATCGAGCAGTTCCTCTCTAATATCCGGGTCATAAATAGGACAGCCGACCTCTACCCTAAAGTCAAGGTTACGTGTCATCCAATCTGCAGAGGAAATATAGATCTTTGTATCGCCATCATTTCCAAAAATGAACAATCTAGGGTGTTCCAAGAACTTATCCACCACACTAATGGCCTCAATATTCTCACTCATGCCCTCTACACCTGGAATAAGACAGCAGACCCCCCTGACTATCATCTGGATTTTTACCCCTGCCCTACTGGCCTCGTAGAGTTTATCCACCATCTTGTAGGAAGTAAGACTGTTCATCTTAATTTTGATGTAAGCTTCTTTCCCTGCCTTGGCCAATGCTATCTCTTTATCTATCAACTTGGTAAAAGCTGCTTTTGTATAGTGTGGAGAAACAATTAGGTGCTTGTATTTATTGATCTTATAATTTGTCTCGAAAAACCCGAACACCTTGCTCATGTCCTTCAAAATACCTTGGTGCGCTGTAAACAGCGTATAATCGGTATAGATCTTCGCCGTGGACTCGTTAAAGTTACCTGTACTGATAAATCCATAACGCTTGATGCCTTCATCTTCTTCCCGTTCCACCAGACAAATCTTGCTGTGTACTTTGAGTCCTGGGACCCCAAAAATCAAGTTGACGCCCTCATCTTGGAGATAATTGGCATATTCTATGTTGTTCTGCTCATCAAATCGTGCCTGTAACTCGATCTGAACAGTGACCTGCTTACCATTCTTAACGGCATTGACCAAAGCTGATGCAATCTGGCTGTCACTCGCCAATCGATAAATCGTAATCTGTATTCTGCGAACTTTTGGGTCCAAAGCCGCTTCCCTTAAAAACTTGGTGACGTAACTAAACGTATGGTAGGGCGCGTAGATCATATAGTCCTTGTGCGCTATCATGTCCAACAAACTCCCTTTCATACTAAGTCCCTTGACCGGTAAGGGATCAATTTTATCATACATCAAATCGTGCCTTCCTAAACTGGGGAAGCCCATATAATCCCTTCTGTTGTGATAACGGCCACCGGGAATCACGCTATCCGTTCCCATAATGTCCATTTTTTCCTTTAGGAATTGAAGGGTGTCCTTGTCGATACTTTTATCATAAACAAATCGGACAGGGTCACTGATTTTCCTGTGCTCCACGCTCGAAGAAATCTTCTCGATAAAACTTTTGCTCAGATCATTGTCAATGTCCAGCTCGGCGTCCCTCGTGATCTTGATCATATGAGCGGAAATGGATTCGAAATCGAACATGGTAAACACACTGTCCAGGCAAAAACGAATCAAATCATCCAACATGATGACATAATCCTTATCCCCTTCCTTGGGAAGCACCACAAAACGATCGATGCCCTTAGGTATCTCGATCAGTGCATATCGGTTGTGCTTTCTACGGGCAGTTCCGTTCTTCATCACAACTTTAACGGCCAAATAGGCCGCTGTGTCCTTTAAAAGTGGAAACTCCGTAAGGTCGTTAAGTATGATGGTCATCAACTCCTGGTTCACCTTTTTAAAAAAGTAGTCGCGAATAAATTCGGCCTGACTTTCATTTACTTCGGTCTCCCTTATGATGAAAATATTCTTCTCCCTAAGCTCCTTATCAATTTGTTTGAAAATTTCGAGACTGCGGGTCTGCTGGTTGATTACAATTTTGGTGATTTCTTCCAAAAGATCATTGGCCTTTTCTCCGCCCAAAACACTCTTGCCGGTTTTTCCAGCATCCACGATTCGTTTAACGGTGGCGTACCTTACTTTGAAAAATTCATCCAGATTGTTGCTGAAAATTCCTAAAAACCGTAGTCGGTCAATCAGAGGAACACGAGGATCTTTGCTTTCTTGGAGCACCCTTGCATTAAAATGCAACCAACTGATTTCCCGATTTATATATTCGTTCTTTGTTTTAATCATTTATTTCTTCAAGTGTTTTGGAAAGACCATTTGTTTAGTGGTTCCTTCGGAAATTTTGGACCAATCGTCCACACCAAATGTAATATGGACAAGTCCAGCCGTGGGAACGTTCTCAATATACTGATCTCCCCAAGTATTTGCAAGCGAGGTAAAGGCATAATTATGCCCAAATAGGGCCACAGTATCCAAACCATTGTCCAACTTTCGCACAAACAGCTCAACACTATTGCCCGAAAAATCATAAAGTGCATTGGTTACGCTAAATTTTGAAAGATCATATTCCAAATTTCTCACGAAAACCATACTGGTATGCAAAGCCCTATTGGCGGGACTCGAGTATATAAAATCGATTGATGGCGCGTGCAGACCAAAGGTTTTGGCCACCAAGTGGGCATCGTTGACACCTCTTTCCTTTAGGGGCCTGTCCTTATCGGAGACATCGTAGTCCCAAGAGGACTTACCATGTCGCATGAGGATGATTTGTTTCATTGGTTAGGGTTTTAGGGTGCCAATCGTTCTATTTTCCAGTCAAAATCTTCCTGCAGGGAATATCTTATCCTATCGTGCAACCTGTTGGGGCGCCCTTGCCAAAACTCAATGGAAATAGGCCTTACAAGATAACCTCCCCAATATTCTGGTCTGGGCACTTCTTTTCCATCGTATTTTTGCTCAAGCCCCTTCAACCTGTCCTCCAAATATTCCCGGGACGGAACCACTGTGCTCTGATCGGAAACCACAGCTCCCAATTGGCTGCCATGTGGTCGGGATTCAAAATAACCGTCTGAAAGATTTTCCGCAATTTTTTCCGCATTTCCCTTAACAATGACCTGTCGTTCCATATTGGGCCAAAAAAAAGATAGGCATACTGATGGGTTTGCTTCAATGGCCCTACCCTTTTCACTTTGGTAATTGGTATAAAAAATGAAACCTTCGAAGGTAAATTTCTTCATCAAAACCACCCTGCTTTTTGGGAAACCATCCAATCCAATGGTGGAAACAGTCATTGCATTGGGTTCGTCCACCCCATCGGAAGCTTCAGTCTCAAAGAACCATTTTTGAAACTGCTCCATCGGGTTTTCCTTGACCGATGCTTCGGTCAGTTCACTTTTTTCGTAAGATTTTCTGTAATTGCCAAGGTCTTTTTGCATGACGTGAAGTTCGTCAAAATTCAAATGTCATCAAAGATAGACCTACAAAAAGAAGTTGTTTTTATTTGAAAGTTGCAGAATTCCTATTCATTCGTCAATCGATTCTTTCGTATTTCATTTGGGTAAGAACTGGAGCATCTGCTGGATAAGTAATATATTCTAAATGAAGGATATTGCCTTTTATCCAAAATTTGCTGTTCAATCCACCTTTGTCTTCCAAATTTCGAAGAAACAAACTATCTCCTTCAACGTTAAAGGTGCCTGTGTATTCTGAAGATTCAGTAAGTTCGGTTTTAGGCGCCCCATTAAATCCAAACCAGTCAATCCTACGTTCAAATCGTGAATTTACCTTGAATGTATAGGTATTGACCACAACACCTTGTTCTTGTTCATACGTTTGACTCCAGCTACCCAAAAGATTTGGAGCAAAGCCTCCTCTGCCCTCGTCCTCCTTAGTACAGGATACGGCTAGAGATAATAGGGCCAAAAGACCGAAAAATTCTTTTTTCATAGATTGAAGCTTTGTAAAAAAGATACAAACTTGTGCCTTGGGTTGCTTCACATTATCTCAACTCAAAATTCAAAAGACCTACCATCATCTGCCAAATCAACATTGGGGAATACCTCCTCTGCCTCTTTTTTAAAGAGTTCGATGGATTTATAACGGGTGGAATAATGTCCCAAGATAAGCAGCTTGGCATCGGCCTTTTTGGCGATTTGTGCAGCTTGTTTGGCCGTGGAATGCTTCGTTTTCTCGCATAGATACAGTTCTGAGTCCAAAAACGTAGATTCGTGGTAAAGAACGGTCACATTCTTAATGATGGGCAAAACGGTTTCATTGTACATGGTATCACTGCAAAAAGCATAGCTTTTGGGTGCCGGTGGAACCAAGGTGAGCTTTTTATTGGAAATGATTTTACCTGAGCCATCCACCCCGTCCATTCCCTTTTTAATATTATTGAACTGACTTCTGTCTATACCAAATGTTCTTGCAGCTTCAATATCCAAGGTTCGCGGGGCTTCCTTTTCCTCAAAAAAATATCCATTGGTGTATACTCTGTGAATCAAAGGGACTGTTCGAACGGTAACTTTATCATCTTCAAAAACAAGTTCAGATTCTTTGGATTCCAATTCGTGGAAAATCAAGGGATAATTGGTCCAGGAATCGCCCAATTTCAGAAACAAGGTGATGGCCTGTTTTATACCTTTGGGACCATAAACGTGCAGTTCCTTCTGCCTGCCCAATAACCTAAAGGTGGAAATTAGACCAGGAAGCCCAAAAAAGTGATCCCCGTGGAGATGGGAGATAAATATGTGGTTGATTCTGGAAAACTTGATCTTATATTTTCTGAGCTGCACTTGGGTCCCCTCACCACAATCGATCAAGAACAAATGGTTCTTTATTTCGAGTACCTGCGAAGTAGGATTGGTAAATGTTCGTGGTGTAGCGGCATAACAACCAAGTACGGTCAATTTCATATGCCCAAATCCCGTTCTATTTCTTCCATTTCGATAAGGTCCTTAGCCTCTTGCAAGGTTGGTACCAGGCTTATCTCCTCAGGAATATCATCGTAAGCCAACTTATCCGTCACCAAAACAAATGATTGACCACCAGACCTATGGGTGTTCGAAAGGTCCAGGAACTCCAAAACATCATCAACCTCCAGCTTATCGAAAGAGAATAGGTTAACAACAATATTGTCGTGTTTTAGCTTTGGGTATGCTTTATTGAGATTTTCCAAAAACCCGCTCAAAGTGGTCTTTTCCTGGAAAACTATGGTCGTAGTCCCGTCTTTGTCGATAATCATGGTTTACTTAATTTTTGATGCCAATAAATAGAGTACGGCCATGCGTATGGCCACACCATTTTCCACTTGATGCAATATAATGGACTGGTCCGAATCGGCCACATCACTTGTGATTTCCACCCCACGGTTTATAGGTCCTGGGTGCATGATCACGATTTCCTTGTCCAAACTGTTCAGAAGTTCTTTGTTCACCCCAAATTGTTGTGTGTATTCGCGGGTAGATGGAAAGTAACTGATATCCATCCGTTCGTTCTGTACACGGAGCATGTTGGCCACATCACACCATTCCAATGCTTTCCTTAGGTTGGTCTCCACACCTACTCCCAAAGATTCAATATGCTTTGGAATCAATGTTTTTGGACCACAGACCTTTACATTGGCCCCTTGTAGTTTAAGTGCAAAAATGTTGGACAGGGCCACTCGGGAATGCAGTATATCACCAACAACAACGACATTCTTACCTCCTACATCGCCCAGTTTTTCCCGGATGGAAAAGGAATCCAACAATGCCTGTGTTGGATGTTCGTGGGCTCCATCTCCCGCATTTACAATGGATGCCTTTACATACCGTGACAAAAAGATACCAGCTCCTGGATTAGGGTGTCGCATTACCACCATGTCCACTTTCATGGATAGGATGTTGTTTACGGTATCTATCAGGGTCTCACCTTTTTTTACCGAGGATTGCCCTGCCGAAAAATTGACCACGTCCGCAGAAAGTCGTTTTTCTGCCAACTCAAAAGAAAGTTTTGTACGGGTACTGTTCTCGAAAAAGATATTGGCAATGGTAATATCGCGAAGGGTGGGTACTTTTTTAATGGAACGGTTGATGACCTCCTTAAAGTGGTCTGCCGTTTCAAAAATGAGCGATATATCCTTTTTGTTCAGATACTTGATTCCCAACAAGTGATTTACACTTAACTCGCTCATTCCCTTTTATTTGCTTACTAAATATACTTTATCTTCACCGTCGTTCTCTTCCCACATTACCTTGACCTTTTCTTCGTTTATCGCATCCACTTGTCGGCCCCTATAGGTGGGCTGTATGGGCAAATGTCGGCTAAAACGCCTATCAATCAATGTCAAAAGTTCAATATTGCTTGGTCTACCAAAGGATTGGATGGCCGTTAGTGCCGCCCTGATACTTCTTCCCGTGTAAAGCACATCATCGATAAAAACCACTTTTTTGTCTTCCACCAAAAAATTCATTTGTGTGGAATTGGCCTTAAGGATTTCCCCTCGTCCAAAATCGTCCCTAAAAAATGTGATGTCCAAGAAACCAAGGTCAACATGTTTGATCTTGTATTCCTTTTTGAGAATCTTTACCAACCGTTCTGCCAAAAAACCGCCTCTGGGCTGAATACCTATTAATGCGGTATTGGTAAAATCCAAATGATTTTCCATTAGTTGACAGGCCAACCGGTGCAGTATGATGTTGATTTCCTTTGAAGTAAGCAGAACTTTTTGACTCATATGCTATGTGCGACCAACTCGGTTGAATACAAAAGTAAGCAATTCTTTAAATTTTTAGGATATAAAAAAGCCCCGACTGTTTCCAGCGGGGCTTCGTATCATTGAAAAGTCTGATTACTTTTTCTTGGAATCAGCTTCCATTTTGTCCTTCAATGCTTGTAATGCAGAGTTGGCATCACCAAGGGTCGGAGCGGCTTCATCGCTAGATGCAGCTCTTTTCTTGGCAGCAGCCTTCACATTTCTATCTTCTTGCTCTCTAAAGATTGCAGTGTGGCTGGCCACAACTCTCTTGAAATCTTTATTGAACTCAATGATCTTGAATTGGGCTTCTTCTCCTTTTTGAAGTTTCTTGCCGTCTTCTTTTTCCATGTGACGTTGTGGAACAAACCCAACGATATCCTCGTTGAAGTTGATCGTAGCTCCCTTATCAACAACTTCTGCGATTGCAGCTGTGTGAATTGTACCTTCAGCGAACTCATCGGAATATTTGTCCCAAGGGTTCTCAGTGGTCTGCTTGTGACCAAGGCTCAATTTACGTCCTTCCACGTCCAGTTCCAATACCTCTACTTCCAAAGTGTCACCAACGGTAACAAATTCGGATGGGTGTTTGATTTTCTTGGTCCAAGAAAGATCCGAAATATAGATCAAACCGTCGATTCCTTCTTCCAACTCTACGAATACACCAAAGTTGGTAAAGTTTCTAACGATTCCTTTATGTTTTGATCCAACAGGATACTTAGAAGTGATATCGGTCCATGGGTCGGGGGTCAATTGCTTGATACCCAACGACATTTTGCGATCTTCCCTATCCAAGGTCAATACAACTGCTTCAACTTCGTCTCCTACGTTCACGAAATCTTGAGCTGATCTTAGGTGAGTGCTCCAAGACATTTCTGAAACGTGGATCAAACCTTCAACTCCTTCGGCAACTTCGATAAACGCACCGTAATCTGCGATTACAACTACTTTACCTTTTACTTTGTCGCCAACTTTGATCTCATCACCTAGGGCATCCCATGGGTGTTTCTCCAATTGCTTAAGACCCAACTGGATTCTTGACTTGTTATCATCGAAATCAAGGATAACAACGTTCAATTTCTGGTCTAGGTCCACAACTTCGTTCGGGTGGTTGATACGGCTCCAAGAAAGGTCGGTAATGTGTACCAATCCGTCCACACCTCCAAGGTCGATAAATACCCCGTAAGATGTAATGTTTTTGACCACACCTTCCAATACTTGACCTTTTTCCAACTGGCCGATGATCTCTTTTTTCTGTTCTTCGATGTCCGCTTCGATCAAAGCTTTGTGCGATACCACTACGTTCTTGAACTCGTGGTTGATTTTCACTACTTTGAACTCCATGGTCTTGCCTACATACTGATCGTAGTCACGGATAGGCTTCACATCGATTTGAGAACCTGGCAAGAACGCCTCGATTCCGAATACGTCAACGATCATACCACCTTTGGTACGACATTTAACGAATCCAGTTACAATTTCTTCTTTGTCGTGTGCATTGTTAACACGCTCCCATGCCTTGATGGTCCTTGCTTTTCTGTGAGACAATACCAACTGACCGGTCTTGTCTTCACGGATATCAATAAGAACCTCAACTTTATCACCAACTTTAAGGTCAGGATTGTAGCGGAACTCATTTAGGGAAATCACACCTTCGGACTTTGCATTGATATCAATGATCGCCTCACGGTCTGTCATGTGAACCACTTCTCCTTCCACTACTTCCTCATCGGCAGTGTCCACAAAGTTTTCCTCTACAAGTGTTTCAAATTCCTTAAGCTTATTGTCATCAACACGCTCAATTCCTTCTTCGTACTTGTCCCAATCAAAATTTTCAAGAAATTCCTGAGGATTCTGTTCGGGCTGTTTTGCTTCCTTTACTACTGGTGCTGCGGCAGTTTCTTCTACCTCAACGTTTTGTTTTTCTTCAGCCATTTGCTGATCAAAATTTGTATTCCACGTTTTACAAGAGATGAACAATTACCGCGGAAGTGGTTTTAAATTGATTTTCTAATTTCCCTTTTTCTCTTGCCTCCTTGCTAAAAGGGGTGCAAAAATACAATTAAATTATTGATATACAAAGACTACAGGCAAGGTTTCCGCAAAAAAAGTATTACAATTATTTAATGGTAAAATAGGGGTAGATTGTTTATCTTGAAACTTCTAATTATTAACTGTAAATAAATCACATTATGAGCGTAAAAGCAAAATATCAACCTGTTTTGGACCTAGGCGAAAAATTAGAAGTGAAAAACGGTGATGTCAATGTTGAAGGGGACATTTTGAAAATAAAGGGAATGACCAAGACCCAGTATGAAAAAAACCTGCTGTGGGACAAGATCAAGGAAATCGGGGGAGAAAACCCGTCCGACATCAAAGCGAACATTACCGTGGAGGATGATTCCGTGTACGCCTACCACACGGTAAAAAGTGGTGAATCTTTAAGCAAGATTTCCAAGCATTATTACGGAGACCCGATGAAATACAATAAGATATTCGAATCGAACACGGATCAATTAAAGAATCCTGATTTGATCCATCCCGACCAAGTATTGAAGATTCCGAATTTATAATACTGGTAAGTTCGAGAATAGTCGATAACGGAGATATCATATAAAGGCGCCCTGGAGGCGTCTTTTTGTTTTTAAGTTTTTACAAAAAAACCAACAGCATTACTTTCCTGTAGTATCTGGTTCCGATATTGGCGTACATGATTCATCGTGGCAAAGTAGTATCCCCTTGGTTTTTGTTTAGGTTTTGCAACGCTGAAGAAAAAATACCGTCCTTGAATTAATTCATCTCTAAAAATCATAAATAATGAGTAAAATTATTTTCAGGCTCCTTGTAATCGCCCTTGCATTTCTATCGTGTAATTCCAATAAGACAAAGAAAATCACCGATTCCACGAAAGACGGGGAGATCGCTATGCGAGAGAGCGTTGAAAATAATATTTACAGGATAGGTGAAAATGGGAAAAATGACTCAACAACCACTACACTTACATCACGAATGGAGGCGTTAAATGTTCCCGGAGTCAGCATTACTGTTTTCGATGACAATAAAATACTTTGGTCAAAGGGTTATGGTAAAAAAAACAAGGAAACAGGAGAAGATGTAAATGAAAGAACGCTTTTTCAGGCTGCATCAATTTCCAAACCAGTGGCCAGTGTTGCCGCCTTTAAATTGATTGAGAGAAACATACTTTCCCTCGATGAAAATGTAAACCTAAAATTAGATAGATGGCAAGTGCCCGATAACGAGTTTACACAAATAGAAAAAGTGACACCACGTAGAATAATGAGTCACACCTCCGGTTTAAGCACATCAGGTTTTCAAGGCTACAACAAAAGAGATTCCATCCCAACACTATTGGAAATAGTACAGGGAAGCGAAATAACAAATTCGGAGCCTGTGCGTGTCGTTCAAAAACCTGGAGCATCTGAATTATATTCAGGCGGTGGAATGGAAGTATTACAAATGTTGATGGAGGACGTAACCGGAGAAGCGTTTCCCAAACTACTGAACACTTTGGTCCTTGATCCCACAGGTATGGAGAACAGTTCCTTTGCTTATCCACTTACAGAAAGACTGCAAAATCTAACTGCCAACGGTTATGACGAAAACGGGTACGTTGTGGAAGGTGGCTATCATATCTATCCCGAAAAGGCAGCGGCCGGACTTTGGACAAACCCAACCGATTTAGCGCTTTTTATGATAGCCCTGGGAAAATCATATCGAGGAGAAAACACTGTTTTATTAAGTCAGGAATCCGCAAAGACCATGATGACCAGAGTACCAAATGCGGGCGGCATTGGAATAGGAATAGATGGAAAAGGGAAAGCTTTTCGTTTTAGACACACCGGGGGAAACGCTGGATTTGTTTGTTACGCAGTATCCTTTGCCAATACGGGCCGTGGAGCAGTGGTCATGACAAACTCGGACAATGGTTTTCCTTTGATCCATGAAATCGTACGAGCTATTTCAAAAGCATATAATTGGCCCGCAATGTGGATGCGTGAATAAAAAAGCAAGAACACCAAAAACTTTCCGATCCCCAAACTTCTTTCATAAAAACCGTTTAGGATAATGGCGTATGCGATCAAATGGAATTTTATTCAGAAAAATACTAAATTCACCTACTTGTGCCGAACTGGTTTCGGTATCATACGCTAACTAAGATTGAAACGATGCTCAGCTAATCGTTGTGCTTTATTATAACCAACCGCCAACCCATGATAAAATTCTTTAGAAAAATTAGAAAAGATTTCCTTTTTGAAGGAAACACTCGGAAGTATTTAAAATATGCCATTGGAGAAATTGTACTTGTGGTTATCGGGATTCTAATTGCCCTGCAAATAAACAACTGGAATCAAAAAGAGAAGTTAAGGGATACGGAGCTAGAAACACTAAAAAGTTTGCTGGAGTCCACCAAAATCAATCTCGCCGAACTCAACTATATTCATGAGGTTCAAATTCGAAGAAACAAAAGCTTGGAAGAGGTGCTTTTCATGGATATATCCGACCGGCCACTTGTTTATTTGGATTCCATAATTACAGAAAATGTCAGCAATTACACATTTGACCCCTCCACAGGAATTTACAATTCAATCATAAACTCAGGTACCATAGAAATAATCACCAATGATTCCTTAAAAAATAAAATTTCAAGGCTTAATGACATCGTGGCGGATTATCAGGAAAGTGAAGACGAAGTAACGGAGTATACAAGAACGCATTTAGAGGAAAGTTTCATCAATAACATGGAAATAGATCCAAAGGTCATAGCCAAACTCAAAAAACGGACGGAAGCAGAACAACAAAAAGACAGAGCTAATTATATCAAATCTTTCAATTCGCAAAGACTAAAGAATATGTATATTTTGCTTCTTAAGAAAATGAGGGCAGTTATTGTAAAAGGCCGGGGGTTGAAGTCAGAATATGAAATTTTGATCACTGATTTAGAAAACGAAATCAAAAGGATAGAAGAATGAAGGTGAATGAACGGCAAGTAATTGCTCGTTCGACCATTTGTAAAAACACGCCTTTGAGCGTTTTTTTGGTTTAGGGGGCCTCAATCATATTCATTCAACCTCATGTCCAGTACAATGTAGCAATTCCAGGATGGAACAAGTTTGTATCTCGAAGATATTGCTAAAAGAATTTATGAATTTTTGGGAGGGTTATTTTAAGGCAAAAAATTAGAGCAGATATAAAATCCTCACCCCTCCTTCGCAATCACCCGTTGCGCATAATCGTGGATACGTTCAAACTGTTCTTCCAAGCCCATATCGCTATTGTCGAATTCAATGGCATTTTTGGCTTGGGTCAATGGTGAAATTGTTCGGGTAGAGTCGATTCGGTCACGTTCTTCCACATTCTTCAGTACTTCGGCATAGGTGACCTTCTCCCCTTTGTCCAACAGTTCCTTATAACGGCGAGCGGCTCGGGTCTCGGGAGAAGCGGTCATAAACAGTTTTAGCTCCGCATCTGGGAAAACAACGGTGCCAATATCGCGGCCGTCCATTACAATGCCCTTGTCCTTGCCCATTTCTTGCTGAATCTTCACCAACTTTTCACGGACTTCCTTTATTGCCGCTACGGGACTCACAAAGCCAGATACCCGCATAGAACGGATTTCCTGTTCTACATTTTCGTCGTTCAAAACCATATCGGAACTACCTGTTTCGGTATTGGGAACAAATTTGAGATTGATCTCTGAAAGCTTATCGACCAAAGCAGCTTCATTTACTTCACCTTTATCATTGATGATGCCCCCTTGCAAAGCAAAAAGGGTCACTGCACGGTACATGGCACCGGTATCCACATAAATATAATCCAAGGCAGCTGCCAACCTTTTGGCGATGGTACTTTTCCCTGTGGAAGAATACCCGTCAATTGCTATCGTAATTTTTCCCATACGCCAAAAATAGGCAGAAATATTGTTTGGATCATATGACAAGTATCATCTAAAGTTCCTTGGCGTTCTTCACCTTCTGCTTGGTAATCGCAATATCGATGACCTCGCTCATATCGGTCACATAATGAAAGGTAAGTCCTTTAAGGTAATCTGCTTTAATTTCCTCAATATCCTTTTTGTTGTCCGCACAAAGAATGATCTCCTTGATGCGCGCTCTTTTGGCCGCCAAGATTTTTTCCTTGATTCCGCCGACGGGCAGCACCTTGCCGCGCAGGGTAATCTCACCGGTCATGGCCAAGCTCTTTTTCACCTTTCGTTGTGTGAAAAGGGAAATCAAAGAAGTCAGCATCGTGATTCCCGCACTTGGACCATCTTTGGGCGTGGCTCCTTCGGGCACGTGGATATGTACATTGTATTTATCGAACACATCGGAATCGATACCGTATGCATCCGCATTGGACTTGATATATTCCATCGCAATCGTGGCGGACTCCTTCATTACCTTACCAAGGTTACCCGTAACGTTCAGCGTTCCCTTTCCTTTGGAAAGAATGGATTCGATAAACAGGATATCCCCTCCAACGCTTGTCCAGGCCAGACCGGTTACCACCCCCGCCACATCGTTGTTTTCGTACTTGTCACGTTCCAAACGCGCTGGACCAAGAATCTTTTCAACGTCCGCGTTGTTTACGGTAACGTTGTACGCTTCTTCCATAGCAATGGATTTGGCTGCATACCGTACCATTTTGGCAATCTGTTTTTCCAGGCTACGTACTCCGGATTCACGAGTGTAGCCTTCCACAATTTTCTCCAATTGACGCTTACCGATTTTTACATCTTTTTTGGTAAGTCCGTGCTCCTCCAACTGCTTGGGCAACAAGTGGCGCTTGGCAATCTCGACTTTTTCCTCGATGGTATAGCCCGTTACATTTATAATCTCCATACGATCACGCAAGGCCGGCTGAATCGTGGATAAATTGTTGGCCGTGGCAATGAACATTACTTTGGACAAATCGTATCCCAGTTCCAAAAAGTTATCATGGAACTCACTGTTCTGTTCGGGATCCAGCACCTCTAACATTGCCGATGATGGATCTCCTTGGTGACTACTGGCCAACTTATCTATTTCATCCAAGATGAATACGGGGTTTGAGGTTCCCGCCTTCTTCAAGCTTTGGATGATCCTACCGGGCATGGCACCGATGTACGTTTTACGGTGTCCGCGGATCTCCGCTTCATCGCGCAGTCCACCCAAGGACATACGCACATATTCCCGACCCAAGGCCTCTGCCACCGATTTCCCCAAGGAGGTCTTACCCACGCCGGGAGGTCCGTACAAACAAAGGATTGGCGATTTCATATCGTTCCGCAGTTTCAAGACCGCCAAATACTCGATAATTCGGCGTTTTACATCTTCCAGGCCATAATGATCTCTGTCCAAAATCTTTTGGGCCCGTTTCAAGTCGAACTTATCTTTGGAAAATTCGTTCCATGGCAGGTCCAATAGCAGGTCCAAATAGTTCCTTTGGATGGAATATTCGGCCACTTGTGGGTTCATGCGCTGCATTTTGGAAAGTTCTTTCTCAAAATGCTCTTGCACTTTTTTGCCCCATTTTTTCTTTTTGGCCTTTTCCGCCATTTCATCCACCTCTTCTTCATAGGAAAGCCCACCAAGTTCCTCCTGGATGGTCTTCATTTGTTGGTGAAGGAAATATTCGCGTTGTTGCTGGTCCATATCGCTTCGGACCTTGCTCTGTATATCGTTGCGAAGCTCCAATTTTTGAAGCTCCATGTTCATGTACTTCAAGGTGGCCAACGCCCTTTCCTGAAGGTCGGCAATTTCCAAAAGTTGCTGTTTTTCCTTAACCCCAAGATTGAGGTTGGAAGACACAAAATTGATCAAGAACGAATTGCTCTGAATGTTCTTGATGGCAAAAGTGGCCTCGCTGGGAATGTTCGGGTTATCCTTGATGATTTTAAAAGCCAATTCCTTGATAGAATCGATTATGGCCTCAAATTCACTTCCTTTTTCATCGGGACGATCCTCCGCAGCCTCGCTCACCTTGGCGGTCAAATACGGCTTTTCGGTAAGCACTGCATCGATCTTGAATCTTTTTTTCCCTTGAATGATCACCGTAGTGTTTCCATCCGGCATTTGAAGCACCCGTAAAATACGGGCTACGGTTCCAACGGTATTGATATCTTCGGGACCCGGGTTCTCCACCGATTCATCCTTTTGGGACACCACTCCGATGGTCTTGGAACCATTATTGGCATCTTTGATCAAATTGATGGACTTATCTCGACCTGCCGTAATGGGGATTACGACACCTGGAAACAAAACTGTATTTCTTAAAGGCAATACCGGCAAGGTTTCCGGCAAGCTCTCTTTGTTCATCTGCTCTTCATCTTCCGGGGTCAACAACGGAATCAACTCGGCATCTTCATCAAGCCCTTGCAGATCTATATTGTCAAATTTGGTTATTTTCATCTCTCCCATATCAACTTTTCGGTCATTTTGTCATAAAAGACAGGCAACCCACATTTTTATTCAACATTAAAGCTCTCTCAAATCCCTAAAAATCAAAGTTTAGGGCAATCCTTGAGCTTATTATCACCCTTTAGTTGGCAATTCCTGTGCCATTAAAAATCAAATTTTAAGAAAAAAGTGTAACAAATGGTAAATTGGCTCATCTATAAGACAAACCAATCATTTTTTGAGCCAACAAAATGAACATATTGACACACTGCTAAAATTGTGCATGCAGGGCAAACAAAGCGCGCAGCTAGAGGTTTACAACCGCTATTACAAAGCGATGTACAACACCGCTTTTAGGATTGTAAAGCATACTGCGGAGGCCGAGGATGTGATGCAGGAATCGTTCCTGAGCGCATTTACCAAATTGCACACCTTTAAAGGAGACGTCGCCTTTGGAGCATGGTTAAAGCGGATCGTGATCAATAACAGCATCTATCATTACAAAAAGCAGCAAAAAAAACGTACTGACGATTTGGATGATATAATGTACAAGGTCGAAGATAATGATGGAGTTGCTTCGGATCAGAATGGTTACACAGAACTGAAGGCTCAAAAAGTGATGGAAACCATGAAAAGTTTGAAAGACAATTACAGAGTTTCTTTGACCTTACATTTAATTGAAGGGTACGATTACGAAGAAATAAGCGAAATAATGAATATCAGTTACGCTAATTGTAGAACCATGATTTCGAGGGCCAAAGAAAGCCTCAGAAAAAAATTGACCATAAATGTTTAGTTATGAAGAAGGATAGTTTAGATTACCTGTTCGAGAGACTCCACGGCGAGTTGGATGTAGCGGAACCGCAAAGTGGTCACCAAGAACGATTTTTGGAAAAATTGAACAAGGACCAAGACACCATTGCCCTGAACAAAAAGAAAACATCTTGGTGGAAACCTATGTCCATTGCAGCATCCATTGCACTGGTGGCACTATTGGGGTACCAAGCCTTTGGGCCACAGCCGAGCATTAAACAACAGGTAACAAAAATTGCCCCCGAAGCTTCCCAAACCGAGTTCTATTTTGCGAATTTGATAGAGGAGCAGGTGGAAGAGCTTAAACAGGAAAAAACTCCGGAAACGGCACAATTGGTAGATGACACCTTGGCACAACTCGCCAAGCTGGACAAAGACTATGAAACCCTTGAGCACGATTTAATAGACGGGGGAGACAGTAAAATTATCCTGAGTGCCATGATCACCAATTTCCAAACACGTATAGACCTTTTAAAAGAAGTTTTGAGCCAAATAGAAAATATAAAGAATTTAAAAACACAAAATGATGAGAGCTTTACAATTTAAACACATCTTTTTCGCTTTGGCTTTTATTCCCCTGGTCGTTAGCGCCAATATGGATAAGGACAAATTGAACGGAAAGTATACCAAGGAAAAAACAATAAAGAAAGAATTCAAGGTTAATTCGGATGCCCTTTTGAAGGTAAGCAATAGCTATGGCAACCTCAACATTACCTCTTGGAACGAAAACCGCGTAATGATCGAGGTACACATCAAAACCAACGGCAATGATGAGGATCGCGTAAAGGAACGTTTGGAAGAAATCAACGTAGATTTTGACAACAGTGCCAGTATGGTATCCGCCATTACGGATTTTGGCAACAGGAACAGTGGTTGGAACTGGGGCTGGGGCAAGCGTAAAAATGTGAGCGTACAGGTTAACTACACCATTAAACTCCCTGTAAAGAACAGTGTAAACCTTAGCAACGACTACGGCAACATAATGCTGGACAGGATTGATGGACATGCCAAAATAAGCTGTGATTACGGTAAAATGGACATTGGTGAACTACACGGCCGCAATAATGAGCTACGGTTCGATTACACCTCGCGCTCTACCTTTGGTTACATTAACAGTGCGGAAATTATTGCCGATTACTCGGGCTTCACAATCGACAAGGCAGGAAGCCTTACCATTAAGGCCGATTACACCAACGGTGTTGTGGAAGAAATGGATAACCTCCAATACTCCAGCGATTATGGTTCCATAGATGTTAGAAACGTAAAGAATGTGGATGGCAATGGAGATTATATCGGGGTTAAATTCGGCAATGTACACGGCAATGTCTCCATAATCAGCGACTATGGATCCATTAAGATAGACAGATTGGCCCCGGACGCCGGTAATGTGCAAATCCGAACCGATTACACGGGCGTCAAAATTGGTTACGATTCAGACTATAACTTCGACTTCGAAATTTCTACCGAGTACGCCGGAGTAAGTGGCAAGGATGATTTCGAGATCAACATTAGCAAAGAAAAATCTACCGAAAAATACTATAGTGGCTACTACGGAAGTCCAAACTCTGGAAACAAGGTGAGCATTACCAGTGACTATGGAGGCATATCATTCTACAAAAATTAACATCAATTCAAAAACAATTTAAACTAAACACAAGATCATGAAAAAATTTATCACACTTACGCTGGCATTGGGAATGGTAGCGGCAACCAACGCCCAATGGGGCAGAAAAGTACGGGGAAATGGCGATGTTGTTACCATTGAGCGTTCCGTAGGTGACTACGACGAAGTTGCTATGGCCGGCTGGTTCGATGTAGAGCTGGTATCTGGCAGCGAAGGCGAAATAACGCTAAAAGGAGAGTCCAATTTATTGGAGCACATTGTTACAAAAGTGAAAAATGGCAAACTTGAAATCAAGGTGGAGAAAGGTATGAACCTTAGACCCTCCAACTGGAAAAGTGGCATCTATGTAACTGTTCCGATTGAATCCGTTGATGGCGTTAGCCTATCAGGTTCGGGAGACCTTGTTGGAAAAACAACCATTAAAGCAAAACAATTTAGCACAGCTATGTCCGGTTCCGGCGATGTTACCCTAACGGTGGAAGCCGATGAAGTTGATGCGGCGCTTTCGGGCTCGGGGGACATTAATCTCTCTGGTAGGGCAACAGATTTTACGGTTTCGGTTTCCGGTTCCGGCGATATCAAGGCTTTTGATTTGGAGGCCGATTTTGTAAAGGCCACCGTTTCGGGCTCGGCCGACATTAAGGTTACCGCCAACCAATCACTAGAAGCCAGGGTTTCTGGCTCAGGTGATATTCAATATAAGGGCAATCCAAAAAAGGTAAATTCCAAATCTTCAGGTTCTGGGGACATTACCAAGGTATAATACCGAGTTTATCATCAATCAAAAATTAAAAAAGCCTTGAAGATCTCAAGGCTTTTTTTTATGTTTTTAATTTGATGCCTTCACTTTATTGACCCGAAGGAGCAGAAAGATGCCTATCAAAAAGAAGAGCCCCAGAAAGATGGTGCTGTTCCGCATGCTTCCCGTAAGTTGAGCAATAATACCATACATAAAGGTCCCTATGATGATACCTATTTTTTCGGCCACATCGTAAAAACTAAAAAACGAAGTGGTATCTGTGGTCTCGGGCAAAAACTTGGAATAGGTGGAACGTGACAGTGCCTGAATACCCCCCATCACAACACCGACCAGACCTGCCGCAATATAGAAATCCATCGGGGTCTGTAAAAAATAGGCATACACGCAGAGTAATGCCCAAATTACATTGATCACGATGAGTGTCTTTATATTTCCATACACCTTGGAGGCTCGGGCCGTAACCGTAGCTCCCAATATGGCAACGATCTGTATCAACAAAATACTAACGATCAAACCCATGGTCCGCTCATCATCCGAACCCCAAACAATTTCTTCCTCCCCAAAATAGGTGGCGATAAGCATTATAGTCTGTACGGCCATACTATAGGTGAAAAATGCGCCCAAATATCGTTTCAATTTTCTGTTCTCGCCAAGTTGGCGCCATACCTGCCGTAATTCTTTAAAGCCGTTTAAAATGATATGCTTCCGTTCCCCTTCCCGCTTATATCCTTTTGGTAAATGCGCAAAGGTGTATTGACTGAACAGAATCCACCAGATGCCAACCGAGATAAAGGAATATTTCATGGCCTTGATCTCCGCAACCTCGCCGCCACTATCCGTGATGCCAAAAAAATCGGGTTTCATCACCATAAAAAGATTGAAAACCAATAAAATGACGCTTCCAATATAACCTAATGAAAACCCTTTGGCACTTATGCTATCCTGTTGTTCCGGAAAAGCGATGTCGGGCAAGTAGGAGTTGTTGATGGCAAAACTCACCCAAAAACCTACAAGTCCGAAGAAATAACAGATCAATCCAAAATAAATATGCTCCAAAGAGAACCAATATAGGCCCATGCACGAAGCCGCTCCCAAGTAACAGAAGAACTTTAGGAAAATCTTTTTATTTCCCAAATAATCGGCAACGCCAGATACCAATGGTGTTACTATCGCAATAAACACAAATGCCAAAGAAGTTACATAGCTGATCAAGGGCGCCCTTGCGATTTCACCACCAAAAATGGTGACTTGCTCAATGCCTGCCGTTCGGAACAACAGTCCATAAAAAAGAGGGAAAATGGCAGAGGAAATCACCAAGCTGTAGACCGAATTGGCCCAGTCGTAAAACGCCCATGCGTTCAACAGTTTTTTACTCCCCTTTAATGCCAATGTTTGTACCATAATTTTATCACAAAAAAATGTCACTTCGAATCCTTGTGAAAAACCCTTTTTGGTATCATTTGGATTTTTCGCCTGTTTCGAAGTGACATTTAAAGTTTCTTGTTTCTTGATCTATTCGAAGGATGTTACCCCAAATTTTCGCGCTTCTTGTTTTGCGGCAGGGGCCCAAGCGGTCAGATTGCTGATCCTTGTATCGTTGGATGGGTGCGTGCTCAAAAACTCCGGTGGCGCCTGTCCTCCCGATTTTGCTTTCATACGCTTCCAAAGTTCAGCGGCCTCACTGGGGTCATACCCTGCAATGGCCATAATTTGAAGTCCGATCCTGTCGGCTTCGGTCTCGTGGCTTCGGCTAAAGGGCAACATCACTCCCAATTGCGAGCCGATACCGTACGCTTGATTAAACAACCCAAGTGTTTTTTCGTCCTGTATGGCCACATTTCCCGCAACGGCTCCGAGTTGTTGCAAGGTACCTGCACTCATACGCTGTGCTCCATGATCGGCCAAGGCATGGGCCACCTCGTGCCCCATGACCACGGCAACCCCTGTTTCATTCTGGGTGATCGGTAAAATTCCGGTATAAAAAACAATCTTACCACCTGGCATACACCAAGCGTTCACTGTTTCGTCCTTTACCAGATTATATTCCCATTTATAGTCTTTTAAATATCCTGGGTAACCATTGGCATTCAACCAACGCTCCGCAGCAGAAGCTATGCGTTGTCCCACTTTGGTGATCATTTGCGCATCCGAAGTCCCCTTGACCACTTTATTGGATTCCAAAAACTGGTCGTACTGGGCAAACGCCGTCGGGAAAACTTGACTGTTCGGATAAAAATTCAGCGTGCTTTTTCCTGTAAAAGGATTGGTCTTGCAAGCGGCTATGGCCAAAAAGATCAATCCAGTTAAAATTATCTTTTTCATAGAGTAAGTAGTATTTTTTTGTCCAATGGAATTTACAAAATTTTATTTTCCAAAAATATGGAGTTCCGTGAAATCCTTGCTAACCTCTATGGAATTGTTACCATTTAATTTGATTGAGTTCAAATCTACCTCTTCATTATCAACCTCGACGGTTTCAATAGTAAAAGGCAATCCGTGAAAAGAAAGTTTAAAATTATCATAAGAAGTGATAAAGTTCCCATCTTTGAATTGCTGAATGATCAATTCATTTTCCTTTCCCGTCAATTTGAAGCTTCTTAAGCTATACCTACCTTTTTTATAGTCATACCCATCTTGTTGATCTTCGTACACTTGAGACCTTTCGTTACCGGCCTTGTAATACACATCAATATTGAGTTTTTCGATTTCCTTTTCCCCAACATATTGCTGCACGGGATATTTGGGAATCATGGCTCCCTCTTTCACAAATAGAGGAATTCGATGAATTTCGGCGGAAACCCATCTTTCTATTCCTCCTTCGGTCAACTCGTCCGTCCAGTAATTGTACCAGTTTCCCTTCGGAAAATACATTCTCCTACCTTGGGAATTGGGTTCTTGAACAGGACATACCAACATTTGTTGGCCAAAAATGAACTCATCGGTACGGAAATGGGTCTGATGGTCTTCTTGATCATAGAACACCAAGGACTGAAGCATTGGGAACCCTTCTTTGATATAATTATAGAACATGGTATACAGGTAGGGCAGCAATTGATACCTCAACTCGATGAACTCGCGTACAATATCGGTAATTTCATCTCCGAACGACCAAGGCTCCTGATCTCCATGATCCCCACTGGAATGTACCCTGCAAAACGGGTGAAAAACGGCCAACTGCATCCATCGGGCAAATAGTTCGCCGTTGGGCTGCTCCGCAAATCCACCGATATCCGAACCTACAAAAGAATATCCACTCATGCACATACGCTGCATTTGCACATTGGCAATCCATAAATGTTCCCAGGTAGCAACATTATCACCGGTCCATGTGGCACAATAGCGTTGCGTTCCGGAATAGGCGGCTCTTGTGAGTACAAAAGGCCTATTGGGGAACATAAACTTTTTAACGCCCTCATATGTAGAACGGACCATCTGCATTCCGTAGACATTGTGTGCTTTTCGATGACTACAGGGGTGGCCATCATAGTCGTGCCGCACATCCAGATTGGCGGTTTTTGATGGTACTTCCATAATAGCGGGTTCGTTCATATCGTTCCAAACCCCGCTAACGCCTAAGTCCGCGATCATTTCCTTGTATAGACCGGCCCACCATTCGCGAACCTCGGGATTGGTGAAATCCGGAAACTTACATTCACCCGGCCAAACTTTTCCCTTAAAGTGCGGGCCATCTGCCCTACGGCAGAAGAAACCATTGTCCATGGCCTGCTGGTACACCCAATAATCACGGTCAATTTTAATACCGGGGTCGATCATCGTTATCACCTTGAAACCATCTTCCCCCATTTCCTCGATCATTTTTTTTGGATTGGGGAAGTATTGATTGTTCCATGTAAAGCAACGGAACCCTTCCATGTAGTCAATATCCAAATAAATAGCATCGCAGGGAATATTCAATTCCCTGAACTTAGAGGCAATGTCCCTGACCTTTTGTTCCGGAAAATAGCTCCATTTGGATTGATGGAAACCCAAAGCCCATAAAGGCGGAAGTTCTGGAACACCGGTAAGGTCGGTATACGACTCCACTACGTCCTTCATTTGTGGACCGTAGAAAAAATAGTAGTTCATTTCCCCTCCATCGGCCCAAAAACTGGTTACGTTCCGTTTTTCAGCGGCAAAATCGAAATAGGTACTGAAAGAATTATCGAAAAATATACCGTAGGCCTTACTTTCCTTGAGCCCAATGTAGAACGGTATGGACTTGTACAACGGTTCTTGATCCTTTCCGTAGGCGTAGGAATCAGTGACCCAATTGTTGATACGTTTGCCTTTAAGGTTGGTGTGTGATGCTTTGTCACCCATTCCGTAATAGCTTTCACCAGAGTGACAAATTTTGCTCATTTTGACCACGTTACCGCCATAATCAAAATTCTCTTCCCAGTGAAAGCCGAGCTCATCTTCCGCAAGAATGACATTGTTCAAATCGGTGATCTGAACCTTTAGGTTTTCCTTATTGATAAAAACTTTGATTTTGGAAGTGGTGATCACATATTCCGGTATCTCGTCCTCAATGGTCAATTCGTTATATCCAAGGTTGACGTCCTCACTAATGGCATAGGAAAAATCCGGTTCAAAAACATATTCGGTGGCATACCTAAAACGTACCACACTGTCCCTTAAAATGGTAACTTGTAGGATAACACCGTTTTGGGTAGTAAAATATATTTTTTCGTTTTCTTGTTTTAAGTCTACGATATGGTTTGGGAACTGATTCCCTCTAGTTGCAATTTCCGTGTTGGTTATCATCTGTAATCAGTTGAGGCTCACAAAAGAAATATAAAAGCCTGAATAATTAAAAATATGTTTTGAAAAGCAATCAACTATAACGTTTTAGTTGCCTTTTTACTTATAAATGACCACTCCCAGGGGCGGTAAATTCAACGAAACTGATTGATCATACCCATTCCATGAGGTTTGGGAAGGCTTCACTGTCTTTTTGCCCACGCCACTGCCCGAGTATTTTTTATCATCACTGTTAAACATCAGTTTCAATGTGGAGGTCTTGGGTACTCCCAACCGGTAATTCTCGCGAGGGACGGGCGTAAAGTTGCAAACAACGATCAAATCGTCTTTGGAATCGTTTCCTTTTCTAATATATGATATCACCGTATTCTCTTGGTCGTTATATTCGATCCATTGGAAACCATCGGATTTGAATTGTTTTTGATACAAAGCCGGGCTGGACTTGTACAGCTTGTTCAGGTCCTTTACAGCTTCTTGTATGCCGGAATGAAAATCATATTGGGTCAAGTGCCATTCCAAGCCCTCTTGGAAGTTCCATTCAGAGGATTGTCCAAACTCGCCGCCCATAAACAAAAGGTTGCCGCCGGGGTGGGTGAACATATATCCAAATAGCAATCTTAAGTTGGCAAAGCGTTGCCATTCATCACCTGGCATTCTGTAGAGCAAGGATTGTTTGCCATACACCACCTCATCGTGCGAAAAAGGCAACATAAAGTTTTCCGTAAACGCATAGGTAAGGCTAAAGCTTATTGCGTTCAAATTATACGACCTGTGTATGGGATCGTTTTTAAAGAACTCCAAAGTATCGTGCATCCACCCCATCATCCATTTCATGCCAAAGCCCAATCCTCCATAATGGACAGGTTTTGTAACTCCGGTAAAGGCCGTGGATTCTTCTGCAATGGTCTGAACGCCCTTAAAGCTGGCATACACTTCCTGGTTCATTTCCCTTAAAAAGGACATGGCCTCAAGGTTCTCGTTATTTCCGTACATATTGGGCTCCCATTCACCATCTTCTCGGGAATAGTCCAAATATAGCATGGATGCCACGGCATCTACCCGTAATCCGTCCACATGATATTGATCGAGCCAGTAAGCGGCATTGCTGATCAAAAATGCACGCACCTCGTTTCTGCCATAGTTAAAAATGAGACTTTTCCAATCGGGATGGTATCCCCTTCGCCGGTCCGGATGCTCGTAGAGGTGCGATCCATCAAAAAAGCCAAGGCCATGGGCATCTTCCGGGAAATGGGATGGCACCCAATCCAAAATAACCCCAATGCCACGTTGGTGAAAGGCATCTACGAGTACTTTAAAATCCTCTGGTTTGCCAAATCGTGAAGTTGGCGCAAAATATCCTGTTATTTGATACCCCCACGAAGGGTCATAGGGATATTCCATTACCGGCATCAACTCCACATGGGTAAAGCCCATCTCCTCCACATAATCCGCAAGTTCCTCTGCCATCTCCAAATAGGTGAGGGACTCCCAACCATTTTTCTTCTTCCAAGACCCCAAATGCACCTCGTAGACGGAATAGGGCTTGTCCAACCCGTTTTTTTCTTCTCGGGTGTGCATCCATTCACTATCCTTCCATTGATGGTCATCTTCCCATACCACGGATGCCGTATGTGGGGGGTGCTCGCAAAAGCGGGCAAACGGGTCGGCCTTTTCCGTCCAAATGTCATTGTTATTGGAATGTATCTTGTATTTGTACTTGGTCCCTTTATCCACTCCTGGGATAAATCCTTCCCAAATGCCGCTGCTGTCCCATCGCACATTCAATGGATGCTCGTCAGCGTTCCAATAATTAAAATCTCCGACGACGCTCACCGATTTGGCGGAAGGTGCCCAAACCGCAAAATACGTTCCCTTGACGCCATCGACCTCCGTTAGGTGCGAACCCAACTTATGGTAGAGGCGGAAATGTTTTCCTCCTTTAAAAAGGTCGATATCAAAATCCGTAAAAAAACTATGGGCAACTACCTTGGACATATATGCGGGTTTAGTACTATACAATAATAAGCATCTTTGGGCAGGAATACGATTATCCCGACAGGTTTGATATTAGAAACAACATTTTTTTAAAAATGGAACGCTTTTTGATTTTATTGCAACAAGAGTTAAAACGAACACAAATTCAAAATCCAAAATCATGAATAAATTTAGTACAATTTTAGGCGCAGTAATCGTTTTTGTCCTTGCAGCTTGCGAAGGACCACAAGGCCCTCCGGGTTTTGATGGGCTTGATGGAGCACAAGGACCTCAAGGAGCACCGGGCATTCAAGGACAGGTAGTAGAAGTCGAAGGCGTTAACTTTGATTATATCGCCGAAGATAATCTTTTTTCCACCTTGATCACTTTTTCGGAGGTGACCAACTTCGAAGTTTTTGAATCGGACGCCGTTTTGGTATACAGACACGATGGTGTTATCGACCTTAGCGATGGTTCCACCGCCGATGCTTGGACACAACTGCCTCAAAATTATTTCTTGCCGGAAGGTACCATGCAATACGTTTTTGCCCACACTTTTGTGGATCTTGAACTATTTATAGACGGTAATTTTGACCTGTCCACCATTAGCACCGACTTCACGGACGATCAATTGTTCAGGATTGTATTTGTACCAAGTGAGTTTGCCGAATCGCCAGATTTTGATGCCGCCAACATAAATAGTGTAATGTCCAAACTCCAAATTAACGAAGGGGAAGTCATGAAATTGGACATTAACTAGTTCCAACAAAAAACAGTATCTTAAGTCTCATTGATGATCAATGGGACTTTTTTTTTGATATATTTTGAAAGGAACGGAACCAAACTACGTCCAAATACATAAAAACGATTCATGGGAAAAAGATTGCTATTGATTGTACTTGTCATCTTTATTGGATGCAAGGGAACGTCACAGGAAGAAAAAAAAGAAAATACTAAAGAAACTGCATTCAAAGTCACCAAAACCGATGCGGAATGGCGTGCGGAGCTCACCGAAATGGAGTATTACGTTTTGCGTAAAGAAGCTACGGAGAATGCATTTTCCAGCGACTTGTTGGACATCAAGGAAAAAGGGACCTACGTATGTGCAGGATGTGGCACCCCTGTTTTCAAAAGCGAGCACAAGTTTGATTCAGGCACTGGTTGGCCCAGCTTTGATAGGGAAATCAAAGGAAACGTCGCTTTTGATACCGACTACAAAATCGGTGTGGCACGTACCGAAGAGCATTGTGCTGTTTGTGGCGGGCACTTGGGACATGTTTTTAATGATGGACCAAGCAATACCACTGGAAAAAGGCATTGTATTAACGGAGCTGCCCTTGACTTTATCCCGGACAACAAATAAATTGCCAAAAAAACTTTTATGGACAAGAAATACAGCGTGAACAAATCTGAAGAACAATGGAAACAAGAGCTTTCCACCGAGGAATATTATGTGTTGAGACAAAAGGGGACCGAGCGTCCCTACACCGGAAAGTTTGACCTTCACTTTGAAAATGGAGATTACCATTGCAAGGCGTGCAACGCCAAATTGTTCGAAAGTGAGCATAAATTCGAAAGCGGTTGCGGGTGGCCCTCGTTCGACCAGGCCGTTGAAGGTGCCATTGAATATATTAGGGATACCAGCCATGGTATGGTACGGACCGAAACCGTATGTGCCAATTGCGGAAGCCATTTGGGACATGTGTTCAACGATGGTCCCAAGCAAACCACAGGACAACGGTACTGCATCAACTCCATAAGTATTGATTTTGACCCGGAAGCGTAAATGAACTTTCAAGAGAATTATCTGGCCAGCGTAAAGTTTGAGTTCCAGCGCTACAAAACCATGGGCGATAAAACCTTTGCGCAAATCGGAGATGCTGATATTCATTGGAAATATGCTGAAACGGATAATTCCATCGCGATTATCGTAAAGCACATGGTCGGCAATATGTTAAGTCGGTGGACCAATTTTTTAACCGAGGACGGCGAAAAATCTTGGCGTGAACGCGACATGGAATTTGAAGCATCCTACACCTCAAAATCAGAAATGATTACAGCTTGGGAAAAAGGATGGAAATGTCTTTTTGATGCCTTGTCCCAAATTGATTCCACCAATTTCCAAAACAGAATTACCATTCGCGGAGAAGAACACTCCATCTTGGAAGCTGTTAACCGTCAACTGGCTCACTACGCCAATCACGTTGGACAAATTGTATTCATCGGCAGAATGGTGAAAGGCACCGATTGGACATCTTTGTCCATCCCAAAAGGAGCGTCCGGGGCCTTCAACAAAAAGATGTTCGGAACAGGCAACCCTTGATTTCACAAACAAACCCATATTTGAGTTTTTCCACTTGGGAAATGGAGATTGATTTCCGTACTTTTGCACCTGCCAAGTCGGCAAGTTTCTAATCTAACAACTAAAATCAAAATCTGATGAGCAAGTTCGATATAATTGTTTTGGGAAGTGGTCCAGGTGGATATGTTACCGCCATAAGGGCATCACAATTAGGTTTCAAAACGGCCATTATAGAAAAAGAAAGTTTGGGAGGTGTATGTCTTAACTGGGGTTGTATCCCGACCAAGGCCCTTCTTAAATCCGCTCAGGTTTTTGAATATTTGAAGCATGCCGAGGATTACGGTTTGAGTGCTGAAAATGTAAGTTATGATTTTGATGCCGTTGTTAAAAGAAGCCGTGGTGTTGCCGACGGAATGAGCAAAGGCGTCCAGTTCTTGATGAAGAAGAATAAAATCGAGGTCATCAATGGAGTTGGAAAGATAAAACCGGGCAAAAAAGTTGAAGTAAAGTCGGAAGGCGGTGAAACAACCGAATATTCGGCGGACAATATCGTTATTGCCACAGGAGCACGCAGCCGTGAGTTGCCCAGTCTTCCTCAGGATGGCAAAAAAGTAATTGGCTACCGCGAGGCCATGTCTTTGGAAAAACAACCGAAGAAAATGATCGTGGTGGGCAGTGGTGCCATTGGAATGGAATTTGCCTATTTCTACCACTCCATGGGTACCGAAGTGACCGTTGTGGAGTACATGCCGAACATTGTTCCCGTTGAGGACGAGGATATCTCCAAACAATTGGAGCGCAGCTTCAAAAAATCAGGAGTAAAAATCAAGACTTCCGCCGAAGTCACCAAGGTAGATACCTCTGGTGATAGTGTAAAAGCTACCGTAAAAACCAAAAAAGGAGAAGAAGTACTGGAAGCCGATATCGTACTGTCCGCAGTGGGAATCAAAACGAACATCGAAAATATTGGATTGGAAGATGTTGGAATCGCTACGGACCGTGATAAAATATTGGTGAACGATTACTACCAGACGAACATTCCCGGCTATTTTGCCATTGGAGACGTTACTCCCGGGCAGGCACTGGCACACGTTGCCTCTGCCGAGGGAATCATCTGTGTGGAAAAATTGGCGGGCATGCATGTTGAAGCCTTAGATTACGGTAATATCCCAGGATGTACCTACTGTATCCCCGAGATAGCTTCTGTTGGATTGACGGAAAAACAGGCCAAGGAAAAAGGATACGATCTTAAAATAGGTAAATTTCCGTTCTCAGCTAGTGGCAAGGCCAAAGCGGCCGGAACCCCAGATGGCTTTGTAAAAGTGATTTTTGATGCCAAATATGGTGAGTGGCTAGGTTGCCACATGATCGGTGTTGGCGTTACCGATATGATTGCCGAGGCCGTTGTTGCCAGAAAATTGGAAACCACAGGTCACGAAGTACTAAAAGCTGTACACCCACACCCAACCATGAGCGAAGCTGTGATGGAAGCCGTTGCAGATGCTTATGACGAAGTAATACACCTGTAAGGTATGCTCAAAATTTTTAGGGCCACTGCTATTTTAGAAGGTATTTCCTATCTACTCCTTTTCGGAATGACCATGCCGTTAAAGCATTGGGCAGATATTCCTGAACCGAACCAAGTTGTTGGTATGGCACATGGAATATTGTTTATTCTATATGTAGTGGTGGCCATAGTTTTTTGTTGGGAACGCAAATGGAAGCTAAAAAGGTTCATCATCCTTTTTATAGCATCACTCCTCCCCTTCGGAACATTCTACGCCGATAAAAAATATTTGAAAGATTTAGCCTAGAAAACTCTGAACGGCCAAATCGTAGCTTTGGAGTCCAAATCCAAGGATAACCCCTTTCGCAGCAGGTGAAATAAAGGAAACGTGGCGGTACTCCTCGCGCTGATGGGTATTGGATATATGTACTTCTATTACCGGAGTTTCCACTGCCTTTACGGCATCACCTATTCCAACTGACGTATGTGTATACGCGGCAGCGTTCAGCACAATTCCGTCATAATCAAATCCAACTTCTTGTATTTTACCAATAAGTTCTCCTTCTATGTTGGATTGATAGTACTCCAGTTCCACTTCGGGAAACTTTTGCTGTAGCTTTTTAAAATAGTCTTCAAAAGTGGTGCTCCCATAAACTTCGGGCTCACGTTTTCCCAAAAGGTTTAGATTGGGTCCGTTGATGATGATTAGTTTCATGCCATCAAAAATACAATAAAAAGAAAAGGGCGGGAATAACCCGCCCTACATATAAAATAATGATATCTTCTAATTGAAGGCAAACTGAAGCCCAAAACCAAAAGAGGCAACTTCGTTGTCTCCCACATCGCTCAATACGACCGATGGGCGCCAATCAAAATTAAGCACAAAAGGAGCCCCATCTATCTTAAAATCCAGTCCCAAATGTGGACGTAGTGCAAAAATATTGTCAAAATTCTTTATAAAAATAATACTCGGGCCCACCCCGGCATACCAGCGTAAACCTGGGGCTCTGAAAAATCCTTTATGATAGGAATACAAGAACGTAGCTATGGTCGCATTGTCCTCAAAACCTAAATCCGCTTGACCAGCATGGTTGTCGGAGAAAAAGTATTTTCCAGTAGCTCCAAAAAAGGTGGCCTCGTCATAAAGGTCTATGCCCAACCCAAGGGCTGCCTTGTAACTGGTCTGCGCCTTTACCGCCAAATTGCCGAGCATAACTAGTGCAATAACTAAAAGTAATTTTTTCATTTTTAAGTATAATTAGTGGTTAATATTCATGTTAAACTGTAAGATTTGGGGTTATTTACAGTCGTTCTTTGCTTTTAAAATAAAAATAGAAGTCCCAAAGCTGTAACAGAGAAATTACCATCGTCGCTTATATTGATGTACGAAAGATTTAGTTCGGTATTACCTGTTATGTTATACCCGATCATTGGACGCACATAAAACCCTCCGTCGTTACCTTCATTAACGCCAACAGCGTAACCTACGTCGGCCCCTAGCTTAAAATCGTAGGTAGGGTAAAGTCGAAAAGCTCCGGCCACTGGAATAAACTGGATATCCGGAAAATCCACGTCCTGGGCAACCGGTCCGATATCAATGGATGATGTATCACCAAAAGCATTGATAAACCCTGTGGCAATCCCGGCATCTATAAGCTCGGAAACCCCCCAATGATAACCCAAGTCGGCCCCAAGGCTAAAACTTGAATAATCGGAAGCATCTCCAACGGGAATTCCCGCGTGAACTCCGGCCTTAAAACTTGTTCGGTCCACTTGTTGTGCCATGGACGAAAAACTTACGGTAATTAATGCTATAATCACCAATACAGATGTTTTTTTCTTCATTGTTAAAATTTTACAAAGAAGAAACGTGCTCTTGATCAAAAAAGTGTCCGTTTGAAATAAATTTCCTACAAAATAAATGGTCATTGTTTTTATGATGTATTTAATATTGGTGAAAAATATTGAAACCAATTGTTTTTAGACCCCTCCAATTGACCAAAGGGCCGTTTGAATTGATCGATGGCTATTTTTAAGCAACCGTGATGCAATTATGTCATTATATTTGACCTCATGAACTGGCAGCAAGCAATAAAGGATTATCAAAATTATTTGAAGATAGAACGGGGGCTTTCTCCAAACTCCATCTCCAATTATACCATGGACCTTAAAAAACTTGCCAGTTATCTTCAAGAACAGGACATTGATGATAAACCCATTGGAATAGATAGGGAAACTGTACAACAATTTATATACGATATTGCCAAAGAAGTCAATCCCAGAACACAAGCTCGCATTATTTCCGGTTTAAAGGGGTTCTTCAATTACTTGGTCTTTGAGGATTACCGGGAGGACAATCCCATGGACCTTATTGAAACTCCAAAAATTGGAAGAAAGTTACCCGATACGCTTTCCGAGGAAGAAATCAACGACTTGATTGCCGCCATCGACCTATCCAAGCCCGAAGGCGAGCGAAATAGGGCCATTTTGGAAACCTTGTACGGTTGTGGACTCCGGGTCTCGGAACTTATCAACCTAAAACTATCCGACCTTTATTTTGATGAAGATTTTATTAAGGTTACGGGGAAGGGAAACAAACAACGATTTGTTCCCATCAGTGAATTGAACAAAAAGTACATTAACATTTATTGGAAAGAGATAAGAGCACATTTGACCATAAAAAAGGAGCATGAAGATTTTGTGTTCCTTAATCGGCGGGGAAAACAGTTGACACGAGCCATGATCTTTACCATTGTAAAACGATTAGCTGAGCAAATTGGTTTGAAAAAGAATATTAGTCCACACACGTTCCGACATTCCTTTGCCACCCACCTTTTGGAGAACGGGGCCGATTTAAGGGCCATACAACAAATGCTGGGCCATGAGAGCATTACTACCACTGAGGTTTACATGCATCTAAACCGCTCACATTTGGCCAACGTATTAAAAGAATTTCACCCTAGACGGTAAAATTCTCAAAACTTTAAACGGGTTCCCATTTCGAGTCTGGTTCCCACACCTTCAAGGCCTATACTGTAAAAGTTTGATTCTTCAATAGGATGAACCATTTTAACTTCCATAAACATGTTCCCGCGGACGTGGTAATCCGTACCCAAAAAGATTTCTTGACGTGGGATTCGATTTGGACTTCCCCATCCCTTGTTATAGGGATTCCATTCTTTTTGATATCCACCCATAAAGTACAGTTTGTCAGAAATTTGTTGTCTAAGTTGCGAGCCTAGACTAAATCTTTCCGCATCATATCTTCGATAGTGTTCCCCCATAACTTCCAGTTCCGTTCCCTCAAACACCTCATAACCAATATTAAACCAGGCATAACGCGATAGTTTATCAAACTTGGGGTAATTAAATCCTTGGATGTCAATAGGTGACTCCATTGTATTGGAAGTACTGGGCCGGGTTTGTGCCTGCAGCATCGGACCAAAAAATAATATACTACAAAGAGTAAGGAAAAAAGCTGGCTTGGACATGGTAAGTGTTTACTACAATTTACTAAAGTGCTATCAACCCACCATAAATGTTAGCTAAACTTTAACCTTACGTTTTGAATCACAGTAAGTTCATTTAATCCTGCATCAAAGTGTCCCGCTCTACCCTATTTTGCTTTTTGAAGGGGCGGATGATCAGTCGTGCTTCGCGATCAAAACGGACATAATTGTACACCCAGTTGATGAACACCACGAGCCTGTTCCTAAAACCGATAAGAAAATACAAGTGCACGAACATCCAAACAAACCAGGCAAAAATCCCTTGGAATCTAAACTTGGGCAAATCAACCACCGCTTTGTTTCGCCCCACCGTGGCCATACTGCCCTTATCCTTGTAAACAAATGGTTTCATGGGCTTTTTCTCTATCATCCGCACCAAGTTATCCCCTAAGCTTCTTCCTTGTTGCATGGCAGGCTGGGCCATCATGGGGTGACCATTGGGAAATTTTTCTGTCTCCATCTGTGCTACATCTCCAATGGCAAAGACATCCTCTAATCCAATAATTTGATGAAACTCGTTTACACGTAATCTCCCCCCCCGACATAAAAAATCCCCGGCATCCAGTCCTTTTAATCCTACGGCCTTTACGCCAGCCGCCCAAACCAAAGTTTCCGCCTCAAATACGGTTTTGGTATTGGTCGACACCTTTTTACCATCATAATCGGTAACACGAATATTTTTCCAAACATTCACGCCAAGCTCCTCCAAAAATTTTTCCGCCTTTTCCGATGCCTGCCCGCTCATTGCCGGCAGGAGCCTATCGCCACTCTGCACTAGATTGATCTGAGCCCTTCGCGTGTCCAGATCTGGGTAGTCCTTTGGAAGTATTCCCTTTTTTATTTCGGCCAGGGCGCCGGAAAGTTCCACCCCCGTTGGCCCTCCGCCAACAATCACGAAATTCATCAGGGCATCCCGCTCATGTAGGTCGTCCGTTAAAAGTGCCTGTTCAAAATTTTCCAGTATAAGGCTACGCAAGTTCAAGGATTGCGGAATGGTCTTCATGGCCATTCCTTTGGTTTCGATGCCATTGTTCCCAAAGAAATTGGTCTCGGAACCCGTTGCCACCACCAAATGATCATAAAAAATCTCCCCAATATTGGTTTTGATCCTTTTGGCATCGGTCTTCACTTCTTGGACCTGTGCCAAACGAAAAAAGAAATTGGGATATCCCTGAAGTACCTTTCTAATTGGATAGGCAATGGAATCAGGTTCCAGGCCACCGGTAGATACTTGATACAGCAAAGGCTGAAAATTATGATAGTTGTGCTTGTCCAACAAAACCACTTGGACTTCTTTTTTGCTTAATTTTTTTGCTAGGGCAATACCGCCAAAACCGCCGCCTATGATTACGACTCTTGGATTACTGGATTGAGGAATGTTCATGCTCGACATGCTAACAAATTTAAGCATTACGAAGCTGTGAAATAGCTGTTGGGAATGGTTTTTTTATATCTTTAAAGCCTAACTCAAAAAAACTTCAACTAATGAGAAAATTTCTCCCGATGGGTGCATTTCTACTATTGTGCACCATGGGTCTACACGCCCAAAAAAAGAAAAATGATGTTATCGATGATTTAGAAGCAAAATCAGAGAAATACAGTGAAATAGCACACGAAATTTGGAATCTCGCCGAAATGGGCTATTTGGAAGAAAAAAGCTCTGCTCTTTTGCAAGAGACCCTTTCGGATGCCGGTTTCACTATTGAAAAAGGTATTGCCGGTATTCCTACAGCCTTTAAGGCAGAATATGGTTCGGGATATCCCGTTATAGGTATTTTGGGCGAATACGATGCCTTGCCCGGACTTTCCCAAGAGGCGGTTCCCGAGAAAAAATCTGCTGGAAAAGCTGCCGGCCATGCCTGTGGGCACCATTTATTCGGAACTGCGTCCACGGCAGCTGCCATTTCTGTAAAGGATTGGATGGTAAAGAACAATATCAAAGGAACCATCCGATTTTATGGATGTCCCGCAGAGGAAGGTGGCTCCGGAAAAGTATATATGGTCCGTGAAGGTGTTTTTGATGATGTGGATGTCGCCCTTCATTGGCACCCAAGTTCTGCAAATGCCGCAAGTGCAGGTGCAGCTTTGGCCAACAAATCGGCCAAGTTCAGATTCCATGGTATTTCTGCCCATGCGGCGGCAGCTCCACAAATGGGACGCTCCGCATTGGATGGTGTGGAGGCGATGAACGTTATGGTGAACATGATGAGAGAACATGTCCCGGAAGACGCTAGAATCCACTACGTGATTACCGATGGTGGCAAGGCCCCGAACGTAGTCCCCGATTTTGCCGAAGTGTACTATTATGCAAGGCACAATACCAGGGATGTGGTCGTTGATATCTTTGATAGGATCGTAAAAGCAGCGGAAGGAGCCGCCTTGGGCACGGGCACCACGATGGAGTATGAAATGATAGGGGGAACCCACGAACTACTTCCCAACCTAACCATACAAAAAATCATGTATGACAATCTAGCAAAAGTTGGCGGCATCACCTATAATGAAGAGGAAAAGGCGTTCGCCGAGAAAATATCAAAAAGCTTGGGCAACGAAACTCTGAACATGGAAATTGCCGAAACCGTTCAACCGTACAAAGAAACCGCCAAAGCATTTGGTTCTACCGATGTCGGTGATGTGAGCTACACCGTTCCGACCGCAGGTCTCGGTACTGCAACCTGGGTTCCCGGAACTCCTGCACATAGTTGGCAAGCGGTCGCTGCCGGAGGTATGAGCATCGGTTCCAAGGGAATGATGGTCGCTGCCAAAACATTGGCCCTTACCGCCATGGATATTTTTGAAAGCCCCAAAACAATAGAGGCCGCCAAAAAGGAACTAGAGGACAGACGTGGCAAGGACTTTAAGTATGTTCCCATGCTAGGCAACAGACCTCCTGCCCTAGATTACCGCAAATAGTTTTAAAACATTGTAACAAAAGCTGCTTTATCCATACTGATAGATAAAGCAAACTTTACCAACTGTTTAGTGAACAAAGAACTGGAACATCAATTTGTGACGGAACTTGAGGATAATCAAAACATTGTCCATAAAGTGTGTAGCCTATATACCAACGACAAGGACGCACATAACGACCTGTTCCAAGAAATCGCTGTTCAGTTGTGGAAAGCATACCCAAAGTTTCGGGGAGATGCCAAGTTTAGCACGTGGATGTACCGTGTTGCATTGAATACGGCCATAACGTTGTACAGAAAATCCAAGAAAAGGGTCAAAACCCAGGATTTTGATTCGGTCCTTCATAGAATTAAGGCCACTGACTATGACGATACGGAGGAACGACAGTTAAAATTGATGTACGATGCCATAAAACAACTTGGCGATATTGATAAAGCCTTGGTATTTCTTTACCTGGAAGACAAGGATTATTCAGAAATAGCCGAAACTTTGGGAATTTCCGAGGTGAATGCGAGAGTGAAGATGAGCAGGGTAAAAAATAAATTAAGAACCATATTAAATCCGTGATTATGCTGGATGAACTGGAGCTCTTGAAAAAGGATTGGCAAAAACGGGAAGCAAACCTCCCCAAGTTGTCCTATGAGCAAATATACCCGATGACCAAGAAAAAGTCATCGTCCATAGTAAAATGGATTTTTTATATCAGCATAATAGAATTTGTTTTCTGGGCCGGTATCAATATTATTTTCAGTAGTCCGGATACCATGCAGGAACTTAGGGACATGCACATTTATAAAGTAGTTATGGTCCTTAACGCGATCAATTACGCCATCATCCTTTACTTTATCTCTAAGTTTTATACCAATTATAGAAAAATCTCATTCACAGATTCCTCTAAAAATTTAATGCGGACCATACTAAAGGTGAAACGAACGGTTACCCAATATGTTTGGTTCAATCTAAGCATCTTTACCATTAGTGCAATAATCTATGCTTATGGGGTTTTGCTGTATACACCGGAGGGACAAGAATTGGTAAATGTAGCGGCCCAAGATGGGAACAGCACGCAGTTTTGGGCGTTGATCATTGTTATTTCAATTGCCGTGACCACTGCTGTACTGGTTTTGATTTGGCTGTTCTACAAACTGTTGTATGGCATCCTCCTCAAAAAACTTCGCAAAAACTACAATGAATTGAAAAGATTGGAAGTCTAGTCGTCTATATTGCCCTTATAGCTGTAGAGTCTTTTTTGGTTTTCCTCTTCATAGGCAAGAAGTTCCTTTTGAGGAATTACCTTCAAAAACGATGGATGCTGTTCGATGGCGTATTCCAGTTTCTCCAAAATTGAATCGATGGATTCGTTATCATAATCAATATCCAAGGGTTCTTTTATTTGCATGGATTGAAGAATCCCCTTCTTCTTCACACGAAGACCTTTTTTATCAAAAGAACGTCGGAACCCATCAATAACCACCGGGACCACAACAGGTTTATATTTTTTTATAATGTGCGCAGTACCCTTTCGCAATGGCTTCCAAGGAGTGGTCGTTCCCTGTGGAAAGGTAATTACCCAGCCATCGTCCAATGCTTTTCCGATATTGGAGATATCGCTAAACTTCACTTGTCTGTTCACATTTTGCCCATCTGCCCTCCAGGTCCTTTCAATACTTATGGAACCAGCATAGGCCAAAACCTTGGTCAACAAACTCTTTCCCATGGTCTCTTTGGCCGCAACGTAGTAAATGTTCAGTTTGGGATTCCATAGATAGCCTAAGTTCTTGATGTTGTCATCCCGTCCTTTCAAACTGGCATTGAAAACATGGAACATGGCAACCACATCGGCAAAATAGGTTTGATGGTTGCTTACAAAAAGAACTTTGCTCTCAGGAAGGTCCCGTATAATCTGTGAGCCCTCAATTTCCAAAGTATTAAATCCTTTGTAGCGTTGATGCGTCATCATACCTGCAATACGAATCAGCCATCGCTTTAAAAACAAAATATGGCCAAAGGGATTTTTCTTGAACAGACCCATGTAAAGTGTTAATTGTTGGCGGTAAATTTACAAAATAGCGTTTAAAGCACTTGACGCAAAAGCTCCTTGATTTCACTCAAAACCATAGCAGTGGCGCCCCAAACGGTATAACCATTTAATTTAAAGGCAGGTACATCGATATTTTTTGCGTAAGAAGTTGATAGAATCTCCGTAATATGGTTGGAATCGTCCATAAAATCCTTAAGATAGACCTCCACAAGACTCTCCACTTCAAAATCTTCCTTCACAAATGGGCGGGGATTGGGATAAAGCCCAATGTATGGCCTCATCAAAAAATTGCTCGGCGGAATATAGACCTCACTCAATTCTTTGATCACCTCAACATCGCTTGGCGGGACACCGACCTCTTCATGAGTTTCACGTAGAGCGGTATCCATTAAACCTTTATCTATTTTTTCCACCTTCCCGCCAGGAAATCCAATTTGATTGGAATGCACTCCCTGATATACTTTTCTTAGGATCAAAAGTAATCTGGTTTGTTGTTCAACATCGGGATAAAACAATGCCATTACCCCTGCCCTTTTAGGATTGGCATCCTGTACCCTATTGTTCTTTAGCCATTGGATTCGCAGCTGTGGTGACATTTTATTATGGGAATCCTCTCCGGGAAGTGGAAGATTTTTTAATTTTAAAGCGAGTTCATAAAATTCATTAAAATCCATACTGTTGAGACAAACGGCTTTAGCTACAGGTATTTTATTTCTATTAATGCTTTCCTGCGGAGAATCTCCTAAAAAGGAGAAGGACAAAGTTCAGGAAAATATTGCAAACACGGATACAGTTCCGAAAACCGAACCGGATTCCACATCAATCGAGGAAGAGGGGGAAGAGCCCTTCAAGCTTACCGAGGAAAATGCCATCGACTTCTTTTTCAATTATTCCAAAAAACTTAAAAAGGACAAAGTAAAGATTACAACGACCATGGGAAGTTTTACCGTCCAACTTTATGACGATGTTCCTTATCACAAAGCCAATTTTATCTTTTTAACTAGGCAAAAATATTTTGACAGCACGCAGTTCCACAGGGTGGTCAAGGATTTTATCATCCAAGGAGGAAACTCGGATGATAGGAGGACCGCCAGAAAACGCGGTGATATCGGAAGGTATCTGCTCCCCCCAGACGCAAATAAAGGACACAGGCACCACCGAGGAACTATTTCCATGCCCAGCAGCGAGAGGGACAATCCGCACAAGTTGGCCTCCCCCTACGAGTTCTTTATTGTGGTAACGGACCCGGGATCTTACCATTTGGATGGATCCTACACTCCTTTTGGCCGCGTGGTGGAAGGAATGGACGTAGTGGATGCCATTAACAATGTACGCGTAGGGGATGGGGATTGGCCATGGCAAAACATTTACATCCTCAAAGCTGAAGTGCTATAGTTTTTTCAATACCATTATGCTTTCTTAAATAGGCTTTTACCGGACAAAATCCAGTGCAAGCCATTTTGTTTCTGAAAGGCTTTTGGTACACGCGTTTTTTGAGCCCCCTTTTTTTTCTCATAAATGGAAAGAAAAACCGCAATAATTATCAGGTTCTTAAAAATATATTGCCCTACTAAGGTCAGAGATAGTGGTTCTTCCCCAAAAACATCATTTGGAAAAAACAATAAGGGTGCAAAAGTACACACCATATGAACCAATCCCAATATTACAGCCTGTCTTCGAAAGAATCCGAAGACCAATAAAAAACCCAGTACCACTTCCCAAATCGCAAGTAAGATTATAGAAATGTCATTCGGTATAAACCCTAAAGTGAGGTGATGAATCGTATTTTTTGCCAATTCCTCGGCAGGACTAAGGTTTGGAACAAATTTCAATGCTCCGAACCAAAAATAGACCAAGCCTACGGAAATTGCCATTAACCTGGTTTTGACCTTATTGTTCATATTTAGAAAGTTTAATTTTTGAATTCTTCCATGAGTTCTGGATCAATCTTGACCTTGTTGTTTGCAAATCGGTAGGAGACTCCCACATTGATCAAATAATCGGCAAAAGCGGCATCCCCCATTCTAGGCTCACCTGTCATCTGTTCGGTCTGTAAGTCGGTAACACTTTGTGGCCGCTCCCTTCGCACCGCAAAGGGCACGTTCAGGTTCAAAGAAAAATTATCTTTCATAAAGGCGATACCGGGGTCAATGGAAAGTACATTGCCCGGTCTTCTAAAACCTTCATTGCCCCCAATAAGATCTTTAACGGGCACCCCTTCGTATCGCGCACCCAATGACGCAGAAATAGTATTGGTCAAACTATGGCTCACCCCTGCCCGTACCGAAAATTGGTCGGGAACGGCCATTATGGCTTCATTTTGGAGAATAGGGCTCAAGGTTTCCCTAAACGTTCTCGTTCCATTTACCTCTCGTGGATTTATCAAGTAAAAACCACCTCCATAAGCAAAAAAGCCTTCCGTAATTTTTTGATAAAACTGAAAATCCACTGTAATTCCAAAACCTCCGTCGCCCGGTTGTATACTCTGGTCCACTGGTCTAACCTCCGGTCCGCCCTCTGGTCCTACATTATAAAAAATGTCCGAAGCGTTATAACTGCCCGTTGGTATTTTTACCCCAAGACCCAATGCCACGTTTCCATTCTGGTGCTTTTGCTGATCAAACAACCAATAGCCGACACCTGCCCTAATATCGGCCAAGCCCCGGGAAAAGGTAGTATTCCTCTGATCCCGTCCATGCTCGTAGAGTGAGGAGCGTGTGTTGATTACAGTAGGAACGGTGATACTGGCATACCACCTATCGGAAATTCCGTAGGTCAAAAAGAAATCCCACGAATGTGAATGGTTGACAACCTCTGTTTCGTTGGACACCCTATCGGGTTCCTCGTGGGTTCCCCTAAAATGGCGAAAAGATTTAAAATACCTGTAATTACTTCCAATCTGGATATCCCCTGGTCCCAAAAGATTGTTTTCCAAAGTGTTTCCCACACAAGAGGAAAAATGTCTGATGGCCACGCACCCCTGTGCGTTTGCCCGCTCAATTCCGAAAAAGGAAATCAAACCCAAAAATGTAATGATCAATGATTGTGATGTTCTCATACCTGATTAAATAATGGTCGGTTTAGGTTGACCATACCAATCAACTCCTTGAAAAGTTAATTTTTATGATGAGGGAGCAATGTAGATGTATGGCCGAGCGATTTCGACTAAGGAAAGAGTAAAATTCATTAACGATAGGTTAATTGCACTAAGCAACGATTAACTACTATTGAAAAAAGGTTACGGCATCAATTATGGAGCCTCTTTTGCATAGATGCTGGGCAAACTTATCTTAAAGCGAACCGCCAACAACCTCAACATGATTACCACAAAAATAGCCGCGATATAGGCGTATTCATCCTTTACGGGGAACTGTATGATCAAAAAGTAGCTTAGGGCTCCCAAAATACATGCAGTGGCATAAATCTCTTTGCGAAAGATCACGGGAATTTCATTGCAGAGAATATCTCGGATAACACCTCCGAAACAAGCGGTCATGGTACCCAAAAAAATACAGATTACAGGTAAAAGTTCCGCCTCCAGCCCCTTTTCCACCCCCACCATGGTGTAAAGGCCTATTCCAATCGTATCAAACAGGAACAATGATTTTCTTAGATACTTTAACTTGTTCACGAATATGATGGCAAAAAGCACCGAAATAAATATCGTGACCACGTAGGTCAGATCATGCATCCACCCCACCGGCGTATTCCCAATCAACAAATCGCGCAGGGTTCCCCCTCCGATGGCGGTAACAAAGGCAATAATGAGCACCCCGAACAAGTCCAAACGCTTTTCCATAGCTACCAAAACCCCGGAAATGGCAAAGGCAATGGTACCCAAAATATCAATGGTCTGGTAAAGCATGTTTACATTTTTTGGGTGTAATAATTGTAGTCGTTAATGACCACATCCACAAATTCGATGGGCTTCAACACCGTCTGTACGCCCAACACCTCCTTAATACGCTTGTCCAATGAGACGATAACGTTATGGTTTCCATTGAGCCTGGCCTTATCAAACAACTCTTTGATGGTACGCATTTCCTGATCCTTAAAAACAGTGACCTGTGGAAAGGTGGGTCTGTAATCATCTGGCAGTTCCCTGAGCAAGGTATCTTTTAAGGACACGCGTTTTTTTTCACTGATGACCGTGGTACCCGCGGCAATATCGCCTATCCGTTGCCCTTTGCCCCTTATTAAAATGGTAAGGACCGCGGCACCGCCGGAGGTAATGCCCACATCGATGATACGAAGTGCCCAACGGACGAAATAATTGCCAAAGTTGGGTTTGGACCCGTCCAATTTCACCACCCGAAGGTTCATGGCTCCCTTGCCAATGGTCTTGCCATCCATTAAGGTCTCAAAAAGCAGGTAATACAAAAACGCCGGAAGGGAAAGTATCAAGTAGAAGGCCCACTGATCTCCCATATCGATATCGAGCGATGCCAAAAAAACAAAAATCAAAATCGTATAGACCACTATGATGAAGGTATCTATAATGTAGGCCAACATCCGCTCCCCAAGGTGGGAGGTATTTTGATTGATGGTTATATTTTGGGCCGTTTCTATTTGAAATTGTTCCATATTTTAGTTTCTTTACTACAAACCATTAATTGCATGCGCGAGGCCGCTTTTGTAAGGCAAAATAAAGATAAATGGGCCGCTTTTGAAAATGCCCTGATCAATAAAGGTCAACTTCATCCCGATGAGCTTTCGGATCTGTATATTGAGATTACCGACCACCTAAGTTACGCAAAGACCTTTTACCCTGGCAGCAACACCCAAATTTACTTGAATACCCTCGCTTCGCAAGCGCATCAAAAAATTTATAAGACCAAACGGGAATCCAGAAACCGTATTGTACATTTTTGGAAAACGGAATTCCCGTCCATGTTTAAGCAACACCACCGGGAATTGCTCATTTCTTTTCTGGTATTTGCATTTTTTGTGGTCGTGGGTGCATTCTCCTCGGCCAACGAAGGGGACTTTGTGCGCTCCATTCTGGGCAACGGCTATGTAAACATGACCCTGGAGAATATCGAAAAAGGAGACCCTATGGCCGTTTACAAGGAGCAAGGAGCCTTTAATATGTTCTTGGGCATTACCATAAACAATATTAAAGTGGCCATTTACGCCTTTGCCTTTGGTATTTTTTTGGGTGTGGGCACACTGTACATTATGTTACAGAACGGGATTATGTTGGGAAGCTTTCAGTACTTTTTTTACGAGAAGGGACTGCTGTGGGAATCTGCCAGAACCATCTGGATCCACGGAACCATCGAAATATCCGTAATTATAATTGCGGGCTGTGCCGGGCTGGTCTTGGCCAACGGCCTTCTTTTTCCAGGAACATATACCCGGTTGGAATCCTTCAAACAGGGAGTCAAAAACGGACTCAAAATTATGGTAAGTACCGTACCTTTTTTTATTATTGCCGGTTTTTTGGAAGGTTTTGTCACACGGCATACCGAAATGCCCGACTGGTTGGCCATTTTCATTATTCTGGCTTCATTGTCCCTAATTATTTTTTACTACATCATATATCCATACCGAATTCATAGAAAAGCTACTTATGCAGATACCCAATAACTATATCGAGTTTAAAAAACAGCGGGAACTGGGAGAAATTCTCTCCGATTCGTTCGTATTTATCCGAAATGAGTTCAAGCCCTTTTTGGGAACCATCCTAAAAATTGTAGGTCCTTACATCCTGGCAATGTTAATTTCCATGGGGTTCTACATGTACACCATTGGCGATATTTTTAGCCTTACCGCCGTTGGAGGCACCTCAATGTCCACATACTCGCCCATTATCATGGTTTTGGCCGTAGCAGCGCTACTATTCAGCTCCATAGCGGCATATGTTTTGGCCCAAGGTACTGTGCTACACTATATAAAATCGTACATCGATAATAAGGGCTCCACAAATTATGATGAGATCCGTCAAGGTGTTTACGGTTCGTTTTGGTCCCTGATCGGTTTGGGAATAATAGTAGGAATATCCGTATTTATCGGGGCTATGTTCTGTTTAATACCGGGTATTTATCTGGCTGTGCCATTATCGGTTTCCTTTGCCATTCTTGTGTTCCTTAAAAAGGATACCATGGAATCCTATCAATACAGTTTTACCCTGATCAAAGAAAACTGGTGGATTACTTTTGCCACCTTGTTTGTAATCTACATTATCGTAGCTGTAGCTTCTTACGCCTTTAGCTTGCCTACAATTATATACAGTTGGATTAAGATGGGCGTTTTTTCCGGTGAAATGGATGCGGAGAACTTTAATGTTTTCAACGACCCCATCTATTTATTGCTAAACCTCTTGAGCACCTTGGTGCAGTTTCTGATGAATCTTATTTTTTTAGTGTCCACCTCTTTGATTTTCTTCAATCTCAACGAGAAGAAAAATTTTACAGGTACTTTTGAACGTATCGAAAGTCTCGGAAAATCCCCAGAGGAATAAATGGTCAAAAAACTGATGTTATCATACCTATTGTTATCGTGGACAATCATTTTTGCCCAAAACGATTCCATTGTCAAGTATGATACATCGGACTTGCAATCCATTGAACTGAGCTCGGAAGATCTGGACACTTATAAAAACGATAGCGACTTCAACTATGAAGAAGCAAAGACCGAAAGTGGCTGGTGGACCGATGTCACCAATTGGTTCTACAACATATTACGTCGGTTTTTTGAATGGATATTTGGTGTAGGCAATGCGGAAGGCTACTTGGCAGTTTTCTTGAAAATATTGCCCTACCTACTACTTGCACTGTTCCTTTATCTGGTAATACGGTTTTTTGTGAAATCCAACATTATGGGAATTGGCCAGAACAAGAAAAACCCCAATGTGGTCACTTTATCCGAAGAGGAACACATTATCAAGAACGAGGATATTCAGGAATTGATCAAAAAGGCACTGGCCGATCAAAACTATAGACTTGCCATTCGATATTATTACCTCTATATACTTCAACTACTATCGGAACGGGATTTGATAGATTGGCAACAACAGAAGACCAACGACGATTACATGGCCGAATTGTCCGAAAGTTCGTTTAAAAATGATTTCGCGAAAGCCACCCTTCTCTACGATTATGTTTGGTACGGAGAATTTGAACTGGACCACGAGCGCTATACAAAGGCCGAACTGGTGTTTGCCTCCTTAAAAAAATCGATAGCAGATGTCTAGAAAAGGTTGGATATACATAACAATAGGTATTTTGACCTTGGCGGCCTTGTTCGGCTTGGAGTACAACAAACCAAAAAAAATCAATTGGTTCCCATCCTATGTTTCCCACCATAAAATACCCTACGGAACTTATGTGCTGAACGATTTAATGGAGAAACATTTCCCAGGTGCGATCCAACAAATCCAAAAACCTCCTTTTGAATTTCTCAGTCGAACCGATTCCATCAATGGCGCCTATTTTTTTGTAAACGAAAGCGTGTCTTTTGAAGAAGCAGAACTCAATGCAATTTTAGAATGGGTAGATCAAGGGAACCAATTATTTGTAGCCTCAAGTTCCTTCGAGACAAAATTATTGGACACCCTAAATTTAGAACAGCGATTTGTTTACAATGATGGCCAGTTGGAACCCATTTTCTATTTTGAATTGGTCAATCCAACCTTCAAAAACAAAAAGTTCAAGTTCACCAAAGATTATTACACCCCGAGCTTCGACCGCTTGGATACCTTGCGCACCACCGTTCTCGGTCAGGTTTATACCAATGCCGATAGCACGGGTGCCCAGACCAAACATGCCAACACCATAAGACAGCCCTTTGGCAAAGGGGAAATTGTGTTGTCCAGCTTCCCAAAAGCCTTCACCAACTACTTTATGCTCAAGGACAGCAACAGCCAGTATACAGCGGGACTGTTGTCGTATTTGGACCGAAGCGAAACCATCTATATGGACAACTTCCATAAATCGGGAAAATCCTTTTACACTTCGCCCATGTACTTGTTCCTGAACACCGAAGAGTTTAAATGGGCCTATTATCTAATTCTCATCGGAGCCATCGTTTACATTATTTTTGAAGGAAAACGTAAACAACGTGCCATTCCCGTAGTGCACCCGGTAAAAAACCAAACCTTGGCCTTTACCCGCACTATTGCCGATATGTATTTTGAAAAAAAAGAGCTACCTCTGATCACCAAACATAAAATTGATTACTTTTTGGAGTATCTCAGGTCCAGACTGCATGTAACGACCCAAGACTTGGAAGATGAAACATTTTTGAGAAACTTGGCCCTGCGAAGCAACTCAGCATCGGAAGAGGTGAAAAATTTAATGGGGCTGATAACCAAACTCAGGGCAAAACAACATATTACCGAAGAAGAACTGAAGAATCTCAATAAAAAAATAGAAGCATTTAAAGCAAACGTTGATGGAAAATAACGACTTGAACTTTGACAGCAGAGTTCCCTTGGAAGAGTTGAGGGACACCGTGGAACAGGTTAAAAAAGAACTGTCCACCATAATCGTGGGACAAAAGGATTTTATAGAACTTTTGATTATTTCCATTTTAGCCGATGGACATGCCCTGATAGAGGGAGTGCCCGGGATTGCCAAAACGGTCACCGCCAAACTTTTTGCCAAAACCCTCAAAACGGAGTTCAACCGTATCCAATTTACGCCCGATCTTATGCCCAGCGATATTTTGGGAACCTCGGTATTCAATTCCAAAACAACCGAGTTTGAATTTAAGAAAGGGCCCATATTTTCCAATATCATATTGATTGATGAAATCAACCGTGCTCCTGCCAAAACACAGTCCGCGCTTTTTGAGACCATGGAAGAACGGCAAGCCACCGTTGACGGAACCACATACCCAATGGGAAATCCATTTATGGTATTGGCAACACAAAACCCCATTGAACAAGAGGGCACCTACGCCCTGCCGGAAGCACAATTAGATCGTTTCCTATTCAAAATCAAAGTAGATTATCCCTCCGTAGAAGAAGAGGTGATCATACTTCAGAACCATCACGAACGTAAGGGCGAAAAACCACAAGATCAAATAAAAGCGGTATTGACACCCGAAAAACTAGCTGAGTTCAAAAAGAACATTCATGAAGTGGTGGTGGAACAAAAAATACTGGACTACATTGCCAATATTATAACACAGACACGGAATCACCCACATTTATACTTGGGTGCCTCTCCAAGGGCATCCATTGCAACATTGACCGCGGCAAAAGCATTTGCCGCTATTACAGGACGGGATTTTGTGATTCCCGAAGATGTAAAAAAAGCATTGGTCCCAGTACTGAACCACAGGGTAATATTAACTCCCGAGCGGGAAATGGAAGGCATGACCACCGAAAATGTCGTCACCATGATTATGGAATCCGTTGAAATTCCACGTTAAGCATGGCATTCCTTCGGTCGCTGTACATACACAATAGTTTCTTTCGGTATATCGCCGTACTATCCGCCTGTTTTGTAATTTCATATTGGGTGCCGGCCCTATACCCCATTGCTTGGTTCTTGGTTTATTTATTATTGGCGCTTTTCTTTTTTGATCTGTATTTATTGTACGCCACAAAAAATGGCATACAGGCTCATCGAAACCTACCACAAAAACTGTCCAATAGTGATGAAAACATATTATCCGTACACTTTAGCTCAAAATATCCGTTTAGCACCGAAGCATTTGTAATTGATGAATTGCCCGTCCAGTTCCAAAAAAGGGATTTTGAGCATAAAACCATTATTCATAAAGGCGAGCCCCATTTTTTTGAATACTCCGTTCGTCCGGTGGAACGTGGGGAATATGTTTTTGGCAACCTGATTGTTTTTGCTTCTTCACCGCTTCGTATCATCAAAAGGAAATATACCTTTCAAAAAGATCAAATGGTGCCCGTGTATCCCTCCATCATTCAAATGCAACAATATGATTTTTTAGCCACGAGCAATCGGTTGACCGAGTTTGGGCTTAAAAAAATAAGGCGGATCGGTCATACCCAAGAGTTTGAACAAATCAAGGAATACATCAAGGGTGATGATGTTCGGACCATCAATTGGAAGGCTACCGCAAAAAGGAGCCAATTGATGGTAAACCAGTACCAAGACGAAAAATCCCAACCGATTTATTCAATTATAGATACGGGCAGGGTGATGAAAATGCCTTTCAACGAATTGAGCCTATTGGATTACGCTATCAACTCGGCCTTGGCCTTCTCCAACGTCGCCCTAAAAAGAAACGACAAAACGGGATTGCTCACCTTCTCCAAAAAGATAGAGACTTTTGTACCGGCCGTTCAAAAAATAACGCACCTCAACACCATAATGGAAAGTCTCTACAATATTTCTACGGACTATTCCGATTCGGATTTTGGACTATTGTACGCCCATGTGAAGCGAAAAGTAAACCAACGCAGTCTTTTGTTACTATATACCAATTTTGAGCATATTTCCGGGTTAAAACGACAACTGCCCTTTATCTTGGCCATGGCCAAAAAACATGTATTAGTCGTTATATTTTTTGAAAACACAGAACTGGAATCCTTGATTGCAACAGATTCAGAGGATCTACAGTCCATTTACCATAAGACCATTGCCGAAAAGTTTTCCTTGGAAAAAAGATTGATGCAAAAAGAACTTCAAAAGTACGGTATCCAGACCATCCTTACCAAACCGGAGGAGCTTACGGTAAACACCATCAACAAATATCTGGAAATAAAAGCTAGGGGGATTATCTAGTCCCGATCTTGTGATAGGAAAGGCCCAATGTGTTTAAAGCGGGAAGGTTTCCATCTAAAATTGAGAGCTGTTGGGTTTCCAGGACAAGGTATTTTTTCTGGTTAAAATGTAACGTGGAATATCTCCCCCGTAAACGTCCCTGATTATCTTTTTTGGAAAACAAATCTATCGCGATACCCACGGTGATTCCACCCAATATGGTTGCAGCCAAATCATCATTGTCCCAACCGTTTTCCCTTTGCCCGGCATCAATAGCTTCTTTGGCCACACCGGCCAGAGCACTCCCCGTAACGGCACCGACAAAAGTCCAGACCCGGTTCCCTTTAGTTGCATGCTTGGCAATTCCTGCCCCTGCAAGGCCAAAAAGACTACCACCTCCAAAATGGAGGACTTTGTCCTGCCCTATTTGCCCATGGCAATTGTAGACAAGCATAAAAAAAAGGAGTGTGGGGATAAGTTTTCTCATTGCGCGCTCTAAATATATTAAAAGTTTCTAAAACCCGTACAATCCCTTAATAGTCTTGCATTTCGATTTTTGCTTGATGAAATTCTTCCATAAGTTCACGAACAATTTCTGCTGCGGGGGTTATGTTATGGATCAATCCTGAAACTTGTCCGATTTCCAGCTCACCTTCTTCCATATCACCTTCGAACATACCTTTTTTGGCCCTTGCCCTTCCCAATAGTTCGATCAGTTCCGGCTTTGTTGCTCCTTTTGCATACGCTTGTTGTAGATCGTTGAAGAATTTGTTTTTGAGCAATCGAACGGGGGCAAGTTCCTTTAAAGTCAATTGGGTATCTCCTTCTCTGGCATCTACCACCCATTTTTTGAACAATTCGTGGGAAGAAGCTTCTGGGGAGGCCACGAACCTACTCCCTACCTGGACACCATCCGCACCCAGCACCATGGTGGCCAACATGGCCCTTCCTGTGGCTATACCGCCAGCAGCAATCAGTGGAATCTCAATTTTCTCCTTTACCGATGGGATTAACACCATGGTCGTGGTTTCATCACGTCCGTTGTGCCCACCAGCTTCAAAACCTTCTGCCGCAACCGCGTCCACTCCGGCTTCCTGAGCTTTTAAAGCAAACTTTACACTACTCACCACATGTACAACGGTTATTCCTTTTTCTTGAAGGAATGCGGTCCACGTTTTAGGATTTCCGGCCGATGTAAAAACAATCTTCACCTCATGCTTCACTATAATATCCATTACCTTTTCAATATCTGGATATAGCATGGGAACATTTACACCAAAAGGCCTATCGGTCGCTTTTTTACATTTGATGATGTGCTCCTCCAATATCTCGGGATACATGCTGCCCGCACCCAACAGCCCCAATCCTCCTGCATTGGAAACCGCTGAAGCCAAACGCCAACCGCTGGCCCAGACCATCCCTGCTTGAATAATGGGATATTCGATTCCGAAAAGTCGTGTGATTTTATTTTGCATGAAAATTATCTTGAAGTTCCCACCAAAATAATCAAAATAAATAAAGAATCCTTTAGGAGATTACACCGGAACCCACTAACTCATCGTTAATGTACCATGCGGCAAATTGCCCTTCGGTAATGGCTGATTGTTTTTCCTTAAAATCAACGAACAGACCATTCTCTACTTTGTAGAGCTTTGCCGGTTGCAAGGGTTGACGATAACGAATGCGGGCCATTACCTCCATGGTCTCATCCACTTTTAAGGAAAGGTCCGGACGCACCCAGTGCAGCTCATCCTCTTTTATGAACAATGTATTTCTCAGCAGGCCGGGATGTGTTTTTCCCTGTCCGGTATAGATAATGTTCTTGTCCACATCGGTCTCTATAACGAACAATGGTTCCTTGGTCCCCCCCACATTCAGGCCTTTGCGTTGCCCAATGGTAAAATAATGTGCGCCTTGATGCTCTCCCACCACTTTTCCGTCAGCTTCCGAATAAACGGGTTTTTCCGCACGGAAAATGAGTTTCTCCTTTTCGTTCTGAAACTCAGGAACCACAGGTGAGAATGGGGCAGCATCACTGGGCACTTCAACAATAACACCTTTCTTGGGCTTTAATTTTTGCTGCAAGAACTCTGGCAAATGCACCTTTCCAATAAAGCAAAGTCCTTGGGAATCCTTTTTATCCGCGGTAATCAAGTTATTCGCAGCGGCAATCCTCCTTACTTCCGGCTTTAATAGTTCTCCGATAGGAAATAAAGTTTTTGATAACTGCTCCTGCGATAGTTGACAAAGAAAATAGGACTGGTCCTTATTGGGATCTTTCCCAGAAAGCAACTGATACGTTTCGGTACCGTCTTCGTTTAGGATGGTTCCCTTTCTACAATAATGGCCCGTTGCCACATAATCGGCACCCAACTGTAGCGCAATTTTCATGAACACATCAAACTTAATCTCGCGATTGCAAAGCACATCGGGATTCGGTGTTCTTCCCCTTTCGTATTCATTGAACATATAATCCACGATACGTTCCTTGTATTCAACACTTAAATCCACGGTCTGGAAGGGAATTCCTAATTTTTCGGCAACGATCAAAGCATCATTACTGTCCTCTAGCCAAGGGCACTCTTCGGATATGGTTACAGAATCATCGTGCCAATTCTTCATGAACAGCCCAATTACATCGTACCCCTGCTCTTTAAGTAGATAAGCTGCTACGCTCGAATCCACTCCTCCGGAAAGTCCAACAACAACCTTTTTCATTGCATTTAATTAAGAGTACAAAAATACAAATTGGCGTGCATTAAATTGATAAATCTCTCTTAAAGCATATTTATGGGATTTATAACCTACACAAAACTAGATCCTTAATTTTTGTTAAAGTTTTTCACATAAATGTTAAACATTATTGTTTTTGTTTTGTTTAATGTTAAATTTAAATAGTTAAACAAATATCTATAAACAACATGAAAACTTTAAAACATTTAGGCCGACTGACATTATTCCTTTTATGCATTGGACTTACCTCTTGCTCCAACGACGATAATGGACCCATGCCTCCAACACAAGAGGAAAATAATATTGTAGAGGCCGCTCAGGCTACTCCAGAACTTAGCACTTTGGTTGCAGCCCTTCAAAAGGCGGATGAAAGTGCCAACAACGATTTGATAACCACTCTTAGCGGAGAAGGGCCATTCACCGTCTTCGCTCCTACCAATCAAGCATTTGATGATTTACTTGCCCAATTGGATGGTTTTGATTCACTGGACGATTTTAGTTCCGAACAATTACAAGATTTATTAGCTGTGATCTTGACTTATCACGTTGTGAGCGATGCTGCACTTTCAACCGATTTGAGTGATGGTATGAGCCTGACAACCTTGCAGGGATCAACTTTGCAAGTTTCTACGGAGGGAGGCGTATTCATACAAGATGCAACCGATGTGGATGCCGAGGTAATAGATGCGGACAATGAAGTGTCCAACGGAGTGGTTCATGTAATAGATAAAGTATTGTTGCCACAAACCATTTTGGACGAGTTGGCAGATATCATCTTGGTACCTATAACTGACTTAGCCATTGGCAACGAAAACCTCCAGAATTTGGTTGCCGCCCTTACCGCTGCAAATGGCGACTTGCCTACCGTATTGCGAGGTGATGGACCTTACACCGTATTGGCTCCAACCGACGAAGCATTCGAGACATTCCTCGATGGAGCAGCGTTGGAAGATATTCCCGTTGACGTTTTGACCAACGTATTGCTTAACCACGTTATCAGTGGTGAGATTACAGCCGAAGATTTGACCGAACTCGGTTCTGGATACACCAGTACTTTGGCTACCGGAGCTGGAGACCAAAAAGTAAGCTTGTTTTTCGATACTTCTGATGGTGTTAGCTTCAATGGTGTTTCTTCCGTTGACACTCCGGACGTAAAAGCTCTTAATGGAGTTGTACATATTGTGGATGCCGTAATAGATATTCCCAATATTGTGGATCATGCCGTAGCTAACCCTGGCCTTTCTTCTTTGGTTGCTGCATTGACCGATGGTGGAAATACCACTTTCACCGATCTATTGTCCAATGAAGAAGAACTCTTCACCGTATTTGCACCGGGTAACGATGCCTTTACCGCGTTTACAAATCCTAATTCCAATGATTTGAATGCAATTCTTTCGAACCATGTGGTTGTTGGTGCCGCAGCATTCTCTTCTGGTTTAACCAATTCTTATGTAAATACCGCGGCCGAATTTGATGTTGATGAAAACTTAAGTCTCTACATCAATACAGATGACGGTGTTACCTTGAACGGTACCAGCAATGTGGTAAAGGCCGATATCGTAGCCAGTAACGGGGTAATCCATACCGTGGATGCCGTAATAGATTTGCCTACTGTGGTAACTTTTGCCACAGCCGACCCCAACTTCTCTACTTTGGTAACGGCTTTGACCGAGTTGACACCTAGTACTGATTTTGTAAGTGTGTTATCGGCTCAAGATGGTGACGGCGATGACCCATTCACTGTGTTTGCTCCAACCAACGCTGCATTTGATGCCTTAGCCAGTATACCAGAAGAAGCAGACTTGACGCCAATTCTTCAGCATCACGTTATCGCTGGTGAAAATATACGATCAGGAGATTTAACTGCTGATGGTGTAACAGTTACCCCCGCTACTTTAGAGGGCGATACGTTCTCTATTACTCTCCCAGGCACTGACGGCAATATTGCTGATGTAACCGATGGCGCAGGAAATACAGGAATAGGTATCGATGCTGTAGATGTACAGGCAATCAATGGTGTTATCCATGTAGTGGATACCGTATTGCTACCGGACACCACAAACTAAGTTTGATTTTTTAGCATAGATAGCATGCATAAAAAGCCCCTTCAACTAACGTTGAAGGGGCTTTTTATCTATGGGATTTACCGTTCATCGATGACACATCAAAAAGGGATTGCCTGCCCACAAAAAGAAGCTGTTTGACAACTTTTTGTTTTTTCGAAGTCTGTAATGCCGCATCTTTGGAGTCCCAAATCTTTCCAAACTATACCTGTAAATGGTAACTCCCCCAAGGCAACCTTGAGGGAGTTTTTTTTTATACCAAAGGTCACTTCTACGGACTATCGTTTTCCAGATTTCTTTTGCTCTTCGGCCTGTTCCATCATTTCACGCATCTTACGCTGGAACTTGTTCTCTTTTTTAGGTTTTTTCTTGTTCTCCTGTATCTGGGCATGAATCTTTTTCTCATCCAGAATGTAATTCTTGATGGCCAACATAATAAAGACGGTGATCAAGTTGGAAACAAAGTAGTACAGACTCAACCCACTCGCGTAGTTGTTAAAGAAGAACAACATCATAATAGGCGATAGGTACATAATGAATTTCATGTTCGGCATACCCGGTTGCTGTTGCATCTGCATGCTCTGTCCTGTGGTCATCTGCATATAAAAGAAGATGGCAACGGATGCCAAAATAGGGAACAACGATACGTGGTCACCGTAAAATGGTATGGTGAACGGCAGTTCAAAAATAGTATCATAGGAAGATAAATCCTCAGCCCACAGAAACGGCTTCTGACGCAATGCAAAAGACGTCGGGAAAAACATGAACAAGGAGTAGAAAATCGGCAACTGCAATAAAGCGGGCACACAACCGCTCATAGGGCTCACCCCAGCCTTATTGTAGACCTTCATGGTCTCCTGCTGTTTCTTCATGGCATTGTCCTTGTACTTTTCGCTGATTTCTGAAATCTCTGGTTTCAACACCTTCATCTTAGCCTGTGACAAATAGGATTTATAGGTCACCGGCGATAATGCCAATCGCACCAAAATCGTCATGATCACAATAGCTATACCGTAAGGCAAGAACGAACTTAAGAAGGTATAGAACGGTGTGAAGACATATCGGTTAATCCAACCGAAGATTCCCCAACCAAATGGAATGGAATCCGCCAATCCCAAATCTGTATAATTATCCAGAACCTTCACATCGGTAGGCCCGTAATACCAATACATATTTTGGGACAATTCACCGCCTTGAAGCTCCAAAGCAGCACGTGTAGTATATTCTTTTGTAAAAAGCAATTCTTTGCTCTCTTCCTCGACCAAGTTGGTGGAAGTAAAATCTGCGGTTTTAAAATGATCGTCCGTCGCTAAAATTGAGCTAAAAAAGTGCTGACGGTAAGACAACCATTTTATATCCACTTCGGTCTCCTCATCAAAATCACTGCTCTCCGAAAGTTTGCTGATGCTACCTTCGTCGTGATTGTAGGTTAAACGGGTATATCTATTTTCATACTGGACACTTTTATCGTGGCGCAGACCTTTAAGGTCCCATTCCAAGGTAACCGGCTTGCTTGAGTTCAAAACCCCGTTCAAGCCTTGTGAACGCACTGTAAAATCCACCAAATAATCGTTTGGCTTCATTTCGTAGCGGTACTCCAAAAATTGATTATCGGCCACTTTGGCCTTCATGGAAAGTACTTGGTTATCCCCGCTTTGTGTAAGCGATGGTTCAAAATATAGGTCCGCCGTGCTCAATACCCTATTGTCCGATGTGGTAAAGTTCAGGGCAAAGTTGGCGTTTCCCTCTTTCACCAAGTATACGGGAATCGAATCATGGGTTACGAATTCCTTCATTTTAGCCTCCAAGATCTGTCCTCCTTTATTGGAAATTTCCAAAAATAGCACCTCGTTCTCCAAAACAGTGCTACCTTCCGAAGTCTGGGTAAAACCAAAGGCTCCAACTGTACTTTTGTAATTGGCCACTGCAGTGGAATCGTTTAGGTCAACGGTCTTGGTCTCTTTTACCGGAGCTGTTTTGGTCTCTTGCCCCGCCTTGGCCGCCTCTGCCTCTACACGTGCTTGCTCTGCTTTTTGAGCCTCGAGCTCTTCTGGTGTTGGCTGATTTTGGAAAAACATAAAGATGAGTATCCCAAAAATCAGTACAAATCCAATAATGGATTTAATATCCAGTTTCTTTTCTTCCATGAATATTATTTAGTAGAAATATTTATTGTATTTCAGTTGGCAAATATATGTCCAAAAGCCTGTTTTATGCCAAACTGGCATTGTTTTGTTTCTGCTTGTACTTTAAGACCGCTTTTACAAAGCCCACAAACAACGGATGAGGACTTGCCACAGTGCTCTTGTACTCTGGGTGATATTGCACCCCGACAAACCAAGGGTGTGATGGAATCTCCACGACTTCCACAAGACCTGTTTTTGGATTTAGGCCAGATGCAACCAGACCCGCCTCTTCCAATTGATCTTTATATGTGTTGTTGAACTCGTATCTATGCCTGTGTCGTTCCTTTATATCCGAAGTGGCGTAAACGCTGTGGACCAAACTCCCCTCTTTAAGATGACAGTCCCAACTTCCCAAACGCATGGTACCCCCTTTTTCGGTAATGTTTTTTTGTTCTTTCATTAAGCTGATTACCGGGTCCGGCGTTTCACTGTTCATTTCGGTGGAGTTGGCCTGACTCAGGCCAAGAACGGTTCTCGCAAATTCTATTACGGCCATTTGCATGCCCAAGCAGATTCCCAAGAAAGGAATGTTGTTCTCACGAGCGTAGGTAACGGCATTTACCTTGCCTTCAATCCCTCTTTCACCAAAACCGGGAGCAACCAGGATACCGTCCAACCCCTGTAATTTTTTTTCTATATTTTTTGCGGACAGGTGTTCGGAGTGGATGGATTTTACCTCTACTTCCACTTCGTTTGCCGCTCCGGCATGGATAAATGCCTCTTGTATGGACTTATAGGAATCGGGAAGTTCAACATATTTGCCTATCAATCCGATCACTACCTTATCCCTAGGATTTTTATGTCGTTGTAAAAATTCTTTCCATTGGTCCAGATTTGGTTCGGTATTGTTCGGCAGTGCCAACTTTTCCAAGGTTACCGTGTCCAGCCCCTCTTCTTGCATCAACAAGGGTACATCATAAATCGTGGATGCATCAATGGACTGTATGACAGCTTCCTTTCGTACATTACAGAATAGGGCCAACTTTTCTTTGATGTCCTCCGAGATATGGTGTTCGGTACGACATACCAAAATATCGGCCTTTATTCCACTCTCCATCAAGGTTTTTACCGAATGCTGGGTGGGTTTTGTCTTTAACTCACCGGCAGCAGATAAAAATGGGACCAAGGTCAAATGGATTACAATTCCATTGTGCTCTCCCAACTCCCATAACAACTGGCGAACCGATTCTATATAAGGAAGCGATTCAATATCACCAACGGTCCCCCCTATTTCGGTTATAATGATATCATAATCACCACTTTTTCCCAGAATTTGGATGCGTTCCTTGATCTCGTTGGTAATATGTGGCACAACTTGAACGGTCTTGCCCAAAAACTCACCACGACGTTCCTTTTCTATAACACTTTGATAAATCCTTCCAGTGGTAACATTGTTGGCCTGTGAGGTACGTACATTTAAAAAACGTTCGTAGTGGCCAAGATCCAAGTCGGTTTCGGCACCATCATCGGTCACATAACATTCGCCATGCTCATACGGATTAAGCGTTCCCGGGTCAACATTAATGTATGGATCCAATTTCTGGATGGTGGTTCGGTACCCTCTGGCCTGCAGTAATTTAGCCAAGGATGCGGCGATAATCCCTTTACCCAATGAAGAGGTAACGCCTCCCGTAACGAAAATGTACTTGGTATCTGACATATTGATCTTTCTATTACGGGGCGTAAAATTACTAATTGCTGGGCAAAAATCAGGTAGATTCGCGAGGAAAATCTTTTTGCAACTTTCTAATGATGGGTTCCAGGTTGTTATCCTTAATGGTCAACATGGTATTTAGGTAATTGCCCAGTTTTCCGGCAGGAAAGCCCTTTTGGCGAAACCATACCAAATATGGCAAGGGCAAATCCACAAGATAGCGCCCCTTAAACTTACCGAACGGCATCCTGTAATGTGCCATTTCCAACAATTGTTTTGAATCGGGGCGTATTTCCATATCTAGGTCTAAAATACTATCTTTCCCAGAACAAATCCGTAAAATGAAACGTAGAAATTTTATAGCCACTGCCGCAGTTGGGTCTGCAGGTCTGGCTTCAGCCTCTGCCATGACTTCTGGTCTAAGGCAGACCAAGGAATTCAAACTCAAGGGCAACATCAACCACAGCGTTTGTGAATGGTGCTTTAACGATATTCCCTTGGAAGATTTTTTAAAGACCCTCAACGAGCTCGGCGTTAAGGCCATTGATTTGGTAGGACCGGATAGATGGCACATATTGAAGAAGTACGACATACATTGTTCCATGTGCAATGGGGCCGAAATTAGTTTGACCGAAGGTTGGAACAATCCCAAATACCACGAGCAGCTTATAAAAAACTATACGGAAATAATCCCGAAGGTTGCCGAAGCGGGCTACACGAACCTTATCTGTTTTAGCGGTAACCGAAATGGCATGAACGACTATGTGGGACTGCAAAATTGTGTTGACGGACTATCGCAGATCATGCCATTGGCCGAAAAGCACGGCGTTGTCGTCCAGATGGAACTGTTCAACCAGGTGAACCACCCGGATTACATGTGCGACAATTCTATCTGGGGCGTGGAACTCTGCAAACATTTGGGCAGCGATAATTTCAAACTGCTGTTCGACATCTATCACATGCAGATCCAAGAAGGCGACATCATCAGAAGTATTCAAAACTACCACCCTTATTTTGGGCACTACCACACCGCAGGGGTTCCCGGCAGGCACGAAATCGATGAAACACAGGAACTGTTTTACCCTGCCATCATAAAAGCTATCCACGAAACTGGATTTAAGGGTTACGTGGCCCAAGAATTTATCGTTACCTGGGAGGATAAGATCGCGGCCTTAAAAGATGGTTTTATGCGGTGCGATATTTAAATTTTGCTGGCGGGATCAATTGGCTCCAACCCAAAACCCAATCAAAATAGCCAAAAATAATACCTCAGGCACGTCGGTTCAACAGTCCTAATTTTTTGTAGAAATGATAATACCCCTAAGCAAGTGGATACGTATTTATTACAACAAGGTCAAAGGCAGTATTGCCTCGGTGCCCGGAATTATCGTATTTGTTTTTCTTTTGCTGATTTGGATCATGCTGACCGTTGATTTTTCGGAATGGGGCCAAAATTTAAAAACTGATTTTAGTTGGCTAAGAATTAGGGATGCCAGCACGGCCAGATCATTGGTTTCCACAGTGGCAGCTGCAATAATTTCATTGACCGTGTTTAGTTTTTCCATGGTGATGATCGTATTGAACCAGGCCGCTTCCCAAATGAGCAATCGGGTATTGAACAGAATGACGGAGAACCGTTTTCAACAGTTGATCCTAGGTTTTTATATTGGCACCATTGTTTACGCATTATTGCTTCTCAGTACAATTAGGGATAATAGTAGCGGCATTACCGTGCCTTCACTTAGTATATATCTACTGATTATATTAACGATCATCAATGTTTTCCTCTTCATTTATTTTTTGGACTATGTTACCAAAACTGTCCGTTATGAGACCATCATCAGCCGATTGCAGAAAAAAGCGATGGAATCCATGAAAGTTAAGTTTGAACAAAACAAAACGGAAAGACCGAATTGGGAAAAACTTCCAAAGGTTGAATTAAAGTCCCCTGTATCAAACTATTTTCAAAGTTTTGATGAGAAAAAACTATTGCAGTTGGCGTCAGAGCACAGTGTACACGTCAATTTTCTTTTCAGGCCTACCACCTATATCATAAAGGATACAGTTTTCCTGGAAATTTATGGGAAGGAAAGTCTGGAGGATGAAAACATCACAAACATGCTTTCCACCATTGATTTTTATGATGGACAGCCTATTGACAGAAATTCCGATTATGGATTTACACAACTGAGCGAAGTGGCCATAAAAGCATTGAGCCCCGGCATCAATGACCCTGGAACGGCAGTACTTGCATTACATGCGCTTTCTGACCTGTTTTACTTTAAGATGACCCATAAACTCCCGGAAACAATTCATGATGATGAAGGAACCCCAAGGATATATAGACCTTCATCAACATTCGAAGATCTTTTCGAGAAATGTATCCTCCCCATCTGGAACTATGGAAAAAACGACAAATACATCCAAGATGAGCTCTCTTTCCTCCTTGCACAACTAAAGACCTTGGACCGTGAAAGAAAACACATCAACTTATTTGACGGTATATTGGAGAAAATTGCACAGCATACCGAAGGTTAGTCGTTTCCCAAAAAAAGAAGACTGCTAAAAGGCTGACACCTCCGCTATATGCAACTTTGAAACCACATATTCTTGCTAAAATGGATGGCCTGTTTTCATCCATTATTTTTTTAAAAAACCTAAGTCAGTTTCCAAAATTCGTTTATACTTTTACTTATACTTTGTAATTCAGAAAGCGAATGTTCCACATCCTCAAATCCAAATACAAAAGGTTACAAATAAGTAAGTCCCCCCAACTAAATTTAGTCTGGGGCTTTTTTTTGTATACCCTTGTAGGTTTCCTATTATTGTCCATCCCACTTTTTCACAGAACCGATGTCGCCTTTCTGGACAACCTATTTATTTCAACTTCGGCCATTTCAACCACAGGACTTGTAACGGTAAGCATATTTGATGCTTACAATTTTTTTGGGCAGTTCATCATTATGATACTTATTCAGTTGGGCGGGATCGGATATATGACCCTGACCACGTATTACCTGCTCTTCACGACCAAACGCATCACCAGATGGCACCAAAAAATTATTGGTACGGAATTTACCATGCCCGCCACCATTCAAATCAAGGATTTTATAAAAAGTGTTGTTTATTTTACATTGGTCATGGAGTTTTTGGGCACCATTTCCTTTTACATAGCTTTTCATCAGGAGGGAATTACGGGCCTAAAAGGTATGTGGTTTGCTTTATTCCATAGCGTTTCTTCCTTTTGTACGGCCGGTTTTAGCTTATTCAATGATAGCTTTGAGAGCTTTTCTGAAAACACCCTCATCCATTGGACCATTTCTGTCTTGGCAATTGCGGGATCCCTTGGTTTTATAGTGATAACCGATGTTTGGTACAGGATCATGGGAAAGTCAAGGGCGATTACCTTTACTTCTAAAATCATAATCTATGGATTCATAATTCTACTTGGGATCGGCACGTTGTTATTTTATTTCACAGAACCCCTTGTAAAAGCATCCGAACACCGGTTGATGGAAGCCTTTTTCCAGTCGATGACCTCCATGACCACCGTTGGGTTCAACACGGTGCCGATCGGTTCGCTATCATTGCCACTCCTCCTTTTGACCATTTTTTTGATGTACATAGGGGCATCGCCGTCCGGTACTGCCGGCGGGATGAAGATAACCACATTGACCGCTATGGTCGCCATTTTAAAAAGTCGGTTGCTTGGACAGAAAAAAATAACTTTTTTGAAAAGGACCATTCCTTTGGAACGGCTTTTTGTGGCGACGTCCACCTTTATACTCTATACATCGATGATTTTTCTTTTCAGCTTTTTGCTTTCCTTTACCGAACAATCAAGTTTTGACAAAATCCTTTTTGAGGTGGCCTCTGCCCTTGGAACCGTAGGATTAAGCACAGGAATAACCGCCGACCTATCGGAGGTGGGGAAATCGCTTATCATCCTATTGATGTTTTTGGGGCGTGTTGGGGTACTTACTTTTGGTTTTGCTTTATTGATGCGAATGAAAAAGCAAGATTTAAAATTGAAAAGTGAAGATTTGGCTGTGTAGATCGCAGCAGAGGAAGGCTGAAAAATAGCTATTGAAGGTTTGCTGCGGTATAAAATCACGCTGACCTCAGAACCCTGACCGCCCCCCCCCCTGATTGCCGTGGCGACTTGCTGTAACTCTTCCCTGGAAAATGTATCCTTTTCCACACAGAACAACATTTCCACAACTAAATCCAAGTGCTCCGCCAAAGCCTCAGGGGTACCATAAGTATCCGAAATCAATCCTGATAACTCAAGTTTCTGTTCTAAAGGGATCAAACCTTTGATGATTTAAGGTTCACTGGAATCAAAGTTCATCATTTGTTTGCGGATAGCTAGCCCTATTTATCGTACAAAATAAAAAACCAAGCTATTGGTGTAGAAACTATTCCGATTCTTTTAGGGCGTCAGCAATCTTTTTGTTCCATTCCAACTGTTTTTCACGGTTTCGGGAAAAATTGGTTTGCCAATCGTAACGCTCTTGGTACTCTTGAAGTTCTTTGAGAATATCTTTATAAATCTTCCGTACCTCTGCTTTTACATCATCGGAAAAGGATGTTCTGTGTAGCTTTTCCCGCATCTTACGGGCAAAAAGTTCCGTAATGTCAAAGTGAAGACGCTCGTGCGCCAAGGTGTTTTCGTTGCACAGTTCGGGCTTGCACCAAGATTCGTTCGGATAAAAATAGGCGTTCACCTCAAAATCCAGCTTCACCTCATGATGCAAAAGATTGGCAGAGTACGAGTAACTGATACCGCTTGCCGTGGTTGCCGCAGATTCTTCGGCAGGAGGCACTTTTCCCTTAAAATCCGACCAATTAATACGTTTGTTTTCATTCCATGGAATTCCCTGCTCGATTTCTTGCGCCAATCCAAAAAAACCAAGTAATAGAATACATCCTATGGTAATTATTTTGTCCAATTGAATTCGATTACCTTTTCAATATCGGGATGCAGGCTATAATGCACCGGGCATGTGTTTGCGGTATGCATCAAGATTTTTCTATGCTTTTCGGACAAAGCCGCGTGCATTTCGAACCTCACTTCAATCTTGGAAATTCTTCTTGGGTCGGCCGCCATGTGCTTGTTCACCTCAGCGGTGGACCCCTCGATATCCACCCCCATATCACGGGCTTTAATGCCCATCATGGTCATCATACAATTGGCTAAACCTGTAGCAATCGTATCGGTGGGCGAAAATGCCTCGCCCTTACCATTATTGTCCACAGGAGCATCGGTAATATATTCGCTGCCGGAACGAAGATGAACACATGTCGTTCGAAGATTTCCGTTATAAGTTACTTTTGACGTCATTTTTTGGATCTATCTCCTTAATTGTTAAGTTATGGTATTCCATGATATAACATGCCCTATTAAAATAACCCGAGGTCCAATCATTCAAATAATCAAAACCATTACCTGAATATTCTGTTAGCCCTATATATTTGGAGGTCTCAAAAAGATTCTTCTTATATGCAAGCTTCAATAGCACATCCATGGTTACATCAAACCCTCTCACAGCGTATCTATCGGGCAAAAGACCATCGTATTTTTTGGTATACGCTCTTACGAAAGTATCATTACCACTTTCTTTATAGAAGGATGGATAGGTAAACCTAAGGTTGGACAAATGCGCTTTTGACACTGCATCATCCTCGAACGCTACATTATAACCGGTAGTGAACATACGAACCCTGATCTGCTTTCCGTTATCGGTTTCTGCAATTTGGGTGTTTGCGGAATTCAAGATAGAGGTGACACTGGCCACCATATTGGGCTGGTCGGTTTCCAAGAAAACCCAGTTTTCCCTTTCGTTGGAAAGTTTGATGAGGAAACGATCCAAATGCAATGATTTATTATCGATAACCTGGGCAATCTGTGCCGCGGGAAATTTGCTCAAAATGGAGTCGTGCGCTACCTGATGGGTAGAATCGGCAATAATGATCACATTCTGATCCTTATAAATTTTCTCCATATAGGAGAGTATCTTTTCTCGGAGCACTGCATCTCTTGGCACGGAAAAGAACACATTGTTGTGGCTCAATTTACTGTCCGAGGAAATGGGTGCGATCACCGGGATTTGCTTTGCGGCTGCCTGTACGGCAACCTCATCCAAGGGTCCCGCGGCCAATGGTCCTATAATGGCATCGACCCCATTTAGGTTTTCCCTGAAAAGAATTTCCTTCACCTTGGCCTGGTCCAGTTGGGTATCGTAGGTCTTTACATCTACGGAGACCCCTAATTTTTTAATGGAATCCAAAGCGACCATGGCGCCTGTATAAAATCCAAGGCTCAGGGCCAAGTCCCTACGGTTTTTGATGAGTTCCTCTGCTTTTTGGGTATCCTTCGTATTTACCTTGTCCAACCTAAAAGGAAGCATAAAAACCAACTTGGGCCTGTTCTTCACATCGATGCTGTCCACCAAATTGATTTTATCCAGAACCAAGGCATTTTTCACCTCAAGTTCTTCTGCCTTTTCTTTGGGTAATTTTAGCACCATTCCGGCTTTCAGCCCATTTTCGAGCGCTGGGTTCAATCGGAATAGTTCTTCCCTTGTAACCTTAAGGTTTTGTGTGATCCTAAAGATATTTTGTTTGGGCTTTACTTCGTAAAAAATAAAGTTATCGGTATTTACCTCTCCTTCACGGTCTCTCTTCTTAGGAAGCCTTACCACCATACCTTCCTTTAGACCGCCCTGCTTCATGATCTCTGGGTTGAGCCTAACTATGGAGTCGGTTGGAATACCGTATTCCCTTCCCAAACTGTAAAGCGTCATTTTAGGGGGTACCGTATACGAAGTGAACAGCTCGGTCTTTTGTTCTTTCAAACTGTCGCCTTTCGGTCTTGGCAGTTTCAATTCTTGACCTGCTGCCAAATAATTATTGCTTTTATCCAGTTCAGGATTCAATATCAAAAGACTGTCCACACCAATACCATATTTGTGCGCTACGCTCCAGCGTGTTTCCTTGGGTTGCACGGTATAGGTCTCATAATCCAGTTCCTTCTCTTCATCGGGGTCCATCTCAGGAAATACCGGGATTTGAAGCACCATACCCTTGTCCAACACCTCTGAATACAATCGTGTATTATACCTTTTGAGTTGCTCCTCGGTGATGTTGTATTTCTGGGTTAGGCCGAAGAGCGTTTCTTTTCTCCGGACCCTATGGCGGGTAAATCGGATAGGTTGAATTTCCTCCCTCTCATATTCCTTCTTCTTTACTTCCTTTTTTTCCTCAAAAGGTTCGACATTCAAAGGAATAATCAGGATGGTGTTTTCCTTGACATCCGAAGCACTTTTAATTTCCTTGTTGGCCTGTAGTATACTGTAGGGCGTAACCCTATATTTCTGTGAAATACTCTTTAGGGTTTCCCCTTCTTTTACAGCATGCGTTGCATAGTTTTGCGCAAAAACCGGCACCATGGCAAAAAAAAGCACCATGGTAAAAACCAGTTGTAACATATATTTTTTCATTCCCATTCTATAGTTGCCGGTGGTTTTGAACTAATGTCATACACCACTCTGTTAACGCCTTTAACCTTGTTTATTATATCGTTCGAGGTTTTTTGCAGGAACTCGTAGGGCAAGTTCACCCAATCCGCGGTCATGCCATCCGTACTTTCAACCGCTCTGAGCGCCACACACTTTTCATACGTACGTTCATCTCCCATAACTCCCACACTATCTACGGGCAAAAGCATGGCTCCGGCCTGCCAAACCTTGTCATAAAGTCCCCATTTTTTCAATCCATCAATAAAAATGGCATCTACTTCCTGTAAAATCGCCACCTTTTCCGCGGTTATATCTCCCAAGATACGAATTCCGAGACCAGGGCCAGGGAACGGATGTCTTCCCAAAATCTCCGGGGACATATCCATACTTGCACCTACTCGTCTTACTTCATCCTTGAACAGCATTTTCAAAGGTTCAACGACTTTCAACTTCATGTAATCGGGCAAACCTCCAACGTTATGATGGCTTTTGATTACTGCTGATGGCCCTCCGCTTGCAGAAACGGATTCAATCCTATCTGGATAAATGGTGCCTTGGGCCAACCATTTTGCGTTTTCCACTTTATGGGACTCATCATCAAAAACCTCGATGAAGACCCTTCCTATGATCTTTCTTTTTCCTTCAGGGTCGGATTCTCCTTTTAAGGCATCCAAAAAGCGTGCCGAAGCATCCACTCCTTTAACGTTCAGCCCCATGTGCTTGTATTGGTCCAAAACACTTTCGAACTCATTTTTGCGCAAAAGACCGTTATTAACGAAAATACAGTGCAAATGATCACCGATTGCTTTGTGAAGCAACATAGCGGCAACACTGGAATCCACACCTCCGGACAATCCTAAAATCACTTTTTCGTCACCTATCTCTTTACGCAATTCCTCAACAGTGGTTTCCACAAAGGCATCTGGGGTCCAATCTTGCTCCAAACCGGCAATGTTCACCAAAAAGTTTTCCAACAGTTGTTTTCCGTCCGTGGTGTGGTAAACTTCTGGATGGAACTGAATGCCGTAGGTAGTCTCTCCATCGATCTTATACGCTGCATTTTCAACATCGTGCGTGCTTGCCAAGCGGACAGCTCCTTCGGGAAGTTCCTTAATGGTATCGCTATGGCTCATCCATACCTGGCTTCCTTCCCCAATACCGTTTAGGAAATCCTCGCCCTCCTTTACATAGGAAAGATTGGCTCGTCCATATTCCCGAGTTGCAGAAGGCGCTACATTGCCACCATGGAAATGGGCCAGATATTGTGCGCCGTAGCATATGCCCAACAAAGGTTTCTTCCCTTTTATTTCGGATAAATCCGGATGGGGAGCCTTTTCGGCACGCACCGATGATGGTGAACCTGAAAGAATTACAGCCTTGTAATCAGACAGGTTTTCGGGCAGCTTGTTGTACGGCTTAATTTCTGAATAAATGTTGAGTTCCCTAACGCGTCTAGCGATCAATTGTGTGTACTGGGAACCAAAGTCTAGGATGAGTACGTTGTTATGCATGGGCAAAAATAGCAATTTGCTTTAGTTGCAAAAGTATCTTTTAAAGGATATTTATGACAAGTTTTTACATGAAGTAATTCCAATGGGTTATCAACAATCAATTATTTTGGGGCATGCCTCATCTTCTTTTGAAAAAGAACTCACTCTTATATAGTTTTTTTCTTAAAGGATTTCATTATTTCTTTGCGTTTTAAATTGAACCGATCATGATTAAGGGATTCATTTTTGATTTGGACGGTGTAATAACGGACACTGCCGAACTGCACTATGATGCATGGAAAAAATTGTCAGACGAAATGAACTGGAAGTTTGACCGTGAACTCAATGAAAAATTGAGAGGTATTTCAAGGATGGATTCCATAAAAGTGATTATGGACCATAATGGGGTTTCCCTGGATGAAGCTACCGTAGTTGAACTGGCCACGAAAAAAAATGACATTTATGTAGAGAGCCTGGATGACATGACACCTGATGATTATCTCCCTGGCGCCAGAGAGCTCTTGACTCATTTACGCTCAGAAGGGTTCAGCGTTGCGCTGGGAAGTGCAAGTAAAAATGCCAACAAGGTCCTTAATCAACTCAATGCCATCCATTTTTTTGATGTGATCGGTGATGGCAACAGTGTTTCCAAAAGTAAGCCTGCACCTGATATTTTTCTATACGCGTCGGGAAAATTAGGGCTGCGACCCGATAACTGTATCGTTTTTGAAGATGCGGAAAAAGGTATCGATGCGGCAAAAGCAGGAAAGTTCCATAGTGTGGGAATCGGCCCGGAAGAGCGGGTAGGCCACGCAGATATCCGGTTCGACTCCATGAAAAAGGCAACTTTGTTTGAAGTAAAGTCGCATTTCAAGGATTTGTTTTAAATGCTTTCCCTATAAAAACAAAAAACTCCGGGAACCACTCCGGAGCTTTTCAATAAAATCAAAACCAACCTAAACATATGAGTTAACCAACTCAAAATTTAAATTTTCATAGCTATTTACACCTATGGAACAATCCAAAATGTAAATACCCTACCTTGGTTTTATTTTTTTTCGAAAATTTTTGTTGAAGTCAAACAAACTGCGGCCTAAGCGTACCTCAGAATAGTAAAATCCTTGGAAAATGGGTCCAGCTTATCCAACAACAATGGAATTAAATCCTCCCCCAATTCCAAATAGATTTCCGAGAAATTGAGTTGCCTTTCTTGCAAGGACTGGTTGGGAAACAGTTCATTTTGCAGGTCTGTCAATCGCACCACATGATCTTTCAACTTGCGTTTTTGGGCTTTGAGCAAACGTTTTTCAAGAGCGTCCAACCCTTTTTTCTGCTTTACTTCCTGTGCTTTTACTGCCCCTAAAAAACTTTTATCGGTCTTCTCGGCCAGGTCGTACATGTATTGGAATTGTTCTTCCAACAACTTTTTCTGAGGTGAAAAATCTATATCTATATTGGAAATGTCCCGTATCTTTTTATTGATGAGCGTATGCTGCTTCTTGAACAAATGAGCAACCTTCAATTCCATCTTTTCCACTTTTTCCGACTGCTTCTCCGAAATCAGCAAAGCTGAGTTACGCAGCATTAGCATGGGGAATGTTATCCCCACCTCATCAAAATAGGATTTAAGTTCCAACCAATAGGCCAACTCCCCTCCCCCGCCAATGTAGCAGAGATTCGGCAAAATCACTTCTTGGTACAATGGTCGTGCTACCACGTTGGGCGAGAAGCGTTCCGGATAAGTATCCAACTCCTGCATGAGTTCTTCCCTGGAAAATTGGATTTGGGTTCCAACAACGCCATATTTTCCATTTTTTTCAACTATTCTTTCCCGCAAACCGTCCTTTAGATAGAAATAATTGATTTCCCTCGGGTTTACCTGTATGCCATAGTCGGAAGATACCTTTCCCAAAGCATCAATGGTTTCCGAAATTTTATGGAATGGACTGTGTTCAAGAATATCCTTTTTGGCAAAGGGTACCAATAATTGCTTCAAATCCTTGTCGTCACCATCAACGATTACGAGTCCCTGCTCCCCAAAAAGGGAGTTGGCAAGATATCTAGTCGCCTCTGTGAGCGTTTCATGCTCTAAATATGCCTTCTTAAAAAGTTCCTTTAGACTATCGGTCAACCCTAAATTTCCAAGTTCCGCAGCAAATATTTCAAAAACGTCCTCCAATCCATCGGTCGACAATCTTCCTACCGCTCCAGCTGCGTTTTTGTTCCAAAGCACCTTTTTTCCATGGAGATTGAAATAATTGATCTCATCAAAATCATGGTCCTCCGTGGCCATCCAATACACCGGCACAAAGTGATTTTTGGGATACTCTCTATTTAATTTTTTGGCCAAATTGATGGTGGAAACAATTTTGTAAAGAAAATATAATGGCCCGGTAAAAAGATTCAATTGGTGCCCCGTCACCACGGTAAAGGTATTCTCGTCACGGAGCGAATCAATATTATTTTGGGTCGTTTTGGAAGTTTCGATGTTTTTATATTGTCCTTTCAAAGAGCTTACCAAAACAGACCTGTTCTCCTTTGGATAGTTGGAGGCTTTTTCTTTGATCTGTCCATCAAAATTCTCGAGCAAGGGGAATCTGTTGTAAAAGGACGACAACTCTTTTTTCTGATCCAAATAGTCACAAATTAATTGGGAAAAATAACCGGTCTCCTTAAAGCGTATACATTCTACTTCCATTAAAACTGTAATGAGGTGTTCAAAGATAAGTCTCTTCTTTTTTTCTCATCCCAAAAATACGTTAATTGAATTTTATGCAATTTTAGCGGTCCCCGCCCTATAAAATTAGGTTTCTGGTTCAATTTATTAGTAGATTTGGTTGAACCAATTAAACCAAGCATGACCAGATTTTTATTTTCCCTCATTCTATTTGCATCCATCTCCTTATCGGCACAACAGTTAAAATCCCCTTCCGATTTTTTGGGGTACGAACTCGGAACCCAATTTACCCGGCATCACGAAGTCGTGGATTATTACGAATATTTGGCAAAAGCCGCTGCAGATAGGGTAAAACTTACTGTGTATGGAGAGACCAACGAACGTAGGCCCTTGATCTTGGCCTATGTATCCTCAGCAGAAAATTTGGCCAATCTGGAGACCATAAGGCAAAATCATTTAAAGGACATAGAAGGAACCGGAGATGCTTCCAAAGTTATCGTTTGGTTAAGCTATAATGTTCACGGGAACGAAAGTGTGAGCACCGAGGCCTCCATGAAGACCATTTATGAACTTTTGACCCAAAAAAGCAATTACTTGGAAAACACCTTGGTGATCATGGATCCATGTGTGAACCCCGATGGTCGTGATCGTTATGTAAATTGGTACAATCAATTTAAAAATACGCCGAATCAAGTAGACCCCAACAGCAAGGAACACCACGAAGGTTGGTTGAGCGGTAGAAGCAACCACTATATGTTCGATTTGAACCGTGATTGGGCCTGGTTGACACAGATAGAAAGCCAACAGCGCTTAAAAATGTTCAACCTATGGTTGCCCCACGTACATGTGGATTTCCATGAACAAGGGGTAAACAGTCCGTACTATTTTGCCCCAGCTGCGGAACCGTACCACGAAGTGATTACGGATTTCCAACGTGATTTTCAGGTGACTTTGGGTAGAAATCATGCCAAATATTTTGATGCCAACGGTTGGTTCTATTTTACCAAAGAAGTATTTGACCTATTGTACCCAAGTTATGGCGACACCTACCCTATTTATAACGGTGCCATTGGCATGACCTATGAGCAAGGGGGCAGTGGACAAGCCGGCCTTGGAATTAAAACCGCTATCGGCGATACATTAACGCTGACCGATAGAATAGACCATCATTTTACCACTGGACTATCCACCGTGGAGGTATCTTCCCAGAATGCAGGAAAATTAAACGAGGAATTCAGGAAGTTCCATCAAAACAAAGACTTTACATACAAAAGTTATGTGCTAAAAGGAGATAAGGACAAATTGGATGCCCTCAAGTCTCTTTTGGAAAAGCACAATATTGTCTACGGAGACCTATCAAGTGGTTCGTACAAAGGCCATAGTTATAGTTCCGGAAGCCATGGAAATCTTTCCATCAATAAAGATGGCATGGTGGTATCCACCGACCAACCTAAAGGAACATTGGTGAAAGTACTTTTTGAGCCCAATGCAAAACTTTCCGATTCGTTGACGTATGACATTACCGCATGGTCACTGCCCTACGCTTACGGCTTGGACGCGATTGCCACAAGTTCCTCCGTCGCTTCCCAAAATGAACGGGAAAACATATCTTCCCCCGATATTGAAAGTGGAAGCTATGCTTATCTCACCGATTGGAACAGCATGGAAGATGCCCGGTTTCTGGCAGCGCTGCTCAACGAGGGAATCAGGGTCCGTAAAGCGGACCACCCCTTTACCATCGAGGGAAAGTCTTTTGAAAGGGGCTCATTGATCATTACCAAAGGGGATAACGAAAACAAGGGGGACTTTATCCGCACGCTACAAAACATTGCCACCAAATTCGATAAGGATATTACGTCGACTGCAACCGGATTTGTGGATTCAGGCAAAGATTTTGGTTCATCGTCCATTCAAATGATCACCAAACCTAAAGTTGCGGTATTGTCCGGCGGGCCGACCTCTACCCTTCGATTTGGTGAAGTTTGGCACTTTTTTGAGCAACAATTACACTACCCCCTTACCGTGATAGACGACGAATATTCCGACCGAGTGGACCTGAACGAATACGACGTTCTTGTACTGCCAGATGGACGCTACGGCAACTATTTTAATGAGGACGAGCTTACAGAACTTAAAAATTGGGTAAGAAGCGGAGGAAAAATCATTGCCATGGGCGGCTCCATAGATGCCCTGGACGGCGAAAAGGGATTTGCCATCAAAAAAAAGAAATTAGCGGAAAAAGAGGGCGAGGAAAATTCACCTCAACCTTATAAGGATTGGGAGCGGGAACGCATCAAAGGGGCCATAACAGGGGCCATTTTCAAAACCAAAGTGGACAATACCAACCCATTGGCCTACGGTTACGGTTCCGATTATTTCTCCTTAAAACTGGGCAGCAGTGCCTATGAATATTTGAACAATGGAAATGCCGTGTACCTAGAGCAAAACACCAAGCCTTTTTCCGGTTTCGCCGGAGTCGATGCCCAGGAGAGAATTTCCGAGTCCCTTGTTTATGGAGTCGAAAATCACGGCCGCGGCCAGATAATCTATATGGTGGACAATCCATTGTTCCGAGGTTTTTGGGAAAACGGAAAACTGTTCTTCGCCAATGCCCTTTTTATGGTGGACTAAGTTTTTTAGTTGATTTTGAATGAATTGCTTTGCTTTTTTTACGTAAGAAGCATTGATACATACTTCCTTTTTTTTGTACATTTAGTAAAAGTAACAAGGAAAAATTGCTGATATGTTATCGAGAGCCCCATCATTTATTTCAACCATACAATCTAGGATACCATTTCTGTGTATTATTTGCGTTCTGGCCATGTTGGTCCCAAAAGAGACCTTTGCATTTCAGCAAAATGATACGGTTTCCGACTACGATGAGTATAGTGGAGAGGTAAAGGAAGCATCAAGCAATAAATCCTTGGTCTTTGCCACCCTTACCGTAGAAGGAACAAACATCAGCACCATAACCAACACGGAAGGCAATTTTCTTTTAAAGGTACCCAAAGAGCATATCAGTAAAAATTTGGTGGTCTCTTTCTTGGGCTATAAAACCAAAACGGTGCCCATTTCCAGTTTGGCACGTGAGAACAACGTAATAGCCTTGGAAGTTTCGGTGACGCAACTTTCGGAAATAAACATTAATGCGCCCAAGGATGCACTGGCACTGGTAAAGGAGACATTAAAGAACAGGGACGAAAATTATTTTCAGGATCCCACCCTCATGACTGCATTTTACAGGGAAACCATAAAAAGGCGTAGAAGAAACGTCTCCCTGGCCGAAGCAGTGGTGAACGTATACAAAACGCCCTACAACATTGTCAGGGAAGACGCCGTTGAGCTCTACAAGGCCAGAAAAAGCACCGACTACAGTAAGTTGGATACCGTAGCGTTAAAACTACAAGGAGGGCCGTACAATACCCTATATGTGGATATGATGAAGTATCCGGAGTACATATTCTCAGAGGAATCGCTTTCCAATTACAGATTTACCTTCGACCGTTCCACAAGGACCAATGACAGATTAATTTATGTGATCAAGTTCAATCAACATGAAGGTATTTTGGAGCCATTGTACCAAGGCGAACTCTATATTGATGTTGAGAACAAAATTCTTACCGGTGCCATTTTTTCATTGAACATTACGGATAGGGAAAAGGCCGCACAGCTTTTTGTACGTAGAAAACCTGCCAAAGTGGATGTCTGGCCCACCGAAGTATCCTACCGGGTGGATTATCGGGAAAAAAACGGTAAATGGCATTACGGCTACAGTAGTGTTTTTATGGAATTTAAAGTGGATTGGGCCGATAAATGGTTCAACTCACAATACAGCATGACCGCTGAAATGGCCATTACGGATTGGGAAACCGTCAGCAAGGACGAAAGACCAAAGTATCGTCAACGCATCCGAAAATCAATCATTCTGAGCGATGAGGCTTCAGGGTTTTCCGACCCTGACTTTTGGGGCGAGTACAACATTATCGAACCCGAAAAGTCCATTGAATCGGCCATCAGAAAAATCCAACGACAATTAAGGCGAGACGAAAGAAACAGCGAATAGTTTATGCTTTTCTTCCAAATTTTGTGCATTTTTATCCTTGTGTTGCTTAATCCAGATTTAAATGTCCAAAAGAAGAAGTTTTTTAAAATCGGCAACGGCTCTTGGGGCCGCAACCCTTTTACATCAAACAAGTTGGGGAAACAAACCCGGTTCCTCCCCAAAACCTAAAATAAAGCCCAAAAAGTTAAAACCGGGCGATACCATTGGTTTGGTTGCTCCCGGATTTGCCATAAAGCCGGAAAAGCTCTATTTGGCCATGGAAGTATTGGGAAAAATGGGTTTCAAGACCTATCATACCAATCGCATCAAAGGCAACTATGGCTATTTCAGCAATACGGATGCGGAACGTGCAACCGATGTGAATGAAATGTTCGCCAATCCCAATATCGATGCCATACTCTGTGCACGGGGCGGTTATGGGTGTACCCGTATTCTGGACCTGCTGGATTATGAACTCATTGAAAACAACCCAAAGGCCCTGATCGGTTTTAGTGATATTACCGCATTGATCAACAGCATATACAAAAAAACAGGTCTTGTTTGTTTTCATGGTCCGGTGGGCAGTACCATCGACGATGAATATAGCCAGGCCTATTTTAGAAAGGTGCTTATGGAGCCACAAGATACCCTACCCATTAAAAATGCCATTTTAAAGGACCCAAAACAATACCGCAATAGCGAATACTACAGGTACACTATTACCCCCGGCGTTGCACAAGGAGAGCTCATTGGAGGCAGTTTGACCTTGGTGACCGCAATGATAGGCACCCCTTACGAGCTTGATTTTACGGATAAACTTGTTTTTCTGGAAGATGTGGAAGAAGCTCCCTATCGCATGGACCGCATGCTGACTCAACTTTCCGAAGTAGATAGTTTTCCAAAGGCCAAAGGAATTATCTTTGGTGTGTGCAAAGGGTGCGACCGTAAACGAACCACCGAGAACTTTACGTTGAGGGAAGTGATCATGGACAGAATTTCACCTTTGAACATACCCGCCGTGTATGGTATGAGTTTTGGTCACATACCGCAGAACTCAACACTCCCCATTGGAATTGAAGCAAGCTTCAACGCCTATAAAAAACAGATTCGCTTACTCGAGTCCGCTGTAAGTCAATAATATATAGTCAATTGTTTTACTTTGTTTTACCCGTCCAAATGATGTATCCAATTATCGGTTTTTTCAAAAATAGCCGATAGTAGCCATCGTATTATAATACAACCTCACCAAAAAGTACAAAACCTCCTATAAGGTAAAATGTAATTCCTGTGATAACTATACCGATCAAGAATCAGGGTTTTATGGCAATTGCGGAAACAATATGGATGCTTCAATTTGGGAAGAGTTTGAAAAAAGCCATTTCGCCCAATTTGTAGAAGGCACCTTAACAGATTTGGGCATTAGCCCGGTTATGGGACGTGCAGGCAGAAATCTTTGGGAATTCCATCAAGGAAGTGCCCTAATCAGGGTTTTTGTTTTTAAAAGAGATTACTTGGTGGCTACTTCCCCCATGAACAATCTCCCAAAACAGTATATTCAAGAATTGCTGACACACTTGTTGGAAGCAAACATCGCGCCCTATTATTTGGGAACTCATCAAAACCAAATTTACCTTTCGTACAGTGTTCACCTTTCCGATATATTTAGGGATCATGCATATACCATCAAAGAAAACTCAAAGAATCTGGTTGAAAGCTGATAATCTGGATAACTTTTTTGCTGATGAATACGGTTGCGAAATGTCCATAGCATCCAAAGAAGAAATTTAGCAATGTAACAAACTTGAAAAGCAATAGGTTTTTGTGGGATTCAGTTTGTTAAAAATCAAAGAATCCTTTCGTTTTTAATTCTATATTTGCCGCCGTAACATTAACTTATAAATTAAACATGAAAAAGCTTTTATTTGTTGCCATTGCCGTATTAGGATTTACCTATTCATCACAAGCTCAAGAAGTTAGATTTGGAGCAACGGCTGGCTACCTCAATGTACGAGGAAGTGTTAAAGCAGAAGGCATTAGTATATCTGCATCGGAATCTGGATTCTACTTGGGTGCCGTAGCGGACTTTAATGTCTCTGAAAACTTCAACGTACAACCAGAACTGCTCTATGCCAGTGTAGATGGTTCAAATGGTTTAATGCTTCCGATTCTTGGAAAATTTGCCATCTCGGAGAAGTTTAATCTTCAAGCTGGTCCACAATTGGTTTTCTCATTTGAGGATACACCTGAAGATTTCAGCAGTGTTGAATTTGATATAGCCGGAGGAATCGGTTACGATATCGACGAAGACTTTTTTGTTGAAGCGCGATATACTTTTCAAATCAACAACTCCTACACAGGTAGTGAAGACATTAAGGTAAGAGAAAATTACCTGACAGTAGGATTAGGGTATAAATTTTTATAATAGATTACAAATCTATCCAAAAGCAAAAAGGGCGGTGAAATCACCGCCCTTTTCTATTTTATTGACACCATGAAACTACTTTGTAAATTCATTCAGTGTTTTAATGATAATGGACACACAATCCATTAACTGCTCCCGGTTCATGACCAAAGGTGGTGCAAAACGGATGATATTCCCATGGGTTGGTTTGGCAAGAAGTCCATTCTCCTTTAGCGCCATGCAAATGTCCCATGCCGTGGAACTATCCTCCGTATCGTTGATCACAATAGCGTTCAACAATCCTTTGCCCCTCACTTTCACTACCAAATCACAAGTTGGGATGAATTTATTGAGTTCTTCGCGGAACAGTTCGCCCAATTCTTGAGCATTCTCTACTAAATTTTCTTCTTTGATCACCTCCAAAGCGGCAGTGCTTACTGCAGCAGCTACTGGATTGCCCCCAAAAGTACTTCCATGGCTGCCAGGAGTGATCACCTCCATAATATCGTCATTGGCCAAAACCCCGGAAACCGGATAAACGCCTCCTGAAAGCGCCTTGCCCAAAATTAAAATATCAGGTTTTACATCTTCATGGTCAACGGCCAGCATCTTACCTGTTCTGGCAATACCCGTTTGTACTTCATCAGCGATAAAAAGCACATTATATTTTTCACAAAGTGCCTTTGCCCCTTTTAAGTATCCATCTGAAGGCACATAAACGCCCGCTTCCCCTTGAATCGGTTCCACCAAGAAACCGGCAACGTGCGGATTGCTTTTAAGTGCATTCTCTAAACCTGTCAAATTATCGTACTCGATTTTTACAAAACCCTCCGTGTACGGGCCATAATTTTCACGTGCGACTTCATCGTTCGAAAAAGAGATAATCGTCGTGGTTCTTCCATGGAAGTTGTTCTCACAAACAATCACCTTGGCTTGGTTTTCTGGAATCCCTTTCTTTTGATAGGCCCATCTTCTACAGATTTTCAAGGCAGTCTCTACAGCTTCCGCCCCCGTGTTCATGGGCAGCAACTTATCAAAACCGAAAGTTTCCGTTGCATATTTCTCATATCCGCCCAACATATCATTGTAAAAAGCACGGGAAGTCAAAGTCAATGTTTTTGCCTGCTCCACCATGGCCCCAACAATTTTGGGGTGACAATGCCCTTGGTTTACCGCAGAATACGCCGAAAGAAAATCATAATATTTTTTCCCTTCCACATCCCACACATACACACCTTCGCCCTTGCTCAAGACCACAGGGAGTGGATGATAGTTGTGTGCTCCGTACTTGTTTTCCAAATCTATCGCTTGCTGCGATGTTAAATGCTCTAAAACAGCCATTTCATTAAATGATTAAAATTGATAAAATAACCATTCCTACTGTACCTTTATTCTTTCGAAGTCTCGAAAAAGCAGCGTGGGAGAGAAATCATCCCTTGGAGTGCCCGCAAATTACAAATTAATTGATGAAAACGTAATTTTTCCCTGCCAGATTCCCTTGCTTTTCACCTAAAGTTTACATGCAATTTAAGAAGCTACGTTCCGTGAAATACCAAAAAGAACTTACTTTTGCGGCATGCGTAAAAACAGAAGGAGAAAAACGTTCGAGAACGTAGAGGTAATCGATGCCGGAGCAAAGGGAAAATCCGTGGGCAAGGCCCCTGACGGACGTGTTATTTTTTTGACCAATGCCGTACCTGGCGATGTGGTGGACGTAATGACCACAAAAAAAAGAAAAGCTTATTTTGAGGGCGTTGCCACCAACTTCCACACCCTTTCGGATAGAAGAACCGAGCCCGTTTGCCAACATTTTGGGACCTGCGGGGGATGCAAGTGGCAACATATGGGCTACCAACACCAACTCCATTTTAAACAAAAAGAGGTGGAGAACAACCTAAAGCGCATTGGCAATCTGGAATTGCCGGAAACTACTTCCATTCTAGGGTCCAAGGAACAATATTTTTATAGGAACAAAATGGAATTTTCCTTTTCGGATAGCCGATGGTTAACACAGAAAGAAATCAATTCGGATGAGGAAATAGAGGATAGAAATGCACTGGGCTTCCATATTCCGGGGATGTGGGACAAAATATTGGACATTAAAAAATGTCATCTACAACAAGACCCCTCCAATGCTATACGACTGGAAACAAAAAACTTTGCGAACAAAAATGGGCTTACCTTTTTCAATCCGAGAAAACAGCAAGGGCTTCTGCGGACATTGATGATTCGTACGTCATCAACAGGGGAGATCATGGTACTCATCCAATTCTTTGAAGAGGATACCGAAAAAAGGGAATTGCTCTTAAATCATTTAAAAGAAACATTTCCGGAAATAACCGCACTGCTCTACGTAATCAATTCCAAGGGCAATGATACGATCTACGATCAAGAAGTCATCTGTTTTTCGGGTCGCGATCATATTTTTGAGGAAATGGAAGGCCTTCAATTCAAGATCAATGCAAAATCCTTCTACCAGACCAACTCAGCACAGGCGTACGAACTTTATAGGGTAGCAAGGGATTTCGCAGGACTGACCGGAGACGAACTGGTATACGATTTATACACCGGAACGGGAACCATTGCCCAATTTGTCTCTAAAAATGCTAAAAAAGTGGTCGGAGTGGAATCCGTTCCCGAAGCCATTGAAGATGCCAAGGCCAATGCTTTGCACAACAACATCTCCAATGTGGATTTCCATGTTGGTGATATGAAAAATGTGTTCAACGATGATTTTATCGCTACACATGGCCAACCCGATGTCATCATAACGGACCCTCCGAGGGACGGGATGCACAAACAGGTGGTTGAGCAACTGCTCCAGGTGGCTCCTCCCAAAATTGTTTACGTCAGTTGTAACAGCGCAACCCAAGCAAGGGATTTGGCACTTATGAAAGAACAATACAAAGTCACCAAGGTTCAGCCTGTGGATATGTTCCCGCAGACGCACCACGTTGAAAATGTTGTACTTTTGGAAAAACGGGTATAATTTTTGACATAAAAAACCCATATTTATCCTAATGAAAAAAATAATCCCCATCCTACTTATAGCTTCAATGCTGTTTTACGTGTCTTCCTGCGAAAAGGACGATATCTGTGTTGATGGAGACACCCCGCTTCTGGTGATAAGTTTTTTTGATATTGCAGATACCACATTGGTTAAAAATGTACCCTCCATCAGGATACGGAACATAGACATCGACAGTATTTTGACCAATCAGTCTTTTACTGACCGTTCGGAATCCCCTGATTCGTTGCAGGTTCCATTACGGAGCACCACTACCACTACCATGTACCAAATTATTTCAGAATCTGCAGATGATGAGGAAACAGAGCTGGAAACCGGTAACATCGATACATTGACCATTTCCTATGAACTGGGAGAAGCATTTGTATCAAGAGCCTGCGGGTTTGTCACCAATTATAAGAACATTTCCGTTACCCTTACCGAAAGCTCCGAAAACTGGATTCAGGATATCAAGGTTGTCCAACCCAATGTAGAAAACACAGATAATATCCATGTCAAAATATTTCATTAGTATTTTAATCGGGCTGTTCCCATTTTTGATTTTGGCGCAAAGCGAACCTGTTGACCTTTCACCAAAGGACACGGTCGTTTATAAAGATCCATATGGACTAAGGGTCGGTGCGGACATCAGTAAGTTGATACTTTCCTTTGCGGACGAGGATTATACCGGACTGGAGTTGGTTGGAGACTACCGGTTGACACGAAAACTATATCTGGCCGCTGAAATTGGCAACGAGACCAAAAAACAGCACGAAAACCTGAACAACACCATTTTATATGACTATGAAACTTCCGGAAGTTATATCAAAGCAGGGGTAGATATGAATACATACACCAATTGGTACGGCATGAACAATGCCATTACCATTGGAGGCCGATATGCCGTGGCAAGTTTTAGCCAAACGCTTAACAACTATAGTCTCTATGAGACCAATCAATTTTTTAACCCGGAGTTTTTGCCGGGTGAAAACCCCAATAGGGAATTCAGCGGTCTATCAGCCTCTTGGCTCGAATTTGTGGTGGGCACCAAAGTGGAATTGTTTGCCAATATTTTTGTGGGCATGAGTGCGCGATTGGGATTCCTTGTGACCAATTCGGAAGATGAGCAATTTCCAAATCTATGGATTCCCGGGTTCAACAAGGTAACGGATGGAAGCAATTTTGGGGTAAACTACAACTACTCCATCAGTTACTTTATTCCCCTTTACAAAAAGGACAAAAAGAAAAAGGAAGAAAACGACCAATAGCATGAAAATTACGCCTATCGATTATATCGAGTTCAAATCCACCGATATCGAACGGACCAAAATATTTTACTCCAGTACATTTGGTTGGACCTTTACCGATTATGGACCCAACTATACCGCATTTTCCGAAAGCGGGGTTACGGGTGGTTTTGAATTGACCACAAAACCTATTGTGAACGGAGTACTTATTGTCCTGTATCACGATAACCTTGAGGAAATATTAGGAAAAGTAATTGGAGCTGGAGGAACTATAACCAAGGAAATTTTTGAATTTCCAGGGGGAAAGAGATTTCATTTCACCGATTCTTCCGGTAACGAGCTTGCCATTTGGTCAGAAAAGTAAAAGGAGCCGCAATGGACTCCTTTCACAAAATTTGGTTGAGTTAGTTAGTCGTGTTTTAAACACGTCTCCAAATCTAACCAATTCTTTTGCTTTCCACCAAATCTATTTTTGGAGAAATCGTATTTTTTATTGGATTCGTAACTAAGTCTCTTCACTGAATTTGGCCTTTTTACTTCCCTCGTAAATTTCATATTTTACCAGTCTGGACTCCAATTTCCCGTTAAAAGTTTTAATTTTTTTCGATGTTTTTAGACCGATATGCTTTAGGGCTTCCAAATTGGAAGTGATAAGCCAAGCGTCCGTACCTGGATAAATCTGTTTGAACGTATCCCCAATTTTGCCATAGAAGATTTCCATATCAATGGGCAATCTTTCGCCATATGGAGGATTGAAAACCATGTGAAGTTTCCCTTCAAGTGGCTTATCAACCTTAAAAAAGTCTTTGCGTTCCACAGTAATATAATCCGATAGGTTGGCATGCTCCACATTCTCTTGGGCTTTTCTAACAGCTGAAGGTGCTTTATCGTAGCCAATAATTTTATGGTGGAACTCCCTGACCTTTTTTAAACTCGCTTCTACTATTTTCTGGTAAAGGTCGGCATCGTAATCCTTCCAATTCATAAACGCATAAGATTCCCTATTAATATTCGCCGGAATATTGCAGGCAATCATCGCTGCTTCTATGAGAAAGGTTCCACTTCCGCACATGGGATCAAAAAAGTTGGATTGTCCGTCCCATCCGGTTTTAAGCAACAGGCCTGCGGCCAAAACCTCATTGATCGGGGCTATATTCGTTAAAATGCGGTATCCTCGCTGATGAAGTGAATTTCCCGAACTGTCCAAAGATACGGTACAGGTATTGTTATAAATATGGATATTGATTCTGATATCCGGGTCTTGCGTCCTTACATTCGGACGATCCCGCACTACCTCTCTAAACTTGTCCACAATGGCATCTTTGGCCTTTAAAGAGACAAACATGGTATTATCAAAAACCTTGGCATTGGCAATGCTATCAATGGCAAAAGTCTTGTCCACATCAAAAATAGCTGGCCAATCCATATCGTAAATATGTCGGTAAAGGTCTTTTTCGTTAAATACCCGAAACGTATTGATGGGTTTAAAAACTTTTAAAGCTGTCCTAAGGCACAAGTTGGCCTTGTACATAAAACCTGTATCACCCTCAAAGGATACATTCCGAACACCTTCTTCCACGTTACCAGCTCCCAGGTTACGGAGCTCTTTGGCCAAAATAGGCTCGAATCCGTAAAGGGTCTTGGCCATCATTTTAAAATTTCCCACCATGTTCTCGTAATTTCTTTCCGCAAAAATAGACTATTTTTGCTCTCTTGATTTAGCCCATGAACTTTCCTTCCAGCATTATCTATATTATTCCAATTTTGGCCGTTTGGTCCGGTTTTGCCTTTGTTTGGTTCACCAAGCCCAAGCATAGCGATAATATTAAACTCTTACTGGCTTTCAGTGGGGCTTTTTTGTTATCCATGACATTCTTCGAGCTTTTACCGGATGTCTACAAAGGACACAACCCAAAGACCATTGCTCTTTACATTTTGGGCGGTATTCTTTTGCAGGTATTTTTGGAGTTTTTCTCCAAAGGAGCGGAACATGGTCACATGCATTTTAACTTAAAGGAAAATCAATTCCCTACGCTACTATTCCTAAGTTTATCCATCCATGCATTGGTAGAGGGAGTTCCCATACATGATAATGACACCATCCTCTACGGTATCATAATCCATAAAATACCCATTGCCATTATTTTAAGCATCTTTTTGATCAATTCTAAGATGAAACTTGGCACCACCTTATTATTTATCGGGGCGTTTTCCTTGATGACCCCTTTGGGCAGTTATATTTCCACTTCGGCTTATATGACACAATATGGGGATTTGCTTACATCTTTGGCCATAGGGGTGTTCTTTCATATATCTACCATTATTTTGTTTGAAAGTGCCCAAGGACACGCCTTTAACCTACGAAAATTAGTGGTGATCGTTCTAGGAATAGGGATTGCGTACTTTGTATAGGAAACGTCAATAATGCATTTCCAGTAAGAAGATTTACTGAATGTTACAACATTAATATTTTAACGGATTTTCTCTCTTTTCAAAGTGATATGATTTATTTTATTTTTAAAAAGCTTAGATTTAGGTATAATATAATGCCAGAATGAATTCAACCAAACTAAACTATCTTGCCCTTTTTTCTATTTTAATACTATTTTCTTGCTCTTCCGATTCTGAAGATCCTGCTCCAGAGCCAGATAATATAGCCCCAACTGTTGATTTTACCATTGCAGGCATATCAGATTCCCCAAATTCGCAGACCATAGTGGTCAGTAATCAAATCCAAATTCATGTTGATGCAAAAGATCAAGGTGGCATTGCGAAAGTAGAAGCTTTTATCGGTAATGAAAAAGTTGGTGAGGATACAACGGCCCCTTATCAGATAACTATTGATGTATCCAATTATACGTCCAAAAATAACCTTACAGCTAAATTTACGGATTATGCACTTAAAGTTACTGTAACAGATACTTCCGGCAATAAAACCTCTAAAGAAGAAATCATTCATATTGATAACGAATTACCTGCTATTACAGATGTTTCACTTGCCGATGGACAAGTTATAGGTGGAGACACAAATGCAGTTACTTTTAACGTAAGTGATAATGAGGGCCTGAATTCTGTAAAAACTTATTTGAACGATACATTATTAGAAGAGATTACAGAAGATATTTATGAAATCAACCTGAACACTTCAGAGTTGTCAGATGGTGAAAACTTCTTAAATATAGAGGCTACCGATTTGGCAGATAATATTACCACATACAAAGTTTCGTTTATTGCAGATAATACTGGGCCCGAGATTATTTCAAATACAGTTAAAGATGGTCAAATCTTGGATGAATCTTTGCTCATCTCAACTGGTCTTTCCGACATCCATTCGCAAGTATCATTCATTGATATTGCTCTTGGGGAACAAAACCTATTAACAACGGATGTTGCCTTTCCTGCTGGTACTGATGGACAAGTTGATCTTGTATTTGATTCAGAGACAATTGCTACAGGTGAATATGTTTTGAAAATCACAGCTTCAGATGCTTTGGGCAATACTTCTTCATTAGAAGTTACCGTTCAAATTTTGAGACGACTGATTACTATTAATATCCCAACAGGGTTCTATAATCCCGAATCAGCAAGACTTTTTATTTTTGCCTCAGGTATGGATGGCCAGTTATTGGATGTAGAAAGAATCTATAGTGATACAGAAATGGTCAGGCTTCATACAACCAACGAGACAGTAGGGGATTTTGAATATATGCTCACCTTTGGTGAATACATCAGCGATTCTATAGGTAATGCATCTGAATTTACAACCGTTCAAAATATTTCACCTGAAGTTATGCCGGTAATCAACTTGAATACGTATCAAAGGTTTTTAAATCAGTCTAATTCCTACTTAATTCCAACGGAGAACTTTGATTTCAATGATGAACTTAACATAGTGGCTCAAGGATTTGATTATTACGGTAATTTCAATCAAATAGAAAGTGGTTCCACAAGCGATATTTCAATTGTACAGCGGCAGAATGTGAACAGTATGCTTCAATCTAATTCATTCTATCTTGCTTTGTACAACAACACCTTAAATACTTATTCCTATTCGTTATTGGATTCCAATATTGCTGCGGATTTGGTCATTTCTGCAGATATGTTTACAACTCAAGGTGTAGAACAACGCTTTTATGATCCTATCATGAATGGTCAAGCATTTGAAAGCTCAACAATAGATATACGAGGTTATTTGAACCAGGACGATTTCAATAATAATATATATCACCTTATTCATAACCATGGTTACGGATACATACCGGCTAATGGTATCCCCTATTTTATAAATGATACTTTCAGTAATTATAAATATACTGTAAGAATAAATGATTATTTTACGGAAAGAACCGGTCAACCTGAAGGTAGTTTTACACCTGTGGATTGGACAATTGATTATAGCTTCCTTAACAATCAAATTGATATTACAAAGTCAGGTATTGGTCATACGGTTGGCAAAATCTTCATTGATTCAGAAACTCCAGAGGTCATCAACGGATTAAATGTTTCCTATCGATGGAATTTGGTTTATGATAGCCAAAAAATGAATCAAGTAATTCTGCCACAAATTCCAGAGGAAATACAATCATGGGGTTTCTATACGGTTTATGAAAATGATGGATTCAAAGTACAACAGGTAGAAATTAAAGGGTTCCAAGGAATACCCGATTATAACAGCTATTTAAGTGGCGTGATAAAAGACAATAAATATTCCTTTGTTGTTTCCCCCAACATGGAATCCAAGTTCAACTCCACTGTACAGGGCTATTATAACAGGGCGCCCAATTTTTTATTGGATTAAGGTATAGACCAGCATCCAATGACTTATCGCACCTCCAAGAACAAAAAAATGCCATATCAAATGATTGTATTGTATTTTTTTGACAGCATAGAACAGTATTCCTATGGTATAAAAAGCTCCGCCAGCGGCAAGGTATATCAATCCTGTTGATGACATATGCTTCAGTAGGTAAGGCAAATCTATCACAATAAGCCATCCCATCACTCCATACAGCGCCAGCGAAAAGGCTTCAAACTTACCTGTGAAGAATATTTTGAGTATGGTACCAAAAAGAGCTATTCCCCAAACCAAATAGAACAACAACCAACCTTTGGATGGTAATAAAACAGACAGGCATACAGGAGTATAGGTTCCTGCAATCA
>OY781874.1:255000-1980000 GCA_963677115.1 uncultured Allomuricauda sp.
CCCCGCATCCAATCAGTAGCTCTACCTCTATATAACTATCAGAACGCTGCACCTAAATGCATTTCGGGGAGTACGAGCTATTTCCGAGCTTGATTGGCCTTTCACCCCTACCCACAGGTCATCCCAAGACTTTTCAACGTCAACGGGTTCGGTCCTCCACTATGTGTTACCACAGCTTCAACCTGCCCATGGGTAGATCGCACGGTTTCGCGTCTACTACTACCGACTAAAACGCCCTGTTCAGACTCGCTTTCGCTACGGCTGCGCACCTTAGGTGCTTAACCTTGCCGGTAAAAGTAACTCGTAGGCTCATTATGCAAAAGGCACGCCGTCACCAGTAAACTGGCTCCGACCGCTTGTAGGCGTATGGTTTCAGGGTCTATTTCACTCCGTTGTTCACGGTTCTTTTCACCTTTCCCTCACGGTACTGGTTCACTATCGGTCTCCCAGGAGTATTTAGCCTTGGCGGATGGTCCCGCCGGATTCACACAGGGTTTCACGTGCCCCGCGCTACTCAGGATACCACTATCTTTAACGCTCCTTGCCCGTACGGGACTGTCACCCATATCGTACAGCTTTCCAACTGCTTCCGGTTCGTTGCGCAAAGAATATTGTGGTCCTACAACCCCGTCATTGCCGAAACAACAACGGTTTGGGCTGTTCCGATTTCGCTCGCCGCTACTCTCGGAATCACTCTTGTTTTCTCTTCCTCCGCCTACTTAGATGTTTCAGTTCAGCGGGTTCGCCCACCTTACGGTGTGACTGGCCTTCAACCAGCCGGGTTGCCCCATTCGGACACCCACGGATCAATGCTCATGTGCAGCTCCCCGTGGATTTTCGCAGCTTATCACGTCCTTCGTCGCCTCTGAGAGCCTAGGCATCCCCCATACGCCCTTCTTTTGCTTGTCGCAACTGTGCAATTAAGCACAGATGCCCTCTCGTAATCCTTATATATTCTATTCTACTTCGTGTTTCTTCTTTGACTTCGCGTGCAACGACCTAAGTCGCTACCGCTCCGTCCCAATATGTCAATGAACTTTCTGGCACACCGCCCCCGATACATGATCGGAAGACGGCATTTGCCGTGGTGGAGAATATCGGAGTCGAACCGATGACCTCCTGCGTGCAAGGCAGGCGCTCTAGCCAGCTGAGCTAATCCCCCATTATCAGTGGTCAGTTAACAGTTATCAGTTAACAGTACTATATAACGGTAACCCAACACCTAGAATTTCCTTATTCCAATACCCAATGAACTTCCTTTCGTAGTCTCAGGCAGACTCGAACTGCCGACCTCTACATTATCAGTGTAGCGCTCTAACCAGCTGAGCTATGAGACTGTCTTGGCCTAATATTGCCTTATATCAAAAATAACATATCATAAACGACAGCGCAGAGATAAAACCATCTCGTGCGGGACAAGGATTTTCCGGACATCTCTTTCTCTAGAAAGGAGGTGTTCCAGCCGCACCTTCCGGTACGGCTACCTTGTTACGACTTAGCCCTAGTTACCGATTTTGCCCTAGGCCGCTCCTTGCGGTGACGGACTTCAGGCACTCCCGGCTTCCATGGCTTGACGGGCGGTGTGTACAAGGCCCGGGAACGTATTCACCGGATCATGGCTGATATCCGATTACTAGCGATTCCAGCTTCACGGGGTCGAGTTGCAGACCCCGATCCGAACTGTGACCGGTTTTGTAGATCCGCGCCCCCTTGCGGGGTGGCTTCCCTCTGTACCGGCCATTGTAGCACGTGTGTAGCCCAGGACGTAAGGGCCGTGATGATTTGACGTCGTCCCCACCTTCCTCACGGTTTGCACCGGCAGTCCCGTTAGAGTCCCCATCTTGACATGCTGGCAACTAACGGTAGGGGTTGCGCTCGTTATAGGACTTAACCTGACACCTCACGGCACGAGCTGACGACAACCATGCAGCACCTTGCAGGCAGTCCGAAGAAAGGGGTATCTCTACCCCATGCAGCCTGCATTTAAGCCCTGGTAAGGTTCCTCGCGTATCATCGAATTAAACCACATGCTCCACCGCTTGTGCGGGCCCCCGTCAATTCCTTTGAGTTTCATTCTTGCGAACGTACTCCCCAGGTGGGATACTTATCACTTTCGCTTGGCCACGGAGACCGAAGTCCCCACAGCTAGTATCCATCGTTTACGGCGTGGACTACCGGGGTATCTAATCCCGTTCGCTACCCACGCTTTCGTCCATCAGCGTCAGTACATGGTTGGTCACCTGCCTTCGCGATCGGTGTTCTATGTGATATCTATGCATTTCACCGCTACACCACATGTTCCGGCGACCCCACCATGACTCAAGACCTGCAGTATCAAAGGCAATTTTATGGTTGAGCCACAAACTTTCACCCCTGACTTACAGGCCCGCCTACGGACCCTTTAAACCCAATGATTCCGGATAACGCTCGGACCCTCCGTATTACCGCGGCTGCTGGCACGGAGTTAGCCGGTCCTTATTCTTACGGTACCGTCAGACGCCCACACGTGGGCGCATTTCTTCCCGTATAAAAGCAGTTTACAACCCATAGGGCCGTCATCCTGCACGCGGCATGGCTGGATCAGGCTCCCGCCCATTGTCCAATATTCCTCACTGCTGCCTCCCGTAGGAGTCTGGTCCGTGTCTCAGTACCAGTGTGGGGGATCCCCCTCTCAGGGCCCCTAACCATCGCTGCCTTGGTGGGCCGTTACCCCACCAACTAACTAATGGTACGCATGGCCATCCCTGTCCGATAAATCTTTAATCAAAATATCATGCGATATATCGATACCATGGGGCATTAATCCAAGTTTCCCTGGGCTATTCCCCTGACAGGGGCAGGTTCCATACGCGTTCCGCACCCGTGCGCCGGTCGCCACCAGAAAAGCAAGCTTTTCCGTGATGCCCCTCGACTTGCATGTGTTAGGCCTGCCGCTAGCGTTCATCCTGAGCCAGGATCAAACTCTTCATTGTATTTCCTTGAATGTCTGTCCGACATCCGGAAACCCGAGTCCCTGCATCAAAATGGTTCATTCTTAATTCTACGCTGTCGTTACAATATGTATATGAACTTCTTGTTTTTTAAACTCGAAAAGAACTTAGTTTCACTACTTTCCCTCTCTCGTTATCGCCCTGCCTTATCAGCTAAGCGGGTGCAAATTTACAACTGTTTTTTTAATCGGCAAGCATTTTTGAAAAAAAAATCAAAACATTTTCTCAACCTCAAAAAACAATCTTTTACATGAACTTTCCCTCAAAACACCTTGGTGATTTTCGGGCTGCAAATGTAAAATGTTTTTTTTAATTACACAATGCTTTTTTTATGTTTTTTTCCAGTTCTGCCGAACCGTCAAAACAGTATGTCAATAAGCTTCTGAACTTCTCCAAAAAAAAACAAATCCTTTGTTCTTTTGGGGCTGCAAATGTAACACCATTTCAACAATAAACAAGAGTTTTTTTTGCCCTCCCCACATATTTGGATTCAACTCACTGAAAGCAAAGAAGATAAAAATACAAAAAAAATTAAAACCTCAAAAACCACCTTTGGCTTCACCCTGCTTAAGTCCAAAAAGCCCATTGAACCCACCTCGTCATACGTAGAAAATTAGTCATATATATATTAGGGTAAGTATTGTAGCATCTATACAAGATATTATCTTTGTCCTCTGGATTATACAAAATAGAAGTTTAAACATGATAAAGATCACGCTGCCAGATGGTGCTGTAAAAGAAGTTGAAAAGGGAACCACTCCTTTTTCCATTGCCCAAAGTATTAGTGAAGGGCTTGCAAGAAACGTTATTTCCGCAAAGTTCAATGACACCACGGTTGAAACCACAACACCTTTGACCAAAGATGGCGCCTTAACTCTTTATACATGGAACGATGAGGAGGGAAAAAAAGCATTTTGGCACTCCACCTCCCATGTGGTGGCCCAGGCTTTGGAAGAACTTTACCCCGGCATAAAGCTGACCATTGGACCAGCCATTGAGAACGGGTTCTATTATGATGTTGATTTTGGAGAACAAAGCATTTCAGAGAAGGATTTTCCGGCCATTGAGAAAAAAGCATTGGAAATTGCCCGCGGAAAGCATGACTATAATATGAGAAGTGTTTCTAAACAGGATGCATTGTCCTATTATAAAGCACAGGGCAACCAATATAAGGTAGAACTTATAGAGAACCTTGATGACGGCACCATTACCTTTTGCGACCACAGTACATTTACCGACCTATGCCGTGGAGGTCACATTCCCAATACGGGAATCATAAAGGCAATTAAATTACTAAGTGTTGCCGGTGCTTATTGGAGAGGTGACGAAAAAAACCCGCAACTAACAAGGGTATATGGAATCTCTTTCCCAAAACAGAAGGAACTTACCGAGTACCTTCAACTTTTAGAAGAGGCCAAGAAAAGAGATCACAGAAAACTGGGCAAGGAGCTAGAGCTTTTTACTTTTTCCCAGAAGGTGGGCCAAGGGCTTCCTTTATGGTTGCCAAATGGCGCAGCTCTGCGCGAACGCCTGGAACAATTTTTAAAGAAGGCGCAGAAAAAAGCAGGATACGAAATGGTAGTTACCCCTCATATTGGCCAAAAGGAACTTTATGTCACATCTGGCCACTATGCCAAATATGGGGAAGACAGTTTTCAGCCCATTCGCACTCCAAAAGAGGATGAAGAGTTTTTATTGAAACCCATGAACTGTCCCCATCATTGTGAGATCTACAACAGCCAACCTTTTAGCTATAAAGACCTCCCAAAGCGTTATGCGGAATTTGGCACGGTATATAGGTACGAACAGAGCGGAGAGTTACATGGACTCACAAGAGTAAGAGGGTTCACTCAAGATGACGCACACATTTTCTGCACTACAGAACAGTTGAACGACGAGTTTAAAAATGTGATAGACCTTACCTTATATGTATTGAATTCGTTAGGCTTTGATAATTTCACGGCCCAGGTATCCGTAAGGGATTTGGAAAATCCCGACAAATATATTGGTAACACGGACGACTGGGAAAAAGCCGAACAGGCCATTATAAATGCAGCTGAAGAAAAAGGACTGAATTATGTGATAGAAAGTGGCGAAGCTGCTTTTTATGGTCCAAAGCTGGACTTCATGATAAAAGACGCCCTTGGCAGGAACTGGCAGTTGGGAACTATTCAAGTGGATTACAATCTTCCCAAACGTTTCGACCTTACTTACAAGGGAAGTGATAACGAACTGCACAGACCCGTTATGATCCACCGTGCACCTTTTGGCAGCATGGAGCGATTTGTGGCTTTATTGTTGGAACACACAGGCGGAAACTTCCCCTTGTGGTTGATTCCGACCCAAGCTATTGTACTGCCGATCAGTGAGAAACATGAAAAATATGCGGAAAAAGTTTTGAATTCGCTGGAAAATCACGAAATTCGCGCGCTCATTGATAGCAGGAACGAGACGGTAGGAAAGAAAATCCGGGAAGCAGAACTTAAAAAAATCCCCTTTATGATCATTGTCGGGGAGCAAGAAGAAGAGTCTGCGACCATATCGGTAAGGCGTCACGGAGGTGAAGACTTGGGAACTTTAAGCGTAGATGCTTTTTCCGACTTGGTAACTACTGAAATAAATAGTACCTTAAAGTCGTTCTAAAAAAATTAAGTTTAATTAAAAAGTTTACGTCATAGCAATAAGAAGAAGATTTAGACCCCAACCTAGGAGGGAAAACAAAAACCCTCACAACATCAATGAAAAAATAAAGGCCCGAGAAGTACGCCTTGTCGGGGACAATGTTGAGATGGGTGTTTACCCCATTTCCAAAGCAAGGGAAATAGCCAACGAACAGGAATTGGATTTGGTAGAGATTTCACCAAACGCCGAACCGCCCGTTTGTAAGGTAATGGATTATAAAAAATTCCTTTACGAACAAAAGAAACGTGACAAGGCCATGAAGGCCAAAGCGAGCAAAGTGGTAGTAAAGGAAATCAGGTTTGGACCGCAAACGGATGACCATGATTATGACTTTAAGAAGCGACATGCGGAAAAATTCCTGAAGGATGGTGCCAAACTAAAGGCCTATGTATTCTTTAAGGGACGTTCCATCGTTTATAAAGACCAAGGTGAAATATTACTTTTAAAATTGGCCCAGGAGTTGGAAGACCTTGGTAAGGTTGAACAAATGCCAAAATTGGAAGGAAAGCGAATGACCATGTTCATTGCGCCAAAGACAAACAAAAAATAAAAACCGGACTTAGTTCGGTATAATAAGCGGAGTTAAATACTAGGAAAATGCCTAAGATGAAAACAAAATCCAGTGCCAAAAAGCGATTTAAGCTTACAGGAACTGGTAAAATCAAAAGAAAGCACGCTTTTAAAAGTCATATTTTGACTAAAAAATCCAAAAAGCGCAAGCTGAAGTTGACTCACTCTACCTTGGTTCACCAAGCAGACGAGAACAACATCAAAGAACAATTACGTTTAAAGTAATTGTTCGCCGGTACATTATTTATTAACCATGGAGCCAGGCTCATAAAAGCTCTCAATAATTGAGACGCCTGCTACAAAAAAATGACACATTATGCCAAGATCAGTAAATTCAGTTGCTTCACGAGCTAGAAGAAAAAAAGTGATGAAGCAAGCCAAAGGTTACTTTGGAAGACGTAAAAACGTTTGGACAGTAGCCAAAAATGCGGTGGAAAAAGCAATGCTATATGCTTACCGCGACAGAAGAAACAAAAAACGTACGTTCCGCTCCCTATGGATTACCCGTATCAATGCCGGTGCCAGAATGCACGGAATGTCTTACTCTCAATTTATGGGTAAGGTAAAAGCCAGTGGAATCGAATTGAACAGAAAAGTTCTTGCCGATTTGGCCATGAACCATCCCGATGCTTTTAAAGCCATCGTTGAGAAAGTAAAATAAAAAAGTTAATATAAACTTACCCCGCTTATTTAGATCCCGCCTTGTGCGGGATCTTTTATTTTAAAAGAGTTCCAGCTTTTTAGTCCAATGTTTGCGTTTGCTTGAGCGGTGTGTTCATCCAATACCTCTCCATCGAGTCCAGCGACTCATTTGGAATCTCATTTTCAAACAAAGGCTTGTTTTTGTCCATTTTGATACCGACCTCATCCCCATTTTCCCCTGAGATTGTTTTTTGCGTGAAGAATTCCCTGAATTGCAGATAGCTCTTTGATTCCGAAGACCACAATACATTGCCTTGAATATCCTTCACCCCTTCCACCTTGCAGACAATTGCATCCAAACCTTTTTCCTGACCATCTTTTTCTACCGCATCACGGTACAACTTTTCTATTCTTTCTGACTCGAACTGCGGTTTTAAAACTACTTTTTTTGATGCCTGATACACCTTCAAAACTTGCAAAGGAATGTTACGATTCCTAAAATGCAACTTATAATGTACTGGATCGCTAGCTGAATCTAAATCCAAAACATTATTGAAATTAATTACAATACTCTGGTTTTCCATATCCATATATGTATTGTTAATCACAAAAGCTGGAGGGCGTTTCACTTTAAAAGTATTACTGAAAGATAAGTAACTTAAATACATCTTACCTTCAAATGGTCTATACTCGGAATGTATTTCGAAAATAAGTTTTGATTGGTCCAGCTCATACGCCTCGTAATGGAGACCATATATCGCAAAGTCTTTTTTGGAAACCATGATTTCACCCTTGGCAAAAACACCATTCATTTTCGTTCTAAAATTGATTGCATATAACCATTCCCCATCCAGATAAACATCATTGCCCAAGGTAAAGTCATGGTTTGGGATAAAAGCATTCTTCATTTTATATATGAAGGAATATGAGCCATAATCATAATTACGCACTGCATCATGTACCCGGAGAATAACTAACTCATTGCCGTTGTAAGCAGGGAGAATCCCTTTTTCCAAAACTTTATTCGATTCCTCATAATCATAGGGACTGCTCGATATGCTATCTCGGGGAAAATCTTGGTTTTTCACCAATCGATAAATACTGAAATCGGTAGTTTTTAAATCTCTTGTACCAAACCCTTTGTCCTGTATTTCAACAATGGCTTCGTTAAGATTTACATATTTTGAATTGTCCAGTTGGTAATCCCTGTAATATCCCACTAGGGAAAAAGGGTTGGTCGAAAAGTTATCAGGTATTGCTTTTATGGCCTTCCTAACGATTTGTTTTGCACTTAATTTATCCTTGTATCCAATAAGAGTTGCTTCCTGCAATTCAATGGTTTTGGGCATAAGATAAACAGTGTTCACTGTGTCTTGCAGAAGGTCTTCCGTTGGTACCGTCAGAGATTCGTACCCGATGGATGAAATAATCAGTTCCTCATATTGATTTTTGAATTCAAGGGGTATTCGGAAGCTGCCATCCTCGTTGGAGATAACCCCTTTGGAAGAACCTTTTAATACGATGCCGGCAAAAAACACAGGGCTTTTGGTGACAGCATCCAGCAACTTGCCTTGAATAAATTCTTGGGAAAACACGCCCAACGGCACCAACAACAAAAGAGCAAATAGTTGAGTTTTTTTCATCACATTTTTTTCTTAAAAATACCAACGATCTAAAAACCATAACCAATTTTATAGAATTAGCTACCGTAAGCCGTCAGCACCAGCTTTCTGCCCGATGCGTGGTTCCTGTGCTCACAAAGATAAATTCCCTGCCAAATCCCCATGTTCAATCTGCCCTGAGTAACCGGTATCTGTACCGAAGCTCCCATCAACGAAGCTTTGATATGAGCGGGCATATCGTCCGGACCTTCATAATTGTGCACATAATAAGGTGCGTTCTCAGGCACCATTGTATTGATATGACTCTCAAAATCGGTTCGTACCGTTGGGTCTGCATTTTCATTGATGGTTAAACTGGCAGAGGTATGTTTAATAAAAACCTGAAGAAACCCCGTATTGATCTTTCGAAGTTCCGGGATAGCATCAATTACAGTGTCGGTAATCAAATGAAACCCTCGGGCATATGATCGCAATTGTATTTCTTTCTGGTAAAAATTCATACATAAAAACTGTTTGTCCCGAAATTAATATAAAGTTTACCAAAACAAGGGTTCAGTTCATTCAATAACAAATAACTTTGCAGCTTAATTAGTTGTAATGGACCTATCACAGATAAAAATGGTGGTTACCGATATGGACGGAACGTTATTGAACTCCAAACACGAAGTAAGCCCCAGATTTTTTGAAATCTACGAAGAACTCAAAAAGAAGAACATTGCCTTTGTTGCCGCAAGTGGGAGACAGTACCACAGTATGGTGGATAAATTGGAATCCATTAAACATGAAATTCTTGTTATTGCAGAAAATGGAGCCTTGATCAGAAAACAAGAGGAAACCCTGCTTACCACTCCCATCAATAAATCGCAAGTACTTCGCATTCTTGATACCGTCCGTCCGTTGGAAAATGTACACCCCGTACTCTGCTGTCAAAACAATGCCTATGTTGGAGGAGATTCCAACGAATTCTTGGAAATGCTCCGTGAATACTATTCCGAGTTTGAGATTGTCGAGGACCAAAAACAGGTTACCGATGAAGTGCTCAAGATAGCCATTTATCATTTTGAAAACTCTGAAAAGCACATATACCCTCATGTAAAACATTTGGAAGGCGACTTGAAAGTGAAGGTTTCCGGTAACAATTGGGTAGACATTTCCGACCTGAATGCACATAAAGGATACGCGCTTAAAAAAGTGATGGACGACCATCAAATCGCGGCCAATGAAATTATGGTCTTCGGGGATTACAACAACGACCTGGAAATGTTGGAGCTCTCCGATTATAGCTTCGCCATGGCCAACGCCCATCCCAATGTTTTAAAAACAGCCAAATACAGTACCCACAGCAACGATGATTTCGGGGTGGAGCGGATTTTGGAGAAGTTGATTTAGCAACAACCTTCAATCCATCTGTCTTATCCCGAGCAATTTGCTTTTGTAAAATTTGTACCTTAAAGGGCAAACCACAAAAGCAACACTATGGCTCCTCTTAAAAAAGAACAGATCAAACAAGAAGTCTTTGATCTCTACGACAAATATGCACACAACCAGTTGGACCGTAGGGAATTCATGGAAAAACTCTCCGTGTACGCCGTCGGTGGTATCACCATGGCCTCTTTGATGAGCTTTATAATGCCCAATTACAAGGATAACCTTGTTGTATCCCCCAATGACTCCGATTTGGATTCCAAGTTTATCACCTACAATTCACCCAAAGGCGGTGGTGAAATCAAAGGATTGCTATCCAAGCCCAAGGACAGCAACGGCAAAATGGGCGGTGTAGTGGTAGTCCACGAAAACCGTGGTCTCAACCCTTATATCGAAGATGTGGGAAGACGAGCTGCCAAAGCTGGATTCATTTCACTGGCGCCCGATGCTTTGACGCCACTTGGGGGCTATCCCGGTAATGATGATGATGGCAGAACACTTCAACGGCAACGAGACCGTAATGAAATGCTGGAAGATTTTATCGCCGCTTACGAGTACCTTAAAAATCATGAGGATTCCAATGGAAAGGTTGGTGTGGTCGGATTTTGTTTCGGTGGATGGATATCCAATATGATGGCCGTAAAAGTGCCGGAGTTGGCTGCTGCCGTTCCGTTTTATGGCAGTCAACCCGCCGATGATGAAGTTGCGCAGATCAATGCCCCTTTATTGATCCATTACGCGGGATTGGATGAACGGGTAAATGCCGGATGGGAAGATTATGAAGCGAAATTGAAAGAACTTGATAAAGATTACGAAGTTCATTTTTATCCCGATGTCAACCACGGGTTTCACAACAATACCACCCCACGTTTTGATGAAGCTTCAGCCGATTTGGCTTGGCAAAGAACCATCAATTTCTTTAAAGAACACTTGACTTAAGTCTTCTGCTTCTTTTTGCGGGCGGCGGGAAACAATACATTGTTCAAAATCAATCGATACCCCGGTGAAGTTGGATGCAACTCCAGTTCTGTTTTCGGGTCCCCTACCCTATGTTGATAATCCTCTGGATCATGACCGCCATAAAAGGTAAAGAATCCTTTTCCCTTGATGCCGTGGATGTATCTCGCCTCTCCGTTTATCTTATTTTCACCCAAAACCATCACCGTAGGCTTTACTTGACTTCGAGTGTATGCGGTGGTCTGCCCCATAAATCCTTTTACCAAACTGGTATGGTTTTGTGTCAGCATCGTGGGCACCGGGTCCCATTTGGCCGAAAACTCCATTAAAGAAAAATAATCTGATTCCTTGGGTACATTAGAACGTTTGTTGGTCATATCGATGGAGGAAAACTCATAACGGATAGGATTTCGTTCCAAGGTAAAATTGGTGAAGGCAAACGTATTGCTAAAATCCAGTTTGGCCTGATAATTCGCATCCGAAGGGTCTCCATCGAACATCGGCTCACAGATATCCACCCCTTCAGCGGCGAGAGCAATATCAAAACTATCGGTAGCGGAACACATGGCGAACATAAAACCGCCTCCGATTACGTAATTTCTAATTTTAAGGGCAACGGCCAACTTTTCGTCAGATACTTTGTCGTATCCCAAGCTTTGTGCCAACGCTTCGGCATTTGCCTTATCTTCAATGTACCAGGGAGCAGCCCTGTAATGTCCATAGAACCTTCCGTATTGTCCCGTGAAATCCTCATGGTGCAAGTGAAGCCAATCGTACAATGCCAACTTATCGCCCAAAACCTCTGTGTCGTAAATGGTCGTATAAGGGATTTCTGCATAGGTCAACACCATGGTCACGGCATCGTCCCAAGGTTGGTTCCCTTTTGGGGAATACACCGCAATCTTAGGTGCTTTTTCCAAGATAACGGCGTCTTGGTTTTGGGATGGACTGCTGATGTCATCCAAAATCTGTGCGGCTTGTCCATCAGACAACACTTCAAAAGAAACGCCCCTAATCTGACATTCTTTTCGAATGGCGTCACCATCGGGCAATATAAAAGAGCCACCTCTATAATTGAGCAACCATTGTACTTTTTGCTGCTTCGCAAGTACCCAATAGGTAATTCCGTATGCCTTTAAATGGTTTTTTTGTCCCTCATCATCCATTGGAATCAGGATTACGGAAGCGGAAGTTTTAATGAAAAAAAACAATAGAAAAATAAAAGTGAGGTTTCTCGCCTTTGCTCGAAACAACACTTTAGAAAGTAGATTTTTAAAAGGGTACGTCATTATCATCTGGGTCATCATCACTGTTCATCGCACTACCAAAAGCATCGTCCGCACTGGGAAGATTTGGTGTCGCAAAGGGATTATCTTCGTCCGCATTCATCTTCGATTGGAATTCGAATGGGGAATCAAAGTCATCCAAGTTATCAAATTTACCCAGAGCACCCACAAATTTTAACCTAATATTCTCTAAACCACCGTTTCTGTGCTTTGCTACAATAAACTCAGCTTGGCCTTGCGTAGGGGTGCGCTCTTCATCGTCCCACTCGTCAATTTTATAATATTCCGGACGGTAGATGAAGGATACAATATCCGCATCCTGCTCGATTGCCCCGGATTCCCTCAAATCCGAAAGAATAGGTCGTTTGCTACCTCCACGGGTCTCCACGGCCCTTGACAACTGAGATAGGGCAATCACAGGGACATCGAGTTCCTTTGCCAATGCCTTAAGGTTACGTGAAATAGTGGAAATCTCCTGTTCTCGGTTCCCTCCCTTTTGGCTGCCTCCAGCAGTCATCAACTGCAAATAATCAATAATGATGAGGCGTATATTATGCTGCGAGGCCAAACGTCTTGCCTTGGCACGAAGATCGAAAATGGAAAGCGACGGGGTATCGTCAATGAACAAAGGTGCCTTTTCCAAGGTTTTCACCTTGACATTTAATTGCTCCCATTCGTGTTTTTCCAGCTTACCGGTCCTTAATTTTTCCGATGACAACCCTGTTTCGGAAGAAATCAAACGGGTAATCAACTGCACGGAAGACATCTCCAAAGAGAAAAAGGCAACTGGAATTTCGGAGTTCACCGCAATATTACGCGCCATAGAAAGCGTCAAGGCTGTTTTCCCCATACCTGGACGTGCCGCCACAATGATCAAATCACTGGGCTGCCATCCCGAGGTTAGTTTGTCCAGCTTATCAAAACCGGATGGAATTCCACTAAGCCCCTCTTTATTGGAAATCTCCTCGATTCGTTTTTTGGCCTGAATCACAAGATTTTGGGCAGTTTCGGCGGACCGCTTCAAGTTACCTTGGGTTACCTCGTACAATTTTGCTTCCGCATTGTCCAGAAGGTCAAAAACATCGGTCGCATCACTGTAAGCTTCCTCGATAATATCGTTGGAAATCTTAATCAGGCTACGTTGAATATATTTTTGAAGAATGATTCTAGCGTGAAATTCGATATGCGCAGAAGAGGCTACTTTTTGGGTGAGTTTTATCAAGTAAAAATCACCACCACAGGCTTCCAGCTTACCATCTTTCTTCAATTGTGAGGAAACAGTTAATAAATCCACTGGTTCCGAAGATTCGAACAATTTAAAGATAGCCTCGTAAATATATTTATGGGAATCTTTGTAGAAAACGTCTGGATGAAGAATATCGATTACCTCATCGACCCCTTTCTTATCAATCATCATAGCCCCCAACACAACTTCCTCTAAATCAACAGCTTGAGGAGGTATCTTACCTCTTTCAAGATTGATAAGTGCAGATTTGTCCACACGGTGTCCTACTATTGGGGTGGGTTTTTCCATGAATGCGAAAGTAGCTAATTAACCTTAAGTTAACTTTAATTTAGACAGATACGATTTCCACAGGTACTCAACAATTCAAATGTTGATAACTTAAAATACCTGTTGATAACATAAAAAAAATAGGGGATATAACCTAACTAAAAAGATCAACCCCCAAAAAACAAGGATTATTCACTGAAAACGCCCATGTTGGAATATTTCTCCATCCGGGATTTCACCAACTCCTTTGGTGATAACTTATTGAGTTCTTCAAAATGGGAAGAAATTTTGTTGGCGACGGTTTCAAATGTTTTTTGCCTATTGGAATGCGCCCCTCCTAAGGGTTCCTTAACAATTTCATCTACCAAGCCTTGCTTTTTCATATCGGTAGCGGTCAGTTTCAATGCTTCTGCGGCTTGCTCCTTGTACTCCCAACTTCTCCAAAGAATGGATGAGCAGGATTCTGGAGAAATCACGGAATACCATGTATTTTCCAACATCAACACTTTATCACCAACGCCAATGCCCAATGCTCCACCTGAAGCTCCCTCGCCAATAATGATAACGATGATCGGAACTTTTAAACGGGTCATCTCCAGTATATTACGGGCTATGGCCTCACCTTGACCACGCTCCTCGGCTTCGATGCCAGGATAGGCGCCGGGAGTATCCACAAAACATACCACGGGTATATTGAATTTTTCTGCGGACTTCATCAAACGAAGGGCTTTACGGTATCCCTCTGGATTGGCCATACCGAAATTGCGATACTGGCGGGTCTTGGTATTGTATCCTTTTTGTTGACCGATGAACATATAGCTTTGGTCACCAATTTTTCCCAATCCACCAACCATGGCCTTATCGTCCTTTACGTTCCTGTCACCATGGAGCTCCAAAAAAGTATCTCCACAAATGGCATTGATGTAATCCATTGTATAGGGCCTGCTGGGATGCCTGGATAATTGCACCCTTTGCCAAGCGGTAAGGTTTTGATAGATATCTTTTCGGGTCTGAGCCAGTTTTTTCTCAATCTGAGAACAGGTTTCAGTAACGTCTACATCACTTTCTTCCCCGATTACCATACATTTTTGAAGTTGGTCTTCAAGTTCCTTGATCGGGAGTTCAAATTCTAGATATTCCATGGGAAGTCTTTTATTTTCACGAAAAACAATGGGGACAAATATATAACATTATGGCTTACTCACATGAAACATACAAGTCTTTTAACTTCAACGATATACGCTATAATGACCGAATTATCGTTTGGCTTTCATCAACATATAAATGGCAAAAACACCAAAAAGAAGATTGGGAATCACCACCGCCAAAAGCGGTGAAAAACCAGATTGCTCTGCCAATGTTCCAAAAACTTTGTCAAAAAAGATATATACAAAGGCTACCCCTATGCCAAATGCCAAATTAAGGCCCATACCTCCCCTACGTTTTACGGAAGATACCGCCACCGCTATCACGGTAAGGATGAATGCTGCTATGGGGAGTGCCCACCGTTTGTATTTAACAAGTACGTATGCATTGATATTGGATGCTCCCTTCCTGCGCTGATCTTCAATAAAGTCGTTGAGCTCAAAAAGGTTTTTGGTCTCTGCAACATAGGACACCGGGGTAAGGTCATCTATTTTAAAGGAGAACACAGTATCCAGTCTACGCTTGGCATTTATGTATTCCGTTTCATCTCTCACCTCGCGTTTCTCATAATTCGTCAAACGGTAAATACTATCATCGGCAATCCAACGAATATTACTGGCAGAAATCTTATAGTCCAATTTGCCAATGGAGTCGAAGTGCTCGTAGGTGAAATTATAACCGATTTGACGATTGGGGTCAAAGCTGCTTACATATAAATAGTCACGCTCGTTCAGTTGGTTGAAAATATTCTCCGTTACCCTGGTCTGTTTACCCTTTTTAAAATATTTGTACTCAAATTCGTTAAAACCTATACTGGCATGCGGCACAATGAACATGCCCATCATAAATATTAGGAAAGCCACCAATGTTGCCCCGATGAAATAGGGCCGTAAAAACCGTCCGAAAGATACACCTGAACTCAAAATTGCTACGATTTCGGTGTTACTGGCCAATTTTGATGTAAAAAAGATAATAGATAGAAAAAGGAAAATTGGCAACAGCAAGTTACCTATCACCAAAGTAAAGTTTCCATAGAAAACAATCACTTCGGCCAATGGAGCTTCATTGTCTATAATCTTACCGATTTTTTCCGCTAGGTTCGCCATAATTCCGATAGGCACGAACAGCAAAAGCATCCCCATAAAGGTGATCAGGTAGCGTTTTAAAATGTATCTATCTAATATGGTAAGCATTACAATCTTTTATCCATTTGATTGACCATTTTGGTCTTCCATTCCAAAAAGTCTCCGGCTAAAATACGTTCTCTTGCGGTACGTACCAACCATAAATAAAAACCAAGGTTGTGAATTGTGGCAATTTGCTTGCCCAAATATTCATTGGCCGCGAACAAGTGTCGCAGATAGGCTTTGGAATACTCGGTATCCACAAAAGTGATGCCCATTTCATCTATAGAGGAGAAATCGTTCTCCCATTTCTTGTTTTTGATGTTGATGGTACCATGGGCCGTGAACAGCATACCATTTCTAGCATTTCGGGTCGGCATCACACAATCGAACATATCCACGCCCAATGCTATATTTTCCAAAATATTGATGGGCGTACCTACCCCCATAAGATATCTCGGTTTGTCTTCCGGCAGAATATCGCAGACAATCTCTGCCATTTCGTACATTTCCTCGGCAGGCTCACCTACCGACAGCCCACCTATCGCATTTCCCTCCGCTCCTACGGATGCAATATATTCTGCAGATTGTTTTCGTAAATCTTTGTAAGTAGAACCTTGAACAATCGGGAAAAAGCTTTGAGAATATCCATATTTGAACGGCAGTTTTTCCAAATGATCGATGCACCTGTCCAACCACCTATGCGTCATATGCATGGACCGTTTCGCGTACTGGTAATCACAAGGGTACGGAGTACATTCATCAAAAGCCATGATAATGTCCGCACCTATAATGCGCTGGATCTCCATCACATTCTCTGGGGTAAAAACATGGCGAGACCCGTCAATATGGGATTTAAACTTGACCCCCTCTTCTTTTATCTTTCTGTTATCAGATAAGGAATAGACTTGATATCCACCGCTATCTGTCAAAATTGGCCGGTCCCACCCCATAAATTTATGCAGGCCACCAGCTTGTTCCAGTATACCGGTACCCGGTCTCAAAAAAAGATGATAGGTGTTTCCCAAAATAATATCAGGATTAATTTCATCCTTTAACTCGCGCTGGTGCACGCCCTTTACCGAGGCAACGGTGCCCACCGGCATAAATATCGGCGTCTGAATGTTACCGTTGTCGGTCTTTAACTCCCCAGCCCTGGCCTTAGTTTTGCTATCCTTTTGTAGTAAGGTAAATTCCAATTGTTCGTTTTAGAACCGCAAATATAACTAACTCTATTTCGTTCATCCTTAACAAAAAAATAAAGTTTCTGAGCATAAGTTCCTTAACAAATGTATATTAGACACTTGTTTTCTACAAATAATGCGATTACATTTGATATCTAAATTATTGACACGATGCCGAACACGCAAGAATTACAGGACCTGGTAGTACAGGTTAGAAGGGACATTTTACGAATGGTCCATAAGGTAAATTCGGGTCACCCAGGAGGTTCTTTGGGCTGTACCGAATTTTTTGTAGCCCTCTACAATGAGGTAATGGAATTAAAGGACGGTTTTGATATGGATGGAATCGGGGAAGATGTATTTTTCCTCTCCAATGGCCATATTTCGCCCGTTTTTTACAGTGTACTAGCCCGAAGAGGTTATTTCCCCATTGAGGAACTTAACACGTTTAGGCTTATAGATTCTAGGCTGCAAGGTCACCCTACCACCCACGAAGGTTTGCCTGGTGTTCGTGTAGCATCCGGGTCTTTGGGACAGGGAATGTCGGTTGCCATTGGTGCCGCCTTGGCCAAAAAATTAAACGGGGACGACCATTTGGTATTCAGTCTTCATGGAGATGGTGAGTTGCAAGAAGGCCAAAACTGGGAAGCCATTATGTACGCCGCAGGAAACAAGGTTGATAATTTAATTTCCACGGTAGACCGCAATGGTCAACAAATTGATGGTGCCACTGAAGATGTATTGCCACTTGGCGATGTAGCCGAAAAATTCAAGGTTTTTGGATGGGATGTACTGGAAATCGAAAACGGTAACAACCTAGAACAAGTTGTAGCGGGACTCAAAGAAGCCAAGAGCAGGACTGGAAAAGGAAAACCTGTTTGTATTGTGATGACCACAGAAATGGGCAATGGTGTTGATTTTATGATGCACACCCATGCCTGGCACGGTAAGGCGCCTAGCGATGAGCAATTGGCCACCGCATTGGAACAGAACCCGGAGACTTTAGGCGATTACTAATCATAGAAAAAGAGACAATGACTAAATATACAGATCAAGGAAAACAAGACACCCGAAGTGGATATGGCGCGGGTATGACGGAACTGGGAAGAACCAATCCCAATGTAGTGGCCCTTTGTGCCGATTTGGTAGGTTCCCTTAAGATTGAAACCTTTATTGAAGAAAACCCAGAGCGTTTCTTTCAAGTAGGAATTGCAGAGGCCAATATGATGGGGATGTCGGCCGGTTTGACCATAGGCGGGAAAATCCCTTTTGCATCAACATTTGCAAACTTTGCCACTGGCCGGGTATACGACCAAATTCGCCAGTCCATAGCGTATTCCGATAAAAATGTAAAAATATGTGCTTCCCACTCAGGATTGACCTTGGGCGAAGATGGTGCCACACACCAGATTTTGGAAGATATCGGTTTGATGAAAATGTTGCCGGGCATGACGGTCATCAATCCATGCGATTATAACCAGACCAAAGCCGCCACCATTGCCATTGCTGAGCACCATGGCCCAGTTTATCTGCGTTTTGGACGTCCTAAGGTTGCGAATTTCACCCCTGTTGACCAAAAATTTGAAATCGGCAAGGCCCTTATGCTGAACGAAGGGAGCGATGTGACCATTATTGCGACCGGACATTTGGTTTGGCAGGCATTACTTGCTGCTGAAAGCTTGGAGAACCAAGGCATATCCGCGGAAGTGATAAATATTCACACCATTAAGCCTTTGGATGACAAAGCTATTTTGGATTCTGTGAAGAAAACCGGATGTGTGGTAACCGCTGAGGAACACAATTATTTAGGTGGACTTGGAGAGAGCGTGGCCCGTGTTTTGGCCAGCAACCATCCTGCGCCCCAAGAGTTTGTGGCGACCCAGGACACCTTTGGGGAAAGTGGTACGCCAGAACAGTTGATGGAGAAGTATGGCTTGAACAATAAAGCCATAGAAGCTGCCGTTTTAAAAGTGTTGAAACGTAAATAGTTTCAGGTATCTCCCTATGGAGGTATTTCATCTTTTAAAACAACACTTATGAAAAAAACTTTTTTAGTAGTAGCATTTGCACTTATCGGCTCTGCTGCCATGGCACAGAGTGGCTCGGGATTCGGTATCAAGGCCGGTCTTTCGTACAACAAAAACGGAGATTTGGTCAATACCGTAACAGATGCCGTTGATGATCCTGAAGGTAAAGCTGGATATCATTTTGGTTTTTGGGGCAAATTGGATTTCCCTAAAATCTATCTAAGGCCCGAATTGGTATATTCCAAGACAAAAAGTTCTTATGATATTAATGGAAGTTCACAAGACTATGATGTGTCCAAATTGGACATGCCCGTGCTTTTGGGCTATAAACTGATTGGACCCTTGCATATTTTTGCAGGTCCTGCTTTCCAATACACCCTTAAGAACGATTTGGAAGGTTTGACGGTCGAAGATGTAGAAAATGACTTTACCGTAGGCTTGAATGCGGGTATCGGTGTCAATCTTGGAAGATTGGGACTGGATGTACGCTATGAAAGGGGTTTCTCCAAAAATGAGGCCGAATTCATCGATGCCAATGTTGCCAATGTGGAAGGAAGAATAGATTCAAGACCTTCGCAAGTTATTTTTGCAGCATCACTGAAATTATAGATTGCTACTGCAACGTACAAAAAAGCCCCGCTGAAATCAGCGGGGCTTTTTTTGTCTAAAATTTTTTCTTTCCTAGTTATCCGGATCTAAATAATCAGGGACTCCGTCTCCATCCACATCTGGATATGGCTTTATAATATTGCCATTCCCATCGGATATCTCATCCCGTGTAGGTATACCATCACCATCGTCATCCGAATCAATATAATTAGGTCTTATCGCATTAAAAGGCTCTCGGTCCTCATCCGTATTGTCATCCCTTAAAAATCCATTGCCATTTAAATCTTCTTCTATTGAAGGAATACCATCGTTGTCACTATCTGTATCCTCAACAAAGGAGCCTAACTCTACTCTAAAAACAAGAGGAGCATATCTTGGTATTACAGAGGTAGTAGGAGAATTAAAATATCCGAGACCTGAAGGCATAATAATCAATCCTATTCCGCTATTTGCAATACCGTATGTACCATCGGGATTATCAACAATTTGGTCAGGAGTTCCTGCTTTCATTTTTGCAATACCATTGGCATACCCTCTAACTGTAAAGGGAAGTACTTGCCATGAAAACTCTGAATTTTGATCAAAAGTGGTGCCGTTCAACAAGGAACCTTCATACTTCACAAAAGTTGAGTCGGCATAGGTTGGACTGCCTCCCCCTCCTTCCCGAGCTTCAATGTAATATAACGTATGTACTATATTTTCTTCTTCTGCATCTAACCCTAAAAAACTTGAGGATACATTTACGTTAACCGATTCGGCATCTTCCATTAAAGGTCTTTTGTCTGCATTCTCACCAGCTATAGTGTCGATTACTATCCTGTAATCAAAACCTTCGGGCGGGGTTTCAAATTCTTCGTAGTTGTAAAAGTGGGTGTTCAAAAACGCCCTTATGGTTTCGTCATCCTCCGGTGCCACATCGCTCAATAGGCTTGGTGGTATGGCATCGGGGCCTCCATTATCATCATTTTTACAGGATACAAGTGCTACCGCAAAACAAATAAATACTAAAACTCCGTACTTCATCAAGTCTGTTATTTAGGCGCGCAAGATACAATTTTCCATTATTTTTGTTCTGCCCGTTAACAAAGATTTGCGAAGACCATGAGAATAGACAAGTACCTTTGGTGCACTAGATACTTTAAAACACGTAGCATTGCCTCTAATGCGGTAAAAAAGGGCCGCGTTAAGGTAAATGGGAGCGCCGTGAAGCCCTCACGTGATGTTTTTCCCATGGATAAAATCGTAGTACGAAAAAATCAAATCGATTATCAACTTACCGTTTTGGATGTGCCCGAAAGCCGCGTCGGTGCCAAATTGGTGGATATCTACCGAAAAGACACCACACCAAAAGATGCTTTTGAACATAGCGAATTGCTTTCGCACGCCAAAAAACATTACAGAAAAAAAGGACTTGGTCGACCTACCAAAAAAGACCGTCGGGATTTGGACGACTTTTTGGACGAATCGGAATAAACCGTTTTATATCTTTGAATCAACTATTGAGCAACTATGAGGAACCTTATTCTTAACCACGAGCAGATACAGCACATTACCAAGAGAATCGCGTATCAAATTTATGAAACCAATGTGGACGAAGCAGAAATTGTGGTTGCGGGAATCAATGGCGGTGGTGAAAGTTTTGCAAAAAAAATAATTGCAGTGCTGAAAAAAATTACTGACGCCGATATTATTTTGTGCAAAATGGATATGGATAAAAAAAATCCGTTGGAGAGTGGGGTCACTACTTCACTCCCTGAAGAAGGCTATAAAAATAAGTCCATAGTGTTAGTGGACGATGTACTGAATTCCGGAACTACTTTGATATATGGAACCCACCATTTTCTTAAAACACCCATAAAACAGCTTAAAACCGCCGTTCTGGTAAACCGCAACCATAAAAAATATCCTATTAAGGCAGATTTTAAGGGCATATCGTTATCCACATCGTTGAACGAACACATCAAAGTGGATTTTGAGCCAAAGAACAACGCTGTCTACCTAGAGTAGCTTCGTAATCTTATCAACAACCGTTTTAGCGTCCAGACCGTTACAGTCCAATATATGTTTTGTCTGTAGATAGTATGGTCTACGTTCGAAAAGATGCTTTCCTATAAATTCCGGCAATTCCGAATCGGGAATATTTTTTACCAAAGGTCGATTCTCCTTTTCCCGTGAAATTCTATCTACCAAATTGGGTATGCTCAGGTCAAGGTAAATAGAGGTATCGGCCTGTTCTAAAATTGTGGCCATATTGGTTCCATAGCATGGTGTACCCCCACCGGTTGAAATTATAACGGATTCCTTCTTTTCCAAAACCTCTTTTAACATTTGATGCTCCAACTTCCTGAAAAAAATCTCTCCTTTTTCAGAAAAAATATTTTTTATGGATTTTTTTTGATTGGATTCAATATAGTGATCCAAATCGATGAACTCCATCTGTAAATGTCTGGCCAACAATCGTCCAACGGTCGACTTTCCACTTGCCATATATCCGACTAAAACAATTTTCATATTGATGAATTTTATCCGATTTCAAAAAAACACAAATTTATCTATAATTCACCTTGGAAAATAGATTATTGATGTTATATTTGCACCCGCTTAGCCAAACAGCTGGGCACAACTTGAAGACCTGATAGCTCAGTTGGTAGAGCATCTCCCTTTTAAGGAGAGGGTCCTGGGTTCGAGCCCCAGTCAGGTCACTTAAAAAACGTAAAAACCCGATAAGTCAACAGATTTATCGGGTTTTTCTTTTAAAGTATTTAGCTACCGGAATTTAATTTTCATCAGCAGCCCCGTTTTCAGCAGTTACCAATGCATTAATTCTTTGGATGGTCCCATCGGGGTTATAGGTAAGCTCCGTCATTTTAACGCTTCTTAAATGCGTTTTCCCGCCGGACATGGAACTATCGTGGAAAAACAACCACCACTTTCCTTGGTATTCCACAATAGAATGATGGTTGGTCCAACCCAACACAGGATCTAAGATCACCCCTTGATAAGTAAACGGCCCATATGGATTATCTGCGATAGCGTAAACAATATTATGGGTATCACCGGTGGAGTAAGAAAGATAATATTTGCCATTATATCTGTGGACCCAAGCAGCTTCAAAAAACCTTCGATCGTTGTCGCCCGCAAGAATTGGTTCGCCATTCTGATCCAATATCACAACATCTTTGGGCTCCTCTGAAAAGCTTACCATATCGTCGCCCATCTTGGCAATCTTGGGCATAAGGGCAGGTTCGTCATCTGCAGGGTATTTGTCGGTTCCCAAATATTCCCCTTGCTCCCATTGCTGGAGCTGTCCCCCCCAAATACCACCAAAATACATATAATAGGTACCGTCCGTATCTTCGAAAACGGCAGGGTCCATACTATAGCTTCCTGCAATAGGTTTTTCAATAGCCTTAAATGGGCCTTCGGGAACATCACTTTTAGCTACACCAATATGAAAAACATCCTCTTTATCCTTTACAGGAAAATACAGAAAGTATTCATTTCCTTTTTTGGCCGCGTCCGGAGCCCACATTTGCCTTCCTGCCCATGGTACATCCTTTATGTGCAGAGCCAAACCATGGTCGGTAACATCCCCCCCTACGCTATCCATGGAAAATACATGGTAATCCTCCATATTAAAGTGACTTCCAAGATCGTCCTCAGGAATTCCTGATTCAAAATCATGGGACGGGTAAACATATAGCTTTCCTTCAAAAACATGGGCCGAAGGGTCCGCAGTATAAAGTGCTGATGTTAGGGAATAGACTTCATCAGGAGTCTTTCCTATGGTATCTACCTCAGAAGTAATATCCTCTTGAACCACCTCTTTGGGTTTCTCTTTTTGACGCTTACAGTTAAAGGATAAAAAAGCCAGTGAAATCGATAAAAAACTAACGGGAATAATCCGGGTCGAATAGTTTTTACCAGTAAAAAATGTGTTTTTCATAATACTATAGATCGTTTTAAATGTTAAAAATACACATAATTTTGGATAAACAATCGTTTGCTTATAATTTTGAAATTACGCATAATATTGTATATCAACTAATTACATTAATTTCATTATGTCTTACATTTAATTTTAACACTAAATTCAAAAAAAACTAACGCAACCGATTGCGCAAAAAGATATATTGTGTATATTTAACACATTCAAAATTATAGGCATAAATTTTTGCCATAATAGGATTAATTAACTAAACAAAATCAAAACTTAGTAACATGACTGAAAAACCCTTATTTGTTTATGCAAACGGCAGATGGGCCTCTCCTATGCGTTTGTACCTAACAAGCTTTTTGTTATTTATTTTTTGTACTTCTGCACTAGCGCAGGACATTATTTCGGTATCTGGAACAGTGACCGATGAATCTGGCGCACCTATTCCCGGGGTAAGTGTACTTGTACAGAACACAACAAATGGAACATCGACAGACTTTGACGGGAATTATGTACTCGAGGCGGCTTCCAATGCCACCCTTGAGTTTCGCTATCTTGGATTTGTTACGCAAACGATTGCGGTTAATGGAAGGTCAACGATTAACGTTCAATTGGCTGAAGACACCCAGCAACTATCAGAGGTTGTAGTAATTGGGTATGGTACACAAAGTAAAGAGTCCGTAACTGGTTCGGTAGTGTCCATTAAGGCCGAGGAATTGAACGAAGTTCAATCCGCCAACTTTACGCAAGCCCTTGTAGGACGGGCCGCAGGTGTAAATATTTCCTCCACCAGTACGCGTCCGGGAGCTGCACCTCAGATTCAAATTCGTGGCGTACGCTCACTTACAGCATCAAATGATCCTCTAATTGTTCTAAATGGGATTCCTTTTTCTGGGGGGCTCAGCGACATCAACCAAAACGACATTGAGAGTTTGGATATCCTAAAGGACGCCTCGGCCACCGCAATTTATGGATCTAGGGGAGCCAATGGGGTAATCCTCATCACAACAAAGTCAGGTAAAAAGGGCCAAAAGGCACAATTCTCTTATAATACGTATTATGGCACCAAGGAAGTGTTTTCCAAGTTACCTGTAATGAATACGGCCCAACTACTTACACTACGTGAGATTGCCGCTGCCAACGGCACCGGAACGCCTACAGGAAATGATGAAAGTGTTGATAATGATACGGATTGGCAAGATTTATTGTTTGGTTCATCCATGCAAACCTCCCACGATATCACTGTACAAGGAGGTACTGAAAATGGCACCTACAACGTGGGACTAGGCTATTTTAAAGAGACTTCTCCTGTTCCCGGCGATTCTTTTGAAAGGTTTTCCTTGCGCTTTTCGCTGGACCAACAAGTGGGTGAATTATTTCGTTACGGGGTAAACTCAGTGATGAACTATAGTGTTACCAAAAGTATAGTGGGCCCAGGCGGGGTGTATACTGCTTCACCTCTTTTAAGTCCTTATGATGAGAATGGAAACTTTTTGGAATCTGTTAGACTTACGGATGGCCAAGACCAAGTTTTCATCCCTACACGAAATGAGATCAACCGAATTGGAAAACGAAGAGCAAACGAACAATTGGACTTCGGCACCTATAACAACGTTTACGGTGAACTTAAAATGCCCTTTATTGTTGAAGGCCTTAAGTACCGCCTAAACATCGGTCTTAACCTAAGGTCGAGCAGAGATGGTGATTTTACAGGCGAGGGTGTCTTTAGTTTTAATCCTGATCAACCTAATTCGGCCAGTTACGGAACTAGTCTTACACGAGACTATGTTGTTGAGAACCAATTGATTTTTGACAGGACCTTTGCCGATAAGCACAAAGTGAATTTCGTCGGACTTTTTTCGGCTCAAGGAAATGATTTTGATGATTCCTATATACGGGTTCAAAATGTACCTGACGAAAACGATTTATGGTATAATACAGATTCAGCTCTATTGGAAGATGTATTGGATTATAATACCGGTTATACAGAATGGGGGCTATTATCTTTAATGGGAAGGGTGTTGTATGAATATGACAGCCGTTATCTGCTTACCGCTACCGTACGATCAGATGGTTCTTCACGATTGGCACCAGGGAACAAGTGGTATACCTATCCTGCAGTATCCGTAGGGTGGAACATTGCCAATGAATCCTTTATGGATAATGTTGATGTCGTTAACCAGTTAAAATTAAGAGCAGGCTATGGAGAAACTTCCAACCAGGCCATTGATCCTTTTTCAGTCCAAGGACGACTAAATGGTGGTGGTACCAACCCTGCGTATAATTTTGGTGATGTTTTTTCAAATGGTTATGTGGTGACCCAATTGCCCAACTCAAACTTAAAATGGGAGTTTTCAAAAACCTATAATTACGGTATTGATTTTGGACTTTTCAATAATCGCCTTTCTGGAACGGTCGAGTATTATGAAACCGAGACTAACAATATTCTTCTTGACCTCGGTCTACCAAGCACCTCTGGTGTAAGCAACGTAACCAGTAATGTGGGTAAAACAAAGAGCAATGGGGTGGAGATAGCACTGAATGCTACTCCAATCCAAACTTCAGATTTTACTTGGGACCTAGGCGTTAACCTCTATACGAACAGGACTGAGATTGTCGAATTGGCATCAGGTCAACTAGAGGATGTAGGTAACCTTTGGTTCGTTGGGGAACCGCTTAGCGTTATCTATGATTATGAACGATTGGGATTGTGGAATGCCGATGATGAAGGAGCCGAATTTCTTGAACAATTTGTGCCTGGGGGTAATCTAGGAATGATACGGGTGCGATATACTGGAGAATATAATCCGGATGGTTCACCTGTTCGTCAAATCAATGCGGAAGATAGGGTAGTTATAGACCCAACTCCTAATTTCCGAGGTGGTTTCAATACTCGCTTTGCCTATAAGAATTTTGATCTTAGCATGGTGGGAGCATTTCAAAGTGGAGGTATTTTAGTAAGTACCCTACACAATACTAATGGTAACACCATGAGGCTAAATGGTCGGGGAAACAACCTTAATGTAGACTACTGGACCCCAACCAACACCGATGCCAAATATCCCGCACCAGGGGGCATAGGCGGGGACCGTCCAGAATATGGTAGCACCTTGGGATATTTTGATGGTTCTTACCTAAAAGTACGTGCCATGACCTTGGGATATAGGTTTGACCCCAATGTGATCAAGGCAATGGGAGCCAAAAATTTATACCTATATGCCACCGTACAAAACCCATTTGTACTATTCTCCGATTTCCACGATGAATCGGGGTTAGATCCAGAAATCACAAATTCTGGGGTGAACAACAACGGTGTTCGGGAAAATGCGGACATAGATACCAATCAGATACTTTCCAATAATATCCCGACGATTGGTACCAACGTGCCATCTACACGAAATTATTTATTTGGATTAAATATAACTTTCTAAAAAAATGACTGTGAAAATTAATTTTAAAGCTAAAGTGATTACGGTTCTTTCTGTTGTCTTTTTACTGAGCGCATGTACAAAAGAAATTATAGAAGAGAACCCAAGAGGACAATTTACCCCTGATTTTTTCCAGTCAGAGTCTGGTGTTCAGGGTGGTGTGGTGTTCTTATATGAGACCATGAGGGACATTTATGGGAACCCCGGATTCTTTAACTCCACGGAATCAGGTACGGATGAATATACATTTGCAGAGTCTGCAACCGGTGATTTTAAGAACGTGGACTTGTCCGGAGAAGGACAGATCATATCAGATGAAGGGGCAACTGCTGGAGTATGGTTTTCGAGTTTCCCAGCGATAAACACTGCCAATGGTATTTTGGAAAGTGCAGAGGCCGTAGGATTGGACCCTGCCCTTGTTGCCGAAGTAAGGTTTTTTAGAGCATTTTATTACTTTTTATTGGTACAGACCTATGGTGGTGTGCCATTGGATCTAGGATCCGGAGAATTGGCATTCAATAGATCTGCTGTCAGGACCTCAACACGAAATACAGTTCCGGAAGTTTATACAAAGGCAATTTTTCCTGATTTGGTTACAGCGGTTAACGATTTGCCTGAAAATCCAAGATTGACAGGTACGGTTACCAAAAATGTGGCCAGACTCATTTTGGCCAAGGCATATTTGACCTATGGTTGGTGGTTGGAAAATCCAGAAGGGATTCCAACATACCCTGAAGCTCAAAGAAACGATCCCGATGGAAATGACCCTTCATTTTATTTTCAAGGAGCATACGATTTGGCCATGGATGGTATACAAAATCCTGGTCCATACGGTTTGCTGGAGTATTTTTATGATGTTCACGAAGGCTCAAACGATCGACATATGGAGATGATGCTATATGCCGACCGTACCCCGGAAAACGAACAATTCAATGGTGCGCCGGTAACAGGTTGGGGAACCACTTCCAACAGTTCCAATACCGCAGTTTGGATGGCAACATCCAATTATACTACCATCAGTGTCGATGGTGTTCCTGCCGTTCAAAGGCAATCGGTTCAAAGCCTTGGTAGGCCATGGACACGTATGGCGCCTACAGTTAGCAGTTTAACCGGGACTTTTACCAATAAGGATATAGATTCCCGTTACGACGGTACTTTTACGACCAGTTATCGAGGCAATTGGGACCAAGGAGGCGATGACACCCCATCATTGACCGGTGCCAATGGTCTAGAAATTTTTCCAGGCGATGCCGTCATCTCATTTTTGGACGAATATGATCCAGCTGTGGTATATGAAGAGAGTGGAGAGCCTATAAACGGTGCCAATATTGGTGGCGGGGTATTACCAGGAAGAGCGGATTACGTCATCAATCTAAACGAATTCAATAGAAGGTTTTATCCCGGTTTATGGAAAACAGGAACCTACCGTGACGATAATGCTGGAGGTCTGGGCCAGCCCAATGTGCCAAATACGCGCCCTTATCCCATAGCTAAGTTTTCAGAGTTCTATTTTATTGCTGCTGAAGCCCGAGTAAAAGGTGCATCTGGAACAATGAGTGCCAGGGATTTGATCAATGTGATTCGTGCCCGTGCAGGCAAATGGCGTTTTGATAACGGAGAACAGGAAGAACGCATTGAGGACAATAGTGCAGCCATGATGGCAGCTACTCCAATGACCATTGATATTGATTATATCTTGGAAGAGCGTTCACGTGAGTATTTTGGTGAAAGTGTGAGATGGTATGATCTAGTACGTACCCAGAAATGGATTGAAGTTGCTGGTACGTTCGAAATAGTAGATGACATCATTGTCACAGTTCATAGTCCTACTGCTACAATTTCACGGGAAATTCAGCCTTATCATTACTTAAGGCCTATACCACAAACCCAGATAGATAATTTGGATATGACCGATGCTGAAAAAGCAACCTATCAAAACCCTGGGTATTAAGAATAACCATTAAATTTTATATAGTTAGTTTGAGTTAGTTATTAGTTATGTAAAGAAGGAGGCTGTCCCATAAGACAGCCTCTTTTGATTGATAATTAAATCTCACAATTAAACTAGAATTCAACCGACAACTACATTCTTTCCTTTGGATTGAATACCTTTAGTAAAATGAAGATACTTGGCATATCTGCATATTATCACGACTCGGCCGCAGCTCTAATTGTAGATGGCGCAGTAAGGTATGCTGCCCAAGAAGAACGGTTTTCAAGAATAAAAAATGACGCCTCCTTTCCAGAGCAGGCCATAATGTATTGCCTAGCCGAATCTGGCTATGCATTGGATGATCTTGACTATATTGCCTTTTACGACAAGCCTTTCCTAAAGTTTGAACGGCTTTTGGAAACGTATTATGCTTTTGCTCCCAAGGGCTTTCGTTCATTTGCCAAGGCCATGCCAGTTTGGTTGAAGGAGAAGCTCTTTACAAAACAGATCATTCGGAAAAGTCTTAAAAAAATCGGTGGAGCACATGCCCGAAAAATTCCCATTGTATTTCCGGAGCATCATCTGTCCCATGCGGCCAGTGCTTTTTATACCTCTCCTTTTGCCAAAAGTGCATTTTTGACGATTGATGGGGTTGGTGAATGGACCACTACCTCCTATGGATTGGCTTCAGGCGACAAAGGAATCGAAGTACTTGGGGAACTCCATTTTCCTGATTCAGTTGGACTGCTTTATTCTTCTTTCACTTATTTTTTAGGGTTCAAGGTGAATTCAGGGGAATACAAAATGATGGGACTTGCCCCTTACAGTAATCTTCAATCCAAAAAAGTACAGGGTTTCATCGACATCATCAAAGAAAAATTAGTGGACATTAAAGGAGATGGTTCCATCAAACTGAACAAAGCGTATTTTGAATATCCCGTTGGGCTTCGGATGGTGAATCCCAAAAAGTGGGAAGCGCTCTTCGGATTTAAAAAACGGGATACCGATGAACCCATGACACAAATACATGCCGATTTGGCCTTCGCGGCCCAAAAGGTCTTGGAAGAGATCATCGTAAAGCTGGCCCATCATATTAAAAAGGAAACCCAAGCGGAATATTTGTGCTTGGCAGGGGGTGTTGCCCTAAATTGTGTGGCGAACTCCGTTTTGTTCAATGAGGCTATTTTCAAGGACATCTATGTACAGCCCGCAGCGGGTGATGCCGGAGGCGCCATCGGGGCTGCCTTGGCCGCGGCGTATTTAAAGCAGGATTTGAACTTTACCGGACTCAAGAAACCGTTCAATCCTTATCTTGGCCCGTGTGCATCCCATCAAGAAATTGAAAGAGTGTTGCGAAGGCACAAATGCCCATATCGTTATTTTGAATCCACGGAGGAACTTATGGGCACAGTTGCTGGTCATTTGGCTGAAAAAAAAGTAGTGGGATGGTTCAGGGGACGAACGGAATTTGGTCCAAGGGCATTGGGGAATCGCAGTATACTTGCCGACCCCTCGGACCCCGAAATGCAATCCAAGCTCAACCTGAAAATCAAGTTTCGTGAAAGCTTTCGGCCTTTTGCACCTGCGGTTTGCGAAGAGGATCATGACACTTATTTTGAGCCCGGCAAACAATCAGCATATATGTTGTTCACAAATCCGGTAAAAGCCTCACTCAGGAAATCGTTGCCCAAAAATTTCAACGAACTTAGTCTAGAAGAAAAACGCAAAATACCTAAATCCGATTTGCCAGCCATAACCCATGTGGACTATTCGGCCAGGGTACAAGTGGTAAAAAAGGAGGTCAATCCCACATTTTGGGGTTTGTTGCGGACCTTTAAAAAATTAACGGGTACCGGAGTGCTCATCAACACCAGTTTTAATGTTAAAGATGAGCCCATTGTAAACACCCCGGAAGATGCTTACCATTGTTTTATGGACTCGGGCATGGATGTCCTGGTTTTGGAAAATTATCTAATTGTAAAGTAAATGGAGTTTTTAAAAGAATTTTTTCTGTTTCTAAAAGAGCGAAAAAAGTGGTGGTTGGTACCCTTGATCATCATATTTGTGCTTTTTGGCATACTGATTTTTTTGACCAGTAGCTCTGCACTGGCACCTTTTATTTATACCTTATTTTGATGAAAAGGGAAAAAGCTTTCGAAACGATCATTGTTCTGGCACTGGCCTCGCTCTTTTTTTCAGTGTGGTTGCATGTGGAGTGGTTGGTCTATGTGGCCATGGCCTTTTTGGCCATCGGCATTGTTTCCAAACGGGCTTCGACCCTTATTGCAAAAGTATGGCTAGGGTTTTCCCATTATCTGGGTGTGGTAATGAATTTTGTGTTAATGTTCATCATATTTCATTGCATACTGATTCCTCTGGCAGGGTTGCAACGTTTGTTTGGCAATAATCAGGTTCGTAAGAAAACTACCGAAACTTCCTATTTTCATCCACGTAAGCACCTTTACACGGGGAAGGATATCGACAATCCCTGGTAGCCGAAAAATTTGAATTTACCTTTTTGTGGAACGGTTCTTTTTAAGATAGTTGCTCTTCTTAAAATAATAATCGGCATATGCATCATCCTGTAGCTTACTGCACATCTCCCCTGCCATCTTATAAACTTTGTACTGTTCAGGAAACTCAAAAATCAAGGTCTGGGCCACTTTTAGCGCACTTTTATAATCCCCATCCTCATTGTATTTGTGATAAGCCTGAGTCATTACATACTGCCATTGGTCCTGATGCCTATATAGATTGACGGCAGTTTTTTCCTCGAAGGTCGGGTTTTGTGTTACATAATTAAACCCAGCAGGCGTTGTTCCGGACATACTCAGGTCATAGGGCCATGATTTTTTAAGGATTTCCACCGCCAATTTCCCTTTTATGGAATCAATTTTGGTCACTGGAATATCATCAAAGGCCTCTTCATATGTAATATAGTTTTGCCAACCTTTCAGTAGTCTCAGTTCTTTGATTTTTTCGTAGAACGCATCCGCCATCAGAAAATACCCTTCCACGTTGGGGTGTACGTGCTCCGCCACCAATTTATCCCCCACTATCCCATATGGAACTTTGGATTCAAATATGCCCTTCATATCAACCAAAGGTAGGTCGTACTCATGGGCCTGCTCGATAATTGCATCGTTGATCCTTTCGGGGGCCCTAAACCTTAATAGATCCAATTCTTTGGCCAAGTGCAAGTATTTTTTGGCGGAATCTGGTTCCTTTTCCAGATAATATTGGCCCAAGATATAGGCCGCATCTGCATTTTGAAGCGCCAAACCATGCCCTTCAGTTTTATTTTCCTGAATCGCCACTCTGTAATCCTCAACATTCAGGCTATCGCTGATAAAAGGCTTGATATCCTTTTCATTCGACACTAGGGTTGAAAGTATAACAGGGATATTATGACGTTGATATTTATCCAATATTCTTTTCAAATTACTTTTGAACTGCGTTATTCCCGCATTAAAAGCATCTGAATCCAAAGGAATTTCCTGCTCTTTGGCCATCACCTCCATCAAAGTCGTCTCGGAAGTGGACATGGTATTTTGGTCATCCGACTTCATCAGGCCCATGAGTCCATTTTCAAGTAGCTGAAAAAATCGAAAGTTCTTCAGTCTAAGATAGCTCCTAACCAAAGCTGGATGACTTCCCACCGAAGCTGAAGACCCCACTCCCAAGGCACCATAATATTCGTTGTGCCCTGCATAAATAATGACCAAGTCCGGTTTTTGATCAATAATTTTATCGGTTATATCCCATAAGGTATAGGAATTTACCGCCGTGATTGCGGTATTGACCACTTCTACGTTTTTTTCCGGGAACGTCCGGGAAAGCCTATGTTTCAATAGTCTTGGGAAAGACGCCCCCTTGTAGAAAGGATAGCCCACGACGGTTGAGGCCCCTTGGACAAACACCCTAAAGGTGCTATCCGTTTTTTGTCTGAGGAACAGGTCCGATTGACTATCCGCATTAAAATCTGTCCCTCTAAAATATTTCTTGGACAAATCGGAGTTGACAACCAAATACTCAACGCCATTTTCACCCTTGACGCTATTGAACAATTGGTAATTTTCCCCATAGCCAATCCCCCATAAAATTAACTCCAAGATTAAAATCATGATCAATGGAAGAGTCGCTGCAATAATTCTAAAAAGTATTTTCTTCTTCACACCAGATAATTTTGTCTGTTCATGAGCACTAGTTAAATAGAGCTTAACCGGGTTTATCCACAACTTTAAATTACAAATCGGATAATTTTACGCAATCGATTGCATTTTGCTAATTTATTAATTATTTTTGGTCAAAAACAGCACAACCTATAAATAACATCGTTTATTTTAACAAATACTTAATTGTGAACAAATTTATCTTTTTGATTCTACCCATCCTGATATTTTCAGGAACTCAATCCAAAGCTCAACAAAAAGTAACACTCAAAGAAGCTTTTAAAGACAAATTTTTGATGGGCGTAGCAGTGAATCGATATCAAATAAACCAAAGCAACCAGGAGGAAACAGACCTTATCACTTCCCAATTTAATGCGCTGACAGCAGAAAACGACATGAAATGGATGTACATACATCCGGAGGAGAACACATTTAATTTTGAGCAGTCCGATAAATTGGTGGAACTCGCTCAAAAAAATGACATGTTCGTGGTTGGCCACACTTTGGTCTGGCATAGTCAATTGGCACCCTGGGTGTTTAAGTCCGACAATGGGGACACCATCGACAATGCAGAATTGACAGACCGCATACAAAAGCACATCTCCACCATTGTTGGCAACTACAAGGGAAAGATAGACGCTTGGGACGTGGTCAACGAAGCTTTGGATGAAGATGGGTCGTATAGAAAATCACCGTTTTTCAAAATAGGTGGAGAAGCCTTTATAGAAAAAGCGTTCCAATTTGCAAATGCTGCGGACCCTGAAGCCGAACTGTACTACAACGACTATAACCTTATCACCCCGGAAAAAAGGGATGGAGCCATACGCATCATCAATAACCTTAAGAGCAAGGGCATCAAGATAGACGGTGTTGGTGTTCAGGCCCATTGGAGCTTGGAAAGCCCATCCATCGAAGAAATTGAAACAGCCATTGAAATGTATGCGGAGACCGGTGTCAAGGTTATGTTCACCGAGTTGGACATTTCTGTTTTACCAAGTCCTTGGAACTCCCCTACCGCAGATATTTCGGCACGCTTTGAAAACAACCCTACGATGAACCCCTACCCCAATGGCTTGCCGGATTCGGTACAAACCCAATTGGCAAAACGGTATGAAGAAATTTTTAAGCTTTTCAACAAGCATTCGGATAAAATTGGAAGGGTTACCTTTTGGGGGTTGCACGATGGCCTGTCCTGGAAAAACAATTTTCCCATTCGCGGCAGAACGGATTATACCTTGCTTTTCGATAGGGGAATGAAACCCAAAAAGGCATTCAATGCAGTAATCAATACAGTTAAAGATTAACTTCCATCATTCCAACAGATTAATGAAAACAACAAATAGGTCAACATATCAAACTTGCCTTGGTCTTACAGGATTGTTCCTGCTGCTATTCCTGACATCCTGTAAAAAGGAAAAAAGAGAAACTACTACTGAAACCAATAGCATGGAACGGGTTCTAACACTACCAACGGAAGCCGCCTTTCCACAAAATTCAATCCTTACCACCCAAAAGGATGAAAGTGGGTTCACCTTGGTAGAAAATGGAATTGCCAGTAATATCCTGGTCAGTGAATCGGACCACGAAGGTGTTCAACGGATTGCCGGAATGTTCCAAAAAGATTTAAAACATGTTTCTGGTCAAGCACCAGAATTGATCATTGGGGATACACCCGAATCAAAGAACTTGATCATTATAGGAACCGTTAGCAAGAGCACTATAATCGACCGTTTGGGTCAAGAAGGCAAAATCGATGTAGCCCAATTGGAAGGCAAATGGGAGCAATTTTTAATCACTCCCGTAAAAAACCCGATGGAAGGAGTTGACAGCGCCTTGGTAATCGCTGGGAGTGACAAACGGGGGACTATTTTTGGAATGTTCGACCTTTCCGAGCAAATGGGTGTTTCTCCATGGTATTGGTGGGCCGATGTTCCCGTGAAGGTTCGAAAAAACATTTACGTCAAACCTGAAAGGTACACCCTCGGTGAGCCCAAAGTAAAATATAGAGGCATTTTCATCAATGACGAAGCCCCCGCATTATCGGGATGGGTAACAGAAAAATATGGGGATTTCAACAAACAATTCTATGAAAAGGTATTTGAATTGATCCTTCGGATGAAAGGGAACTACCTTTGGCCTGCCATGTGGGGGCGCTCCCTTTGGGACGACGACCCCACCACGGCCCCGTTGGCAGATGAAATGGGTGTGGTTTTGGCCACATCGCACCACGAACCATTGATGCGTTCGCACGTGGAATGGGACCGCCACGGGGAAGGTCCGTGGGATTATGACAAAAACCCTGAAAAACTAAGGGAGTTTTGGAGAGAAGGGATGGAGCGTACCAAAGGACAAGAAAAAGTGGTGACCCTTGCCATGCGAGGAGACGGGGATGAGGCCATGAGCGAAGGAACCAACATTGACCTTCTTGAAAAAATAGTAAAAGACCAAAGAGAAATCATCAAGGAAGTCACGGGCAAACCCATTGAAGAAACCCCACAAGTGTGGGCCCTCTACAAAGAAGTCCAGGAATATTACGACAAAGGCATGCGTGTACCCGACGATGTCACCCTATTACTTTGTGATGATAACTGGGGACAGGTCCGCGTTTTGCCTGCTTTGGACAGCGAACCCCGCTCAGGCGGCTATGGGATGTACTATCATTTTGACTTTGTAGGCGGCCCCCGAAGTTATAAATGGTTGAACACCACTCAAATTGAACGGGTCTGGGAGCAAATGAACCTCACCTATTCCTACGGAGTGGATGAGATTTGGCTCGTAAATGTGGGAGATATAAAGCCCATGGAGTTCCCGATCAGTTTCTTTTTGGATTATGCCTGGAATCCTGAGGACTTCCCCGCAGACAAACTGCCGGACTATTACACCACTTGGGCCCAAAAGCAATTTGGAACCGAACATGCCCAAGAAATTGGTGAAATCATATCACTTTACACCAAATACAATTCACGCAGAAAACCAGAACTGCTAGAACCGACCACCTACAGTCTTCAAAACTTCAATGAAGCAGAAAAAATGGTAGAAGATTATAATTCATTGGTGACCCGTGCAAAAAAGGTGAAAGGTCAATTACCTCCCAAGGCCCATGATGCTTTTTATCAATTAGTGCAATATCCTGTTGAGGCCTGTGCAAATTTGAACGAAATGTATGTGGCAGCAGGAAAGAACCGATTGTACGGTTTTCAGAACAGGGCATCCACCAACTACTATGCAGATAAAACAGAGGAGTTGTTCTTCAAGGATACCGTGTTCACAAATCACTATCATGACCTGGCCAATGGCAAATGGAACCATATGATGTCCCAAACCCATATGGGACATACCAGTTGGAGGGACCCGGTCTATAACAAAATGCCGCCGGTGTCCTACATCCAACCTGGAAACCAGGCCAATTTGGGTTACGTAGTGGAGGATGGTGTTAGTCGCTCCCCTTGGATGCCCAGTGGATTGAACAGTAGCAGTTTTCCCACTTTTGACCCCGTCAATGATCAAAACTATTATGTGGAGGTTTTCAATATGGGGCAGGAAAAATTGAGCTATACCATCACGACCGATTACGAATGGATCAAGTTATCTTCCCAAGGTGGCACTGTTGAATATAACGAAAAGGTCTTTTTGAACATCGATTGGGACAAAGCTCCCAGAGGTGAAGATATTGGTGAAATAATGATTAAAGCTGATAATTCTGAAGAAGAAATCAAGGTTAGCGTGCCCATACGAAATGACCTACCGGAAAACATTAGCGGTTTTATAGAAAATCAAGGCATTGTAAGCATGGACGCTGTGAATTATCAAAAGTCCAATGAAACAGCAGATATTTCTTGGCAAACCATACCCAATTTAGGACGAACAGGGTCTGCCATAACCACTATGCCCGTTACCGCGGCCAAACAAAATCCGAACGATAACGGTCCGTATTTGGAATATGATATTTACTTGATTGATCCAGGCACTTATAACCTAACGACCTACTTTTCACCTACCCTTAACTTTCAAAAAGATGAAGGTTTGCTTTATGCCGTTTCCATAGATGATGAAGCGCCAAAATTGATGAACTTGCACCAAGATGCCATTGCTGCGGATTGGACCTATCCCACTTGGTGGAACGAAGCGGTCAAGGACAACATCATGAAACAAACGGTACTGAGCAAAGAACTTTCGGCAGGTGCCCATAGCATCAAGTATTGGGCCGTTGACCCCGGGCTTGTATTACAAAAAATGGTACTGCAAAAAGAAGGTGTTGATGCGAAAAGTTATTTGGGTCCTCCTGAAAGCTTGATCAAGAAATAATCTAATTTTCAATATAATTTGATAAAACACGTATTGTGAAAAACGATAAAACCTTTGCAACATTCATATTATTGATGTTCTGTGTCACTGCAGGAATATCCCAGATAACGCTTCCTGAAATAATCAGGGACAGTATGGTCATCCAGCGCAACGCCAAAATCACCATTTGGGGCTGGGCTTCGCCGGGAGAGCAGATAACGGCAACATTCAACGGAAAGCAAAGAAAAACGTCTGCCGATTCCGAAGGCGACTGGAGCTTGGAATTCCCCAAAATGAAGGCGGGAGGCCCTTACACCCTAGAAATTTCCGGAAAAAACAATATCCATCTCGAAGATATTTTGATCGGGGATGTGTGGCTCTGTTCCGGACAATCGAATATGGTGCATCAAATGGACATTCACGATGTTACCTATGCAAAAGATATTGTCAATGCCAATTACCCTGAAATCAGGCATTTTAAGGTGCCTCGAAAGACTGATTTGCAAGGTCCGAGCAAAGATTTGGACGGAGGCTCTTGGAAAGTTGCCGTATCCGCAGAGGTTCGGCCTTTTTCTGCCGTAGCTTATTTTTTTGCACTCAAATTGTATAAAAAATATGGGGTGCCCATCGGACTGATCAATGCAAGTGTCGGCGGTACTCCCATTGAAGCTTGGATAAACGAGGAAGGCTACCAAAAATCCCCGGATATTTTAAAAATTATTGAGGAGAACAAGGACACTGCTTTTGTAAACAGTCATTCCATTAACCGGTTTTCTGGGAATCAACCATCTCAAAAACCAAAAGACAAGGGCCTTATCGGCGAAAAACCTTGGTATGATGTGGATTTCACCCCTGAGAACTGGCGCAGGATAAACATTCCTGGCTATTGGGAAGATCAAGGAGCCAGAGACCTTAACGGTGTGGTTTGGTACAGAAAGGAAATCGTTCTGCCCCAATCCATGGACAACGAAGAGGCGACCGTGTTTTTGGGCCGTATCGTAGACGCCGACGAATTGTATATCAATGGTGAAAAAGTGGGCAACACCACCTACCAATATCCACAAAGAAGATATGATGTTCCTGCAAATATTCTGAAAGCCGGGAAAAACACTTTTGTCATTCGTGTGACCAATAATTTTGGAAAAGGGGGGTTCGTTTCGGACAAGCCCTATTACATTTTTACGGACAAGGATACCGTGGATTTAAAAGGATATTGGCAGTACAAGGTTGGAGAGGTATATCCGCCCGTTGATTTCTCTTCTTTTTCTCAGAATGATGACAAATCCAAAGAAAGAACCATCAATCTCCAAAATGAACCCACGGCTTTGTACAACGGTATGGTGGCTCCCTATATCCAACTTCCCATAAAAGGTGTGCTGTGGTATCAAGGCGAGAGCAACGCTGGCCGACCTGAGGAATACCTGGACTTGATGCACGCCCTGATGAATGGATGGAGAGGAATTTACAATGATCCCGAGCTGCCCTTTATCTATGCGCAGCTTCCCAATTTTGGTGATGTGACCTACTCCCCCACCGAGAGCAACTGGGCCGAACTCAGGGAAGCCCAACTAAAGGCGCTGGGCGACCCGAACACCGCAATGACCGTCAATATTGATTTAGGGGAATGGAACGATATCCACCCGGACAATAAAAAAGATGTAGGGGAGCGAATGGCTTTGGCCGCCAAAAAAATAGCGTATGGAGAAGATATCGTCTATTCAGGGCCACTTTATCAATCCTCTCAAATAAAAGATGATAAAATCATCATTTCCTTTTCACATGTCGGGGGAGGATTGATGACGAATGATGGCGGAGCGCCCGATACTTTTGAGATTGCCGGTGAGGACAAAAACTTTGTTTGGGCGCAAGCAAAAATCGAAGGGGACAAGGTAATTGTATGGAGCGGTGAAATCCCCAATCCAAAATATGTCCGCTATGCTTGGGCAGATAATCCAGATAATCCCAATTTATATAATAAGGAAGGGCTCCCGGCATCTCCTTTTGAGACCGACTAAACATGTTTGCTCCATATAGGAACCAAAAAAGACACAGGGAAGAATTAGTGAAATTCTTCCCTGTTTTTTTATGTGTATCCTTGTCTATTTTGATATCAAAAACAAAAAACCATGATGAAAATGGATAACCCCCTCATCATGGTCAAATCAGTATTACACTGTCAATGGTTAATGATAATATTCTGAATTCTCTCCTTGTTTTAGTTTGTGCAAAATTCCCAATTCCAACCCCCTGATTTCCGCAAGGCCTTTAAGTCTTCCAATCAACGAATAGCCTGGGTATTTTTCTTTGCCCTCATACGAGTGCAAGAATCCATGGTCGGGACGCATGGGAAGGGACGTTTTATTTTTGCTCATAAGTAACAACAACTTTTCAATAATCTCTTCCATGGGATTATCCCCATTAAGGTGCTCTGACTCTCTAAACCGTTTACCGTCCTCTCTTTTTACGTTTCTCAAATGCAAAAAGTGAATGCGGTCTCCATGCTGATCAATTATTCGCACTAAATCGTTGCTGGGCCGAGCTCCAAGAGAACCTGTACAATAACAAAGTCCATTGGCCGTAACAGAAACTGCGGACAAAATATCTGCGATATCTTTTTCGGTCGATACCACTCGCGGAAGTCCCAAAACTGAAAAAGGTGGGTCATCCGGATGTATGGCCAATTTGATTCCTAATTCTTCCGCTAAAGGTGCAACTTCCGAAAGAAAGTGAATCAGATTTTTTCTCAGAGTCCTATCATCAATTCCCTTATAAGCTTCCAGCAATTCCAAAATTTTCTCTGGGGTGAAACTTTCATCACTACCCGGTAACCCCAATAGTACATTTTTGAAGAGTTTTTCCTTTTCCAACTGGTCCAATGAGTCTCCGTAGGTTTTAGCCTCATCCAGTTGTTCTTGGGTGTAATCGTTCTCCGCTCCCGGCCTTTTGAGCAAATACACGTCAAAAAATATAAAGGCTACCTCATCAAACAACAGTGCTTTTGTTCCATCCACATTGATATGGGCATGATCGGTACGCACCCAATCCAAAATGGGCATAAAGTTATATGCAACTACCTTAATATCACATTGAGCAAGGTTTTCCAAGCTCTTCTTATAGTTTGAAATATATTGTTGGTACTCGCCGCCATGCCTTTTGATATCCTCGTGAACAGGCAAACTTTCCACAACGCTCCACTCCATTCTTTCCTTTCGGATAATTTCTTGACGTTCTTGAATTTCTTCAACCTTCCAAACCTCTCCGACCGGAATTTGGTGCAAAGCGGTTACAATTCCCGAGACACCACATTCTCTAATATCCCGAAGGGAAACACCGTCGTTTGGACCGTACCAGCGCATAGTCTGCTGCATTGTGATCATATGTCGTTTATGCTTAAAATCCAATACTGTTTCCACCATCAACGGGAAGTACTGTCCCCGTAACAAACTTGGACTCCTTGGAGCACATGAAGAACACGGCATCCGCAATATCTTCTGGAAGTCCCATTTTTCCCATGGGTGTCCTTGAAAAAACCTTTTCTTTTCGTGGAGGGTCGGAGTCGAGTGCCTTCGCGGTCATTTTGGTCTCTATAAAGCCCGGGGCTATACAATTGGTCCTAATATTGTACTGTGCCAAGTCTACGGCCATTGCCCGGGTCATACCCTCTATGGCGGTTTTGCTGGCCGAGTAGGCCACTACCTTGGGCATACCGTACTGTGCGGCCATAGAACTGATGTTTACAATGCTTCCACCACCTGTCTCTTTCATTTTTTTGACCACCTCTCTGCTAATTGCAAAAACACTGAAAAGATTGGTGCGGATTATGTTTTCAAATTCGGCATCCGTAACTTCGATAAACTCTTTCTTCATATTGATACCTGCGTTGTTGACCAGCATATCAATTTGTCCTTCCTTATCGAAAATATCTTGTACCATTCCGGGAATTTCCTCCAAATTCGTCAAGTCAAAAATCAATGGTACGGCATTGCTCCCTATTTCCGCACAGGCATCTTCCGTACGCTCCTTGGTTCGACCAATAACATAGGTTTTTATCCCATTGTCGCAGAATTTCTTTGCTGTTGCGTATCCCAAGCCCGAGTTGCCTCCGGTTACTATGGCTATTTTTTTATCCATTAATATATGTGTTGGTGATTTTTAATCCCATTGCGGCCGAATACCGGGGGCATATGGAAATTTCAAAGATTTATAATATTGCAATGTATTTTCCGGGGACTCCATGTCCTTTGGAAAATCCATTTTTGAGAATGTTTGAAAATATAGCATACAGGCATCCCGCCACCATTTGGCTTCCTTTAGCTGTATACCCAATAACATACTTACCTGATTGAACCTGTATTCATCCACGTAGGGTTTCATTGTTTCCCAAGTTGTTATCATTTCACGTACTTGGTCCACGCCCTCTTGGTATTTAATTCCTAAACCATCCCAAAGGGTTCTTCCGTTCTTAAGTTGGTAATCCCAGGGTAGGTGATGAAACCATAAGAGGTACTCCTCGGGACAAGTTTCCAGGTTACCGAACTTTTCTTCAAGCTCTGGCGCATATTGCGACAAGGCATCACTTCCTGTTTTGGTCCTGTCAAAACCAATACCTTCTTCATCTGCCTTATGATAGTACACAGGGTTCCATTCAGGACGCGAAAGGTTGTCCACCCAAGGTCCTGGGCCATAATGGTGACTTGTATCAAAAAGATGGTGCAATCCCAAAGGGTTCATGTAGTTGACCACAGCTTCTCTGGATTCCAACAACATCTGTTTTACGGGCTTTAAAAAATCTTTGTCATTGCCAAAGGTACATCGTAGCCATTCATCTGCAATTTTTTCTGAACTCATAGAGGGATTCCATGCCAATCTTCCGAAACCGTACCAATCTGCTTGGCCAAAAGGGTGTCCCGTCCAATTAGCGTCCGTTCCAATATTGGATACTCCGGCCATTCCCGTCAACCTTTTATTGCTTAGGGTTCCATCAACAACCTTGGCCACTGTAGATCCTTCTCCTTTTTGATACGTATCGCTTTCTAAAACTTCTTCAAAAAGTTTAGGCATATAAACAAGGTGCGTGGCAAAGCCCAAATATTCCTTGGTTATCTGAAACTCCATCATTAATGGAGTGTTGGGCATGGCGCCGAACATGGGATGAAAGGGCTCTCGAGGTTGAAAATCAATCGGCCCGTTTTTTACTTGAATCAACACATTGTCCGGATACTTGCCATCATCGGGCACAAACTCACTGTAGGCTTGTTTTGCCCTGTCATCTGCATCGTGTTCGGAATAAACAAAAGCACGCCAAATTACCGTTCCTTGATAAGGAGCTAAGGCATCTGCCATCATTTTGGCCCCGTCTAAATGAGTTCGACCATAATTTTGGGGACCGGGCTGTCCTTCCGAGTTCGCCTTGACCAAAAAACCTCCAAAATCCGGGATACTTTTATAAATTTCTGTCGCCTTGTCCTTCCACCATTGGATTACTTGTGGGTCCAAGGGATCAGCTGTTTTCAAGCCCCCAATTTCCATAGGGGCCGAAAAACGGGCGGTGAGATATACTTTTAGGCCATATTGACGAAATACTTGGGCAAGTGCCTTTACCTTTTCCAAATACTGCGGGGTTAAAATAAGGGCGTTGGCATTAACATTGGTCAATGCCGTACCATTGATACCGATTGATGCATTCGCCCTAGCGTAGTCTATATAGCGTTGATCTATATAATCTGGAAGTGTTTGCCAATTCCAAATGGAGAATCCAGCATAACCTCTTTCCACTGTTCTATCCAAGTTGTCCCAGTGGTTCAACATGCGGATATCTACTTTTGGCGACTCTTCTAAATTCAAAGAAGCCAACGGTTGATGCATTTTCAGCATCCGCAGAAAATGAAAAGTTCCATAGAGCAATCCAATATCTTCCTTACCGGTAACAAGCACATAGGACCTTCCTCCTTTTTCGATATGCTTTATCATGTAACCTTCACCTCTGAGGTTATCGATATTGATATCTTCCTTAAAAACTCTGGGCAAACCAGCATATTTGGAAATGATCAATTGATTCTCTGAAGCCTGAAACGGTTTAAACCTTACTTCTGTTCCCAATAGGCCGCCCAATCCCATTTTCAGTTCCTTTTTTATAGCTCCCATGGTTTCACCGCCTTCCTCTACCAAAACACTTTGGAGTTGGTTTTGATAGGTTTTCAGCATGGACTCATCGGATATTTTGCTGTAATTCAACCATAGTCCATATCCATTGGACATAGCGAAAGACATACTGCACAGGAGAACAAAAAAGCTAAAAAAAAATGCTGTTTTTAATTTGAAGGGGTGTTTCATCATTTGGAAATTCTCAAAAAAAAATTGATAAATCATTTAATCAATCAATTGCGCCCAGTAAAATAAGTGAAAAATTCATAGATTAACAAAATGTTTAACGCAATCGATTGCAAAAATGAAAATTTTTACGAAATTTGGAATCTATTTAAAGAAAAAATAATCTAGCCCACTAAATTATGAAACCTTATAAGGTCCTTTTATCGCGTTCCCCGGCGATTCCATCTGTTTCGTTGTGCAAAGAAAAAATAATCATGACCAATGCTAACGACCGTCAGGGCCATCTAGAAGAAATTAATCCAAATACTTACGAAAATAGTACCTTCCCTTTAGCCCCCAATCTTTTACAGGTTATATGTAACCTGGACAAACAAGTTTTAACACCTGTAAAGTTTGAGGTATATTTTGATGATAGTAAACAACAAATTACGGATTTAACGCCGAACCCTAAAACTATCGTCCTAAACTAAACTCTTACTTAGAAACCAACACATGAAAAAATTTATACATGATGATTTTTTGCTGGAAACGGACTACGCCAAGGAGCTATATCACAATTATGCAAAGAATCAACCTATCATAGATTTTCATTGCCATCTTCCGGTCAATGAAATTGCGGCAAATAGAAGCTTTACCAACATGACCCAGATTTGGGTAGAGGGCGATCATTACAAATGGAGGGCCATGAGAGCCTTGGGCATTGAGGAAAGATATATCACGGGCAATGCCACGGATGAGGAGAAATTCCAAAAATGGGCAGAAACAGTACCCTATGCACTTCGGAATCCGCTATATCATTGGACGCACATGGAACTAAGCCGATATTTTGAAATGGATAAAATTTTAAGCCCTAAAACCGCCGACCAAATCTATGGGGCTTGTAATGAAAAACTGCGTTCCTCGGATTTTTCAACTCAAAATCTCCTTCGTAGGATGAACGTAGAGGTGGTCTGTACCACAGATGATCCGTTGGACAATCTATCCGACCATGCCAAGTTGGACAATTCAGATTTTTCCACCAAGGTTCTACCTACTTTTAGGCCAGATGGACTCATTAATATTGAGAAACGCGGTTTTACGGATTACCTCAAGCGATTATCCGAAATCACGGAAATCGACGTTTCAGATTTTGAATCCTTAAAGGAGGCCATTGGGCAGAGAATAGACTTTTTTCACGCACATGGATGCCGACTGTCGGACCATGGGCTGAGCCATGCCTTTGGCGAAACGTTCACTCCTGATGAAATCAATAGAATAATTCAGCTTAGCTTAAAGGGTAAAGCTATCTCCGGCAAAGAAGTGGCTCAATACAAATCGGCGGTGATGCATTCGCTGGGTGTGTTTTACGCAAAGAAAAATTGGGTAATGCAATTGCATTTGGGCCCCATAAGGGATAACAACCAAGCTGTTCTTTCCAAAATTGGCATCAATGCCGGGGTAGACAGTATCGGAGATTATCAGCAGGCTGAGCAATTGGCCAGTTTCTTGAATCAACTAAACAACAGTGATAGTCTTCCAAAGACAATTTTATACAACTCCAATCCTTCGGACAATGAGGTTTTTGCCACCATGGCCGGTAATTTTACCGGAGAGGGCATTAAAAGTAAAGTACAGTTCGGGGCTGCTTGGTGGTTTTTGGACCAAAAAGATGGAATTGAAGATCAACTGGACATCCTTTCCAACATGGGATTGCTCAGTTGTTCTGTGGGCATGCTTACGGACAGCAGAAGTTTTCTCTCCTTTCCGCGGCACGAATACTACAGAAGGATATTGTGTAACTTGCTCGGTAACGACCTTAAATCTGGATTGCTACCGAATGACATGGAATGGATAGGGCAGATTATTAAAGACATAACATATAACAACGCCAAAGCATTTTTTCAATTCCCCAGCGTAGTGAAAAAAGAAGGCGTAAAAGCATAAGGGACGCATAACCCCTTAACTAAACAAACATATTGCACATGAAAAAATACACCCGGCTTGAGGTTTTTAAGACTATGGGAGACACGGGGTTTGTTCCCTTGTTCTATAATTCCGACCCCAAAATGGTACAACAAGTGGTGAAAGCTTGTTATGATGGGGGCGCTAGATTATTTGAGTTTACCCACAGAGGAGAAAACGCCGAACAGGTATTTTCCGAACTGATCATCTTCTGCAACAAAGAATGTCCCGATATGATTTTGGGCGTAGGCTCCGTTACCGATGCCGCGACAGCATCCAATTTCATAAATATGGGAGCCTCTTTTGTGGTTACGCCGGTGCTCCGGGAAGATATTGCCATTGTATGCAATCGTAAAAAGATTTTCTGGTCCCCGGGTTGTGGCACCCTTACCGAAATTGCCCGGGCCGAGGAACTGGGATGTGAAGTGGTTAAATTATTTCCAGCAGAAGTGTATGGCCCAGAATTTATCAAGGCTGTGAAGGGACCTCAGCCATGGACCAATATAATGCCCACAGGTGGGGTGGATACCACTCGCGAAAATTTAGCCGCCTGGTTTGAAGCGGGGGCCACATGCGTGGGAATGGGTTCCAAGTTAATAGACAAACAAGCTTTGGTGGAGGGCAATTTTGATTTGATTACCCAAAAGGTAAAAGATGTCATAAAAATCATCCAAGAGATAAAATCGGCATGAAGACCTGGTTTTTCCTCTTTTCCGCTATTTTTCTTTTGAGCTGCAAGCCAGACAAAGAAAATGTAAACTCTATTAAATTGGCCCATAGCCTTGGGGTAAGCCATCCTGTTCACGAAGCCATGGTGTTCATGGCCGATTTGGTCGCAAAAAAATCGGAAGGCAAACTCAAACTTGAAATATACCCGAGTAGCCAATTGGGTTCCGAAAAACAATCTTTGGAACTTCTCCAAATAGGTAGTTTGGGCATGACCAAGGTATCTGCTGCGGTAATGGAAAACTTTTCACCCGACCTTAAAGTATTGGGCTATCCTTACTTATTTAAAGATGATGAACATCGTTTTAAAATTTACGATGGCGAAATCGGAAAAAAACTTCTTTCCGGTTCGGAGCAATTTTGGTTAAAGGGATTGACCTACTTTGATGCAGGAAACCGGTCATTCTATACCAAGGACACCCCCATTAAAAGTCCAAAAGACTTGGAAGGGCTTAAATTACGGGTAATGCAAAGCCCCACTGCCATAGAAATGGTGAAGAGTTTTGGCGGGTCCCCTACCCCTATTTCTTGGGCCGAACTGTACACTTCCTTGCAACAAGGGGTGGTGGATGGTGCGGAGAACAATCTTCCCAGCTTTTATACCTCCAAACATTACGAGGTCTGTAAATATTTTTCCCAAAATGAACATACCTCCATTCCTGATATTTTAGTCATAGGTACATTGACATGGAACAAATTAAACCAACAGGAAAAAGATTGGTTAATGGAAGCCGTGGAAGAAGCTACCGCTTTACAGCGAAAATTATGGGAAGACGCGGAACGTGAAGCATTAATGGAAATTGAAAAGGCGGGGGTCCAGGTTGTACATCCCGATAAGTCACTTTTTGAGGAAAAAGCAAAACCCATGCTTCAATCGCTGAAAGAAAAAAATGGGCATTTGTATGAACTGATACAAGAAATAAAAAACGCTAACTAATGAAAGACCATGTCGACACTTTTTTAGAATGGGCCATGGCTTTTTTATTGGGTGCTATGGTTTTAGATGTGTTTTGGGGCGTAGTTACCCGGTATCTTTTGGAAAGCCAGAGCTCTTGGACAGACGAACTCGCTCGTTTTTTACTGGTATGGCTCAGTATTTTGGGTGCTGCCTACGCTTCGGGCAAAAAGTTACATATAGCAATTGACCTCTTGCCACAATACCTTAACCAAAAGCAGCAAAACCACTTGGATATCGTTATCCATTTACTTGTACTATTATTTACTGTAGCTGTTTTTTTGATCGGTGGCATTAGGTACGTCTATATCTCATTTGCGCTGGGACAAACTTCCCCTGCCCTACAAGTGCCCATTGGTTTTGTTTATATGGTACTACCCATATCCGGAGCGTTTATCCTGTATTATAAACTATCCGAACTTTTTATCAGCCTAAAAAAATTGAATAATGGAAATTAGCATCCTAATTCTTAGTTTTCTCCTTTTGATTTCCATTCGCGTTCCCGTAGCGTGGGCTTTGGGGATTTCCTCCCTACTAACTTTACTGGTAAGTGTAGATACTTTTCCTGCAGTTACCACCATTGCCCAAAGATTGGTAACTGGGTTGGACAGTTTTTCCATCTTGGCCATACCATTCTTTATTTTGGCGGGCCATATTATGAACAAAGGGGGCATTGCCGAACGCTTGATCGCTTTTGCCAAAAGCTTGGTCGGTGCGCTCCCAGGAGGGTTGGCCCATGTGAACATTGTTGCGGCCATGCTGTTCGGGGCCATTGCAGGGTCCGCCGGAGCTGCTGCAGCGGCCATTGGAGGGTTTATGTCGGAAAAAATGGAAGAATCTGGATACGACAAAGGATTTGGGGTAGCAGTCAATGTAACCTCTGCCACTACCGGACTGGTAATTCCACCCAGTAATATTTTTATCATTTACTCAGTCGCCAGTGGCGGAGTCAGTATTGGTGCCTTGTTTTTGGCAGGATATCTTCCAGGCATCATCACCGGAATATTCCTCATGATCGTTGCCTACGTATGGGCCAAAAGAAAAGGATACCCAACCGCGGACCGAAGTTCCTTAAAAATGATTTTCACCACTTTTTTAAATGCTCTGCCCAGTCTGTTTCTTTTGATTGTGGTCATCGGTGGTATTGTGGCAGGAGTATTTACAGCAACCGAAGCATCTTCCGTTGCTGTTATCTATTGTTTGGCACTGGCCATGATATACAAAGAAATCTCGGTGAAGGATATTCGCCCGATTTTGGTAGAGTCATCTTCTACCATCGCCATAGTAATGTTGCTGATCGCTGTTTCCATTGCCATGTCCTGGGTGCTTTCTTATGAAAACATTCCGCAAGCGGTTACACAGGCCCTTTTAAGCTTGAGCGATAATAAAATCATGGTAATCATCTTGATCAATATAATTTTATTGATTGTGGGCATTTTTATGGACATGACTCCTGCGGTATTGATATTCACTCCCATATTTTTGCCTGTGGTAATAGAGCTGGGCATAGATCCTGTCCATTTTGGAATTATAATGGTATTGAACCTTTGTATTGGTCTATGTACGCCGCCGGTCGGGGCAGTATTATTCATTGGTGTAGGGGTGGCCAAAACAACGATTCAAAAAGTTGTGCGCCCACTAATGCCTTTATTTTTGGCCATGATTTTGGCCTTGATTTTGGTAAGTATATTTCCTGAAATCAGCCTGTGGCTTCCTAGATTATTCGGACTCTAAAACCACGCCCCTTTTAAGGGAAGATTCCCTTACCACTATTTCCGTTCCCAGCACTGTAATTTCGGAAAGGTCGGTATCATAGTTGTTGGCGGAATGATCTAATATTCTTTTGGCAGAAATCGCTCCCATTTTACTTGCAGGGTGAGATATGGTCGACAGCGAAGGTTGCACGATGGAAGCAATGGGGTCATCGTTAAACCCGATTACCGCCAATTGTTCCGGCACCTCTACCCCCATCTTCTTGGCACACATAATCGCACTCACCGCAGCGGTATCGTTGGCAGAAAAAATACCATCAGGTGGATTGCTCATTTTCAAAAGTTTTTTAGTGGCCTTATTACCCTCCTCAAAACTCAAGGTCTTAAAGTTGACTATCAAACTATCCTCTATGGGCAAGTCGTGTTCTCGAAGAGCATCCAGATACCCTTTTTTACGTTCCCTGTACACATTTCTATGCTGCGCGCCGGCAAAATGTGCAATTCGTTCACAACCCTGTTCTATCAAATGCTTGGTAGCCGAATAACCGGCCGTATAGTTATCGATCACTACTTTGTAGGAATTGAAATTATCAGGTACACGATCTACAAAGACAATAGGTATGCCTTTGTCCACAAATTTTTGGAAATGGTCCATCTCCACGGTTTCCATGGAGAGTGAAACAATTAATCCGGTAATCCTGCTATCGTAAAGTGTGTTGCAATTACTTATTTCATTCTCATACTTATCGTTGGATTGACTTATAAGTACATTATGCCCCGCTTTTCGGGCGGTTTCCTCTATTCCACTGATCAAAGATGCCATAAATGGACGATTGATCCTGGAAATAAGGACTCCTATGGTATTGCTTTTATTATTTCTTAGTCCAGCAGCCAAGTTATTGGGACGATAGCCCATCTCTTCTGCCGCTTCCTTGATCAGCTTAATGGTTTTTTTGCTGATGCTCTTATGATTGTTCAAGGCTCTCGAAATCGTCGAGGGGGAATAGTTCAATTCTTTGGCAAGATCGTAGATGGTAACCTCCTTTTTGATCTTCATTGTTCAGATATGGCTTAGGTTATTCAAGTCGTGGAATTGTAACAGACTTGAATTTTTATGTTGCTAAATTAACTTTTACTTTCCTTTTAGAATAATTATTTGAAATCGATTTTTTGGATTAAGCCCTATTTAGGCTCATTCCGATCAAGAGCAAATACCTTATCCCCTAGAAATGTTTACTTCACAAAAAGAAATTTACAAATTAATTTATGCAATCGATTCCGTTAACTATATTTGAAAAAAAGATATTAAAAAAATATGTACTTTTTGATCTGCGTTCCGAAAAAGGGGCTAAACTAACCATTTGCCCATGCACAAGGGATATAAAACAATAAAGTTTGGAATAGGGACTACTCCGTGGTCGTAATAGTAAAAAAATATATAGCAAACCAATATATTGAAACACTTCGTTAACTAATCAAACATAAATATGGAATCAGTTTTAGAAAGGCCGGATTGGATAGTTCTAGGCATTTATTTTTTGGCCTTGATCGGCGTGGCTGTTTGGGTGGTATCCCAAAAGAACAAAAATACCGAAGACTATTTTTTGGCCGGTAGAAATGTAGGATGGTTTGTAATAGGCGCCTCTATTTTTGCCTCGAATATTGGTTCGGAGCACGTTGTTGGGCTGGCAGGTACCGGCTTTGAAACTGGAACTCCCATGGCCCATTACGAGTTACATGCCTGGATTGTTCTTTTGCTCGGTTGGTTGTTCTTACCGTTCTACATCCGAAGTGGAGCGTTTACCATGCCGGAATTCTTGGAAAAAAGGTTTGATAGCCGTTCAAGATGGTTCTTGTCCATTTTCTCTTTGGTCGCCTATGTTTTAACCAAGGTGTCGGTAACCATATATGCGGGAGGTATCGTTGTTTCCGAACTTTTGGGAATCCCATTTTGGTACGGAGCCATCGGTGTTGTGGTATTTACAGGAATCTATACCGTTGTTGGAGGTATGAAAGCCGTAATTTATACAGAAACCTTACAGACCGTAATCCTGATTTTGGGCTCGTTGGTCATCACTTACCTAGGACTGAAAGAAGTAGGGGGCTGGGAACAACTGCACGAAACGGTGACATCCGTAAGCCCGGACCATTTTAATATGTGGAGACCCATGAGCGACCCCGATTTCCCGTGGACCGGATTGTTGTTCGGAGGAACCATCGTAGGTATCTGGTATTGGTGTACGGACCAATATATTGTACAGCGAACATTGGCTGCAAACAATATTAAAATTGGCAGACGTGGGGCCATATTTGGAGCTTACCTAAAATTGATGCCTATTCTGATTTTCTTGATCCCTGGTATCATTGCCTTCGCTCTGACCATACAAAACCCTGAAGTTTTTAATGTGGACCGGGCCGACAGAGCTTTCCCTATGCTGGTAAAAACTCTGCTTCCTGTTGGATTAAAAGGGTTGGTTGCAGGTGGTCTTATGGCAGCTTTAATGAGTTCTTTGGCTTCCGTATTCAATTCGTGCTCCACAATTTTCACCATTGATATCTACAAAAAATTACGCCCGGAGAAATCTGAACGTGAATTATTGACCATTGGTAAGGTGGCCACGGGTATCATTGTGGTATTGGGCATTATATGGATTCCGATCATGGACAAAATTGGAGGCGGTGTAATGTACCAATACCTACAGAACGTACAATCCTATATTGCACCACCAGTGACCACCGTGTTCCTATTGGGCATTATATGGAAAAGGGTAAACTCCAAAGCGGCCATTACCACTTTGTTGGCGGGATTATTCCTATTGATTCTGAGATTGGGCTCCGAAATCTATTATCAGCCAGAGATTGCAGCCGGAACCGAGGTGTCCGGTTTTCTATTTGCATTTGCCACGGTCAACTTTGCGCACATGGCCATTTTTATGTTCCTATTTTCGGTAGCCTTATGTATTGCTGTCACTTTAGCAACCGCTCCACCAAATTATGCAGCCATCAAAGGTCTGTCCTTTGGTACACTTTCGCCTGAAGACCGTTTAGACTCAAAAGATAGTTATAGTACCATCGATATTGTACTTTCTGTGCTTTTGGTGGTGATAGTAATTGGTATTCTATCCTACTTTACCGGATAGAAGAAATATTATCCATGTCTAAAAATAAAAGCCCCGTATTTCCGGGGCTTTTTAATTTCATACAGTGACAAGAAAAGTGGCTTATTCATTCAGGCAATCGATTGTGTTTACGTGCAAATAAAAAACTATCTGGCCACTCTTCCCGATGCGTCCCCTTCCATAAGCTTTTCTACCTCGGCAATGGTAGCCAAATTCGCATCACCATAAATGGTATGCTTTAAACAGGATGCCGCTACAGCGAATTCCAACGCTTTCTGATCATCATTGTAAGTGTTCAATCCATATATCAAACCTCCCATAAAACTGTCACCACCTCCTACTCTATCCACAATATGTGTAATTTGATAGGTTGGCGATTTGTACATTTTTTCACCATCGTACATTACCCCTGCCCATGTGTTGTGCGATGCGCTAATGGACCCTCTTAAGGTTGTAATTACTTTTTTGGCCCGTGGGAATTTTTCCATCATTTGTTCGCAAACTGATAAAAATGCTTCCGCTGTGACCTCCTTACCATCTTTATGGACGTCCAATCCTTTGGGGTGAATCCCAAAATGTTTGTGGGCATCTTCTTCATTTCCCAAGATTACATCGCAATAAGAAACCAACGGCGTCATGATAGTTTCTGGTTCCACGCCGTACTTCCATAATTTTGCCCGATAGTTCAAATCAGTTGAAATAGTGAGACCCATATCACTGGCGACCTTAACGGCTTCCAAACAGGCATCGGCAGCACCTTGCGAAATGGCCGGAGTAATCCCCGTCCAGTGGAACCAATGGGCATCTTTAAAAACTTCCTTCCAATCGATCATGCCCGATTGAATTTCTGCCATGGCGGAATGTGCACGATCATAAACCACCTTGCTTCCCCTACTTACGGCACCTGTTTCCAAGAAATAGATTCCAAGCCTATCGCCACCGAATGCAATGTGGTCCGTACCTACATTCCGTTTTCTCATTTCCATGAGCGCACATTCCCCAATATCATTTTTGGGCAAACGTGTCACAAACTCCACCGGAAGCCCATAATTGGCCAAGGATACCGCCACGTTGGACTCACCACCCCCATAAATGGCATTAAACTCCGAGGCTTGGGAAAACCTCAGGTTTTCTTTGGGGGCCAAACGGAGCATAATCTCTCCAAATGTTACTATTTTTTTCATTTTGTCTGTTTTGTTAAACATAGTTTACTACACTTAGCAAACTACTATATTCTTGGCAAATACCTATGTCAATCCATGATGATTTTTTAACAAACGGAAGGTTTGTTTTGATATTCAAAAGCGGGAAAACCTATAGACGTATCAACAAAAAAACTTCAACCAACAGTCCAAGGAATAAATGACAGATGTTGGTTATCTTTAACTTTTAATCATTTATATGTCTTTAGAAAAATATATAGACCACACCAATTTAAAGCCCACGGCAACTGCAACGGATATTGAAACCTTATGCAAAGAGGCCGTTGAGCATAATTTTTACACTGTATGCGTTAACGGATGCCATGTTCCCTTTGCTAAAAATATGCTTAGGGGAACACATGTGAAAATTGCAGCCGTAGTCGGGTTTCCGCTGGGAGCCATGTCTTCGAAGTCAAAGGTTCTAGAAGCTGTCGACTGCATTGAAAACGGTGCAGATGAAATAGATATGGTAATCAATGTGGGATGGTTAAAATCGAAAGATTATAATGCTGTCCGGGATGAAATCAAAACACTAAAAAAAGCCATTGGCGACCATGTGTTAAAAGTAATCATCGAAACATGCTTTCTTTCCAATAAGGAAAAAGAAATAGCATGCACTTTAGCTATTGAGGCAAAGGCGGATTATGTAAAAACATCTACAGGCTTTGGGACGGGCGGTGCCACACCGGAAGATGTTGCCCTAATGAAAAGAATTGTGGGCAATAAAGCGAAGATCAAAGCTTCGGGCGGAATTAAGACCCATGAAGAAGCCCTGAAATATATAGAACTTGGTGTTTCCCGGATCGGAACCTCATCAGGGCCGTCATTAATCCAATAATAACATATTATGAGCACCCATATTGAAGCCGAACAAGGAGAAATTGCTGACGTCGTCCTGATGCCCGGAGACCCCCTGCGTGCCAAATGGATTGCAGAAACCTTTCTTGATGATTCCTTTTGCTATAATAAGGTACGGGGAATGCTAGGCTATACCGGGACCTACAAAGGCCAAAGAATCTCTGTTCAAGGTAGCGGTATGGGCATACCCTCTGCTATGATTTATTTTCATGAGCTCATTCAGGATTATGGGGCCAAAAACATTATCCGTGTAGGCTCTGCCGGTTCATACCAAGAAAATGTAAAAATAAACGACGTGGTATTGGCGATGGCCGCCTCCACCACGTCGGGAATCAATAGCTCAAGATTTATCCATTACAACTATTCCCCTACCGCTAACTTCGAGCTTTTTATTAAAGCTGTGAACTACGCACAGGAACATAAGATTCCCATAAAAGCAGGCAATGTTCTTTCTTCTGATGAATTTTATGTGGATGATCCAGAGGAATATAAACTTTGGGCCCAATACGGTGTTCTGTGTGTGGAAATGGAAACCGCAGGTCTTTACACTATAGCGGCAAAGTATAACATAAGGGCATTGAGCATACTTACCATTTCAGATTCTTTGGTCACACGGGAAAAGTTGTCGGCACAAGCGCGCGAAAGATCCTTTACCAATATGATTGAAATCGCTTTGGCCACGGCTTTGCATTAAGATCATGCTTTAGGGTCTTCGTCTTCAACAGGAACAAAATCCTTTGAAACGGGAAGCTCAAAAATCTCCAAAGAAAAATAAGGCATGGCAGCAAGCAAGTGGTCAAAGATATCGGCCATCACATATTCATAATTCTCCCATCGCTTATCAGAGCTGAACGCATAAATTTCAAGTGGAATGCCCTGCGGGGTCGGCTGTAACTGCCGCACCATCAAGGTCATCTTTTTATTAATGGCCGAGTGGCCTTCAAGATAGTTTGCAACATACTTTCTAAACACACCAAAGTTGGTAAGGTTTCTACCGTTCACCAATAGCTCTTTATCGATTTTGTTCTCTTGGTTATATGTTTTGATTTGCTCGTTCCTAGTACCGATGTAGGATTCGATCAATTGTACTTTTTTAAGCTTATCCACCTCTTCTTCAGTCAAAAAACGAATGCTTTTTTGTCTAATGATCAATGATCGCTTGATTCGCCTTCCTCCCGAAACCTGCATGCCCCTCCAGTTCTTGAAGGAATCCGAAATTAGTGCGTAGGTGGGTATGGTGGTGATCGTCATATCAAAGTTCTGGACCTTAACCGTGGCCAAGCTAATCTCTACCACATCACCATCTGCACCATATTTCTCAAAAGTGATCCAGTCCCCAATCCGGACCATATCGTTTATGGTTACCTGTATACTGGCCACCAAACCTAAAATGGAGTCTTTGAAAATAAGCAGTATCACTGCCGAAGCTGCGCCCAATGCCGTAAAGAACTTCCAGACGGTAGTACCCGTAACAATAGCGAAAATGGTAAGTATCCCCACAATCCATGCAAAAATCATGAATACTTGGACATAACTGTTTATTGGCTTGTCCCTAAATTTGGCGCGGGTTTTTAAATAGCCGTTTACACTTTGGAAAAACTTACGGAAGATGATCAAGACCAAAAGAACAAATAGTATCTTAATGGTTTTTAGGGCAAGGATTTCCGCATAATCAAAATCTTCGAAGGCTACGGGAACAAATTCCATAAGAATGGTCAAAGGAACTACATGTGCCACATATCGGGGAACCCTATGGGCCACCAAAAAGTTGTCAAAATTGTTCTTTGATTTTCTGGCCAAGGTTACCGATAATCCCCTGAGAATTTTCCAAATCAGTACATCGAGCAACAATACAAGTATAAGGACAACTATCAACAGCACAAAAAGGTTGATGTAGACCGCCAGACCTTCCACCATACCAGCTTCTATCAAATAGTTGTAGAGTAAACGACCTAAATCCTTGTCCATAGTTTTCCTTGAAAGAAATATGGCACAAAATTAAGGAATCTAAAGCGGCTCCCAACAGTTGCGGATACGATTTTGTTCCCAGTGTGTAGAAGGATTCTTTTTAGGAGAAGCAACTACAAGAAACAAAGGCATTCTGAATACAAAATGCCTTTGAACTATTCTATTTTAAAGAATCCAAGATTTTTTCAAATATCTCTGTGTTTTCATAAACCCCATTGAAATAATCCGCTCTAGGTCCGTAAGCAAATACCGGCACCATAATTCCTGTATGGTCAACCGTTAAGAAATCGCCCTGTACCGTACCCTTTTCAAGATTGCCGCCTACTATCCCAAAACCAGATGTCTCGTGGTCCGCGGTAATAATTACAAGGGTATTCTTACTGGAATCGGCAAATTTTATAGCTTCTGCAACGGCGCGATCAAAGTCCAACATTTCAAGAATAATATCGCTCGTACTGTTGGAGTGACCACCGTTATCAATCTGCGCACCTTCTACCATTAAAAAGAAAGGGGCTTTTTGTGAATCCAAAACCTGAAGCACCTTGGCAACACTTTTAGGAAGGGCATCTGCCCGACCATTTGCCATGGACGGTGCCTTATTGTCACCTAAATAGACTCCTGTTGGCTCATCCAATCTATTAAGAAGTGACAGGTCGGTGGTGGAAAATTTTTCCTGAATACTTTTCTTTTCTCCTTCACCACCTGCGATAAAAAGGTCTAACTGACTATTTTTTAAATCTTTCACCAGACCTGGGGTGTCATCCCGCTCCACCTTGTGAGCATAGAATGATGACGGCGTGGCCCCATAAATGGCATCTGTTGAAACTATAGCGGTGTTAAAACCTTTTTTACCGAGCATTTCGGTCAGATTGGATAAACTTTTGCCCTTCGGTCCCACACCAATTGCACGGTTATTGGTCTTTTGCCCGGTGGCTATTGCGGTGGCCCCTGCCGCCGAATCGGTAATTAAGTCATCATAGGAAGCCGTTTTTGACAACCCGATGTTCTTTAATTCGGTTATGGAAAGCTCCCCTCTATTGGCGATCATGGCAGATGAAATCTGTGCCAATCCGTTCCCATCACCAATCATTAAAATAATGTTCTGTGGTCGAGCATCAGAATCATATTCATATTTTGGTCGGTACACATTTATTGGGGTTTGCAAGGTGTAGGTATTTTTATCCAGATCCTCCAAATATTGCTTCGCCAATGCCGGTTTATCCGTATTGATGAGATCCACGCCCAATTTGGCCAATCGTGCCCAAGCGGTTTTAGTATCGGGTGTGGCCCAAAATCGGAATGGTTTTCCTGTGGCTTTTGCCAAACCGATCACCTCTTTTACCTTTTCAAGCTCGGGATTCGTCATTCTTCCGTAACCGTTCCAGACCGTATAGTTTTTATAGTTGGTACTTACAAGGGCCACTTTATCAAGATCGATGGTACCGAGCTCATCCAGGTCCTGATGGTCGAACCAAATAAAATCAGGATAGTTTTTATATTCTTCCGGTTTGGGTCGATTTCCGGATATGACGAACGTTACTTTGTCCTCCGATATCAATTCTGGGTACTCCTTCAACACATCTACCAGTTTTTTCAAGGTAGTGTATGCTTCTGACTTGATATCGATAAGCAACTGAAGTCCCCTGAGTTTTCCTGATGCTTCTAGATTGCGGAGCTGATCTAAGTAAAGACTTTTCAAAGTATTCCTTTCCAAGATTTCATCTTCCGTGTGGGTTACGTAAAGCTCATCGTGCTTTAAAAAAATATCAGCTTCTATGGATGATGCTCCATTTACGTAGGCATACCAGAACGGCAATTCTTGTTCGTAATCGTTATGGGAGTGTACTTTATAACCGGTTTGGGAAAATATCTCTCCTGTTGCGAAGAAAATCAATCCCACCAATAATAAAAAGATTGTTCTTTTTCTCATTTTGTTTGATTTATGGCTTTTATCATTTTATGGTAAATCTCGTTGTTCCCGTAAATTCCCTGAAAGTTTTCCGCTCCCCTGCCTTTGGCAAAAACCGGAATCAACTCTCCGCTGTGCTGGTCCGTATTGAAATATACCGTAACCTTTTCGGGAACCTCTTTCCTTTCTCCCGTACTTTCGTCCGTCTCGTAGTGCTTTCCGATGCTCACCCCACCAGTTTCATGATCTGCCGTGACCACCAATAGCGTATTGGGGTTAGCTTGCACATAATCCAAAACTACGCCTAGAGTCTTGTCAAAATCCAAGACTTCGGATATCATCATTTCTGCATTCTTGGCGTGGCCGCCCCAGTCAATGTACGATCCTTCCACCATCATAAAAAACGGCGCCTCTTTTTGGTCGAAATAATCCAAGGCCATTTTGGTGGCTTCGGATAAATATTCTCCTCTGCCTTCAATTTTTGAGGGGATTCCATCGTCTGCCAAGATATAGGCATTTCTTTTATCGGTTTTGGGTTTTGAAAGCTCCAAGGTATCCAAATGATAGTTCTTGGACAGCAATTTGGAAAAAAGGTCTTCACCATCTTCTCTTTTGTTGAAAAACTTTTTACCTCCTCCTGCTAAAAAATCTACCTCCGTATCCATCAATTGAGCAGCTATTTCCTCGTGCATATCCCGATCAGGAACGTGGGCATAAAAACTGGCAGGCGTTGCATGGGTTATGGAGGTTAGGCTAATCAACCCAGTTTGGTACCCTTGCCCTTGAAGTTGCTCCAAAATCGTTTCCTGCGGAAGGGAGTCCGAAGAAACCCCAATGGCCCTTTTATAGGTTTTCTGTCCTGTGGAAAAGGCAGTGGCCCCAGCTGCCGAATCGGTAATGGTATAATCTGTTGCCGATGTTTGGTGAAATCCAATCTGTTTGAACCGTGAAAAATTCGGTAGGCTATCGCCAAAATAATAGGCAGATGAAACCTGCGGTACTCCCATACCGTCCCCGATCATAAAAATGATGCTTAGCGGCTCTTCTGGAGTTACTTCTTTCGGTTCTTGCCCTGTTTTGGTACTGCAGCCCACTAGGCCCAAACCAGTCATTGCAGCAATGGCCATTCGATATAAAATCTTCATATTCTTTTCTATCTCATTAATAAAAATGTAAGCGACAAGTGGAAAAACCAACTTGCCGCTTAGCTAAAAAATACACCTGATTTAATAACCTTTATTCTGTTCAAAATACCCCGCAACATTGGATGCTCCATCTATTGCATCTTGCGGAATCGGGAACAATCTGTGATATACGTTATCGTCCGTTTTTTCGGTCCAAGTATCTTCATAATGGCCAAATCTGATCTGATCTCCTCTTCGGAAACCTTCCCAGTAGAGTTCAAATCCTCTTTCCCGGAACAAAATTTCCAAGTCTATTTCCGATAAAGCTGCCGGAGTTTGAGCCGGACGGGCCGTTCTTGAGGTTCTTACCGTATTTACATCGGCAAGAGCACCAGCGGTATCACCTGTTCTCAATTTTGCTTCGGCGCGCATTAGATAAATTTCCGCCAAGCGCATCAACACCAAATCAACGCTGCTATAGTTGTTGCCGTTTGGAGATGTACGGCTAAACTGATATTTGGAAACGCGGTAACCATTTTTGTGCAATCTGCCCTCGTTGGTAAAATCGACTTGCAAGGTGTGGTTCACATAATCCATATCTTTATCCGGGCCATTCCCTTTTCTTTGAATGACGGGATAAATGCGGTAGCCTTCATCACAAGTATAAAAAGTACCGTTGTCATCCTTGCGCGGTCCCCAAATCACTCCTCGGATGATTCCTCTGTTGATTTCAAAATCGTCAGAAGAAACACAGTAATAGTGGTCTTCGTCATTTTCAGGGGAAACACCTGTCAAATCCTGAAGTTCTGCCGGAATCATTTGATTTTCCTGATAGAATCTTGCATCTGCTTCTGCTGGATCCACATCCCCGTAAGCATCTACCCAAGTTTGATAGAAATCCGAGGTAATGGCCGGACCATCGGTTCCATCCGCACTTGGATGCTCTGGTCGCGGGTACCAAGAACCTGCCAAGGACCAATAGGCCCAGCGGCTATGTTCGTTTTTCATTACCCCACGCTGGTCCAGTGCAAAGATCAACTCCGGATTGTCGTGGTTATCATCATTGAAGAGCCCAAAATACTCTGGGGACAACGAAAACATTCCTGAATCGATAATATTATCGGTGTACTCGATGACATTGTTCATATTCTCAGCAGTAAAATCCGGAGTTCCATATGGGTCGCGATACACTGCGGCATTTAGGCTCAATCTTGCCAAGAATCCCCATACGGCGGCTTGGGTAATTCTTCCGGGGCCTCTGCTTGTATTGATGACATCAACCACGGACAACAACTCACTTTCGATATAATCGATAGCTTCTTGCCCTCTGATAATTTCTGAAAGGTCTCCAGAAACTTCCTTTCTGAAAGCCAATCCCCAACTATCCAAAGTAAGCATGTTCAGATAGGCCCTCAATGCGATCATTTCGTACAAGGCTCCCCCTGCTTGGGCATCCCCAGCTTCAGCAAGAGGTTGAAGCACCTCTATCGCGGTGATGGTTCTTGAGATATTCCGTGTCACTTCGTTCCAACTGCTTCCCACAAGATCGTTGCTGGGCGCGATATCGTGCGAATGGGCATCCAAAAACTTTCCGTTATCAAACCAATCCGTTCCGCCACGGTAAGGCAATATAGCCTCATCCGAAGGAATCAGTTGTAGTCCGTAATAGTTGGTATGTCTCCAAGTCCAAGCTATTTGCCCATAGGCAGGGGCAATGGCTCCGCTAATTGCTTCTGCCTGTCCACTACCCTCTAGGGATTCATCAATAACTTCTTCTTCAAGATCTGTACAGCTTATGTTGGTAAGCAAGCCTATTCCAAATAATGCTATTATTATTTTATTCTTCATTTTTGAAGTGTTTTTTTGATTAGAATGATACGTTTAGTCCAAAAACAAGGGTTCTTGTTTTTGGATAGTTGAAGTAATCAATACCAAAGGTCTGTATCCCGTCTATGGTCAAGTTGGAATTGATCTCTGGGTCAAACCCATTATAATCCGTGATTACGAAAAGGTTTTGTCCGGTTATGGACAAGCGAATTGCATTCACCAACCCATCCAGTCCTATCAACGACGGGTTTAGGTTATATCCCAACGTTGCATTGTTCAACCTTAAGAAATCACCGTCTTCCAAGTATCTTGTGGATACGGCATTGGAGTTGGTAATATCCTCCCCTGAAAATTGTGTTGCAATGGATGTGGTATTGAAGTTGGAACTTAGGAGTCCTTTACTGAACAATGACATTGCGGTATGGTTGTACACCTTGTTTCCGGAAACTCCGTTAAAATTCAATCCAAGGTCAAAATTCTTATAGTTGAAATTCAGGTAGAAGGCATAGATCAAATCTGGCAATGCACTACCCACGACCTTTCTTTCATCGGATAGAATACTGAGACCGTCATCCCCAATTCCCAAGAATTCCTGCATGTAGAATGCGCCAATCGGCTCTCCATTTATATTTCCATTAATAGTGGCGTCCGTTTGTCCTGCCCCCTGTGCGGCGCCCGTGGTCAATACCTCATACGGTGAATTGGTCACCTCGTTCTTGGTATAGGCAAGGTTGCCTCCTATATTAAAGGAAAAGTCCCTACTGTAATCGCTATGGTAATCCAAGGCGAATTCTATACCACTGTTCTTGATTTCCATATCCGGAATATTGGTCCAATATTTATCGGTAGGTTGAACGGGGTCCGCTGGGGTAACTTCCAACAAAATGTTTTCGGACACTTTATTAAAGTAATCCAAGGTACCTGACAAACGGTTGTTGAACAGGCCAAAATCGAGACCAAAATCCAACTGTTCCGACACTTCCCATTGAATATCTGGATTGGCCAAACGGGTAAAAATTGTACCGTAAGGATAGTCTGCCAAAGTGCTTTCGTCTCCATTTATTGGATAGGAGTCGTTGTTGTCCCTGCTATCGGTAAAACTTCTTTTGGTAATTTTTGAAGGTATCTCCTGATTGCCTGTTCTACCCCAGCTGGCCCTCAGCTTCAAATTGTTGATGGCATCATTGTCACTTAAGAATTCCTCGTTCATAATATTCCAACCCGCAGCCACGGAAGGGAAATATCCGTACTTATTGTTTCCCCCGAATTTGGAGGATCCGTCCGCTCTCATAGTGGCCGTTACCATGTATCTGTTATCGAACACATAATTGGCCCTTCCAAAGAACGATTGCAACTCATTGTTGGTCGCATAGGTGTTCATAAAGGTCGGCATATCTTCAGAACTGATCTGGTCTTGATATTTTGGGTCGATTCCGTTATCGGCAAAATCCTCCATCTCAAAACTTTTCTGGTGCACAAAGGTTTCTTGGTAGGTATGCCCGACCAAGAAGGTAAAGTTGTGCCTATCGGTCATCAAATTATAGGTCAGCGTATTTTCAATAAGGCTGTTCTTATTGGTGGTGTAGATGCTGTTAAGCTCGCCCTGGACATAATCCTCCAATAAGGAATAGGGTTTCACTTGAATATCTCTATCGGTAGAGGAATAATCCACACCCAAGTTCAGCTTATAAGTTAGGCCTTTCACGATTTTGACGGAAGGTGCCAAATTGGCCAGAATTCGATGGTTAACGGCATCATCACTATAAATTCGCTCCCTGGTCAAAGGGTTGAGCATGTTGTCCAACAATGTTGGCTGGCCATCGGTATACAATGGCAAGGTCGGGTTCAATTGAAGCATATCTCGAACTATGGCATCAGAATCGGCGCGCAGGTTCTCTGTTCTGGTCGCCGTCATGTTGAACTCGATCTTCAATCGATCATTGAACGCGCTTTGGGTTAAGTTTAATCTACCTGAGTAACGCTTTAGATCGTTGCCCCTTAGAATTCCCTCTTGGTCATTTACTCCCAAGGATGCTCGGTAGGAGAATTGCTCGGATGCACCGCTCATGGCCAAGTTCACATTTTTGGTGAAACCGGTTCTGCTAAGGGCATCTTGCCAATTGGTATTGGCCCCGCCATCATCCAAGGTACCGCCGGTGGCAACAACTTCTTGTCTAAACCTGTCGGCAGAAAAAACATCCACTTGATTGGCCAAGCTTGAAAAACCAGTAGAAACGTTCAAATCCATTTGGGTTCTCCCGGCCTTGCCCCTTTTGGTAGTGATCACAATTACACCATTGGCGGCCCTTGACCCATAAATGGCGGCTGCGGAGGCATCTTTCAGTACATCTATACTTTTAATGTCCTGTGGATTTATAAAGTTCAATGGGTTAGTTGGTACTCCAGTGCTGGTATTGTCCAAGGCAAATCCGTCTATAACATATAAAGGAGTTGTTCCAGAACGCAGGCTCCCTACCCCCCTTATGATCACATCTTGTTGTGCACCGGGCTCGCCACTTACATTGGAAATGTTTACACCGGCAACCTTACCCTGTAAAAGTTGGCCTGGGTTCATTACGATGCCCTTGTTAAAATCCTCACTGTCCACTGAGGCGATGGAACCGGTAACGTCCGTTTTTCTTTGGGTACCGTAACCTACCACAACCACGTCTTCCAACATGGTAGCATCTTGAACCAGTTGTACATTAATGGTACTTTGCCCGTTTACCGCAACTTCCTGCGACTTGTACCCCAAATAGGAAACTTGTAGAACGGCATCATCCTCTACTTCAATGGAATAGTTTCCATCAAAATCGGTAATGGTACCGTTACCCTTGCCTTTTTCCATAACGGAGGCTCCAGCCAAGGGAATGCCATTTTCATCTGTAATTTGCCCAGTAACTGTTAGGAAAACCACCTCCACCACTCTTTTGGGTGCCTTTGGTTTTACATCTATGGAAATGGTGTTATTGATTCTTCTAAAAGTAAGGTCGGCATCTTTGGCCATCAATTCCAAAACGGACTTAAGCGATACGTTTTGGTATGAAATGTTATAGGTATTTTGCAACCTATCCACTTTGCGGTCATATACAAATTTGAAGTCCGTTTGGTCTTCTATTTGTCTAAGCACATCTACTACGGTGGCATCGTCCACGGACAGGTCCACCTTAAAACTTTCCAAGTTCTGACCTCTGGCATCGGCAGCAAGTACCGGATTCAGAAGGGCCAAAACGATCAGAAAGCAAAATGTATGGAATGTCAACTTGATTAATTGTTTAATAGTTAGTGAATTCATAATTTCACATAATGTTTAAATGGTTATGAGTATTTGTAATTATTGAACTATCGACAGCCTATTTCCGCTCGCCAAAGTGTAATGGGCTGTCTCTTTTTTTTCTTAGTCTGTTTTTATGTCATACGTGATGTTTTTTTTGGATTTCAGTTGGTTTTAGTCTGTACATTTTCCCTTTAATTGAATTTTTTTACTGTTCAAAAACTCGTAGCTAATTCCCTTTTTCGCATAAACTATACTCTCCAGTATTGCACTCAACCTTTCGTTGTTATACGATGCGGTAAGATGGCAATCCCCTATATTTTCATTATCCACCACAAAGCTCACCCCGTACCATCGTTCCAAAGTCTCGAGCACTTCGGACAGTTCTGCATCTTCAAAATGAATGATGCCATCTTTCCAATTCAGACATCCAGCGATATCAATCTTTTTCTTTGAAATGGATTTTGATTGTTTATGGAACACCCCCTGTTCATTGGGCAATAGGAGTATTTGATTTTCCTTGGAGGCCACCTTTACTTTTCCTGTGGCCACGGTCACGGCTACTTGATCGTTACCTGGGTAGGTATTTACATTAAAGGATGTTCCAAGAACGGTGGTCTCTACTTCTCCTGATTTTATCACAAAAGGTTTGTTTGGATTCTCCGCTACATCAAAAAATGCTTCGCCATCCAACTCTACCGACCGGGTATCTCCGTCAAATCGTTTTGGAAATTTTAGGGTACTGCCCGAGTTGAGATAGACCTCGGTACCGTCGGCCAACACCAAGTTCAATTTTTGACCCCACTCCGTAGATTTGGTAAGTACCACATTGGGTTCCATTGCCTTTTCCTGACCTGTATAGGTGTATAAAAAGTATGAAATGCCTATTAACAGGACGAGGGATGCTACAATTCGGCCCCATCGCATAAAAGGGTTCCTTGTTTTGGAAGTATTGACGCCCTTGACCAATTTTTGACCAATGCTGCCTTTATGTTTGGCATTTTTAAATATGTTTTGATGGTTCTCTGAAAGCAGTTTATGATCAAACGCTTCCAATAGGGATTCTTCCTCCTTGGTAATGGTTCCATTGAGGTATTTTTTCATCAAGACCTTAATCTCATTTTCAGTCATTGTATGCTCGTTTCAACTACAAGTACCAGAAACGCACAGGAACGCACATTCAAAAAATGGGGTTTAATGATTACTTAAACTTTATGGGGGCCACTTAACCTTTAGCTAAAAAAGAATGCATTTAAAGGAACATTGACTTAACAATGGAAAGGTCTTTTCGAAGTCGCCTGAGCGCAAAAGAAATCTGGTTTTCTACCGACCGATGGGAAATATTGAGCTGATTTGCAATCTCTTTATTGCTGATGTTGTGGATTCGGCTCAACCTAAAAACCTCCTGACACCTTTGTGGGAGATTGGCCATGCTAATATCTATGCGTTTGGACAGTGCCAGCAAATCTTCTTCCTGTTCTATCTCGGAAGCCACATAAATGGACTCGGCCGCCTCAATCTGAGTTTTGTTGAACTTGGCATCTCTTAGCGAATTATAACACTTATAGCGAATTGCCTTAAAAAGATATGATTTAATATTATTGACGTCAATACTTTCCCTTCGTTGCCAATAATCTATCCAAACATCTTGAACCAAATCTTTTGCCAACGGATCGTCCATTACCAAAGAAGCTGCATAAACGTACATGGGCTCCCATAACATAGAGAACAATGAGTTGAAGGCTTCCCTATCCGAGTCTTGGACCCGAACAGCAAGTTCTTGCTGCGCTTCATTTGTATGGGGGTGTTTCATCAAAAGCAAATTTCATAAAAATATAAGTGGACAGATATTATGATTTTGTAAACTTTGTGCAAAGTCGCGCATCTTATGTACTAGAACAACGAATTATAAAAAGCGAATAAAGTCCTGACCTTTTATCCAAAAAAATTATATTTGCACACTCAAAATTCCGAAGGCCCACGTGGTGGAATTGGTAGACACGCTACCTTGAGGGGGTAGTGTTCGTAAGGACGTGCTGGTTCGACTCCAGTCGTGGGCACAGTAAAAAACCGCAATTGCTTGCGGTTTTTTTGTTTTTAATCACCTTAATGGCACATGGAACAGGCTGCACTTTTTTACTTTCTACTTTTTTAACTATTTTCCATTTTATTCCTAAATAATTGAAGTTGTATAAACCTTTCTTAAAGTAACGTACGCATGGATACTCAAGCTTCACATGAAATCTCCATGTTTTATGGCTGGTGGCAGCTTTCTGTATGTTTATTTGCTTTTCTTTCCTTAATGTCGATTTGGTACCATATCGGGAAAAAGCAACGTGATTATGGTCCAGTTTGGCTAGCGCTATCCGTGTTGTGCTGGGCTTTTTCGGGCCTAACTGAAATTGTGTTCAACAACATCCCGTCCTATTCAAATTACAAAGACGGACTCACAAGTATCCTTTCGTTGACCAACAGTCTATTTATCTTAATGGCGCTGCCATGGTTCAAATACTTACCTACACCTTTTATTCCATTGATCAAGTCAAAATTATGGCCCCTGATTATAGGTATCCCATTTGCTTTTGCCCTGATTCCCACATTGTTCAAAATGTTTTTGGTACGCGAAGCCTATATCATCAATGAACTTGATGTGGTTTATGCGCTGTTGACCTTAATTTTTCTTGGATTTGTGCTCTGGGAATCCTTTATCAAAAGAAGGCTATTGTTATTGGGTTGGCTGGCATTGATCACAATTTTGGTCACCTTAATGGCACAGATTTATAAGTTAATGGACAACAATATCAATTTATTGTTATTCTCGGCCATATTTAAAACATCATTGATCATGTTGTTTTTTGCCCTCGCGCTAAGCTGGGTAAAAGAACTCACGGAAACGTTGATACCGGAACCATTTCAATTAAAAATAAGATTCATCAAAAAGACCCCAAAATCAAATACAAAGGCGAATACCATTTCCTTGATCGGATTTCCCGGTGATAAAGACCGCATCGTACAACTTACACCTGCCCTTTATCGTCTTTTTAAAGAATTTGCCCTGCGTAAACAGGACATGAACGATGATTGGTTGGAAATAAAACCAAAGAATTTTGATGTCTCAAAAGAATATGACATTAATGATCATAACGAGTTAAAAAGATTGTTGGAAGCCATCCTTAATGGTCTTTTCGGCAAAAAGAACTGGACCAAGGACAAGCACTACGAACCCCTAAAAGCGACGTTGTTCGAGATGTCGGAAAATAGGGAGCGTAAAATTAGACTTCGCATTCCAAAAGAGAACATTCACATTGATTTTTAAGAGATTACACTAGTTCTGTCTGCCTTTGCGTTACTGACATTTCCAAATCCATTCCGACAAAGCCCTTTACAATTAAACCTAAAATCGAAATTCAGGCAAACTTTCGATTATGATCAATCTACTTTACTACAACACTTTAGCTGTTTTCTCACTACCACAGGTAGCAATAACGGCCAACCAAGGACTGGATGAAAAAATCAATGATGCCTTTATGCCATTTGCTGTTTGGTGGGAGAATTTAATATTGGCGGAAATTCCAATGTTCGGTCAAGGAATTCCTTTGATCCTTATCATCTTAATTGGGGGGGCGCTGTTCTTCACCATTTATTTTGGTTTCGTCAACGTCCGTCATTTCCCTACCGCCATACAAGTGGTGAGGGGAAAATATGACGAACTCGAAAAAAAGCGACCTGATTCAAAAGCACAGGTTTATGAGGTCGATGGTGATTTGGTGGATACCATAAAAGATGAGGCGCACTTGGGGGAAGTCAACCACTTTCAGGCATTGGCCACGGCCGTTTCAGGCACCGTGGGACTTGGCAATATTGCCATGGTAGCCGTGGCCATTTCCATCGGAGGCCCGGGAGCTACATTCTGGATGATACTTGCCGGCCTGCTCGGTATGTCCACAAAATTTGTGGAGTGTACCCTTGGCGTAAAATACCGGGACATTGATAAGGAAGGAAATGTGTTTGGAGGGCCAATGTACTACCTCTCCAAGGGAATTGCCCAAAAGGGATTTTCCAAACTGGGCAAATTCTTGGCAGGTCTGTTTGCCATACTTTGTGTGGGGGCATCATTTGGCGGAGGGAATGCCTTTCAGAGCAATCAAGCTGCCGCACAGATCATAGAACGTTTTGGTCTGACGGGAAATGCGACAGGAAGTATTATCGGTGTTGTCTTTGCCTTTTTGGCCGGAATCGTCATTATTGGCGGTATCAAGCGAATAGCCAAGGTTACCGAAAAGGTGGTGCCCTTTATGGCCATACTGTATGTGGGCGCCGCGCTTTTTATTATTTTTTCAAAAATTGAATGGGTCGATGATGCCTTCGTTTTGATATTCAAAAGTGCCTTTACACCTGAAGCGACCGTCTCCGGAGGCTTTGTAGGTGTTATGATTCAAGGGTTCCGAAGAGCTGCATTTTCCAACGAGGCAGGGGCAGGGTCTGCGGCCATTGCGCATTCAGCAGTCAATACAGGGTACCCGGCATCCGAGGGTTTGGTAGGACTCCTCGAGCCTTTTATAGATACCGTTCTGGTATGTACCATGACGGCGATTGTCATCATTTTGTTCAATATGGATGGCGTCTTTGCCTACGGAAATGTTGTTGAAGGACAAGCATTGCTTAACAACGGTAGCAGATTGGGCGGGGTCAACATTACTTCACTGGCATTTGAAAGCTCCATACACGGTTCTTCGTGGATTTTGATGCTGGCCGTATGCCTTTTTGCCTTCAGTACCATTTTATCATGGTCCTATTATGGATTACAGGCCTGGAAATATCTATTTGGCAGAAGCAAGATCATGGACCTTACCTACAAGATTGTTTATTTGATGTTCACTGTTTTGGGGGCTGCCATCACCCTGGATGCCGTCATCAAATTTTCCGATGCCATGATATTGGCCTTGGTCTTCCCCAATATGATAGGACTTCTTATCCTATTTCCCTACGTAAAAAAAGAATTCATCAACTATAAAGAATTGATTTTCAAAAAATAGGATAAGGGGGTATTCAAAGGTCATCCTGCAAATGAAAAATTAAACACTCTCTGAGAAATTTTCAACCCTTATTCAAAAAACACTGTTCTTTACGGCATAAAATCTAAATTTTATGATAAAAAAATAGGATGCCACCTATTAAATTGTAAATTTGTTTAACGTTTAATCAAAAAACATGAACAGCGTAAAGACATCTTTTAGTATTCGTGATATGGAAAACCTTTCTGGTATTAAGGCCCATACCATCAGAATTTGGGAAAAGAGATATAATTTGTTTAGTCCTGAACGAACAGACACCAACATTCGCACTTACAATCTAGAAAGTCTACAAAAGCTGTTGAACGTTACCCTACTTTACAACAATGGGTACAAAATTTCTAAAATAGCCAAATTAGGGGACGGGAAAATTCCAGCACTGGTCAATGAAATTATTGCTGAAAAGAGCGAGAAGAACCACGCGATGAATTCATTGAAATTGGCTATGCTCAATTTTGACCAATCACTTTTTTTGAATACCTATAATAATTTGATGGAGGAAAAATCCTTTACCCAAATTTTCAATGAGGTATTTATTCCCCTTTTGAACGAACTTGGGCTATTATGGCAAACGAATACCATAAGCCCGGCCCACGAGCATTTCATCTCCAATTTGATCAAACAAAAAATATACATCCATACGGAGAAGCTTCAATTTGAAGCTCCCACCAAAAATGACGAAGTATATGTACTGTTTTTACCAGAGAACGAAATACATGAGCTAGGGCTGCTCTACATTAATTATCAATTGGCATTGCAAGGCTACAAAACCATCTATTTGGGGCAGACCATGCCCATAGAAAGTTTGGAAGACCTCCTCAAATATTATAACAACCTAAGGTTTGTTTCCTACTTTACTGTAGCTCCCACAAAAGACGAGATCGATAATTATTTTGAACGGTTCCGTGAAGTACTGCAAAAATCCCCCGGTTCCAAACTCTTGGTTCTTGGACATCAAATACAGGAATTGGAAGAAGAAAAACCACTGGGCCCAATAAAAATTTATAAATCCATTAATCACCTGATAGACGCTCTTTAAATTAAAATGGAAAAAGTAATTGTCATCGGTTCCGGTTTTTCTTCATTATCCGCTTCTTGCTATCTGGCAAAAGCCGGGTTTGAGGTGGAACTATTCGAAAAGAATGATACCGTTGGCGGCAGGGCCCGACAATTGGTAAAGGATGGCTTTACTTTTGACATGGGCCCAAGTTGGTACTGGATGCCCGATATTTTTGATAAGTTTTTCGCTGATTTCAATAAAAAAACTTCCGACTATTATCAACTTGACAAGCTTAATCCCGCTTACAAGATTTTCTTCGAGGATGACACCATTACTATTGGTGATTGTATGGAAAAGATATGTAGCGAGTTCGAACGTATTGAATCGGGCAGCAGCAAACATCTCAAACAGTTTATAGGCGAAGCTCAGGAGAATTATGATATCGCCATAAATAAAATTGTCCTAAGACCTGGGCTCTCGCCGTTAGAGTTGGTGACCAAGGAAACAGTTTTAAAAGTGGACCAATTCTTTAAAACGATCAGTCAACAGGTTCGGAAGCGTTTCAAAAATCCAAAACTGGTATCCACATTGGAGTTTCCGGTACTTTTTTTGGGAGCAAAACCAAGCAAAACCCCCTCCTTTTATAACTTTATGAACTTCGCGGACTTTGGTTTGGGAACATGGCATCCAAAAGGAGGCATGTACGAAATAATCAAGGCAATGAAAAGTGTGGCGGAAGAATTGGGCGTTACCATACGCACCAACAGCCCGGCATCACATATTCTAGTATCGGACGGTGATGTTTTGGGCATTCGAAGCAACGGAGAAAACCACTTGGGCGATTATGTGGTAAGTGGGGCCGACTATCATCACTCCGAGACCTTACTGGACAAAAAATATAGGCAATATTCCGAGGGATACTGGGCCAAAAAGACCTACGCACCTTCCTCGTTATTATTTTATATCGGTTTTGATAAAAAATTGGAAAATATCGAACACCATAATTTGTTCTTTGATACCGATTTTGAAAAACATGCCCAAGAAATATACGATCGTCCGCAATGGCCCAATAACCCATTGTTCTATGCCAATTTTCCATCGGTAACGGATGCATCCATGGCCCCAACTGGCCAAGAAACCGGATTTTTCTTGGTGCCCATTGCTCCTGGATTGGAAGACACTGCCCAACTCAGGGACCAATATTTTGACATTGTCATGGACCGATTTGAAAAATTGACCCATCAATCTGTAAAAAAATCAGTACTTTTCAAAGAGAGTTTCTGTGTAAACGATTTTGTGGAACAGTACAATTCCTATAAGGGAAATGCATACGGTTTGGCCAACACATTGAGTCAGACAGCCTTTTTAAGACCTAACCTCAAAAGTAGCAAGGTAAAAAACTTGTTCTTTACCGGTCAGTTGACCGTACCCGGACCAGGGGTCCCACCTTCCCTGATCTCCGGTAAACTGGTGGCTGATTTAATCACTAAAGAAGTTAACGGATGAAAACTATTTTTGACGATGTTTCTTATGAATGTAGCAAGGTTGTAACCAAATCTTACAGCACCTCCTTCTCCATGGCGACCAAAATGTTGGCCCCTTCGATCAGAGCGGATATTTACAATATTTACGGTTTTGTTCGATTTGCCGATGAAATCGTGGATACCTTTCATGATTATGACAAGGCACGATTGTTCGATGCCTTTGAAAAGGACATGCAACAAGCCATCGCAGATAAGATAAGTTTGAATCCAATCCTGAATTCTTTTCAGCATACCTATCACACCTATGATATTCCCTATCACTTGGTGGAGTCTTTTATGAAAAGCATGCGGATGGACCTTACCAAAAAAAATTATGAGACTTTTGATGAATATCGCGAATATATTTATGGCTCCGCCGATGCGGTGGGCCTAATGTGCCTTTGTGTGTTCGTTAAAGGCGACAAAGAAAAATACGAGGAGTTAAAGGAATCTGCCATGGCTTTGGGTTCTGCTTTCCAAAAGGTAAACTTTCTGCGGGACCTTAAGGCCGATTATGAGGATTTGAACCGTACCTATTTCCCCAACACCAACTTATTGGAGCTGGACGAGGAATCCAAGAAACGTATCGTAAACGAGATAAAAGCCGATTTTGCATTAGGTTATTCAGGAATTGTACAACTACCGGAGCAAGCCAAATTTGGTGTGTATACCGCTTATTGCTATTACAAAAAATTGCTTCAAAAATTACAGAGCACCCCTCCCCTGGAAATTAAGAACACTAGAATTCGTGTACCCAACTACCAAAAATTTGGTCTGTTGGCGCAATCTTATGTAAATTATAAATTACAACTGGTACAATGAAAGTAGCCCTTTGGATATTGATTTTTTTGGCAACCTTCTGCTTTATGGAGTTTATGGCATGGTTTACCCATAAATATGTGATGCACGGTTTTCTTTGGAGTCTTCATAAAGATCATCACAAGAAGGACCACGATTCATGGTTTGAGCGCAATGATGCCTTTTTTATCTTTTATGCCATTGTTAGCATGACTCTTTTCTATTTGGGCAGTTACACTTCTTTTTGGTACGGTTGGCCACTGGGTTTTGGTATTTTAGCCTACGGCATAGCTTATTTTACCGTTCATGACATCTTTATACACCAACGTTTTAAAATGTTCCGAAATGCCAATAATTGGTACGCACGCGGTGTCCGAAGGGCCCACAAAATGCATCATAAACATTTGGGCAAGGAAGACGGGGAATGCTTTGGCATGTTGGTGGTTCCTTTTAAATATTTCAAGAGGAAATATTAATCTGCCAGTAGCTTATCCAGTAAATTTCGGGTCTTGTCGGAATTCCAATTCGCTGCCCCGGTCTTGTTCACCACGATTTTTCCCTCTTTATCAATGATGTAGGTAACTGGAATACTTCCGCTTTCCAACTCTTTTGGGCTTTCGGATGCTTGAAAGTAAACTGGCAATTGATATCCTTTCTTCTCTAAAAAATCGACTACCCGATTCTTCTCATCATTGGCCACAAATGCAAAAGTGACCTTATCCCCGTAATCCGAATACAGTTCAATAAAGCCAGGTAATTCGGCCACGCATGGAGGACACCAAGTGGCCCAAACATTTACCACAATTACATCTCCTTTTTTTGATCGAAGGTTTATGGAACCACCTTCCAAATCCACCAACTTCCAATTGTAATCGGTCAAGGTTGTACGCTCATTTTCATCAACTGTACTTGGACTGATGACAGTTGCAACAACTTTATTGACCAAAACTCTGGCATAAAAACCTAGCGGAGTAAAAAGAATAAGCAATATGGCCAACATCCATATACCATTGCTGATTTGTTCCTTGCTCAACCTCATTCTGCAATCAATTCATCCAACAGTTTGTATACTTTTTTTGTACTCCAATCGGAGATTCCCTTTTCGTGTACCACAATATTTCCCGATTTATCGATCAAATACGAACATGGGACCTTACTGGTATCCACGGCCATTTTATCTCCTATGATCAAATAGGTCACGGGAAAAGTAAACCCATGTTCTTCCATAAAGGCTTCAACAGGTTCCTGCTCCTCATTTGTAATCATATAGAAATCTATTTTTCCATTGTATTGGTCGTACAATTCCTGAATACTTGCAAGCTCGGCCTCAGAAGGTAGTCGCCAAGATGCCCAAAGATTTATAAAAATCACGTTTCCTTTGGATTCTTCAAAATTGAAAAAGTTCCATTCAGCATCCTTAAGCTTCCAATCATAATCGGTAATTTTTTGTTGTTCGGCCCTTTCTATCACCGAAGGTGAAAAGGCAAACAACCGGTTCAACCAAATTTTGCCATAATATCCTATAGGCGTCACAAAAAATGATAGGATAAAAAGAATCAATGCAATATTGAGAACGGTCTTTTTACTGATTTTCATGGATTGTTATTTCTCAAAAATTAAAAACTCCTGATATCTTTTACAACATCAGGAGTTTTCACAGATTATATTAGATACAATTAAGCATTCTGTATTTTGATCAAGTTCAAGGCTGAACCTTCGTTGAACCACTTGATCTGTGCATCGTTGTACGAGTGGTTTGCCTTTATGGTGTCTTTACTTCCATCGGCGTGCACCACTTCAATGGTCAATGGCTTGTCCGGTGCAAACTCGGCAGCATCAACAATGTTGAAGGTATCGTCTTCTTGAATCAAATCGTAATCGTCCTCATTGGCAAAGGTCAATGCCAACATACCTTGTTTCTTCAAGTTGGTCTCGTGGATCCTTGCGAAAGACTTCACCAATACAACGGCAACGCCCAAGTGTCTTGGCTGCATTGCTGCATGCTCACGTGAAGAACCTTCACCGTAGTTATGATCGCCCACAACGATTGTCATGATTCCTTTTTTCTTGTATTCTCGCTGCGTATCAGGAACTCCTCCATACTCACCGGTCAATTGGCTTTTTACCAAATTGGTCTTTTGATTGAAAGCGTTAACTGCCCCGATCAGGGTGTTATTGGCTATATTGTCCAAATGTCCCCTGAAACGCAACCAAGGCCCGGCCATGGAAATATGGTCGGTGGTACATTTACCAAACGCTTTGATCAATAGTTTCATTCCTTGAAGGTCACTGGCCTTGATCGGCACAAAAGGTTCCAATAGTTGCAAACGTTCGGAACCTTCGGCAACAATTACCTCTACTCCGCTTCCGTCTTCGCGAGGCTCCTCGTAACCATTCTCTTTTACTTCAAAACCTTTTGGTGGCAATTCCCATCCTGTTGGTTCATCCAACATTACTTCCTCACCATCTTCATTGATCAACTTATCCGTCAACGGGTTAAAGTCCAAACGGCCCGCGATTGCGATTGCTGCGGTCATTTCTGGCGATGCAACAAAAGCGTGGGTATTTGGGTTTCCATCGGCACGTTTTGCAAAGTTACGGTTGAAAGAGTGTACGATACTGTTCTTTGGAGCGTTCTTGGGGTCTTCGTAACGTCCCCACTGACCGATACATGGTCCGCAAGCATTGGTGAATATCTTGGCGTCCAATTTTTCAAATATCTCAAGGATACCATCACGCTCGGTAGTATATCTTACTTGTTCCGAACCTGGGTTGATACCAAACTCGGCCTTTGTTTTTAATTTTTTGTCCAAGGCTTGTTGTGCAATGGATGATGCCCGTGACAAATCTTCATAGGAAGAGTTCGTACAAGAACCTATCAATCCCCACTCAACGGCCAAAGGCCAATCATTCTTTTCCGCCTTCTCCCTCATGGTACCTACTTCGGTAGCCAAATCTGGTGTAAAAGGTCCGTTCAACAACGGCATCAATTCAGATAAGTTAATTTCGATCACTTGGTCGAAATATTGTTCTGGATCCGCATAAACCTCTGGGTCGGCGGTCAAATGTTCTTTTACTTTATTGGCTTCGTCGGCTACGTCCGATCTATCGGTAGCTCTTAAATAGCGCTCCATGGATTCATCATATCCAAAAGTTGATGTGGTTGCGCCAATTTCGGCACCCATGTTACAAATGGTTCCTTTACCTGTACAGGACATGGAAGTTGCACCTGGGCCAAAATATTCAACAATGGCACCTGTACCTCCTTTTACGGTAAGTATTTCGGCCACTTTTAATATAACGTCTTTTGGTGCTGTCCAGCCAGAAAGTTTTCCGGTCAATTTAACACCGATCAATTTTGGAAATTTAAGTTCCCAAGCCATTCCGGCCATTACATCCACAGCATCAGCTCCACCAACACCGATGGCCACCATTCCCAATCCACCAGCATTTACGGTATGGGAATCGGTCCCGATCATCATACCTCCAGGAAACGCATAGTTTTCCAAAACCACTTGGTGAATGATACCTGCCCCTGGTTTCCAGAAACCGATACCATATTTGTTCGATACAGACCCTAAAAAGTCAAAAACCTCTTTACTGGTTTCGTTGGCATGTTTTAAATCTTTAGCGGCTCCTTCCTTGGCCAAAATCAAGTGATCACAGTGAACCGTGGTCGGTACGGCCACCTTATCTTTTCCTGCTTGCATGAACTGAAGCAATGCCATTTGTGCCGTAGCATCCTGACAAGCGATTCTATCCGGGGCAAAATCAACGTAATCCTTGCCCCTTACGAAGGCTGCAGTTGGTTTTCCGTCCCAAAGGTGAGAGTATAAGATTTTTTCTGAAAGTGTCAGGGGCTTGCCCACCAATTCACGGGCTTTTTCCACGCGTTCCCCCATGGAAGCGTAGACCCCTTTAATCATGTCTATATCAAATGCCATTATACAATTGAGTTTTTAAGATTTTCGTAATTCGGTAAATTTACTAAATAGTGAAGTATTTTGGAATTAGAATCGCACTAAATAAGTGTTGCTCTCCTTATTTTTTACAACAATTCCGTGATAATTTTTTCTTCACTAATGCCTTCAGCCTCCGCTTTGTAGTTTTTCAGAATCCGATGACGGAGTATTCCGAGGCTGACCGCTTTTACATCTTCGATGTCCGGAGAAAACTTTCCATTTATGGCGGCATGGGCTTTTGCGGCTAAAATCAAATTCTGTGACGCCCTTGGTCCAGCACCCCAATCTATATAATTCTTCACATAATCTGATGCCCCTTCTTGTCCTGGTCTTGTCCTGTTCACAAGCCTTACCGCATAATCCACAACATTATCCGGAACAGGGATGCGCCTGATCAAATGTTGCACTTCAATAATTTCGTCAGCGGTAAACAAGGTATTGATTGTGGCCCGATTATCGCTAGTGGTTGATTTCACCACCTGTATTTCCTCCTCAACCGATGGGTATTTCAGTTCTATAGCGAACATAAACCTGTCCAATTGGGCCTCTGGCAACGGATAGGTCCCCTCTTGCTCAATAGGATTTTGGGTGGCCAGAACAAAGTATGGCTGATTGAGCTTATACTGGTTTCCTGCAATGGTCACCGCTCGCTCTTGCATGGCCTCCAATAATGCCGCCTGTGTTTTGGGAGGAGTCCTGTTAATCTCATCGGCAAGGATAATATTTCCAAAAACCGGCCCTTTAATAAATTTAAAGTTGCGGTTTTGGTCCAAGACTTCACTTCCCAAAATATCGCTGGGCATCAAATCCGGGGTAAACTGGATTCTTTTAAAATCCAGCCCCAATGTCTGTGCAATCGTATTGACCATCAGGGTCTTGGCCAGACCCGGCACACCGATCAGCAAGGAGTGGCCCCCAGTGTATATGGATAGCAGTATTTGCTCGATCACATCTTCTTGGCCTACAATGACCTTGGCAATCTCTTTTTTTAACTCCTGGTGCTTTTTTACCAGATTTTCTACTGCAATTACATCCGACATACGGTTATTCCTTTACCCAATTATTTGCAAAATCACAGCTTCTACTTTCCGGGTCCACGTGAATATAGGTATCGTCGATGTGCTCATCCATCCATTCCTTTATGGCATTGAACTGTTTTTCACGCAGTGCCAATTCTTGGATTTTCATGTAATCTTTGGCAAAGTCCGCCTCATGTTCATCATAACGGTTGGAAATTTTCATGATCTTGAACTTCGGAGGACCTCCTCTTTGATCATCCTCGCGAATAGGGCGGGATATCTCACCATCCTTAAGGTTCCTCACCTGGTTGTATAGGGTGGGGTCCATTTTTGTAAGCTCAAATCTGGAATCGAAGTTCACGGGATTACGTAGCAACCCTCCATCAAACTTGGTCTCTTTTTCATCGGAAAAATTCAAAGCGGCCTCAGCAAATGTATATTTACCGTCCAAAACCTGCTGACGGATAGTGTCCAGTTCTTTTGTTGCTTTATCAATAGCGCTTTGCGGGATATCCGGAATCATAAGAATATGCCTCAAATCCAATTCCTGTCCCCTTATTTTTTCAATATAGATGATGTGATACCCAAAACTTGTCTCAAAAGGTTCCGATATCTCCCCTTCCCTTAGACTAAAGGCAACATCCTTGAACTCTTTTACAAAAGGTGTCTCCTTGGTCATGCTGTAAAAACCACCTTTAGATTTTGAGCCAGGGTCTTGTGAGTACAATATGGCCTTTACGTTAAAACTGGCATCGTTTTCCAACACATCCTGACGGATTTCCTTAAGCTGGTTAATGACCTTTTGTTTTTCTTCTTCAGGCGCTTCCGGCTGCTTTACAATTTGCGCAATTTCCAATTCTGCCCCAAATACCGGTCGTTCATCTTCCGGAATTTTATTGAAAAATTGACGAACCTCTTCCGGGGTCACTTCAATCTCCTCAACAATTTTTCCCTGCATCTTTTCAGAAAGCATCCGTAGTTTATTGATTTCAAAAAGCTCTTCACGGAAACTTTCCATATCTGGCTTTTTATAATAGCTGAGCATTTTTTCAACACTTCCTATCTGTTGTGTCAATTGTTGAATTTGCCTATCACTTTGGGCGTTTACCATATCATCGGACACCAACAAACTGTCCTGCACCGCTTGATGGGCATACAACCTGTCTTCCATAAGCTTGCCCAAAAGTCCGCAACGGGTCACATCTTCGGTGGAAGCACCTTGGTTACGAAGATCGATCAATGTCTTGTCTATATCCGATTCCAAGATTACGTAATCTCCGACTACCGCAGCGATTCCGTCAAGTTTTACTCTCTTGGTATTGCTGGTGGAATCAACACTCATTGCTTGGTCAGCTTCCTGTGCTTGGACTACTCCCAACATTGCAAAAAATGCTATGGACAGTCCTTTAATTTTCTTTGTCATAAACCTCAAATTCATTCTTCTTAATGGCTTCATCTATAATTTCAGTTTCCAGTCGTTTTACGTAGTTCAACCTTCTCCTGTTCAAAATCAATTGCCTAATATCAGGCTCAACATAATCGAAAGGGGCAGTTTCGTTGACCTCCAACACATTGGTTACCAAACCCAAATATACCTCTAACGAATCTTGTAGCTCAAAAAATTGTGATTTTTTTAAATGGGACTCCTCATTTGCCTGTGTTAAAGGGGGTATTTCTTGAATTACCCTGGAAGCGCTTACCCAAATAGAATCGTTGAAATGTATCTTTTTGAATTGTACCGCAATGGAATCCAAGTATCTTTTATCCGAATCGTTCCATTGTTTGATTTTGGCCTCCACACCGTCCCTGTCCAAAAACTGTTCGGACATACCGACAAATCTTAATTGCACCAATTTTTCATTGAGCTTGAAATTTTCCTTTTCCCGCTCATAAAACTCCTGCAACTGGGTTTTGGTAACCGCCGTGTCCTGGGATTGGTTGACCAACGCTTCTATGTAGGCACGCGTATAAAGGTCGGCACGGTAATCGGATACCAAACGGTCGAACTCGGCCAACTTTTCTTCGGGCAGGTTTATTTTTGATTTAGACAACAACAACTGCTTCGAAGCCCAATTGTTGATATAATTGGTAACGAAAACGGTACTGTCTTCCGCTGTCATATCTTTCCTGACCAGAGCGGCGATATCCTCCTTATACAAGTAGGTATTCCCGACCCGGGCCAAAGGTTCCTTTTCCTCTTCTTTGTTGAACATACCCTCGCAAGAGGAAAACATGACCGCAATGATACAACAAACAAAGAACAGTCTATTTTTTTGGAGCTTAAGCATTTCGCAAAAATAACAATTACAAAATCCCTTACAAGAAGGTTCTAATTTCATTAACAGATTTTTTATGGCCATAAGATTCCTAGAAAATGGTACTTTAGTGCAAAACCAAACCGAAACATGAAGTATGCTACCGAAATTGTGGTGGATGTCCCAAGGGAAGAGTTCATCAAAAAAATGGATGACCCGGACAATATGAAACATTGGCAACAAGGCCTTATTGGCTACGAACAACTATCAGCCAGTGCTGGAAAAGAAGGGTCTCGGATGAGCTTAAGTTACGAAATGGGAAAACGAAAGATGGATATGGTGGAGACAATTATTAAAAAGAACCTTCCCGAAGAGATACACACGACCTACGATACCAAAGGTGTTCACAACATCCAAAAAAACTATTTTAGAGAAGAGGGCGGTTCCACCAGATGGATATCCGAATCAGAGTTTCAATTTTCAGGACTGGGAATGAAACTTATGGGACTTTTGATGCCCGGGGCATTCAAAAAACAGTCCTTGAAATATATGCAGGATTTTAAGGCATTTGCCGAAAACGGCACATCTGTGCTCAACTCATAACTACAATGGAAAAACTTTTGGACAGAAAAATAAAGATCATTTGGGACTTTAGGGGACCAAGCGCATCACGTACCGCCGAACATTACCTTATACACCTTAAAGAGTTTGCCGAAGCCGAGGAGCTTAAGTATGACCTTGGGGACCTCGAACATTTTAGTCCCAGCCACAGCATAGCCTATTTGGTGGTGGACGAAGTCGACCTTAAAGAGGTAAGAAGCCTTCTGAAACCTCATCGGGGCCAGGTGTATTCGGGAAAAATTTAACCTTTCACATCTATGTGGCTTAGAGTTGCCATATTCAGTTTGCTTTTATGGGGCACATCTTGCAGTGAAAATATCCCAGCTGACCCCTTGGTCCAAGTCCTTGCATCGGAGAATCCAAAAATAAAAAGGGTAATGGACCAACTGGACGAGCACGAAGTCCAAATCCGATTTACCAGAATTGACCGGAAAAATGATAGCATTGTTTTTACCGATTATGATTTTCAGGTCGATAAAAACCACTATTTCTACCCGGCAAGTACCGTAAAATTCCCCGCGGCCGTGGCGGCCTTGGAAAAACTGAATGAATTGGATTCCATCTCCATGGTTACCCGATTTTTTGTTGAGGGCGATACCATTGTCACCACTTTTGCAAAAGCAGTTTCAGAAATTTTTGCGGTTTCTGATAATGCCGCAAACAATCGGTTGATCGAGTTTTTGGGGCAAGATGATTTAAATGCACGAATGCAAAAACGGGGCGTGTCGCCCATTCGAATTGCGCATCGGCTGTCCACGGAAAATGCTGATGACGTTACCACCAACCCCTTGGTCTTCTACCTCAACGATTCCACAACCTATTTGAGCGAACCTATTATCAATTCGCCGATAAGACCCATGGAATTAAAAGGCATCAAAAAAGGAAAAGGGTATATCGCCGATGAATCCTTACAAACCGGCGCCTTCGATTTCTCTTTAAAAAATTACTTTCCAATAGATGCACAAACCACTCTTTTAAAACGGATAATTTTTCCAGAGGCCTTTCCAAAAGATAATCGTTTTAACCTCAGTCCTGAGCAGCGCACCTATCTATTGGATGCCATGCATACCCTACCGCCCCAATTAGGATATGACCCAGAGCAGTTTTACGATAGCTATGTTAAGTTTTTTATGTTCGGAGATACCACCGAACCAATGCCCGACCACATCAAAATTTATAACAAAGTGGGCTATGCCTACGGAACGCTTACGGATTGCGCCTATATCAAGGACACCAAGAACGATATCGATTTTATGCTAACGGCCACTATCTTGGTGAACGGCAATGGTATTTTTAACGACAACACTTACCAGTACGATGAAGTTGGCATACCTTTCTTGGCCCAATTGGGAAGGGAACTTTACGATTATGAATTAAAGCTCAAAAAATAGAATAGTGGGACATTACCTGTTAGAATAAAATTCCAGTTTGGCAACATCCCACATTTTGGACCAGAATCCATAAAAATCAAGAAACCTCACCCAACCATTTCTGGTTGTATGTTCCAATTTTCGTTGGCCAAGAGCACTTGGTCAAAGTCAATTCCCTCAATCGGTTTTAGCATTTGGCTTGCGGCGTCCCATTCTATTTTTCTTCCCAATTTCCAGGATAACCCTGCCATGTGTGCAGAAATGGCCTCATCAAAACCTTCGTCAATGCCGCAACTTACTTTTCCTCCGTTTTTAATGACACTCAACCATTCACGCATGTGCAAAAAGGTCGAATCTACCCGAACTCCATCAATATAGGTCCACATTAAACCTTTATCGGCAAAATATTGGGATGTGGCAGAAGATACCGCATCGGTGGACGAAGCTGCTGGATCATACTGATAAATGGGCACATTGGGTCTCATTTTTTCGTTTTCCAACATTTCGGCATATCGGGTGGATGCACCATCCGGCCAAACCGTCAATCGGTTGCCCAATTCCATCGTGGCATCGTGCCCCATTAAAATGGTTGGGCGATTGAACCCGTTGCCTAAAGTGGCACTGTAGCAGAATGTCATCCCCTTTTCCTTTCCTTCGGATTGACTGCTTCCCGTACTGAAGTCGGGAAACTCCATATTTACCTGAATCACATCGGGTACATTTCGCCCATCGTTGTGGGTATAGATACCACCGGAGGCACTTACCGAGGCAGGAATACCCATGTTAAGCACACAATTTAAACGGTCGTAGTCATGGGTCAATAAATCCCCGGACAACCCAGAGCCATAGGCCCACCATTTACGCCATCTAAAGAAATGGTTTTTATTGAAAGGCACCTTTGGTGCGGAACCCAAAAATTGCTCCCAGTCTATGGTCTCGGGACTGGCCTTTTCGTGGATATCGTAGTTCCAGGCCCCATTGTCATCATTCCTGTTGGTATTGGTCTGAATCAGCGATACATGGCCCAGTGTTCCTTTTTCCACAATATCACGAGCCGTACCAAAACTTAGGGTTTGCCTATGCTGGTGGCCAACGGCAAATATGGCATCGGATTTTTCGGCGGCTTCCCGAAGCACATAGGTTTCCCCAACTGTATGTGTCATTGGTTTTTCCACGTACACGTGAACATTGTTCTTCAAGGCTTCAATGGACATGGGCGCATGCCAATGGTCGGGTGTCGCAATAACCACCGCATCCACTTCCCCGCTTTGAATCATATCCTTATACGTGAGATATCTCTTGATTTCGTTGTCATCGGTAGAAAAGGAATTGATAAACTTCTCTGCCCTTACATCGAACACATCGCAAATACCCACTAACTTCACATTTAGTGCTTCTTGGGCCTCAAAATCCTCCAACCTTTTATTGTTCGGGTCTTCTTCGGCGGCCAAACGCATCTCTTGTTTCCATTCATCGGTTGCGAACCCAAGCGCTCTTGTTAACTGCTCCCCCCTAATACCAAAACCAATGACGCCGATTCGGACCGGCTCTCCCCCTATTCCGGGGACCGCAGGTGGCAAAGAGGGTTTTATGTTGAGCTGCTCCAATATCTCCGAGCGTTTTTTCCGCGAACCAACAGAGGTCGCGGCTCCAGCCCACCATACGGCTCCTAGTATGGGAAGGCCTCCCAAGCCTATTAAAAGGTCTCTTCTAGTCCATTTCATTGTTCCTCAGTTTTTAGTTTATTCTTTCTTAGGTGGTCCAGGCCAAAGTATACGCCCGTTGGCAATTGATAAATAACGGCACAGGCCACCATCTCTATCAAATTTTTATTGATAAGCCAATAGTTGCCTTCCACGTTCATTTGGGTGAGTCCGGGAAATGGTGGATGCGCCAGAAAGTAGAGCGCCAAAAGACCTATTCCCACAACAGCTCCGATACGCTCAAAAATTCCAAGGGTAAAGGTAAATCCCACCAGCATCAATGCAATAATATTTAATGTGTTCACCCAACCTATGGTGGCATCGCCTATCAACATGGTAAAAAACCACTCGAACGGTCCTTGCGCCGTTGCCAAATACCCGAACGATGTCCATTCGGGGTTGTACATCTTCACAACACCTTCAAATAAAAAGTGCCACCCAATAAATATGCGAAGCAGGGTAACACTCACTTTCAGTTTATTTTGATTTTGGTCCATAATTGTTATAGTTAATTGAATGTTGTTTTTGTGGACAGCAATTAAAATCAACAGGGCCTTACGCGGGGAATCCCTATTTCAACGTATTAAAGGTACCTCACACCAACCTTAAATACCATGATGAATGTCAGCTTTTAGAAACCTGAACTTGTGGCTCCTACCGCTTTATAAAAAAAACAGTTAACAGACTATTTTAAGAATTTCCCCAATTAGGAATTGACCAATATGCGGACGTAATTTTAGAAATATCGCTACGATGACAGCCTCATATTCCCAAATTGATTTTAATTCCAAAATGCTTTCGCCAACTGCTTTTTTTTAATGAAGTTAAGGCCACCAAACTATACATGGAGCAGGCTTGTGAGTCAGATTGAAGCGGATATACATTATCTTAAAGAACAGTTTCCCAATGGAACCATTTCGGAATATGTAAAGGGTCACGTTATTTGCAACATACACACCAAGGTAAACACCTTCAGGTGGTTGTTACAGGGCGCATTTGATTATTTTACGACCGCCAAAGACCCAGAAGAGGAAGTTTTGGTCTGCCAAATTTCGGAACCCATGAGCACCTTGGGCCTCAATGGGCTCAACGATAGAAAAAGGTACACCTACAAAATTGCCGTTTCCTCGGAACAGGCCTCTTTTTTTGAGGTACCTATCGAAGAAATGGTCGTTCATTTGGAAAATGATGACAACAACCAAACCATTTCCAAAGTATCCCGTTCACTCTACCACCAGCTACGTCAGGCACTATTAAAACAGACCGATTTGTTGCAAGCGGCCCGTTATCGTCCCTTACAAAAGAATCGAGAATTTTTTATGGGGCCAGATACGGAACAGTCCGAAGTGGTATCCCTGATGAGACGTTCGCCTTTCTTGGATTATTTTGATGACCAGCAACTCTCACAAATTGCCTCCATAGCAGAGCGACGGGAATATGAACCCGATGAGGTCCTTTACATTCAAGATCGTTTGACGAATGGACTGTTTATCCTGATTCATGGCGAGGTTGCCATCAAAAGGTTGGAAGGAAACATTGAGATACGTCAGCGATCCATAAACAATCCAGGATTTATTTTTGGCTGGTCCTGTGCCATGGGCGAAAAAGATATTTGCTCCGCGGTAACCACTCAAAAAACCTCGATTTATTTTATCCACCAAAAGGATTTGCTTCAATTATTGAACACCTGTTCGGTGTTTGCACATACCTTTTTTATGCGGCTTTTGTGGTTGATGGGGAATCAAATCAATGCTGCTTTTGTACGGTATCTTGGGTTACTGGGCAAGCACAACCTGCAGGCGGTATATCAATTGATCGAGAACAACAAATCGCGGTTGGCCCTATCGTCGCCGCTCCATCAGGTAGGTCATTTATTATCGAACACCAACACCAAACAACTCGGTTACGACGCTCTGTCCAAATTGATTGGCAATGGTTCCCATTTAGAAAGGCACATTGCTTCTCTCAGTCTGGAATTGCTTCAGGAAGATATGCAAGAGATGAAGTTCCTTAAAGGGCTTCAAAGGATTTACGAGACGGTTGCAGAAAAACGGAACGAACCGGGTACCGATGTAAGAAAATCTTGTGCCACAGCCACCCAACAAGCTTTTGAACATGTTCCGCACCACATTGAAGGATTGGAAAATTTACCGGAAGAAAGCGGATGTATCTTTATTTACAATCATCTATTCAATCATTCCTTCTACACCTTGAACAACAAATTCCAGATTACCTTGGACTCCCACTTTATCAGTTCAAAAATTTTGAATGAAAAATATGGCGACCCGGGCATACGAACGGTACGTATCGGGCGGGGGCAGGAATATGGTCACCAAAACTACTATAACAAATTGGGTTATATCAACGTATACACCAAGGAGTCCGATTCTATTGACAAGGAAAGCAAAAAGGAAAGTAGAAGTATTTTTTACCGGACGGCCGCGACCTATTTACACGGGGGGGTACAATTTGGTCATTAGCCCAGAGGGAACCTCCTATTCGACCGAAGAATCTCCGGGGCCGTTTAAAATGGGTGTTTTTAAATTGGCCCAATCAATGGACCCAGAGCCTTATATTGTGCCCATAGTGCTTGCCAATTTTGACAAGCGAATATCTGACGGACTATACTACTGTAAAATCCACAGGCCTTTTAAACTAAGTGAAAAACTATCGGAACCTAACCACCTATACGACTTTGTTAAAAACTACCAGAGCACCTATTCCAACTATGTAGAGGCCGCCAGAAAAAGGGCGGAAGAACTTCATATGGCCCCGACCAACACCCTTGTGGAAGAGCCTCCAGAAATATGGAGAAACGAAATCAAACGACTTAAAAGAAGGGTGCATAGCCTTGAAGACCCTGAAGACTTGATTGTTTTTTATGGCAGCTCATCCGTTCGGTTATGGGTAGGCATGAAAAAAGACCTCGCACCATTTAATGTGCTCAATTTAGGATTTGGGGGTTCCACGTATGCATGGTGCATCCATTATTTTAATGAGATTTTTGATAGTGCCATGCCCAACAAAATTGTGCTGTATGCAGGCGAAAACGATTTGGCACAGGGCAAATCACCTCAAGAAGTATTGAACGACTGCAACAAACTGGTCCAAATGATCTTAACAAAATATCCTGAAGTGGAACTGGCCTTTATCAGCCTAAAACCAAGTTTGGAACGCGAAGAAATGATCCCCCAAATCATTGAGACCAATATATTGCTCTCCAAATATGTTATCGGGGACCTCAATGCCCAATACATCAACGTTTTCGGTCAAATGATAACCGCGGACAATCGCCCAAAACCTGAACTTTACATGTCGGACGGATTGCACCTAAACAAAAAGGGATACGCCATTTGGAGCGAGGTTATCAAAACTGCTTTAATGTCTGCGGAGAATCCCTTGAAAAAAGAATCGATTGATTTGGCGAGCGAAGGTTAAACCGGCTCCCCGAACAAATCATAGTCCGCAGCATCCGTAATTTTAATGTTTACGAAGTCTCCGGTTTTCACGTAATGTTTGGTGGCATCAATAAGCACTTCGTTGTCCACATCGGGCGAATCAAATTCGGTACGGCCCACAAAATGATTGCCTTCTTTTCTATCGATTATGCAACGGAAAGTCTGTCCGATTTTTTCTTGGTTCAGTTCCCAGGATATCTGCGATTGGATTTCCATAATGCTATTGGCCCGCTCTTGTTTTATTTCCTCGGGAACATCGTCCTCCAAATTATAGGCATGGGTATTCTCTTCGTGGCTATAGGTAAAACAGCCCAAACGCTCGAATCGCATATCTTGAACCCAATTTTTCAAGGTTTCAAAATCCTCCTCGGTTTCGCCTGGGTAACCTACGATCAAAGTGGTTCGGATGGCCATTTCGGGAACAGCCGCCCTGAAGTCGTTCAATAACTTCGTGGTCTTGGCCTGTGTGGTGCCACGCCGCATACTTTTAAGTATGGCATCCGAAATATGCTGTAGTGGAATATCGATATAATTGCAAATCTTCGGCTCGTTGCGCATCACTTCCAGTACATCCATGGGAAAACCAGTGGGGAACGCATAGTGCAAACGAATCCACTCGATTCCTTCCACTCTTGCCAAGGCTTGGAGCAATTCGGCCAAGTTTCTTTTTTTATAAAGATCAAGACCATAATAGGTAAGGTCTTGGGCTATCAAAATGAGTTCTTTTACACCGTTGGCCGCCAATTTTTCAGCCTCGGCCACCAAATCCTCTATAGGTGTGCTACGATGCTTTCCGCGCATTAAAGGAATCGCACAAAAAGAGCAAGGACGATCGCAACCTTCCGCTATTTTAAGATAAGCGTAATTTTTTGGTGTAGTTGTTAAACGCTCACCAATCAATTCATGCTTATAGTCGGCCCCTAGCGCTTTCAATAGATTGGGCAGCTCACTTGTACCGAAATATTGGTCGACATTGGGAATCTCCTTCTCCAAATCCGGTTTGTAGCGCTCGCTCAAACAACCGGTCACAAAAACTTTATCAACATCACCGGCCTCCTTCTTTTGAACATATTCCAAAATAGTATTGACACTTTCTTCCTTGGCATTGGCAATAAATCCACAGGTGTTGATCACCACTACATTGCCTTCCTCTTCATGGGCGACTTCTTTATTGTTGGCACGTAATTGTCCCATCAACACCTCAGAGTCGTAAACATTCTTGCTACAACCCAAGGTCACTACATTTATTTTGTTCTTTTTAAGCGATTTTGTGCGCATAGTTCCTTTAAATGGAGTGCAAAAATACAATAACACAGGGCATTACTATCACTTTGAACTATAATATTTATGGCATTGGTAAGAACTCTATATTTTTGATTATTCTTGATACGGCTCAGGCATTTTCCTAGCCATGGTAAGTTCTTCAAAAGCTTTTCCAATACGCAGTAGATGCGCTTCTGAGAAAGGTTTGCCGATAAAGGTCAAGTTTTCGGGTTCACCATCGGCTTTGTAGCCCATCGGGATGGTCAAGGCTGGATATTCAGCCACGGCTGCGTAACCTGCGTGATAATTGTTGATGCTCAATACGGCATCCAAGTTTTTCTCTTCCATTATTTTGAAAAAGCCGCTCCCCGATTCTTTTAAGTTCTTCTTGATTGCCTCAAATTGTTCTGTTGTGGTCGAATCGGCCAAAATACCATCAAAACGGGTCTGACCATAAGGTATCCGCACCAAGGAATCTTGCTTATTGAATTCAACTACATCTTCCACCGATTCCACTCGTACGGCATCTTTATCCTTCACCTCTGCATTTATATAAGCGGGCAAATCCTCCCTCATATCCAAATTCAACAAGGTGGCGAACCCTTCCAATGGAATATTTTCAGCTTCAAATTCCACGATTTGGGCACCTGCTTTTCGTAAAGCGTAGACATTAGCCGCATAAATGGAATCACGCTCCATTAAGTTCTTCATCACCCCCAAACGGATTTCTTGAAGCGGCTCTGGATTCATCCAAGCGGATAAAATACCTGGTTCCGCAGTCACCGATTTGTAGTCAGCTTCATCTTTCCCCAACATGGCATCCAAGAGAATGGCATTATCGGTTACATATTTGGTCATGGGGCCAGGGGTATCCAACGTACTCGATATGGGCACGATCCCTGTTCTACTCAATAAGCCAATGGTCGGTTTTAACCCCACCACTGAATTTTGGCTGGACGGTGAAAGTATGGAACCTGAAGTCTCCGTTCCAACTGCACCTACCGCATAATTAGCAGCTGTCGAAGTGCCACTACCTGCGCTGGAACCACCTGTATCAAAAATTCTTCTCCCGTAGGGATTCAAAGTTTGTCCGCCAACAGCACTTTGGCCATTGGGGCAAACATCACAAATAAAATTGGCCCATTCACTTAGGTTTACCTTACCTAAAATAAGGGCTCCTTTTTGCTTCAATCGCTGTACGATAAAAGCATCATCGGTCCAGTTTTCTTTAAGAGCTATGGCACCTGCCGTCGTCCTCATTTCGGCGGCCCCAATGTTATCCTTTAATAAAATGGGCATACCATAAATAAGGTGATGGATTTCCTTGCCCTCATCCAATTGTCTCGCCTCTTCAAGAACATTGGGGTTCAATGCTATGATGGTATTGAGGGTAGTATTGTTGGACAATTCGTATTTGTAGATTCGGTACAAATAAAACAGGGTCAGCTCTTCATAGGTAAAAGTACCTGCATCGATTTGGTTTTGAATAGATGGAATATCCTGCTCCAAGACCAAAGGTTTCATCTTTTCGTATTGCTCCTCGGTGAATTGTGATACTTCATCATACAAGGGCAAAAACACCTCGTTCTTGTCCAGCACTTTACTTTGGATGAATTTGTAGCGCATCCGCTCGTTACCATTATCCGCACTGGCCGCTACTTCGGCAGAATCATTATAAGGTGTCCAAAGAACAACTTCTTTTTCAGGTTCCGTTCCTTTCTGTTTGCAGGCACTAAAACCAATCAATAAGAAAGAACAAAGAAGACACCTGAGCATAAGTCTAAATTTTGAAGAATGAATCGACAAACTCAAATTTGTTGAACACTTGAAGGTCTTCTATACCCTCGCCTACTCCGATATATTTTACCGGAATCTGGAATTGGTCGGAAATACCAATGACCACGCCTCCTTTTGCGGTACCGTCCAATTTGGTAACTGCCAAGCTGGTCACTTCGGTGGCCTTGGTGAATTGCTTTGCCTGTTCAAAAGCATTCTGTCCCGTTGACCCATCCAGCACCAAAAGTACTTCGTGCGGTGCATCGGGAACTACTTTTTGCATGACCCGCTTTACTTTGGAAAGCTCGTTCATCAAATTCACTTTGTTGTGCAAACGGCCGGCGGTATCCACCAAAACCACGTCTGCATTTTCAGCGACCGCGGAATTTAGGGTATCGAACGCAACGGAAGCGGGGTCGCTCCCCATTTTTTGTTTGATGATGGGCACATCCACCCGTTTTGCCCACACTTCCAATTGGTCAATGGCAGCGGCACGGAACGTATCGGCCGCCCCAAGAACCACTTTCATTCCATTCCCTTTGAACTTATGTGCCAATTTTCCAATGGTCGTTGTTTTTCCAACCCCGTTTACACCAACTACCATAATAACATATGGTTTTTTATCCTTTGGTATGCTTACTTCGGTTTCTTCACCGGTATGGGTTTCAGAGAGCAACCCTGCTATTTCCTCACGGAGAATGGTATTGAGTTCGTCCGTGCCCATATATTTGTCCCGCGATACTCGCTCTTCAATACGGTCTATGATTTTAAGGGTAGTGTTCACACCCACATCGGAAGTGACCAAAACTTCTTCCAGATTGTCCAGCACTTCATCGTCTACTTTGGACTTCCCTGCTACGGCCTTTCCCAGTTTACCAAAAAAACTGGTCTTGGATTTTTCGAGTCCCTTGTCCAAGGTCTCTTTTTTATCTTTTGAAAATATGTTTTTGAATAAGCTCATCCTGTGTTCTTTGAGAATGGTCAAAGATAGGAAAGTAAGGGGAGTTTTGTTACCACAAAATTCCTTTGAAATGTCCTAGCAACTCCAAGTTGGAGCATCAAGGAAAATTATGGGAATAAAAAAGGCCGCTCTATAGCGGCCTTAATATTGTTTATAAGGAGGTTTTCCTTATTTGCTGTTCAACCAGTCATTCACCGCTTCCGGTGCCATTACAGACTCTACAAAAGTGTAAGCCCCTGTTTTTGGAGATTTTACCATTTTGATGGCTTTGGTCAATCTCTTGGATGATGACTGAAGTGTTGCTACTGTTTTCTTTGCCATGGCTTATATTTTTTGCCTTCTACTAGGTAAAAAGCTATTACTTAATTTCTTTATGAACGGTCATACGCTTAAGAATAGGATTGTATTTTTTGATTTCCATCCTATCTGGCGTGTTCTTCTTGTTCTTTGTGGTAATGTATCTAGAAGTACCTGGCATACCAGATTCTTTGTGTTCTGTACACTCTAAAATTACCTGAACCCTATTTCCTTTCTTTGCCATTGTATTGTACTTAAAATGCTTTTACAACTTACTTTTTGGAATTGATTTCCTTCAAGACAGCAGAGATTCCTTTTTTGTTGATGATTTTCAACCCACGGGCAGAAACGTTCAAGGTTACCCAACGATCTTCCTCTGGAATATAAAACCTCTTCTTGGAGATATTTGAATCAAATCTCCTTTTTGTCTTATTGATAGAAAAGGAAACGTTGTTTCCAAACATCACCTTTTTTCCTGTTACTTCACAAACTTTAGACATCTCCCTAACTATTTGAGTGATTTTATTGAGGCTGCAAATTTATACCATTTTACTGGGACGTACAAAATTCTTTTTCAGAAATTTAAAATTTCTTTGTACAACAGTTCAAAAGCCTTGTTCACAGACTTTTTCACGACCCTGTCACGATGCTTTCCCATCACAAATTTTTGGGCAAAAGCACCCTTTGGAGTGCCAATACCAATATAAACGGTTCCAACATCCGCATCTGAATCGCCTTTGGAGGGCCCTGCATTACCTGTGGTGGCTATGGCAAAATCGGTCCCCAACCTTTCTTTTACGTTAGTGGCCATGGCAATGGCTACTTCTTCACTTACCACGGAATATTGGTCAATTAGTTCTTGCGGAACCCCCAACAACTTCACTTTGGCCTCTGTGGCATAGCAAACCATACTGCCTTTAAAGTAGGCAGATGCCCCGGGAACGGAAGTTACTCGTTCGGCGATACTGCCACCCGTAAAACTTTCTGCGGTGGACAAGGTCATTTTTTTATCGGCAAGCAAGGTTCCAATCTGTTTTTCCACCTTTCCATCTTCCTCCTCTTCGCCGTAAACAATATCACCAATAATAGGATAGAGTTTTTGTACCTGCTCTTCAATACCACGCAATAGCGCTTCCTTATCCTCCCCTTTTGCCGAAAGTCGAAGCCTTACACTCCCGATATTGGGCAGATAGGCAAATTTGATGAATGACGGCAGGTTATCTTCCCAGTCCTCGAGCTTTTCGGCTATTGCACTTTCTCCCATACCATAGGTGAGGATGGTCTTGTGGACAATATGCGGTCGCTCATATTCTTCTATGATTTTTGGCAACACCGATTTTTTGATGAGATTCATCATCTCGTACGGTACTCCGGGAAGGGAAACATATGCTGTTTCGCCCTTTTTTATCCAGATGCCGGGAGCTGTTCCAAACTCGTTGTGCAGCACGGTGGCTTTTGAAGGCACCATGGCCTGCTCTCGGTTCAAATCGGAAATGGGCGTGGTGATGTATTTTTTGAAAAGCTCCTCGATATGATGTAGCACCGAATTGTTCCGAACCAGTTTATCGTCAAAAAATTCACATAGTGCATGTTTGGTAACATCATCTTTTGTTGGCCCAAGACCACCGGTGATGATTACCACCGAGGAACGTTCACCAGCCTCTTTTAAAGATTTTAGTATATGTTCCTTATCATCTTGAATCGACGTTATCTGATAAACGGAGACCCCAATTTTGTTCAGTTCTTTGGAAATAAATGCTGAATTGGAATCTACAATCTGACCAATAAGAATCTCATCCCCAATGGTGATTATCTCGGCCTGCATCTATAAATCGAAGTCGTTTTTAAGTTCCGCAACCACTTGGAGCACGTCTTTCTTCAAGATGGGAAATTTTTCCTCTATTTCCTCCATGCTTCCCGTTGCTTTGCCCAAAGTTTCTATTTCCAATGCCTTGGCCCTGGTCTGTTCCATACCCAAAATATCCACATTGGGTTTAATCTTGTGCGCCAACTTATATATATTCTCATAGTCCTTGCTATGGATTGCCTTTTCCAGACACTCCAGATCTTCAGGGACTTCTTCTAAAAAAACGGAAATTACCGAGGTAATAAAATCCTCGTCCCCTTCCGCCATTTCATTTATTTTATCGAGGTTGTAAATCATTATTTTACATTAATATCAAACATTTGCTCACCTTCCAATGTACCCACAAGGTAGTCATTTGGGCTTACTTTACCAACACCGGCAGGGGTTCCCGTAAAAATGATATCACCTTTTTTCAACATAAAATAAGTTGATATATGTGCTATAATTTCATCTATCTTCCACAGCATCAAAGAGGTATTCCCTTCTTGGACGGTTTCATTGTTTTTTGATAATGAAAAGTTCAGGTCATCCATATCCTCTAACTTGTCTTTTGGCAGCCATTTTCCAACAACGGCCGCTCCATCAAATCCTTTTGCCTTTTCCCAAGGCAAGCCTTTGGATTTCAGCTTGGACTGAAGGTCCCTTGCCGTAAAATCTATACCCAATCCAACTTCATCATAATATTTATGGGCAAATTCCTTGGAAATATGTTTCCCCACTTTTTTGATTTTCACCAAGACTTCCACCTCATAGTGCACATCTTCTGAAAATTCGGGAATATAAAAATCTTGTTCCTTGGGCAAAATGGCAGAATCCGGCTTTATAAAAACCACAGGCTCATCCGGACGTTCATTGCTCAGTTCATTTATGTGATCCACATAATTACGTCCTATACAAATCAGCTTCATAATTTGTTTATGGGGGTTAACGCTTGTTCGATTAAAATTTGTTGTTGAGCTTGCTCAACTTTATCTGGGTAAGTACCTTCTTGGTATATAAAGGGAAATCCGCATTTAAGATCCAGCCGAAATAACCGGGCTCTTTCTCCAAAACCTCATCCACCGTTTTTCCTTTGTGCTTCCCGAAGGCAAAAATCGGATTGTCGTTTTCATCAAGGCCAATAAAACCTGCAAAATCCAAGTTTTGCCTTCTGGTGGTGAACTCTGACAGTTTTTTTATGTCATTTTCAAGCTCCGGATATCGGTCCAACTGTGCCAATAATACTTCATAGGTTGCCAAAGTATCTGCTTCGGCACTATGGGCATCATCCAAATTCTTATCACAGTAAAACTTGTACGCTGCTTCCAGGGTACGTTTTTCCATTTTATGAAATATGGTCTGTACATCTACGGAGACCATGCTCTTCATATCAAAATCCACATCGGCCCGGAGCATCTCCTCCGCCAACAATGGAATATCGAATCTATCGGAATTGTAACCTCCCAAATCACTATCGCGAATCATCGCATATATTTCCTTGGACAATTGCTTGAATGTAGGTTCGTTGGCCACTTTTTCATCAGAAATACCATGAATGGCCTCGGATTCTGCCGGAATGGGCATCTCCGGGTTTACCAACCATGTTCTGCTTTCTTTATTTCCGTTCGGATAAACCTTTAGAATGGAAATCTCTACAATCCTATCTTTCGCAACATTGGTTCCTGTCGTCTCCAAGTCAAAAAAACAGATGGGTTTGGTCAATTGTAATTGCATGTGGGGCGTTTTAAATATGGTTCGCTCGGGTTCTAAATTAAGAATAGTGACAGGAATATCGGCAGTTTTCCGCTATATTTCCCTGTTTATATCCCAAGCTTCCAAATAATCGGCAACTGCTTTTACGAACATTCCGCCCAAAGCCCCGTTTACTACGCGATGGTCATAACTGTGTGATAGGTACATTTTACTGCGGATGCCGATATATTCCCCCTGGTCGGTTTCTATGACCGATGGTATTTTTCTAATAGCTCCCAATGCCAGAATCCCAACTTGAGGTTGATTGATTATCGGCGTGCCAAAAACACTTCCAAAGGAACCAACATTGGTTACCGTGTAGGTACCATCCTTCACTTCATCGGGTTTTAGCTTGTTGTTTCGAGCCCTATCGGCGAGATCGTTCACGGTTTTTGCCATGCCCACCAAGTTCAATTGGTCCGCATTTTTAATAACGGGTACGATCAAATTACCATCGGGCAGGGCGGCTGCCATCCCCAGGTTGATGTTTTTCTTTTTGATGACCTTGTCCCCGTCCAGCGAAATGTTCATCAACGGGTATTTTTTAAGGGCCAAGGCCACAGCTTCCATAAATATGGGTGTAAAGGTCAGTTTTTCACCTTCTCTCTGCTGGAAAGCGTTTTTTACCTTATTTCTCCAATTCACCACATTGGTCACATCCACTTCCACAAAACTTTGTACGTGTGCGGAGGTGGAAATGCTATCGATCATATGATGGGCAATCAACTTGCCCATTCGGGTCAATGGAATCACCTCATCCCCTGCTCCGACCTGAACCTTGGATTCTTTTGGTTTCTCCGCTGCTGTTTCTTTTGGTGCCAAAGGTACGGCCGCTTTTTCTGTTGTGGCTTCCGGTTGCGGCTTGGCTTCCTCTTGTTTTTGGCTTCCGTTGGAACGGCTTTCCAAATAGGCCATAATATCATTTTTAGTGACCCTTCCTTCTTTACCCGTACCAGCAATGGCCTCCAATTCGTCCATGGAGACATTTTCTTCCTTGGCTATATTTTTCACCAAAGGTGAATAGAATCGCTCTGAACTTGAATAATCGGGTACCGGAGCCGAAACAGATTCCTTTACACTTGCCATTTGGGTCTCCAATTCCCTTGCGGGGGCTTCCACGGAAACCTCTTCCTTAACTTCGTCCTTGGAACTACCTTCTGCGGCAGATTCCATCTCCCCCTCAATTTGAATTACGGCAACGACTTCACCAACTTTTATCACATCATCTACATCGAACCGCTTTTCCACTAATACTCCATCCACCTCACTGGGAACTTCGGAATCCACCTTGTCGGTGGCAATTTCAAAGATGGCTTCGTCCATCTCTATGGTATCGCCCACCTCTTTCAACCAATTGGTCAAGGTGGCTTCTGCGACACTTTCTCCCATTTGCGGCAATTTCAATTCAAATCTTGACATATTCGTATTTATCAAAGTGATTTTGATTATTATTTTACAAAAATACTAAAGAAATCGACTTATTTTTGATTTATTTTCACTAATTCGCTTTTATAGAGCTCTCAAAAGGTACTCTATTGATGATACTCCTTCCCAAAGTTACTTCATCTGCATATTCTAATTCATCCCCTACCGAAATCCCCCTAGCTATGGTCGAGGTGGTCACCTCCAGGCCTTCCAGTTGTTTGTAAATATAAAAATTAGTGGTGTCACCTTCCATAGTAGAGCTTAGGGCCAATATCAATTCCTTTATTGTACCGTCCTTTACCTTTCGCACCAATGAAGCTATATTCAGGTCCTGTGGCCCCACACCTTCCATCGGGGATATTTTCCCGCCCAATACATGGTACAGCCCATTGTATTGTGACGTATTTTCAATGGCCATCACATCTCGAATATCTTCCACCACACATACCAAGGTTTCGTCCCTTTTGGGATTGGCGCAAATCTCACACACTTCGGTATCGGAAATATTATGGCAGTTTTTACAAAAATTGACCTCGCTCTTTAGTTTCAGTAGTGCATGGGCCAACAGCTCGGTCCTTTCTTCGGGCTGTTTTAACAGGTGGAGCACCAAGCGCAATGCAGTACGTTTGCCAATTCCCGGCAATTGCGACATTTCGTAAACTGCGTTTTCCAATAGCTTTGACGAAAATTCCATAGCATCAATTCTCCCACAAAATTACGATTTTAGAGTTACCAATTTACTTTCGTACTTTGCAAATCAAATTAGATGTATGTCGGCCACACAAATTCTGTTGCTTATCGGCGCCTATTTCTTGGTGCTGATCCTTATTTCTTACTTCACTGGTAAAAACGATTCCAATGCCGATTTTTTTAAGGCCGGAAAACAATCACCGTGGTATATTGTTGCTTTTGGAATGGTAGGCGCCTCGCTCTCCGGGGTAACTTTTATATCGGTGCCCGGTTGGGTAGGCGACAGCCAGTTGACCTATATGCAGGTGGTACTGGGATACCTGTTTGGCTATTTTGTGGTCGCATTTGTACTCTTGCCGCTGTACTACAAACTCAACCTTACTTCCATTTATGAATATTTACATGACCGTTTTGGGAAAGTGAGCCACCGTACCGGGGCATTTTTCTTTTTTATATCGAGGGTTTTGGGTGCGGCGTTCCGGTTGTATTTGGTGGCCATTGTGTTACAGCAATTTGTTTTTGATGATCTTGGGGTCCGTTTTGAGGTCACCGTGGTGATCTCCATTTTATTGATTTGGCTCTATACCAACAAAGGTGGCATTAAGACCATTGTTTGGACAGATACTTTGCAGACACTCTTTATGATTACGGCGGTAATTCTTTCCATTGTGATGATCAATCGGGAATTGGGGTGGAGTTTTGGGGAATTTTTGGCTTCGGATGCACTAAAAAATTATGATGATTTTTTGGTGACCGATAACTTTTTGGATAAAAATTATTTTATAAAATCCTTTGTCGGAGGCATGTTCGTTACCATCTGTATGACGGGTCTGGACCAAGACATGATGCAAAAAAACCTTACCTGTAAATCTTTAAAGGATGCCCAGAAGAACATGGTTTCCTTCAGCTTTGTATTGGTCGGAGTCACATTTTTGTTCATGTTGTTGGGCGTTCTTCTTTATATTTTTGCAAAAAGGGAGGGGATCGGAATCCCTTTGATGGACGGTTCCCCAAAAACGGACCTTCTATTTCCTGAAATTGCACTTAACAGTGGATTGGGGCTGGCGCTTTCCATCACTTTTATGTTAGGTCTCATCGCTGCTGCCTACAGTAGTGCAGATAGTGCACTTACTTCGCTGACCACTTCGTTCTGTGTGGATTTCCTGAATGTGCAACACAAAGATGACAAGGAACAAAAACGCATTAGAAAACGCACCCATATCGTAATGAGCTTTGTTCTTGTTATTGTTATCATAGCATTTAAGTACATTCTTAGCAGCAATGTCATCGACAGTCTACTTACCGTTGCAGGCTATACTTATGGACCTCTATTGGGCCTTTTTGCCTTTGGTATTTTAACCAAGCACAGGATTAAGGATCGTTATGTGTGGATAGTGGCTTTAACATCCGTGATCACCATTGTGTTGATTGCCAATGTACCAGCCGAATATTTAGGCGGCTATCAGGTGGGCTATGAATTGTTACCACTCAACGGATTGCTGACTTTCATGGGGTTATGGTTAATTCGTGATAAAAATTCGGCTCCTTTTATTAATACTGACCAGTAGCCAACAGCACCAAGGTACAGGCAACTTCAACCTCAACGCCAGCATTTTCAAGCATTTGATAGAATTCCGGGTTTTCGGTACCCGGGTTGAATATGACCCTTCGTGGTTTTAAATCAAGAATTTGTTGGTAGTATTCTTTTTGATTTTTTGGGCCTAAATATAAAGTTACGGTATCAATATTTTGAAAATCAACTAAGTTGTCTTTAATTTGTATTCCTGATACAGTTCCCCCACGTATCCCAAATGCGGTTGTTTCAATATTATTGTCAACCAGCCTACGAATTGCTGTGTTACTGTATCTCCCCGGGTTTGTAGAAGCCCCAATGACAAGTGTTTTTTGCATTTGTTAATTTTTGTGTTAAATTTTTATGTAGACTGTAATTTTCGAAATAAAATTTCGTCTACTGTTTATATCTTAAAGTCATTGGTAAGACTGTATTTTTATAGTTAATGGTTAGTGTTTAGTATAGCTTATCAATGTATAACCCCGGTATTCTTTACCGGGGTTTCTTCTTTTATAAGGGTATTACCATAGTCTCCAATATCTGCTCACCTTACAAAGTTGGGGCAATTCACCAGGCTTCAACTGTTAAAGGATGTTAAAACAACTTCCTCCTGTAACATTCTCCGAGATCAGGCGTCTTAAAAATATCATCAATCAATCATCAATCAAAAAACGAACTACTCATGAGACATGTGAGCTTTCTAGTTGCACTATTGCTGTGCATGACATCCCCATTTTCACTTTTTGCCAATGACACGGACGAAGCACTCGGCGTAATCAAGGGTAAAGTTATCGACAACGTCAGCAACCAGCCCGTGGCATATGCAGCTGTAGTCATTAAATCCGAAGATGGAACCGAGACCATAACCGGTGGAATTACCACTGAAGATGGAAATTTTGAAATCAACAAACTGCCAGATGGCACCTTCATTTTTGAGGTACAGTACATCGGATACAAAACATATTCCCAAAAATTAGTTGTCGCCAAGGGCAAGAGAATCCTCAATCTGGGCACGGTTACCTTGGTTGAAGAAACCAAAGAACTGGAAGGTGTGGAATTAGTGGCAGAACGCACTACCATTGAACAACGCGTGGACAGAAAGGTCATCAATGTCGGTAAAGATCTGACCACTGCAGGGGCCACGGCATCCGATATTATGAACAATATTCCATCGGTAAACGTAGATTCCCAAACTGGGGACATTACCCTTAGGGGGAACTCAAATGTTCGTGTGATGGTAGATGGAAAGCTCTCCAATGTTCCTGTGGCCCAACTATTGAAACAAATCCCCTCAACGGCCATTAAATCCATTGAACTGATTACCAATCCTTCCGCAAAGTACAACCCCGAAGGGATGAGCGGCATCATCAATATTGTATTGCACAAAAACGCGAACATCGGTTTTAATGGAAACGTAAACCTTGGGCTAACCAAAGGTATCGAGGCCAAGTTCAATAGTTCCATAGATATGAACTACCGTAATGGAAAGTTCAACTTTTACGGAAATTATGGCAACAATATAGGTAAATGGGTGAACGATGGCAGTATTCTTCGTGTGGACGAGAACTCGCGCCAAAAGTTTGACTTTTTCAATAACAATAAGTCACATCTTTATAAGTTGGGCTTCGATTTTTATTTGAACGATAAAAACACCATTTCCTTTTTCACCAACCAAAATATTTATGAGGGTGAAGGCACAGGAGAGACGGCGGTTACCTATTTCAACAATCCTTCCCGAAATGTCACACAACTGTTTCTGGACGACTCCAACAACAGCAGTGAACAATACAATTTCGACTATAAACTTGATTTTAATAAGGAAGGTCACAGCATTGAACTGGAAATAGACCACAATTTGTTTGACAGTGAACAAGATGCCGATTTTAGATCTATTGGTGCATCAACCTATCCAAATTACATGGATTTTGTGGACACGGAGCGTACACAGACAACTGCGAATTTGGATTATGTAAATCCATTGGACAGTATCTCTAAACTGGAACTGGGTCTACAATCCAGAAATTTTGAAACCAAAGTGGATTATTCATCTACTGGACAATCGTTTAATTCCAATGGCAATTTGGCACCCACGCCGTCCACTAAATTTGTCTACGACATGGATATTTATTCGGCTTATGGCACCTTTGGTCAGACCTATGAAAAATGGTCCTACCAAATGGGTGTTCGTATCGAGGACGTTCAAGTTAAAGCAGATACCAATGCCGTACGTTCGTTTACCGATAACTATACAGAAATTTATCCTTCGGCATTCGTCACTTACAAACCAAACGAAGGTGACCAAGTACAACTGAGCTATAGCAGACGTGTGGATAGGCCCGGCCTACAACAGGTGAACCCCATTCGGGAGTTTGCAACGCCATTGATCTCTTCTTTCGGAAATCCAAATTTGGTGCCTCAGTTTACCAGTTCATATGAAGCAAACTATACCAAAAGAATAAAAAATGGAAGTATTACCGGAGGTGTTTTTTACAGAAGCATAACCGACGAAATCAACCGAGCTATCTATGTAGACCGCTTGGACTTGAACAAGACCATACTGACCTTTGACAATTTTGACAAAACATCCGCCTACGGATTTGAACTCTCCACTAATTACAAACCATTGAAGTGGTGGAACATCAATGGAAGTTTTGACCTGTTTTCCCAAACTCAAAGGGGATTGACGGAAACATTGAACACAACAGACCCAGAACCCAGTGAAGAAGATATTGTGGCCCAAAGAGTAAAAGTGGACAACACGGCCTGGAACCTACGAATTAACAACAACTTTACCGTGACCAAGGCATTAACACTACAAGCATTCGGATTTTATCGGGGCAGAAATAAAAGTATACAGTTCAATGCCGACCCCATGTATTTTGTGAATTTAGGAGCACGTTACAGCTTTGCCCAGGGCAAGGGGACATTGAGCCTTAATTACAATGACATTTTCAACACCATGCGTTTTGCTTTTGAGGGAGATTATCCGTATGCCCAAGAAGGGGCTTTTAACTGGGAGAGCAACAATGTGTACCTAGGCCTTTCCTATAGATTTGGTAGTGGAAAAAACCAAGCCAAACAACGCAAAAGAAGGGACAGCAATACCAAACAAGGGGGCGGCGGAATCCTTTAAAATATATTGATGCTTCATATTCGAGTGTTGGTTGGTTATCTTGTAGCATCAATCAAGAACCCCGATCCAAACGGACCGGGGTTTTATATTTAATTCTATTTGGTTTGATTTTCTACCAGCGGATAATTACACTGCCCCAAGTAAAGCCACTGCCAAAGGCGGCCAGTACGACCAAATCTCCTTCGTTGATCTTGCCTGCTTCCCAAGCCTCCGTCAATGCAATGGGTATGGATGCGGCCGTAGTGTTACCGTATTTCATAATATTATTGAATACTTGATCATCCTTTAGACTAAACTTTTTCTGTATAAATTGGGAAATCCTCAGGTTAGCCTGGTGCGGGATCAGCATATCAATATCTGAGGGGGACAGATCATTTTTGCCAAGCCCTTCCATGATGACCTCACTGAATCGGACCACCGCATTCTTAAAAACGAATTGTCCGTTCATGTACGGATAGTACGAAGTATCTTCTTCATCGGCATCCTCGATAATATCGGTGACCCAACGCTTGCCCATTCCCGGAGCAATCAGCGAAAGTTCCTCAGCATGCTGCCCTTCCGAATGTAAATGGGTGGAAAGAATCCCTTTAGAGGTATCTTCTTCTCTCGTTAAAACGGCAGCTCCGGCGCCATCACCAAAAATAACGGACACTCCCCTGCCCCTTGTGGTCATGTCCAAACCATGTGAATGTAGCTCGGAACCAATAACAAGCACGTTTTTGTACATACCGCTTTTTATATACTGGTCTGCAACAGAAATTGCATATACAAAACCCGAACATTGGTTTCTAACATCCAACGCACCCACAGTTTTTAAACCTAAATCGCGTTGAACCAGAACCCCTGGTCCAGGGAAATAATAATCAGGACTTAACGTAGCAAAAACTATAAAATCAATGTCATCCTTATCAATTCCTGCACGTTCGATTGCTTTTTGGGCCGCCTTCACACCCATAGAAGTAGTTGTATCGGTACCTTTAACCACATGGCGTCTTTCCTTGATACCGGTACGTTCTTGTATCCATTCGTCATTAGTGTCCATCACTTTAGACAAATCGTCATTAGTGATCACATTTTCAGGGACATAAAATCCCAATCCTGATATTCTTGAGTTATACATTACAAAGTGGTTAAATATTGAATCTTTAAAAAATACTGGGCTAAGTAACGGAAAAGTAAAAAATATATCCCAAGAACTGGATATTTATTAACAAAATTAGTCCATGTACTTTTTAAAATGGCTTACCTCCACCTTGGCCCTTAAGTCATGCAAGAGGTTATAAAGTCCAAAAAATGTGCGGTTTATGTACAAAAAGTGTTTAGAACCACGATTTCCATTCATTTTACGGATTTGCTCGTCTTTGGAATACCGTTCGCTAAGATTTGCTATTTGTGACCAGAAACCTTCATCGCCAAAATCAAAAGTCTCTTTATGAAAAGGAGAGGTGAAAATAGTGAGCATTTCTTTGAAGAGTGCTTTAAAGAAGCGTAATTCTTCTTCAGAATCGGTAGGGGTCAATATTTCCAGTTCGTACAATTTCCCCATAAAGATTTTATCATTGTTGATATTCTCCTCCTTGGCCAATTCAAAATAAGGAACGTAAAAATCGTCCGGAATCTGCTTGATACAACCAAAATCAATGGCTATCAGCTTACCTTTTGTACTTACCAAGAAATTACCCGGATGCGGGTCTGCATGTACACGCCTTAACTTATGGATCTGGAACATATAAAAGTCCCACAGGGCTTGGCCCAATGTATTCCCAAGGCCAGCATCAAAATCTGTTTGGGTAAACTCCCCAAGGTGGGTTCCCTCCATCCAATCCATTGTTAAAATACGCTCGCTGGACAAGTCTCTGTAGTATTTTGGGAACTGCATGTTTGGAATCACCGAACAAGCTTTGGTAATCTCATCGCTTTGCTCCAGTTCCAAAATATAATTGGTCTCTTCAATAAGCTTCTGCTCTACCTCCTTAAAATATTTTTCGGAGTCCTTCCCTTTTAGATTGAACATTTTAATGGCCACGGGTTTCACCAAGGCCAAATCGCTACTAATGCTTTGCGCAACACCTGGATATTGGATCTTAACTGCCAATTTTTTACCATCTTTTTCCGCACGGTGCACCTGTCCTATGCTGGCCGCATTAACGGAATCCTTCTCAAACTCATCAAAAATTTCTTCTGGATATTTGCCCAAGTACTTCTTAAATGTCTTGCGGACCAATGGTGCGGACAACGGAGGTACTGAAAATTGGGAAAGGGAAAACTTTTCCACGTAGGCCCTTGGTAGAAGGTTCTTCTCCATACTGAGCATTTGCGCCACTTTAAGTGCACTACCCTTTAGGCTTTTTAGTCCATCATAAATATCCTCCGCATTATCTTGGTCCAGCGTATCTTTAGAGGTTTCGGGATCCACCAGCTTTTTACCGTAGTATTTTACATAGTTTCCTCCAATCTTGACCCCGGTTTTCACAAGCTTTCCGGCCCGTTCAATTTTCCCAGTGGGAATCGTATCCAAACTTTTCATATGCTCTAAGCGAATTTTTCCTTGTAAAGGAATTTTCCAAAGTCCACTATTTTTTCCAATGGAGTGGTCTCGAAAATTTGAAATATAGTAGTAACGGATTTCTCAATGGCGATATCGGTTTTCTCCAAACCTGGAGAACCATCCTCCATCCAGAATTTTAGAATAAAAAGAAACTGTAACCAAGCGCCTTCGGCAAACAAAGGAGCGTTGTACTTAAAAACCTTATGCTGCTTTTCATCGTTCCTTTCCTCAATAAGTGTGGAAGCGAAATCCTTGAACCTTTTTCGAAGACCTTTCAATTGCCTTAGTCCTTCCAGGGAATATTTGTGCTCCTTCATTATAAAAAGCACATAGCTCCTGTTCAAAGTCAGATTTTCAAAAAACGTGAAGAAAAATGTCAACATCTTTTCCTCGATGGTCATTGATGCATATTGCTTATTCTTTTGCATCAAAACAAAGCTATTATCGAAGAATTTGTTCCAAATGGATACCTGTAACGATTCAAACGAACCGAATAATGCATAAAATTCATCTTCCTTGATACCATGTCCCTTACAGAACTTAAATACTGAGGTTGGCACTTTTTCATGCTCTAAAACAGATTCCATGAACAAGCCTATGATCTTATCCTCAGTGATTTTGGATTTAGTGGTTTTTGCCATTGTCGTATGTTTTTGAAGAGTTACAAGGTAGATTTAATTTTTAAAGAAAATGCACTTCCTGACGAAAGTGCATTTTCACAACCTAACCAATAAATAAACAAACTTGTTATAGTAATACTGTTTCATAGCAATTTTTAACCTATAACATTGTAAATATACTAATTTTGTTTAATCTTTTTTGAATTTAAATAAACAAATTTGTGTTAAAATTGATGAGGTGTCGATCAAATGTCAGTTTGTCAGATTTAGCACTATGGTATTTTTTTTGACTCATCAGTTATTAAAGATTAAAAAAATAAAACGATGGCTACAGGTAAAATAAATGTTTCAGTAGAGAACATTTTCCCTCTGATCAAAAAGTTTCTATACAGTGATCACGAAATTTTCTTGAGAGAACTAATTTCCAATGCTACGGATGCAACCTTAAAATTAAAGCATCTCACCTCAATCGGAGAAGCAAAAGTTGAGTATGGCAACCCGATTATTGAGGTTAAAGTGGACAAGGACAATAAACGCATCCATATTATTGACCAAGGGATCGGGATGACCGAGGACGAAGTGAAAAAGTATATCAACGAGGTTGCTTTTTCCGGTGCCGAGGAATTTTTGGACAAATACAAAGATGCAGGCAAAGATGCCGGAATCATCGGGCATTTTGGTCTAGGTTTCTATTCTGCCTTTATGGTTGCGGAAAAAGTGGAGATCATTACCAAGTCGCATAAAGAAGAGCCTGCGGTGCATTGGAGCTGCGATGGCTCTCCCGAGTTTACGATTGAAGCGAGCGATAAAACCGATAGGGGTACGGAAATCATCCTTCATATTGCCGAAGATTCCACCGAGTTTTTGGAAAATGCCAAAATCCGTGAGCTTTTGGTCAAGTACAACAAGTTCATGCCCATTCCGATCAAGTTCGGAACAAAAACGGAAACACTTCCCAAGCCAGAAGGTGCAAAAGAAGATGAACCCGCTCCAACCCAAGAGGTGGACGACATCATCAACAATCCAAACCCGGCTTGGACCAAGCAACCTGCGGATTTAGAGGAGGCTGATTATAAAAGTTTTTACCGGGAACTATACCCGATGCAGTTCGAGGAACCTTTATTCCATATCCACTTGAATGTGGACTATCCGTTCAACTTGACCGGGATTCTCTATTTCCCAAAATTGACGAACGACCTTAGCATTCAAAAGGATAAGATTCAATTGTACCAGAACCAAGTGTTCGTGACAGACAATGTAGAAGGCATCGTTCCTGAATTCTTGACAATGTTAAAAGGTGTCATCGATTCTCCGGATATCCCATTGAACGTATCTCGTTCATACCTTCAGGCGGATGGCGCGGTGAAGAAAATTTCCTCCTACATCACTCGAAAAGTGGCCGATAAATTAAGTTCGCTTTTCAAGAACAACCGAGAGGATTTTGAACAGAAGTGGAACGATATCAAAGTAGTGATAGAGTACGGAATGCTTTCAGAAGATAAATTCTTTGAAAAAGCGGACAAATTTGCACTTTACCCTACCATTGATGGCAATTACTACACGTTTGAAGAACTAGAGGCCAAGATCAAGGACAATCAGACCGATAAGGATGACAAGTTGGTGGTACTTTATGCTTCGGACAAAGAGGCACAGCACAGTTACATTGAAGCTGCCAAGAAAAAAGGATACGAAATTCTGCTATTGGATTCCCCGATCGTGCCACACTTGATGCAAAAGTTGGAAACATCCAAAGAGAACTTATCATTTGTGCGGGTAGATTCCGACCATGTGGACAACCTCATCAAAAAAGAGGACACGGCCATTTCAAAATTGTCCGATGAGGAAAAAGAGAAATTGAAGACCGAAATTGAAGAGGTGACCATGGAAAAAGGGTACACCATTCAAATGGAGGCCATGGAGAGCAGTGCTTCGCCATTTATTATCACCGAACCCGAATTTATGCGCCGAATGAAGGAGATGCAACAAACCGGCGGTGGTGGCATGTTCGGTATGGGCAACATGCCGGATATGTACAATCTTATCGTGAATACAAATCACGAATTGGTAAGTGAAATTTTGAATACAAAAACCGCAAAAAAACGGGAACGATTGATCAATCAGTCCTTGGATTTGGCCCGCCTGTCCAAAGGATTGCTGAAAGGTGAAGAGCTGACAAACTTTATTGCACGGAGCTACGACATGATCAAGTGATACCAACGTTTTATAACAAATAACGCAAAACCGCTCAAAATGAGCGGTTTTTGCATTTTATGCCTATATTGGATATACAAACCAATCAAAAACCGTGGGCGCGAACAACGATTATAACAGTCCCTCATTTAAAAAACTACTGGACTCGCTACAACAGCAAAGCTGGGAGCTTGAACTTATTATCTCAGGTTTTGCCATTTTTGGATTGTTCACCGCCTATGAGCCCCTTCGTATTGAGACAGTGAACGCAGAGAACGAGCAACAAATTTATCGGTTCGTAGTCTACCTCATCCTTCAAATTTCCTGTTCCATATTATTGTTCAATCTATTGCTCCATGTAATTCTTCGTGGGCTTTGGATAGGTTCCTTGGGCCTTAGGTATGTCTCCGGCGATATAGAGTTTGAAAAGCTTCGCTACTCGGAGCGCTTCACCAAATACCTTCAAAAGCGCATCGTCTCTTTTGACCGGTATATTGCCAATCTTGAGAATTATTGTAGTGTTCTATTTGCCATTTCATTCTTATTGATTTTCTATGTCTTGGCCATGACGATGATTATATTATCCATCGTATTGGTGGTCAATTTTATTCTTGAAAGTGACCATTTGAACAAAGGGGTGGCCACTATTCTCGGTTCCGTATTGATCGTTTTTATCATTACGGGCATGATCTTGACCTTTATCGACTTTTTGACACAAGGTTGGCTCAAAAAGAAAAAATGGATATCACGAATCTACTTTCCCATCTACTGGGTTTTCAGTTTTCTGACACTTTCCTTTTTATACCGGCCCTTGGTCTATAATTTTTTGGACAACCGGTTTGGAAGAAGGCTTATTTTGCTGTTGGTCCCAATTTATATTGCCATATTGATGATGACCAGCTTGGAGTACCGTAGCTCCAACTATCTGGACAAGGACCAAAGGTCTTCAAGTACTTTTGCCAACAAGGAAAACTATGCGGACATGCTTACGGAAGATGGTGATTTCCCTGGCCACATGGTGATTTCGTCCAAGGTGATCAATAAACCTTTTTTACAAGTGTTCGTACCCTTTTCTGAGAATTTGGAGAACCGGATTTTCGCCTACAATGATTCCTTGACACCGGAAATTGACCGGCGTGGACTATCTACCAGTATGAAGGCCACCACCAATTGGAGCGACCGGATTACCGGTGCACGCCAAAAAGACAGTATACGCAAGATGTACCTAAGAACCTTTAATGAAACCCATGCCTTCCGAATCGATAGCGTGGATATGGACGAGGATTTTATCCTGACCACGGGAATCAATAATATCCTTGGATTCGAGACCTACATCAAAATTGCTGACTTAGTTGAAGGGAAACACCTTTTACGGCTTAGACGAAAAAGAAAGGAAAAAGATACGGTCAAAACCGTTACAGATGTTATCTTACCATTTTGGTATTTTAAAAATTAAGATTTATGATTCCATGGCATCTATATGTAATGGCCGGAATGTATGTAGTTGCGGGCGCAATGCATTTTATAAAGCCAAAAATGTATATACGGATAATGCCCATGTACCTACCTGACCACAGGCTTTTGGTCTATTTGAGCGGAATTGCCGAAATAGTTTTGGGGATAGGTGTATGTTTTGATGCTACCCGAAAATTGAGCACTTTCGGTATTATTTTAATGTTGGGCGTCTTTTTATCGGTACATTTTTATATGCTTTCGGGCGAAAAAGCATCTGCCGGAATTCCCAAATGGATATTGATTCTTCGAATCCCGCTCCAATTCTTTTTGATGTATTGGGCGTATTATTACGCTTATCTCTAGAAAACCATTTTATCCATTCGTTTCTTTAACCAAGGAACTTGGGCAAAAAATAGTAGTCCAAAGGATAAAAAAGCATATACAGTTACTTTGGAAAAGGTAAAACCTTTTACCCAATCCCAATCCGTGTGAAACCATGTTTCCATGTTCAGGTTTTTGAACCAGCCCTGGCCATTGTCCACACCCAATTGAGAACCCAGTAGAAACACTAGGGCCACAAAAGCTACAAAGGCCAAGAACAAAGTCCTGCCAGATAGTATCGGTTTGTATTCAAAAACATGCGGTGGTGATTCAACCTCCAATTGCTGCATCACATTTTTGGTAAAATCGGCAGAAGGAGACTCCTCCGGAGCTTCCTCCATGATCCTATCTACGAATTCCTCCAAACTTTTATCATCAAACTTATCCATTGCTCTGCAATATTTCTTTGTTCAAACTCTTTTCCATAATACTGGCCAATCGCTTTCTGGCCCGGAACAACCTTACCTTTACCGTGTTCACCGGAAGGTTGGTCGCTTTTTCTATTTCCTGCAGGTTCTTTTCCTCAAGATAAAACAAAGTAAGCACACCTGCATCTTCTGCCGATAATTTGGACAGACATTGTTCGATCAATTGGCTTCTTTCTACCGCTACCATTTTGTGAAAAGCCGTATCCAGATCAGCATAATCAATTCTATCCGCATGTCCCATATCCACATGGATTCGCTTCTTCTTTATTTTTTTAATTCTGTCCAAGCAAGTATTATAGGCAATTCTATATATCCAAGTGGACAATTTGGAGTCGCCCTTAAAACTGGGCAAGGACCTGTATACCTTAATAAAAACATCTTGCGACACTTCCTCGGCCTCTTCCCGATGACCCAACATTCTTAAGGACAGCGTAAAAACCAAATCCTTGTAGGCATCCACCAAATCGGAGAACGCGCGGGTATTTCCCCTACGTATTTCCGAGATGATTTGATTTTCCTTGTTGGTCAGCATTGTACATTGGACGCCAGAAGTACCGTTTAGGTTACACAAAAAACTATTTTTATAAAATTATGTAACCTGATCGGAAAAACTGTCGTCATAGCTTATGAACAAAAAAATTACAAGTAATCATTAAAACGAACAGTTATGGGATCAGAAGTAATCATTATTCCAATCATTTTTGGTGTTATCCTAGCAATTGCCTACCTCTATTTTTCAACTAGAAACAAGGAACGATTGGCCTTGATCGAGAAGGGGGCCGACGCCAGCATTTTTGTCAGGGGAAAAAGGGCTGGAGCTACTCCGGTTGGGAAAATCATTCTCCTTAATCTAGCCCTATTGCTTATGGGAATCGGAACGGCCATATTTGTAGCTTCGATATTTGTCCACAGTCTTGGAGTTAAACAAGAAGTTGCTTACCCCGGTACAATTTTCTTATTGGCGGGTGTTGGACTGATGGTCGGATTTAATATGACCAACAAATTGGATAAAGAAAATTAATTCTTTAAGCTGATTTTAATTAAATGACCACCGCCATAAGCGGTGGTTTTTTTATAACTTACCATTATGAAAGTTATCTCCACCAACCTCGGCAAACCCACCAAAATTGTATGGAAAGGTAAAGAAACCATGACGGGCATCTATAAACACCCAGTTGATGAACCACTTTTTTTGGATGTGGAAGATGTAAAGAATGATACCGTAGTCGACAGAAAACACCATGGCGGCATCTATAAGGCCTGTTATCTATTTTCTGCGGAAAACTACGGATATTGGAAAGAGAAATACCCTTTATTGGATTGGGACTGGGGCATGTTCGGTGAAAATCTGACCCTTGACAAAATGGAAGAGTCTAAACTTAAAATAGGAAGCATATACAAATTGGGGGAAGCTTTGGTTCAAATTACTCAGCCGAGAGAACCCTGTTACAAGTTGGGCATACGGTTTAACGACCAAGAAATTTTAAAACAGTTCATAGACCACGGACATCCGGGAACTTACGTACGCGTTCTTGAACCCGGAAAAGTGGCAATGGACGATTCTATGGAACTTGTTGAGGAATCGGGCAACCCTTTAACGGTTCAAGCGTTCTACAAACTTTTGTTTGCCAAAACCAAGGATAAGGAAGTTTTAGAATGGGCCATAAACCATGAAGCGCTTCCATTGGACAAAAGAGAGAAGCTTAAAAAATGGGCATAAAAAAAGGGGGCCTCCCGACCCCCAATGCACATAAAAATTAACTAAACAAACTATCTTACTACCACAGTTTCCTTGTAGGTTCCAAATTTGTCAACTACAACAATGGTATATTCATCTTTGAAGGCTTTTTCGAAGTTGAAAGCTTTTTCAACTACGATATCACCGTCGATAGCTTGGTCAAAAATAAGTCTGTCCTCGCTATCATATACTTTCAAAAGCACCTTACCTTGGGAAACGTTCAAAAGGTTCATCATTATTTTCTGACCTTTCTTTACGAATACCGGATCAAGGTTAACTTTTACCAAATTCTTTTCAACTTCGTACTTGGCTACAACTTTTTTGCCAAAATCGGTTGTGGTTCCGTTTGCCAACCCGATTGAACTTATCATTAGGGCCGCTACTACTGCTAGGTTTTTTACTACTTTCATAACATTTCGTTTTTTTAAGATTACAGTACAAATGTATGGTGCAATAGTGCATAGGAATACCACTCCTTTTTCCGGTTTATGTGCTATATTAACATGGTAAATGTTTTAACATAGGGTTAATGATAAAATAGCATAACTTTGCGTTAAGATTGTAGATATTTGAATAATACGTAGTTGTTTAACTTTATACTACAGGAACAAAAAATTGCAGTAAATGATTCAAAAACCAGCATTTGAGGCAATAGCTCCCAGTTTTGGGCACTCTTTTACATTTCAAAAATTTAACGCCAACAACGAAAACAAGAACAATGGATGGCATTACCACCCAGAATTGGAGTTGGTATATGTGAACGGAGGCTCTGGAAAAAGGCAAATAGGCAGCCATGTATCCTATTATAGGAACGGCGACCTTATATTAATAGGTTCCAATTTGCCACATTGTGGCTTTACGGACAAACTTACAGGTAACAAGAGTGAGACCTTGGTACAGATGAAGGCAGATTTTTTGGGAAGTGATTTTTTTAACATTCCCGAAATGAAAAATATCCAAAAGCTATTTGAAGTGGCCAAAGGTGGAATAGCTTTCTCAGGTAAGACTAAAATGAAGGTCGGGGAGAAAATGGAAATCTTGGAATACCAGACAGATTTTCAACGATTGCTATCCATCCTTAATATATTGAACATCTTAGCGACTTCGACCGAGATCAATGTTTTGAATGCCGAAGGCTTCTCCATGGAAACCGAAGTTAAGGACAACGACCGTATCAATATTGTTTTCAATCATGTGAAAACTAACTTCAAGGAAGACATTAGCCTAGAGGAAATTGCCGATTTGGTAAGTATGACGGTCCCATCCTTCTGTAGGTACTTCAAAAAAATTACCAATAAAACCTTTACGCAGTTTGTAAACGAGTATCGTTTGGTACATGCTTCCAAATTATTGGCGGAGCAGCCCATAAGCATCACACAAGTGTGCTATGATAGTGGCTTCAATAATTTCTCCCACTTTAATAAATCCTTTAAGGCATTTACGGGGCAAAATCCTTCGGAGTACAGAAATCAGCTAAAAACGGTTTTGCAATCCTAACTTTATTAATCGAACAGGTCGTTCAACACCTTGGCCAATCGTAGACCTCCTTTTTGGAGTTGCTCAAAAAGTAAATCGTTGTAATCATAGGAGTAGCGATAGCCAAGTTTATCGCCTATTTCTACCGAATCATATAGTTCTGCACATATACCATGGGATTCGTCAACCCAATCATATATAGTGCCTTCTTGAATTGACTTACGCTTTTTTCTTTCCACATCGCTCAATTCGGCAGCCAATTCGGTATAGGTCATTCCATAAGACTCAATCAAGTTTTTGTCCCAGACCCTATGCAAGTTACTGCCTTGGCCAAACCATTGTACCTGTATGTCGTTCCCGCCTTTATCTTCTTCCCTGCTGGCATGCATGGGCTGGTGAAGGTCTCCGATAAAATGGATCAGCATTTTCAAATGAAAAACTCGGTCCTCTCGCGTATTGTTCTTATCCTTTACCTTTTTTATACACTCCTCAATGGCTACAATAATATCGCCATATTCACTTTTATCGGAATCCCTGTAGCTTGTTCCCAAAGGGTAATTTACATAATGCCATGCGGAATATTTGGAAAAGGAACGGTCAGCCTTTATATCATCAGCAAAAGTTGATACAAAAGCTAAGCTATGGCCATTCAACAAATCATCCAAAGCCCTTTTAGCCTTTCCACTCAAGTGTTCTTGTGCAATTTGTCCGGTAACGCGGTGTCCTGTTTTCCCCCAAATGGTGTTACCAAACACTAAAACCGGAAATAAAAGCGATAGAAATAAGGTTTTTTTCATTTTTTAACGTCTCTTATATAAATTTCAGTTCCCGCAACTAAGTTTCAGAATGTTTTAGCAAGGGACAATCAATTTTAAGATTTTGGGTTTTTTTTAACAATACCCTTACATTTGGTGTACCAACTAAACTAAAGATTATGACCAAGATTTACTTTGCAATAATTGCATTGTTACTACCGCTTACCTTCTATTCACAGACAAGCACCAAAGAAATTACAGTAAAATATACAGAAGACCCATTTAAAATAGACGGTATTCTTGATGAACCGGTTTGGGAGATGGCTGAATCAACCGATAGCTTTTACCAATTTTTTCCGGTCGATACCGTACAGGCCATCAAACAAACCCAAGTGCGTATGCTCTACAGCAGCACAACCTTATATATAGGTATTACCATGTATTCTGATGGGGACGATTATGTGATACCATCATTAAAGCGCGATTATGGTGCAGGGGGCAACGATAACATAAGTGTGGTGTTCGATACCTTCAATGATGGCACCAATGCCTTTCTTTTTGGAATCAACCCCCTGGGCGTACGAAGGGAAGCTTTGATATCCGGCGGTGGTCAGGGCTCTAGCGGATTTACTATGTCGTGGGATGTAAAATGGCGGGGGGAGACCAAACAGCATGATGGGTATTACGTTAGTGAGATTGCAATTCCATTGACATCCTTTAAATTTAAACAAGGTGAGACCAAATGGCGGTTCAACGCCTATAGGTTCGATATGCAGACCAATGAACAAAGTACTTGGGTTCGCATACCCCAAAATCAAAAAATTTACAACCTTGCCTTTATGGGCTATATGGTTTTTGAAAAACCTCTGGGCAAATCAAGGACGCCCCTTGCGCTTATTCCCTATATCAACGGAATTGTGGCCAAGGATTTTGAGTACGATGCCAAGCTTGAGAATTTAAATGTTGGAGGAGATGCGAAGGTTTCCATTGGCAATGGCATGAATCTGGATATCACCGTGAATCCTGATTTTTCCAATGTAGAGGTCGACAATGTTATAACCAATCTCACCAGATTCGAGGTTTCGTTGCCCGAGAAAAGACAATTCTTTATTGATAACAGTGACCTTTTTGGGTCCTTTGGAACCGAATCGGACTATAATCCATTTTTTTCGAGACGGATCGGTCTTGCTACGAATGCCGAGGGGCAGACGTTCGAAAACGGTATTATAGGTGGGGTAAGGCTAAGCGGAAAACTGAACAAAAATTGGCGTTTGGGGCTGATGAACCTTCAAACGGAAAAAGATGAATCCAATGGAATAGCCGGCAATAACAATACGGTTCTTGCCCTCCAGAAAAAAATGTTTTCACGCTCCAACCTCAGTTTTATATTGGTAAACCGTCAAACTTTTGAAGACTATGATTTCTTAGAAGAAGCGGATCGTTACAATAGGGTCGTGGGCCTTGATTATAATCTGGCAAGTGCCGATAATACGTGGACGGGAAAATTCTTCTATCATAAATCCTTCTCACATGGCGTGGAAAACCGTGACGATGCAGGGGGTATCAACCTTAAATATAATTCGCGGTTCTTTAATCTTGGGGTAAGTGGCAACTTCGTAGGCGATAATTTTCGTTCAGACCTTGGTTTTGTTCCGAGGCGGGACATACTTTTTCTAAATCCCACGGCGGAACTGATTTTCTATCCCAAAAAAGGCAAATTGAATTCTCATGGGTTTATCGCTAGACCCGAATTCGTATGGCGGCCAACGTTGGATTATCAAAACACGGACTATTTTATATACACAGGATGGCAGGCACAATTCAAAACTCAAGAAGAAATTTCCGTAAGGCTTTTTAATCGGTATACCTATCTAATAGCTCCCTTTGACCCCACAAGAACAGAAGGTGGAACCCCGCTACCCGGTGATATGGGCTACTATTACACCAGTGGTGAAATTGAATTTGCAAGTGATCGAAGAAAAGTGTTTTCGTACTCTTTGGAACCCGGCTATGGCAATTTTTTCAATGGTACCCGGTTGGTGCTGGAAGGACAAATGAATTTGCGTGTGCAGCCAAAAATGAACCTATCGGTTGCATTTAATTACAATAAGATTAAACTGCCCCAACCCTATGAGAGTGGGGATATTTGGTTGTTGAGTCCAAAAATCGACCTAACCTTTACTAAATCCGTGTTCTGGTCCACGTTGATTCAATACAGCAACCAGCTGGATAATTTGGGATTCAATTCCAGGCTGCAATGGCGTTTTGCTCCGCTCTCGGATTTGTTCTTGGTCTACAACGATAATTATTTTGTGAACTCCTTTATGCCCCGAAGTCGTTCCATCAATCTTAAATTGACCTATTGGTTGAATATTTAAATAGTTGAGATCATAGTTCTAAAAGTAAAAAGCAGTCACAAAAATGTGACTGCTTTTTTATATTTTCTTTTTCTTAGCTATAAAGTCAATAGTAGTGTTTAATGCATTATAATGGTTTACGTCCAGATATAATATTGTAAAGAATTGCAATTACGGCAACCACAAGCAAAATATGGATAAGACTACCTGTAGCCATTCCTGCCACAATTCCAAAAAATCCCAATACCCATATAATTATACAAATTACGGCAACAAGCCAAAGTAAACTTCTCATATCTTTTAGGTTTTAGTGTTATTAGAATATAAAAGTAATGTTCCCATTATCAAAAGCTTAGCACAATACGTGGAATTGTTGACTCAAAACACAGAACAACCTAATCTCATTTCAGTGCTGTTGAAGGTATTTCTGATATAGTTTTAACTTTTGGTCAAGGGTTTAATCCTCAATTCCATCCAAATGAAAAAAATTTCTTTGGCTATACTGATAACTTCCTGCCTGTTAATGAATTCGTGCACTTACAAATATAATGGCAAAGTAAATGGTGATGGCTAGATTGAATGTCCCTGCTAGTCTTTTAGACCTTTAAACAACCAATGCGGTACGGGCACATACATTCCGAAGACCAGAAACCCGTGCTAATTCATATATTTGGGATTCTATCTTAAAAAAATATGGACCAACTACCTTTTACCCAAGACACCGTAATTTTCGGCCTTCTTTGTCTCTGTTTGGGATTTGTTTTTTATACCTCATCCATAAAAACTGGATTTTGGAACAAATTTTATGGCGTGGTCCCCACCGTGCTTATGTGCTATCTCTTGCCCGCCATTTTGGCCAGTTTGGGTATCGTGGACGAATCCGCTTCGCAAACCTATTATGTGGCAAGCAGGTATCTGTTGCCGGCCGCCTTAATTTTGATGACACTGAGCATAGATCTTAAGGCCATAATGAATTTAGGCTCCAAAGCATTGGTGATGTTTTTGACCGGAACGGTGGGGATTGTAATCGGCGGTCCGATAGCTATTCTGATCGTATCCATATTTTCTCCAGAAACTGTGGGAGGAGTTGGCCCTGATGCCGTTTGGCGAGGATTAGCGACCATTGCGGGGAGTTGGATCGGAGGAGGTGCCAACCAAGCTGCTATGCTGGAGGTATTCCAATACAACCAAGAAAACTATGGTGGCATGGTACTTATCGATATCGTGGTTGCCAACCTATGGTTGGCCGTTATTCTCTTGGGAGTGGGCAAAACGGATAAAATAGACCGCTGGCTCAAGGCAGACACCTCTTCCATCGAAGAGCTCAAGTTGAAAGTATCCGCGCACACCGAAAAAATTGCAAGGGTCACCACCCTCAAGGACTTTATCATGATATTGTTCTTTGCTTTTGTCGGTGTTGGAATAGCGCACTTGGTAGGGCACCATTTCGCTATGTTCCTTCAAAATAATTTCGAAGTTGTTCGCAATCCACAGAAAATATTGTCGTCCCTTGGTTCCGAATTTCTTTGGATGGTCGTTTTTGCCACTGCCATTGGCATTGGCCTATCGTTTACGAAGGCCAAAAATTATGAAGGTGCCGGCGCCAGTAAAATCGGTGGTATGTTCATTTATATTTTGGTGGCCACGATTGGCATGAAAATGGATTTGGGCAAAGTTTTGGACAATCCCGGTCTTATTGCCATAGGTTTGATATGGATTACGATACATGCCGGACTCCTGATCTTAATGGCCAAGCTTATAAAAGCACCTTTCTTTTTCTTGGCCGTGGGTAGCCAGGCAAACGTAGGCGGAGCAGCTTCGGCACCTGTAGTAGCCGCAGAGTTTCATCCATCCTTGACCTCCGTGGGCATTTTGTTGGCCGTTTTTGGCTACGTAGTGGGCACCGCGGGTGCATATTTATGCGCTTTGTTGATGGAAGTCGCCTCGAATGTTTAAATATTTTCAGAAGATTATGCATCTTTGCCGTGCTAAAATTTTATGATGAAGCGGATATTGTTTGTATTACTTATTGGAATTACTGTGCTGTCTTGTCAAAAAAGCACAGAAAACACCATGACCGTTAGCGGGAACATTAAAGGATTAAAGAAAGGAACACTGTATTTGCAGCAGTTTAAAGATTCCACTCTAGCCGTTTTGGACTCATTGGAGATAAAAGGCGATGGTGCTTTCAGTTTTTCAACTGAAGTAAAGGAACCGGAAGTATTTTATCTCTACCTAAAGAAGGAAGATAACAACGATATCAACGATAGAATCACCTTTTTTGGAGAACCGGGAACCATCACCATTAACTCGGCATGGAACACCTTTGACACGGATGTTGAGATTTCGGGCTCCAAATCGCATGAAAAGCTTTTAGAGTTTCATGAAATGGCCTCGAAATTCAATATAAAAGAATTGGGATTGTTACAACAGGCTTCGGGCCTAGATCTGGAGAAAGATTCCCTTGTATTGGATTCTTTACAAGGACTGGTCAATCAAAATACGGTAAGTAGATACAGATACGCCCTAAACTTTGGTCTTAACAACGGGGATTCTTATGCGACCCCGTATATTATGATGACCGAGGCGAGTGAAGCCAACCCAAAATATTTGGATTCCATCTATAAAGGATTGACACCAGAAGTGGCCTCGTCCAAATATGGAAAAGACTTCAAAGCGTTCTTGGACAAAAAGAACTAAGCCTCAAGATTGTTGAGTTGTTCGACAAGCTTGGTGGCTTTTTCCTCCAGTTCTTTTCGAATGGACTTAAAATGGTTCTTGTTGTCCTCCAACTTTTTCTGGTTGATTTTGTTCATAAGGTCGTCATAGACCTCGATAGCCTTATCTATGATTACAGTGCCTTCTTCAGTCTCTTTGTTTCCAGAGCCGGCCTCCCATATATAAACAGCTTCAATAATATCTCCCAGAACAAAATTGACATCTTTCTTTAAATCACGAATACTTGGCATAACGCGGTTGTTTTTATTAAATATACCACTAAATGGTAACTTCTAAAAGTTTAGTTCCTTGTGTATCGATATCCACATAACTGCTTGATGAAGAAACAAGAACGGTCTCCCCTTTGTTAATAGTGGCACTTCCCCATTCATTTTTGATCGTGGCCGAACCTCCAACACACATGTAAATGGTGAAGGAATCGCGATCCGAAAAATCCTGTTTCATAGTTTTATCCAAGGCCATAAAATTGGTTTTAAAGTATGGACAATCCACCATAGAATTAATCTCATCTCGGTTCTTGCTGTAATCTACCTTAAAATCATCTTTCTTTTCATAGTCGATGGCATCTACCGCCAAACTGGTATGTAACTCCCTAAGATTGCCTTCCTTGTCCCTTCGGTTAAAATCAAATACCCTATAGGTAATGTCGGATGTTTGCTGAATCTCCGCCAAAAGCACCCCTGCTCCTATCGCGTGTATTTTTCCAGTATTGATAAAAAAGGTATCTCCCTCGCCTACTTCCTCGTAGTTCATCAAATCGGTCAAGGTACCTTCCTCAATGCTTTTTACATATTCCTCCTTTTCCACATCCTTATTGAACCCCACAATCAATTTTGCACCAGGGTCGGCATCCATAATGTACCACATCTCTGTTTTTCCGAAGGAATTATGTCTTTTCTTGGCCAACTCGTCATTCGGGTGCAATTGTATGGAAAGATCTTGTTTGGCATCAATAAATTTGATAAGAATCGGAAAATCATTTCCAAACCTTTCCACCACGCTCTTTCCCAAAAGTGCTTCGCCGTGTTTGTCCATTAAACTCTGAAGTGAAGTACCCGATAGATTCCCGTTGGATACTTCGGAAATATCTCCCTCGACCCCGGATAGTTCCCAACTCTCACCGGTAATATCACTTTCGATGGGTTTGTGCAATACATCTTTTAACTTGGTTCCTCCCCAAAGACGTTCTTTGAGGATAGGCTTGAATTTTAATGGATATAGATTCATTTTTTATCCGGTATAGGTTACAAAGTTCCGAGGGGTTTCATAAAGTACCACCTCCAAATCCTTTGATTGATTTATATATGGCCTTAGCTTGTTCCAAATCACTACCGCAATATTCTCTGCAGTAGGGTTCAAATCTTTAAATTCAGGAACGTCAATATTTAGATTTTTATGGTCAAGTGCTTCCTCTACATGTTCCTTTATCAAATCCTTAAGTACCTTTAGGTCCATCACAAAACCGGTTTCTGGGTCTATTTCCCCAGTAACACTTACAATAAGGTCGTAATTATGTCCGTGATATTTAGGGTTGTTGCATTTACCAAAAACAGCTTTGTTTTTGTCTTCGTCCCAATCCGGACGGTGCAATCTGTGCGCAGCATTAAAGCTTGCCTTTCTACTTGCTTTCACCTTCATTGCGCAGGAGTATTTTCCATAAGGTGGTCATAGAAACGCTCAAAAATAATTTTGAACCAAGCTGTATATTCATCGGGATTCACCACCATATCTTTTTTGATATCCTCGGGATGCATCCATTTCCATGCCGCTACTTCTTCGGGGTTGATGTTGGGTTCCCCTTCAAAATAACCCACCATTACATGGTCGAACTCGTGTTCGGTAAGGCCATTATCAAAAGGGGCTTTGTACATAAAATGAAAGAGCTCTTTAAGCTCGGTAGTGAAGCCCATTTCTTCCATAAGCCTACGCTTTCCTGCGGCAATATTGGTTTCACCCTCCCGTTGATGACTGCAACAGGTATTGGTCCATAACAGTGGAGAATGGTATTTGTCCTTGGCCCTTTGCTGGAGCATTGTCTCTCCCTTATTGTTCATTACAAAAACGGAGAATGCCCTATGTAGCAAAGCTTTTTCATGAGCTTCCATTTTGGGCATTAGGCCAATGGGTTCGTCCTTTTCATTTACAAGTATCACTTTTTCCTCTATCATAAAGTAAAAATATGACCTTTGGAGTTAAATCAAGGGGGATTGATGGATAAATTCTTCCTAAAAGAAGCGCGGGGATTTAAGGTTACCGATGTTTCTGATAAAATCATAACGCAAAATAATTTCGAAGGAACCATCATTAAATGTCGCGGCCCCAAGCTCGGTAATTTCCCTATCGTACGCCATCCCTATCATAAACTGGTCGGAAAGCATAAAACCAATTAGACCACTGAATGCGGCATCCCACCGGTAGGCCACGCCTCCGACAAATTTTTCGTTGAACATAAAGTTGGCAGAAAGGTCTACCTGCAAGGGTGCTCCTTGAACAGCCTTGGTCAACAAAGTGGGTTTAAACTTTAGAACAGGATTCAAGTCCCATACATAGCCAGTAATAAGATAAAGGTTTATCTGTTCCTTTGCAGTGGATACCGACGAGGTATCAAAATGGGTGGTCTCCAAAATTCGGGGTGCGGATAAACCTGCATAAAACCTATCTGTGTGATAGTATACCCCTGCCCCAATGTTGGGTGAGAATTTATTTTGTATATCCTGCTGTGATTGCAATTGCGGGTCTATATCGAACTCATCCAATTCCGAATAGCGGATGTCCAACATATGGGCACTGGCCTTAAGGCCAAAACTTAACCTTCCTTCCCAAGAAGTTTGGATGGTATAAGAGAAGTCCACATCAAAATAGGTTTCGGATGTGGGTCCGATTTTATCGTTAACGACGGACAATCCCAAACCTACACCACGATACCCGACCGGAGTATGTACGTTCAAGGTCTGTGTTTCCGGTGCTCCATCCAGTCCCAACCATTGGTTGCGGTACAATGCTGCTATGCTCAAATGCCCCCTTGAACCTGCATAGGCCGGATTTACACTTACGGTGTTGTACATATATTGGGTGTACTGGGCATCTTGCTGTGCCTGCATAGTTCCAACTCCAAGGACAAGCAAGGCAAGCAAACATTTTATATTTTCTTTAATGAGTTTCTTTACCACAGTAACCATTGTTTATCTATTAATGTATATGTAGCCTGTAAGCTGTTTCATATTTCCAGTGAGGTCTTCATAATCGATGACATAGAAATATGTTCCTACGGGAAGTTTATTGTCCTGATCCACGGTGACCCTGCCCTGCGAAGTTCCATCAAAAACATTTCCGCTTGTATTGTAGGATTTTGTCTGGTAAACCATAACACCCCATCTATTGTAAATTCGTACGGTATTGTTCGGATAGTTCTCGATATATCTTATCTCAAAAACATCATGAACAGTATCTCCATTCGGTGTGATGACGTTTATTGGGTCGGGAATTTCATCATCCACCGTCAATTCGCCCAAATCTGGATCTAGGTAATCGGGAATGCCATTTTCATTGGCATCGTCATTGGCGTAGTTACCATCACCATTCCTATCCTCATCCATGGTTTCAATACCATCGTCGTCGTCGTCAGAATCCCTGAAATCTGGAATTCCATCCGAATCAGTATCAGATAATGTGGTGCTTGGATTGTCCATTTTGTCATTGGCACTAACATCAATCACGGTTTCACCTTCATATCCATCGTCCAGACCATCGTTATCCTTATCAGAACCTATCAAAGTTACTTCAGGAATACCATCATGGTCATGGTCGTGCCCTTCAATGGCATCCGGAACATTGTCGTTATCGCTATCTTCGTCCACATAATCTGGAATTCCATCATCATCTGAATCAATAGGAATCAAACCAATATTACCCTCGACTTCATAGGCATCATCGACTCCATTGTTGTTCGCATCGACTAGACTTGGAGGAATGTACCCCAATGCGGACTGTGCCTCAACGTTATCAGGGATACCATCATTATCGCTATCTATATCCAAATAATCAGGAATACCATCCCCATCGGTATCCGTTGGATTGGTGGAAGGGTCGTTATCGTTGTCAACATTCAAATCTTCAAAGCTATCCAAGATACCATCATTGTCGCTGTCCAAGTCGATACCTGAAGGACTTACAATCACTGTAATGGTTGCTGTACTACAATTTCCGTTTGAATCACATACGGTATAATCAAAAGAATCCGTACCTGTGAATTCTGAATTTGGTATGTAGGTAATATTGTCATCGGAAGGGTCATTAGCTGTTTCATTGTCATTCAATACAACCGTTCCGTTGGATGGGTCTGTAGCCGTTATTGATCCTGTGGCAGGTATATCATTGTCGTTTGCTCTCCAAGAGATAGTGGCCTCCATATCAATATCGGTAGATACTGAATCATCGAATGTATCCACAATTGGAAGTACATCTATTGTAACCGTAGCGGTGCTACAATCCCCAAAGGAGTTACAGAGGGTGTAGTCAAAACTATCCGTTCCGTTGTAATCTGGGTTTGGTATATAGGTCACTATATCGTCGGTGGGGTCATTGGGCGTTCCATTACCATCAATGTTTACCGTTCCGTTCGTTGGATTGGTCGTCGTTAAAACACCCGTATTTGGTAAATCGGTATCATTATCAAAAATGGGGATGACACCAGATGTATCTTCATTGATGGTAACCATATCATCCATCAAATTAGCTGCTTGGCTCATACATACCACGGTAAATCGTGGAAGTTCTGTACTGTTGCCTACTTTGGTGATGGTAGCCACATACCTCATTACTGTTTGTGTACTGGTAACCCTCGGTCTGGTTTGGTCGCCCGATAAAGCCGGTGTCCAACTTACTGTTGCTCCAGAAGGAACGCTGGCTGAAATATCCAAAACAACCTCATTGTTGGGTGCTTCACAATCGGTCAAGATAAAATACCCTGTTGCATTGGAACCGCACAAAGTGCCATCATAAGTGGCAAAGTACACGCCTGGCTGGGTGGCTTCATAAAATGAATCGGTTCCCAAAACGGTTCCCGTATCCGATGCTTCGTACCATTGGTAATTATTTTCATCACCTGTGTTTGGTGCTTGCAATAAGAACTGTGCACTTGCCGTATTCACACCTGCAAAGAAGATGAATAGACCGATGAATAAAGACGTATATGAGGTGTTGATTTTCAAGTATATGTGCCTTTGTTTATTATTATTTTACCACAAAAACCACGTTGATCAAAGCATTATAGTCTGCTGGTTGACCAATGATATCATACGTTAATTGGCCATTGGCATCGATAACCATATTATCGAATACTGTTGGATCGGCATAGGTGATGTAATAGTATAGTTCTGTTGGACCATAGGTCGGGATCGCAGCAGGCGCTCCAGCACTTGCCACTGCAGGACTACCATATTGAGCCACATATTGGCTATATAAATTCAATGTTCTACCGGTTCCATTACTTGATGCATCGATTGCAATTGAAGGCGGGTAAAAAATTCTTGCCGCTTTGGAGGTAATTGGAGCAATAGCTTGAATTACATCTTCTACCTTAGCCTCTGTATTCCCATCACCATCAACATCAACAGGAGTATCCGAATTTACTTCTGATGCGTTTTGGTCGTCCGTTGAAGGATCACCATTACATACATATTCTGTATAATCGACCTCACCAACATCCAAGGTACCATTTCCGTTATCATCAACACCAGTTTCAACTTTCACTCCACCTGCTGAACAGTTCGCACCAGCCGGCTCCGAAGTTGTAACGACCAAATTAGCAAGACCATCTGGTCCTTGGTCACCCTGTGGACCTTTGTCACCGGTCTCACCCTTGTCACCCTCTATTCCCTGGGGTCCTTGGATGCCCGGATCGCCCTGCGGGCCTTTGTCGCCGGTCTCACCTTTGTCACCCTGGGGTCCTTGGATGCCCGGATCGCCCTGTGGGCCTTTGTCGCCGGTCTCACCTTTGTCACCCTGGGGTCCTTGGATACCGGGATCGCCCTGTGGGCCTTTGTCGCCGGTCTCACCTTTGTCACCCTGTATTCCTTGGATACCGGGATCGCCCTGTGGGCCTTTGTCGCCGGTCTCACCCTTGTCACCCTGTATTCCTTGGATACCGGGATCGCCCTGTGGGCCTTTGTCGCCGGTCTCACCTTTGTCACCCTGTATTCCTTGGACACCGGGATCGCCCTGTGGGCCTTTGTCGCCGGTCTCACCTTTGTCACCCTCTATTCCTTGGATGCCCGGATCGCCCTGTGGGCCTTTGTCGCCGGTCTCACCCTTGTCACCCTGTATTCCTTGGATACCGGGATCGCCCTGTGGGCCTTTGTCGCCGGTCTCACCTTTGTCACCTTGGGGTCCTTGGATGCCGGGATCGCCCTGTGGGCCTTTGTCGCCGGTCTCACCTTTGTCACCCTGTATTCCTTGGATACCGGGATCGCCCTGTGGGCCTTTGTCGCCGGTCTCACCTTTGTCACCCTGTATTCCTTGGATACCGGGATCGCCCTGTGGGCCTTTGTCGCCGGTCTCACCTTTGTCACCTTGGGGTCCTTGGATGCCCGGATCGCCCTGTGGGCCTTTGTCACCGGTCTCACCTTTGTCACCCTGTATTCCTTGGATACCGGGATCGCCCTGTGGGCCTTTGTCGCCGGTCTCACCCTTGTCACCCTGTATTCCTTGGATACCGGGATCGCCCTGTGGGCCTTTGTCGCCGGTCTCACCTTTGTCACCCTGTATTCCTTGGACACCGGGATCGCCCTGTGGGCCTTTGTCGCCGGTCTCACCTTTGTCACCCTGTATTCCTTGGATACCGGGATCGCCCTGTGGGCCTTTGTCGCCGGTCTCACCTTTGTCACCCTCTATTCCTTGGATGCCCGGATCGCCCTGTGGGCCTTTGTCGCCGGTCTCACCCTTGTCACCCTGTATTCCTTGGATACCGGGATCGCCCTGTGGGCCTTTGTCGCCGGTCTCACCTTTGTCACCTTGGGGTCCTTGGATGCCCGGATCGCCCTGTGGGCCTTTGTCACCGGTCTCACCTTTGTCACCCTGTATTCCTTGGATACCGGGATCGCCCTGTGGGCCTTTGTCGCCGGTCTCACCTTTGTCACCCTCTATTCCTTGGATGCCCGGATCGCCCTGCGGGCCTTTGTCGCCGGTCTCACCTTTGTCACCCTGTATTCCTTGGATGCCCGGATCGCCCTGTGGGCCTTTGTCACCGGTCTCACCTTTGTCACCTTGGGGTCCTTGGATGCCCGGATCGCCCTGTGGGCCTTTGTCACCGGTCTCACCTTTGTCACCCTGTATTCCTTGGATACCGGGATCGCCCTGTGGGCCTTTGTCGCCGGTCTCACCCTTGTCACCCTGTATTCCTTGGATACCGGGATCGCCCTGTGGGCCTTTGTCGCCGGTCTCACCTTTGTCACCCTGTATTCCTTGGACACCGGGATCGCCCTGTGGGCCTTTGTCGCCGGTCTCACCTTTGTCACCCTGTATTCCTTGGATACCGGGATCGCCCTGTGGGCCTTTGTCGCCGGTCTCACCTTTGTCACCTTGGGGTCCTTGGATGCCCGGATCGCCCTGTGGGCCTTTGTCACCGGTCTCACCTTTGTCACCCTGTATTCCTTGGATGCCCGGATCGCCCTGCGGGCCTTTGTCGCCGGTCTCACCTTTGTCACCCTGTATTCCTTGGATGCCCGGATCGCCCTGTGGGCCTTTGTCGCCGGTCTCACCTTTGTCACCCTGTATTCCTTGGATGCCCGGATCGCCCTGTGGGCCTTTGTCACCGGTCTCACCTTTGTCACCCTCTATTCCCTGGGGTCCTTGGATGCCCGGATCGCCCTGCGGGCCTTTGTCGCCGGTCTCACCTTTGTCACCCTCTATTCCCTGGGGTCCTTGGATGCCCGGATCGCCCTGTGGGCCTTTGTCACCGGTCTCACCTTTGTCACCCTGTATTCCTTGGATGCCCGGATCGCCCTGCGGGCCTTTGTCGCCGGTCTCACCTTTGTCACCCTGTATTCCCTGGGGTCCTTGGATACCCGGATCGCCCTGTGGGCCTTTGTCACCGGTCTCACCTTTGTCACCCTGTATTCCTTGGATACCGGGATCGCCCTGTGGGCCTTTGTCGCCGGTCTCACCTTTGTCACCCTCTATTCCTTGGATGCCCGGATCGCCCTGCGGGCCTTTGTCGCCGGTCTCACCTTTGTCACCCTGTATTCCTTGGATGCCCGGATCGCCCTGTGGGCCTTTGTCACCGGTCTCACCTTTGTCACCCTGTGGACCCTTGGGACCCACAGCGCCTCCTGCTGCTATATCAGAAAGAGGAATTGAAACCATATTATTATCAGAATCGGTAAGAACCAAATCTGTTCCCACAACCTCCATTCTAGTATTAACGGTGTTGGTATCACTAAATGTCAACTCCCATGAATCACCATCCCAGAAGTATATGGTTCCTGTATTGGTATTTACGTAAATATCTCCCAAATCTGCACCGGACGGAGTCACGGCACCCGCTGCGGAAACATCGGTACCTTTAAGGACTTCACAATTACATTGGTCCTGAAGGGTAACGGTAGTCTGTGAAAAGGCAATTCCTGTAAAAAGAAGGAACAATAGGGCTAGAATGCTCTTTTTCATGAGGTTACTATTAATGAAGAATGTATTACTGTAGTTTGTTGATTCTATACTGTTTTGGCCAATCGGTTTTCACATAATGTAACTCACCAAATTTAACCGCATACAAAATTACCCTCACTTTTAGGCTTAGAAAATAATTGTTGTGAACCGATGAAATAGAACTGTATAGTCCTTAAATCTTGAGGTTACCCCTATAGATTTTTTAGATTTTTTTAAGACTGTTCGTCGATAAGCCCAAAAGTCAAAAGCTATTTGAGTAGGTCAATTCCCACACGCCTATTGCGGCAAACTAAAAAAATAGCATGACTATTTTAGAAAAAAAACGGCTCCAATATGGAGCCGTATGCAATAAATGATAAAGGTGTTTTTATTCGAATATGATGAACTCTGATCTTCTGTTCAACTGATGTTGTTCTTCTGAGCATTGTACCCCATTGACACAATCGTTCACCAAACGTGTCTCTCCATAACCTTCGCCTTGGAGCCTATCCGCCGAAATCCCCTTCGAAATCATATAATCTACAGTGGACTGCGCTCTTTTTTGCGACAACCAAAGGTTATAGGCGTCCACCCCCCTACTGTCGGTATGTGAATTCACCTTAATTTTAAGACTTGGATATTTTTCCATGGCAACGATGACCTTTTGAATCTCAATCTCGGCATCTGGTCTTATGTTGAACTTGTTCAAATCGAAATAGATGGTACTTAACTGAAGTAGCTTTGCCAAGTCGTCTCCGAATCCTCCGGTCACCAAATCCCGTTCCAGATAAAAATCCACGACACGTGGCTTTCCATCAGAAATGGGCAAATATTCTTCCGCTGGAACGTAACCGTCCCTAGATGCTCTCACAAAATTTCCTTTGGAACAATCCAACATGAGGATGTAATTACCATCAGAATCTGTTATAGTAGAGGAAATCTCGTTGTTGTCCTCGTCTATGATTTTAACGGTCGCTCCTGCCAAGACCTCGTTGGAAATTCGGTCCCTAACAGTTCCTGTAATTTCCTGAATACAATCCAACACCAACGGTTCGTTTTCTACAAACTCATATATATCATCATCTCCCATGCCTCCATCCCTATTGGATGAGAAATATCCAGTTTTGTCCTCTGAATCAAAAATGAATGAAAAATCGTCTTTTGGTGTGTTTACGGGTTTTCCGACGTTGACTACGGGCTGTGTATAATCGTTGAAAGCTATTTTTGTTGCAAAAACATCCAATCCTCCCAGTCCTTGATGACCATCGGAAGAAAAATAAAGCACCCCGTCATTAGTAATAAAAGGAAAGGTTTCACGGGCCATAGTGTTGATGTTGCTTCCCAAATTTTTGATGGGCCCATAGGTACCATCACCAATAATCTCGGTCACAAAAATATCCGACTCGCCCAAACTGCCCGGCATATCGGATACAAAGTAGAGTTTTTTGCCATCGGGACTCAGCATGGGGTGGGCCACAGAATACGAATCACTATTAAAGGGAAGCTCGGTAATATTTAACCATTCTCCATCTATATTTTCTGCACTATAAATCTTTAACCTAATAATTCCTTCTTCGTCCTTCTTTTTTCTACCATCAAAGAAATTGTTCCGGGTGAAGTACATGGTTGTCCCATCTTTGGTTACAACCGAAGTAGACTCATGCAGTCGGGTATTGACATCTCCTTCCAGTTTTACCACATTATTATTGGAAATGCTATCGGCATTTACTTTGTACAAGTCCAGAAAGTCCCTTGCATTCCATGTGTGCCTATACCGTGCAAAGTTACCCGTGTCGCGATCAGAAGCAAAGATGAGCCCTTTCTCGTAATAGGCCGCAGCAAAATCAGAGTACCTGCTATTGTACGGAAACGCTTTAACGGTGTACCGACCTGAGTTTTTCTCAATTTTGGTGATGTAGTCCTCATCAAAGTCCGACATGTTAGCGGTCATTTCCCTAAAATCTTGCATTATCACGGTAGCCTGTTCATAGTTTCCGACCGATTTTAAACTTTGGGCGTATCGGAACACATCTTCTACGGACATTTCATCGGGATAAGTTTCCCTAAGCTTTTTGTACGTCTCTGCAGCCTCTTGATACTTGGCGTTGAAATAATAGGAATTCCCCAACCTTTTCAACAAATCGGGCGAGGTATAGCCTTTATCCAATACTTTTTTATAGATATCAATGGCGGGGCTAAAAGAATATTGGTTGTACCGTTCATCGGCCCTTTCCATAACCCTCTCTATCTGCTTGTCGGGAATACTGTCCTGTTGTGCGGTTGCTCTTGTCCAAAATCCGCAAACGATGATCAGTAATATGAGTATTCTTTTCGGCATTATTAACTAAATTAGAAGAATCTTGGTGATATGGTTCTCTGGAAGGATTTCAACAATTCCAGTCTTAGGAACACTTCAAAAGAGCCATCGTTGAACTGTGTACCACCCAACTCGGTCACTTCGCGATCATAGGCCAATCCCAACATAATCTGGTCGGTTACCTGAAAGCCAACCAATCCACTTACGGCAGCATCCCAACGATAGGCGGCTCCGAAACTGAACTTTTCCGCAAATAAGAAGCTCGCGGAAAGATCTACCTGCAACGGTGCGCCACTTACTGCTTTTGTAAGCAAGGCCGGTTTAAATTGCAGGTCAGGCCCAATATCAAAAACGTATCCTGTTATCAGGTAAATATTCATACGATCGGCTGACAAAAAGTTGACGCCTTCACCTGAATCTTCGTTGTCAAAATATTCAGACTCCAACACATTGGGAGCTGAAACTCCCGCATAAAACTTATTGGTATGGTAATAAATGCCCAATCCAAAATTAGGAGTGAACTTATTATCTATATTGTTTTGGTTGACGACTTCTTGATCAAAATTCCTCAACCCATTAAAATCCAGACTCAACATATTGCCACCGGCCTTTAGTCCAAAGGATAACTTGGCGTCCATGGATACATCTATGGTATAGGATACGACAGCATCCAGATAGGTCTCTTGCACCACACCGTCTCCAATATTGTCGTTAACTATGGAAATACCATATCCCAACCTACTGTTTCTTATGGGTGAATGAAGGTTAAGGGTAAAGGTTTCCGGAGCTCCGTCCAGACCTACCCACTGCGAACGGTAAAGTCCCGCAAAACTGAGCTGTCCCCTAGAACCGGCATAGGCCGGGTTCACGCTCAAGGTGTTGTACATATACTGTGTATACTGGGCATCTTGCTGAGCAAACAAACCCGTGGACAAGACTCCAATGAACAATAATGTGGTTAAAAAATGTTTCTTTATCATGCTATCCTTACTATTATCTGCTCAAATAAATATATTCGGAGTCCGTATAACTTCCTTGTTCGGTCTCATAATTAAATATGTAGAAATATATCCCTGCGGGAAGGTAATCGTTAACACTGAGTGCTGATTTGCCTCGAACACGTCCATCGAAAACATTGGTTACATTATCGTAATTTTTACCTTCGAATACTTGGGTCCCCCAACGGTTGAATATTTTTATGGTACTTGATCTGACATACTGGACTCCTCTGATGAACAAGAAGTCATTTTTCAAATCCCCGTTAGGCGTCAACATTTGATTTACCACGATTGCTTCCACTACTACAGTTACCGTTGCCGTATCACAATTATCCGGATTACCAACTTCGCAAATGGTATAGTCAATGGTATAGGTGCCAGGTTTCGTGCCCTGTTGCACTCTAACAGTACCATCTTGCTCAATAGTTAATTCACTTGTTGGTGTAGAAGTCAATATGACTTCACTTAATGATGTCAACTCCCCGTCCAGGGTATCGTTTTCCAGCACATAGCTATTGGCAATCAGTCCTCCCGTTGTTCCTGCATTGTAACTATCGTCCACCGCATCGATTACATTGTCTCCCATCCCATCCGTAACATTTACGGTCACCGTTGCGGAATCGCAATTATCCACATTCATAATATCGCAAATGGTATATGTTATCGTGTAGGTTCCCAATGGTATTCCTGGCAAAATACTTACGCTGCCATCCTCATTGAGGATGAGTGCATCTGTTGGTGTGGAAGTTAAAATCACGTCCGCTAGTGTTATGGACTGATCGTTCAATGTATCGTTTAAAAGGACATTGCTACCCTCTATATCTTCTTCCCCTAATGTTGCTGTATAAATATCATCCACGGCATCTATTACATTACCGCCCATTCCTTCGGTCACTGTTACGGTGACCGTTGCGGTATCACAATTATCAACGTCCATAATGTCGCAGAGGGTGTAATTAATGGTGTAGGTTCCTTCTGGTGTTTCAGGCAATACGCTTACGCTTCCATCCTCATTGATTATGAGTTGATCTGTTGGTGTGGCGGTCAAAAGCACATCGGCAAGGGTAACAGGTCCACCGTTCAAAGTATCATTTAATAGGACATTGCCACCAGCTATGTCCTCATCCCCCAATGTTGCAGTATAATTATCATCCACGGCATCTATTACATTACCGCCCGTTCCTTCGGTCACTGTTACGGTGACCGTTGCGGTATCGCAATTGGTAGGGTCTGCCGCGTCACAAATAGTATAATCAATAGTATACGTACCTACACCTATCCCCTCGGCAACAGATACACTGCCATCCGGGTTAACGGTCAATTCCTCAGTTGGTGTGGAAGTCAACACCACATTGTCAATTGAAATGGGTTCGCCATTCAAGGTATCGTTGAGTAGTACGTTACTATCTTCAATAACGCCATCTTCATCCGTGGTTGCCGAAAACGCATCATCAACCGCATCAACAGTATTAGCCCCAACCTCAATATAAATGGTTGCGGATGCACATACGCTGGGGTCTGGCAACACATTACAAACCTGATAAACTATGGTCACCGTAGAATTTGACTCTTCTAGTGTTGGGGTATAGTTTACAAAACCGGTTTCGTTATTGAAACTTACTGTTCCCATGGCATCGCCTCCAATTCTGGATAGATTGGTCTCACCTAAATTATTGCCGTCGTTATTTGGAAGATAGTCGTCATTCTCCAGAATATTAATTGCTACTTCGGTCAAGGTAGGGGTAGAACCAAAATCGTCTCGCGCATTAGCAGTTAACGGGTCTGGGTCGGTTCCATTTGGATTTCCGTCATCATCGCAATCCAAAGCCTCCCAATCCGCGGTCTGGGGAAGGGTCACACTTTCAGGCTTATAATCACAAGGGTCCAAAGGATCTGTTCCGTCTTCTTTTTCATCTTCGTTGGTAACACCATCCCCATCACAATCTGAACTGTTCCATGAGGAGTCGGGCGCTACTGTTTGACTTTCAAGAAGAAAATCACAGGCATCCAATGGGTCCGTGCCATCTTCTTTTTCATCCTCGTTGGTAACACCGTCACCATCACAATCTGCTTCCAGATAGTCACCAGTCTGTGGTAAGGTTATACTTTCTGGCTTATAATCACATGGGTCCAATGGATCCGTTCCGTCTTCCTTTTCATCTTCGTTGGTAACACCGTCACCATCACAATCTGCGTTCTTCCATTCTTCGGAAGGGGAACAATCTTGATGCTCCAATACAAAGTCACATGGGTCCAATGGGTCGGTACCATCTTCTTTCTCCTGTCCATTGCTTACCCCATCGCCATCGCAATCATCTTTTTTCCATGCATCGGAAACAGAACAATCTTGATGCTCCAATACAAAATCACATGGGTCCAATGGGTCGGTGCCATCTTCTTTCTCCTGTCCATTGCTCACCCCATCGCCATCGCAATCATCTTTTTTCCATGCATCGGAAACAGAACAATCCTGATGCTCCAATACAAAATCACATGGGTCCAACGGGTCGGTACCATCTTCTTTCTCCTGACCATTGCTCACCCCATCGCCATCGCAATCATCTTTTTTCCATACATCGGAAACAGAACAATCCTGATGCTCCAACACAAAATCACATGGGTCCAATGGGTCGGTGCCATCTTCTTTCTCCTGTCCATTGCTCACCCCATCGCCATCGCAGTCGTCCTTTTTCCATGCTTCAGGAATCGAGCAATTCTGATGTGCCAACACAAAATCACATGGGTCCAATGGGTCGGTGCCATCTTCTTTCTCCCGTCCATTGCTCACCCCATCGCCATCGCAGTCATCCTTTTTCCATGCATCAGGAATCGAGCAATTCTGATGTGCCAACACAAAATCACATGGGTCCAATGGGTCGGTGCCATCTTCTTTCTCCTGTCCATTGCTCACCCCATCGCCATCGCAGTCATCCTTTTTCCATGCTTCAGATGGAGCACAATCTTGGTGTGCCAGAATAAAATCGCAGGGATCGTTATAATCAGTACCATCCTTTTTCTCTTGTTCACAAGTAACACCATCACCGTCGCAATCTTGAGCAGCCAAAACCGTTGTCAAAGGGTTCCATAAGCTAGACATGTCCGAAGAAGGAATATCTGAATAAGTAGTAGTAACATCAACTACATCCAAATTATGATTATGCAAGGAAGCGAAACCAACGGACGATGTAAATCCAAAAACTGTACACCACAAGGCAGTGGTGGTTTTAAGGACTAAAGACCTTTTTAGTCTCACAAAAGTAAAGTTCTCCATAAATGATAGTTTTGGTCAACTAATCACCATGGCAACAAAAGGTTCTCGTATTTGTAAGAAAATTGGGGTTTTCTTAATTGTTTTAATATCTCTAGCCCTTTCGACACATTTTGATATAAACAGGTCACATAATTAACCCATTTGTATGTCACCTCCCATTTTAATCGATAAAAGGCTAATTCTTTATCATTACTTACCCTATCTGCAAATTTTGCAAATGAACAAATTGTGGAAGAAATGGCTAGTGTTTTAAAAACGGGCGAAAAATACCTTTCTTTTTGGATCTAGCAACTGTTAATTTTTGATTTTTTTCCAATGATATCAACAATCCCTAATCATTCTAAAAATGAGTGACAAAAGATTTAAATCCCGTATTTTTGCCGAAATTTTTGTTGATGGATTTTGAAAAGGAAATAGCGAAACGCAGAACTTTTGGCATTATCTCCCACCCTGATGCGGGTAAAACCACTCTGACCGAAAAACTGTTATTGTTCGGGGGTGCCATTCAGGAAGCTGGTGCGGTAAAAAGTAATAAGATCAAAAAGTCCGCTACCAGTGATTTTATGGAAATCGAACGCCAAAGGGGAATTTCCGTTGCCACTTCGGTGTTGGCCTTTATTTATAAGGATAAAAAAATAAACATCCTCGATACACCAGGACACAAGGATTTTGCAGAGGATACCTTTAGAACCTTAACTGCTGTGGATAGCGTTATCGTTGTTATCGATGTGGCCAAAGGTGTGGAGGAGCAAACGGAAAAATTGGTAGAGGTCTGTAGAATGCGCAACATCCCCATGATTGTGTTCATCAACAAATTGGACCGGGAAGGTAAGGATGCTTTCGACCTTTTGGACGAAGTGGAACAGAAACTAGGATTGACGGTAACGCCTTTGAGCTTTCCCATTGGAATGGGATACGACTTTAAAGGTATCTATAATATTTACGAGAAAAATATCAATCTGTTTAGCGGGAATAGCAAAAAAAACATTGAGGAAACGATTGCATTCGATAACTTGGATAATCCAGAACTTGAAAAATTGATCGGGACCGATGCTGCGGATGAACTACGTGGCAATCTTGAACTTGTTGAAGGGGTTTATCCTGATTTTGATCAAGAAGCCTATTTAAAGGGTGAATTGCAGCCCGTGTTTTTTGGCTCCGCCCTGAACAATTTCGGGGTACGGGAACTACTGGACTGTTTTGTAAATATAGCTCCTTCCCCAAGGCCAAAGAAGGCCGAAGAACGTTTGGTAAAGGCCAACGAGAAAGATTTTTCCGGTTTTGTATTTAAGATTCATGCCAACATGGATCCCAAGCACCGAGATCGTTTAGCCTTTATTAAAATTGTATCCGGTACGTTCGAACGAAATACGCCCTACCTACATGTACGACAGGGAAAGAAACTTAAGTTCTCCAGTCCCAATGCATTTTTTGCCGAGAAAAAAGAGATTGTTGATATTTCCTATCCCGGGGACATTGTGGGGCTTCACGATACCGGAAACTTTAAAATAGGTGACACATTGACCAGTGGCGAGGAATTGCATTACAAAGGAATTCCTAGTTTCTCCCCCGAACATTTCAGGTACATCAACAATGCCGACCCCATGAAAGCCAAACAGTTGTACAAGGGCATCGACCAGCTAATGGACGAAGGTGTTGCGCAATTGTTCACTTTGGAATTGAACGGGAGAAAAATCATCGGTACTGTTGGAGCATTGCAATATGAAGTAATTCAGTATCGACTTGAGCATGAGTACGGCGCAAAATGTACTTATGAGAACTTCCCGGTACACAAAGCTTGCTGGGTGGAGCCAAAAGATGAAAAGAGCGAGGAGTTCCAAGAATTTAAACGGGTAAAACAAAAGTTTTTGGCAACAGATAAAAAAGGGCAGCTCGTATTTTTGGCGGATTCCCCATTTTCACTTCAAATGACCCAGCAAAAATATCCTTCGGTAAAGCTGCACTATACTTCGGAATTTGAGTAAAAGCCCATCAAGACAAACCCTATACATTATTGACTATTAACTAATTACACAACATCAGTCTGTTTTTATGTACATTGATCAGTGTAACCAATTAGATAATCAAATGATGACGACTTCGGTATAACCACCGGTTTGGTTTTGTGTGGTGAGCGTAATGGCACTCTTATGGAATTTGATGGGCGTTATAAACTATCTCAACCAAGTAGCTCTTTTAGAAGCTCTAGATCAAGCACAGCGAGAAGCCTTTGAAGGTGTCCCGGCTTGGGCAACGGCTGCTTTTGCCATTGCTGTTTTCTCTGGAACACTGGTCTGTATTGAGCTTTTGCTCCGTAAAAAATGGGCTCGCATCCTCTTTATGGTATCCTTGATTGCCGCAGTGGTACAGTTCGTCCACTGGTTGTTTATATCTAATGCGGTAGAGGCTTTTAGACCTTCCTCCTATCGGAATTTACCTGATACTCTTCTCTAAAAAAGGAATTAAGAAAGGTTGGTTAACCTAGAAAACTAAAAAAGCCCCGAATCGGGGCTTTTTTTTATGCTTCACCAGTGGGACCGAAGTTTAACGGTATCGCTGGTTGTTCGTAGTCTTGAATGGTTCCGTGTGCCTGTTCAAAACGGTTCACATTGTCGTTCAATGCCTTTAGCAGTTTTTTGGCATGCTGCGGTGTCAATATCACCCTACTCTTTACCTTGGCTTTGGGAGCTCCGGGCATTAAGCTAATAAAGTCCACCACAAATTCAGAGACGGAATGGTTGATTATAGCAAGATTGGAATAGATTCCTTCTGCCGTTTTTTCATCCAACTCTATATTGATCTGCTTCTGATTTTTCTTTTCTTCAGCCATATAAAATCTATATTAAAAAGAAAAACCCCGACCTAAAGGCCAGGGTTTGTTTTATTAGAATTTAAATTCCTCTTTTCGGGCCATGATTTCATCGTACTCCTCTTTGGAACCTACAATGATGTTATCATAATCCCTCATACCGGTACCGGCTGGAATCTTATGTCCTACAATTACATTTTCCTTCAACCCTTCCAAGGTATCTATCTTACCACTAACCGCGGCTTCGTTCAATACTTTGGTGGTTTCCTGGAACGATGCTGCAGAGATAAACGATTTGGTCTGCAACGAAGCTCTTGTAATACCTTGCAAGATTGGTGTAGCCGTTGCGGCCACTGCATCTCTTGCGGATACCAAGGTCTTGTCCTCTCTTCTAAGAATAGAGTTTTCATCCCTTAGCTCACGTACGGTCAAAATCTGTCCTGGTTTCAACCTATCGGAATCACCGGCATCCTCAACAACTTTTTTACCGAAAATCTCATCGTTCTCGTTGATAAAGTCATCTTTGTGCACCAATTGGTTCTCCAAGAAAATAGTATCTCCTGGATCTTGGATTTTCACTTTACGCATCATTTGTCTCACAACAACCTCAAAGTGCTTGTCGTTGATCTTCACACCTTGTAAACGGTATACTTCCTGTACCTCGTTCACCAAGTATTGCTGTACAGCAGATGGCCCTTTAATGGCCAAGATATCTTCAGGAGTAATGGAACCGTCGGACAATGGCATACCTGCACGTACGTAGTCATTTTCCTGAACCAAGATTTGGTTGGACAATTTGACCAAGTACTTTTTGATATCACCTGTCTTGGATTCGATAATGATCTCGCGGTTACCACGCTTGATCTTACCGAAGGATACCACACCATCAATCTCAGATACAACAGCCGGGTTGGATGGGTTACGTGCTTCGAAAAGCTCTGTTACCCTTGGAAGACCACCGGTAATATCCCCTGCCTTGGCAGATTTACGTGGGATTTTAACCAAGGTTTTTCCTTCTTTTACCTTCTCACCGTCGTTGATCATCAAGTGAGAACCAACTGGCAAGTTGTATGATCTAAGTGTTTCACCTTTACTGTTCTGTATCAACAAAGTTGGAATCAACTTTTTGTTTCTTGATTCAGAAATTACCTTTTCTTGGAAACCGGTCTGTTCATCGATCTCAACCTGATACGTAACCCCTTGCTCAATGTTCTCGTAGGCAATCTGCCCGGAGAATTCAGAAACGATTACACCGTTATATGGATCCCACTCACAAATCACTGTTCCTTTGGTAATCTTCTCACCGTTCTTGATGAACAATTGAGAACCATAAGGAATATTGTTTGTACTCAACGTGATTCCTGTTTTCTGATCTACGATCTTAACTTCCGATGTTCTGGAGATAACAATGTTGGTCTTTTTACCATCACTGCCCTCACCTTGAACTACACGCAAGTCCTCGATTTCGGCAACACCATCAAATTTGGCCTCCAGCTTGTTATCCTCGGATATGTTTCCTGCAATACCACCTACGTGGAAGGTACGCAATGTCAACTGAGTACCGGGTTCTCCAATGGATTGTGCCGCTACAACACCAACGGCTTCACCTCGTTGTACCATTTTGTTGGTAGCGAGGTTTCTTCCATAACACTTGGCGCAGATTCCCTGAGGAGCCTCACAAGTCAATGGTGACCTTACTTCTATCTTCTCGATTGGAGCTGCTTCTACCCTTCTTACATCAACTTCATTGATTTCCTGTCCTGCTTTAAGCACAAGTTCTTCGGTCAACGGGTTGTACACATCGTGCAACGAAACCCTACCCAAGATTCTCTCGCCCAGGCTTTCAACAATCTCCTCGTTTTTCTTCAATGGCTCTACCTCGATACCTCTAAGCGTTTCACAGTCTTCACTGTTTACGATAACATCTTGAGAAACATCCACCAAACGTCTGGTCAAATAACCCGCATCCGCCGTTTTCAAAGCGGTATCCGCAAGACCCTTACGCGCACCGTGAGTAGAGATAAAGTATTCCAAAATCGATAATCCTTCCTTAAAGTTGGAAAGAATCGGGTTTTCAATAATTTCACCACCACCGGCAGTAGACTTTTTAGGCTTGGCCATCAAACCACGCATACCGGTCAACTGACGAATCTGCTCTTTGGAACCCCTCGCACCGGAATCCAACATCATATATACGGAGTTGAATCCTTGTTTGTCCTCACGGATTCGCTTCATGGCCAATTCGGTCAACATGGCGTTGGTAGAGGTCCAAACATCAATAACCTGGTTGTAACGTTCGTTGTTGGTAATAAGACCCATGTTATAGTTCATCATAATACCATCGACCTGCTCGTTTGCCTCGCCGATCATATCCTGCTTTTCTGCAGGGATGATAATATCACCCAAACTAAAGGATAGACCACCTTTGAAGGCGAAATCGTATCCCATGGCCTTGATCTTATCCAAGAACGCGGCTGTAGTCGGCACATCGGTAACGGCAAGAATGTCCCCAATAATGTTTCTCAAGGCTTTCTTGTTCAATACCTGGTTGATGAATCCTGCTTGTTCTGGCACTTCCGTGTTGAACAATACACGACCTACCGTGGTTTCAATGATTTGATTGACCAATTCACCTTCTTCGTTAAAGTCTTTGGCTCTTACCTTGATTCCGGCATTAAGCGAAACTTTTTTCTCGTTGAAAGCAATCTCTACCTCTTCAGAAGAATAGAAGGTCAATCCTTCACCCAACACGGGCTCTTCTGGAGTAGATTTTTTGTGCTTGGTCATATAGTACAATCCCAAAACCATATCCTGAGATGGCACGGTAATCGGAGAACCGTTCGCTGGGTTAAGGATGTTCTGTGAAGCCAACATCAATAATTGTGCTTCCAAAATGGCCTCTGGTCCCAATGGCAAGTGAACCGCCATCTGATCCCCATCAAAATCCGCATTAAATGCGGTACATGCCAATGGGTGCAAACGAATCGCCTTACCTTCGATAAGTTTAGGCTGGAAGGCTTGGATACCCAATCTGTGCAATGTGGGGGCACGGTTCAACAATACGGGATGTCCTTTAAGGACGTTTTCAAGAATGTCCCATACTACGGGCTCTTTCTTGTCTATAATCTTTTTCGCAGATTTAACGGTCTTTACAATACCTCTTTCAATCAATTTACGGATGATGAATGGCTTGTAAAGCTCGGCCGCCATATCTTTGGGAAGACCACATTCGTACAAGTTCAGTTCCGGTCCAACGACGATTACGGAACGAGCGGAGTAATCCACACGTTTACCCAAAAGGTTTTGACGGAAACGACCTTGTTTACCTTTCAATGAATCTGAAAGGGACTTCAATGGTCTGTTTGATTCTGTTTTTACCGCAGATGCTTTTCTTGTGTTATCGAAAAGCGAATCCACCGCTTCCTGAAGCATACGTTTTTCGTTCCTCAAGATCACTTCTGGTGCCTTGATTTCCATCAAACGCTTCAAACGGTTGTTACGGATAATTACCCTACGATACAGGTCGTTCAAGTCAGAAGTCGCAAAACGACCACCGTCCAACGGCACCAAAGGACGCAATTCTGGTGGAATTACAGGAATCACCTTCATGATCATCCACTCAGGGTTGTTTTCCCTGTTTCCTTGAGACTCACGCAACGCCTCAACTACTTGAAGACGCTTCAAGGCTTCGGTCTTACGTTGTTTTGAAGTCTCTGTATTTGCCTTGTGACGAAGCTCGTAAGACAATTGTTCCAAATCGATTCTGGACAAGATGTCGATCAAACACTCCGCACCCATTTTGGCAATGAACTTGTTGGGATCGGTATCCTCCAAGTATTGGTTCTCGGTAGGAATGGATTCCAAAATGTTCAAGTACTCCTCCTCGGTCAAGAAATCCATTTTGTGGATCTCTTCACCTTCTGGACCTTTGGCAATACCTGGCTGGATAACCACATACCTTTCATAGTAAATGATCATATCCAACTTTTTGGAAGGCAATCCCAAAAGGTATCCTATTTTGTTCGGCAACGAACGGAAGTACCAGATATGCGCTACAGGAACCACAAGGTTAATGTGTCCTACGCGGTCCCTACGTACCTTCTTCTCCGTTACTTCAACACCACAACGGTCACAAACGATTCCACGGTAACGGATTCTCTTGTATTTACCACAGGCACACTCGTAATCCTTTACAGGACCAAAAATACGCTCGCAGAACAATCCATCACGCTCTGGTTTGTGCGTTCTATAGTTAATGGTTTCAGGTTTCAAAACTTCTCCTCGGGACTCTGCCAAAATCGACTCTGGAGAGGCCAATCCGATAGAAATCTTGTTGAACCTTTTTTGTGCGTTATTATCTTTTATTCTAGCCATAACAATATGGTGATGATATAATTAAATATAATATAGTATTCTACTCTTCCAAACGGATATCCAAGCCCAAACCTTTAAGTTCGTGCATCAATACGTTGAAAGATTCTGGCAACCCAGGTTCTGGCATGGTCTCACCTTTTACGATGGTCTCATAGGTCTTGGCCCTTCCGATCACATCATCGGACTTAACGGTCAATATCTCCCTAAGGGTAGATGATGCGCCGTAGGCTTCCAATGCCCAAACTTCCATCTCTCCAAAACGCTGACCACCAAACTGAGCTTTACCGCCCAATGGTTGCTGCGTGATCAAGGAGTATGGTCCAATAGATCTTGCATGCATCTTATCGTCTACCATGTGACCTAGTTTCAACATGTAGATCACTCCTACGGTTGCACGTTGATCAAAACGTTGACCTGTTCCACCATCATATAGGTAGGTGTGCCCAAATCTTGGTACACCTGCTTCATCGGTAATCTTATTGATTTCATCCAATGAGGCACCGTCGAAAATCGGAGTCGCATATTTTTGACCCAACTTTAATCCGGCCCATCCCAATACGGTTTCGTAGATCTGACCAATGTTCATCCTTGAAGGCACACCAAGTGGGTTCAATACGATGTCCACCGGGGTTCCGTCTTCCAAGAACGGCATATCTTCTTGACGAACGATACGGGCCACGATACCTTTGTTACCGTGACGACCTGCCATTTTATCACCTACTTTGAGCTTGCGCTTTTTGGCGATGTAAACTTTGGCCAACTTCATGATACCTGCAGGAAGTTCATCTCCTACGGAAATGGTGAACTTGTCCCTTCTTAGGTTACCTTGAATATCGTTCAATTTGATTTTATAGTTGTGCAGCAGATCGGCCACCAATGCATTGGTATCATCGTCGGTTGTCCAGCTACCACCTACCAAGTGAGCGAAATCGTCAACAGCGTTCAACATTTTGATAGTGTATTTCTTTCCTTTTGGAAGTACTTCTTCACCCAAATCGTTGATTACACCTTGCGATGTTTTTCCACTGATCAATCCGAACAACTTCTCGATCAATTCATCCTTTAGTTGTTGGAACTTCACTTCGTAGTCCATCTCCAATCTTGAAATGGCCTCTTTATCTTCAGAACGCTTTCTCTTGTCCTTGATGGAACGTGAGAACAATTTCTTATCGATCACAACACCTCTCAAAGATGGTGATGCCTTTAATGAAGCATCCTTAACGTCACCAGCCTTATCACCAAAGATGGCTCGCAACAATTTTTCCTCTGGCGTTGGGTCGGATTCTCCTTTAGGAGTAATCTTACCGATCAAAATATCACCGGGCTTCACTTCTGCACCGATACGGATCATACCGTATTCGTCCAAATCCTTGGTTGCCTCTTCGGATACGTTCGGAATATCGTTTGTCAATTCCTCTGCACCCAATTTGGTGTCCCTTACTTCCAACGAATACTCATCAACGTGTATGGAGGTAAAAATATCCTCGCGCACCACTTTTTCAGAGATTACGATCGCATCCTCAAAGTTATATCCTTTCCAAGGCATAAAGGCTACCTTCATGTTTCTACCCAAGGCCAATTCACCTTTTTCTGTAGCATAACCCTCACAAAGCACCTGACCTTTTTTCACCTTGTCGCCTTTTCTCACGATGGGCTTCAAGTTGATACTGGTTCCTTGGTTTGTTTTTCTAAACTTCACCAATTGGTACGTTTTAGAATCTTCATCAAAGCTTACCAATCGCTCTTCATCAGTTCTATCGTACTTAATGGTAATTTTCTGTGCATCCACATATTCCACTACACCATCTCCCTCGGCATTGATCAATACTCGGGAATCGGTAGCCACTTGTCTTTCCAGACCTGTACCTACAATCGGTGAATCTGGTCGCAACAATGGAACTGCTTGGCGCATCATGTTGGATCCCATCAAAGCACGGTTCGCATCATCGTGCTCCAAGAACGGAATCAACGATGCGGAAATGGAAGCGATCTGGTTCGGGGCAACGTCCGTGTACTTCACTTCTGTTGGATCCACTACCGGGAAATCGCCTTCTTCACGTGCAATTACCTTTTCTCTTTCAATGGTACCATCATCTGCCAATGGAATGTTGGCTTGGGCAATCTTCATTCCTTCTTCTTCCTCTGCACTTAGGTAAATGTGGTTTTTGGTATCCACCTTACCATTCTCTACTTTACGGTAAGGAGTTTCCAAGAAGCCCATATTGTTCACTTTGGCGAATACGGACAATGAAGAGATCAAACCAATGTTCGGACCTTCAGGTGTCTCGATCGGACACAATCTTCCGTAGTGTGTATAGTGAACGTCACGCACCTCGAAACCTGCTCTTTCCCGGGAAAGACCACCTGGCCCCAATGCGGACAATCTTCTTTTGTGTGTAATCTCGGCCAACGGGTTGGTCTGGTCCATGAACTGGGACAACTGGTTGGTCCCGAAGAACGAGTTGATCACGGAAGACAATGTCTTGGCGTTGATCAAATCTATCGGGGTAAACACTTCGTTGTCACGAACGTTCATACGCTCACGGATGGTACGTGCCATACGTGCCAAACCTACGCCGAACTGCTGGGACAATTGTTCCCCAACGGTTCTAACACGACGGTTGGACAAGTGATCGATATCATCGATCTCCGCCTTGGAGTTGATCAACTCGATCAAATATTTAATGATGGTGATGATATCTTCCTTGGTCAAAACCTGTTTGTCCATTCCGATATCCAATCCCAATTTTTTGTTCATCCTGTAACGACCTACTTCACCTAAGTTGTAACGTTGGTCGGAGAAGAACAATTTATCGATAATACCACGAGCTGTCTCTTCATCTGGCGGCTCGGCATTACGCAATTGTCTGTAGATATGTTCTACCGCTTCTTTTTCGGAGTTGGTAGGATCCTTTTGCAAGGTGTTATGGATAATGGCGTAATCGGATTGCGCATTGTTTTCCTTGTGAAGCAATATAGTCTTCACATCGGCATCAATGATCTCATCGATATGCTCTTTTTCCAAAATGGTATCACGATCTAATACAATTTCGTTTCTTTCGATGGAAACCACTTCACCTGTATCCTCGTCCACGAAATCCTCATGCCATGTGTTCAACACCCTAGCGGCCAATTTACGACCCAATACTTTTTTAAGTCCGGATTTGGAAACCTTTACTTCTTCCGAAAGGTCGAAGATCTCCAAAATATCCTTGTCCCTTTCAAAGCCAATGGCACGGAACAAAGTGGTTACCGGTAATTTTTTCTTCCTATCGATATAGGCATACATCACCGAGTTGATATCGGTGGCGAATTCGATCCAGGAACCTTTAAAAGGAATTACCCTTGCCGAATACAATTTTGTCCCGTTTGCGTGAAAAGATTGTCCAAAGAAAACCCCTGGAGACCTGTGCAACTGAGATACTACAACACGTTCCGCTCCGTTGATCACAAAAGTTCCACTTGGAGTCATGTATGGGATAGTTCCCAAATACACGTCCTGTACAATGGTTTCAAAATCTTCGTGCTCTGGATCGGTACAGTATAGTTTTAGACGTGCCTTTAACGGTACGCTATAGGTAAGTCCCCGCTCGATACATTCTTGGATGGAGTATCTTGGCGGATCAATGAAGTAATCCAAAAACTCAAGTACAAACTGATTTCTGGTATCGGTGATTGGAAAATTCTCCATGAAGGTGTTGTAGAGACCTTCGTTTCCTCTTTCGTCAGATTTAGTTTCAAGCTGGAAAAAGTCTTGGAACGATTTTATCTGAATGTCCAAGAAATCCGGGTATTCCGGAATGTTCTTAGCGGATGCGAAATTAACTCTTTCAATAGTGTTTGTGAACATCTATGGACAAATTTTGATCGTGATTACTAAGTGGGTTGGTGTACGGCTTTATACACTCCTTATATAAATAGGCTAAGGTCTAACCAAAAATGGAAAGACCTTAACCAAGTTCTAATGGGAAAAGCGATTATTTAAGCTCAACTTCTGCTCCTGCTTCTTCCAATGATTTTTTGATACCTTCTGCTTCGTCTTTAGAAACACCTTCTTTAACAGCTTTTGGCGCACTGTCAACGATGTCTTTAGCCTCTTTAAGACCAAGACCTGTCAATTCTTTCACCAATTTAACAACTGCCAATTTAGATCCACCAGCTGCTGTAAGTACTACATCAAATTCTGATTTTTCCTCCGCAGCTTCAGCTTCACCACCACCGGCAGCACCACCAGCAACAGCTACCGCAGCAGCAGCAGGCTCAATACCATATTCTTCTTTCAAAATGTCGGCCAACTCATTTACCTCTTTTACTGTAAGGTTTACCAACTGTTCTGCAAAATCTTTTAAATCTGCCATTTTTCTATCGTTTAATAAAAATGTTTAAAAATATACTTAGTTTATTGTGCGCGAATTATTCTCTCTCAGACAAAGTCTTAAGGATACCTGCCAATTTACCGCCACCGGACTTAAGTCCAGAAATAACGTTTTTGGCGGGAGATTGTAACAATCCAATGATATCCCCGATAACTTCCTCTTTGGACTTGATTTCAACAAGTGCATCAAGGTAGTTGTCCCCGATATAGATAGCCTCTTCAATAAAGGCACCTTTCAACAGAGGTTTATCTGATTTTTTTCTAAAGTTCTTGATAAGTTTCGCGGGTGCATTTCCGGTTTCGGACAACATCAAAGATGTATTGCCCTTCAACACTTCGGGAAGTTCACCGAATTCCTTATCAGAAGCTTCCATTGCCTTTGCAAGCAATGTGTTCTTTACGACCGCAAGCTTAATATTTGCCTTAAAGCACGCTCTTCTTAGATTAGAGGTGTCTACGGCGTTCAATCCTGATATATCCGCCAAATAAATGTTAGGATTATCAGCCAACTGTGCAGTCAAGTCTTTTATTACCGTTGCTTTTTCTTCTCTTGTCATAGTTATAAAAATTGAACTACCAGTTATTGAACTGCTTTTGGATCTAATTGAATACTAGGACTCATAGTACTGGACAAGTAAATACTTCTCATGTACACTCCTTTTGCAGCGGATGGCTTCATCTTCACCAAGGTGTCGATCAACTCCCTAGCGTTTCCTGCGATTTTGTCCGCAGAGAAAGAAGCTTTTCCTATTGCAGCGTGTACAATACCTGTTTTATCCACTTTAAAGTCTATTTTACCGGCCTTAACATCGGAAACGGCCTTTGCCACGTCCATAGTCACTGTTCCGGTCTTTGGATTGGGCATCAAACCTCTCGGCCCCAAAACTCGTCCCAACGGACCAAGTTTACCCATAACGCTTGGCATGGTGATGATAACATCAACATCTGTCCAACCATTTTTGATCTTATCCAAATATTCGTCCAATCCTACAAAGTCAGCACCCGCTTCTTTAGCTTCGGCTTCTTTGTCTGGAGTCACCAATGCCAAAACTTTAACGTCTTTCCCTGTTCCATGAGGAAGGGTTACAACGCCACGCACCATTTGATTGGCTTTTCTTGGATCTACGCCCAAGCGAACCGCCAAATCTATGGAAGCGTCAAATTTTACATTGGTTATTTCTTTTACTAAAGCTGACGCCTCTTCCAAAGAATAGAGTTTGTTCTTGTCTATCTTGGCCTGGGCCTCTTTTTGCTTTTTAGTCAATCTTGCCATTTCTTAATTGCTTTCAGATTTTAAAAAGGTCTTTGTCCTGCTATTTTCAGACCCATAGATCTTGCAGTACCCGCAACCATACTCATTGCAGACTCCACGGTAAAAGCATTCAAATCCACCATTTTATCTTCGGCGATTGCTTTTACTTGATCCCAGGTTACTGAACCATTCTTAACCCTGTTAGGTTCGCCAGATCCTTTTTTAATCTTAGCCACTTCCATCAATTGAACTGCCGCAGGTGGTGTTTTTACAACAAACTCGAAAGATTTGTCCTTGTAAACGGTGATAACAACAGGCAAAACCTTGCCTTGTTTGTCCTGCGTACGAGCATTAAACTGCTTACAGAACTCCATGATGTTAACACCAGCAGCACCTAAGGCGGGTCCAACCGGTGGCGATGGGTTCGCAGCACCTCCCCTAACTTGTAATTTAACTACCTTATCTACTTCTTTTGCCATTGTTTCTAATTAAATTCAAAGTGTGTCAATTGGAAGCAACACAGCTTTATATATGTAACAGCTCTTGTTATACTTTTTCAACTTGCATATAGCTGAGCTCCAATGGAGTTTTTCTTCCGAAAATCTTCACCATTACCTCTAGCTTACGCTTTTCTTCATTGATTTTTTCAACAGTTCCATTGAAGCCATTGAAAGGTCCATCAATTACCTTTACAGTCTCACCCAACACAAATGGGATGGAAACATTATCCGTATTCACCGCCAACTCATCTACTTTACCAAGCATACGGTTAACTTCCGATTTTCTCAACGGAACCGGGTCACCCCCTTTTACCTCACCCAAGAAACCGATAACATTGGTTATGGAACGGATGATGTGAACCATTTCACCTCCAAGATTGGCCTTGATCATGATATATCCAGGAAAGTAAACTCGCTCTTTGTTGATTTTCTTTCCGTTTCTGATCTGAACAACTTTTTCGGTAGGTACCAGAACTTCCTCAAGGTAGTCACCAAATCCGGCGCGCTCCACCTCGCTTTCAATATAGCCCTTGATCTTGTTCTCTTGACCACTGACCGCCCTAACTACATACCACTTTTTCTCCAGAACCTCAGACATATCGACCGACCTTTATCCTATTAATTTTTCAAAATACAATGTAATCAGTTTACTGAACAAGGAATCCACTCCCCATGTCGCCAAAGCAAATAAAATGGAAAAAACCGCCACAATAACCATCAAATTGGAAGCTTTACTTCTTTCCAACCATGTAACATTGTTCTTAAGCTCTTCTAATGATTCCTTTATGTAAGTGACCATAATTTAAAATATTTTGCTTGCACGGGAGGAGAGACTCGAACTCCCGACACCTGGTTTTGGAGACCAGTGCTCTGCCAACTGAGCTACACCCGTTTATAATTACACTGAAAGGTATCCCGAGTAAATCGGAACACCCTTGAGTGCAATCTTATATTAAATATGAATTTAATCTAGAATCTCAGTAACCTGACCGGCACCTACAGTTCTACCACCCTCACGGATAGCAAAACGCAGACCTACGCTCAATGCGATTGGCTGAATCAAATCCACAGTAATTGTCAAGTTATCACCTGGCATTACCATCTCAACACCATCAGGAAGGTTAATGTTACCTGTAACGTCAGTTGTACGAACGTAGAACTGTGGACGGTAGTTGTTGTGGAATGGAGTGTGACGTCCACCTTCTTCCTTTTTCAAGATATACACCTCAGCTTTGAATTTAGCGTGCGGCGTAACAGAACCTGGCTTACAGATAACCATACCTCTTTTGATATCAGATTTCTCGATACCTCTCAAAAGAAGACCAACGTTATCACCAGCTTCACCTCTATCCAAAATCTTACGGAACATCTCAACACCAGTAATGGTAGAAGACAATTTCTCAGCACCCATACCAATGATATCTACAGCGTCACCAGTGTTGGCAACACCTGTTTCGATACGACCAGTAGCTACGGTACCACGACCAGTAATAGTGAATACATCTTCGATTGGCATAAGGAAATCCTTATCAACCTCACGTGTTGGCTCCTCGATCCAGCTATCTACAGCCTCCATCAATTCCATCACAGTATCAACCCATTTTTGCTCACCGTTCAAAGCACCAAGTGCAGAACCAGAGATTACAGGTCCGTTGTCACCATCGTACTCATAGAAAGAAAGCAATTCCCTTACTTCCATCTCAACAAGCTCCAATAGCTCCTCATCGTCCACCATGTCAACTTTGTTCAAGAAAACAACGATACGTGGAATACCTACCTGACGACCCAAAAGAATGTGCTCACGAGTCTGTGGCATAGGACCATCAGTTGCAGCAACCACCAAAATAGCACCGTCCATCTGAGCAGCACCTGTAACCATGTTCTTTACGTAATCCGCGTGACCAGGACAGTCAACGTGAGCGTAGTGACGGTTAGCAGTTTGGTACTCAACATGCGAAGTGTTGATAGTAATACCTCTTTCTTTTTCTTCAGGAGCGTTATCGATGGAGTCAAAGCTTCTAAGCTCGGACAAACCAGCGTTCGCCAATACAGTGGTAATAGCAGCAGTCAATGTTGTTTTACCGTGATCCACGTGTCCAATGGTACCAATATTTAAGTGGGGTTTGGAACGATCAAAAGTTTCCTTTGCCATTTTAAAATAATTTTAATCTTAGTTTATATTAGTGTACAAATCGTTTTGAGCCAATGACGGGAATTGAACCCGTGACCTCTTCCTTACCAAGGAAACGCTCTACCCCTGAGCTACACCGGCCTATGGGTTATCAGGTTTAGAGTTTAAAGTTACAAGCTTAGCTCGTTAAAACTTCAACCTTTATCCACTTGCATCTAAAAGATTCAAGTTTATATGGAGCGGGAGACCGGGTTCGAACCGGCGACATTCAGCTTGGAAGGCTGACGCTCTACCAACTGAGCTACTCCCGCATTTTTTCTGGATTTTCATCCAAAGATTCCAGTATTTCAAAAAACCTTCCATCCCGATTGTTCCGACGAACAATCTTTGTGGGGGGAGCAGGATTCGAACCTGCGAAGGTAAAAACCAACAGATTTACAGTCTGTCCTCGTTGGCCGCTTGAGTATCCCCCCGCCTTATTTTCAGTAATTTACGAGCCGATAGAGGGACTCGAACCCACGACCTGCTGATTACAAATCAGCTGCTCTAGCCAGCTGAGCTATATCGGCATTTCACCGCTTTTTTCTCACTAAAAAAGCCCGCTATTTCTAACGGACTGCAAATGTATATATTTATATTTTAATTCAAAATAAAAATTGAAAAATTTTCATCAAGCATTCGCTCTTAACTTTTCTTTCTTTTTAACCAACTGCCTTTCCAAAGAACTACAGGCCGAATCCACGGCCTCTTCAAAAGACTTACATTGTTTTTTCACCATGATTTTGTCACGAGGGACGAACACCATGATTTCCACGATCTTATTTTCTTTTGCACTTGTGTTTTCCACTTTCAAATAAACATCCGATTCGATGACCTTGTCATAGAATAATTCCAATTTATCCATTCTTTTTTGGACAAAGTCGATGAGTTTACCATCAGCTGTAAAATTTACCGATTGTGCGTTTACTTTCATAAGACGAAGTTTTTAGTACTGTCCAGGACAGTGATATTAAACAATACAAGAATTCTACTTCTTGTTTCTTGGATGGGCCTTTTGATGTACTTTTTTCAGTTCGGCAATACTGTTGTGCGTATACACTTGTGTTGATGCCAAACTGGAATGACCCAGTAATTCCTTTACGGAATTTAAATCCGCGCCCCTGTTCAGCAAGTGTGTTGCAAAGGTGTGCCTTAATATGTGAGGGCTCTTTTTCACCTTGGGGGACACTAAACTAAAATACTTATTTATGGTTCGATAAACAAGTGTTTCATAAATTTTAAGACCTTCTTTTGTTAATATTAGGAAAGAAGAATCCACCTCCTTTTCAAGCTCTGAACGCTTGGCCAAATAGTTTTTGATCTGCGCTATGGTTGAGGGCAATATGGGAATAATGCGCTCTTTGTTCCGTTTGCCCAACACTTTTATGACTTGTGTTGAAAAATTAACATCCCTGATTTTCAGGTTGACAAGTTCTGTCCTACGCATTCCTGTGGCATACAATAATTCTATAATGAGTTTGTCCCTTTCGCCCTCAAAATCATCGGCAAAAGGTATTTCAGATAGGATCACCTCCATTTCTTTCTCAGAAAAAGGCACTTCAACCTTTTTACTTGTTTTGAGCGCCCTGTGCTTCACTAAAGGAGAAACGGAAACATCACCCACCTTCAATAAAAATTTGTAATAGGCCTGCAGTGATGATATTTTTCTGTTGATGGTCCTATTGGATACCCCGTGATCGGAGAGATCAACTATCCAGTTTCTGACCAAAGGATACGAGATTCCCATAATATCCTCCTCCCCATGATGCTCCATGCAGAATTGGGCAAAGGCTTCAATATCCTTTTGATATGCTTTTATGGTATGGTGGGAATAATTTTTCTCCAACCTTAAATAGGATATAAAAGCGGATACGGACATAAATCAAAGGTAGCAATTTAAGCTGGCCCCGAATATAAAACGAAAAATCCCGTTCCAATATTGGAACGGGATTCATATATTTTGCAAAAGCGATAGCCCTATACTTCTTCTTGGTCCCTAAGACCTTGAATGTACTGTGCTTTTTGTATTTGCGCTCTACGCTCTACAGAAGGCTTGGTAAACTGCTGTCTTGTTCTTAACTGACGCATGGTACCGGTTCTGTCGAACTTACGTTTGAAACGCTTCAAAGCTCTATCGATGTTTTCTCCTTCTTTTACTGGTATAATTAACATGGGCTACAACCTCCTTTCTTTAAAATTTTGGTCTGCAAATATACAAATGATATTTAATGGGTAAAGAAATATTTTATTTTTTTGACGAAACGCTATTACGACCGCTTTTTATACTCTTTCTTATCCACTATAATCTTTGCCAAAATTTCTTTTAAAATCTCCGAAGTACCTCCACCAATGGGGCCCAATCTACTATCTCGGCTCAAGCGGGCCATCGGATAATCCTCTATATATCCATAACCGCCCAAAAATTGCAGACAGTTATAAATGACCTCATCGGCCATTTTTGTGGATTTTAATTTGGAAATTGTTGCTTCTTTCACCACATAGACTCCTTTTTCCATTTGGGCTACCGTAGCATAATTGAACTGCTTGCAAACCAACATATCCGAATACAGGTCCACCAATCGGTGGCGCAATGCCTGAAATTGGTCAATGCTTCTACCGAACGCCTCTCGCTCGGACATATATTGCAAGGCATACTCCAAGGCATACTCTGCCCTCGCGTGTGCATTTATACCCATGACCAAACGCTCTAAGGCAAAGGCCTCCATAATATAACCAAAGCCCTCGTTCTCTACACCCAATAAATTGGACGCAGGAACCTCAACATTGTCAAAAGCCAACTCCGCCGTATCGGAAGCACGCCAACCCAATTTGTTCAACTTACTGGCAGAGACACCCTTTGCATGCCTATCCATAATAAACATACTGATACCCTTATGCCCGGCATCCTTATCGGTTTTAGCCGCCAGTATAATATAGTCCCCGTATACCCCATTGGTAATAAAAGTCTTGGAACCGTTAACAATGTACACATCCCCTTTTTTTTCAGCGGTAGTTCGCATAGCTGCAACATCACTTCCTCCGAAAGGTTCCGATACGCCCAAACAACCAATCTTGTTGCCGAGCACACTGGGTTCCAAATAGGCTTTTTTCTGTTCATCGTCGGCCAATTTGTTCAAATAGGTCATCGCAAGGTACTGGTGCGCCCACATGGCCGCTGCAAAACCTCCTGAATTGATCTTTTGCAATTCTTCCAGAAAAACTACGGTATAAAAAAGGTCCAGACCTAGACCGGAATATGCTTCGGGGGTCATTAGGCCAAAAAAGCCCATCTCCCCGAACTTGGGCCAAATAGCTTTATCTATTTTACCGGATTCTTCCCATTCCTCAATATGGGGAACAACTTCTTTCTGTAAAAAATCCTTCAAACTTTCGCGGAATAAGTTATGCTCTTCCGTGAAGTACATATCGTTCATAGCACCTATTTTATAAAGACAAATATAAAGCTATTCTATCTAGCTTCTCTGTAGGGAATCCGTCCACTCGGGTCAACTCCTGTAAAGATGCAAATAAACCATTTTTATCTCTATATTCCACAATGTTGGATGCCAATGAACTTTTTATGTAGACCAATCGCGACAGCTCTTTTGCATCGGCCGTATTCACATTGATTTTGGCTACCGTGGGCGCTTCCAGTACTTGAAACTTGCTCAGCGCTTTTTTCACCACCCCGGGCTCCAGCCCGTAAACGTCATATAGTTGTTCGTTCATCAAAAAGCCGCCCAGCCTGTCCCTGAACTTTATGATCCTTTCGGACAAAGTTGCCCCAATACCAAATACTTGCCTCAATTCTTCTGCGGTCGCAGCATTCAAGTCTTTGATATTGGTTTCGGTCGCAGGCTTCGAAGTTGCCTTCTTTACCGTTTGACTTTTTCCGGCCCATTCAGGAAATTTAAAATAAGGTGAAACTTCATTCAATAAAGAATCGGATACTTGGGTCACCTTTTGGAACTCCTTGGCCGAATTCACGAACTTTCCTTGCTCCCTAAAAGAAAATAACCTATCCAATTCAGCTGGGGACAATCCCAGCACATACCCTTTGTAATCGGTTATATAGTTTGGATTGAAGGGATATATTTTTTGTGACGTTTCAAGCTGATGATTTTTGAGACTATCAATCTTTTCTTGATCTAAAGCATTCAGGGCAAAATCACTTTTTAAATTGGACGGATTTGCCTTCACATAATAGTACCCGCACTGAAGCAGGAACACTATCAACAACAAAAAGAAAATCCCACTTCGTTCTTGTTTGTTGAACCTGAAGTGGGATTGTTTTTTCATATTATAGATAAGCTTTTAGCTCTTCAACTTTTTAAATAGCTGTCCTGCTTTCAATTTTGCCAAGTATCCATCCAAATCTTTACGCACCTCACCAGACATTATATATAGTCCAATGATGTTCGGGAAGGACATGGCCAAGATCATCATATCCGAAAAGTCCAGTACAGCTCCCAAACTAACGGAAGCACCTACCACTACGAATACCAAAAACAACATTTTATAGATCATTTCCGAACGCTTGCTCTTTCCGAAAAGATACGTCCAGGCCCTCATGCCGTAATAAGACCACGAAATCATGGTTGAGAAGGCAAAAAGGAATACTGCCAACGCCAAAATATAAGGGAACCAAGATATCTGGCTACCAAAAGCATCAGAAGTCAACTGGGCACCCGCCATTCCCTCCACTTCGTGCATTCCTGTAAAGATCAACACCAAAGCGGTAAGGGTACACACCACTACCGTATCAATAAAAGGTTCCAACAAGGCAACAAAACCTTCGGATGGCGGGTGATTGGTTTTCGCTGCACTGTGCGCGATGGCAGCAGAACCCACACCTGCTTCGTTGGAGAAGGCGGCCCGTTGGAATCCAATGATCAAAACACCGAGTATGCCCCCTTTTAATGCTGAAGGGCTAAATGCACCATCAACAATGGCAGAAAATGCCGGACCGATATTTTGTATGTTCATTATAATGACCGCCAAGGCCGCCACAATGTATATGGATGCCATAATCGGTACGATCTTACCGGTCACCTTGGCAATACTGCTTATACCTCCAATGATGACCACACCAACCAAAATTGCTGTAACTACACCAAACCAGAAACCATTGCCCGCCAAAACAGGAAACTGTCCCGCCAACTGCTCAAAGGACTGGTTTGCTTGGAACATATTTCCACCTCCGAACGAGGCTCCTACGGCAAGCACGGCAAAAACACCTGCCAACACTTTACCAAAACCTTTCAGATTTCTTTTTTCAAGACCATAACGGAGGTAATTCATAGGACCACCAAATACACGTCCATCAGGAAGAATATCACGATATTTTACACCAAGAGTACACTCTACAAATTTGGAGGACATACCCAACAGACCACAAACAATCATCCAAAAAGTTGCCCCGGCACCTCCTAACGATACTGCTACGGCAACACCTGCTATATTTCCAAGACCAACCGTACCGGAAACTGCAGTGGCCAATGCCTGAAAGTGGGTTACCTGCCCAGGAGCTTCGGGATCATCGTATTTTCCTTTGGCCAAGTCAATGGAATGTCTAAATCCACGAATGTTGATGAATCCCATTCTAATGGTAAAGAACAGTGCTCCCAATACCAACCAGATTACAATAAATGGTATACCTTTAATTATGGGGTCTCCATTTGGATGGATCATTGCAATGGGCTCATCGTACTCCACTTCTGCAAAATAATGAGCTCCCTGCTCGATTACGTGTTCTTGGTTTTCGGAGTTATAAATTACATTTCCTTCTTTGACCCTGTGCTGCAATTTACCTTTCGCAGAGGATTTAATTGTAATGTCCCCTCGTTTATCACTGGTAATAATGGCAATATCCTCACCCGCGCCAACGCTGGCATCATCACCCTTGAGCCACTGCTTTAAAATGAACTTATCCTGGGTCGCATTGCTCCAATCTGGAATACCAATCAATTTTACGTCGGCATAGGCAACCGGATCATAGATTCCTATGGCCGCAAAAGGGTCCCAAAAAAGAACAGACCCCAGAGCACTTACTGCCGGGGTCATGGTTCCATTGAAAACTTCTGTTATTCCTTCTGTCTCTACCTTAAACTCTTTGGTAACGGAATTACCTGCCGCATCGGTTACGGTAACACTATAAGGAATACCTTCGACCAGCCCATGTGCGGATTTGGAGGTAAGCGGGGTTTCCTGATTGCTCCACTTGTAGGTGTAAGGCTCCGTGCCTCCATCAACTTCAAGCTCTACGGCACCATCGTTAATATTATCGGAGACATTGTAGGTTTTGCCCACTACGGTCAATTCCTGTGAAAAACCAGTGGTCAATGCACAAAAAGACAATAGAAAAAGAAAATACTTCATATATTGAGATTAGTTAGTTTTTGGTATGATAAAGGCAACAATATCCAAAAAAAAATCAACGCTATCAAATTTTAAGTTTTTTTAACTAACCAATCTGAAACATTTGATTTAATTTCTGTATTTGCTCAGGTCTCCCCAACACTATCACCTTACTTTTTGGCTGCAATACCAAGTCGGCTTCAGGGTTGATAACATAGGTTCCATTGGGATCAATATAACCTATTATGGTACAGCCCGTTTTTCTTCTTAAGTCCAAATCCCGGAGGGAATGGCAATCCATCTGATTGGTAAAATCCTCTATACTGACCTCCTCCAAGTTGGTAGTATGCTCGCCTTCTATAGAAAGTTGGTCTAAAAATGTAATCAGATCCGGCATCACCACCAAGGAAGCCATATGGTCCCCTCCTATCTTATCGGGCATGATTACCTTATTGGCTCCGGCGAATTCCAATTTTTTCACTGAAGTTACTTGGGAAGCCCTGCTTATAATAAATAGTTTTTTATTAAGCTGACGTGCAGAAAGCACTATAAATAAGTTGGCCGCGTCGTCGGGAACCGCAGTAATTAAATATTGCGCCCGATCTATTCCGGCTTGCATCAACACATCATCCTCATTGGCGTCGCCCTCTACAAACAGAATCTCTTCCTCATGGCGTTCAATAATCTCTTTGTCCTTTTCAATAACGACAAAAGGTTTGTTGTACGCTATCAACTTTTCGGCAGCCTGCATGCCGTTCCTACCAAAACCACAGACCACAACATGGCTCGTTAGCTCATCTATCTGTTTCTTCACTCTTTTCTTTTTTAGCAGCTCCAATGAGTTTCTTCCCAAAATGTACTCGGTCACCACCGATATAGCAAAACCGAAAATAAAAACACTGGTAACAATTAAAAATACGGTAAAAATCTTTGCATTGGCATCCAATGGCCTCACCTCCGAAAAACCGACCGTGGTCACGGTGATGATGGTCATATAAATGGCCTCCACCCAAGTAAAATCGGACAACATTTTATAACCGATCACTCCGAACAGCAGCACCACTAACATTAAAGATAGGGCCAATACTATTTTGGAACGCATCAGTCTAATCATGTCTACAAATCAAATACGGATGTTCTTTTGGTATAGATCAAGTCTTTAATCCGGAGCCAGAAGGCTATAAATAGGTATAGCGCAAATCCAAAACCTAATGTAACAAAGGTTAAGTAAATAAAACTGGTACGCACTACCCGCGCCCGTATGCCCAAACGCTCTGCGATTCGGCCACAAACCTCAAATCCTCTTTTTTGAAAGTAATAAAGGGTATTATAAAACAAAGACATAACCAAAATTATGTATTTCTATTCAATAATTGCGTACCGATGGCACATTGCATGCATTTATTTTTGGTACAGTAATTCGTGTACAGTTCCAATTTGGCCTGACTCTCCAAAGCATTTTGGGTTTTTGACCCCACATCATCGAAATTTTTGATGATGGAATTGTCCTCCTTTCCCAATTCGGATATCAACGAAATCAGTTCTTCGTTCCAATCCCTCCCCGTATGCTTTGCATAGCAAAATTTTAGGGGCACCAACGTATTGATGATGACCAGGTCTATAAATTTTTTTGACAGCTTTTTTGTTCTCTTTTTAGAGATTTTTCCAAACGTATAATGGTCTTCCCAATACGGTCCTGCAAAAACTTCAAAGGTTTGATGGATAGTTCCCAACGAATGCAATGCTATCACTTTTGAAAAAAGATTATGATTTTCCTTGTATAAATTGACCAACTGGGAAACTCGGATGGTTGGAAAATTCATAGGGCGCAATCCAAAAAAATCAGGTTTTGATGAAGGTTCGTTCAAATCAAATTTGCGTACCAGGTAATCATATTCTTTTTGAAGTTGTACGTAATAGGAATCCGAACATTCCTCCAAGTTCAACAGTCCAAAATGACCAAAAAGTAGAGCTTCCAACTGCAAAGGCTCATTAATCGCTTTTCTGATAATTGAGAAATCCAATTGGCGACTCCTATCCAAAAAATAAGTTCCATTGACCTTGGAACCGAAATTTTTCACCAAGAGCATAAACAATACCGCCTCCCAATCATTTTTGGAAGCCTGTAAAAGTTCAAAGATCAATTTGGATTTATGTTCCAGCCGTTCAATGTACAGGCGGTGCAACCAGTTTTCCACCAAAAAGGGATCCACATCCTTAAAATCCTTCTCGCAGTTGATGAAATTTATGCGGGAACCGTCCATTAAGTTTTGATAGCCCTCCAACAGCTTTTGGGACACATACCGTTTAACTTCCAAGGTGGGAATTGGGGAACCATCGTTCCTAAAAATGGCAATGTCATCCTCCCAGACTACATGGAGGATGACATTGTTATAATTTTCATCAGTTTCGTGATGGTGCACATACCAATCGGAAGATTTGAGGTGCATCTCCACATTGCCCGCCCACAACTGTCCGCCGATTTCAATCTTGGCATTGAAAAAATCAGGGCCAGCCAACCTGTTTTGAGTACCCGGGGCCATAATCAAAATAGGCTCCCGATTGCCCGTATATAGGTTTTCTGCCGGAAGCTTGTTGTGCTTCCAGATAAAATAAAGTAGGTCTTCTCGCATTGATTTGGGATAAATGGAGGACTACTCTTCTACATCGCCCTCCCAGTTCATAAAGCCGCCTTCCAGGTTATAAGCATTTTCAAACCCCAAACTGTTCATTATGGCACAGGCCTGACCGCTACGGTTTCCCGATCTACAATAAACATAATAGTTTTTGGACTTGTCCAACTTTTCCAATTCATCGACAAATTCTTGTCCCAAATAAATATCGATGTTCGTTGATCCAGGAATATATCCTTCTTCAATTTCTTCTGGCGTGCGTACATCCAAAATAAAGGCGTTGTTATCATTTTCCAACTGTTCCGCCCATTCTTCTTGTGATAGATCTGACATTATTTTCTATTTAGTATTGTTACAAAAATAAAAATCCGAAGCATTACTTCGGATTTCCATTTACTTTATTTTAAATGCCCTCTATTTTTATGGCACATCCAATGGCCTTTGTTGTTTAGGATTGATTTCATTTTATGCCAACATCGCCACAACCACATTTTCCACAAAAGTTTCATCTACTTGCGAGGCATCTTGATAATTATCGTCGATAGCTCCTATATATTTTACCATATTTCCTGATGCTGTTTTTTCCAAAAGAAAGACATGGGGTGTACGGGTTGCCCTGTACCGAGGGGTTACCTTTTGCCCTCATCGAACCAATACGGAAACGTGAAACCTTTTTATTTCGCACGTTCGCTCATTTTGGCGAAACTATCGCTCGGTTTTACACTTGGATTACTCGGGTTAACAGCAATTACGGGTAAACCTAGGGGCTTGTACTTTTTGTCCAATGCAATTATCCTATCCTCATATGCTTGGGAGTAAGGACAGGTATTGGAGGTAAAGATCACCAGAAAACCTTTAGCACTTGCAAAGTCCGATAGCGAAACCATGTTCCTCTACATTCTTTAAGGAGAAATCGGCAGCCACTTTGAATCCCACAACAAAAGATGCCAAAAAAATTAAAAGCAATGCTGACCACCCTAAAACCTTATTTTTTTTCATAGCTGATCAGTTTATGAACCTGTTCAACTCCTTGGTCAGTTCTTCGTACGTGAAACCACGCTCGTAAAAAGTTCGCTTTTCCTTATTATATATTAAGGTAGCGGGAATACCTCCACCCCACCCCTCTGAAACTTTGGGAATCCAGTCGTTCTGTTTGGGATCGTCCAATATCACCACCTTGGATTGTATTTCATTTTTCTCCACATAGGGTTCCAAACGACTTTTCCACATGTTGGGCATGTCCAAGCTCACCAAGACCACTTCCACTCCTTTCCCCTTATACTCCGAATATATTCTTTCAAAGTGAGGCATCTCTTCAAGACAAGGTTTGCACCAAGTGGCCCAAAAGTTCACTATGTAGGTTTTGCCGTCATCCTTGTAAAGCATAGGCTCAAAGTCCTCAAAGTCGTAAATGGGAAACGCGACATCATTCTTTCGACTGTCTGCCTTCGTAAGCATTTCGTTGTCAGCCATCTCGGTTTCTCCATCACCTTCCCTCTTCTTTTCGGCACAACCCAAAAAAATTGACACTGCCAATAGCATTAACAATAACTTGTTCATTATCTGATTTTTACATTTTAAAAATACGCACTCATGATTAGACATTCCGGTCTTTAACAAAAATTTATCTATCAAAAATTTGGAACAGCACAAGAAATAAACATACATTTGTATATACAAATATTGTTTGTACATGAATGTTGAAGAAATTATAAAAACCTCAAAAAAGATTCCCTTGGAACCCAGAACGGTCATTCACTTGGAATTGGTTCATAACAAAATCAATGAGATCATGACAGGCGCACTAAAGCCTTTTGAAGTTTCTATGCAACAATTTAATGTGCTACGGATTTTGAGGGGCCAACAAGGGAAACCTGCCAACCTCTCCACAATCAACGAAAGAATGGTTACCAAAATGAGCAACACTACCCGTTTGGTGGACAAACTTATTGCCAAGGGACATGTTAGCCGTTGTGTTTGCCCATCTAACCGGAGAAAAGTGGAAATTTTGATCACCGAACACGGACTGGATGCCTTGGAGCAAATGGACAAGGCTCTTGAAAAGGCACATGACACCATTCTTAAGAACTTCGACAAAAGAGAAATGGAACAATTAAATCAACTATTGAATAAATTTTAAATATAATGAACACCGTTTTAGAACATAGAACCTGGCGTTACGCCACCAAAAAATTTGACGCTTCCAAAAAAGTGTCCGACCAGGATTTGGAAACCCTTATGGAAGCCACTCGATTAAGTGCTTCTTCATACGGACTGCAGCCTTACCATGTATTTGTGATCACCGACCAAGAGGTCAAAGAGAGATTAAAACCTGCATCTTGGAATCAGTCACAGATTACGGATGCATCCCACCTTATCGTGTTTGCGAATGCTACGGATTTTGGTGAAGAATTGGTCGATGATTATCTGACCAATATGAGTGAGACCAGAAGCATTCCATTGGAAGGCCTAAAAGGCTATGCCGATCTTATGAAGTCCAAACTAATGGAACTTATGACCGAGGAAAAAAGCAATTGGACAGCCAGACAGGCCTATATCGCCTTTGGAAATTTGATGCAGGCCGCTGCCGAGCTTAAAATAGACACCTGTCCCATGGAAGGATTCGAAGCTGACAAATACAACGAAATATTGGGCTTGAACGATAAAAATCTGAATGCGACCGTGGTGTTGCCAATAGGTTACCGTTCCGAAGAAGATGTAACCCAGCATCTGCCCAAAGTAAGAAAATCCAAAGAAGAATTATTTACGCTTATATAAACATTGAACCTTAAACAATTTAAAACAGAAATTAAAACAATCATGAAAAAGACAATCCTAAGTTTAACATTGGCCACAGTATTTGGAAGCTCGGTCAACGCAAACCCCATCAAAGAAACCAAAGAAGTAAAAACTGCTGAAAGTACTGTTACCTGGAAAGGGTACAAAGTTGGTGGTTCTCACGAAGGTACCATTAGCCTTAAATCCGGTGCCTTGGAGTTTGACGGTGAAAAATTGGTAGGCGGTGAGTTTGTTGTGGATATGACAAGTATCAGCACTACCGACTTGGAAGGGGATTATAAAGGTCAACTGGATGGACACTTGAAGTCCGATGACTTTTTTGGCACTGCCAATCACCCAACAGCCAAATTGGTTTTCACCAAAGTGGAATCAACCGGAAAGAATTCTTACGACGTAACCGGTAACCTTACCATAAAAGGAACTACAGAGCCTGTTACTTTTGAAGTTTCCGTGTATGGAGATAAAGCAACTGCTTCTTTAAAAGTGGACAGAACCAAATACGATGTAAAATACGGATCAGGAATCATTGGTACGGCCAAGGACAAATTGATCTATGATGAGTTTGATTTGGTAGTTGATCTACAGATGTAATCAACTCCTGTTTAGTGTGTGAAAATCCCGCCCAAGATATTTCTAGGGCGGGATTTTTTATTTTACACAAAACATTGTTGTCCCGTTAAAAATTCCTCCCTATATTTGGTGCAATGAATAACAGAACAGCAAATAACTGGTGGTGGATGAACTTACGAAAAACGTCGTGAGCTAAGTCCCCATTTTAACAATACAAGAGGCTTGTCATCACGACAGGCCTTTTTTAATTTATATAAGTACCAAATGAGTTATACCCTAACCACGCATTACAAAAAAATTCTCGCGGATACCATTACTCCCGTGAGCGTTTACCTGAAGATCAGGGACAAGTTCCCTAACAGTATCCTATTGGAAAGTAGCGATTACCATGCCAACGACAACAGTTTTTCGTACATCTGCTGCAATCCCATAGCTTCCATTGAGGTCATCAATGAGACCATTACGGAAAACTTTCCGGACGGCTCACAAAAAGTCACTCCAATCAATGGTGACATTGATGTTACCGAGGTCGTTCACAACTTCAGCAAGCAATTCAAGACTACCCAGAACGGTTTCAAATTCATCTACAGTGGTCTGTTCGGGTATATGGCCTATGATGCCGTCCGTTATTTTGAGGATGTCAAAATTTCCAAGAAAGAAAACTCTGTGGAAATCCCCGATATTTATTATGCCGTGTATCAGAACATCATTGCCATCAATCACTTTAAGAATGAGGCTTACCTATTTGCCCACTGTTATGATTGTGAAAGCAATGTGGAGGAAATCGAGCAACTCTTTAATGTACGTAACTTCTCATCTTACAATTTCAATAAAGAAGGTGATGCCGAATCCAATCTAAAAGATGAGGATTACAAAGAACAGGTAGAACTGGCCAAAAAACATTGTCAACGGGGCGATGTGTTTCAATTGGTACTTTCCAGAAGGTTCAAACAAAAGTTTAAGGGAGACGAGTTCAACGTGTATAGGGCACTTCGCTCTATCAACCCTTCCCCTTACCTATTCTATTTTGACTACGGTAATTTTAAAATATTCGGAAGCTCACCAGAAGCACAATTGATTGTAAAAGAAGGCAAAGCAGAGATTCATCCCATTGCCGGAACCTACAAACGCACCGGAAATGATGAAAAAGATGCCGACCTCGCCAAAAAACTGGCACAGGACGAAAAAGAGAACAGCGAACACGTAATGCTCGTGGATCTTGCACGAAACGATCTAAGCCGAAACGGCAACACCGTAAACGTGGAAACATATAGAGAGGTACAGTATTTCTCGCACGTGATTCACTTGGTGTCCAAGGTAACGGGACAAAAGAAGAAGGACAGCACTACCATGAAAGTGGTCGCCGATACCTTCCCCGCAGGAACTTTGAGCGGTGCCCCCAAGCATATGGCCATGCAGCTGATTGAAAAATATGAAAAAACAAGTCGTTCCTATTATGGCGGCGCCATCGGGTTTATGGATTTTGAAGGCAATTTTAACCACGCTATCATGATCCGTACGTTCCTGAGCAAGAATCATGAACTATACTATCAAGCAGGGGCCGGTCTAGTGGCAGCATCCAACCCAGAAGACGAACTACAGGAAACCTACAATAAATTGGGTGCATTGAAAAAAGCACTGGAAATTGCCGAAACAATCTAACCATGGGAAGAAAGATTTTAATGATAGACAACTACGATAGCTTTACCTACAATTTGGTACACTATCTGGAAGATTTGGATTGCGAGGTAACCGTAAAACGGAACGACCAGCTCACTTTGGAGGAGGTTGAACCGTTTGAGCACATTGTACTCTCCCCAGGCCCCGGAATTCCCGATGAAGCCGGACTTTTAAAAGAAATCATAGAAACGTACGCACCAACCAAAAAAATATTTGGGGTGTGTTTGGGCCTACAGGCCATCGGAGAGGTTTTTGGGGGCACTTTGGTGAACTTGGACCAAGTTTATCATGGGGTGGACACTACCATAACCGTGACCAAGGACGACCCCATTTATAAAGATATGCCAAAAACACTTCAAGTGGGCCGATATCATTCCTGGGTAGTGGACCCGAATTTGCCCGATGTTCTTGAAACTACGGCAGTAGATGAGAATGGTCAAATCATGTCACTTCGACATAAGGAGCATGATGTCACGGCGGTACAGTTCCACCCGGAATCCGTATTGACTCCCGAAGGTAAACAAATGCTAAAAAATTGGTTGGAAAGTAGGTAGATTCGAGATAAGGGAATGTAGTATTGAGAAATTGTAAAATCTCATTTCTCACTACGCACATCTAAATACTAATAGAAATGAAAGAGACTTTAAATAAACTGATAAATCACGAAATTCTCCCCAAGGATGAAGCCAAACAGATTTTGGTGAATGTTGCCAAGGGAGATTACAACCACTCACAAATTGCCGCATTTTTAACAGTTTACATGATGCGGAGTGTCACGATTGAAGAGCTTGAGGGTTTCCGTGATGCACTTTTGGAACTATGTTTGGCCGTAGACCTCGCCGAATACGACCCCATTGACCTTTGCGGGACCGGAGGCGATGGAAAGGATACATTTAATATATCCACTTTGGCCTCATTTGTTACCGCTGGAGCCGGAATCCATGTGACCAAACATGGAAATTATGGCGTATCCTCAAAATGTGGAAGTAGCAACGTCATGGAATTTTTGGGAATCAAATTCAGTAATGATCCCGATTTTCTAAAAAAGACCATTGAGGAAGCGGGTATTTGTGTGCTGCACGCACCCTTGTTCCATCCTGCAATGAAAAATGTGGCACCTATCCGAAGGGAGTTGGCCGTAAAGACATTTTTCAATATGTTGGGTCCCATGGTAAATCCCGCATTCCCAAAAAACCAAATGGTAGGGGTATTCAATTTGGAGTTGGCCAGAATGTATGGCTATCTGTATCAGAATACCGATAAGAAATTTACCATTTTAAATGCTTTGGACGGCTATGATGAAATCTCTTTGACCGGCGATACCAAAACCATATCCAATAATACCGAAGCCATGTTAAGCCCTGCTGATTTTGGTGTGGAAAAAGTTTCACAGCAAGAAATCGTTGGTGGAGAAGACGTAGCAGCATCCGCCCAGATATTCATGAATATTTTACAAGGGAAAGGTACCGAAGCTCAGAACAATGTCGTTTGTGCCAATGCAGGAATTGCCATTGCCACGGTAGAGGGCACCTCTCCAAAAGAGGGTTTTGAAAAAGCAAAAGAGTCATTGCTCAGTGGCAAAGGGCTGGCCGCACTAAAAAAATTACAAGAATTAAGTAACGGGTAAACATTAAAAGGGATGTCATTCCTGCGAAAGCAGGAATCCGGTATAAATTAAAAAATAGATTCCGTATCAAGTGCGGAGTGACATAAACGAAATGAACATACTAGATAAAATAGTTGAAGACAAGCGTGTTGAGGTCGACTTAAAAAAAACGCTCATCACCATGTCTCAGTTGGAAGCCTCCGTAATGATGGAACGCACCTCCATTTCACTTGCCGAAGTATTGCGCAAAAGCAACTCAGGTATAATTGCCGAGCACAAAAGGCGTTCCCCGTCCAAATCGGTGATCAACCATGATTTGAGCGTGCAAGATGTTGCCAAGGGATATGCAGAAGCCGGTGCTTGTGGCATGTCCGTACTTACTGATGGTAAATATTTTGGTGGCTCCCTGGACGACTTGTTGCTGGCCAGGGCATCCACCAATATGCCCATTTTAAGAAAGGAATTTGTTATCGATGAATATCAAATCGTAGAGGCCAAAGCATACGGAGCAGACGTTATTTTGTTGATAGCCGCAATTTTAAGAAGGGATGAAATAAAAACACTATCCGAACTGGCCAAGGGCTTGGGCTTGGACGTGCTTTTGGAAGTACACAATGAAGAGGAACTGGAAAAATCATTGATGCCTAGTCTCGATATGTTGGGAGTCAATAACCGGAACCTAAAATCTTTCGAGGTAGACCTGGATATCAGCCGGACATTATCGCAACAAATCCCGGATGATTTTGTGAAGGTTTCCGAAAGCGGTATAAGTACTGTTGAGGCAATTTGGGATTTAAAAGAGTTTAGCTACCAAGGTTTTTTGATAGGTGAAAATTTCATGAAAACGGATAACCCTGGCAAACACGCAGCGGAATTTATAAATAGACTGGAACAATGAAACTAAAGATTTGCGGCATGAATCATAACCCGGAAGAGGTGGCGATCTTGCAACCCGATTATTTGGGCTTTATTTTCTGGGAGCCCTCTTCCAGATATTTTTCGGGGGACATGCCCAAATTGTCCGATTCCATCAAAAAAACCGGCGTTTTTGTGGACGCATCTTTGGAAGAAGTTCTAGAAAAAACGCTGCAATATCAATTAAATGCCGTACAGCTCCATGGAAAGGAAAGTGCAGCATATTGCAAAGAATTAAAAGAAGGCTTTCTGTCATTTCGAGCGCCGTCGATAAATCTGAAAGAATCCAAGGAGAATATGGTCTCGACTGCGCTCGAGATGACAAAACCAGACATCATCAAAGTATTCTCCATCAAAGATGATTTCGATTTTTCCATTTTGGAGGACTACGAAGAAGTTTGCGACTACTTTCTTTTTGACACCAAAGGAAAACTGCCCGGAGGTAATGGCCACACCTTTGATTGGTCTGTCCTGGAAAAGTATCCATCCAACAAACCCTATTTTTTAAGCGGTGGGATTGGATTGGAGAATTTGCAAGAATTAAAAGAATTTTTAAACAGCACTGCTTCAAAAAAATGTTTTGCCATTGATGTGAACAGTAAGTTCGAAGCAGCACCTGGATTAAAAAATATCGAAGATTTAAAAATATTCATCGAATCGCTCGAGAGCGATCACAACTAAAAAAGAAACCTATGAAGAGCTATCATGCAGACGAACGGGGTTATTATGGCGAGTTTGGGGGGGCATTTATTCCTGAGATGCTCTATCCCAATTGTGAAGAACTTCGGCAAAACTACCTCAGCATCATGGAAGAACCTTCATTTAAGGAAGAGTTCCATCAATTGCTGAAAGATTATGTTGGCCGCCCCACCCCACTCTATTTTGCCAATCGTCTATCGGAAAAATACAACACTAAAATTTACCTAAAAAGGGAAGACCTGTGCCATACCGGAGCGCACAAGGTCAATAACACCATCGGACAAATACTTATGGCAAAAAAACTGGGCAAGAACCGAATCATTGCAGAGACCGGTGCCGGTCAGCATGGTGTGGCAACGGCTACCGTTTGTGCCCTGATGGGTATTCAATGCGTGGTATACATGGGTGAAATCGATATTGCCAGACAAGCTCCCAACGTGGCCCGCATGAAAATGTTGGGCGCAGAGGTCAGACCTGCAAAATCCGGCAGTAAAACACTTAAAGACGCAACCAACGAGGCCATCCGTGACTGGATCAACAACCCCGTGGATACGCATTACATTATTGGTTCTGTAGTAGGACCCCACCCCTACCCTGATATGGTGGCCCGTTTTCAATCGGTGATCTCGAAAGAAATAAAACAGCAACTACAGGAAAAAGAAGGAAGGGAAAATCCCGATTATGTGGTTGCCTGTGTAGGAGGCGGTAGCAACGCAGCCGGTGCCTATTACCATTATTTGGATATTCCGGAAGTAGGCATCATTGCTGTTGAGGCCGCAGGCAAAGGAATTGATTCGGGAGAAAGTGCAGCGACATCTGCCTTGGGAAAAATTGGAATCATCCATGGCAGCAAAACCTTGTTGATGCAGACACAAGACGGACAAATAACGGAGCCGTATTCCATTTCGGCCGGACTGGACTATCCAGGCGTTGGGCCAATGCACGCCCACCTTTTCGCTTCGGGTCGTGGAGAGTTCATTTCCATTACGGATGATGACGCCATGAAAGCGGGGCTGGAGCTCTGCAAAATGGAAGGCATAATCCCGGCCATAGAGTCATCCCATGCACTGGCCATTTTTGAGGACAGAAAATTTAATCCGGATGATGTAGTAGTAGTGAACCTATCCGGGCGTGGTGACAAAGATTTACAGAACTATATTGATTATTTTAAATTATAGATGTTAGATATAAGATTTAAGGCCTCGGCCTCAATTCTCATGTATCACATCTCAAATATTGATTTATGAACAGAATCAAACAAAAACTACAGGAGGACAAAAAAATCCTTTCCATATATTTCTCAGCAGGTTATCCCAATTTGAACGATACCGTAAAAATCATCCAAGATTTGGAAAAAAGCGGTGTGGACCTTATTGAAATAGGATTGCCGTTCAGTGACCCATTGGCAGATGGACCCACCATCCAAGAAAGTTCCACGGCCGCACTTCAGAATGGGATGAACACCAATTTGCTCTTTGAACAATTGAAGGATGTTCGTAGAACAGTTTCCATTCCACTTATTTTGATGGGTTATTTTAATCCCGTGCTTCAGTATGGGGTTGAAGAATTTTGCGCCAAATGTGAGGAAATTGGTATAGATGGACTCATTCTGCCAGACCTGCCCTTGGATGTCTACAAGGAAGAATACAAAACTGTCTTTCAAAAACATGGGCTTATCAATGTTTTCTTGATTACTCCCCAAACCAGCGACGAGCGCATTAAAGCTATTGATGATGCTTCGGAAGGATTTATCTACATGGTAAGCTCGGCAAGTACAACGGGAGCCAAACAAGGTTTTGGGAAGGAACAATCCGAATATTTTGAGCGTATTGCCAACATGAACCTGGAAAACCCACAAATCGTAGGGTTTGGCATAAGCAATGCCGATACTTTTAAACAAGCTACGGAGAGTGCAAAAGGTGCTATTATCGGTTCAGCTTTCATTAAACATTTAACTACAAACGGGGTTGAAGATATTGGTGGCTTTGTGGGTCAAATTCGTTAAATTTCAGCTTTTAAAATCAAGATGATTCATTCCATGAAAAAAACGCTATCCCTCCTATTTCTTTGTCTCTCTTTTTCCATTTTCGCACAAGATGATATTGCCGTAAAATCCCAGGTGGCAGATGCCATTAATGAAATCCGGGAATTTATTGCCATTCCCAATGATGCCCTGGATGCGGCGGATATTGACCGTAACATTATGTGGCTAAAGCGCAAGTTCGGAGATCGCGGTTTCAATACTGCTGTCTTGGATACCGAAGGACTCCCATTGTTCTTTGCTGCAATGCCAATGAACGCAAACAAACCAACGGTTCTTATTTATATGCATTTTGATGGGCAATCCGTTGATCCATCAAAATGGGACCAACCCGATCCATACCAAGTAGTGCTCAAGGCGCCAAAGGATAGTGGATTTGAAACCGTTTCCTTTGAAGAAATGGATGAAGACATCAATTATGAGTGGCGGTTGTTCGGCAGGTCCACTTCAGATGACAAATCGCCCATTGTAATGCTTTTGAACGCCATGGACCTTTTAAAGAACGATGGTAAAGAAATACCATTTAATATAAAGGTTATTCTGGATAGTGAAGAGGAAAAGAGCAGCAAACCATTGCCTGCGGCGGTAAAACAATATCGTGAACTCTTAGAGTCCGATTTTTTAATGATTGTTGATGGACCTGTTCACGCCTCACAAAATCCGACCGTGGTTTATGGCTGTCGCGGAATTACCACGTTGACCCTTACCACCTACGGACCTATTAAACCTCAACACAGTGGACATTATGGCAATTATGCTCCTAATCCGGGGTTTCAGTTGGCGCGACTTTTGGCCACCATGAAGGATGTAGATGGCAAAGTAACCATTCCAGGTTATTATGATGGTATTTCCATAGATCCAAAAACCGATTCCATATTAAGGAGTGTCCCTGATAGTGACGAGGCCATTGCTGAAAAACTTCAGTTCAATACCGCAGAAAAAGTGGGGAGTTATTATCAAGAAGCACTGCAATATCCTTCGCTCAATATTCGTGGATTGGGTTCGGGCTGGGTGGGCGACAAGGCACGAACCATTGTTCCTGAAAGTGCCACGGCCGAGCTAGATTTGAGATTGGTAGTAGAAAGTGATGGAAACCGTCTCAAAAAATTAGTGAAAGACCATATAAGCAAACAGGGGTACAAAGTATTGGACCACGAGCCCTCCAAAGACGAACGTATGCAGTTCGATAAAATAGTAACTGTTGAAGAAGGTAGCGTAATGGATGCCTTCCGGACAAATTTGGACAATCCTTATGGCAAATTCATCGTCAACACTTTAAACAAGAGCTTCGGGGAGGATGTGATCCAGATACGAACCATGGGAGGCACCGTACCTATTTCTCCGTTCGTCAACGAGTTGAAGATACCAGCTTTTATTGTTCCTGTGGTGAATCCAGACAACAATCAGCACAGTCCCAACGAGAACATCAAGATCGGTCAACTCGCGTATGGCATAAAATCCTTTTACAGTATCCTATCCACCCCTATGGATTAAAAAATAAAAAAAGCCCTGAAAAATCAGGGCTTTTTTGAGGGTTATGCTGAGCAATAAAAATTGCTAGTTTCCATTTTTCTTTTGTTGCCCAGGGGCATAGGCCTTTGCACTTTTTGCACCTGTCATCTTTTTTACTTGTCCGGGAGCCGTAGCGCTGCGGCCTGCATGTTTATGCACAGAACAAGCCCCGAACATAAAAATCGCCATAACAACTCCTACAATTTTACCAATTGACTTCATAATTCAATTTTTACTTTATAGATTATTGTATATACGGGCATGACCAAAAATTGGATGTAAATGCTCATGCGGGATATCGAATTTTCAGAAAAATTCGCGGTATTGCATTACCCTAAAGTCAACGGTATTGAATTCGGGATTTTTACTTTTAAGGTCTTTATAGGCCTGTAAACTTCCTACAGCACGATTGGCGGCACCAGAAGGCGCTGTCAGTGAAACAGTTTTGACTATTCTCGACTTCGCCCCAACAGAGATATCGGATTCAAGAGGCAATTCTAGATGATGAATTCGGGGTACTTCGTTGGAAACCACCTTCAATCTAAGACCATGCTCCTTTAATTGCCTGCGAAAGAAATACTCCGGCCCATTTTTACTGTTTCCACCGGTAAACAATAATGTTTCAATATTTGGGTACTGCTGCAAATAGCCCACCAAATCCCGTAGCACTACATTTTGCATGCCCAAATCTGAGGCGTCAATTTTTTCGCGCTCGGCACTTTCGACGATATCACACACCCCAATCCTATTCTCGATCAAAAATCGTTTGCGTTGCTCAACTGCCTCTTCCGTGGTCTCATATTTTAAACCCAAATCAAATATCTTATCCAAAATGGGCCACAACTGTCCGTTACAACTACCATAGCAAAAATCCACATCCTGCGGCCTTAATTCGCCCGTGGTAAACCGCGGTGGAGGTAAGGTACCCACTATCAACTTAGTGGCCTCGGGCAACAAAAAAGGCTCGTAGGGATGGGTATGTTTGAACAGTGATAAACTCAAAATTCTTCTAATTCAATATCCATCATTTTGAACCACATTCGGGTCAAGATTTGTTTCTGATTGGGGTATCGGCCAAATATATTCATGACTTTGAAAATCCCTTGCCAACTCTGGGTAATTTTGATTATAGTTTAATATCTCTGTTTCCAAGGCATTCATTCTAATAAGATCATCTTTAAATTGCCCTTCAAAACAAAACTCCAAACGTCTTTCTTTTAAAAGAAGATCTGAAAACTCTTCTTGAGTCAACCCATTTTGAGCATCATGGTTTAAATCGCCGAAAGCCCTTCTCCTTACCAAATTCAAAGCATTATACGCTTTGACCGTAGGCCCATTTAATTCATTTTCGGCCTCGGCTATCATTAGATATACATCGGCCATTCTCAAGTATGGATAATCAAAGGATTCTTCATTCATTACACTGGGTTGCTCTACTTCTTTGATATACTTGTATGGACGCCAATTTTCCATTAAGGCTTCATCTACCAAATCTCCATTTTCATATGAGAAGGTCGCAATATTTTGAAAAAATCTTGAATCATCCGTCACCAAAGGGAAAATTACGGGCTCGGAGGGTTCCTCACCTTCCTCAAAAAATGAGTTTATAAAGTCCGGAACCAACAGCAAACGGTCATTGAAAGAAATGCCTTTCGGTCCCCATGGCACACTATAATTTCCAGAGCTATCAAAGGCTATACTAAAAATAACCTCGGTGTTCGTATTTTCATTTTCAATTGAAAAAACATCCGCATAGTTTTCTTCCAACGTAAAACTCCCGGCAACTTTCTCCAGTTCTTCTAAGGCAAGGCTATATTTATCAATTTGATGCATCGGAAAACCAGCCATTGTGAGATAAACTTTTCCAAGCAGCGCTGTTGCCGCTTCCTTTGATGCCTTTTCTTTAGCCAGGCCAGAAGATAAATTCTGCTGTGCAAATATTAAGTCTTCCACTATCTGGTCTACCACAGCCTCCCTACCTTGTACAAATGGAGGCGGATTGTTAAAATTTACTTCAGCCGTAGTAGCCAAAACAGGATTTCCATACAGTTTAACCAAGTTGAAGTATAAAAGTGCACGTAGAAAACGAAACTCGGATTCAAGACCAAGAGCATCGATTTCCTCTGCGGATGATCGATCTATAGCATTAAGCTCATCCAACCCTCTATTGGTCAACCTGATCACCCTATAGTGTTCCGACCATACTTCATTGATTACGTAATCCCCTGACTGAAAATAGTAATTATCCAAATTTCCAAACCTACCCATCGAATTGGGGTTCAATCTGGCCATACTTGTTCCAATATCTCCCCAATAATGCGAGTAACCATTGGAATCAAACAAAAATTCCGTTTTTAATTGGTCATATATATTGTCCAAAAAAACATCAAAGTCAATTGGAGTTTCCGAAATTGGGTCAGGCCCCATAACAGCTTCGACAATCGCTATTTGATTTTCCTGGACCTTTACGTCAACTGCGACGCTGACATCAGAAAACGGAGGGGTCAGTATAACCTCATAATTTCCAATGGGCACATTGTCGAACACCACTTTGCCCATCGCATCGGTCATTTTCTCTCGAGTCCTGGGAACAGTGGAAACCGTAACATCCGGCATGGCCGTTCCGCTTTCGTAAACTGCCTTTACTTCCAAAGTACCTAATTGTTCTATTTCTTGTTCTTTGCCCTGATCATCGGAACAGGAAAGTGAAAACACTATAAATACAATTGACAGACTTAGCACTATTCTTTTCACCGGAGGTATATTTTAATCATTGGATAACCTAATAGCTGGGATTATATTGTTTCTTTGAGAACAAGTTCACAAGAAACCTAAACCCGCTAAGCCGAATTCCTACTGGCATTAATATTTCCATATAATGAGCGGGTCACGATTTTCTCGTACAACTCTTTGTATTGAGAATTTTGCGTGATATGGTACAGGGCGTTTTGTTGAATCACTAACAATGGCAATACAATTTTTTCCCTGATTTTCACGGATTCCCTTGAAACTGCTTCATCTTCCATCAAAATTTTAAGACCGGAAATCTGTAACAGCATCTTTTTGGACAATTGGAATTCATCATGCAGAATATTCCAGAAGTCTCCGAATTCAGGGTCATCCTTCATATAACTTGTAAGGTCAAAATTGGTCTTTGCCAAGGACATCATACTGTTCAGCATCAAAGCCTTAAAGAAAGGAACTTCTTTGTACAGTTTCTTGACCTCGTTCAACCGTCCTTCGTCCTTTAATTTTTGGAGGGCCGATCCCAATCCAAAGTAACCGGGCACATTTTGTTTTAATTGACTCCATGACCCCACAAATGAAATTGCGCGAAGGTCGGATAACGTCAACTGTTTTGCGCTTCCCCGCTTGCCGGGCCTGCTCCCTATATTGGCTTTCGTGTAATATTTTAAGGTACTCCTATTTTCCAGGTAAGGAATGAATTTATCATGCTGTTTCAAAGCATCATATTTATCGAAACTGAGTTCGGAAAGTTCCTCGATCAATTTTCTTTGTGACGCCGAAATAGTAAGTTCCTTTCCAAACAGGTTATTGCTCAAACCTGCCGTTAACAACTGCTCCGAGTTGTGCATAAACTGTTCCTTGGTACCATAGGTACTGGTAATGGTCTGCCCTTGAATGGTAAGTTGAATTTCGTGATTGGCAACATCCTTCGTCTGTGCCGCATAGAACCTATGGGTTTTTCCTCCTCCTCTTGCTGGCGGCCCTCCCCTACCGTCAAAGAATATGGCGGCGATGCCATTTTTCTTGCAGACTTTGCTGAGGGTCTCCTTGGTCTTTAGTATGGACCAGTTGGCTTTTAGGTAACCACCATCCTTTGTTCCATCGGAAAAGCCAAGCATAATGGTGTGAATATCCCTTCTACGTTCCAGGTGTTTTCTATATTGTGGAATATCGAACAAGGCTTGCATCACTTCCTCGGAAGCATCCATACCATTCATGGTCTCGAATAGGGGGACAATATCAAAAGTGATTTCTTTCTCGTTCCAACCGCACCATCTAAACAATCCGAACACGAACAACACAGAAAAGATATCCTCGGAATTACTGATGATATAGCGGTTACATCCTTCTTCGCCATTCTTGTCCTGAATCGCTTTCAAATTTTGAATATTAACGATGGTATCTTTTATAATGTCGTCATCAAAATCTTTTGGATTGAGTTTAAAATCTTTCTTGAGCAATACATCCACCAACTCTTTTTCCTTGAGCTCATCCAGACTCTCCTTGATGGCTCCCTGCTTTTTGAGCACGGTTTCGACCACCAATTTGTGTTTGCTATGATCTTGGCGGATGTCCAAGGTGGCAAAATGTGTTTTAAAGATGTGAACTTTATCAATAAACTGATCCAACTCATCCAAGTATAAACCATGATAACGTTCAATCAATTCTTCCCGCACCGCACCTAAATGCTCAATAATGCCTTCATAGGAAATAGGCGCATCAGGATTAAACATGGCCTGGTACATCTTACCGCTCAACTCGTTCAAATGACCTTGCATTCCTTTGAAGGTCAATTTTTTCCGAAGATCCTTCAGTTCGTTATAGTAACATTTCATCAAGGTAAGCCTAAGTTCGTCGGCCACTTGTTTGGTGATGTCGGCAGTTACAAACGGGTTTCCATCTCGGTCACCGCCCGGCCAAAACCCAAGCTTCATCAAGTTGTAGTTCTCAAACTTTTCGTCCTTAATGTTGCTTTTTACATATTGGTATAATTCTCCAACGGCATCATAATAGGTGTTACGAAGGATATAGATGATGTTTTTCGCCTCATCCAAGGGCGTAGGTTTTTTTGCATTGATCAAAGAAGTCAATCCCAATTGTTGCAGGGTCACATCAATATCGTGAATCTGGTCTTCATCAATCAACGAGCGGAGCTCTGCAATAATATCCAAAACCGCAGGCGTGTAAAACTGTGTGGGGTGCGCCGTCAAAACGATGCGGGCGCTAAAGGTGGATAGCTTTTTGGAGACCTTGTCCCAATTTTTGTTTCGGTTCACCAACTCAAAATAATCGGGTATGGTCAAAGAACTACTGTATTCCTGTAGTTTGGGAAATGCGGAATCTTCCACACTATCGTAAAGCACCACTTGGCGCTCAACGTACTGCACGATCCTGAACATGAAATCCAACCGTTCCTTCTCGTCCTGAATATCCACAAAATTGGAGAAGAACACCTCCAAAATTTCCTGAGGATCTTTGCCCGCCTTCAATCCCTTTTCGCACTGATCTAACAACAGTGGAATAAGAATTCCAACGTTTTCTACATTCTTGTAGGGCAAGCTCAGGAAAAGGCTGTTATAGATATTGAATTTATTGGTTACCGATTTCTTAAACTCTTCTAACCGTTTATTCTGCTGCATGTATCTGTTTTATGTTGGTGTTAAAAAAATAGTCAAACACTCAAAGGTCGTGAATAATGTGTAACCTCTGGGTTAAATTTAAAGGTATCACAATTTAAGGCAGGCGCACATCAATACTAACAACATACCTTGTGGTTTGTAACTTAAAGATTACTTCGGATTTTACCAAAGTTTTTATCGGATGAAAACGGGTTCGTTCTGTTTTACCGTATGCTCTTCGCTGTAGAGATACCCATCGTAGTCAAAATTCTTGATATCGTCCAATGTTTCAGCTCCGGTGTCCAGGATATAACGGACCATGGAACCACGTGCTTTTTTAGCGTAAAAACTGATGATTTTCAACTTGTCGTTTTTCCAATCTTTGAAGACTGGTGAAATCACGGGAACCTTAAGGTTTTTGTCATCCACAGCGCTGAAATATTCGTTGCTGGCAAGATTGACGAAAAGTTCGTCCTCCTTTAGTTCGCTGTTCAATGATTCTGTGATCTGGTCCTTCCAAAACTCGTACAGGTTCTTTTTACGGCCAACCTTTAGTTGAGTTCCCATTTCCAAGCGGTAGGGCTGCATCAGGTCCAAAGGCTTTAAAACACCATACAGCCCTGATAGAATGCGCAAAGTATCCTGCAAACGGTCCAGCTTGTCCTCTTGGATGGTGTACGCATCCAGCCCTTGGTATACATCACCGTTGAAAGCATACACCGCCGGTCTTGCATTGTCCGTGGTAAAAGGGGTTTCAAATTTTTGATTGCGCTCCCAGTTCAAGTCGGCGAGTTTATCCGAAATGGACATTAAATCCATCAAAGCCTTGGGCTTTTTCTTTTTAAGTACGGAATTGAGTTTTTCCGCTTGTTCCAAGAATTCGGGTTGGGTATATTTTGATGTGGGCAAAGCAGTTTCGTAATCCAACGACTTTGCAGGAGATATCACAATTTTCATCTTCTTCTAATTTTTGTAAAAATAGCGATGATTTTAGTTTTTTGGAAAAGGATTCCAATGGTGTTTTCAATCTTAAGATTGAAGAAAACTATGATTCGTGATGCTTGGAATAGCCTCTCCACTTTTCAATTCCGTTAACCATATCTTCGGGAAGATCTGAGTTGAATCGCATAAACTCCCCGGTAACGGGATGTTCAAAACCAAGGGTTTTGGCATGCAAAGCTTGTCGCGGCAACACCTTAAAGGTATTATCCACAAATTGCTTGTATTTGGTAAAGGTGGTACCTTTTAGGATTTTATCGCCACCGTAGCGCTCATCATTGAACAGTGTATGTCCAATGTATTTCATGTGTACCCGAATTTGATGGGTACGACCGGTTTCCAACTTACAAGAGACCAACGTTACATACCCCAAACGTTCGATTACTTTATAATGTGTCACTGCTTCCTTGCCTTCACCACCTTCAGGGAAAACCATCATTTGTAGACGGTTTTTAGGGTTTCGGGAAATATTTCCCTCAATGGTTCCTTCGTCTTCTTCTACATTGCCCCAAACCAAGGCCACATATTCACGCTCACTACTTTTCTCAAAAAACTGTTGCGCCAAATGGGTCATGGCCGACTCTGTTTTGGCAACCACCAGCAAACCAGAGGTATCCTTATCGATACGATGTACAAGGCCAGGTCTGTTCGAACTATTATTGGGCAGGTTCTCAAAATGATATACCAACGCATTGATCAAGGTTCCCGAGTAATTTCCGTGCCCAGGATGCACCACCATGCCTGCAGGTTTGTTCACCACCAAAAGTACATCATCCTCATACACAATGTCCAAAGGTATGTTCTCCGGGGTCAATAAAAACTCGTAAGGCGGATGTTCGAACATCACCTTGACCTCGTCCCCTGCCTTTACTTTATAGTTCTGCTTAACAATGGAACCGTTGACCCAAATATGGCCTTTTTTGGCCGCTTGTTGAATTTTGTTCCGCGTGGCGTTCTCGATAAAGTTCATCAAGAATTTATCCACACGCAATGGCTCTTGGCCCTTAGAGGCCGTAAAACCATGATGCTCGTAGAGATCGTCTTGCGAAAGCTCGTCTTGAGAAAAATCCTCTTGATTATCCGAAATATCCATTTTTAATTGGATTCTGCCTGTACCCTTGCACTTCCTGTAATGGTACCGTTACCACAAATCAACTCAATTTTTGAGGTCTTCGGCAACCTGTCCCCAGGTTTTAGATATTTTCCTTTGTGCTTCATATTGTACACCATGTCCTTACCCAATTCGTCAATATAAGTAACACGTTCCACATCCAATCCAACCGCCCTTAACATAGAAGCGGCGTTACGTTGGGTAACTTGGATAATATCCGGCACACTTACCTTTTTGTAACCGGAAGGATTAACTGTAAAATAAATTTTACGGTTGGACTTTACCTTATTGCCCGCAGGCGGATTTTGGTCCAGTATGGAAAAACGTGGATAGTCCGGATTATATTCGGATGAATCCAATACTTGATATCTGAGCCCGGCATCTTCGACTGCCTTTCGCATTTCCGAAACCGACATTTTGGAAAAGTCAGGTACCTCAACGAACTCACCGTGGTTGGTGGTACTCTTAAGCCATTGTAAAGATATAAATACCAACACCAGAATAGCAACGACCGCCAATCCCAGTTGGATCAAAAAAGTCTTGCTTTTTAAAAAGTTGAGAAAATTTTTCATGTAGTTCACCTTATCGGAACAAATATAGGAAAGCCAGCCCTTTTTTCTTTATTTTGGCTTCGCGTTATTTTACTAGACAATGAAAAAGAACATTGCCATTATCATGGGCGGCTATTCCAGTGAGCACAATATTTCCATTAAGAGCGGGAATGTGGTGCACAAGTATTTGGACAGGGAGAAATATAATCCTTACCGAATTGTCATCACCGAGGAGAAATGGTACTATTTGGACGAGTTGGAACAAGAACACCCTATAGAAAGGTCGGATTTCAGTGTTTCGATACATGGGAAAAAGATTGAATTTGATTGTGTTTTCAATGCAATCCATGGAACTCCGGGAGAAGATGGGCTCTTGCAGGCGTATTTTGAACTTCTTGGAATGCCGCATACATCTTGCAATCATTATGAAGCTGCTCTGACCTTTAATAAGCGTGACCTACTGAGCACTTTAAAGCCATATCATGTTCCTTGCGCCACTTCCTATTTTTTAAATAAGGGAGAGTCCATTGATGAGGATGCCATAGTGGATAAAGTCGGACTTCCATGCTTTGTTAAGGCCAATAGGGCCGGAAGCAGCTACGGTGTTTCAAAAGTTTATGATAAGGAATCATTGGGAAATGCAATCGAAGGTGCGTTCAAGGAAGATTCACAGATCATCATAGAATCCTTTTTGGATGGCACCGAAGTATCCATAGGGGTGATCACATTCAACAATAAGGTAACGGTCCTCCCTGCCACCGAGATTATCTCAGAAAACGATTTTTTTGATTTTGAGGCCAAATATCTGGGCAAATCAAAAGAAATCACTCCTGCAAGGATTTCAGAAAAGCAGGAATCCAATGTAAGGCACCTGGCAGAATTTATTTATAAAACGCTCGGACTTAAAGGTTACACTCGAAGCGAATTCATATTTATAGGTGATGAGCCACATCTTCTTGAAATAAACACGACCCCCGGACTTACCGAAGAAAGCCTTCTGCCGCAACAGGCAAATACAGCGGGAATTAGCTTGGGGGAACTATTTGATAGTGCCATTGTTGAAGCTTTGCGATAGAAACTGTATTTTTAAGAAACTTTAAACCACAACATGAGACGCGCATTGTTTCCCGGTTCTTTTGACCCACTTACTTTAGGACATTACGACATTATAAAAAGAGGGGTTACCCTTTTCGATGAATTGGTAATCGCCATAGGAATCAATGCTGACAAAAATTACATGTTTACCTTAGAGGAAAGGGTGAAATTTATTGAGGAAGCCTTTAAAGATGAGCCAAAAATAAAAGTGACCACTTACAAGGGCATGACCGTTGACTTCTGCAAAAAAATAGATGCCACTTTTATTCTTAGAGGTTTGCGCAATCCGGCGGATTTTGAGTTTGAAAAGGCCATTGCACATACCAACCGAAAGCTTTCCGAAATAGAAACAGTGTTCTTATTGACCTCCTCCGGAAAATCCTATATCAGCTCATCAATAGTTCGAGATGTAATCAGAAATGGAGGTGATTATACAGGTCTGGTGCCGGAGACTGTTATAGTAAAATAACAGGACTTTCTCCTTTCACCGAATATATTTGTAAGTAAAACCCTTCTTTTGTATTTTCATCAAACCATGGCCAACCTTTGGGATACAACATTAATGATTGCTTTCGCAACATAATGTACACAGATCATTTAATAAATTTTAGTTTAGTCGGAAATTTCTGAAAAAGTAGAACGTTTTTAAAAATCCCCCGAATTTTGAAAGCAGTTGAGAGAGTTGACCAATTTTATTTACTAAAGCAGTTGCCAAAAGCAACTGCACTACTGTGCAAAAAAGGTGTCCTGTTGGACGCCTCTTCTACATGGTTGGATATTTTTGGACTGCCTCCTCAAGACAAGGACCATCAGACCAAAGTTTTTCCATTATACCCAAACACCAAAGACCTTAAAAAAAGGTTGAAAGAGAACAAACCTTTTACCCTTGAACACAAGATCAAAAAAACGAATGGCACCTGTCATTTTAAAAGTTATTTCGCTCCTTGGTTCGATGAGAAAGAGAATATCATTGGCACAATTATACAGACCGACGATGTTACCTCCGAAGTAAAAAAAGAACAACAGGCCGCTTGGTTACAACATATTTTAGAGACCAAGGTAGCAGTATCCAAAACAGGTTGGTGGGAATACGAAATAGCGACACAAGAACTTATTTGGTGCAAGGAAGTCAAGCGTATCCATCAAGTTCCTGAATGTTTTCAGCCTACCCCAGCGGAGGCCATTGAGTTCTTTAAAACAGGTTATAGCCGAAACAAGGTCTCCATGCTATTTCACAAAGCCATTGAGAACCAACAGTCCTACGACACCAATTTGACCATAATAACGCTCAATGGTGAGGAAAGGTGGGTAAGGGTTACCGGTAAACCCCAAATTGAAAACGGAAATACCATCAAAGTTGTTGGCACAATACGGGACATTCACGATGAAGTGATGGCAGAAAAAAAGGTCAAAGAAAACCAACAATTGCTCAGCACCCTTGTTGACAGCTTGCCATTGAATGTTTATGTAAAAGATCTTGAATCCAGAAAAGTACTGGTCAACAAAGGAGAATCGCATTTCATCAACAAGAGTAGGGAGGAGATCATCGGCAAAAACGATTTCGACATCTATGATGAGGATATGGCCAAAATATCCAGGGAAGAGGATATACAGGTCATGAAAAACCTTACCCCAATTATTGGTAAAGAGACCACTATTACCCATAATGGCAAAACAACCCATTTTCTGACCTCCAAAATACCCCATTTTGATTTGGACGGTAAAGTATGTGGTCTTATTGGTATGAGTCTGGACATATCTTCCCTTAAAAAGAAGGAATGTGAATTACGGGACTTGATCAAAATAACTTCGATGCAAAACCAGAAACTGATCGATTTTGCCCATATAGTTTCCCATAACCTAAGATCGCATTCCGCCAACTTCTCCATGCTGCTGGAGTTCTTAAAATCGGAAAACGATACAAAAGAAAGAGAGCGCATTGTGGAAATGCTCTCACAAGCATCTGACAGTTTACTGGAAACCTTGGGGAACCTAAACCAAGTTGTAGACGTAAACACCAAGGCTTCGGTGAGTAAAAAACCATTGTTTCTAAAGCAGAACATTGTAAAGGTGCTACAAAATTTCTCGAACTTTTTAGACAAAAACAATCCACAGATAATCAATCATGTAGCCGAGGATATCGTAGTGGAATGCGTTCCCGCCTATTTGGACAATATAATTCTTAATCTGATTTCCAATGCGATAAAATACCGGAGCCCAGAACGCAACCCCTTGATTATAATCAATGCTGTAAAATCCAACGAAGGTGTAACGCTCAGCATATCCGACAATGGCCTAGGAATAGATTTAAAAAAATACGGCGACAAAATTTTTGGCATGTACAAAACATTCCATAACCGAGAAGACTCCAAGGGCTTTGGACTGTATCTTGTAAAAAACCAAATCGAGGCCATGGGCGGAAGTATAACAGTGCAAAGTGAAGCAGATAAAGGCACTACATTTAATGTGTATTTTAATGAAGAAAGTTAGTTGTATTTTTATTGTGGATGATGACCCCATTACAGTATTTGGAATAAGAAAAATGTTGAAATCCGTTGCCAGCTGCGACGATGTTCAAATATTTCAGAATGGGAAGGAAGCGTTTGATGCACTGTTGGAAAGACATAAATCCAATATCAACGTTCCCAATGTCATCTTTCTGGACATCAACATGCCCATAATGGACGGATGGGATTTTTTGGACGAACTCATCACGCTGGATTTAAAGAAACACATCATCATTAATATGATCACATCTTCCATTGACCCGCTGGACCATCAAAAGTGGAGCAGCTTTAAGGACAGGTGCCCTTACATTCTCAAATTTAAGAACAAGCCCATTTTTAAAATCGAAGCAACCGATCTTGGATTAATGGATATGGCCTCCTAATTATAATATTCTGTATTTTTGGCACTGACAAGCACAATGTTAGGTGCAACTTAAAGTTCCAGAAGTATTTTGAAACAGATTCTTTTTTTAGCGGCCGCCATTCTTTTCATATCCTGTGAATCCAAAACACAGGGAGAAAAATCCTCGTACCAAACACATTACGAAACTTCCGGTGGTGAAGAGACTGCAACATATAAGGAAACCATTGATTATTACATGGACCTCGCCCGTGAATTTCCGCAAATCAATATACAGACCATAGGCAAAACGGATAGTGGACTACCGCTGCACACGGTAACTTTTAATCCTGATGGGGATTTTAATTATGAGAATATCCGCAGGGAAAAATCCATTATTTTAATAAACAACGGCATACATCCCGGGGAAAGCGATGGTATCGATGCCACAATGATGCTATACCGCGACCTGGCCACAGGCAAACTGCAAATGCCAAAAAACACCGTGCTGATCACCATACCCATATATAATGTAGGAGGTTCCTTGAACAGAAATTCCACCACCAGGGCAAACCAGAACGGACCTTTGGAATACGGTTTTAGAGGAAATGCACGTAATTATGACCTCAATAGGGACTTCATTAAAATGGATACCGAAAATGCCCGCACCTTTGCCCAAATATTCCACATGGTACAACCAGATGTTTTTATCGATAACCATGTGAGCAACGGAGCGGATTATCAATACACATTGACCCATCTTTTCACCCAGCACAACAAGCTTGGCGGAAAAATGGGCAAATACCTCCACGATACCCTTATGCCAAATCTTGAGGATTCGTTGGCCGATAAGGACTGGGACATTACTCCCTACGTAAACGTTTTCAACGTGCCGCCGGAGATGGGCTTTAGCCAATTTATGGACTACCCGAGGTATTCTACGGGATACACCACACTATGGAGTACTTTGGGACTTATGGTGGAGACCCATATGCTAAAACCGTACAAACAACGCGTAGAGGGGACGTATGCCCTCATGCAGAGTTTGATAGAGGTCGTTGAGGCAGAGCATGAAAAAATCAAGGCCCTGCGAAAAGAGACCTTGGAAAATAATCTGGACCTCACCGAATATTATTTTAACTGGCAAGTGGACACCACAAAGACCAGCACACTGGAGTTTAAAGGCTTTGAAGCCGAACAGCTTACCAGCGAGGTTACGGGGCTGCCCCGATTAAAATACAATAGGGACAGACCGTTTACCAAAGAGACACTTTACCATGATTATTTTTATGCCGCCGATACGGTAGAAGTACCCGCCGCATACCTGATAAAGAAAAGTTGGAAACAGGTTATAGAACGATTGGATGCGAACAAAATTCAGTATTCAGCGATTAAAAAAGATACCATCCTTTTGGTTGATGCTTACACCATCGAGGATTATGATACCCGAAATGCACCATACGAAGGGCATTATCTTCACTCCAACACCAGAGTATCAAAACAATCCAAAAAAATACAGTTTAGGGAGGGCGACCTATTGATACCCACCCGTCAGCCTGGCATTAGATATCTCATGGAAACCTTGGAGCCACAAGGCGCCGATTCCTTCTTTAATTGGAACTTCTTTGATACCGTTTTGCAGCGCAAAGAAGGTTTCTCCCCTTACGTTTTTGAAGATGTGGCCATTGAAATGTTACAGAAGGATTCTTTGTTGCGGCAAGAGTTTGAGACCAAAAAAGAAGCCGAGCTCAATTTTGCCAATAACTGGTATGCACAACTCAATTGGATTTTTGAACGCTCCGAACATTTTGAGGAAGCCTACCTTAGCTACCCCGTTTACCGAGTGGCAAAGGATAGCGAGACCGCAGCACTGATTCCTAATTAAAGGGCCAATCCTCGAACAGTATCTTTATATTGTGATAAGAATTTTTTAAGGCCTTTTTGGTCTTTCGCGAACCTTTCCATTTTACCTTTTTGATGCCTTCAGACTTTTCGGGCACCAATTTACCGGAATAATCGGTAGACATAATAAACCAGTGCGTCTGTTTTAATCTGTACTCCCCGTTCCGCTTAAAGATATGGTAGGTGGTGTGGAGGAACCTTTCAATTGCCAGATTTTTAACACCTGTTTCTTCTTCAACTTCCCGAATAGAAGCATTTTCAATGGACTCACCTTTATCCACCTTGCCTTTGGGCAGATCCCATTTCCCGTTCCTGTAAATAAACAATACCTTTCCCTTTCGATTGATCACAAAACCTCCGCCAGCGACCACCACTGGTATTTTGTGCATAAAAAGTTTCAGGATTTCCTTCTCATCTGGATGGTACAGGTAGGCCTTTTTCACTTTCTTCTTGGACAAAAGCTTAATGGCCTCAACAATGGAATCACCATCCAAGGAAAACAAATTACCATTGGAATCTTTGGGACGCTCGTTTGTTAAAATCAGTGGAGCCTCATTAACAAAAACTTCATACATTTGCGCAATGGTTTTAGATAAGCAAATCGCAAAAAAAACAGCTGAGCTGTTATTACAAATTAATGCAATAAAGTTGGAACCTGAAAATCCTTTTACATGGGCCTCGGGTTGGAAATCCCCTATTTATTGCGATAATAGGATTATGTTATCCTATCCGCAGGTCAGGAATTTTGTACGGGAAGAAATTGCCAAGCAAGTAGAGAACCTTTACGGCAAGCCAGATGTGATAGCCGGAGTCGCCACAGGCGCCATAGGAATAGGTATTTTGGTAGCGGAAGCATTGGGACTGCCCTTTGTGTACGTAAGGCCAAAACCGAAGGAACACGGTAGACAAAATCAAATCGAAGGCTATTTTGAAGCTGGCCAGAGCGTTGTGGTCATAGAAGATTTGATAAGCACGGGCAATAGTAGCCTTAATGCGGTGCAAGCGCTCAAGGAACAAAATGCCGACATAAAAGGGATGATTGCCATCTTTACATATGGTTTTCCGGTATCCACTGAAAATTTTGAGAAGGAGGGCATTGAGCTTCATACCCTTTCCGATTACGAACACCTGATCGAACAAGCCTCTGAAACCCATTACATCAAAGAGTCACAATTAAAAACCCTATTGGAGTGGAGATCTAATCCACAAGAATGGAAACAATAATTTACCATGCACATTGAAGCCTCAAAAAAGAAAGTAGCCAAAAGCGACAAGGAAGTATATGAGTTCTTGACGGACATTAAAAACTTTGAAACCTTAATGCCGGAGAACATAGACAAGTTCGAGGTATTGGATGAAAACACTTTCAAGTTTGCTCTAAAAGGTATGCCAGAAATTGTGCTGAGACTAAAAGAACAACACCCATACGATAAAGTAGTTTTGGGTGCTGCGAGCGATAAACTACCATTTACCCTTACCGCGGACATTGTATCCCTTGGAGAGAACGAAAGTGAGGTATCACTTAGTTTCGAGGGCCAGTTCAATGCCATGATGGCCATGATGATCAAAGCACCCATTACCAACTTTATGGGTACATTGTCCAACAACATGGACAAAATCGGTCAGTAGAGCAAGGTCACCTCTTTTAAATCAAACTCTTTGAGAACTTGGTCTTCCAGTTCGATGACCAATTTACCGGTCGGCGAAACTTTACGGATAAATCCCATGAACATTTTTCCTTCGGTATTGGTGAATGTGGAAGGTTTGTCTTTTCTAAAAAGCAGCTTCTCGTAAGAAGGCAACAGTTGTTTCACTGTTTTCGCCTCTAATCCTTCCATTTGATGTTGAATCCTATACAGTAAAGCGTATAAAAGTTCGTCCAAATCAAAATTACGGCCCATAATACCCTTTAATGAGGATACTTTTTTCAAGTTTGCAAAATCGGTTTGGTTTACATTAAGGCCAATTCCGATAACAGACTGGGCAACATGGTTTCCTTTCAGGACATTTTCTATCAAAATGCCACAAACTTTTTTGGAACCTGACATAATGTCGTTGGGCCATTTCACCTTAACATCGGGTATAGAAAGCTCTGTCAACACATCAAAAACAGCGACAGAAACGGCAATATTCAAAATAAATTGATGTTTCACATTCAAGGCTCCAAACCTTCTCAACACACTAAAGGTAAGGTTTTTACCACCCTCCGACTCCCATACAGTTCCCATTTGCCCCCTACCCTTTAGCTGTCTTTCGGTAACTACAGCGGTATAATCGGGAGGATTTTCCGAACGCAACAAATCCTTTAAATATTGATTTGTGGAATCCGTGGCATCAAGTTTGAGTATTTGAAATTGTTTTCCCAATATGAAAAGCCTTTACGATTTGTTAAAAACTAGGGCTAAGAAAACAAAAAAAACATAACTTTGTAAAAACTAAACTTTTTGAATGCAGAAAAAGAAAGCTAGCGCAGATGAATTGATTGCCTTGATCCTGGAAGGAATAGAAGACGTTAAAGGAGTTGACATAAATCTACTGGACCTTAGGGAAATCGAAAATACAGTTTGCGACTACTTCATCATCTGTAACGGTACTTCCAACACACATGTTAACGCAATAGTGTCCTCCGTACAAAAGAAGGTGAGCAAGGCCATACAAGACAAGCCATGGCATGTCGAAGGCTCCGAGAACGCCGAATGGGTACTGATGGACTACGTAAACGTTGTGGTACATGTATTTCAAAAACACATTAGGGAATTTTACGATATTGAGGGACTTTGGGGAGATGCCAAGGTCACCATGGTGGAAAGCAGTTACAATTCTTAAGAAAAAATGGCAAAAGAAAACAACCCAAATAGTGCTCCGAAAAAACCGCGTTTTAGCTCGTGGTGGATATATGGTGTGGTCATCGCATTGATTATTGGCTTCCAATTTTTTGGTGGAAGCAGTTTTTCAAGCACCGAAAAAACCACAACCTCCGAATTGCAAGAATTTTTACGTAATGGTGACATCGCCAAGATTGTCATTATCACCAACACACGTCAGGCAAAGGTTTACCTCACGGATGAAGCCCTAAAGAAGGACGTCCACAAAGGAGTGGCAGAAAAACCTCTGCTGCCTTCCAGCGGACTTGTCCCGCAATACGTTTTGGATTACGGAGACTTACAGATTTTTCAGAATGAAATTACTGAAATAAAAAAAGAGAACAACTTGGACACCATTGTCGAGTTTGACACCGAGTCCAATGTGCTAGGTGAAATATTCTTGACCTTGCTTCCTTTCGCATTGATTATTGGTATCTGGATTTACCTTATGCGAAGAATGTCCGGCGGTGCCGGCGGCGGCGCAGGAGGTCAGATTTTCAACATAGGAAAATCCAAAGCGAAATTGTTCGACGAAAAAACCGACACGCGCACTTCATTTAAGGATGTAGCAGGCCTTGAAGGAGCCAAGGAAGAAGTACAGGAAATCGTAGAATTCCTTAAAAATCCGGATAAGTACACCTCTCTTGGCGGGAAAATACCAAAGGGAGCTCTTTTGGTAGGACCTCCAGGTACAGGTAAGACCCTTTTGGCAAAGGCCGTGGCAGGTGAGGCAAAAGTGCCCTTCTTCTCCTTATCAGGTTCGGACTTTGTTGAAATGTTCGTAGGTGTGGGAGCTTCCAGGGTTCGTGATTTGTTCAAACAAGCGAAAGACAAATCCCCAGCCATCATATTTATTGATGAAATCGATGCCATCGGGCGTGCAAGGGGCAAGAACAACTTTACAGGTTCCAATGACGAACGTGAAAATACATTGAACCAGCTATTGACAGAAATGGACGGTTTTGGCACCAATACCAACGTAATTGTTCTGGCCGCCACCAACCGTGCTGACGTACTGGACAAAGCATTGATGCGTGCAGGCCGTTTTGACCGTCAAATCTATGTTGACCTTCCCGATCTCAACGAAAGAAAAGAAATATTTGAAGTACACCTTCGTCCGATAAAAACGGCAGAAACTTTGGACTTGGATTTCTTGGCCAAACAGACACCAGGTTTCTCCGGTGCCGACATTGCCAATGTCTGTAACGAAGCTGCTCTTATTGCCGCTAGAAAAGAGAAAAAAGCAGTAAACAAGCAAGATTTCTTGGATGCAGTCGATAGAATTGTTGGTGGATTGGAGAAGAAGAACAAAATCATCACTCCGGACGAAAAGAAGACCATCGCGTTCCACGAAGCTGGTCACGCGACCGTAAGCTGGATGCTGGAGCATGCGGCACCTTTAGTGAAAGTCACCATCGTTCCAAGAGGACAATCCTTGGGAGCAGCTTGGTATTTACCCGAAGAACGCTTGATTGTTCGTCCTGAGCAAATGTTGGACGAAATGTGCGCCACCATGGGAGGTAGAGCCGCTGAGAAAGTCATGTTCGATAGAATTTCCACAGGTGCATTGAGCGATTTGGAAAAAGTGACCAAACAAGCACGTGCCATGGTCACCATTTATGGACTAAACGACCAACTGGGGAACATTACCTATTATGATTCATCGGGACAGAACGAGTATGGGTTTACCAAGCCATACAGCGAGCAGACGGCACAAAAAATTGATCAGGAAATATCCAAAATGATAGAAGAGCAATATCAGCGCGCCATTAAATTGTTGGCAGACAACAAAGACAAGCTGACAGAACTTGCCGAAAGACTTTTGGACAAAGAAGTTATCTTTAAGGACGATTTGGAAAAGATTTTTGGCCGAAGACCTTTTGAAAAGGAAGAGGAAAAACTGGAGCCCACAGAATAAAATCATTCAAAAAATTCTAATCAAAAGAATTATATTGATTCAGTAGAAAAGAACACATGCCATAAATGGGAGTTTTTAAAAAACTTTTCGGAGGAGGAAAAAAGGTTTCCAAGGAAACTGCGGAAACCCGTGGTGACCATATGCCCGATTTAAAAATTCCCGTGGATGAAAAATTCACCATCTACTTTAAGAAAAACGGCGGAAAGTTCATCTACTGTGAAGATTTTGCCGAGGTTTCTGATGCCCTTAAAAGCATTATTTCGGAAAACGATTGGCAAAACCATCTTTTCTATTCTTTAGATCCCAGGCTGGAAACAAAGTTTGCCTCTGAGAAGCTACAGTTCACGGACAATCGCAAGGAAAGCAACATCTTCTTTACCACCTGCGAACATCTTGTGGCCCACAACGGCTCCATATTGGTCTGCTCCAATCAGATCAAGGAAAAGAAATTGGACGAACTGCCATCCAATTTGGTAGTTTTTGCCACAACAAGCCAGTTAGTGGATTCTATAAGCGAAGCCCTAAAAATTATCAAGGAGCGCTACCAAAAGAACATTCCCAATAACATCACAACATTAAAGCACTTTCAGCCCACAGCGGAAAACAAAGATGATTTCCTTTCTTACGGAAGTGCCTCAAAAAATGTATATCTTTTGCTCCTAGAAGATTTCTAAGTACATGAGAGAAATTTTAAGACGCTCCATAACCGGGGTGATTTATGTGTTACTTCTGCTAGGTGCTGTTTTTTTAAGCTCGGATGCCTTCGACTTTTTATTTATGGCTTTCGGCTTGGCATGCTTGTACGAATATAAACGCATCGTTAAACTAAAGGGATACGATGTGTTTATGGCCTATTTGGCCCTGTGGTGGGTTTTTATCTACTTTACAAATGACTCCACCGCAATAAACTTGCTAATGCTCTGCACCATTACGGTGGACGTTGCATTACTGATGTTCCTTTTTTACAAGAAGCCCAAAGACTTTAGTAAGTTTCAAAAATTTATCATTGGGTTGTTTTATATTGGCGGAGGCTGTATTTTTTTGACGATGATCCCTTATAAACATGATGATTTTGCCCAATTTCTTATCATGGGCATCTTTATTTTGATTTGGGTAAACGATACTTTTGCCTACTTGACAGGACGTGCTTTTGGGCGCACTAAACTTTTTCCTTCAGTTTCTCCCAAAAAAACCATTGAAGGTTCTGTAGGAGGTCTTATTTTTGCACTAGTGGCCGCTTACTTTTTATCATGGTACGAAACTAGGTTGTCGATTACCGAATGGATGGCAATGGCCTGTTTGATAGTGGTAGCGGGGAGTTTGGGGGATTTATTGGAATCCAAGTTCAAACGAATGGCCGGGGTTAAAGATAGCGGGGCTATTTTACCCGGACACGGTGGGATTTGGGACCGTTTGGATAGCCTCGTGTTCGCTGCGCCATTTGCTTATTTGATTTTAAATATTTTCTCCTATGTTTCATAAAGAGGGTCAAAAAATTATAATCATCACTTTCTTTATAGTGGTTGCAGCCGTTCTTGCGGCGCATTACTACGTTAATCTGGAATGGGTGCGGTTTTCGCTTCAAGTTGCCGCATTGATTTTCCTGATCTCGATCCTTCAATTCTTTAGGAACCCCAAAAGACGGGTAACCCGCAGTTTTGATGAGATATTGGCCCCCGTTGATGGAAAAGTGGTGGTGATCGAGGAAGTGGACGAACCTGAATATTTCAAAGAAAAAAGAAAGCAGGTGTCCATATTTATGTCACCTACGAATGTGCACGTAACCCGGTACCCTGCCAGCGGAACCGTAACATACTCCAAATACCATCCCGGAAAATATTTAGTGGCCTGGCACCCCAAATCGAGCTCAGAAAACGAACGCACAACAGTTATCCTGCACACACCAAAATTCGGTGAAATAGGCTACCGACAAATTGCCGGCGCCATGGCCCGTAGAATTGTAAACTATGCAGAGGAAGGCGAACAAGTAACGCAAGGCGAGGATGCGGGCTTCATAAAGTTTGGTTCCCGTGTTGATCTGTTGCTCCCTTTGGACTGTGACATTACCGTAAAGCTCAATCAAAAAGTAGTGGGCGCACACACTTGTATAGCTTCCATAAGACCGTTGGATGATTAACGAAGACCTACATAAAAGATTCGAAGATGCCGTTAACTTTGTTAACGACTACACAGATCCTTTACCAGCAGATCTACTTCTCAAACTATACGCCTATTTTAAGATTGCGAACAAAAACTTTGACAATCCGGGAAGCAGAACACCACTTATCAATGCTTTTAAGGCAAACGCCCTGTTCCAAGCCAAAAGGATAAGCAGGGAAGAAGCTATGGAAAATTATGTGGAATTGGTGGAGAAAGAGTTAAAAAGGCTCTAAGAAGCCAAATCAGGAGCCGCAAAAGACTTCTCAAAATACGTAAAATATATACCCCCGAAAATCGTCACCAAAAAATATAGGACCAGTAGGTAGCTACCCTCTAAAATATAGGTGTCGATTCCGAACCAATCGTTGGTAACATAAATCAAGGTCCATCCCCCTACCCCCCTTATCAATTCAATCCAAATGGCATAATTTTTACGATCCATTAAGGTGGTATACCCATAAATTCCAACAAAGATAAAGGCACCGAACAGCAATAGGCCATCAAATCCAATTTCTGCATAGCTATAGAACATGAAGAGCATCAAAAAAGTGGTCATGATCAATTGAAAAAGCGAATATGCTTTCAGCGCAGCTGATGCTTCAGGCTGATATTTTCTGAAATTGTAAACATTCTTGATGATAGCAATAGGATATTTTTCATTCACATCCGCAGGGCGCCAACCCGTGGGCATAAACCAAATCCTGAATTTGTCCCAATAATTTTTGGTTCTCCAGGCATCCTGTATCAACCGCCATAAATGTTGAAAATTGATAATGATGGGGTTCCAAGTATTTGCAGGTTTCAGAACGCCATATTGGGGAGGAACCTCATCCAGTTCTTCCTGAAAGGTTCCGAACATTCTGTCCCACACACAAAAAATCTGTCCAAGGTTTTTATCAATATACTCCTTGTTGATGGCATGGTGCACCCGATGCTGCGAAGGGGTAACTATAATGTATTCCAAAAAGCCCATCTTCCCAATGTGCTGGGTATGGTACCAAAACTGTGCAAATAGATGTATGGGCGCCAGAACCGCTATCACCTTGTGGGGAACTCCCAATAATGCGGCCGGAATCAATAAAAGTGCATAATAGCCCAACAAATTTGAAATAGGTTGCCGAAGTGCACAGGCCAGATTGAATTCTTCGCTGCTATGATGTATCACATGCTGGTTCCAAAAAAAGTTGATATGATGGCTCAACCTATGGTTCCAATAACCTGCAAAATCAAGGGCGATAAAGGCCACTACCCATACAACCCAAGTGGCCTTGATCTCAATTAGTGCCAAATGCTCCAATAAAAAAGGATAGCTGATCAAAATCAGGACCAGACCAAGAGAATCCTTCACCACATTGGCAAGCCCGGAGCTAAGGCTGCTCACGGTATCCATAAGGTTATGTTTCTGATCTTTTACAAATCGGCCATAAAGAATCTCGATCAACACCAGACCGATAAAAAAAGGGGTGGCATATAACAATGCCGTTGCATATGATTCCATATCAAGAAAAATTTAAAATTTTGCTCGATGCAAGAATGGGGTTATATGCCTTTAAGTTACTCTAAATTTTTAAATAACTGAATATCATTCGCATCCGTTAAATCAGGAATGTGTTCGGAGCGGGGCATGCAAAGAACGCTTCGCGGTTCTTGCTCCACCAAAACAGCTACCGCTTTTGGCAGTTCCTTTTCGTCGCGAACAGCATCAATGGGGCAGTTTTTTAAGTATGGATAAATCTCTTTCCCCGAAAAACTAAAAATGTTCATGCTTACCCTGAGCTGTCCGGATGCATCCTTATATTTGGGGACATCTCCCACATTTGGTTTTTCAACAATTTGCTGTAAAAATCCATCGGCGGATATATCCATCACGGCAAACTTGGCAATACGCTCCTCGGTATAATCGAAACCTGAACTTCCGTAACTGATGAGGGCATGGGGGGCTTTTCTATCGTTTCTTAAATCTTGTAATGCACCGACGGAGTATAGGTTGTCGCCATTGCAAACTGTGAAGATGCCCTGTTTTAATTCAGGGTACTGGTCCAAACATTGCTGAAGAGCATCGGCTGTGCCCAACGGCTTTGATCGTCCTTCGGGAACCGATTGGACAGCCAAAAAAATATCCAATCCATCAGGAAGGCCTCCTTGATCTTTTAAGTTTTGAAATGCTGAATTTTCGGCGCTCGTAATCAAATATAATTTGGCGTATCCTGCCTCCACGGCATTCTGAACCAAATAGTACAGGAAGGGTCTCCCATGTTTTCCAACTGGAATCAAACTTTTATGGGGAATATGGTCCATAACTTGGTTATCCCGCTGTTTCAAACTGCGTTTCATTCGTGAAGATGCACCACCTACCATGATGATCAAACTTGTATTCTCCATGTATATCAACTTGTTAACTCTACTGTGTAGACCGCTTTGGCGCCTTTGTCCAAAAATGCCCGTTTTACCTTTTCCTCGATACTGTCCGTTATCATGGCCACCATACAGCCACCGCCTCCCGAGCCGATTATTTTTGTTCCCAGTGCTCCGGCATCACGTGCGGCATCCATCATATGTACCATTTCCAAGGGTGTATTTTGGATTTCATTTTGGAGAATGATTTGGTGCTGGTTCATCAAATCCCCCAAAACTTGGATATTGGGATTCGGATTCAGTAGCTCCTTTTTAGCTTCCAACGTAATGTGATAGTTGTAAATAGCGGCATACCAATATCCTTGAAGTTGCTCTGGCACCAAATCGATATATTTTTCATAATCTTCCAAAACAGCTTGCTCCAGTTCAAACGCTGGATGAACCTTTTGAACGGCCTCAACGGCTCTCTGTTGATAAACCCGAGCATTTTTTAACACTTCCAAGGTTTTCTTTGGAACGCCAGATTCCGCAACCAATAACTTTCCCAAATTAGCACTTAAGCGAGTACTTTCTCCACTTTGGGTATCTATATAGATCAATCCTTTCTGGGCGATGGTATACTGGTCCATCAATCCGCCGGGCTGATTGAAAAACAACACTTCGGCTTCGTAGGCCCATCTCCCAATTTGATAATCACTGATTTCATCTAACTTCCCTTGTGTGGCCACCAAAAAGCGAATCCATGCCACCACGAGGGCGGAAGAACTGGAGAGTCCAGCGTTCACAGGAATATTTCCTGACACTTCGATATCGTACCCTTGGTCAAATCGAAAGCCCTGTGTTTTCAGCACAGACATTACCGATCTAAAATAATCATCAGGTTGAACCTGCAATAATTTATCATCCACTGCAATGGACAATTCTTCATTGAGATCTAACAACTTTAGGCGATAGGCAGCATCAGAACTGGGCCGTGCCTTTAAATTTATATAGCGGTCAATGGTTCCAGCAATTACGGGCAATCCCAAATAGTCTTGATGGTCTCCGTAAAAACAGATTCGGGCCGGTACTTTTATTTCAATCATTAATATAGTCTACTTAATTTATTATTTCCAAGGGTTCCGTGTTCTTCCAATTGCCTCGGGTAAAATCCGGGAAAGGCTGGGGCGCCCCATGACTTGCCACTGAACGTTCACTCAATGGGGAAACGGCACTCCATAAACAGCCTTCGTATACATTTTGATCTAAGGGGAGTCCCTTTTGAAGACATTCAACAATACGGTATACCATGATTCCGTCCATACCGCCATGTCCACTGCCCTTTGCGGCTTTGTTCAATCGCTTGTACAGGGGATGATCATATTTTTCATATAATTTTTCAAGTTGCTCCCCTTGCACCCAAGAATGATGGTCTTTGGTAATTCCTTCCACTCCACCTTCCAAAGCTACACGGGTAGGGAACCCTGCCAGAATCCCTTTGGTTCCCTGTACCAAATTCAACCGAGAATACGGTCTTGGACTCGTTTCGTCCCATTGTACCATGATGGTTTTTCCCAAAGTGGTTTTGATGATGGATGTATTTAAATCGCCGCCCTTAAAATCCAACTGGTTCCATTCGTGGTCCTCTGGATAGTTTTTTTCTGCATACAGCTCACGACCTCTTGATGGCGTGGAGAAAGAAACCAAACTACCAAAGGTATCGTCCTGTCTTGCCAAATTCATGTATTGGGCCACGGGCCCCAAACCATGCGTTGGATATAGATTTCCATTTCGATTAGCATAATGGTGCGTTCTCCATGAGCCTGTACCGCGCTCCTGCTCTTCCATTTGCCAGCGTAATTCATGGATATAGGCTGCTTCACCGTGTAAGATTTCACCAATCATTCCTTTTCTGCACATATTGAGGAACATCAGCTCATCACGACTGTAGTTTACATTCTCCAACATCATGCAATGCTTTTGTGTGCGCTCGCTGGCATCCACTATATCCCACATCTCTTGAATGGTGGTCGCAATGGGCACTTCAACAAAGGCATGTGCCCCGCTCTCCATGGCTCCGATGGCCATTGGTCCATGGTTGGACCAATTGGTGGCAATGAACACCACATCGGGCTTTACTTCTTTGAGCATGGTTCGCCACTTATCCTCATCTCCCCAGTATTGGGCTATATTTTTATGACGATTTTCTCCAGCTGCCTCTTTTACCCATTTTGTTTTTTCTTTGACCAAATCCTCATAAAGGTCACAGATGGCGACCACTTCGGTTCCTTCCAAAGCGGCAAAAAACTTGGCGTGGGTTCCTCCCCTAGCTCCCACTCCAATAAAAGCGGCACGTACCTTTTCCAATTTAGGAGCAGAAAAACCACCCATATAGGTTGAGGAAAAAGGTCTCTCGGAATTAGCTTTTAAATAACTTGGAGCAATGGAAACTGCGGCAGCGGTCAATGAAGTTTTTTGAATAAAACTTCTTCTGTTGAGGTTTTTCATGGGTCCTAAAGTCAATTGGTTTTTATCCGTCCCAAAGTATAAAAAATAAAAAGAAAAGGGAAGCGAGCTTCCCTTTTCAAAATCAATATACTATGCATTTCTCTGTTATTGCAAACTGGCCAAACTCTTCTCCAAGGTCTCGATCTTGGCTTCTGCATCAGCCGCTTTTTTACGCTCCATGGCCACTACTTGTTCCGGGGCATTGTTCACAAAACGCTCGTTGCTCAATTTCTTTTCCACCGATTTTAAAAATCCTTTGGTGTAATTAAGTTCTTCTGTGATTTTTACAATTTCTGCCTCAACATCAATGGCGCCACTTATAGGAATAAAGTATTCATTACTCTTAACCCTGAACGTAAGTGCGCCGTCCAAACCAGCTTCTACGACCTCCATTTTCGAAAGGTTTCCCAATTTGAGAATAATAGCATCCATTTGCGAGCCCACCCCTTCGGCATTCAACACAAAAAGTTCCAAAGCATCTTTTTGAGGAATGTTTTTCTCCTTTCTGATGGTCCTTATTCCTGAAATCACTTCAGAAGTAAAATCAAATTCAGCAATTAACGCGGAATCCACTTCTTTTGTTTTTGGCCATTGGGAAACGATCAAAGCATTTTCAGGGGTACGCTCTGCGATGTGTTGCCAAACTTCCTCCGTTAAGAAGGGCATAAATGGGTGGAGCAACTTCAAGTTTTCCTCAAAAAGACCCAATACCTCATTGTACGTTTTCCGGTCGATTGGTTTTTGATAGTCAGGTTTTACAATCTCCAGCAACCAAGAGCAGAAATCATCCCATACCAATTTATAGGTGGCCATCAAAGCATCGGAAATACGGTATTTGGAGAAATGGTCTTCAATTTCCACCAAAGTTTGATTAAACTTTGCCCTGTACCACTCAATTCCTTTTTGCGCTGCTTCGGGTTGCGGAATATCGGCCACTTCCCATCCTCTTACCAATCGGAAGGCGTTCCAAATTTTATTCGCGAAGTTGGCCCCTTGCTGACAAAGAGCTTCGTCAAACAACAAATCGTTGCCCGCTGCAGAGCTCAACAACAGTCCTACCCGAACACCATCGGCCCCGAAATCTGAAATCAGTTTGAGGGCATCGGGCGAGTTGCCCAAGGATTTGGACATTTTTCTACGTTGTTTATCGCGAACCAAACCAGTCAAGTATACATTTTCAAAAGGTCTTTTCCCTCTGTATTCGTAACCGGCCATAATCATTCGTGCTACCCAGAAGAACAAAATATCCGGGCCTGTGACCAAATCGTTGGTTGGATAATAATAGTTTACCTCTTCGTTTTCTGGTTCCAAAATCCCCCCGAAAACGCTCATGGGCCACAACCAAGAAGAGAACCAAGTATCCAAAACATCGGGGTCTTGAGTTAAGTCCGAAGTCCGAAGTCCAAGGTTCGAAGTTTTTTCCCGTGCCAGTTCAACTGCTTCTTCCGGAGTTTCGGCCACTACAAAATCTTCTTTACCATCTCCATAATAGTAAGCAGGAATTTGTTGTCCCCACCACAATTGGCGCGAAATGTTCCAATCACGGATGTTCTCCATCCAATGGCGATAGGTGTTATCGAACTTTGAGGGGTATAATTTTACGTCTTTTGTCTCTAGCACGCCTTCGATGGCAGGCTTGGCTAAATTTTCCATCTTCAGAAACCACTGATCGGACAATCTCGGTTCTATTACGGCTTTCGTTCTTTCGGAAGTCCCCACTTTATTGGTATGCTGTTCAGTTTTTACCAAATAGCCCTTCTCTTCAAGCTCTTTTGAAATTTCTTTTCGAACCACAAATCGGTCTTTTCCTTCGTAATGAAGGCCAAAAGAATTCAGGGTAGCATCCTCATTAAAAATATCAACTACATCTAAATTGTGCTTATCCCCTAAGTTTTTATCGTTCTCGTCATGAGCAGGAGTAACTTTTAAGCACCCGGTACCAAATTCAACGTCCACATATTCGTCTTCAATAATAGGAATTACCCTATCACAAATCGGAACAATGGCCTTTTTACCTCTTAAATGATGGTATCTCTCATCATTTGGGTTGATACAAATGGCAGTATCGCCCAAAATAGTCTCTGGACGGGTGGTGGCAATGGTCACTTTTTCATCTGAACCTTCAATGGCATAGGATAAATAATATAGGTTACCCTGTCGTTCTTCATAGATCACCTCTTCATCGGAAAGGGTGGTCTTGGCCTCAGGATCCCAGTTCACCATTCGGTACCCTCTATAAATCAGCCCTTTATTATATAAATCCACAAAAACTTTGATTACCGAGGCTGACATATCGTCATCCATGGTAAACTTGGTGCGTTCCCAATCGCAGGAACATCCCAATTTTTTCAACTGCTGAAGAATCACACCGCCATATTCATTGGTCCAATCCCAAGCATGTCTTAGAAATTCATCACGGGATAATTTGGACTTATCGATACCATCTGCCTTAAGCTTGGCCACTACTTTGGCCTCGGTGGCTATGGATGCGTGGTCCATTCCAGGGACCCAACAAGCGTTTTTCCCCAAGAGCCTCGCTCTTCGGATAAGAACATCTTGAATGGTATTGTTGAGCATATGCCCCATATGGAGCACGCCTGTTACGTTTGGCGGGGGAATTACTATGGTGTAAGGCTCCCTTTCGTCTGGTTTGGAACTAAAATAATCGTGTTCCGACCAGTAGGCATACCAGTGTTCTTCAACCCTTTTTGGGTCATATTTTGATGGAATTTCCATTTTTCGGTATAGTTTTTGTTAATAAGACTGTGATTGGTTTTTTTGAAAGGAAAGCTAAATGTTAATTTTACGCTATTCTTCGGCTTAGGACCAATTCAGAAATACGAAACAAAAATAAGTAACGTTATTCTATAACAAAAGAATTTTGGATGCAGGTATCAAAACATCTACATTTGAAGTTCACCCAAAAACCAAAAATGATGAAAAAAACTGTACTCATGCTGTTTGTAGGGCTTTTATCCTTAGGGGTATATGCTCAAGAAACTGCTAAAATCGAGTTTAAGAGCGAGACTATTGACTACGGAGAAATTGAAAGAGGTAGCGATGGTGTCCGTGTATTCGAATTCACCAATACAGGTGACGCTCCTTTGGTAATCAGCAATGTAAGGTCCAGCTGCGGATGTACAATCCCCAAAAAGCCGGAAGAGCCGATTATGCCTGGAAAAGTCGGTAAAATCGAAGTAAAATATGACACAAACAGAGTTGGTCCTATCAGAAAGGCCATTACTGTAACCTCAAATGCTGACACTCCAACTAAGGTACTCAAAATAAAGGGTAACGTAAAAAGTCCTGGAGCGAAGTAAGAAGAAGAGAATTATATTTTAAAAGCCCCAAAATCATGTGATTTTGGGGCTTTTCTTTTTTAATCGTCGTCAAACATCTTTTTTAGCACAAAGGTGAAGAGTAGGTCGGTGTTGTATCTTTCAATAAGCACTTTGATTCGCTTCCCTTCCCGTTCGTTTATCATTTTAAGTATTTCCTGTAATTTGTACTTGTGTACTTTTTTTCCGTTTACGGCCAACATAACGTCCCCTTCGCGCAATCCAGCTTCGGCAGCAGGGCTACCAGCACGAATACCGGACACAACTATTTCGGGCACTAAGCTCAACCTGGTCTTGTTTTCCAACAAAATCTGAACGTTGCCAAAAGTATCGTCATTGTCTTCCTTGACCACTCCGTTCACATCTGCAATACTCTCGGCAATGTATCTTAATCCATTGTGCTGTAAATCTATTCCTGCTAAATTGTAGTGAAAAGGTTCCTTAAAATTACCGTTCTTTTTAAGGGTGACCAGACCTCTGCCATAGTCAAAAACCATATTAAAACGTTTGAGCACCTCTCCCCCCAAGCTACCATTTCGGCCACTCAAACTATCCATCCCCTGAAAGGATTCACGATAGGGAAAAGCAACTTTGGCCTCATTCAGTTTAAAATCTCCTATTTGAACCCCATTAATTTTACTTCGTTTTCCAAAAATATCGCCACTTAACCCTCTTCCCAGGTGGTCTTCATAATTTTTTTCAGGTATTTCCAAGCCTCTTTCCGGCTCCGGAAACAACCAAAGCGCATCGCTACTTCCCGTATCCACAAGCAACTTTACGGTAACATTGGCAGTATCTTTCATGAGCACTGTTCCCTCAACGTACGCTTTTCTTTTTTCTACAATCAAAGGAATAGTTTGTCTATTCTTTCTTTCCTTATATGTATAAAACTCAGGATTGTGCAGTTTCAGCTTTCTTGCGTTATAGTTCACCTCAACAATAAAATCTCGGAACAGATCATAACCCATTATACCATGAACGGGGATTCCGAGAGTGGTTGAAAAATCGATTCCCCTGTCCATCACCACATACAGGTCTTGGGAAAGATTCATCGCTTTGCCCAATCTAAACACATTTTTCTTAGAGCTTAGCGCCTTCATGGGTTCACCATCCCCCAGGCCTTGGATGGTAACTTCGGAAACATTGTTGATAGGTATGGAATCTGATTCTGAAAGATTGAAAAGAATGGGTTTGCTAACACCGGAGTCAAGAATAAAGGTAAGTTCCACCCCATTTATCTCAACTGGGACAATAATCAAGTTATTGATGAGTTCGAAGCTGATTCTTTGGAATTTTTTATCATTGGGCAGTTCAAACCCTTGTGCCAAAATAAACATCGGCACGGATAAAAGAAGCGTAAAAATAAAACTATTTCTCTTCCACATACACAAAATAATTACCTCTACATTAAGAAATATACAAAATATACCTCAATTGTTAGTACATTTTAACATTTCCGATGTTTATTAATTAATCTTCAATCTTGTTGTTTTCGATACTAGGTTTTCTCATTTTTGCCAAAACTTTTGTTCATGCCAAGTATCTCAAAGAAAGGGACTCAAATGCCCGCATCACCTATCCGAAAATTGGTACCCTACGCGGAAGCTGCCAAAAAACGAGGAACCCATGTAATCCATCTTAATATTGGACAGCCCGATATTAAAACTCCAAAAGTGGCATTGGATGCGGTTCGCAACCATACCATTGAAGTTCTTGAATATAGCATGACCCAAGGTTCTGAAGAGTACCGTACAAAAATTGCGGCTTACTATGCAAAACAGGACATTTTTGTGGATGCCGAAGATATTATTGTGACAACTGGCGGTTCCGAGGCATTGTCGTTTGCCCTCGGCACGATTATGGACAATGATGATGAAATCATTATTCCCGAACCATTTTATGCCAACTACAATGGTTTTGCCACGGCTGCAGGTGTAAAAGTAAAACCGATTGCCTCATCTATCGAAAACAACTTTGCGCTCCCCCCTATTTCTAAGTTTGAAGACCTTATTACGCCAAAAACAAAAGCCATACTCATATGTAACCCGGGAAATCCGACAGGATACCTATATAGTAAAGAAGAAATACACCAGTTGGCGGAATTGGTCAAAAAGTATAACCTTTTTTTAGTGGCCGATGAGGTGTACAGGGAATTCACCTATGATGGCAGGGAACATTACTCCATTCTTCAGGTCGAGGGACTGGAAGAGCATGCTATTGTAGTTGATTCGGTATCCAAAAGATATAGCATGTGCGGTGCCCGTATTGGATGTCTGATTTCAAAAAACACCGACATTATTGGTACTGCGCTAAAATTTGCTCAGGCCCGTTTATCCCCTCCAACTTTTGCACAAATTGCCAGTGAGGCGGCTTTAGAAACACCACAATCCTATTTTGATGATGTCATCGAGGAATATGTTTCCAGAAGGAATCTTTTGATCACCGAACTCAACAAGTTGGAAGGCGTAAAAGTTGCCACCCCGCAAGGTGCTTTTTACTGTGTCGCCGAACTCCCCATTGCAGATGCGGACCACTTTGCGCAATGGCTACTGGAAAGCTTTGAAGTTGACGGAAATACAGTCATGGTAGCCCCTGCTGCCGGTTTTTACGCAACGCCGGGATTGGGAAAAAATCAGATTAGAATTGCCTATGTGCTGGAAAAAGAGCAACTTGTAAAGGCCGTCCACATATTAGGGAAGGCTTTAAGAGAGTACAACGCCCAGTGAACATACAGGAAAACATATCCTTAAAAAAGTACAATACCTTCGGCATTGACGTTAAGGCTCGGTTTTTTGTTGAAATAACCGGCCTGGTGCAGCTCCAAAAAGTATTGGAGCTCAAGGCCTACCCAAAAAAATTCATCATTAGCGGAGGGAGTAACATGTTGCTCACCAAAGATATTGACGCCCTAGTGGTTCACATTAAACTAAAGGGCATCACCATTGTTGAAGAAAACGAGAGTTTTGTAGATGTAAAGGCAATGGCAGGCGAAAATTGGCACGAGCTCGTTATGTGGAGCTTGGCACAAGGGTTTGGCGGACTCGAAAATCTTTCGCTTATTCCTGGCAATGTGGGAACGGCACCCATCCAAAATATTGGCGCCTATGGTGTAGAACTAAAAGATGTTTTTATGAGCTGCGCGGCCATGGACGCAAAAACAGGAGAGTTGGAGGGCTTTGACAGAGAAGCTTGTGCATTTGGATATAGGGAATCAATTTTTAAGAATAAAGCAAAGGATAAATACATCATTACTTCGGTAGTGCTAAAACTTACCAAAAAAGACCATGTGCTTCATACAGGATACGGCTCCATTGAGAACGAATTGAAAAATAGAGGAATCGTACATCCGACCATTAGGGATATTTCCGATGCGGTAATCGCCATCCGCAGAAGCAAACTGCCCGAACCAAAGGAAATAGGCAATAGTGGCAGTTTTTTTAAAAATCCGGTAATTTCGGGAAAAGCATTTGATAAGTTTATCAAGAAAAATCCCGATGCCCCATTTTACGAGATAGATGACGACCAATTTAAGATTCCCGCAGGTTGGCTGGTGGAACAATGCGGTTTTAAGGGAAAACGCTTCGGTGACGCTGGCGTACATGAAAAACAGGCACTTGTCTTGGTGAATCATGGAAATGCCACTGGAAAAGAGATTCTAGATCTGAGCAAAAAAATTCAGGAGGAAGTACAAAAAACTTTCAAGATAAAAATTCAACCAGAAGTAAATATAATAAAATAACCCCCGCATTGAAGTCAATAACGGGGGTTATACCAAACCAAACTAACCAAATTTATATATGTCGTCAGAGCTTTGACACTCTTAATTTCCATTCAAAATTTACAAGACAAAAAAGCTTTTTCTGCTTTAGCTTTGTTTTATATACGAGATAAATCCTATTTTAGATTTTGCCCCTGTAAAAAATTTTACCAAAAGCACCATTAATGAGCACATTGATCGAGAGACATATTGTTTCACTCCTTGAGGAAAAAGATGATAAAGCCATTTCCTTACTCTATGAAAATTATGGAGATACGCTCTTCGGTGTTGCCTTTAAGGTAGTAAAAGATGAGGATTTGGCCCAAGATGTGCTACAGGAGAGTTTTATCAAAATCTGGAAAAAAGCCGATACCTATGATGCTGCCAAGGCAAAACTTTTTACATGGTTGTTCAGGATTGTTAGGAATACGGCCATAGATAAATTGCGCAGCGTCAATAATAAATCGGATAAAGAAATCCAAATCGACGTTTCAGACGTATATAATCTTGGAGTCAAGGCCATAAACCCGGAACATCTGGACATCCAAGAAAACCTGGATAAAATCGAAGATAAATACAGAATTGTCCTAGAGGCCCTATTTTTCGAAGGAATGACGCAGCAGGAGGCGAGTGATGAATTGGACATTCCTTTGGGAACCATAAAATCCCGGTTAAAAATAGGACTTAGGGAACTTGGAAAGATTTACGGAACAACAATGTCCTTGCTCTTAATCTTAAATTTGTTGTCATGAAGGAAAAAGTTAAAATATTTTTAGAGTCCGACATTTTAGAGAAATACCTTTTAGGAGACACCACCAAGGAAGAATCCCAAAAGGCAGAAAGATATATTGCCATGTATCCTGAAGTAAGGGAAACCTATGAAATACTTCAAAAAAACTTGGAGACATTCGCTAATATGTATGCCAAAAAGACCCCGGAAGGCCTAAAGGACATTATAATTGCCAGTGCCAAAAGGGAAACTATGGTAAGCAAAAGGTTCTGGCGCTATGCAGTAGCCGCCAGTGTCACCATTATGCTTTTTGCAGGTTCCTCTATCTTCTTCTGGAACCAGAACAAAACGCTACAGCAGGAGAATACCATGGTCACCAACCAAATCAAGTATTTGGAGAATAATATGAAAGACCAATTGGCAGACATGAGGAACCAGTTCATCGTTCTGAACAATCCTGCTACCAAAAAATATCAAGTAAGAGGGGAAAGAGAAGCTAAAGAACTTAAGGCCATCGCTTATATCAACCCTGTAAAAAAACTCTCCTACATCAATGTGAGCAATGTTCCAGAGCTACCAGAGAACAAATGCTTTCAAATGTGGGCTGAAGTAAACGGGGAATTGGTGAACCTAGGTGTCATCAAAAATTTTGATGAAAAAGACAAACTCCTTGCCCTGCCCTATGCGGATAATGCAGTGGGCTACATCACCATTGAGCCTAAAGGAGGAAACAATACGCCTTCGGTAGATAATATTGTGGCCAACATCAATTACTAAGGGTTTAACTGTAAAGAAACCTTAAACAACCTGCCCTTTATTAAGGTATTTTGTACCTTTGTACAAAAGTTGGATTATGAAGTTAGTATTGGTAACTATTGGATTATTAGCCTTGGCATTTGCCGGCATTGCCATTAAAATCTGGGGCAAAAAAGACGGGGAGTTTGCAGGAACATGCGCAAGCCAGAGTCCTTTTTTGAACAAGGATGGGGAAGCCTGTGGATTTTGTGGCAAACTTCCAGAGGAACAAGATTGTAAAAAAGATACAGTCACCAATACACAATAATCCTTAACCTTAGGTAAGCCTCATTCTTTTTGGAAAAAACCGACGATTCCATCAACGAGATGATACAAAGGGCAAAAGAGGGAAACCAAATTGCCTTTAGTAACTTGGTCGACACGTTTTGGAACGATGTGTACGGTTTTCAGATACTTCGCACCAAAAACGAGAACGATGCAGAGGATATTACCATAAGAACATTTTCCCGAGCTTTTGATAAAATCGATACCTACGACGAGAATTACGAGTTCAAAACTTGGCTCATCACCATTTCCAAAAACCTTCACGTAGACCTGCTTCGAAAACGCAAGAGAAGTTTAATGAACGAAATGGAATCACGAGGTGACGAAGTAAAAAGGGTTTTGGACGAGACGCCTACCGTGGAGGATCGTTTGATCACCGAGCAAAATCTCGCCAATCTTTTGCAGGATATCAAAAAATTGAAGCCCCACTATCAGGAGGTCATCAACCTACGTTATTTTCAGGAAATGAGCTATGCGGACATTGCCAAGGAACTCAATGAGCCTGTCAATAATATTAAGGTAAAATTGCTCCGTGCCAAAAAACTTCTGGCAGAAGTCATCAAAAAAAAGTGACCCGCCAAAAGGCGTAAAGTTTCTTTCCCAGTTTCGTATCTTTGTACCTCTAAATTTGTTCTATGAGCACAAGCGTAGCAGAAAACGTAATTCCACCAAAAGGAAAACCCAAATGGCTAAGGGTTAAGCTCCCTACGGGTAAAAAATACACCCAGCTCCGGGGGCTCGTGGACAAATACGATCTACATACCATTTGCACCTCCGGCAGCTGTCCAAACATGGGCGAGTGCTGGGGAGAAGGCACAGCTACATTTATGATCTTAGGAAATATTTGTACCCGCTCCTGCGGATTTTGTGGTGTAAAAACCGGTCGTCCGGAAACGGTTGACTGGGCCGAGCCGGAAAAAGTGGCCCGCTCCATAAAGATTATGAACATTAAGCACGCGGTGCTTACCTCTGTGGACCGTGACGACCTTAAAGATATGGGTTCCATCATCTGGGCCGAAACGGTAAATGCCGTTAGACGCATGAACCCGGAAACCACAATGGAAACATTGATTCCTGATTTTCAAGGCATATCGAACCATTTGGACCGTATTTTAAAAGTAGCTCCCGAAGTGATTTCCCATAACATGGAAACTGTAAAAAGGTTGACACGTGAGGTAAGGATTCAAGCCAAGTACGAAAGAAGCTTGGAAGTACTCGACTATTTGAAAAAGAACGGAGCAAACAGGACCAAATCTGGAATTATGCTAGGTTTGGGCGAAGAAGAGCACGAAGTTATTTCCACGATGGAAGATCTTCGAAAGGCAAATGTGGATGTAATCACTATAGGGCAGTATCTTCAACCCTCCAAAAAGCACTTGCCAGTTAAGCAATTCGTCCTTCCAGAACAATTTAAAAAATATGAGGAACTAGGATTGGAAATGGGCTTTAGGCATGTAGAAAGTGGAGCCTTGGTCCGCTCATCCTACAAAGCACACAAGCACATACACTAGAACAGCATCCCTCCCCTATTATGAAAAACATTACGGTTGGAATAAATGGCTTCGGCCGTATTGGCAGAACACTTTTCAGATTGTTACGGAATCATCCGGACATTAACGTAGTGGCCATAAACGATTTGGCCAATGCCGAAACTTTGGCACATCTGCTTAAATACGATAGCATTCATGGGGCATTGACCATTGATGTCTCCCATAGAAACGGGCATATTCTTATTGATGGCAAAGAAATACCCATACTTAACCACCATCATCCCAAAGAAATAGATTGGAGATCCCATGGAGTGGATATTGTCGTAGAATCCACCGGAAAATTTAAAGCAAAAGCGGACTTGGACCTCCACGTTAAAAATGGTGCCAAAAAAGTGATCCTTTCCGTTCCCCCATTGGACGACTCCACCAAGATGGTGGTTTTGGGGGTAAATGAAGGAATTCTGAGCAAGGACGACAAAATCATTTCCAATGCTTCCTGCACCACCAACAATGCAGCACCCATGATCAAAGTCATTAACGAACTTTGCGGTATAGAACAAGCCTACATTACAACCATACACTCCTACACTTCGGACCAAAGCCTCCACGATAGCCCGCATAGGGACCTTCGCAGGTCCAGGGCTGCCGGGCAGTCCATTATCCCCACCACGACCGGTGCGGCAAAAGCATTGACCAGTATCTTCCCAGAATTGTCGGATGTAATTGGAGGATGCGGCATAAGAGTGCCCGTACCCAACGGTTCCCTGACCGATATCACGTTCAATGTAATTCGAGAAACCTCCATTGAAGAAATAAATGCTACCTTTAAAAAGCAAGCGGAAACCAACCTTAAAGGAATTCTCAATTATACCGAAGACCCTATTGTTTCTATTGACATGAACAATAGTTGTTACTCTTGTACGTTTGATTCATTGATGACCTCCGTGATTGGCAAAATGGTAAAAATCATCGGATGGTACGACAACGAAACTGGATACTGTTCCAGAATTATTGATTTAATAGCTTTGCTGATAAAGAAAAATTACGTTTGATCGCAACCATATTAAACAAAAGGGCTGGCCTTAAATGGCCTTTTCTACTATGCCTAATATTGTGCATACAAACAACTATTGCTCAAAATGATGGCAATTCAGCATCCGAGGTTAAGTCGATTTTTAATGATTTTATGAAGTATCGCCACGAGAACGACGTGGACAAAGCCCTTGAAACATTGAGCCAAGCGGCCGATATTGCCGAAAGAAATGAAGATTCGAAACTGTTGTTGGACACATACCACGAATACGCAAGACTATATTTGGAGGAAGGGGACCGTGAAACCGCAATTTTTTACTGGGACCGGGCCAGCATATTGCTCAAGGATACTTCGTATTCCTTTGGACAAGCTTTTCATCTCTATTTGGATGCGGCGCTCAGATATTCCGAAGGCAACAACTTTCAAGCGTTAAAACAACTGGAGGAATCCCGGAAGCTAAGCAACAACAGGAATCTAACCAACAACATTCTGTTGCAAGAAGCCTACATATACACCAATATTGAAAAATATAATGATGCCATAAAGAACCTTCACGCCCTAATTGTCAACTCGGACGACAAGGAACGCACCTATCTGGCAACCAAGGCCAACCTCCAATTGGCCAGGATAAGTATTACACTGGATGATTTGGATGAAGCAATCATCCACTCCAAAGCAGCTTTGGAACTGGCTGAAAAACATGGGTTTTCCAAAGAAGTAAGGGATGCATACGAGCAATTGTCGGATATCTATGAAACAAAAGGCAATTACTCAGAATCATTATTGTATACCAAGGGCCTTTCCAAAATAAAGGATTCCATATTCAACTTGGAAAAGGCCAAGCTGGATACAGATACCGCCGACAAAATACGGTTCGATCACCAAATGGACGAACTCAACAAACTACAAGCTAAAAACGAAGAGTTGAGCGAATCCAAAAACCGTTCGGAAATCACCGCGATCTTGACCTCGGCCTTTTTGACCATAATCTCACTACTTGCGGTTTCCCTCTTCCGCAACAACCAAATAAAGTTAAAGACCAACGACCTGCTCTATACCAAGAACAAAGAGCTAGAGCTGGCACGTGACGCGGCGGTTTCTGCCATGGAGGCAAAAACAAACTTTTTATCAACAGTAACCCACGAACTGCGAACCCCGCTATATGCGGTAACAGGACTCACCCACCTATTGCTGGAAGAGAATCCTTCCGAACACCAAAAAGAACATTTAAAATCCTTAAAGTTTTCCGGGGAATACCTTCTCAATTTCATCAACGACATCCTTCAAATCAATAAGATTGATGCAGAAAAACTGGAGCCGTTGAACATTGAGTTCAAACTTCATAAAGTTCTGGAGGACGTTGTAGAGTCGTTGCAACAAAATGCCCACGAGAAAAAAACAGAACTTATCCTGGACTACGACCCTACGATTCCAAAAAAATTAATGGGAGACCCCATAAAACTATCACAAATCTTCATGAATTTGGTGGGCAACGCCCTTAAATTCACCAAAAATGGCAAGGTCGAAGTCATAGCCAAAATGCTCAAAAAAGAAGAGGACCAAGTCAAAGTGTACTTCGAGGTAAGGGATAACGGAATAGGTATTTCCGAAGCCCAACAAAAGACCATATTCGAAAGCTTTGAGCAAGGATCCATCCAAATCAACAGGGAGTATGGCGGAACGGGCCTTGGCCTGACCATCGTAAAAAGCCTTTTGGGCCTCTTTGGAAGTACTATCCATCTGGAAAGTGAACTGGACCATGGAAGTTCCTTTTATTTTGAGCTGGACCTGGATTATGAAAATAAAGAAGGGGACGATGTCGCTTTCGAGCTCAACTTGGATGAATTTCAGTTTAAAGGACTGCACGTATTAGTGGTAGAGGACAACAAAATAAATCAGGTAATCACCAAAAAAATGCTTACCAAAAAAGAGATTACCTGCGACATAGCCAATAATGGTAACGAAGCCATTGATATGGCCAAACACAATACATACGATGCCATTTTAATGGACATCCACATGCCGGGAATCAGCGGAGAGGAAGCCACCCGACAAATACGTAAGTTTGACAAGGCCATACCTATTATCGCACTTACCGCTATTTCGTTGGACGATAGTTTGGACAGCTTTTATGAGGCAGGCTGTAACGATGTGGTCACCAAACCTTTTAAGCCAGAGGTGTTCTATCAAAAAATCGGTGAAAATATTTTTAGGAGCCAAATAGAAGGTTCGGTCTAGAACAGATGTTCAATAGCATTTTGTAGGACCGACTCATCATATTGGGAAAAACTATGGGCTACCTCCAAAAAGTACAGCTTATCCACCCTACCCTGTAAACGAACAAAATCCTTCTCCGTGGTAAGGATCAATTCATGCTTATTGAATCGCTCAATGTCGCTCTCGCTAAAATGATGATGATCTCCAAACTCAAAATGTTCAAATGCAACCCCCTGGGTCTTCAAGTATCGAACCAAAGGTTCGGGAGATGCTATTCCCGTTACCAAAGCCACTTGCTTGTTCTTTAGACCTTCCAAAGGTATTTTTGTGTCGCCACCATCACTAACAAAGTTGTGGTAAACAAAGTTGGCAAATACAACTTTCTGATGGTCTTCAGGGTGCAACTTCCCAATCACCGCTCTCCTGTTCTCATTGCTCAAACTTTCCGGACATTTGGTAACAATTATCAAATTTGCACGCTTTGCTTCCGATTTTGCATCACGAAGGTTGCCCGTGGGCAAGTACCAATCATCCACATATAAGTTCTGATAAGTAGTCAGCAAAATCGAAAAAGTCGGTTTTACCTTTCTATGCTGAAAAGCATCATCCAAAACGATTACTTCCGGTTGCAACAAACTTTCCAGCTTCTCGATTCCATTCCTTCTATCCGCATCGACCGCGACAGCCACTTTGGGAAATTTTTGATGAATTTGAAATGGCTCATCCCCCAATTCCAAAACAGTACTTTTGGCGTCGGCCAAATAGAATCCGTCCGATTTTCGCTTATACCCCCTACTGAGCACCGCAGTTTTTCGGTTGACCAAAATGCGAAGCAAATATTCCGTCATTGGAGTTTTTCCAGTGCCGCCAACGCTTAGGTTGCCAACGCAAACAGTGGGTGTTCCATACGAATTGGATGAAAAAATGCCCACATCGAACAGCAAGTTTCGAACATGGACAGCCAAGGCATAGATCAACGAAATGGGAAACGCTATTTTACGGAGCAATTGAAGCATTGAACGAAAATATAATATTTTATCTTTAGCCCATTAACATTTTTAAAATGACCGTTAACGAAATAGCAAAAGTGCTCGAGGAACTGGCCCCCTTGGCACACGCCGAAGATTTTGACAATGTAGGCCTACTGGTGGGCGACCCCCATATGAAAGTTCAAGGAGTTCTGGTAACCCTTGACACCTTGGAAAATGTTGTAGATGAAGCCATCGACAAAAAATGTAACCTTATCGTGAGCTTTCATCCCATCATTTTTAAAGGGTTAAAAAAATTGACCGGGAGCAACTATGTGGAACGCGTAGTACTCAAAGCCATTACCCACAATATTGCCATATACAGCATGCATACAGCATTGGACAACAGTAAGATGGGGGTAAATGCCAAAATCTGCGAAGTTTTAGAGCTTAAAAACCCTGAAATACTGATTCCAAAAGCAAATAGCATCAAAAAATTGACCACGTATGCCCCGATTGCAGACGCCGAAAACATAAAACTTGCTTTGTTCAAAGCAGGGGCCGGCAATCTAGGAAAGTATAGTAATTGTAGCTATAGTTTGGATGGAATAGGCAGTTTTAAAGCAGAAAATGGTGCCAATCCGGCCGTGGGAAAAGTGGGTGAAATACATTCTGAAAAAGAGACACAGATCAATGTAATCTTCTCTTTTGAAAAGGAAAAAAACATTTTAAAAGCACTTTTTGATACCCATCCTTACGAAGAAGTGGCCTATGAGGTACTGACCTTGGAGAATACCAACCAAGATTTAGGTATGGGAATGATAGGCGAACTTGATACCGAAATGGATGAAAAACAGTTTTTGCTTTTGGCCAAGGACCGCATGAAAGCATCCGTGGTGAGACATTCCGGACTATTGGGCAACAAGGTAAAGAAAGTCGCTGTTTTAGGGGGAAGTGGGGCGTTTGCCATTGGAGCCGCAAAGAAAGCAGGAGCAGATATGTATGTTACCGCCGACCTTAAATATCACGATTTTTACCAAGCCGAAAATCAACTGGTCGTGGCCGATATGGGGCACTTTGAAACTGAGCAGTTTACAAAAGATTTATTGGTTGATTATCTTACGAAAAAAATTCCTAATTTTGCAGTCTCTTTATCGGAGAGTATAACGAATCCCATCAAGTATTTATAAAATATATGGCGAACAAGAAAGAAAGCACTGTAGAGGACAAATTAAGGGCACTGTACGATTTACAGCTTATCGACTCACGAGTGGACGAAATCCGCAATGTTAGAGGCGAACTGCCTTTGGAAGTACAGGACTTGGAAGACGAAGTTCTTGGTCTTAAAACAAGACTTGACAAGTTAAAAACGGATGTTGAAACGGTCAACTTTGAGATTACAGCAAAGAAAAACCTTATCGACGAGTCCAAGGCGCTTATCAAAAAATATAGCGAGCAGCAGAAAAATGTAAGGAACAGCCGTGAGTTCAACTCGTTGAGCAAGGAAGTGGAGTTCCAGGAATTGGAGATTCAATTGGCCGAAAAGAACATTAAAGAGTTCAAAGTCCAAATTGAGCAGAAAAAAGAAGTGATTGCCACTACAAAGGAAAAGTTGTCCGAACGTGAAGGCCACTTGAAGCACAAAAAAGGCGAATTGGACGCTATTCTTGCTGAAACTGAGAAAGAGGAAAAAGCGCTTTTGAAAAAATCAGAAGAGTACGAGGACAAAATCGAAGATCGTTTGGTAAAGGCCTACAAAAGAATCCGTCACAATGTGAAAAATGGTTTGGCCGTAGTTCCAGTTGAACGTGGTGCTTCCGGAGGTTCATTCTTTACCATTCCGCCGCAGGTACAGGTTGAGATTGCATCACGCAAGAAAATCATTACCGATGAGCACAGTGGAAGGATTTTGGTCGATCCACTTTTAGCAGAAGAAGAGCAAGATAGAATGGAAAAACTTTTTGCCAAGATTTAAGCTTGCTTACATAGACAAACAAAAAAGCCACCTTTTCGGTGGCTTTTTTGTGTTTATACCCTGTCCTTTCTAAAAAAGAACTGAAAAATCTAATTATGTCGAGACTTCGCTCGACATGACAAGCAGTGTCTAACCATCCTTTAAAAGCCTCAATATTTTATCCTCCACTTCCTTGGAGTCCCATTTTTCTTCAATATTGGGTATTTGCATCACCTCTTGCATAATACCTTCCTGCTTATCTCCAATGGCCAGAGCCTCTGCGTACGGTCTATCGGAAAAAGTAACACGACTATACACGGGAACCCATTTCTCCGGATGTTTACCGGCAAAATGTTTTTCGATCTTCTTTTGCAGCAAAAATAAGGGGTCGGCCGTTTTGCTGCTCATTTCCACAAAGTTTCGGTAGCTGAGCTCTGCGATGGCATCGGCATTGGGCTTACGGTCCTCTTGATATTCAGAAAAAATGGTGTCCCAATCATCCCCATGCTTATCCATAAGCTTGTTGAGTACGTAGATATCCTCAAAACCGGCATTCATCCCTTGTCCATAAAATGGAACTATGGCATGGGCAGAATCCCCTACCAACGCCACTTTGTCCCAGTAGGTCCACGGGTAGCATTTCATGGTTACCATAGCACTTGTCGGGTGATTAAAAAAGTCCTTGGTAAGATCCTCTATATCTTTACGGACATTGGGAAAATACTTCTTAAAAAACTCCCGGGCATCATCCTCGGTTTTTATACTCTCAAAAGAAATTTCTCCTTCAAACGGCAAAAAGAGCGTACAAGTGAAACTTCCATCTATATTGGGCATGGCAATGAGCATAAATTGTCCCCGCGGCCATATATGAAAGGAGTTTTTGTCCAACTTGTGCGTACCATCCTCATTTGCTGGAATCGTAAGCTCCTTGTACCCTACATCAATAAAGTTTTGGGAATAATTGAACCTACTACGACGTTGCATTTTGTGGCGAACACGGGAAAAAGCCCCATCACAGCCAAAAATCACTTCATATTGATACTCCTTCCATTCACTTTTCTCCGTCTCTCCTGTGTAGATTTTAGCACCCGGTAAATCAACGTCCCAGACCTTTTCATTAAACCGAAAAACCGCGCCCTCTTCTTCTGCCAAGTCAATCATGCGTTTGTTCAGCACTCCTCTTGATATGGACCAAATAGCCTCACCGTCCTTACCATATTTTTGGAAGTACATAGGCTTATCATTCACATGCATGGCCCGCTTATCCAACGGAATAGCAATGTCCTTGATTTTTTCGCCAATTCCTACCTCATCCAGAGATCGCCACCCCCTATTGCTCATGGCCAAATTAATGGACCGCCCCGAAAACTTGATGGTCCTAATATCCGGTCTTCTATCAAAAACGGTTACCTGGTGACCAATTCTTCGAAGATATATTGCTAATAGGGAACCCACCAATCCGGAACCGATGATGGCTATATTTTTTGGAGTCTGTGCCATAAATGCCCAATGGGCTGAATTCTGATTAAAACAGTAAAAATAAGCATTTTGATCATTAAACTGTTCTGAAACCTAGGTTTCACCCGATTCTACTCCAACTTTGCTGAGTTTTTTATTATTTTATTTAACATTTTCTCAATGGATACATAAAAACCAAAAATCCTTTGGCTTCAACCCACTTTATACTAAATGATGAGAACGTTACGACTTTTCCTTGGCGACCAGCTGAATTTATCCCATAGTTGGTTAAATCAGGTGAACGATGATCATATTTACCTTATGGCCGAAATGCGCCAAGAAACTGATTATGTAAAACATCATATTCAAAAAGTGACGGGTTTTTTTCTGTTCCATGCGAAATTTTGCAAATACTTTGAAAGATAGAGGGCACCAGGTGGTTTACCTCAAAATTGGGAATGTTGACAATCCTCAGAACCTACCCTATCTTATTGATCAAATCATTTTGAAAAATTTGAATATCAACTTCCTGACGAATACCGATTGGACCGACAGCTCCAAGCAATTTGCAAGTCCATCTCCATTCCCTCCGAGACTTTTGATACGGAACACTTTTACACCAGTCGGGATGAACTAGAAAATCACTTTAAGGGCAAAAAGCAATTGTTGATGGCAAGTTTCTATCGGATGATGCGAAGGAAACTAATATTCTGATGGAGAAAACTCCTGCCCCCTTCAATTCACTTTACTGGAACTTTTTGGAAGAGAAAAAATCACATTTTAAAGACAACCAACGCATGTCGATGATGTTGCGCTTGCTAGAAAAGAAAAGCAAGGAAGAGTTGACCGAGTTAAAGGAAAGGGCTGAAAAAATCATACAAAATCCCGAGAATTTATGATTTTAACAATTCTTTAAAATCCGCCAATAACAACCCTATCGTATATCTATCAAATAAAATATTCCGCTACGGCGCCTATATATAAAAAGTCCTTCACAATACGTTGCGAAGGACTTTTCACTTTTTAGAAATATTGTCTTTTTTTTACAGAATGCCATCCACAATACCGTATTCCACGGATTCTTCGGCACTCATCCAATAATCACGGTCAAAATCTTTCATCACCTTATCAAAGGGCTGGCCACAATTCTCCGATAGAATTTTAGCTCCCAGTTCCTTGGTTTTGATGATCTCCCTTGCTTGAATTTCAATATTGGAAGCCTGTCCTCTGGCTCCTCCGCTGGGTTGATGAATCATTACACGGGCATGGGGCTGGATAAACCTTCTGCCTTTTTCGCCTACCGATAAAAGTATGGAGCCCATTGAGGCCGCCAAACCGGAACATACTGTGCTCACGGGGCTCTTTATCTGTTTAATGGTATCGTAGATAGCAAAGCCGGAAGTAACGTACCCTCCTGGGCTATTGATGATCAATTGAATCTCTTTATTGTTCAGCATATCCAAATACAGTAACCGGTCGATTACGTGCTTTGCAGAATCATCATCTACTTGGCCCCACAAAAACACTTTGCGGTCATCTAACAGTTTTTCCTGGATCAATTCCTGAACTTTTCCTTTTTTTGAACTCATTTTTTACGTGTTGTAAGACTTCAAAAATAATCAAATTCCAAGGAAGTTACCGCACTTGTTTTTCACAAAGGACGTATTATGATTTTATCTGTACTTTTTGCGATACAACATCCTTGATAGGAATAACATACTTTCCACTTCCTGTCTCCAAAGTCAAACTATTGTTTTCTATGGCTTTAATAACCCCCTCATCATCGCCTATTACAATTCTATCGCCTACCACATAGGTTTTTCTGGTATAAAAGGAACGTAAAATATCCGCCACAATTTCTCGGGACCCCAAACCAATGCCCAAAGCAAACGCCAATAGGAACGAGCCGAGAATCAAGGTAATATTATTGGTGATGATAGTGGTATCCACACCTGCCTGGTTCAACGCGGTGATGGACATAAAAATGACGATCACATAGAAAAATAGGTTGCTCACGATATTCGACCCCCCAAACTCCAGGGAATCGAACAATCTCTTTACGGTCTTCTTCACAAAGTTTCCAATGTAGAACCCCAGCATCAATAATGCCAGTGCGCTAAAGAACCGCGGTAAGTAGTGCAAGAGTTTTCCTATTTCCTGTGAAATGATCTTCCAATCCAAAATGTCGGCGGCCACAATCAAAAAGACCAAAATCAAAAACCATCGGACAAAGCCCAAAATAATTTTTATGACATCTACATTGAGGTCTCCTTTACCGGTGACATCTATGCCATTGATCTTATCATTGAGCATATCCACTTTGGCCAGTTTAAGGATTTTCTTTAGCAGGAAGAGTACAATTTTGATGACGATCCAACCTAAAATTAAAATAATGATAGCTCCCAAAATCTTTGGAAAGGCCAAGGCCATCTCTTTGCCCATGCCGGACAGGGACTCCAGGGTCACATTTTTCCATTCATTAATAGTCTCCATAGTTGTTGTTTATTATAGTGTTCTGTTAGTTGATGAATTGTCCCCCATGGTTTTGAACAGTTTGCGCAAGGCACTTCCCAAATTGACCGAGAACAACGAAGCCATATCCATGACCAACTTTGCAGCAGCAATGTCGTTCATTACTTTTTGCTTCATTCCCGGTGGGGCCTCGTGCAGGGAGGCCTCCAGCTCTTTGAATGGGTTTTTGTGTTTCTTTGCCATCTATTCGAGGGTATTATAGATTTCCAATAGTCTTTCTTTGGCCCGTTTCAGCCGCATTTTTACTGCGCTCTCCCCTATATCCAATAAGTTTACCAGTTCCTTTATACTGGCTCCGTCCTGATACTTCAACAATAAAATGGAACGCTCTTCTGCTGAGATGATTTCCAAGCATTTCTTGAGTTTATCAGCTTTCATTTCAAACAAGCTCTCATCGGGCACATCTTCGGTAAGTTTGTATTCCGAACTATCAACCTGTACGGATTTGTCCCGTATTTTAAGTTGCTTGTTCCGGTTTACATAGTTCACACAAAAATTATAGGTAAAAGAATATAGCCATGTAGAAAACTTCGATTTTCCCTTAAAGGTTCGAAGTTTGATAAATAGTTGGAGAAAGACATCCTGTGTCAAATCCTCCGCCTCGTCTGCAGATTTAGCAAATCCGTAACATTTGTTATAGACCATTTTCACATAGCGGTCATACAACTTCCCAAAGAGCATCGGGTCGTTGTCCGCCACAATCTGTTTTACTAATTCCTCATCAGAAAGATGTACGTATAAGTCTTCCTTTTCCAAAAACGCTTTCTCGGGGTTACTTACAAGTATTAGAAACAGATTTTTAAAAAAAGTCACGCTATAAACAGATTTATTGGTCAGCCTTTTTCAAATGGGGCGCAAAATAACGGATTTTCATGCTATATTTGGTTAAAAATCAGATATGAAGACCAATTACCTCGTTGCCCTGTTCGCCGTTATGTTTTTTGCAGCCTGCAAAACAGAACCCAAAAAAGCCGAAGGAACCGCCGAAACCACAGAACCGGAAAAAACGGTGCCCGAACTTATAGCCGAGGCCCACGGTTACGATAATTGGTCCGATGTAAAGGAAATCACCTTTACGTTCAATGTGGACAGGGATTCCATGCATTTTGAGCGTAAATGGGAGTGGAAACCAAAAACAAACATGGTCACTTCCATTTCTGGTGCGGACACCCTGACATATGACCGTGCCGATATGGACAGTACTGCCCTAAAGACCAACGGTGGATTCATTAACGATAGGTACTGGTTGATGGCTCCTTTTAATTTGATGTGGGATTCCAAAAACTATACCTACGAGCATACGACTGAAACGACCGCTCCAATTAGCGAAGAGCCCATGCAAAAACTCACCATAGTCTATGCCAATGAAGGTGGCTATACCCCAGGTGATGCATACGATTTCTATTTTAAGGACGATTACATTGTTCGCGAGTGGGCCTATCGAAAATCCAACCAAGAAGAACCTAACTTAGTATCTACATGGGAGGATTACGAAAATGTGGGAGGCTTGCAACTGGCCAAACAGCACAACCGTCCCGAAGGTGGAATGAGCCTGTACTTTACAGGACTTTCCGTGAGCAAAGAATAATAGCCATATTTGATTTGTGAGCATAGTTTGATTACAAAATCAAAGTTCTACCTATGCTTAAAAATGATGTTTAGCATCATTTAATTTCCTTTTTCAGGTAAGGAAACTTTTGAAGCAAAGACTATAAATGAAACTGAAAAACCCAATCATCATCCCATTATTTTGCCTGGTTATCACGCATGTACAAGCACAGGAGAATTGGCTTACCAAAAAACAAATAACAGAAGATGTTGAATTTTTGACCAAAACATTGACTGAAAAGTCGTCCTATGCCTATCTGAACGGCTTTGATTTCAACAAGGATTTTGAAACCTATCTTAAATCCTTAAAAGATTCCACACGACTTGAAAATTTTGGTTTGTTCATCACCAACACCTTGGCCAAAATCGGGGATAGACATTCAGCTTTAAATGGCATTAGAGGCTACAGTCTAAACGAGTCATTATTCTTACCGTTTGTTTACGCACCTGTAAACGATAAAGTTGTTGTCTTGAATTATGATCGGGATAAAACCTTGAAGATTCTAAATCCCATCTTCCCGTACCTTAAGAAAATTGATGATCTCTACTTAGATGAATTCTTGCAAAAAACGAGGCCAAGAGACATTAAGGCTCCCAAAAAGACCTATAATACGCTGGCAATCCGTGATATTAGGGATATTCAAAAAAATTACATATTGCTGGACAAACCTCTGCCGAAAGAAATCAAATTAACCCTTTCGGACGATTTATTCCAAAATGACACAACTTTAATCGTTCCTGTAATAGATAAATCAGAACGACAAAGACCATGGGACGAAAAATTTGAAAGAGACTATCTTTTTATTAAAGATGAGGACTTTAACCAACCAGAAATTATTGATAGTCTATTCAGTTTAGACGACAACATTGCATACATCAAACTACCGGAAATGGTAAGTAAAGATGAAGCCCCCCAACTTTTTGAGAAAGTCAATTCATTTATGAAATCCATTCAAAACAATAGCGAAGCCCTTATTATCGATGTCAGGGCCAATGGTGGCGGAACACGGGATTTGCTATATGAGTTTGCAAAATATTTGATACACCCTGACTCCATTCATATTGTAAACATAGTTAAACAAAGGGGCCCATTGCCATTGCCCAAAGATTACCAAGAACGCCTGCACAGCCGATTTTTACACTCTTTTTCGGAATTGGACGACAGAGAACAGAAAAAGGCAACTGTTTTTTTGAAAAACTTCGAACCCATCTATGAATTGGATGAAGCAAAATACAGCGAATACTATTTTGGCTTATTGAACGGAGAAAAGTTGTCAGCAACTCAATTCTACTATAATAGGCCCGTCTACATTTTAGCCAACGAAAAAACATTTAGTGCGGCATCTGTTTTTGTTTCCGCTTTTAAAGGAATTCCGAATATAAAAATTGTTGGTACCTCAACGGATGGTTCTAGTGGCAATAGTGACTGGGTCGACCTCCCGAATTCAAAATTGTTCGGAAAAATCAGCACAATGGTTTCCTTTCAAAAAAATGGAAAAGTTTTGGACGGCTACGGAACAACACCAGATATAAAAATGGAAAGGGATATGAGCCAAGTGCTTTGGCGATCGGACACACAGCTTGAAAAATTAAAAGCCCTGATAAAGGAAAAATAAACGTCTTCTATGTATCAAGTATAGCCAAAAACCGATTATATACCCAGGTATTAAGCTGATTGCTTAAAAAATCCTTTGACAATTCATGGAATATCGATCAATCCTGATAGGGCAAATATAATTGATTTTACTTCCCCCTCCTGCGAAGGAAAAACGTAATCCCAAAAACAAACAGGGCCATGCACAGCAATAAGATAAAGCTATAATTGAGGGAAGCACTTTCGGCGATAAATCCAAGAATGACCGGACCCAACAAAAACCCGATATATCCAAATCCAGCTATAAAAGCAACACCTTGGGAAGAATCGACTCCTTTAACATTGCCCCCGATTCGGAACAGTTCGGGCACAATGACCGAAAAACCAAGACCGTTAAAAGCAAAGCCGATGATAGACCATATGGTGTTTTGCGTTAAGACCAACACAAAACCTACCGCGGCAATAAGCGCACCCAACCCTACTATTCGTATGGGGCCGATCTTGGCACTGATGCCATCCCCTAGAAAGCGACCCAGTGTCATTGTGGTAGAGAATGCCAAAAATCCAGCCCCAATAAGCAATTCTGGGGCCATGGTCATTTCCTTTAGGTAAAGGGAACTCCAATCTATAATGGCACCTTCACTGCCAAAGGACACAAAACCGATAATGCCCAACAACAATAAGGGTTTGAACAATTTTAGGCTAAAGGGCTCTTTTTCCACAGGTGCGGCCACAACATGGATGTAATGTTTCTTTAGAAAAAAATTGATGCCAAAAACCAAAACCACGGTAATGCCCATATGCAACACAGGGCTTCCGATTACCGGGATTAAAAAACTACCCAAACCAACTATGATCCCGCCCAAACTAAAAAAACCGTGGGCCGCAGACATAAAGTTTTGTTTGTCCTCCTTTTCAATTTCCGTGACCAAGGTATTTATGGCAATATCGATAAAGCCATTACTGGCCCCAAAAAGAAAGAGCGCGGCCATCAGCAAATAATAATTCGGAGCCATTAGTGGCAACATCGCTGTTAAGGAGGCAAATATTACCCCGTACCATGACGACCGCCCTACCCCAAGTTTATTAATGATTTTTGACGCCACTGGGAAAATGGCAAAAACCCCCAGCGACAAACAAAATAGTGCAATACCAAGGTCCGCCTTATTGATATCCAGTTTTTCCTTTACGGTTGGAATATAAATGGCCCAGGTACCAAACCAGATATTGATACTGGTAAATACCCATGCCGCTCCAAAATATCTTGGATTGGAAAGAATAAGCCAAAGGGATTTCATGTAATGGTTATGTTTGGTCGGTTCATTTCGTGTATTGGTCCTTACTTGTGGTGTATACCCTCTTTTAAGATTTGTCCAAAACGGTACATATCCTCATACGAACAATATAGGGGCGCTGGGGCCAGTCGAATAACATTGGGCTCCCTCCAATCGGTAATCACACCGTTTTTCATCAAATAATCAAAAATGGCCTTGCCCTCCCCGTGCAAAAATACGGAGAGTTGACACCCTCTATCGGCAGGGGTAATAATTTCAAAGGTGCTGTCCACTTCCTTATCAATTTCGTGCAGTACAAACTCGAGATAGGCCACAATGGTCTTTTGTTTCTCGAGAATGGCATCCATGCCCACCTCCTCAAATATTTCCAAAGAGGCCAAATAAGGGGCTATGGACAATATGGGAGGATTGCTCAATTGCCAAGCATCGGCAGTTTCAATAGGGTCGAACTCGGGTAGCATTAAAAACCGGGTCTCTTTTTTGGTCCCCCACCAGCCCTCAAAACGGGGAATATCCTCCTTGCCCAAATGTTTTTCATGCACAAAGATTCCGGATGCATTTCCTGGACCACTGTTCATGTATTTGTAGCTGCACCAAGCGGCAAAATCAGCGCCCCAATCATGTAGATTCAATTTTATGTTACCAGCGCCATGGGCCAAATCCCAACCAACAAAGGCTCCCACACCCTTTCCTGCCTTGGTAATGGCTTCCATATCCAGTACTTGTCCATTATAATAATTGACACCGCCCATCAGCACCAGAGCCAGCTCATCCCCTACTTCATTTATTTTTTGGATGATATCTTCCGTACGCCACGCGTGTTCCCCTTCCCGCTTTTTCACTTCTACAATGGTATCCTCAGGACTCAATCCGTGATAACGTACCTGACTTTGTAGCATATATTGGTCGGACGGGAACGCCTTTTCCTCGCAAATGATCTTGAATCGTTTTTCGGTGGGCCTATAAAAGGACACCATCAACAAGTGAAGGTTTACGGTAAGCGTATTCATCACCGAAATTTCTTTCGGCAAGGCCCCTACAACTTTCGCCAGACCTCCCGCAAGTCTCTCGTGATAATCCCACCACGGTTTATCGGCATAAAAATGACCTTCCACGGCAAGTTCTCGCCAATCCTTCATTACCTCGTCCACGAACTTTTGGGTCCGTTTGGGTTGAAGCCCTAGCGAATTCCCCGTAAAATAAATCACGTCCTTTCCGTTGACCTGGGGATAGTGAAATTCATTTCTATAAGGTGATAATTTATCTGAAGCATCTAGCTTTTTGGCAAATTCAAGCGTATTCTCGAATGTCATTTTCTTTTGATTTTTCTCAAAAATACAATTTGTGGAAGTAATGTGATGAAAAGAAAATTACGCCAACCGCATTTCGATGATGTGCTTTTTAAAACCTACTTTTTCATAGGCCTTGATGGCTGGCAAATTATCATTGTACACCGTCAACCTAATTTCATTGAAACCTTTTTGTTGAGACCAATTTTTAAGTTCTTCGACAATTTGTGCATTGATGCCCATTCCTCGAAAATTTTCATCCGTATACATAAACCCTAAGTATGCGTAAAACTCATGGTCCAAATAATGCCTGGCCTTCTTGGGAATGGCATAGCCCGAAGCCACTATGTTTTCATCGACCTCCGCGACCACCACATGGGCTTTTTGATCTTTGATCATCCCAGCAATGTCGTAGTAGCTAATCGGGCCATCTTTTATGGTAACATCAAAAGGGCGCTCTGTCTTTACGATTTCCTGTTCAAAATTGAGCAGCACTGGCAAGTCGTCCAATGTGGCGGTTCGTATGTTTACCTTTGGTAATGCCATAGGGTTCTTTTGTTATATCAGGTATTCAATGTAGTTCTTTTCTATATTTTTGCGAAAAATATATCATGCATTTCCTATCGCCCATTTTGGAGAGTTACATTGCCAACAGTTCGGAAGACGAGCCTCAACTGTTACAGGAACTCACCCGTGAAACACACTTAAAAGTGGTGCAGCCACGAATGATCACCGGGCATTTTCAGGGCAGGGTATTGAGCATATTGTCCAAGATCATCGGCCCCAAGAACATTTTGGAAATTGGCACGTATACGGGCTATTCTGCCTTGTGCTTGGCGGAAGGGCTTCAAAAAGATGGCGAACTCCACACCATTGAGGTGAACGAGGAACTATACGATATGCAACGAAGGTATTTCGATAGAAGCGGGTTTGGGCCGCAAATCAAACAACATATAGGCGATGCGCTGACTATTGTGCCAGGACTGGAGCAAACCTTCGACCTCGTTTTTATCGATGCTCAAAAAGTAAACTACGATGCTTATTTTGAAGCCGTCATCCAGAGAACCAGACCGGGAAGCGTTATTCTTTCGGACAATGTGCTTTGGTCCGGAAAAGTGGTCGAGCCTTTACAAAAATCGGACAAAGCTACTGCTGTGCTGCTGGAATACAATCAAAAATTAAAAGAAGATACGAGGGTAGAAACGGTATTGTTGCCCATTAGGGACGGACTGACGTTGAGTAGGGTGCTATAAAACGTTGGTAAAGCCAAAAGAAAAGCAATCCCGACAAGATGCCAACCACTGTTCCCACTATAATATCAATTGGGAAATGTACACCCACATAAATACGGCTCATGGCAAACAAGATGGGCCATATAAAAAATAGTACTGCCCATTTTACCTTATGCCTTAAAAAGAGGAATACCAATGTGGTTATAGAAAATGAACTGGAGGCATGGCCTGAGAAAAAACTGTAGTCCGTCGGACTTTTTAGAATACGGATCAGGGTATTGATTTCCTCTGTGTTATTGGGGCGCAATCTGGCCACCGAAACTTTGGTGATATGGGTGAAGGCCGTGATAAAGACCACCAAGCCCAAAACGGTCAAAAACTTATAAAGCGCTTCAGTTTTTGGGAATTTAAGGTAAAAAAGAATCAAGAAAAGGATAAACAGAGGTATCCAAGTGGAAATATTAGTGATGGTAGACCAAAAAACATCATAGTCCTCTATGCCGAGCGCGTTGAGATAAACAAAAGTGTCCCTATCCCATTCGAGCAATTTTTCCAACATAGGAATCTACTTATTGATATCTCTTTTGATGGAACCGGTAACTTCGTCCACGTTCTTCTTCACATCATCGATTTCCTTTCGGATGTTCTTGGTGAAGTCGGTGTCTATATCGGCACTCTTTTGGATCTCCCTTTTAATGTCGTCCGTGGCATCCTTTAATTGGCGCATTCCTTTACCGAGCCCCTTGGCGATTCCGGGAATCTTATCCGCACCAAAAACCATCACCACTATAAATAGGATGAAAAATATCTCTCCTCCGCTAATAAATAGAAATTGCATAGCACAAATATAATCAGAACTTGGTATCAAAATAAAAAAAGCCCCGTGAAATCACGAGGCTCTTAACATAGTTTTTTATCTACTGGTCTCCTTTGATGTTTTCCTTGAATTTATCAAAGTCGGACTTCTCATCTTTTTTGGGCCAAGCGTTGTTGGTGGTATCAATATCGGCAGTTTCCAATTTTGGATCTACCACGATTCCCACCAATTCTTTTTGAGTGGCCATGACGCGTTTTACCTCAGCATCGTTCTTTCTCCAGATTTCAGGAGGATAGGTAATATTCTCTGTTGTACCATCGGCATAGGTATACTCTACGATCAATGGCATTGGGATTCCTCCCGGCTTATCAAAGGTAATTTCGTAGAAATATTTAGGCTCCTTTACCTGTGACCTTTCAGCCTCGGTCATGTTGTCCATCATAAACTCCTTAAGGTTTTTGGACGTTTCTGTTGGAGATTTTCCCTTAAGCTCAGGGGAAAAATCCTCGCTTTCTTCATCTGCCAAATATACCAACGGCGGAAGATCGGCCTCCGTTAGGTTCCTATCGGCCATATATTTTTCCATTTCCTTGGTAGGTTTGTTGGATACATAGTACTTTTTAACGCTAGACACACCTATATCCACGTAATCGGTAGTGTAGAACCAGCTTCTCCAGAACCAGTCCAAATCTACGGCAGATGCATCTTCCATGGTACGGAAGAAATCCTCTGGGGTCGGGTGTTTGAACATCCAACGCTGTGCATAGGTTTGGAAGGCATGGTCGAACAATTCTTCTCCCATTACGGTTTCCCTTAAAATATTAAGTGCGGTCGCCGGTTTTCCATACGCATTGGGACCTAATTGATACACATTCTCCGGGTTGGACATGATAGGGGAAATATAACTTTGGTCTCCTGCCATATATGGGACAATGTCCGCTGCCTTTCCTCTACGTGATGGATATTCACTATTGGGAGCAATCACTTCGGGATAGTTTTTACCGAATTCTTGCTCAGCCAAATATTGGGCAAATGTGTTGATTCCTTCGTCCATCCATCCCCACTGACGCTCATCGGAGTTAACGATCATAGGGAAATAATTATGTCCTACTTCGTGGATGATCACACTGATCATTCCATATTTTACCCTGTCGGAATACGTACCATCCTCATTTGGGCGTCCGTAGTTCCAGCAGATCATGGGGTACTCCATTCCCTGGTTCTTTGCATGGACCGAAATAGCCTTGTGATATGGATAATCGAACGTGTGCTTGGAATAGGTCTGCAAGGTCTGTACCACGGCTTTGGTGGACAGTTCCTCCCAAAGTGGGTTCCCTTCTTTTGGGTAAAGCGATACCGCCATTACATCTTTGTTGCCGATTTTAACGGCCTGCATGTCCCAAACAAACTTTCTGGACGATGCAAATGCGTAATCCCTAACATTGGTAGCTTTGAACTTCCATGTTTTGGTATCGGTGGAGAATCCTTTTTCTGCTGCTTCCGCCTCTTCTTGGGTCACAATGATCACAGGCTTGTCATACGACTTCTTGGCCTGCTTGTAACGCTTCATCATTTCTTTGGAGAATACCTCATCTCGGTTTTGAAGCTCTCCCGTTGCATCCAATATGTGGTCCGCAGGTACTGTAATGTTTACCTCATAATTACCGAATGGAAGCGCAAATTCCCCGCTTCCCCAGAACTGATGGTTCTGCCATCCCTCAACATCACTGTAAACTGCCATTCTTGGAAAAAACTGTGCGATGACATAGGCCCTGTTTCCATCTTTTGGGAAGTACTCGTAGCCAGAACGTGCCCTGTCCACAGTATGATCGGGAATATTGTACCACCATTTAATGGAGAACGAAACTTTCTCCCCACTTTTTAATGGCTCGGGAATATTGATTCTCATCATGGTTTGGTTGATCGTGTAGGACAATGGTTTTCCACTATCATCGGTAACCGATTGTATATTGAAACCACCATCGAACGGCTCGCTCATGTACGTTTGGGAAAAATTCCCGGCGGTATAGGCAATATTTACACCATTACCATCACGCAAAGGCGACTTTGAATCTTTGGCTCGTACATTTTGATCTAACTGCACCCAAAGAAACTCCAAATCGTCCGGCGAATTGTTATGGTAGGTAATGGTCTCTTCACCACTGATCTTAGCATTTTTATCATCCAATTGGATATCCATTACATAATCTGCCTGCTGTTGGTAGTAATCGGGGCCAGGGGCACCGGACGCAGAGCGATAGGTATTTGGAGTGGAAAACTCCTCGTACAATTGTTTGAATTTACTTTGGTTGTAATGACCGGGCTCCCGTTTTTCTTTGGTATCCCCCTCTTCTTGCGCCACAACAACGGCCGCAAAAAGAAACAAGACGGAAGCTAAGCAATACTTGAATCTGTTCATTTTCTATCTGATTTTAAAATGGTGAAAAATAACATATTTTAACCAATTGTTAAGAATAGGTCATAAGTTTAACATTCCTTTATTGTTCTCACGGATCAGCATGAAACTTTTTTTGTTTCCGTTCCATTTGACATGCACTATGTTCTGCTGTTCATCGAACAGGTCCATGAGCACCTCGTTCTGAACACTCATACTTTTTGTTTCCGATAACTTTACATTGGGAATTTCCAGATAAAAGATTACCACATCGGTATCGTACCTTTTTCCCAAAAAATCGAACTGTACGGGCCTGCCGTCCAATTCAACGGCAAATTTTGTCCTAAAATATTTTTCGATGTACTCATCGGCCAACTTGGATTCTTTGGGCGTGGCCAATTTGGCATCGATACCGTACCTTTCTTTTAAAAGCTTATCCAAGTCATCTATAAAGACCCTGCTGGTAATCTGGAACGCACTATCTTCTTTGGAATAAGCGATATTGGTTACGCTGACATAATATTTATGGGCGGATGAAAACGACAGCAACAATAGCATTACCAAAGGTAAGATTGCTATTCGTGCTTTTTTTGATATCATCATGTGGTATTGGACTTTAATTATGGAACAATGTTACAGTTTTAGAGAACTTTCTGCAATTTACCTGCCAAACTTTTATCGGACATAATAAGAAAAATCAATCCAACTTATTGTTTTCCCGATACGTTCTGCTCTTGCGAATCATAATATCCAAAATCTGTAGTTTGTCCTCCGACTGCAAAGCTGCTTGAAAATCCTCGTCCACCTCACAGAAGTACATAAAGTCATCAATTTTTTCCATGGGAATCTTTAAGGTGGAAACAAAAAGTGAATCTGCATAGAACCCCTGTACCTGCTGTGTTTGGGCATAGGTCTTATCCACTTTTACCCTATTTTTCAGCATTTTGGTGCGTCCCGTTATCGCATTGATGATGGGATTAAGGCTCATACCACCACCTGCACCTCCCAAACCACCACCAGCCGTCATGCTCATGGACGACGCTTCCTGCAATTTACGCTCGCTCTGGGTGGGTATGCGCCTGTGGGCATTGGGCAGGTTCAATGCCTCGGCGGTTACATCCTTTTCCAATGTTACACGGTCTATATCCTTGGTCAGGTCTCCGGTCAGGTTATACGGGGTCACTACGACCTCCTTAAGCTGGTTCACAAATTCCTGCATGGGCACTTCAACAAAGTTGGATCGGTACAATGCTTCGGTAACTGGAAGGGATTTTCGCAAAAAGTGCACGGCTGAGAACAGCAAGGTATCGTTCACCCGCACCCGAATGGAAAAATTACCGTCCAGATCCGTGATCACGGCATCACCGGCAGTAACATTTTGGATTACAACACCCACAACATCCTTATCCGCACTGGTTACCCTACCTTGCAACACCTTGCCATCTCCCTCTTGGGCAAAGCCAAATTGGGCTCCAAACAGCAATAAGGCCAATAAATATTTTTTCATTCCTCGCCTAAGGTTTCCCTAAATTCCTTGCTTTGTGTCACCAGAAAATCAATCAACTGAAATTCGTTTTCTTTTTTGAGCAGGGTCTGGGAAGGTATTTTGTCATCGCAATACAATAGAAAGGCATCTATTTTGTCCTGAGGCAGCCTTAGATCCACCACAAAGAACTCATCATCGTACACATGTCTCAGCACTTCGCTCACCTTTAGCGGTATACGTTCCTGTCCGTTGGCATCCTTATTTTTGAACAACGCCTTAAAAATGTTCACAAAGTTGATTCCATTCTTCATCCCACGTGTAGTCTGGGAATTGGCAATGTTCTCCACCTCGGTGCTACGGTCTATTTCGTAATCGAACTGTTTAAAATCCTCATTTTTCACCTCTAGGAAGCGTTCTTGGTTCTCCGGGGTTACGACCACCTCGTCCAATTCTTGCACTTTTTCGTCCACTTCTACCACCAAACGGTTATTGGCCAATATCTCCGGGGTAATCTTCACCACTTCCAATTGGTAGTTGATGGCCGTAAACACCAGTTGGTCGCCTTCCATCACCTCGATCATAAACTCACCGTTATCGTCGGTGATAGTGGCATGGCCACTGGTGGAGTTGATAACGTTCTCGTTCGGGACATTGGAGCTCCTGTACAGCACCTTTCCCCGCAACATTTGCCGGGAGTCCTGCGCCATGGACCAGCCAGACAACAATAAACAGAACACTATCAAGTAAATATTTTTCATTGGAATGTATTTAGTACAAGTTAAAGAAAGTCCAAGAAAGGCATTTAAAAAATTAAGACGTTCTAAACTTTTGTTAATTCTATGCCCTACAAATACACCAAAGGCGATTCCGTTCACCTGTGAATTTAGTGTTTGGACGGTATTTATTAAAGATATTAAAACATAAGTATAGTTTTGCTTTTAGGTTTGGAAAATCCTCAAATAAACAAACACTGTGAAAACTGCAATCATCTACTCCATCATTGGCCTATTGGCGATCAACTCGCTGACCGCACAGGTAAAAATCGGTGATAACCCCCAAAACTTGAACCCTGCCTCTTTGCTAGAGCTGGAGAGTACCTCGCGCGCGTTGGTGATCACACGCGTAACCGATGCCCAAATGAGCTCCATAAGCCCATTGCGCGGTGCCTTGGTGTACAACACGGACCAAAACTGCCTGCATTATTACGATGGTACGGCATGGATCAATATCTGTGAAGCGTTGGACGACTCCTTTACAACCTCCACCGATGATGGCACAATTGTAATTACCCAAAATGGTGACAACTATGACTTTAGTATAGGATTAATTGACGGGAGCAATATTCGAAATTTTACTATTGGAGCCCTTGACATCCAAGGAGGGGCCATTGATTCTCAGCATTATGCAAATAACTCAATAAACCCAGAGCAACATTTCAACGTTCTTGGCAGCAACACGAGACAAATTATTATGTGGGATGGTACGGATTGGGTGTACACACTTGAATCCGATCTACAGATTTCTGAATCGGATGGGGTTATTGGGAACGAGGTAGTGGGACCATCTGACACCACCTTAAAACTTGAGGGTTCTGGAGATGAGATTGACCCATATACTCTGGACGTTTCTGAAGGTGGGATTACTGACTTCGAAATTGCAACTGGCGCTGTAACCACTGATGAAATATTGAACAGTACCATCCTTGAAGAAGATATAGCGAATAATGCTGTGACAATTACGAAAATTGGAACAGATGGTGCAACTGATGCGGACAAGGTACTCACAACGGACGCTGCGGGCGACCCACAATGGGAGGACAAAATCAATTTCGCTTCCTCCACCCTTAACAATGGAAACATATTCGTAGGTGACGCGACCAACACGGCGACTGGTGTCACTATGGGAGGAGATGCGAACATTGACAATACAGGACAGGTGACAATCCAACCCGATGCAGTGACCACCGTCGAAATTGGAACAGCAGGCGTTACTGATGCCGACAAAGTCCTCACAACGAACGGCGCGGGAGACCCGATTTGGGAGAACAAAATCAATTTTGCTTCCTCCACCCTTAACGACGGGAACATCTTCGTGGGCGACGCGACCAACACAGCGACCGGTGTAGCAATGGGAGGAGATGCGACCATTGACAATACAGGACAGGTAACTATCCAGCCCGATGCAGTGACCACCGTCGAAATTGGAACAGCAGGCGTTACTGATGCCGACAAAGTCCTCACAACGAACGGCGCGGGAGACCCGATTTGGGAGAACAGGGCAAACTTTGCCTCTTCCGCTCTGAATAGCGGGAACATCTTCGTCGGTAACGCGACCAATACGGCGACTGGTGTCACTATGGGAGGGGATGCGACCATTGACAATACCGGCCAACTTTCAATAGCTGATGACGTGATTGACGCCGAGACCATAAATATTGATGTGGCCGGAAATGGACTTGTTCAAGATGGAACAACAGGCGCCCTTGATGTAAATGTCGATGATTCAACAATTGAAGTTAATACAGACCAATTAAGAGTTAAGCCTTCTGCAACAGATGGGGACATTCTCACCACAACAGGAGGCACTGTTAGTTGGCAACCTCCTGCGGTCGTGGCAATGGGAAAAGTAGATGCTTCGCTAAGTCCTGTAAATACAAAATTGAGTGGCGCAACTGTAACACACCCTTCCACGGGAAACTACACTGTCACCTTTGACGCCGCAAGACCTGATTCAAATTATATCATTCAGCTAACACTCTATGGAGCGCCAGCAGGATCGACTATTCAAGTACAAAATCAAACTACTGCTGGATTTGATGTAGTTATCGTATCAACTCAACCATTCATTAGTTTTTCACAACCAAGTTTAACAACCTCAACCACATCTGCAGGAGTACCTTCTCACACACATATGGGAACTGTAGACCCATTTTTTACTGTACAAGATTTAACTTTTCCACAACAAGATGCCATTTGGTATTTCACAATAACAGACTTCTAAATCTTGAAACCCTTCCTCCACATAGCGTTTTTGTTATCGATAAGTGTTGCCTTGGCCCAAGAAGGGCTGTACAATAGTGGCAACTTTACCGTGCACCACAATGCCCAAATTGGAATCCATACCGATTTGATCAACGATGCCAACTTTGACCAGACCACCGGCCTGGTCGGTTTTTATGGCAACCGCCCCATCATTGTTTCGGGGAGCATACCACCCACGCTGTGGGATACAGAAATTATGATGGACAGCGACGTGTTTTTGCAAACCTCGCTCATGGTCCGGAACAATGTTAATTTTATATTGGGCAATTTTTTGACTCCCACCAATGTTCCCTCCGTCAACCTTAACTTTATGCAAGATGTTTTTTTTACCGGAGAAAGTGATGTGTCCAAAGTAACTGGATTTGCAGAGGTGAACAATCGTTCGGTTTTCTCATTTCCGGTAGGCGACGACGAACAACTTCGTCCGTTGATCATGAATGCACAAGGCACGACGCCTTCCGCTGTTTGTGCTTATTTTTTCGAAAACCCTTCGGCCCCATCTTCCATTTTGCAAAGTTTTGATACGGAACAAAAAGTAAATAATATTGGCGATGTCTCTGAAAGAGAATTTTGGATTTTAGATAGTAATGTTCCTTCACAAGTCACCATCTCATGGAACACAAGAAGCAACCTGATAGGGATTCCAAACGCCACTGTCGAGTCAATTATCCTTGTAGGTTGGAGCAAGGCGTCCAACCAATGGGTAGTTATTGGAAACTCTGCCTTTAGTGGCGATATCAAAAGCGGTTTTTTAACTTCAGAAACCTTTCTCCCAAACGAATATGCCGCCATTACCTTTGGTACCGTGCCACTACCGACCGATACCTTTGCCGTGGAAAACCCTACTTTAGGGAATTACTTTTTAAGTCCGAACGGCGACGGCACCAACGACTTTTTGGTGATCGAGGGTATGGAGGAATCGCCCAACAACAGTTTGCGCATCTTTAACCGCTTCGGACAGCAGGTCTTTGAAAAAACCAATTATACCAACGAGTTCCACGGTGTTGCCAATACAGGTTCCATGGTTCCCAATTCGGCGAACGGACTTCCGGAAGGCGTCTATTTTTATCTGGTCACCTTGGACGACCTGGGACTGGAGTACACTGGCTTCCTATTCTTGGACAAGTAAAATCCATCCCGTTTTCCAGCGATTTTTCAAAAGCAGGAATTAAAAATACTTCTTAACTTGGGGGCAAAATTTGTTTCATGAAAAGAAGGACCTTCATTAAAAATACTACGGCATCGGGCATTGCCTGTGCCCTTCCACCCATATTTCCATATTTCGCCGAACCCAAATACTCGACCGAAGAGCTCATGGGCAAAGCGGACGTTCAATTGTTTGGTGAGGGCATCAATTTAAGGGAAGAGGCCTACACCTCCTTTTTGGAAATGAAAAAAGCCGCCTATTCGGATGGTTTTGATATTAAAATGGTGTCCAGCTTTCGCGATTATAACCATCAACAACGAATTTGGGAGCGCAAATACCTGAACTACACGGAAAATCTAGGGATGCAACCTTTTGATGCGATTGAAAAAATCATAGAATATTCCACGATTCCCGGAACGAGCAGGCACCATTGGGGCACGGACATCGATATTATCGATGGCTTCCCCAAAGCATCGGGAGACGTACTTGTGCCTAAAAAATTTGAAGCAGGCGGCCCTTATGAAGGCTTCAAACTTTGGTTGGACGAAAACTCCACCAAATATGGGTTCTATCTGGTCTACACCAACAACCCCAGAAGAAGGGGCTTTAAATATGAACCTTGGCATTACAGTTATGCCCCGATTTCCATTCCCATGCTAACGGCCTATCGAAAACTCAATGTACTAAAACTATTGCAGAAAGAGAGTTTTTTGGGCAGCGAGCACTTTACCGCGGGGTTTATAAAGACCTATGTTCAGGACAATATTTTGGACATCAACCCTGTATTGCTATAGCTGTTTTTTCGTATCTTCAACTCACTAGAACACAATACCATGAGAAAGGGAAGTTGGAGGATACGCATCCTTATCGGTTTGGCCATTGTTGCCTTCGCATTCATTCGCCGGTGCAGCAACCAAGAAGAAAACCCGTACACGGGACGAACCCAGAACATAGAGATGACCGCAGAGCAGGAGATCGCCATCGGCCTTCAAAGTGCCCCCGAAATGGCGCAGCAGCATGGTGGACTTTACCCCGATGAACGCCTTCAAAATTTAGTGGACAAGGTCGGCAACAAATTGGTCCAGAACAGTGTGGCCCGAGAGACCCCCTACCGCTATGAGTTCCATCTACTGGCGGATGACCGCACCATAAATGCCTTTGCCTTGCCGGGAGGGCAAATATTTATCACCTATGCACTTTTCTCGCAACTCAACGAGCCCCAACTTGCAGGTGTACTGGGGCACGAAATAGGCCATGTGATCGGTAGGCATTCCGCCGAACGTATCGCCGAGAGCAGTTTTTGGCAAACTTTGGCCACAGGCGCGTCGGTAGGCGGCGACATGGGCAGTGTGGTAGCAGGCATCGGTCAAAACACCCTTTTAACGAATGGTCGCGGGGACGAGTTGGAAAGCGATGATCTTGGGGTGTTGTTTATGATCGAATCCGGATACGACCCCAACGAGATGATTGAGGTAATGAAAATACTAAAGGCGGCTGCAGGACCAAACAGGGTTCCCGAATTTCAGAGCACCCACCCAGACCCCGAAAACAGGATCGAAAAAATCAAAGAAGCCATCGATAAATATTCAGGTCGATAGAATCGACGGTTCATCGATTAAAAAAGTGAGTGGGCTTTATTTCCGTATCTTTGATCGAACCCAAATCCTACTAATGTTCTCTTTACCTTTTATGCTGTAAAAAGAGAGAACATATGGGAACACTATTACACTTTAAAGATCTCTATTTAGAGGCATTTGACGATTGCAAACCTAGCTTTGTAGTATTCTTTTTAAAAGGATATTCAATATTTTGCGCGGTCATGTTGTTCATGACCTTTTACGCATTTTTTTACAGAGCTTTTACTGGCTTTGAATTCTAAGCCGCGAGACATACTCTTTTGCAGGGACACTAAATATGGAAAATGAAAAAAGGCCTCAACCGAACGGAAGAGGCCTTTTTTATTGGACGAATAAACTCCTTTTCTATTTTTTCATAGCAGCTTCCAACACAGCCTGTGCTTCCGTAGCGTTGGACAATTTTGCATATTTCATGGCAGTCATGCCTCCATCGCAGCGTTTTTTAAGGTCGGCCCCATTTTCAATGAGCACTTTTAACACTTCGGCCTTGTTGTAACGGGCCGCATAATGGATAGGGGATTTCCCCAAAGATTTCTGGTTGACATCCTCTCCAAGTTCAATGAATTTTTTAACCGTCTCCACATCGCCCTGCATTACAGCCTTGCAAAAACTGCTCAGCTCGTCCGGGCTTACCATTTCAATGGAGGTTCCAAAATCGTTTGTTTTTAGTTCGGTGGCAGAAACGCTGCTTAGGGCCAACATAGAAAATGCAGCCACTGTGAAAATTGTTTTTTTCATGATGATTGTTTTTGATTAATGAATTTACTTGTTATAAATATAGACTCCTCAAAACATAGGATGTTACACGATTAACAGTTAAATAACTTATTTTTAACAACTCCTCAATTTTAACATAAAATAATTAACAACTTCATAATTAGAATTTTAGCAAAAAGCTAGGGCATCCAAGGAGAACATTTTATTTTTGTAGTACAATATTTCACTATGAACAAAAAGGTTATTCTTATGATTTTGGATGGCTGGGGAAAATCTCCAGACCCAAAAGTTTCGGCCATCGAAAAAGCCAACACACCATTCATCGATTCACTCTACACCAAATACCCCGATGCGGACCTGCACACCGACGGAATGAACGTTGGTTTGCCCGAAGGACAGATGGGCAACAGCGAGGTAGGGCACATGAACCTAGGTGCGGGAAGAATCGTTTACCAAGATTTGGCCAAAATCAACAAAGCTGTAAAAGAGGATACCTTAAAGAACGAAAAAGTGCTTCAAGAAGCATTTGACTACGCCAAGGCCAACAACAAACCGGTCCATTTTTTGGGTCTGTTGAGCGATGGTGGCGTACATAGCCATATCGACCATCTCAAGGCATTGATCAAAGCTGCAGATGAAAACGGTGTGCAAAACTCTTATGTACATGCATTCACCGATGGCCGTGATGTGGACCCGAAAAGCGGAAAGGGCTTTTTGGTCGACCTTGATCATTATTGCGCGGACAAAAAGACCAAGTTGGCTACCGTTATCGGCCGATACTACGCTATGGACCGTGACAAACGATGGGAACGCGTTAAAATGGCCTACGATGTTCTGGTAAATTCCGATGGAGAAAAAACACAGCATATCGCCGAGGCCATGCAAAAAAGTTATGATGAAGGCGTAACGGACGAATTCATCAAGCCTCTGGTATTGACAGATGCTGCCAACACACCGGTTGCAAAAGTGCAAGACGGAGATGTGATCATCTTCTTCAATTTCAGGACCGACCGTGGCCGTGAGCTTACCCAAGCCTTGAGCCAACAGGATTTCCACGAGCAGAACATGCATAAACTGGACCTGTACTACGTGACCATGACGAACTATGATGAATCCTTCAAGGGAACCAAAATTATATTCAACAAAGAAAATATCAAGGAAACCCTTGGGGAGACCCTTGCCAAAAACGGAAAAAAACAGATACGTATCGCCGAAACGGAAAAGTATCCGCACGTTACTTTTTTCTTTAATGGGGGACGCGAGGAACCATTTGATGGCGAAGAGCGAATCCTTTGCCCTTCCCCAAAAGTGGCCACCTATGACCTTCAACCGGAAATGAGTGCATACGATATCCGCGATGCCATTATTCCCGAGCTGAAAAAAGGCGATGCCGATTTTGTATGCCTCAATTTTGCCAACCCTGATATGGTTGGGCATACGGGTGTTATGGATGCGGCCGTTAAAGCTTGTGAAACCGTTGACCAATGCGCCAAGGACGTGATTACCGTTGGCTTGGAAAACGGCTATTCCACCATCGTGATCGCCGATCACGGAAACTGTGACACCATGATCAACCCGGATGGCAGCCCCAATACGGCGCACACCACCAACCCGGTACCACTTATTTTGGTGGACAATGACATCAAAGAAGTCAAGAACGGTGTTTTGGGAGATATTGCCCCGACCATTTTAAAGATGATCGGCATTCCACAACCCGAATTGATGACACAAAAACCATTGGTTTAGACAAACATTCCTTAAAATTCATAGAATCAATTTATCTTTGCAGCTATGATTCAAGTAAAGACAGCAGAGGAAATTGAGTTGATGCGCGAAAGCGCTTTGGTAGTATCCAAAACATTGGGCATGTTGGCCAAGGAAATCAAGCCTGGGGCGAATCCGCTAAAATTGGATAAAATGGCGGAGGAATTCATCCGTGAACAAGGGGCCGTACCTGGTTTTTTGGGCATGTACGATTTTCCAAACACCCTTAACTGGAGCCCGAACGCACAAGTAGTGCACGGAATCCCCGGCAACGAAGCCTTGAAAGATGGTGATATTGTTTCGGTGGATTGCGGAGCGGTCAAAAACGGTTTTCACGGCGACCATGCCTATACTTTTGAAGTTGGAGAGGTAGCAGAGGAAACCAAAAAATTGCTCAAGGTCACCAAAGAATCCCTTTACTTGGGAATCAGAGAATTTAAACTGGGCAACCGTGTTGGCGACGTAGCTTATGCCATCCAAAAGTATACCGAGGACCATGGCTATGGCGTTGTACGTGAATTGGTAGGCCATGGTTTGGGAAGGGAGCTTCACGAAGACCCACAAATGCCAAACTACGGTAAAAGAGGCCGTGGCAAAAAGTTTGTAAACGGAACTGTTGTGGCGATAGAACCCATGATCAATATGGGCACAAGGCGAATAAAGCAACTCAAGGACGGATGGACCATACTTACTGCCGATGGCAAGCCGAGCGCCCACTTTGAACACGATGTGGCCCTTGTGGACGGAAAACCGGAACTATTGTCCACTTTCCAATATATCTATGAGGCTTTAGGAATCACCAGCGATGAAGAGGATGGGTTCCGTAGCAAGAAGTTGGTGCTTTGATAATTTCAAAAAGCTGTTAGAACCAGCTAATACATGAAAAAACTCTTTAAGTTCTTTCTAAACCTCATTCCTAGACCCCTTCTCATTAAGATGAGCTATTGGATACGTCCGTTGATTGTATTTTTCCTAAAGGGAAATAAATTCACCGACCCAATTGATGGCAAATCTTTCAAGAAATTTTTACCCTATGGGTACGAGAGTCCCAGAGAGAACGTACTCTCGCCCTCTACCCTATCTTTAGAAAGGCACAGACTATTGTGGCTGTACCTCAAAAACGAAACAGAGTTCTTCAACGCACCGATAAAATTGCTACACTTTGCCCCGGAACAGGCATTTTACAACCGCTTTAAAAAGCTGGATAATTTGGAATACACCACTACCGACCTCAATTCGCCTTTGGCGGATGTAAAGGCGGATATCTGCAATTTACCTTTTCAGAATGATTTTTTTGATGTGATTCTGTGCAATCACGTTTTGGAACACATCCCCAATGACACCAAGGCGATGCAAGAGCTCTACCGTGTGCTAAAACCGGGAGGATGGGGCATCTTTCAAATTCCACAAGACCTGAAAAGAGAAAAAACATTCGAAGATGATACCATTACCGACCGGAAAGAACGCGCACGTATTTTTGGTCAGTACGATCATGTCCGTATCTACGGAAGGGATTATTTTGATAAGCTCCGCAGTATAGGTTTTACAGTGGAAGAAGTGGATTACACCAGCACCCTTCCAAAGGAAACTGTTGAGAAATACCGCTTGGCGAAAGGGGAAATAATTCCACTGGTCAGGAAATAATCACTTTTTGATCAAACCCTCAAAACCTGGCGTAAAAAACTCTTGGGTCTCCCCGTTTTCATCCAAATAGATGATATACGCTTCCAACTCATCATGATTTTCGAGCAGTTGTTCGGAATCCTTCAAATCCATGGCCATAAAGGTTGTTGCATAAGCATCTGCAACGGCACAGGTCTTTGCCACCACACTTGTGGCCAACACATTGGAATTCTTGGTATATCCCGTTTTGGGATTGATGGTATGCACGTACTTTTCACCCGTTTCAGGATCTACCCTAAACTTTCTATAATTTCCGGATGAGGCCATGGCCAAGTCCTCCAACGAAACAATTCGCTTAAGTTGTCGACCTGTTTCCACTTGGGGATCATCTATACCCACGGACCATTGTTTTCCGGAATCCAAATTGGTGCCTTTTGCCAACACCTCTCCCCCTACTTCAACTAGGTAATTCTTGATGCCCTTGGCATCCAACATGGCGCCCAATCGATCAATCGCATAACCCTTGGCCACAGCATTAAAATCAAAACGGATTGATGGGTGTTCCTTTGATATGGTATTGTTAGGGTTCAGTTTAACCTTCTCCCATCCAACATATCCCAATAAGCTGTCCACACGAAGACTGTCGAGTGGCATCTGCTCACCCGGACCAAACCCCCATGCATTGGCCAAAACACCGATAGTGGGGTCAAAATAGCCATTTGAAGCCTTGTGGACTTCACTTGAAACACCAAAGACTTCCTTGAACATATCGTCCACTACAATGCTAGCGTCCCCCTCGTTGATTTTTGAAATATCGGAAGAGGGGATATAGGTGGACATCGATTGGTTGAGCACTTGAAAAACAGAATCTATATCCTGTTGATAATCCAGCTCCTCATCGGCAATATAAATAATGGAATACGTGGTACCTAGGGCATTGCCCCAAGCTTGGTTCTTTACCTGTTCATTCTTTTGATCACAAGCAACAAACAATACAACCCACCCCAAAAACAGTACAATCTTTCTCATCTATATCTCTATTAATCCTTGGTAGTCCACTACATATTCTTCATCCAAGTACAAGGGTTCCGTCCTGTCCGATGCATTGGATAGCCCAACTCCGGCAAAATAGGTCCTTGCCTCGAATTTCTCGGCGTGATCCTTAACGGTGCGCATCAATTCTTCATCATATTCTCTTGGATCGAGGGGAAATTCCACATGGCGTACCACAATAAAATGCAGCACTTTTTCTTTAAGGCACACATACTGTGGATTTTTTTTGAGCTTACTGTTAATGGCCATAAATTCAAAACCATCGGACTCCAGTTCCCGACCTACAATGTTCATGGCCAAGTTGTGCAATTCCTGCTCTGTTAATTCTCTTCCCATAGGTAACAAAAAAACCGATGCTCGAGCATCGGTTTGGTTTTATAAATTCCTCTCGACAATGCTCGAGGTGATTATATGTTCCGTATTATCCTCCAAAGTCATCGAATCGGATATTCTCATCTGGAATACCAAAGTCCTCTCCCATTTTCTGAACAGCTTTGTTCATCAATGGTGGTCCACAGAAATATAGTTCAATATCTTCCGGCGTTTCGTGATGGTTCAAGTAGTTGTCGATAACACAGTTGTGAATAAATCCAACAAAACCATCTCCTTCAGCATCAATGTTCTCTTTAACTTTCCAGTTATCTTCTTCCATTGGCTCTGAAAGTGCCATATAGAATTTGAAGTTAGGAAAATCCTTTTCCAATTGCTTGAAATGATCAATATAGAACAATTCCCTTTTGGAACGACCTCCATACCAATACGTAACTTTTCTATTGGTCTTTAATGTTTTGAACAAGTGGTACAAGTGAGAACGCATTGGCGCCATACCTGCACCACCACCTACGTAAAGCATTTCTGCTTCGGACTCGTTAATAAAGAATTCACCGAACGGTCCGGAAATGGTTACAGGGTCACCTTCCTTCAAACTAAAGATATATGAAGAGGCAATACCTGGATTCACATCCATCCAGCCATTTTTGTTACGGTCCCAAGGCGGGGTAGCAATACGAACGTTCAGCATAATCTCTCTTCCTTCTGCTGGATAAGAGGCCATGGAATAGGCTCTTTCAACAGTTTCAGGATTCTTCATCACCAATGGCCATAGGTTGAACTTATCCCACTCCGCTTGAAACTTGTCCGGTGTCTCATGCTCTTCTGGGTGGGCGGTAATGTCAATATCCGAATATTTTACTTCGCAAGGTGGAATCTCAATCTGGATATACCCACCTGCCTTATAGTTCATATCCTCTGGAATCTCCACCACAAACTCCTTAATGAACGAGGCCACGTTATAATTACGTACTACTTTGGCATCCCACTTTTTGATACCAAACACCTCTTCTGGAATAGTGATGTTCATGTCCTGCTTTACCTTAACCTGGCAAGCTAAACGGGCACCCTCGCTCAATTCTTTTTTTGAAAAGTGGGGTGTTTCCGTTGGTAGGGCCTCCCCTCCTCCGGAAAGTACATGACATTCACACTGGATGCAGGTTCCACCTCCTCCACATGCAGATGGCAAGAATATTTTTTGGTTACCCAGAGTTGATAGCAATGAGCCTCCTGAGCCTACTTCCAATTCCTTTTCGCCATTAATGGTGATGGTAACTGGACCTGAGGGGGACAACTTTTCCTTAGTGAACAGCAATAGTGCCACTAACACTAACAACAAAACAAGAAACGCTACTACGGTAATTAGAATAGTACCTCCGGTACTTGCGGCTAATATCATCTTCTATTTGTTTATGGCTTCGTTATAAGAGATTGCTTTTTCCTTATCGTCAATCTCCTTCTTGATTTCTTTTTCTTCTTGGTTCTCCACTGTTGTGGACTGGTTTTCCTCAGGCGGTTCGTTATCCCCCGTAAGCATACCTCCGAAACTCTGGAACCCTATTCCCATTAATCCGGTAATTATAAAGGTGATTCCCAAACCACGCAATGGTGCGGGCACTTTGGAATACCTGATTTTCTCACGAATGGCGGCTATGGCCAAAATGGCCAAGAACCATCCAATACCTGAACTAATGCCATAATTCAAGGCCAACCCGATATTTGGGATCTCCCTAGTTTGCATAAACAGTGACCCACCCAAAATAGCACAGTTTACCGCTATCAGTGGCAAGAAAATACCCAGTGAGTTGTATAGTGATGGTGAAAATTTTTCTACTACGATTTCCACTAACTGTACCATTGTTGCAATGGTCGCAATAAATAGAATAAAGGATAGGAAACTAAGGTCGTAATCCGCGTACTCCGGGCCCAACCAAACCAAGGCTCCATCCTGCAATAAATATTGGTCCAACAACCAGTTCAACGGAACCGTAACTCCCAAAACAAATATGACGGCAGCCCCCAAACCTACGGCTGTGGAAACTTTTTTGGATACGGCCAAGTAGGAACACATTCCCAAAAAGACCGCAAACACCATATTGTCTACGAAGATTGATCTAAAAAAAAGTTCTAAATGCTCTAACATGCTTCCTCAGTTTATGCTTCTTCAATTAATGCCCTGTTTCTAGAGCGTTGCACCCAAATAATGATTCCCACCACAATCAATGCTGCAGGAGGGATAATCATAAAACCGTTGTTTTCGTATCCGATGGAATACAAACCGGTTTTGGTCACAGGGTCTCCCAATACTTTCATTCCGAAAAGTGTTCCGGAACCAAGTAGTTCTCTAAAGAAACCTACGATCACTAGAATTACACCGTATCCCAATGCGTTACCTATACCATCCAAGAAAGATTTCCAAGGTCCGTTGCCCAAAGCGAATGCTTCAAAACGCCCCATAATGATACAGTTTGTAATAATCAAACCTACGAAAACGGATAGGGTCTTGCTCAATTCATAGGCAAAGGCCTTGAGCACCTGATCTACTATGATCACCAAAGCGGCAACCACCACCAACTGCACGATAATTCTGATCTTTGCCGGAATAATATTCCGAATAAGCGATATGACCACGTTACCGACTCCCAACACGAACAATACCGATATTGCCATTACCACAGAGGCTTTTAGTTCTGCGGTGATCGCCAAGGCTGAACATATCCCCAATACCTGAATGGTAATCGGGTTATTGTCCGCCAACGGGTCTTTTATAAGATTTGCATCTTTTTTTGATAGTAGCGCCATATTATTTGGTTCTAATAGTTTGTAAATAAGGCTTGTAAAGTTTAAGACTTTCCTTGATCATTGCGGTGACACCATTACCGGTGATCGTAGCACCGGCCAAAGCATCCACTGCGTTGTCCTCTTTATCGTTGTTCAATGGGTCGTTATTCCCCTTGGCAACTTCGACACCCACATAGGTATTCCCTTTCACGACCAATTCCCCTTCGAAATCGTCCATAAAAAAGCGTTGCTTAATGTTCGCTCCCAAACCTGGGGTCTCACCACGGTGATCAAAATAGATTCCTTTGATCTCCATATTATCATCTACGGACATGTATCCCCAAATAGCATCCCAAAGACCTTTACCGTACATGGGAATGATATAGAATTTCTCTCCATCCTTTTCACCTATCAATAAAGGAAGTTCAGCTTTTTCGCCACTTTTGGCCTTGGCCAATGCTTTTTCGACATTGATCAAATAAGCATCCTTCTTTTCAACAGCTTTGCTGCCTTCCAGCACCAATTGTTGGGTGATATATTTTGAAAACGCCTCTTCAACTTCAGAGGTAGGTATAAAGGCTACATCGCCATCTCCCTCGTTTTCATTTACCCCCATGGCATATAGGATATTCTGTTGTTTCTCGAAGCGCTCGTTCTCATCGATCATAGGTTTTAGGCCCGATGCGACGAATGCCAATAGCGACCCTACAACAACAACCATTAATACTGCAAATATTACAGTGTAGCTATTTTTTTCTGTATTGATGGCCATAATTACGCTGTTTCCGTTTTTAGTGAATCAACCTCATCCGAAGGTTTTGGATAGATGGTCGCTGTCTTAAATCGTTTCAATCTCTTTTTAATGTTCCCTTTCACCACGTAGTGGTCGATGGTAGGTGCAAATACGTTCATCAACAAAATGGCCAAGAACACGCCTTCTGGATATCCTGGATTGAACACCCTGATCATAACCGAAAGCAATCCTATAAAGAATCCGTAGTACCACTTACCTTTATTGGTTTGCGACCCCGTTACAGGGTCTGTCGCCATAAATACGATACCAAAGGCCAATCCGCCCACCAACAAATGCTGCCAGTAAGGGAAACTCATCAAGGTATAGAACTTGCTATATTCTGGAAGCCAACCTGCGCCCACAACACCGTTGAAGATAAGCCCCATTACCAAAGCTCCCACAACCGCACTCACCATAATTCTCCAAGAAGCTATTTTCGTGAAAATCAAGAAAAGTGCTCCCAAAAGAATCAATAAGGTTGATGTTTCGCCGACCGAGCCGGGAATAAATCCGTAGAACATATCCGATAACGAATAGCTATAGTCCGAGCCCTGCGCCAACGAACCCAAAACAGTCTCGCCCGATATGGCATCCGCTGTTCCAGCTCTCTCAACCCCTTCGTGTACCCAGACCTTGTCGCCACTCATCCAAGTTGGATAAGCAAAGAACAAGAAGGCACGGATGGTCAATGCAGGGTTCAATATATTCATTCCGGTACCCCCGAAAACTTCTTTCCCGATCACAACACCAAAGGCGACGGCAACGGCCAACATCCAAAGCGGCGTATCAACAGGAATGATCAAAGGAACCAACATTCCAGTAACCAAGTAACCTTCTTCCACTTCGTGTCCTTTGACCACAGCGAACAAGAATTCAATCGCCAAACCAACTCCATAAGACACAATTACCAAGGGCAAAACGGTGGTAACACCGACCCAGAAGTTATCCCATGTCAAAAAGTCCTCAAAAAGAGAGAAGTTCTCTGGAAACCCGTTGATAGCGGAGTAATGTTGGTATCCAGCATTGAACATTCCGAACAACAAACATGGCACCAATGCCATGATTACGGTATTCATGGTTCGTTTCAAATCATCGGCAGCTCGAACGTGTGCCCCTGAATGGGTGGTTTCGTTCGGCATATAAAGAAAAGTATGCAGCGCATTGAAGGCCGGGGCCATTTTTTTACCCTGATACTTTAGTTTTAACTGGTGTAATTTTTCTTTCATGCCCATATTATCCAAGTTCTTTTTGCAACAAATCCAATCCTTCCCTGATTATTTGTTGGTGTGGTTGTTTTGATATGCATATGAATTCTGTCAAGGAGAAATCCTCGGGAGCCACTTCGTAAAGCCCCAATTGCTCCATTTCATCCAAATCCTTCACCATACAGGCCTTCAACAATTGAAGGGGATATATGTCCAGAGGAAACACCTCTTCATACCTACCTGTTACCACGAAAGCCCTATGCTCACCGTTGGTATTGGTGTCCAAGTCATATTTTTTATTGGGCTGCAACCAAGAGAAGGTCAATGCCCTTGTAGACGATATCTTATTGAACACAGGTTTATTCCAACCAAAAAGCTCATAGTCATCACCTTCCGGAATTGCGGTCACTGTGTTATTGTAAAAACCAAGATATCCCTCGGTATTTGTTTTGGAACCCGTAAGCACATCACCATTGATCAACCTAAACCTATCCTCACCTACCCCACTGGCATACAAAAAGGTAGATATCTCGGCTCCGATCTTGGTCTTATAATATTTTGGCTGCTTTACCACAGAACCGGCCAAAGCCACGATTCGTTCCGCATTGAACTTACCGGTCAAAAGAAGTTCGCCCAACATCACCATGTCCTGTGCGGACAATGTCCAAACCACTTCCCCCTTGTTTACGGGGTCGATTCGGTTGATCTGCGTACCCACCAAACCGGCCGGGTGAGGTCCGGAAATTTTGTGAAGCTCTATTCCTTTAATATTATTGAAAGGGGACCTGTTGGATTTCCCAACGGTCACGTGTATTTTTCCCGGGGTCATTTTGCTCAAGGCCATTACCGCTGCCTGAATCTCCTGCTCCTTATTTTGAAGCGTAAAGTCAGGATCTGCCGCCAAGGGTGCGGTAGCATACCCAGAAACAAAAATCGCCTTTGGCGCTACACTGGGATCGGCAATTACATCGTAAGGTCTTTGTTTGATGAAGGGCCACCCCCCACATTGCAAAAGGTAAGACTTAATGGCCTCACCATCTGCCGTGTCCAAATCCGGCACCTTATTGATTACGTAATCCTGTTCTTTATCGGCAAGGATCTTCAGCGTTAAGATTCGCCTTCTTGCTCCCCTTACAATTTCCACGAGCTCTCCGCTGACCGGGGACACAAAGTGCATCTCTTCGTTGCTCTTATTATAAAAGAGGGGCTCGCCCGCCTTTATCTCTTCCCCTTGTTTTATCAACATTTTTGGAGTGATTCCGTGGAAATCATCTAGGTTCAGGGCGTAAACGTTACTTGTAACGGCTTTGGAAATAGTCTGCTCTGCCGCCCCGACGAGGTTGATGTTCAACCCCTTTTTAATCCGGATGTCTTTAGACATATTATTGTAGACCTTTTGTTATCAAAATCGAACGCAAAAATAGTACTAAAAGGATTGTTTTCATAATAATTAACCATAAAATTGGGATTATGCCGAGCTTAATTCCCTAGGTTTGCTTTTTGCTTACCTTTACTTAAAATTACGCCCTTGATACGATTTGCCTACATTCTTTTTCTGATGGGTCTGATAATCCCTTCGGTTTCCGGACAGGTTATGGAAGAAGTAAACCCGCCAGAAAATATAAAATCAGTGGTTTTTAAAGGTCCCACAGAAGACCAGTTCCCCGTGATACAACTGGGAGAACCTATGACTTTGGAGTTTGACGACCTATTGGCCAATGAACAGGATTACTATTATAAAATCGTACATTGCGATTATGATTGGACCCCTTCCCAATTACTGAAATCACAATACTTGTCGGGCACGGACAACCAACGCATCATCGACTACGAGAACAGCTACACCACACTTCAGCCCTACTCCAATTATCGGCTCCGCATTCCAAATGAAAATGTTAAACTAACGGTCAGCGGCAATTTTGTACTGGAAATCTACAATAGTTATGGCGACCTACAGTTCTCCAGAAGGTTTGTGGTATACCGCGATGCGGTTTCCGTCGCGGCCTCAGTGAAAAGATCAAGGGACTTTAACTACCTCAACACCAAACAGGTGGTACAATTCAACATAAATACCGCGGGGTTCAATGTGGTCAATCCCAAAAAGGAGGTCAAAGTCGCCATAATACAGAACCATCAATGGTCCACGGCAATATACAATATTAAGCCCCAATTCACCATTGGCACCGAACTGGTATATAAATATGATAAGGAAACCAGCTTCTTTGGAGGCAATGAATATCTGAACTTTGACACGAAAGACCTTCGCTCCCCCACCTTTGCCATTTCAAAAATTGAGATGAGGGACGTGTACCATCATTATTTGTTCACCAATGAATATCGTTTCGACAAAGAGTACACCTATTTTCCCGACATTAATGGTGATTTTGTGGTACGTACACTGCAGGGAGACGACGTATCACGTGAAGCCGAATATTCCAAGGTTCATTTCAGTTTACCTTATACTGATTTAATAGGCCTGGACGACGTATATGTTATTGGTAAGTTCAATAATTACGCTTTGACCGATGAAAACAAAATGGTCTTCAACGAGGAAACAGGAAAATTCGAGTCCATCCTTAGGATGAAGCAAGGCTTTTACAATTACAAGTATGTAGTACAACGTGAAGATGGCACCATTGAACCCAATGTGGTCAGCGGTAATTTTCATTTTACTGAAAACAACTACCTTATATTGGTATATTATCGAGATTTTGGAGACATGTATGATAGTATAATAGGAATAGGTTCTGCAAACTCCCAAAATATTAGCAATTAATTATCTTTAGACCCAAATCCTCAGAAAGGCATGGGCAAAAAAAATGGCTTGATCACCAAAGGGCGCTACGAATTAAAGTTCCGCGGAGTAGAATGCCTGAATTGTGGCCACCCATTGGACATCAGTGACAAATACTGTCCCAATTGCTCACAGGCCAACAGCACCAAGAAATTGACGCTCAAGGATTTTTTTGACGAGTTCTTTTCTGGACTGATCAATTATGATTCCAAGCTCCTTAAAACACTTTCGGCCCTGTTGCTTCGACCAGGGCGCATTTCAAAAGACTACGTAAACGGAAAAAGGGTCTCTTACACGAACCCGTTTCGTTTTTTGCTGAGCTTGGCATTCCTTTATTTTTTAATGTTCACCTACAATGGTCATTTCGATGATTGGGATCAGGCCGCAAAAGATTTTGACGGCACCATTTATAATGGTTCACCCTTCAAATTTAATACCGAATCGGGAGGCATAGAAGTGGATAGCACTATCTACAAAAAACAGAGCGAATCAACCCAGATGACCTTGGATTCCTTAAAAAAAATAAACCCTAATATTTCAGTGGGTCTACAACATCTTGATTCCATTAAAAATGGAGACCCCAAACTTTCCGCTAAGCTGAACAATTTAGACTCCCTTGGAGTTTTTATAGAAGACATCGAACAGACGCAAAGAAAAAAGGATTCCTTTATGCACGCCGACCCATCGGGCTATTTTAAAACTCTTGAAAAAAAATCGGGTATAGATGCTTTTTCCAAAAAAACGGAGTTTTTTGGGCTCTACATTAAAAAAGACACTTTGTATAACTTTGAACAGGCCAAGACCCTTTATAATATTGAAGGAACCACCACCAACAAAATGGCCTTCAATTTATCGAACAGTTTTTGGAAGGTGGTGAGCGAACCAGGAACATGGGTCAACGAAACCATTTCCAAGCTCCCTTTTGTCATTTTCTTCTTTATGCCGGTATTCACCATCTTCATTTGGTTGGTGTACATCAGAAAAAATTATACCTACACCGATCATCTTATTTTTAGTTTCCACAATCAGTCGCTCTTGTTTATCTTGCTCATCCTTAGCCTTACATTGGATACTATATTCGATATAAATAGCTCGGGGATTTTTCTGTTGATTTTCGCCTTTTATCTTTATAAAGCCATGCGAAAGTTCTACGGACAAGGAAGATTTAAAACTATTGTGAAATACATCTTTTTGAACACGGTATTCATGATCTTGGCGTTTTTCACGATCATAGTTACGTTTGCAGGAAGCGGTTTAACCTATTGATAGTCATGTTTACACAGGTAACCAAAGGAATAAAAGTATCGGTACGCACCTCTTTTGAAGGCACATTTTTTAAGAACTACAAGGTGCATTATGCATTTGGATACACCATAACCATTGAAAACTTGAGCAAGGATACCGTACAGCTGACCGCAAGGCACTGGGATGTTTTTGACGCTCTTAAGGATATGGAGACGATTGACGGGGAAGGCGTTATAGGCAGAAAACCGGTGATCAAACCCGGTAAATCCCACACCTATAGTTCCGGATGTCTTTTAGCCTCTCCCGTTGGCGCCATGCGAGGACATTACCACATGGTCAACTTCACCAATGCCAATGAGTTCGAAGTTGAGATACCCACATTCAAGTTTGCAGCACCCTTCGCCATAAACTGATTTAAGCCCATTTTCTATTCGTTTTATGTTTCATTACCTTTGGTAGAATTGTTTAATCATTAAAAACATTTCTATGGGAAAAGGATTTTTTCAAGTTCCAACAGCATACAACGAACCTGTATTGAGCTATGTTCCGGGTTCCCCCGAACGAGAAGAAGTACTAAAACAATACAAAACTTTTTACGACAGCGAAGTGGATATCCCACTTTACATCGGAAGCCAAGAGATAAGGACGGGAAACACCAGGCCCATGTCACCTCCGCACGACCACAAGCACATTTTGGGACACTACCACTTGGCCGAGAAAACCCACGTGGAGCAGGCCATCGCCAATTGCATGGAGGCCAGGGATGCCTGGGCCAATTTGACCTGGGAACAGCGTTGCGCCATATTTTTAAAGGCCGCCGAGCTTATCGCAGGGCCCTACCGCCAAAAGATGAACGCCGCTACCATGCTGGCCCAATCCAAGAACATCTATCAGGCCGAGATCGATTCCGCCTGTGAGATCGTGGACTTTTTGCGTTTCAACGTAGAGTACATGGCACAGATCTATAGCGAACAACCGGAATCTTCCGAAGGCGTCTGGAACCGAGTGGAATATCGTCCGCTAGAGGGGTTCGTGTACGCCATCACCCCCTTCAACTTTACCGCCATTGCGGGGAACCTTCCCGCAAGTGCCGCCATGATGGGCAACGTGGTGGTATGGAAACCCAGTGACAGCCAGATCTATTCCGCAAAGGTGATCGTCGATGTCTTCAAGGAGGCCGGATTGCCCGATGGCGTGATCAACGTGGTCTATGGAGACCCCGTTATGATCTCCGATACCGTTTTGGACAGCCCTGACTTTACGGGCATCCACTTTACAGGTTCCACCACCGTGTTCAAGAACCTTTGGAAACAGATCGGGAACAACATCCACAAGTACAAGACATATCCCCGCATTGTGGGAGAGACAGGGGGAAAGGATTTCATCATTGCCCACCCGACCGCCAAACCGCAACAGGTGGCCACTGCCATCAGCAGGGGCGCCTTTGAGTTCCAAGGTCAAAAATGTAGTGCCGCATCCAGGGTATACCTGCCAAAATCGACGGCCGATGAGATTTTGGAACTGGTCAAAAAGGACATCGCTTCCTTTAACAAACCGGGGTCCCCAGAGGACATGGGCAATTTTATTACCGCAGTGATCCACGAAGGATCCTTTGACAAGTTGGCCAAGTACATCGATAAGGCAAAGGCCGACGACGATGCCGAGATCATCGCAGGTGGCAACTACGATAAATCCGTTGGGTACTTTGTGGAACCAACAGTGATATTGACCACAAATCCAAAATACGAGACCATGTACACCGAACTGTTCGGCCCTGTGGTCACCGTGTATGTTTATGCGGACGAGGATTGGAGCGAAGCGCTGAAGCTCGTGGACGGCACCTCGGAATATGGATTGACGGGAGCTGTGCTTTCGGCCGACCGCTATTCCATTGACCAGGCCACCAAGGCCCTGCAAAACGCTGCCGGCAACTTCTACATCAACGACAAGCCCACGGGGGCCGTTGTGGGACAGCAGCCTTTCGGAGGCGCAAGGGCATCCGGGACCAATGACAAGGCAGGCTCCATGCAGAACCTGTTGCGCTGGGTTTCCCCTAGGCTCATCAAGGAAACTTTTGTGACCCCGGAGGATTACAGGTATCCTTTTTTGGGATAACACCAAAAACGACTAACTTCAAGGCCGTCATATCATCTATGATGGCCTTTTTTTTATTTAACCTAACCCTAAATTATGCCCAGACCCTACATTTTAGCAGAGACCAATTGGAAACACCTAAAAGACGCATCTTTTGACCTTGCTATTCTGCCATGGGGCGCCACCGAAGCCCACAACTATCACCTCCCCTATGCCACCGATGTAATTGAAGGAACTTCCATTGCAGAGGAATCGGCGAGAATTGCTTGGGAACAGGGCAGCAAAGTAATTGTATTGCCCACCATACCATTTGGAGTAAACACAGGACAATCGGACATTTATTTGGATATGAACCTGAATCCTAGCACACAATTTGCCATATTAAAGGATTTAATCACTGTATTGGACCGACAGGGAATAAAAAAGTTTATGATTTTGAACAGTCACGGAGGAAACAACTGGAAGGCCATCACCAGGGAACTCGGATTACTTTTCCCTGAAATGTTCCTTTGCGTCACCAATTGGTTCAAACTTGGGAGTAAATCAGGGGTATTTGAAGAACCCGGGGATCATGCGGATGAGATGGAAACCAGCTTAATTCTATATTTAACGCCCGAACTGGCACTTCCTAAAGAAGATTGGGGCCAAGGCAAAGAACTCAAAAACAAAATCCAAGCATTTTCAGAGGGCTGGGCATGGACAGAGCGCCCCTGGTCCAAAATAACACAGGACACCGGAGTAGGCGACCCCAGTAAATCCACCAAAGAAAAGGGCGAAACATTCTTCAATTTGGTCTGTGCCAAAATGGGAAAACTTTTTGTGGATATCGCGCAAGCCAACAAGGACGATTTATACGGGTAAGGGGTAAAAACAAATCAAACCTTAAACACCCGATTAAATCCCGAAAACCCAAACCATTCCATGTATTTATCTTTTTTTTCAACAATTTGCATGTAAATTTAACGTTAACTAATTGTAAACTGAACGTAATCTATATATCTTTGGTTACATTAAATCAATTAGTTATGACTGCTAGAATCAATGCATGGAGGATATTGATGATCAAAAAACATCAACAATTATGGCTATATGCCAAGGATTATGCCAGAAAATGTAGATTGGTATATAAAAGGATGTACAGTATTTAAACTATCCTTTATATTTCTGAGGTAAATACACCACTTTTTTGGTTTCGAAGAAATCCTCCTCAAAATACTCGTTTAAATCAAAGGTCTGAACAGTTTCATAACCTTTCAGTTCTTCCGTAAGGTCTCCGCCTTTTAGGTAAAGAATGCCATTTTTTCGCTGATGGGCGGAGTCTTTCTTGATTTTACCCTTGGTCCAATGCACAAAAGTGGGCATGGCTGCAACGGCCCTACTGACGATGAAATCAAACTGTCCGGGAATGTCCTCTACCCTAGAATGATGGGTTTCAACATTCTCTAAACCTAGTCCCTCGACTACTTCGTCGACCACCTTTATTTTTTTACCAATGGCATCCACAAGAGTAAATTTGACATTTGGAAACATGATGGCCAACGGAATTCCGGGAAAACCGCCCCCGGTGCCCACATCCAAAATTTCGGCACCTTCGTTAAACGATTGAATCTGCGCTATACCCAACGAATGTAGCACATGTCGAAGATACAACTCATCAATGTCCTTTCTGGAAACTACATTTATTTTTTGGTTCCAATCCTTGTACAACAGCTCCAGCTTGACAAACTGCTCCTTTTGCTCCTCGGTGAGCGTCGTAAAATATTTAAAGATAAGTTCCGCTTTCATGGGGTAGACGTTAATTTCGACAAAATTAATACTTTTATAGACCTTAACACCGTTCTAACAATGCCAAGTATCGGGTTAAGGACCAATTTAGTTATCTTTGTAAAAATAATTTTTTATGGATAAGAATACCATCCGGTTTTCAAGAAGAGATTCAGCACAATTTTTTAGGACTCTGAACAAGAGAGTAAACGAATACTTCAAAGAAAATAATATTAAGAAAACCGGGAACTGGAAACTTCACTTGAAAACCATTGTGATGTTTGCCATTTTTTTGACCCCATACTTTTTAATGTTGACCCTCAATCTTCCTTTTTGGGGCTACTTGCTACTTTCCATAACCATGGGCGTAGGAATGGCAGGAGTGGGAATGAACGTTATGCACGATGGAAACCATGGCGCATACTCCAACAAAAAATGGGTGAACAAACTTATGGGCAGCAGCATCTATATCTTGGCTGGAAATGTTTATAACTGGCAAGTCCAACACAATGTGTTGCACCACACCTACACCAACATCCACGAACATGACGAAGATATGGAAGCCGGACGAATCTTAAGGTTCTCCCAACACGCCGAGTGGAGAAAACACCATAAATTCCAACATTACTATTCCATACTACTATATGGTCTTCTGACCTTTAATTGGGCCATCACAACGGATTTCCAACAAATGTACCGTTACATGAAAAGGAAGTTGAGCTACGGAAAACTTCCTAACCCTGTAGTCAACTGGAGCACCTTGGTTATTACAAAAGTGATCTATATAACCATTTGGATCGTACTTCCAATGATTTTTGCTGATATCGCATGGTGGCAAGTATTGCTTGGGTTCTTCATCATGCACTATGTTGCAGGTGTGATTCTAAGTGTAGTATTCCAGTTGGCCCACATCGTGGACCACGCGGAAACCCCCCTGCCCGATGAAGCCGGGAACATGAAAAACACATGGGCCATTCACCAGCTGTTCACCACAGTAAATTTTGGAACCAAAAATAGATTGGTAAACTGGTTTACCGGCGGATTGAACCATCAGGTAGAGCACCATATCTTCCCTAACATCAGTCACATTCATTACACAAATATTTCTAAAATTGTGAAACAGACCGCTCAGGAGTTCAATTTGCCGTACCACGAATATAAAACTACCAGAAAAGCCATAATTTCGCACTTCAAACACTTAAAGGAGTTGGGCAAAAACCCAGCACTCCAGTATCAGTAAAAAACGAAGCATCAATGAGCAACCATTTATCTGACAGGATCAAGAACATGTCCACGTCAGCAACTTTGGCCATGGCAGCCAAAGCACGGGAATTACGAAATGAAGGAAAGGACATCATCGGTTTGAGCTTGGGGGAGCCCGACTTCAATATTCCAGATTTTATCAAGGATGCCGCAAAGCAGGCCATCGATGAAAATTATAGCAGCTATACACCCGTTGATGGCTACGCTGAGCTAAAGACTGCGATTTCCAATAAATTCAAAAGAGATAACAACCTGGATTACGGTGCCAACCAAATTGTGGTTTCCACAGGGGCAAAGCAATCGCTCTTTAATGTGGCCATGGTTGTCCTAAACCCGGGAGACGAAGTAATTCTACCTGCACCCTATTGGGTAAGCTATAGCGACATCGTAAAATTGGCCGAAGGGGTTCCCGTAGAGGTTCTTACCCAAATCGACACCGATTTTAAAATGACGCCAGAACAACTGGAAGCCGCCATTACACCAAAAACAAGAATGCTTTGGTTCAGTTCGCCCTGCAACCCCAGCGGATCGGTATATAGCAAAGAGGAATTGGAAGGTTTGGCCGAGGTATTGAAAAAGTATCCCGACATCTATATTGTTTCCGACGAAATCTATGAACACATCAACTTTACAGAAGGTGGCCATACGAGTATCGCAGGTATCGATGGCATGTACGACAGAACAGTAACCGTAAACGGTGTCTCCAAGGCATTTGCCATGACCGGATGGCGTATCGGTTACATTGGTGCTCCAGAATGGATTGCCAAGGGATGTACTAAATTGCAAGGTCAGGTGACCAGTGGCGCCAACGCCATTGCCCAACGTGCCGTTATTACAGCATTGGATGCGCCTGTGAGCAAAATTCAATTTATGATCGACAAGTTCCACGAAAGAAGGGACCTTGTCCTTGATCTTTTGGGTGAAATAGAAGGATTTAACCTCAACGTTCCCGAGGGTGCATTCTATGTATTCCCAGATATATCCGCTTTCTTTGGAAAGACCTTGAAAGGTGTCACCATTAACAATGCTTCGGATTTTTCCCTTTACCTATTGGAACATGCGAATGTTGCCACAGTGACCGGTGAGGCATTCGGAAACCCGAACTGCATCCGTATATCCTACGCTGCATCCGAAAAGGAACTGAAAGAAGCCATTGCCCGAATTAAAGCTGCGCTTTAAACAATGATGAAATCCTGAAACATTGTTCAGGCCAAAGAATAACAAAACAACAAGAAAACCTCTTAAAGTCTAGTCTACTTTGAGAGGTTTTTTTATTTACTAGGTCTTTTTCCAGAAGTATGGGGTAAGTACGATCAAAACGGTAAACAATTCCAAACGCCCCAAGAGCATTAAAAAGGCACACCACCATTTTCCTGCCGCCGGAAGACTATTGTAATTGCTAACAGGGTTCAAACTGCCCAAAGCAGGCCCAACATTCCCCAACGAGGACGCTGAACCACCTACCGCGGAAACAAAATCCAATCCCAAGAAACCAAGAACCAGAGAGCCTATAATAAACAGCAACATATAGAGCACAAAGAAAGCCACCACATTGTATACGATGTGCTCCGTAATGGTTTTTTGATTGTAGCGAACGGGAATCACCGCATTCGGGTGAAGTGTTCGTTTAAATTCCAGGATACCGTTCTTAATAATCAATAAATGTCGCATTACCTTGATTCCACCCGCCGTTGAACCTGCCGAGCCCCCAAGGAACATCAAACCAAAAAAGAAAACGGTCAAGAAATGGGTCCACGAAGTAAAATCGGCAGATACAAAGCCCGTAGTCGTAATTACCGCAATCACTTGAAACAAGGTATGCCTAAAGGCACTCTCCGCCTTGCCCCAAACCATGGGATGAAAGTCCGATACGGGAACGTCCGCTTTAAAGTAAACGCCCAGAGCGGCCAAAATGGTAAAAATCGCTACAAATCCAAAATAGTACTTGAATTCTTCATCTTGAAAAACACGTTTCACTCGGCCGGTAAGTGCAAAGTAACTGAGTACAAAGTTGCTTCCCGCCAAGAACATAAAAACGATGATGATGTATTGGATTAACGGGGAATCGTTCCAATAGGCCAAACTGGCATTTTTGGTAGAGAATCCTCCCGTTGACATTGTAGCAAGGGCATGGTTTATGGCATCAAAAAATGACATTCCCGCAAATTTCAGCAGCAAGGTTTCCAAAACCGTGTACCCAAAATAAATAAGCCAAAGCCGCTTTGCCGTATCCGTGATCCTTGGATGGAGCTTATCACCTCCAGGGCCGGGCGCTTCAGCACTGAACAACTGCATTCCCCCAATACCTAGCAACGGTAAAATGGCTATCGCCAAAACTATAATTCCCATTCCCCCGATCCAATGGGTAAGGCTTCGCCATAGCAAAATACCTTCGGGAAGTGCTTCGATATCGTCCAATATGGATGCTCCGGTCGTGGTGTAACCGGACATGGTCTCGAAAAAAGCATCTGTAATGGAGGGAATGGAACCGGAAAAAAGATAGGGCAACATCCCTGAAATGGTCATCACTAACCAGCCGAAGGTCACCACGATATATCCTTCCTTCTTTTTGACCTCCTTTTTATGCCCCCTTGTATAGAACATGGCCATCATTCCAAAAAGCATGGTTACAATGGCGGACAACATAATATCCATGGTGGCACCATCTTTGTAAATACCGCTGGTCAATGCCGCCAAGAGCATAAAGGAACCGTTGCAAAGTAACAAAAGCCCCATGATATGGATGATGATACGTGTATTGAGCTTCATTACAGGAACAGCTTTTCTATGCGTGGTATGGCCTTGGGCAAACAACAGACCACCACTTTATCTCCCTCGGCAATCCTAAAATCACCCAACGCAATGATTCCTTCTCCATTGCGGATAACACCACCTATGCTCGCCTCCCTTGGAAAATTGAGCTCTCGGATGATCTCACCGTTTACCAACGATGACGCCTTCACCTCGAACTCCAAGATCTCGGCATTTAAATTGTTCAAACGGGTGAGTGCGAGCACCTCCCCTTTTCGGACATACCTGAATATACTGTTAGCCGCTAGCAGTTTTTTATTGATCAGGGTATCCACCCCAATAGAATGTGACAGCTGAAAATAATCCATGTTCTCCACCAAGGCAATCGTCTTTTTGATTTTCTTGTTTTTGGCCACCAAACACGACATGATGTTGGTCTCGGAATTGCCCGTCACTGCGATAAACGCATCCATGGACTCCAAACTCTCCTCTTCCAATAGCTCTACATTGCGCCCATCCCCGTTGATGACAAGTGCATGTGGCAATTCATCGGCAATATCAAAGGCCTTTTCCTTATTCTTCTCAATAAGTTTTACGTTGAACTTTTTATTGCAAAGGTCACGGGCCGTTTTGTATCCGACCTTACTTCCCCCAAGAATCATCACATTCTTAATCTCCTGCTTTTGCATTCCCGAAAGCTTATAGAGTTCTTCGACCCCTTTATCGGATGTAATGAAGTATACCTGGTCACCTTCTTTAAAAACAGTATCACCTCTAGGGATCAAGGTAAACTGGGTGCCTTTTCGTTGCAATGCGATGGGCATAAAGTTGAGTTCGGGAAAAATCCGGGCCGCCTCCTTGACCATCTTGCCCACAAAAGGTGCGGTTTTGGGAAGTATGACACCGAACATGGTCAACAACCCCTCTTCAAACTGATAGGTATCGTTGAACGCGGATTGGTTCAGCATCAACTGTATTTCCATGGCCGCAAGTCGCTCAGGCGAAATAAGTTCATCAATCCCCAGCTGTTCAAACTTGATCAGTTCCCTGTGGTCCATAAATTCCGTGTTCGAAATTCGGGCCATGGTACGTTTGCAGCCCAATTGTTTCGCCAGCAAACAAAGGGTCAGGTTCGTAGTCTCCGAAGCGGTAACCCCGATCACCAGGTCGGAGCCATCGACATCGGCATCCTGCAATACCTGTATTGATGTAGCATCACCGCGCAGTACGCGTATATCCAAATGGGTATCCGCATAGGACAGTCGTTCCTTGTCCGTATCGATCAACGTGATTTCCTGCGCTTCGTAGGACAATAGTTTTGCCAAATGAAATCCAACCTCACCAGCACCTGCAATAATTATTCTCATTGAATAGAATAGGATGTGTTCTTAAATAATTTCGGTTTGCACGCTGCAACCGACACTAAGAATGGTATGCTATACGTAAACTCCATACTTTTAACCAAATACGGAAAATAAATCCTTTTGGAGGGCAAAATTACACAAATATTTTTGTCCGCATCCCCTATCCTAAGTTGTATATTTGCCAGCAAATAAAAGCTATGTCGGAAAAGGTGAAACCTTACAAAGAATCTGAGCTCGGCAAAAAGGAGCAAGTAAAGCAAATGTTCGATAACATATCCGGGAATTACGATGGCCTCAATCGGGTTATTTCCTTTGGAACAGATGTTAAATGGCGCAAGAGAATAGTGGCCTTTTTAAAAAAGAAATCTCCCGATTCCATTCTGGATATAGCTACTGGTACTGGGGACTTGGCCATTGCCATGGCAAACACAGGGGCAAAAAACATTGTTGGCCTCGACCTTTCTCCCGGAATGTTGGAAGTTGGAAAAAAAAAGGTTGCCAACAAGAACCTACAGAACACCATTGAGATGGTCGTTGGCGATAGCGAAAATCTTCCTTTTGAGGATAATTCTTTCGATGCGATCACGGTTGCCTTTGGTGTACGGAATTTTGAAAATCTGGAAAAAGGACTCGAAGAAATTTATAGAGTTCTTAAGCCCAAAGGACATTTTGTGGTCTTGGAAACCTCGGTCCCCACGAAGACTCCATTTAAACAGGGCTATAAAATCTATACCAAATATGTACTGCCCTCTATTGGCAATTTGTTTTCAAAAGATAGGTCCGCATACAAATATTTGAGCGAATCCGCCTCTGTTTTTCCTCATGGGGAGGCTTTCAACAATATTTTGAAAAAAATTGGGTTTATAGGAATAGAGAACAAACCACAGACAATGGGTGTAGCGTCCATTTATGTTGCTTCAAAATAGATTGATGAAAAATCTCCTGATCCTATTTGGACTTATCATATTATCGAACCAATCGGCCGTTGCCCAATTTGGAAGTGATCCCATCCTAAACCTTCAGAACGAGGATAAGAAATTCTTGAACTGGGGATACTACCTTGGGTTCAACCAATATGATTTTCAATTTGAGTACAAGGACGATATTGGTCAGGATATATTGGTCGATAAAAGCTTTGGGTTCAATGTTGGTTTGATAGGAGAGCTTAGAATAAACGAGTTTTTGGACGCCCGCTTTGAACCAGGTCTGCTTTATACGGCAAGGACTTTGGGGTTCCCCGGGTTCACCACCGAGAACGACGCGCTTCGCGAGGTCCGCTCCACCTATATTCGATTCCCCTTACTGCTCAAGGCAAGTACCCGTAGAATCGGAAACTGGAGACCATTTATTGTTGGCGGTGTATACACCTCTATCAACTTAGGAAGCAACGAAGATAGTTTGGACGACAACAGCAGCGGCCAATTTAGGATGAAACAAAATGTGTACGGGTACGAAATAGGTTTCGGAATCGACTTTTACACGGAATATTTTAAGTTCACCCCATCCATTCGAGGGGTTTTTGCCCTTACGGATGAATTGGTTCCCGATGCCGACCCCAATAGCCCTTGGACAGGAAATATTGCCGCCATGCGCACGCGCGGTATCTTCATTAATTTTACTTTTGAATAACTACTGCCCTCTGCGTATTTCGTTGAGAAGAATTGCCGTGGCCGTGGCCACATTTAAGCTTTCCGCAGTAAGTGCACCAAATTGAGGAATGGCAAGTTTATGTGTGATGAATTTTCCGACCTCGACGGAAACACCATTGGCCTCGTTGCCCATCACCAGAATTCCTTTTTCAGGTAGCTTGAAGCCATAGACCGGTTCGCCGTCCATATAAGCACCGTACACCGGCACATCTGTATCCCTCAAGAAAGACTCCAAATCAGCATATACAACACTTACCCTAGCCATGGAGCCCATAGTGGCCTGTAACACTTTTGGATTATAACAGTCCACGGTATCTTTAGAACACACCAATCGTTCTATCCCGAACCAATCACAAAGTCGGATAATGGTCCCCAGATTGCCCGGGTCCCTAACAGCATCCAATACCAACGTCCAATCCGCGGTATTTTCTTTCCGGGACGCCATTATATGAAAAACCCCAAGGACACCGCTCGGATGGGTTAAGCTGCTCATTTGTTTCAGTGTTTTTGCAGCAACCAACTCGGCTTCATCAAATTTCTTGGCCATAACACGATTATCCACAAAAATTTGGTACGGTTGCAAACCTGCTTTCAATAACTCATCTACGAGCTTTTCACCCTCAACAACAAATAGCCGATGCTGAGATCGGTACTTTTTTTGCTTTAGGCTAATAACTAGTTTGATTTGGTTTTTTGTAACCATCTAAATCGTGTATTTTTGGCTTCTATGAGTGGTTATTCTGGTGTAAAGGGCAACTGGGCAAAAATAGTATTATTGTTGCTTTTGCTCAGTATTTTTGGCTGCAATACCTTAAAAAAGGTCGGGGAGGATGAATTATTGCTCACCAAAAACACCATTTTGGTAGATGGAGAAAAGGTCGCAAGTAGCGAAATTAAAGGCCTAGTCACTCAAAAACCGAATAGCAGCGTACTTGGCTATCCCTTAAAATTGAATCTTTACAATCTGGCCAAGGAAAACCCTGATTCCTCTTTTCAAGACTGGTTAAACCGTAAGGAGAAAAGGGAAAAACGACTCAACAATCTACTCTCCGAAAAACAGGTCCATAGGTTACAGGAATCGTTCCTGGTAAAGGGATATAGCGAATTTCTCAAAAGGATTGGTGAGCCGCCTGTGGTCATCGACACTTTAAAAACCAATAAATCCGTAAGCAAGCTCGAATCTTACTACAACAGCAAGGGGTATTTCAACAACACTGGGGAATTCGAGATAATTGAGGGCAACAAAGCTAAAAAAGCACAAATAGAATACCGTGTAACCTTGAACAAGCCCTACATAGTAGACACGATACAAAAAAATATAACCTCCCCGGAACTGGATTCCATTTATAACCAATCGGTAAAAGGGAGTTTTGTAAAACAGGGGCAACAATTCGATTTGGCCAATTTTACCTTGGAGCGTGAGCGCCTCACCTCACTTTTCAGGAATTCGGGCGTATATAATTTCCAAGAAAGCTCCATAAACTATAATATCTTTAGAGATACCACCCAAGCTTCGGACAATCAACTGATGGATGTGGAACTGAACATCCGAAAGTTTAGGAGCACTAATGACAGCACTGACACCAACATGCCGTACAAGGTGGCACGACACCGAAAAATAAACATCTATGCCGATTACGATTTAAACGGAAACACGGATTCCCTAAAAACATTGGAGTACGATAACCACAATATTATTTACAGTGGAAAGCTCCGATATCGCCCCAAAGCCCTTACCAATGCTATTTTCTTTGAAAAAGATAGTATTTACCGTGATTTGGACAGGATTCGAACCTACCGGCAAATTACCAACCTCAACACCTTTAAATACCCGAACATAGAGTTTATCCCAGATTCAACCCAAACACAACTGGAAACGAACGTTTACCTAGCGGCGAAGCCAAAATATTCGTTAAATCTGAATTTTGATGTTACCCACTCCAACATCCAACAAGTGGGAACTGCTTTTAGTACTTCCGTAATTACACGGAATGTTTTTGGAGGCGCGGAGACCTTAAATATTTCAGCGAGGGGTTCTATCGGACTTTTAAGCGATGCATCCCTATCGGATGGAAAATTCACCTCGGAACTGGGCGGGGATGTAAACATCACCTTTCCCCGAATCTGGCTGCCCTTTAATACGGAGGGCATCATACCCTATTATATGTTACCTCAGACACGGTTGTCCGCAGGTACCAACTTCCAAAGGAACATAGGTTTGGACAAACAATCCTTAAACTCCATACTATCGTTCAATTGGTCGCCGAACGAACGCCTAAAAAATAATATTGAACTGCTCAATGTCGAATTTGTACGCAATGTAAACCCCGACAATTTTTACAATGTTTACAGGAATACATTTTCCAACTTGAACAGGGTTGCCGATAATTTTCAGGACGACCCTCAATATTCAGAATACTTCGCCCCATTGGACGACGTTGATGACGAACCGGTTTTGAGTATCCCGACCGGGGCAAACCGTTTCGCAAGAAATGTATTGAACGATTCTATCCCGGTAAGTGCGGATAATAAAGAGTTGGTCAACAGTATTGAGGAAAGGCGCAGAAGATTAACAGAGAACAACCTTATTTTCGCCACCAACTTCACCCACACCAAAAACAGCAAATCAGGTATCAACGACCTCGATTTTTATCAGTACCGAATAAAAGTGGAAAGCGCAGGTGCCATGCTATCGTTGCTTACCAATGTGATTCCCTTTAATAAAAACGACAACGGACAGAACCTCGTTTTCAGTGTCCCCTACTCCCAATACGCAAAAACCGAGTTTGATTACATTCGGCATTGGGAAATTGGAGGCTCGCAGGTAATCGCCTTTAGGAGCTTTACCGGTTTGGCGATTCCTTATGGCAATTCCGACAACATTCCCTTTGTTCGAAGTTATTTTGCAGGAGGGTCCAACGACAACCGTGCATGGAACGCCTATGAACTTGGTCCTGGAAAAACGGACAACATCAATGATTTTAATGAAGCTAACCTTAAAATTGCATTAAATCTTGAGTATAGGTTCCCTATTGCGGGCGATGTGAAAGGTGCTCTTTTCGCCGATGCCGGTAACATCTGGAACGTATTCGACAGCGAAACAAATCCGGATGCCATTTTCACCGGATTTTCTTCCCTTGCCGACCTAGCACTGGGAACCGGGGCAGGTCTTCGGTATGATTTCACCTACTTTGTATTTAGGCTGGACGTAGGTTTCAAGACCTATAATCCTGCCAAAGATGGATCTGCCCGTTGGTTCGATGGATACAACTTCAAACAGGCAGCCTTCAACATAGGTATCAATTATCCTTTCTAGAGCAAATAATTTATTACTTTTGTTTTCTATTTAATTCGAAACCAATATAACTATGTCCCACAATATCAAGCCCGGTGTTGCTACCGGTGACGAAGTACAGGCAATTTTCAACCATGCAAAAGAGAACGGATACGCGCTTCCGGCCGTAAACGTAATCGGTTCCGATAGCATCAACGCTGTAATGGAAACCGCTGCAACCTTGAACTCTCCTGTAATCATTCAATTCTCTAACGGAGGTGCCCAGTTCAACGCAGGTAAAGGGTTATCCAACGAAGACCAAAAAGCTGCTATTTTAGGAGCCGTTGCAGGGGCCAAGCACGTGCATCAATTGGCCGAAGCTTACGGAGCTACCGTAATCCTTCATACCGACCACTGCGCCAAAAAATTATTGCCTTGGATAGATGGTCTTTTGGACGCCAGCGAAAAACATTTTAAAGACACTGGCAAATCATTGTTCAGTTCACACATGATCGACCTTTCCGAAGAGCCGATCGAGGAAAATATTGAAACCTGCAAGAAATATCTTGAGCGCATGAGCAAAATGGATATGACCTTGGAGATAGAGTTGGGAATTACCGGAGGTGAAGAAGACGGTGTGGACAATACCGATGTGGACGATTCCAAATTGTACACCCAACCAGAAGAAGTGGCCTACGCTTACGAAGAACTTTCAAAAGTAAGCCCAAGATTTACCATTGCCGCAGCATTTGGTAACGTACATGGGGTTTATAAGCCAGGAAACGTAAAACTGACTCCAAAAATCCTTAAAAACTCCCAAGAGTTCATTACCGAAAAATATGGAGTGGAGCACAACCATATCGACTTTGTATTCCATGGAGGTTCCGGTTCTACCGTGGAAGAAATCAGGGAAGCCATTGGTTACGGCGTAATCAAAATGAACATCGATACCGATTTGCAATATGCATTTTTGGAAGGTGTTCGCGATTATATCCAAGGAAAAGGAGATTACCTTCAGGCGCAGATCGGTAATCCCGATGGTGAGGAACAACCCAATAAAAAATACTACGATCCACGTGTATGGCTTCGAGAAGGAGAAAAAACCTTTATTGCCCGTCTAAAAAAGGCATTCGAAGACTTGAACAACGTAAACACTTTGTAAGCCTTTGTCTAACTAAATATTGATTGCATGTCGTCTTGGTTCAAAAGAAAGGAAAAAGGAATACAAACAGCTACGGAGGAAAAAAAGGACACTCCCAAGGGGCTTTGGTACAAATCCCCTACCGGTAAGATTGTTGAAGCCGAAGATCTGGCCAAAAACTTTTATGTAAGTCCAGAGGATGATTATCACGTACGAATAGGAAGCAAAGAATATTTTGAGATTCTTTTTGATGATAACAAATTCCGGGAACTTGACACGAAAATGACCGCCAAGGACCCTTTGAAGTTCGAGGATACCAAGAAATATTCAAATCGTTTAAAAGCGGCCCAGCAAAAAACAGGACTAAAAGACGCAGTTCGAACAGCTGTAGGGAAATCCGAAGGCAAGGATATTGTAGTGGCCTGTATGGATTTTGCTTTTATAGGGGGATCGATGGGAAGTGTGGTAGGTGAAAAAATTTCACGCGCGATAGATGTTGCCAAAAGAAAGAAGATTCCATTCGTGATGATTTCCAAATCCGGAGGGGCCCGTATGATGGAAGCCGCACTATCTTTGATGCAGTTGGCGAAAACATCAGCCAAATTGGCCCAATTGGCAGATGCAAAAATACCTTACATATCATTGTGTACCGACCCAACTACTGGAGGAACAACAGCCTCTTATGCCATGTTGGGAGATATCAATATTGCGGAGCCCGGTGCACTTATCGGTTTTGCCGGACCAAGGGTTGTAAAGGATACTACAGGAAAAGACCTTCCGGAAGGTTTCCAAACTTCTGAGTTCTTGAAAGAACATGGATTTTTGGATTTCATAACCCACCGTAGGGATTTGAAAAAGAAAATCAATCTATATATAGATTTGATTACCAATCAACCCGTAAGAAATTAAAAAAAGCCCCGAATCCGGGGCTTTTTTGTTTTACTATAGAAAATTTATCAAGATAACCGCACCTAAAGTTTATATTCAATAAGTCTTTTGATTTCAAATAAAAATATATCTTTGCACGCTGATTGAAAGACAATCAATACATAAAAATCATTTAAATAATATTGGAATGTATTTAACAAAAGAAGTAAAGGCCGAAATTTTTAAGAAACACGGCGGCTCTGAGAGCAACACCGGTTCTACGGAAGGACAAATTGCTTTGTTCACGCACCGTATCAACCACTTGACACAACACCTTAAGAGAAACCACAAAGATTACAACACCGAGCGTTCTTTGGTAGCGTTGGTAGGTAAAAGACGTAGTCTTTTGGATTATCTAAAGAAAAAAGATATTGCAAAATACCGTACCTTGATCAAGGAATTGGGTATTAGAAAATAAAAACTTGAGGGGAGGCTTTGGCTTCCCCTTTGTTTTGGTTGAATTTATTTCAACAAAAAGTCCCGGGAAATCGGGCAAACACAAAAAGCTACAAAATAGTTTTTCATTGGTCAAGTGCCCAAGGCACACACAACAACAACACAACCCGACCGCCCGGATGGCGGTAGACCAAAGTTTAACAGCCTGACCTTAGAGGTTAGGTAAGATCAATTTTATGATTCCAAAGACATTCAAAGAGGTCATAGACCTTGGTGACGGTAGAGAGATTTCTATCGAAACCGGAAAACTGGCAAAGCAGGCCCATGGCTCTGTTGTTGTCCAATCTGGCAAGTGTATGCTATTGTGTACAGTTGTCTCCAATTACAAAGCTTCGGATGTGGACTTTTTGCCACTTACCGTAGATTACCGCGAAAAATTTGCTGCTGCAGGACGTTACCCTGGAGGTTTCTTTAAAAGAGAGGCCAGACCCAGTGATGGCGAAGTATTGACCATGCGTTTGGTGGACAGGGTATTGAGACCGTTGTTCCCTAAAGATTATCATTCTGAAACACAAGTGATGATTCAGTTGATGTCGCATGACGAAGATGTGATGCCGGATGCTATGGCCGGATTGGCCGCTTCAGCTGCCATTCAACTTTCGGATTTTCCGTTCGAATGTGCCATTTCTGAAGTTCGTGTAGGTAGGGTAAATGGTGAGTTTATCATCAATCCGACAAGGGAACAATTAAAAGAATCCGACATCGATATGATGATCGGTGCTTCTGCAGACTCAGTGATGATGGTCGAAGGCGAGATGGACGAAATTTCCGAAGAGGAAATGGTAGAAGCCATCAAATTTGCCCACGAAGCCATTAAAGTACAATGTGCTGCACAGGAAAAATTGGCTGAAGCATTCGGTAAAAAAGAAGTTCGTGAGTACGAACCAGAAGCCGAAGACGAAGATCTTCAGAAAAAAGTACACGACATGGCCTATGATAAGGTGTATGCAGTGGCCAAAGCTGGTTCCTCCAAAAAAGAACGCAGCGAAGCATTTTCTAATATCAAAGAAGAAATCAAAGCATCTTTTTCCGAAGAGCAATTGGAAGAAATCGGTGATTTGATCTCCAAATATTACCACAAAGCCGAAAAAGAAGCTGTTAGAAACCTTACATTGGAAGAAGGGCTTCGTTTGGATGGACGTAAAACTACAGATGTAAGACCAATCTGGTGCGAAGTTGATTATTTACCATCCGTACACGGTTCCGCTATTTTTACCCGTGGTGAAACACAGGCATTGGCAACCGTTACTTTGGGTACTTCCAGAGAGGCCAATCAAATTGATATGCCATCTTTCGAAGGCGAAGAAACATTCTATTTGCATTATAACTTCCCTCCTTTCTCCACTGGTGAAGCACGACCAATCCGCGGTACTTCCCGTAGAGAAGTAGGACACGGGAACTTGGCACAACGTGCCCTTAAAGGAATGATTCCTGCCGATTGCCCGTATACTGTACGTGTAGTTTCCGAAGTATTGGAGTCCAACGGTTCCTCATCTATGGCTACGGTATGTTCAGGTACCATGGCATTGATGGACGCTGGTGTTCAATTGAAAAAACCTGTATCCGGTATCGCCATGGGATTGATTACCGATACGGAGACCGGCAAATACGCTGTTCTTTCTGATATCTTGGGTGATGAAGATCACTTGGGAGATATGGACTTTAAGGTGACCGGTACCGCAGATGGTATCACGGCTTGCCAAATGGACATTAAAGTAAAAGGACTTTCTTACGAAATCTTGGTAAAAGCTTTGATGCAGGCAAAAGATGGTAGAATGCACATTTTGGGCAAACTTACCGACACTATTGACGCTCCAAGAGAAGAAGTGAAGTCTTATGCTCCAAAAATTGTGACCAAAATTATTCCTGGTGAATATATTGGCGCATTGATCGGAAAAGGTGGTGAAGTTATTCAAGAGCTTCAAAAAACAACAAATACTACGATTGTAATCAACGAAGATCCAGATACCGAGGAAGGTATTGTGGAAATCTTGGGTACAGATCAGAATGGTATCGATGCCGTATTGGCAAAAATCGATTCGTTGATGTTCAAACCTGAGGTTGGAAGTGTTTATGAGGTAAAAGTGATAAAAATGCTCGACTTTGGCGCTGTGGTGGAATACATCGATGCACCAGGCAACGAAGTGTTGCTTCACGTATCCGAATTGGCATGGGAACGTACCGAAAACGTGTCCGATGTTGTGAATATGGGAGATGTTTTTGATGTAAAATACTTCGGTCTTGATCCAAGGACCAAGAAGGAAAAGGTATCAAGAAAAGCCTTGTTACCCAAACCCGAAGGATACCAAGAGCGTCCACCTCGCAACGATAGAGGCGGTGACCGTGGTGATCGTAGAGGTGGTGGCGACCGCAGAGGTGGCAACCGAGATAGAAAGCCAAGAAGGGATTAGTTGTAGAACAATCCTAGTAGACTATAAAATAACCCCGGGGAAACACCTCGGGGTTTTATTTTTAAAAAAAATATGATCAAAATGTAACCTTTTATGCTTTTTGAGCGTATAACCTATTGAGCTCCGGTTCACAAATTTAATTTGAAGGGATTTTTAGATGAGACAGTTAAAGATTACAAAACAGGTTACCAACAGGGAAACCGCGTCGTTGGACAAGTATTTACAGGAAATCGGTAAGGTAGATTTGATTACCGCCGATGAGGAGGTAGAGTTGGCACAGCGAATCAAAGCGGGAGATCAGGTAGCTCTTGAAAAATTAACTAAAGCCAACCTTAGGTTCGTGGTTTCTGTGGCAAAACAGTACCAAAACCAAGGGTTGACACTTCCTGATTTGATCAATGAAGGAAACTTGGGGCTTATCAAGGCAGCACAGCGTTTTGATGAAACCCGTGGATTTAAATTTATTTCATATGCTGTTTGGTGGATTCGTCAATCCATTCTACAAGCCTTGGCAGAACAATCCCGTATTGTTCGTCTGCCATTGAACAAGATTGGTTCCATCAATAAAATCAACAAAACATTTGCTTTCTTGGAGCAAGCGCATGAGCGTCCTCCATCCGCAGAGGAAATTGCCAAAGAATTGGACATGACAGTGGAAGATGTGAAGCAATCCTTGAAAAATTCAGGTCGCCATGTATCCATGGACGCACCTTTAATCGATGGTGAAGATTCCAACCTGTACGATGTATTGCGCAGTGGTGAGTCCCCTAACCCGGATAAGGAACTTTTGCACGATTCCCTACGTACCGAGATTGAGCGTGCTCTGGAAACCCTTACCCCTCGTGAAGCTGATGTTATCAGACTTTACTTTGGTTTGGCAGGACAGCACTCCATGACCTTGGAAGAAATCGGAGAAACTTTTGACCTTACAAGGGAAAGGGTTCGTCAGATCAAGGAAAAGGCAATCCGCAGGTTAAAGCACACTTCCAGAAGTAAGATTTTAAAGACATATTTGGGGTAAGGCAAAAAAAACACCCCAGAAATTACAGTTAAACTATCCTTAAATTTGATTTTTGGGAGGAATGTTGTAATTTAGTAAGATATAACAGTTTATCATGACTGTTCGTTTTTTGATTGATGAATAAACTCCGGCTGATTACCGGAGTTTTTTTCGTTTATAAGGTTATTGAATTTCTTGAAAACAAGCTTTTGACCTCCAATCTGTTAGGGTTGGCAATCTACTCCTCCGTCATCATAAATACCCCACCCGTCTATATTAATAAGAGTATTTCTTGCGAATTCTACATCCTCACCATTACAAAAATTAAGGCCCTGCGCCCTTAAAGTGATACCCTGAGGAATATTCTCCTCACCTGGGTCAAGGGTTGCCCAACCTAATAATGTTGAACTATAATTTTCAGGTGACATTCCTGAAGAGATAAAGCTTAAACCCAATCCACCAAGATTTTGAATATTCCAACTGCCCAAGTTTTGATCAAATTCCAAAGTATTATCGAACATTAAATACATAAAAATAACATTGCTAACATCCCAATCGCCAATATCTTGATTAAAGGAAACCGCATTCTCAAACATGGACATCATAGCTATCACAGAGCTAGTGTCCCAGGCCCCAATATCTTGATTGAATGAAATAGCATCTGAAAACATTCCATTCATATTCGCTACGTTAACCGTATTCCAGTTACCAATATTTTGATTAAAAGAACTAGCCCCGAAAAACATCGCATTCATATTAATCACATTTCCAGTAACCCAACTTCCAATATCCTTGTTAAAAGAGGTTGCATTATGGAACATCGATATCATAGATGTTACATTTGACGTGTTCCATCCACCGATGTCCTGATTGAATAAACTTGCACCAGAAAACATATAATCCATATTTGTAACATTATCGGTATCCCAACCTCCAACATCTTGGTTGAATTTAGAATCGGCAAACATTCCTGACATAGTTGTGACATTAATTGTTTCCCAAGTTCCGATATCCTGATTAAAAGTAGTTGCTCCTCTAAACATATCCTTCATTGTGGTTATACCGGAAGTTTTCCAATCACCAATAGCTCCGTTGAATTTTTTACAGTCGTTAAACATTCCGAGCATATTGGTTACATCGGATAAATTGGGGGAATCCGTTGCGTTATATTCCATATTCTGGCATGCAAAAAATGCCGTTTCCATCGTTCTCCATTCGATGTCTCCCCATTGCTCAATTCTAATAAGGCTCAAGCGACCAATATTTTTACTATTAAACATGTTAATTGCAGGAAAACCACCTTGAATGGCTACCGTAAAAACTCCTTCACTGTTATAAGTATGATCAAAGGAAATTTTGTTATTAAAACTTTTATCTTCAACAGTACCATCACCCCAATCTATTTTAAAATCATACTGATAATTTGGGTCAACACCAATGGTCAAGGTCATTCCTTCGGTAACCTGCCAAGAGGTAATAAAGGTATCCGGATACTCGGCTAAAGAATCAATGACATTCTTAACTATAATTATTATAGGTACCGTAGAAGTATAATTGCCATCACTTACACTGATAATAATTATATGTTTCTGAGCAGTCTCAAAATCTAGATTTTGCCCTTCATTTAAATATATTGCACCCGAACTTTCATCAATAGTGAAGATAGCGTTGTTATTCTCCCCAATTTCATATGTAAGACTATCATTATCAGCATCAACGGCAACTACCTGACCTATGATAAAAGTCTCGACTATATCCTCATTCACTTCAAATTCATATGATTCCTGACTAAACTCGGGAACAAGGTCATTACTATTGGTCACATTAATAGTTATTTGTGCCGTACTACTTTCTTTCGTATCCGTAGCACTCACGGTGATTGTATGCAGAGTCTCGGCCTCAAAATCCAAAGTCCTTCCTGGGGATAAGCTCAAAACTCCCGATGCTGTGATTGCAAAAAGAGAGTCATCATAAGTTACAATACTAAAGGTAATAGAATCCCCATCCTCATCAACGGCTTGGATTTGCCCTATAACGTTGTTGTGGGTCAAGCTCTCGGGCACAGTGAAATTCTGATTCTCCATGTTAGGGCCATGGTTCATTTCATTTGGAAGCAAAGGGTCATTGTCTTTGCCGCAAGACCACATTATTATCGAAATACAAAGCGGAAAAACACTTCTTTGAAAAATAGTAGTATTCATTTAAGTAGGAGTAAGTGATTTGTAAACAGGATAATATTACAATAATCCCCCTATTTATTTACAGTCAATTGACGGATGGATGGTTTGAGTTGACGAATGGCCAAAGAAATGAGCAATGTAGTTTCTTCTCTAGTTGATTAACTAAAAAAGTTAAAATATATCTTTAGGTTCAAAATTACAGATGTGAACTTACCTTTATGATGTTTACCGTGTGATAGCACTCATCACTTTAAATTTATCCAACCGTATTGGTACGGTGCTCTATAAATCTAAGGTCATATGAATTTCAAAGGTAAAATATTGAAGAAATCGTCCTGCTTCGAATTAATTCATTTTTTCCTCAAACTCAGTCATAATTACATGGCTTTAGCTTACAAATAGACTTATGATCAATACAGAAATTATGGAGGTCAAGCCAATCACCAAAGTTCCCAAACTGTGAAGTTTGTATCCCTTGCCGATGTTCATTCCGCTCATTTGGGTCACCACCCAAAAAAAACTATCATTGGCATGAGAGACCACCATGGACCCTGCTCCTATTGAAATTACCAATAACGCCTTGTCCATTTCCGTAACGAATCCAAGGCTTACCATCATGGGAAATACTATAGAAGCTGCTGTAATCAATGCTACGGTGGAGGAGCCTTGGGCCAATTTTATGGCTGACGCAATCAAAAAAGGAAGAAAAAAACTAAGGTTCAAATCGCTCAATGCATCTCCCATAACTTCGGCTATCCCTGAATTTTGAAGCATCTTTCCAAAAACACCGCCTGCTCCGGTAATCAATAAAATATTTGCAGAATCCTTTAATGCCTTCCCGACCCATCCATCCGTTGAAATCAACTCCCTATTCAATTGTTTGGGGAGGGCAAAGGCCAGAAACATACCAATGACCAAGGCAATGACCGGTTCTCCCAAGAATTGTAGAAATGATTGCCAAGATGCAATTTCCTCCGAGGGAATCAACCGTAATCTGGAATTGATCATAATCAAAACAATGGGAACCAAAATCGGCAAAGAAGCTTTGAACGCAGAAGGTGCTGTTTTCATCCGGACATCTATATCCTCCTGAGAAATATCCGGATTTGGGTCAATATAGGTACGCGCTGCAAACTTGGTCGCGAACAGCAATGCCGTTGCAAGTGCTACCATACTAATGGGAATGGCCAAGGCCAAGACCAGTCCTAAATCAGCGTTTAGAATACCTGCCGCTGCTATGGGTCCGGGTGTTGGAGGCACTAGATTATGCGCAATGGTAAGGCCCATAGCAAGTGCAATGGCCGATCCCGCCAAACTGATTCCCGCTTTTTTTGAAAGACTTTTGTTCAGCGGTGAAAGTAAAATGAATCCACTATCCGCAAAAACAGGGATGGATACAAAGTATCCCAAAATTCCCATGGCCGTAGGCACCCGCTTCTTTCCCACAACTTTAATGACCGCTTCGGCCAGCGCATAGGCACCACCTGTATTTTCCAAGAATGCACCGATGATCACCCCGAAGATGATGACAAGTCCTATTTTTCCCAGTGTACCTCCAAATCCATCGTTTATCGTCTGTAAAATAACTTGATAGTCCATTCCAGCGGCAAAACCAAAAAAAATGGCCACCATAAAGAGTGCTAAAAATGGGTGGAGACGTAAATAATTGATCAATCCGATGATAAGGGCAATGCTCAATAAAAGATAGACTACTAACATGGTTGATTGTTTAGATTATGATGGTCAATGCAAATCTCCCTTTACTTCACTGCCAGAACCTCCCACCAAAATATCAAAATCCGCACCCTTGTCGGCTTGCTCTACATGGTTCAGGTAAATTTTCACATAACCTCTATCCGTATGGGGCTGGGGTGGTTTCCAAGCCGCTTTTCTTTTAGCCAGTTCTTCTTCTGTTACATCCAAATGCAATTTTCTATTTTCCACATCCAGTTGGATGTAATCGCCATCTTTCACCAAAGCCAAAGTACCGCCGATGGCCGCCTCGGGCGATACGTGGAGCACCACAGTCCCATATGCCGTTCCGCTCATCCGGCCATCGGAAATTCTGACCATATCCTTCACGCCCTGCATGATCAATTTTTCAGGAAGGTCCACGTTGCCCACTTCAGGCATGCCCGGATAGCCTTTAGGCCCCACATTTTGCAAAACAATCACACTATCTGCATCTATGTCCAAATCTGGGTCGTCAACCCGTTCATGATAGTCGTCCATACTCGTAAAAACGACAGCTTTGCCCCTATGTTTCATCAATTCAGGAGTTGCGGCAGAAGGTTTTATAACGGCCCCATTTTCACATAGATTTCCCTTTAAAACGGCAATTCCTGCATCCTTTTGAAATGGAGCATCGATTTTTGCAATGACCTCCTCATTGTAGCAAATGGATTTTTCACAATTCTCCTGATGGCTCTTTCCGTTGACCGTAATGGTTTCATGCAATTTTGATTTCAATTCCTTTAACACCACCGGAAGACCGCCCGCATAAAAATAATCTTCCATCAAATGCTTGCCGGAGGGCATCAGATTGAGCAACAATGGAATCTGGCTTCCAATCTCATCAAAATCTTCTAGTTTCAAAGGAACTCCTATCCTACCTGCAATTGCCAGCAAATGAACTATCAAATTGGTGGAACCTCCTACGGCCGCATTTACCACAATTGCATTTTCAAAAGCCTTACGGGTCAATATTTTGGACAGCTTTAGGTCTTGGTTGACCATTTCCACAATTTTTCTTCCAGAAAGTTGCGCCATTACCTTTTTCCGGGCATCCACTGCTGGAATCGCCGATGCTCCGGGCAGTGTCAATCCCAAGGCCTCGGCCATGGTGGCCATTGTAGAGGCCGTTCCCATAGTGTTGCAATGCCCTGCGCTTCGTGCAGCACATATTTCGGCCTCTAAAAAGTCCTCCTCTGTAAAATTGTCTCGTTTCTTTTTTTCCTTGATCATCCAATTAAAGGAACCTGAACCTATCTCCCCTCCACGAAATTTTCCGTTCAACATGGGTCCGCCCGGCACCACAATGGTGGGAAGATCGACACTACAGGCTCCCATAATGGTCGAAGGAGTGGTTTTATCACAACCTGTCAGCAAAACGATGCCGTCCAATGGGTTTGCCCGGATGGATTCCTCGACATCCATACTGGCCAAGTTCCTAAAAAGCATGGTCGTAGGCCTCATAATAGTTTCACCAAGAGACATTACCGGGAATTCCAGAGGAAATCCACCTGCTTCGAGCACTCCTTTTTTTACGATTTCGGCAAACTCGCGCAAGTGACCGTTACAAGGGGTGAGTTCCGACCAGGTATTACAGATGCCAATTACAGGCTTCCCTTGAAACATATCATTGGGATAGCCTTGGTTCCGAAGCCATGAACGGTGTACAAAACCCATTTTGTCATTGGTGCCAAACCATTCCTTGCTCCTGAGATTTTCTTTATTTTTTTTCATTTTAATTTGATAAACGCAATCGATTGCGGTGAAAATAATAAAATTTACTGTCTCCAATGCAGGTATAATATATTTTTCACAAAAAAGTCTCATGAAATTTCAAACATCTATTTTTTTGAGACCAAAACAATAAAGGTATATCAATAAATTGGCTACCTTTCTTGCAATGAACGGATTTGATATTCAAGAAATACATTCAACCTAACATGAAAAGAACATTTCTCTCCATCTTTATGATAACTTGCTTTATATCAGCCAGCACAAGTCAGGAAAATTCTAAAAAAATAATTCATGAAGCGGCAAAGGCCAGATTGGATTCCACCTTACAGAGCTTTGTGAAAAACGGTGAAGTGGCCGGAGCGTCGGCATTGATTTTTGAAAAAGGTAAAGAAGTTTACTTCAGTGCTTTTGGCAATGCTGACATGGAAAATAAAGTCCTCATGAAACGTAATACATTGGTACAGATTTATTCCATGACCAAACCCATTACCGGTACGGCCTTGATGACACTTTACGAAGAAGGTAAATTCCAATTGGACGACCCTTTGGAAAAATATGCCCCTGAATTTGCCAATATGAAAGTGTACAAAGGTGTGGATTCTAATGGGGAAATGATATTGGAGGATTTGGAACGCCCCATCACAATTCGGGATATTACACGACACACGGCTGGATTTTCCACCCGAACCGATGTTCCGGGATATAGTGAAGCGCTCAAAGAAGCCGACCCGTTCAATTGGGAGAACACCCTGCCCCAAATGGCTGAAAAATTGGGCAGCATTCCTTTGTGGTTTCAGCCTGAGGCAAAATGGGAATATGGCCCTTCGGTCGATGTCCAAGCTTTTTTGGTGGAACGGATATCTGGCCAACCGTATCAGGAATATGTCCGCGAGCACGTTCTTGACCCTTTGAAAATGAAGGATACCCGCTATGTTGTTCCTAAAGAGGACCGTTCAAGGATGTCATCATCATATCGAAAAACTGAAATGGGCGAATTGAACCAATCTCCCAATGAAGAGGCACATGAATACAACTATAAAAAATGGCCGCTCACACCAGGAGGTTGGGGACTGACCTCGACGCTTGATGATTATATGCGCTTTGCCAGAATGTTAGTCAACGATGGAAAATTGGATGGAGTGGAGGTTCTTGAACCACAAACTGTGGCGTTGATGTCCACAAACCATTTGGACGAAAACATCACGGATAGGTCGTGGTTGCCGAGTAAGGGACAAGTAGGTTTTGGGATTGATTTTGCCGTTCGGTTGCGACCACCTGCATCGGTTGAAGAGAACAATGGCGTTGTGGGCGAATTCTTTTGGGATGGAGCGGCCAGCACTTTGTTTTGGGTCGACCCCGTGAACGAACTCACTGCAGTGTTCTTTGTGCAAATCTTCCCCTACAACGGCTCACTGCATAAAAGGTTCAGAGATGCAGTGTACGGCCCCATCACACTACAAAACATACCCGATTAGAATATGACCGGATAAGGTATTGCTTTAACATTTCACTATCTTTGTAGGGAACGAGTTGATTCTTACATGAGCAAAAAAATTATTGCACCTTCGCTATTGGCTTCGGATTTTGCCAATTTGCAACGCGAGATAGAAATGGTGAACCAAAGTGATGCCGATTGGTTCCATTTAGATGTTATGGACGGTGTTTTTGTGCCGAACATTTCCTTTGGAATGCCGGTGATACAGGCTATTGCCCAACATGCAAAAAAACCGTTGGACACACACTTGATGATTGTTGATCCTGACAGATACATCAAAACCTTTGGGGATTTAGGGGTAGACCATTTAACCGTTCATTACGAGGCTTGCCCCCATTTGCACAGAACCCTACAGGCCATAAAGGCAGAAGGAATGAAAGCCGGAGTGGCCATAAACCCGCATACCTCGGTAAATTTATTGGAGGATACCATTCAGGATATTGATATTGTTATCGTGATGAGTGTTAACCCTGGGTTTGGAGGTCAATCCTTTATCGATAACACATACCAAAAAGTTACAGATTTAAAGCAAATCATCAAGCGTAAGAATGCAAAAACCCTAATTGAAATTGATGGAGGGGTAAATGCGGACAATGCCAAAAAATTGATTGATCATGGAGCAGACGTTTTGGTAGCTGGCAGTTTTGTTTTTAAAAGTTCCAATCCGACCCAAACCATTAAGGAGTTAAAAGAAGAAATAGCGTAATGCAACAATTTGATGTTGTCATCATAGGGGGCGGCCCCATTGGAATTGCCTGTGGCCTAGAAGCCAAAAAACAGGGCATTTCATATATAATACTAGAAAAAGGACCCATTGTAAACTCTTTGTTCAACTATCCAATGAACATGCAGTTCTTCTCCTCATCGGAGAAGTTGGAAATCGATGAGATTCCCTTCATCAGTAAAGAAGCAAAACCCAAACGCAACGAAGCTTTGGAGTATTATCGCAGGATTGTGACCTCGAACCAGCTCAACATGCATCTTTTTGAAAAGGTCCTCGACACTGAAAAGCAAGAAGAAGTTTTCTTGGTAAAGACGGATAAAGACGAGTATCAAGCCAAGAACGTAGTTGTAGCCACGGGTTTCTACGACCTGCCCAACACCATGGACGTTCCTGGCGAGGATTTGCCCAAAGTTTCCCATTACTATAACGATCCACACTTTTATGCCAGTCAAAAATTGGTAGTGGTGGGAGCTAGTAACTCGGCTATAGATGCAGCTTTGGAATGTTGGCGCAAAGGCGCAGAGGTAACCTTGGTGATTCGTGGTCCTGAAGTGGGTACAAGGGTAAAGTATTGGGTGCGTCCGGATATCATAAACCGTATTGAAGAGGGCAGTATAAAAGCATATTACAATTCCAGCGTCAAGGAAATAAAACCCTACGAACTCGTAATCAATTCCCCAGAAGGTGAGATTGTATTGGAAAACGACTTTGTCCTGGCACTGACCGGCTACAAACCAAATTTTGCCTTCTTGGAAAAACTGGGCATCGAACTTTCCAACGATTCCAAAAGGCTGCCCACGTATGACCCAGAAACCATGGAGACCAATGTGGATGGTCTATTCTTGGCAGGTGTAATCTGCGGAGGCATGGAAACCCACAAATGGTTTATCGAAAACTCGCGGATCCACGCACCTATTATTATGAACACCATTAGGAATAAAAATTCAGCTGGCAGAGGATAAATCTTGATTTGAGATAACATTTGTTGCTTTTCCGAAAAAGCTTACCCATTGATATGACTATCTTTAAAGGAATCTGAAAAAGCTTTCAAATGAAAACAAGCACAACACAAAATGTATTCAGGGTCATCCTTGGCCTCTTAATGATTATGGCTGGGATTGGCCACCTCACCTTTCAACGCGAGGAATTTCAGGCACAAGTGCCACGATGGTTGCCCACAAGCGACGCTTTTATGGATTTTGTGGTGGTAGCTTCCGGCGTTGTTGAGATTCTTCTGGGACTTGCCATGGTCCTTTTGGTCAAGTACAAATTAAAAGTTGGTATAGTTCTGGCCATTTTCTATGTATTGATATTCCCCGGAAATATTTCGCAATATGCCAATGGCATTGACGCTTTTGGACTGGACACCGACCTCAAGAGGCTGATTCGCCTATTTTTTCAGCCGGTATTGATTCTTTGGGCCCTTTGGTCCACCGGAGCATTAAAATACCTTATCAACAAACGAAAATAGCACCTATGGAATTTTATGAGTTTGAAGCGGAGCGCATGGACGGCACACCAGTATCCATGGAAAAATACAAAGGCAAAACCATAATGGTGGTCAATACGGCCAGCAAGTGCGGGCTTACACCGCAATATGAAGGCCTGGAAACACTCTATAAAAATTATAAGGACCAAGGATTGGTGATTTTGGGGTTTCCCTGCAATCAATTTGGGAACCAAGAGCCGGGCAATGCAGATGATATAAAGGAATTTTGTCAAGTAAACTACGGGGTAAGCTTCCCCATGTTTGCAAAGATTGATGTAAATGGCAGCGGTGCACATCCAATTTTCAAATATCTGAAATCAGAATTGACCGGCCTGTTGGGCGGAAGAATCAAATGGAACTTTACCAAATTTGTCATTGATAAAACAGGTGAACCCGTAAAACGATTTGCACCCATGACCAAGCCCAGTGCTATGGAAAGTTATCTTCAGAAAATCCTTTAAAACCTTAATTGAGCCTGTAAAGCACCCGTTTGTCTTAACATGGCCCGACCATCCCTAAAGCTTAGGTAAGGGCAACCTGCCTTTTTATTGGCCATACTTATTTCGCACAACATGCCCCAGTGACGGGCTACCTCCCCCCAGGCCCAGAACAGGGAATGTTTAGGATCGTAGATATGGGTGGCCTCTCCCCCTGCTCCATTCACTTCAATAATGCTGAAATTCTTTCCTTCACAAAGCTCTTCAAAAGTGTTATAGAGTACATCCAATCTCCCATAATAAAAGCCCTCCATCTGGGAACAGACCCCATCGATGGTCCGTATCAATTCTGTATTTATTTTATGGCTGATGTCCACAAACTTCGCCCCCCGTGTATGGCTTCCATAGGGTACAAGGATAAATTCCTCGTCCTCTTTTAATACATTTTGAAGCTTGGCCCCATACTTCTGCTCCAATACCTTTAACTGCAAGTGGCTTCTGGGTTTTCTTTTAATGAGTTCCAACATGGAACTTTGACCATCCCCTGTGATGGATAAAAATTCCTTGGACACGATCCCGGTTATTTTTCCATGGGCTTCATTGGGCTTGCGAACATAAAATATACCTGCCTCCTTTGGAAATGGAATTAGCTCTTGGACCAAAAAATGGGAAGGCGTCCAGTTCGCATACCTTAGAAATTCATCCCTATTGTGGATTTTTTCTACTCCAAAAGCCTTCATCCCAATATCAGGCTTGGCTATAAAGGGAAAGCAAATGTGCTTATCCCGTATTCTTTCCAATGCCGATTCAGGAGCTTCGTCTTTATTCACAAAAACCGTTTGGGGAATACACTGCTCGGGCATCATATTATAGATCTCCATTTTGGAAATCATGGCCATGCCCCCATTTTTCATTCCGGGATTGGCGGCATTAAAAAAGAAAAAGGAACGCGCCTTAACAGAATAGTACAACCAAACTGGAGCCATGGGATAGTAAATCAACCAAAAAGGCCAATATTCCCAATGGGTGATTCGGTGCCATATCAGTTTTAGCGAATCCATTCGTATTAAAAAGTAAGTTGATTCGATGAAAAAGGAACTTCGATAAATTTATCGTTCAACAAATCCAAATGACGCATCACAATTTCCTCATCATCCAAAACGGCTTGGGTTACACTAAAGGTTTTTAACCCTGAATCGCGATCAATGATAAATCCATTCTCAAAATCATCATGGTTATTGGAATGAAATTCAACCACCTTACGCGAAGTTATTCGGGAGTTTTGACCTATAAACTTTTCAAATAGGTTTTTTCGATGTTCTATAACCGTATCGTTATAAAGTGTGGCGGAGGACCAAATGTGGTTTTTTGCAGCGTCCAACGGTCGATAATATTTTTGATGGCCATCCCATCTAAACTCCAATAGATCGCCATTGAAAAAAACCAAAGTGAAGGGTTCAATGTTAAGAAGTTCCATTTCCTGAAGCAATTCGTAAGGATGTTCGGATGCTATCACATCCAGAAGTACCAGACCCCGACTACGAGCATAATTGCCTGTTGGGACATGATCCACAAAACCACCATTAAGGAGCACTGCCACCGAACCGTTTTCGTTAAGAGCGAACCATGTACCGCCGGCTTTGGGGTCTTTCGGGAAAAGCACCTTTACCGAACCGATTGTTTTTTCTTGTGGCTGCAAGGCCAACGGCCTGGAAATATGCTCGTCCCGGTTGGACGTAATAAGCCGCCTGCCACCTGATGCTATAAAACTTACTGTGCACATACCTTTCCGTATTGTAGGGTGGACGGTGCTACCCCAAAAGATTCTGGTATTTCTTGTTCGGAAAAATGCTCAATACCGACCTTGATCAAGGCCTGATGATGAATGGTATGCTCCAAATTGTACATGACCTCCCTGAAATAATTTGAATCCAAAGAGATTTCTTCATCCGCCAATTCATAAGTGATCTTAATGGATTTGTTTGGCTTCTTCAGATTTTTTTGAATGTGTGCCAATTGTTCCAATGCAACATCAATATCTTCTTCTATTTTGGAATTTCGCTCCCTTCTATCATACGACACATCTGCCATCCCATATCCATTGATCAAGCAGAGGTATAATTCGATAATGTGGCGGGTATGCTGACCTATACTGGCATTGGATAATATTTGGCAGGATTTCGAATAACATCCGGCGGGCAATTCCGACAGCACACTTTTGAACTGCTCCAATGTTTTCAAAGAAGATTTGAACATGATGGTGGATTATTTATAATTCGTTTTTTGATTTATGAGTATAATATAAAAAGAAAATTCAAGGTTTAGTCCCGGCATGGTTTTACGATTACCCGAAAGAAGGTATTCAGTTATTGATATGCTCCCAATTTTTATCGGCTTTATGCCGAAGCTCTTCAGGAGATTCTCCCAACCAAAATTGTAAGGTGTTGTTTTTTCCTTTGTTGTGGAACAGGTAAAGTTCCCCGTCTCCAATTTAGTAGGTTTCTGGGTCTACATTCACTTTTTCACCATTCTCAGCAACAGCGTAGGCACAATAGCATCCATATTCCGGGATGTAAGTCCCGGGGCTGCTTCAAATTTTTTCAAATTTTCGGAGTTACCAAACTTGAACCTGACTCCATCAAAAGTTGTAGAAAACTATTTTTACCTTCCAATGGCATTTCATCAAAATATGAAACCACATCATACTCCTGAATGGAATACCCATTTTTGGCATTGTAGTACATAGTCTGTGAAAAGCTCGAAGCAGAAATTATAAAAAAGAACAATTGAATAGGTGTTTTCATCAAATTAAAGAATTAAAATGCCATGCTCAGGTTAGTCCTCAAAGCAATCAATTCCTTTCATTGAACAAATAAATAGAGATAAACTGTGTGGAAAATCTTTAAATTTTATGGATTGAATCGATTATCAACTGCTTCCAACTACACATCCATCAATTCATCATCCACTTCCATCAATTAGATACCAATTATTTGGACATGAAAAAATCCTGAGACTGGAAATGCCATTCTGGATATTCCCGTTGAAAACTTGGAATCGTTTACCGAAAATGGCGGAATTGTGCTTGTGTACTATAATAATAGTACATACAAGAGAATTCTACTTTAGACGAAACCTATAAAAAAGCACGCTGTATAAGCGTGCTTTTTTATGGTGACCCAGGGAGGATTCGAACCCCCAACCCTCAGAGCCGAAATCTGATATTCTATCCAGTTGAACTACTGGGCCATTTTTAAATAATTATGAACTCAACTTTGCTTTTACTATGGCAGAAATGGTTTTGCCATCGGCCTGTCCGGCCAATTCTTTGGAAACGATTCCCATCACCTTGCCCATATCCTGCATACCCGAAGCACCAACGAAGTCCATGGTCTGCACCACTACTTTTTCTATTTCCTCTTCGGTAAGCTGTTCCGGTAAAAACTTTTCTATTACGGCAACTTGTGCCAATTCTGGTTCAGCAAGATCTTCACGCCCCTGTTCTTGGTAGATTGCGGCACTATCTTTTCGCTGTTTCACTAACTTTTGAACCAGTTTTATTTCATCTTCCTCAGATAATTCAGCTCCACCACCTTTATCGGTCTTGGCCAACAAAATCGCCGATTTAACCGCTCGCAATGATTCCAAGGCAACGGTATCTTTCGCCTTCATTGCGGCTTTCATTTCTGTCATCACCTTATCTTGCAAACCCATCTGTTCTGATTTTAGTTCGCGAAGATAAAAAATAAACCCGAAAGTTTCAGTACTTCCGGGCATATGCTTTCCATTAAAAAATGGATGTTAACTTAAACACTACTAATCAACATTATCGTGTAAAAAAGAGTTATTGGAACGCAACTGCAAATCATCGTTGCTATCCTCCCCCAAAGATGTTCTGGAAACTTTTTGTTCGCGAGGAACGTCGTTAAGGTCAACTCCCTGCCGCTTATATGCAGGCTGTTTTTCGATTTCGTCAATACTATTTCTGTTGTTCTGGAACTTGTAATTGAAGTTCTTGAGTTTTCTCCTGCGCTCATCCGCACGATCTTTTAGAATATCGCTTATTGAGCTGTTCATAGGATCTAAGCTGGCCATTGTCTCCTCATTTTGAGCTTGGGCTTTCCTCTTTTCCTCTACCTCTACCTCTACCTCGACGGTCTTCTTCTCAAAAACAAGCTCATTTTCGACCATTTTTGGCTCTTGGGCCTCTGCTTTGGATTTGGCTCCAGTCAACTTTTCCTCCAATTCCATATATTCTTGAAGGTCGTATCTGGTCCCACCTTCTTTTTTATATTCCAAATCAGGTTTCACCTCTACATAATCGTTTACTTCCACATCGCCCAGACCATCATCGTCCAAGTTGAAGGTTACCGTATGTTCCTTTTCCTCTTCTTCACCACCTTCATTGTTCAAAGGCATATCAAAACTCAATGTGAACTGGTCTTCATTACTTTTTGATGATACTACTTCTGCATCGATAACATCAAAGTTATTGATGACATTTTTGGACTCGATGATTACAAAATCGTCTTCTACCTTATCGGCTATAACTTCCTCATAGAACACATTGAAGTTTCTGATGTAGTTGGTTGTTGGAATAAGGTCCGGGTCCTTTACTTCGACTTTTGGAGCAATGGTCTGCTTTACCTCTTGCACCGGCTCTTCCTCCATTTCCAAAGTATGCTTCACCACATTTGGCTTGGGCTGTGGTTCAGGAGTCGGTTCTGGCTCTGGAGCTTTTTTTACCTTGACCTCTTGAACCGAAGTCGATTCAGGCGTAAGATCCTGCTCTGCAGTTTGTTCGTCCTCCAAGGTGTAGAATACCTTTTTGGATTCGGTATTTACAATATTATCTTGTTGATCTACATTGAAACCTGTAGCGATAACCGTTACGGCAATGGCCTCTCCAAGTCCCTCATCTTCACCGACACCCATAATAATGTTGGCTCCATGGCCAGCTTCAATCTGGATATGATCATTGATTTCTCCAATTTCATCGATGGTGATCTCCTGCGAACCGGAAACAATGAGCAACAATACATTTTTGGCCCCGTTGATTTTATTGTCGTTCAACAAAGGGGAATCCAATGCCTTCATTATGGCCTCGGTTGCCCTAGATGATCCTGAAGCGGCCGAAGATCCCATGATAGCCGTTCCACTATTGGACAGTACCGTTTTGGCATCCCTAAGGTCAATATTTTGTGTATAGTGATGGGTAATAACCTCTGCAATACCCCTTGCCGCGGTGGCCAAAACTTCATCCGCTTTTGAGAAACCGGCCTTAAACCCAAGATTGCCGTAAACTTCTCTAAGCTTATTGTTGTTGATCACAATCAAGGAGTCCACATTGGCACGCAATTTTTCGATTCCTATCTGTGCTTGCTTGTTACGCATAGCGCCCTCGAACTGGAACGGCATGGTAACGATACCAACCGTAAGAACATCCATTTCTTTAGCGATTTTTGCAATAACAGGGGCCGCACCCGTACCTGTACCACCTCCCATTCCTGCAGTGATGAAAGCCATTTTTGTATTGTTGTCCAACATGGCTTTTAAATCTTCCATGCTTTCCAAGGCGGCCTGTTCACCAACATCGGGGTTGGCTCCGGCCCCCAATCCTTCGGTAAGCGATACTCCCAATTGAATTTTATTGGGTACCGAACTGTTTTGCAAAGCCTGTGCATCGGTATTACAGATTACGAAATCCACTCCGTTGATCCCGGCCTGGAACATGTGGTTGATGGCGTTACTTCCGCCGCCGCCTACTCCGATAACTTTAATTACGTTGCTTTTGTTCTTGGGCAAATCAAAAGCTATATTGTCAAATTCAGTGTTCTTGCTCATGACAGTTGTATTTCTCTAATGGGGTTATTATTCTGCGTTGTCCAAAAAGTCCTTCAACTTTTCCGACCATTTGTCAAAAATGGATTTTCTATCCGTATGGGTGGCTGCAGCCGAAGCTGTCGCCTTGGGGGCCATATCGTTTTCTTGTCCTACCAAAACCTCTTCTTCTGGCATCTCTTCTTCATGATGCTCGGTATGGCTTTTCTTCTTGGCCTCCAGGGAATTCATTAACAATCCCACAGCAGTTGCGTAAAGTGGGCTCGCGACTTCTTCATCCGAGTCTCCGGCAAGATGCTCGTTGGGATAACCAATTCTTGTGTCCATACCGGTGATATATTCCACCAATTGCTTCAAATGCTTTAATTGGCTTCCCCCACCGGTAAGTACGATTCCCGCGATCAATTTTTTCTTTTGTTCCTCATGGCCGTAGTTTTTAATCTCCACATATACCTGCTCCACAATCTCCACAACGCGGGCATGGATGATCTTGGAAAGGTTTTTTAGGGTGATCTCTTTCGGCTCACGACCTCTTAGTCCAGGAATGGAAACAATCTCGTTGTCCTTGTTTTCCCCTGGCCAAGCGGAACCAAATTTTATCTTCAATAGTTCGGCTTGTTTTTCTATGATGGAGCAGCCTTCTTTAATGTCCTCAGTTATAACGTTACCTCCAAATGGGATAACCGACGTGTGGCGGATAATCCCGTCCTTAAAGATTGCAAGGTCCGTGGTTCCACCTCCTATATCGATCAAGGCCACACCTGCTTCTTTTTCTTCTTGACTTAAAACTGCATCCGCTGAAGCCAAAGGCTCCAAAGTAATGTTGCCCAAGTCCAATCCTGCACTTTTAATGCATCTTCCAATATTTTTGATGGAGGACACTTGCCCCACCACCACATGAAAATTGGCTTCCAATCGACCGCCATACATTCCTACGGGCTCCTTTATCTCGGACTGACCGTCGACTTTGTACTCTTGCGGCAACACATGGATGATTTCTTCACCGGGAAGCATCACCAATTTGTATACTTGGTTGCACAATTTGTCCAGATCGTCGTTATCGATTACTTCTTCCGAATTGGGCCGGGTAATGTAATCGCTATGGTGCAAGCTTCGTATATGCTGACCTGCAATACCCACGACCACGGAACCTATTTTAAGCCCCGAATTCAATTCGGCCTGTTCCACCGCCTGTTGAATAGACGATATGGTCTGTGTGATATTGTTGACCACACCACGGTGAACACCCAAACTTTTTGAACGTCCGGTGCCCAAAATTTCAATTTTTCCATACTCATTTTCCCTACCAATGATCGCTACGATCTTGGTGGTTCCAATATCCAATCCAACTGAATAATTACCTTGTTCCATAATTTAAATTTTGGTGCAAACCACTTGATTGTTGAATTCCAAACTAACTGTTGCATAATCCTCCAAGGAATTGTCCTTGGCCGCCTTTGCATAAAAGGCCATAAAATTGCTGAACTTCTTGTTCAGGTTATCCACTCCGCCCAAGTTTACCACAAAGTTTTCCATGCGGAACTTGAGCTGATATTTTTCTTCTTCCAAAATATGTATCCCGATAACGTTCTTTCTCAAGAAATCATCGTTGTTGATATAATCCAGGATCACATAGGCATCTTCCAGTGTTTTTCCCGTGATTTTTCCCGTGATTATAGGTACCCTAGCAGAATGGTGCTTTGAAAAGGGCATGCGTTTGCCCTCATCATCCAAATAAAATTTGGAGACACCTTCTATTCTTCCAATTGGCTTTCGCTGAACAATCTTGGATACAAGTTCCCCGTTTACAGTAAGATAGACTTGGGCATTTTTGACCATATCGTTGGATAGTATTACCTCCTCTATGGTATTCAAAACTAACTGTTCTTTGGGCCTATTCTCGAGGGGCCCGTATTTTTGTATTAACAATTTATTAACCGCATCCTCAGTTAAATACAAACTGTTTTCACCAACAAATTTTATGGTGACATTTTCCACCATTCTCCTCTCATTTCTTTGATCTGCAAAACCGTAAAGCGCAACTACGGCAACCAACAAAACTGTCAATTTTATGTAATTCCAATTAATGCGCATAGCTTAATTCTTTTTTGATTTTTGGCACCTCAAGTCCAATATCACCTGCCCCAAGAGCCACCAGAACCCCTGTTTTACAGTTCCTTAATTCCCCAATCAATTCTGATTTGGCAATCAGCTTTTTATTTGGGTTTTCAATCTTTTCCAAAAGCCACTGAGACGTTACTCCCTCGATGGGCTCTTCCCTTGCGGGATAAATATCCAGAAGAATGATCTCGTCAAAATCTGAAAGACTTGCCGCAAAATCATCTGCAAAATCCTGTGTGCGCGAAAAAAGATGGGGCTGGAAAATAACGGTTACCTTCTCCCCTGCATGCATTTCCCGTATTGCTTGGTGCACCGCACTGATCTCTGTAGGGTGATGGGCATAATCGTCGATAAACACAAAATCCTTTTCCTTTATTTGATACGAGAACCTACGCTGCACCCCTTTAAAAGTGGCCAAAGCTTCGGCAAGGCGGTGTGGTGGGGAACCAGTTTCCACCGCCATCGCAAAAGCAGCCAATCCATTGAGCAAATTGTGTCTTCCGGGCTTGTTGAACTTTACGTTCTTGATCACTTCGGAAGGCGTTACCAAATCAAATATGTAGGCTCCATGTTCAATTTCAATATTTTCTATGCAGTAATCGGCACCATCCTCTATGCCGAAGGTGGTTCCTTCCAAAGGAAGCCCCTTGCGAACGAACAATTTTCCTTCAGGTTTGATCCTATCCACAAACTCCCTAAAAGAATGTTCAAGTTCATCTTTGGTTCCATAAATATCCAAGTGATCGGCATCCATGGATGTGATGCAAGCAACCGTCGGTGTCAGCCGTAAAAAAGATCGGTCAAACTCATCAGCTTCAACAACCGAATATTTCGTGCCAGCGAGCACAAAATTACTGTCAAAATCTTCGGAAATACCGCCCAAAAAGGCCATCATTGGCAACTCACATTCCTTGAGCAGATACGCTAAAATACTTGAGGTAGTGGTCTTGCCATGGGTACCCGCTACGGCCAAGCAAAATGAATCCTTGGTAATAATCCCCAACACCTCGGACCGTTTTTTTAGATTGAACCCGCCTGTTTTGTAGTACTGGAACTCCGTATGTTTTGATGGCACTGCCGGGGTATAGACCACCAGAGTATCAGGATGCTTGAAGGTATCCGAAATTAAATTGATGTCATCCTCAAAATGGACGGATATACCCTTTTCGATCAATCCATCCGTGACAGGTGTAGGCGTACGGTCGTAACCGGCCACTTCCTTCCCCACAAATTTGAAATAGCGTGCCAAGGCAGACATTCCTATCCCGCCAATACCGATAAAATAAACGCTATGTATATCCTTCAAATTCACTTCAACAACTTTTCTATTTCGTCCGCAATATGTTCCGTGGCCTTTGGCATAGCCATTTCTTTAATGTTTTTTGCCAATTTTTCCTGAATCGATTTTGATTCCATTAATTCCGAAAAACGTTGTTCAAATTCAGCATCCAACTCGTTTTCCCTTAACATGATGGCTGCATCTTTGGCCACCAAAGCTTTTGCATTTTGTGTTTGATGGTCCTCTGCCACATTGGGCGATGGAACAAAAATTACCGGTTTGCCCACCAAACAAAGTTCGGAAACCGACCCTGCACCTGCTCGCGAGATGATGACATCCGAAGCTGCGTATGCTAAATCCATACGGTTGACGAAAGCCAACACCTTGACGGTATCCGATTCATATTTTTTGTATTCCTCATGGTACAGTTTGCCACATTGCCAAAGCACCTGCAGTCCTTGTTCTTCAAAAAAACCGAGTTCCTTTGCAATCAATTGGTTGATTCTTCGTGCCCCAAGACTACCTCCCAATATCAAGAGCGTCTTTCTTCCTCCTTCAAGTCCAAAAAAGGCAGTCGCCTCTTTCTTACTTTCCTTTATGTCAACCAAATCCGTTCGGATAGGGTTTCCGGTCTTTACAATCTTTTCCTTTGGAAAAAAGCGTTCCATACCATCATAGGCCACACATATTTTTTGGGCCCTTTTGGCCAATAGCTTATTTGTGATGCCTGCATAAGAGTTCTGTTCCTGAAGCACGCTGGGTACACCGTACATGGACGCTACCCGAAGCATGGGACCACTGGCAAATCCACCGGTGCCTATTACCACATCAGGTTTAAACTTTCTAACTATGCTCCTTGACCTCAACAAACTATTCGTCAGTTTTAAGGGAAACGATAGATTTTTCAACATCCGTTTCCGTTGTATTCCACTTATCCACAGGCCTTTTATTTTATATCCGGCCTGAGGCACTTTTTCCATTTCCATTTTGTCCCGGGCCCCTACAAAAAGGAACTCCGCATTTGGATGCCTTCTTTTAAGCTCATTGGCTATGGCTATGGCGGGATAAATATGTCCCCCTGTTCCTCCCCCTGAAAGTATAAATCTATATTTGTCCACTCAATACTTCTAAAGGGTTCGTTTCATCTATTCCTTGGGATTGCTCCTCTAAATTTTCTTTTTTGTTGCTGGCGCTCAACACAATTCCAATAGCCATACAGGTCATCCAAATGGAAGTGCCCCCCATACTGATCAATGGCAACGGCTGACCTGTTACCGGAAACAACTGAACCACAACGGCCATATTGATAAAGGCTTGGAACACTATGGGCAACCCGACCCCGATCACCAATAATTTTGAAAACACGGTTTTGGACGAATGTGCAACCACTACTATCCTGAACAGTAACAAGAGGTAAAAAAAGAGCAAAGCTCCACCTCCCAACAAACCATATTCCTCAATAATGATGGCAAAAATGAAATCCGAGGTACTTTGCGACAACATGTTCTTCATTACACTCTTTCCTGCTCCTTTGCCCATTACACCCCCTTCGGCCACGGCAATCTGTGCCAATGTTAATTGATGCAGATCATCTTTATCGGCCTGTTCGGGGTGGATAAAGGTCTCTATTCTCGATTTCCAAGTTCCCGCACGCTGCGGCAACACTTCTGGCGCCTTGAACAATACAAACAGGAACATCCCTGCAAACACGATTCCTGTGGCAACCATGGCGAACAAATATTTTAAAGGATACCCTCCCAAAAAGCACAGCACCAATACCATAAAACAAATGATCGCAGCGGTCGAGAAGTTCTCCGGTAAAATCAATAGGACCACTAAGGCCACGGGCAACCAAAGCGGCAAAATACTTTCTTTGAATGTTATCTTGACATCCTTGATCTTGGTGAGATATCTGGCTATCCATATCATTAAAACCACCGCTGCCAATGTAGATGTCTGGAAATTGACCCCGACCAACGGAATTTTTATCCAACGGTTTGCCGTCACACCACCAATTCGAGTTTCCACGGTCAAGGTGTATATCAAAAGCAATATAACTATGGGCATGGCTATGATGGAAAGCCCCTTAAAATAATGTGTAGGTATCCTGTGTACGGCATAAATAATACCGAAGCCCAAAAACAAGAGCACAGCATGCTTTACCAAATGACCCAAAGTGGTCCCGTCACCGTTGACATAGACCAAATTGGTACTGGCGCTGTACACCGGCAAAAATGAGAAAAGTGCCAAGAGGGCCACTACGCCCCAAATGGCTTTATCACCTTTCAGATTTTTGAATATTGCAAACACGTTTTACAAATTTTTTACTGCGTTTTTAAATTGATCTCCCCTGTCCTCATAATTTTTGAACAGGTCGAAACTGGCACACGCCGGAGAAAGCAAAACCGCATCTCCGCGTTCCGCAACCTTATAGGCTACCTTTACGGCTTCTTCCATGGAATAGGTCTCTACCATGAGGTCGATTACGTTTCCGAACGCATCCAGTAATTTGGCATTATCAACGCCCAAGCAAACGACTGCCTTTACCTTTTCTCGCACCAATGGCATCAACTCGGAATAATCGTTTCCTTTGTCCACACCACCAACAATCCAGACTATCGGTTTTTTAATACCGTCCAATGCATAATAGGTGGCGTTTACATTAGTTGCTTTGGAATCGTTTATGTATTCCACATGATTGATCTTCAACACTTTTTCCAATCTATGGGGCACGCCCTGAAAAGATTGGATACTATTACGAATCGTCTCCTTTCTGACCTTAACCAGCATGGCCGCCATGCTTGCCGCCATTGTGTTCTTTACGTTGTGCTGACCTTCCAAGGCCAAACTATCTTCACTCATTTCCAAGGTTTTATGTTCTAATTTTATTTTTATCGTTTTATTCTCCAACCAAGCACCCTCCTCCAATTTTCGTTTGACTGAAAAGGGCAATAATTTGGATTGAACCGGGTGTTTTTCCAACCAATCTTGAACCACTTCATCATCGGCATCGTAAATCAGGTAATCACCTTTGTCCTGATTCATTGCTATTCTGAATTTGGATGCGATATAGTTTTCAAACTTGTAATCATACCTATCCAAGTGATCGGGTGTTATATTGGTAATTATGGCGATATATGGTTTAAAATCCACCATACCATCCAACTGAAAGCTACTTATCTCCAACACATAATGGTCAAAATCTTTCTCGGACACCATTTTAGCATAGCTATCGCCAATATTTCCGGCCATTCCCACATGCAAACCTCCATCTTTCAACAAATGATTGGTCAACATAGTGGTAGTTGTCTTACCGTTGCTGCCCGTAATCCCAATGATAGTCGCATCTGTATATTTTGATGCAAACTCTATTTCCGAAATTACCGGCACACCTTTTTCAACCAGTGCCCTCACCAAGGCAACTCCATCAGGAATACCTGGACTCTTCATCACCACATCGGCATTCAGAATCTTGGCTTCGGTATGCTCACCGGACTCCCATTCAATCTCAAAATGTTCAAGAACTTGTTTATATTTTTCTTGGATCTCGCCTTTGTCCGAAACAAACACTTCAAATCCTTTTTGTTTTCCCAAAATGGCGGTTCCAACCCCACTTTCTCCACCTCCAAGTATCACCAAGCGACCCATTGCTATCTAATTTTTAGCGTAACGATGCTGATGATGGCCAGCATAATCCCAATAATCCAAAAACGGGTCACTATTTTGCTCTCGTGATATAATTTTTTCTGATAATGATGATGCAATGGCGCCATCAAGAAAATTCGCCTTCCTTCTCCATACTTCTTTTTAGTACGCTTGAAATAGCCCACCTGTAGCATCACCGATAACGATTCCGCAAAGAAGATTCCGCACAAAATGGGTATCAATAGTTCCTTTCTCACAATTATGGCGATTACGGCAATCACTCCTCCAATGGTCAAACTACCCGTATCGCCCATAAATACTTGGGCGGGATAGGTGTTGTACCATAAAAATCCGACCAAAGCTCCCGCAAAAGCAGCAATAAACACCACTAACTCACCCACTCTGGGCAGGTAGAAAATATCCAGATAATCAGAAAATTGAATATTCCCCGACACCCATGCGAATATCCCAAGTGTCATTACTATTATGGCGGAGGAACCTGCTGCCAGACCGTCAATACCATCCGTTAAGTTGGCCCCATTGGAAACAGCGGTAACAATTAAAATCACTACTGGAATAAAAATGAGCCAGGCATAATCCTCAGCCCCTTCACCCATCCAGGATATAAAGTCGGCATAATCCAATTCGTTGTTCTTAAAAAAAGGCACATTGGTACGCACGGACTTGGTTTCTTCCCCGAATACCTTTTCCACCTTAAAAGTTTCAGTTATGGTGGTGGTATCCTTTTCTTTTATGGTAACAGCAGGATGAAAATAAAGGGTCAGTCCAACGATCAATCCCAATCCAACTTGCCCCATCACCTTAAATTTCCCCTTAAGGCCTTGCTTATCTTTTTTGAAGGTTTTGATATAATCATCGATAAATCCAATAATTCCCATCCAAACGGTGGTCACTATCAGAAGGATAACATAGATGTTCTTGATATCCGCAAATAGAATAACGGGCAACAAAGTGGACATGATAATGATGAGCCCTCCCATAGTGGGTGTCCCCGCTTTTTGCTTTTGTCCTTCCAAACCAAGGTCACGGATGCTTTCTCCAATCTGCTTTTTTTGCAAATACAGAATAATTCGTTTTCCGTAGACCATGGCGATCAATAGTGACAACAATACGGATAGTGCCGCCCGGAACGTAAGGAACTGAAAAAGTCCCGCACCTGGCAGTTGGTATTGTTTCTCTAAAAATTCGAACAAGTAGTATAGCATGGACTACATTATTTTTTTAAGCTATTCAGAGCTTCTTTCACTTCTTTAAAATCATCAAAATCGACCCGGACACCATTGGTTTCCTGATAGGTCTCGTGGCCTTTTCCGGCCACTAGGATAATATCGTTGGCCATCGCAAGCTTGCATGCGGTTTTAATGGCCTGCTTCCTGTTTTCTATGGACAACACTTTTCGGACATTTTGTGCCTCGACGCCCGACTCCATCTCTTCAATGATTGTCGTGGGAGATTCGGTTCTTGGGTTATCCGAAGTAAAAATGGCCTGATCGCTCATTTCGGATGCGATATGACCCATAACCGGACGCTTAGACTTGTCACGGTCACCACCACACCCCACTACGGTGATGACGTTTTCATTTCCAGTCCTCAATGCATTGATAGTGACCAATACATTTTTTAGTGCATCCGGCGTATGGGCATAATCAACAATAGCCGTTATCTTGTCTTTTGATATGTAATATTGAAACCTGCCGTCCACATTTTCCAACTCGCTCATCAACCTCAAAATCTCCATTTTCTCGAGTCCAAGGATATCAGCGGTGGCGTATATGGCAAGTAAATTATATGCATTAAAATCCCCGATGAGCCTAGACCACAATTCGTTGTCATCCACTTTTAAAAGCTGACCATTGAACTGTTTTTCCAAAATCTGGGCCCTGTAATCGGCAAAGGTTTTTAACGCATAGGTATATTTTTTGGCACGCGTGTTCTGCAACATTACCAGTCCGTTCTTGTCATCTATATTGACCAAGGCAAAAGCCGTTTTGGGCAATCCATCGAACAATTTTTTCTTGGTGTCCCGGTACTCGGCAAAGGTTTTATGATAATCCAAATGATCATGGGACAAATTGGTAAAGATGGCTCCTTCAAAATGGAGTCCTTCTGCTCTTTTTTGATGGATTCCATGCGAGCTTACCTCCATAAAACAAAACTCCACCCCAACTTCATTCATCAAGGACAAGTAATTGTTGATGGTCATTACATCCGGGGTGGTGTGTGTGGTTTTGAACTCTTTGTCATCCACCAATACCTTAATCGTGGAAATCAATCCAACTTTGAATCCCGCTTTTTTAAAAAGATTGTATAAAAGTGTGGTCACCGTTGTTTTTCCATTGGTTCCCGTTACACCCACCAATTTTAGGTTCCTGGACGGGTTATCATAGAAATTGGAAGCAATTACGGCCAGAGCACTATTGCAGTTGTCCACTTGCAAATAGGTGACACCGTTAACCATTAGTGCAGGAAGCTCTTCGCATACAATGGCCCTCGCCCCCAAATCCACTGCTTTTTGAATGAATTTATGGCCATCCGTGACAGTACCGCGAACAGCAACGAACACATCGTCCATCTCCACTTTTCTGGAATCGAAATGTACATGGTTCACCATTACGTTGGTGTCCCCGCTCACCGCGGAGAGGCTTACTCCATATAATATGTCCTTCAATAACTTCATGAAAGTTCCAATACTATTTTTTTGACCTGTGCGATATTGGTCCCTTGGTTTACCGACTGATTCTTGACTTTTCCATTCCCATGTACTTCGACCTCAATACCCAAATTCTCCAAAAGCGAAACGGCGTCCATACCGCTCATACCCTTTACATTGGGCACAGTGCTATATTTTTTTTGAACTTGCACATAATATTGCTGATAGTCCTTGTCCAATTCTACATCTTCTTTGATCCTGTTATCCACCTCATCCACCATGGGAGAAATGGCATGGATTTTTTGGGCCATGGATTTAAATACCGGACCGGAAACATCCGCTCCGTAGTAACCTTCCTCTTTATCTGGTTCATGGATGACCACGATACACGAATATTTTGGGTTATCTGCCGGAAAGTATCCTGCAAAAGAGGAGATGTACGCCAGTTTATCCGGGTTCTTTTCCACATAATTTTTTTGTGTGGTCCCTGTTTTTCCCGCCATGGAAAAGTTTTTGGAATACATCCTGTGGCCGGTTCCATAATCCTTCTCCACTACATCCTTTAATAATTGTTGAACTTTTTTGACCGTTTCATAGGAACAGATGGATGAATTCAACACTTCTTTATCAAATCGCTTCACCACTTTATTGCCTTCTCTCACCTCTTGAATCATTCGGGGCTTTACATATTCCCCATCGTTCGCAATGGCATTATAAAAGGCCAAGGTTTGAATAGGGGTCAACGACACTTCATAACCATGCGACATCCAACCCAAAGAAATTCCAGACCATCCTTTATCTCCCGGATAGCGGATTACGGGATCACCTTCCCCAATAATCGGCAAGTCCAGTTTTTTATGGAGTCCCATGTTCATGAGACGGTTTACAAATTTTTCAGGCTGCTCCTTATAATTTTCATTGATGATTTTTGCAAAAGCTACGTTGGATGAAACCGCAAATGCTTTGGCCAATGTAATTTTACCATGCCCTCCCCATTTGGTATCTTTTACAACACCATCATAAATTCGGTACCTTCCTTTTTCGGTATCGATGACCGTGCTGGTGTCCACCACTTTATCTTCCAAAGCGGCCACCATGGACATCAATTTAAAAGTGGAACCTGGTTCATGGGATTCCCCCACGGCATAGTTCAGTTTTTCATAATACGTTCCTTCGGAAGTTATTCCCAAGTTGGAAATGGCCTTGATTTCTCCAGTTTGCGTTTCCATTACCACCACACAACCATGGTCGGCCTTATATTTTTCCAATTGCTTCAACAACTCATGATGGGCGATATCCTGAATATTGACATCAATGGTGGACACCACATCCAACCCATCTTTTGGCTCTACAATATTGTCCAGCCCCACGGGCTTCCATTGTCCTTTGGCAATTTTTTGTTTTAAGCGCTTCCCTTCCTTACCTCGCAGATAAGTTTCGCCGAATGCACCATCCAGCCCCACTCTGGTATAATACCCGTTTTCGTCAACACGTTCGTAACCAATGCTCCTTGCTGCCATTTTACCCAAAGGGTACTCGCGAACAACACGATGCGTTTCAATAAATCCACCCTTATATGGCCCAAGGTTGAACAGCGGAAATTGTTTGATGCGCACATAATCCAAATAACCCACATTACGGGCCACCAACTTATAGCGATTGCCATTGGCCCTAGCTTTTCGGAACAATTGTCTATAATAGGATGATGGTCTTTCGAACATTGTGCCCAAGGAATCGGACAATGCGGCAACATTGTTTTCAAAATTCTCTTGCGAAACGGTCTTTGCATCAAAACGGATATCATATTTTGAAACCGAGGCAGCCAACAAACTACCATCTTCAGAATAAAGGTTTCCACGGTTGGGCTCTATCGTGAACATCTTTTCGGTCTTGCTCAGGGCCAACTCCTTATATTTCTCGCCCTGTACCATTTGGATATCCACCAACTTCACCACTACGGCTATGGCCAAAACAAGAAGTCCCCCGGCTACGAGGTACAGTCTGTTCATGATATTTTTTTCGGTAATGGCCACTATTCCGCTGATTTAACTTTAATTTTTCGTGGAGGGTTTTTAGACGGCACTAAGCCTTTCTCTGCAACCACCTCACGCAAGGTTGACTCCAACTTGAGCTGCTGTACACTGGAACGCGCTTCAAAAAACTCGCTCTTGAGCTTTCTTACCTCCTCGTTCAATTCGGCAATCTCCAATACTTTTTTATCGGCATTGTGACTGCTGGAAATCATCAATGCCGCCAAAAAGGAAGCAAACAACAAAAACATCCAGTTCTTGGGCGCATCTCCGCTCACCAAGAACTTTCCTTTTAATATGTCCAGCAATCCTTTTCTCATTTTATTGTTTATATGCGTTCCGCAATGCGGAGCTTTGCACTTCTTGCCCTGTTATTGTTCGCTATTTCTTCTGCCGATGGCGTGATCAATCCCCCAACTTTTTTAAGAGGCACATTAATGTTCCCATAAAAATCCTTTTCCGGTTCACCATCAAATCTACCTGCACGGATAAAGCGTTTCGCCAAACGGTCCTCCAAGGAGTGATAACTGATTACGCTCAACCTGCCGCCTTCTTCCAAAATCTCCGGCACTTGTTCAAAAAACTCCTTGAGCACCTCAATTTCCTGGTTGACCTCAATCCTAATCGCTTGATAGATCTGCGCCAAAATCTTGTTCTCCTTCATTTTTGGCAAAAACTTACGCAGCACCTTTTTTAGGTCGTCTGTTGTTTTGATGGGTTCTTCCGATCTTGCCTCTACAATGGCTTTGGCCATGGCATTTGCATTCCGCAATTCGCCATACTGAAAAAGAACCGACGCTAAATTATCCTGGGAATAGGCGTTCACCACCTGAAAGGCCGACAACTCGTTTTTTTTGTCCATCCGCATATCCAAATCCGCATTGAACCGAATGGAGAAACCACGCTCGGCTTCATCGAACTGATGGGAGGAAACCCCAAAATCCGCCAAGATTCCATCAACTTTCCGAATGCCATAGAACTTTAAAAACTGTTTGAGGTAGCGAAAGTTCTGATTGATCAACTGGAACCTTTCATCATCGATTGCGTTTTTAAGCGCATCTTCATCTTGATCAAAAGCGAACAGCTTTCCGCCAGCACCCAATCTTTTCAAAATTTCTTTGGAGTGTCCGCCCCCACCAAAGGTGACGTCCACATACACTCCATCATCTTTTATATTTAACCCGTCCACCGATGCTTTCAGCAGTACTGGATTATGATATTCACTACTCATCGTCGTCAAAAATCTCCTCGGCCAGGTCGGCATAATCCTTCTCCCCTTCCGCCAAGACTTTCTCGTACAGATCCTTGTTCCAAATCTCGATTTTATCAAAAACCGCGTTCAGAACCACTTCTTTCTCGATTCCGGCAAACTCCACCAAATTTTTTGGAATCTGCAATCTTCCTGAATCACCATCAATGCTGACCTCCTTCATCCCCGCCACAAAATTCCTTACAAAAGCGTCGTACTTTCGATTGATTTTGCTTTTCTTCATCACTTTCTGCATAAGCACATCGAACTCGGCCTTGGGATACAATTCCAAACATTGCTGAAAAACAGATCGCTTGATGACAAACCCATCCTTGATGACGGGCACCAACTGATTCTTCAAAGAAATGGGCAACAATACCCTTCCTTTGGAGTCCGCTTTACAATCATGTTGTCCTATGATATGGGTCACTAGAAATCAATTGATTACTTAATACAACTCAAATATATAGATTTTATTTCCACATTTCTCCACTTAACACCACTTTTGTTAATAAATTCACCACTTTTGAACCAATTCATCCTTTTTGCATAACAAAAACGACAATCACATCTTGCGCGCAATCAGAAATAGTTTTAATCAAATTGAAAAAACTTGTGGACGATAAGTCAAAACCTAAAATCTTTGTGATATGAAATTCCTATATTTGCCCCTCTTACTACCAACTGACTATAGATGGAAGAGCATTTAATCGAGGATGGCAAATACCGATATATAGAAAAGGGAGAAGGAACTCCCATGATTATATTGCACGGTTTAATGGGAGGTTTGAGCAACTTTCAGGGCGTATCCGAGTATTTTCCCCCAAAGGGATATAAGGTGCTGATTCCCGAACTGCCCATTTATGGTTTACCTCTTTTAAAAACTACGGTAAAAAACTTTGCCACCTTTCTGGAAGGATTCATTGAGCACAAAGGTTTAAAGGATGTCATCTTGTTGGGAAACTCCCTAGGTGGCCATATTGGGCTTTTGCACACCAAAATGTTCCCGAAAATGGTCAGGGCACTTGTAATCACAGGAAGTTCAGGACTTTATGAAAGCGCCATGGGCGATGGATATCCTAGACGAGGTGACTACGAATTCATCAAAAAAAAGGCAGAGGACGTATTTTATGATCCGAAAGTCGCGACCAAGGAAATCGTTGACGAAGTTTTTGCTACAGTAAACGATAGAATGAAACTGGTAAAGACATTGGCCATTGCAAAGAGTGCAATTCGCCATAACATGGCCAAGGATCTACCACACATGAACACGCCAACCTGTATCATTTGGGGAGAAAACGATACAGTCACCCCACCCAACGTGGCAAAGGAATTTCATGAACTCCTGCCCGACTCGGATTTATATTGGATAGAAAAATGTGGCCACGCCCCAATGATGGAACATCCGAACGACTTTAATCACATCCTCGAAGCTTGGTTGAAAAAGCGTAACTTCTAAGCATGAAAATCACCTCGGCAGAATTTGTAATGAGCAACTCAAATGTTGCAAAATGCCCCAATGAACCTTTGCCCGAATATGCTTTTATCGGCCGGTCCAATGTAGGGAAGTCATCCTTGATCAATATGCTGGTGGAACGCAAATCGCTGGCCAAAACTTCGGGGAGACCTGGAAAAACTCAACTCATCAACCATTTTAAGATCAACAACAATTGGTTTTTGGTCGATTTGCCGGGTTATGGTTATGCCAGGGTCTCCAAGAAAGACAAAAAAACCTTCCAGAAATACATCACCGAGTATTTTCAGAAAAGGAAACAACTCGTCTGCGGTTTTGTTCTTGTTGATATTCGACATGAACCACAACCTGTAGATCTGGAGTTTATGGAATGGCTGGGCTCCAACCAGATTCCGTTTGCCATTATTTTTACAAAGGCTGACAAGCTCAAGCCAAAAGCCATTGAAAGACAAGCAAATGCCTACCTTCAAAGGTTATTGGACGGTACTTGGGAGGAAGCTCCCCCACATTTTACCACTTCATCCACCAACCGTATGGGCCGTGAAGAACTTTTAGGATTTATTGACGGGATCAACCAAGATTTTTTTAAAAGCAACGCCTAGGTTTCAGAGCTTTAAAGCAATCCATCTATTTGGTAAGAAACAATTGGTTTTTACGACAAATCGACCAGCTGAAACTGAAATTTTAATTTTATAAAGATTGATACAATGAAATCTGTATTGCACAAAGCAGCGACCCGTGGGCATGCGGACCATGGCTGGTTGAATTCATATCATACATTTAGCTTTGCAGGGTATCACGACCCTGAACGAATGCATTTTGGGGCACTCCGTGTACTCAATGATGACCAAGTGGCGCCTGGAAGAGGCTTTGGAACCCATCCCCACGACAATATGGAAATTGTTTCCATTCCCTTGGAAGGAGATTTAGAGCACAAGGACAGCATGGGCAACACTACCACGATTAAGGAAGGGGATGTTCAGGTCATGAGCGCAGGTACTGGAGTTGAACATAGCGAATACAATAAGAACAGTGATCAAGAGGTAAAGTTTTTGCAGATTTGGGTTTTCCCGAACAAACGCAACGTGGAACCGCGTTATGATCAAATCTCTATTCGAGAAATAGAAAAGAAGAGTACCTTTTACCAAGTGCTTTCCCCTAGTTCCGAAGATGAAGGGGTTTGGATACATCAAGATGCTTGGTTTCACTTAGGAAAATTTGAGGCCGGATCAACCGATTCCTATCAAATCAAAAAAGAAGGAAACGGCGTTTATGCCTTCGTTCTGGAGGGCGAAGTCGAAATCAATGGACAAAAGCTCGAAAAACGGGATGGATTTGGATTATGGGATGTGGATGCATTCGATTTCACATCCACTTCCGATAGCAGGGTATTGCTCATGGAAGTTCCGATGAGCCTTGGCCAAATTGGACGTTAAACCGTATAGATTTTCAACAATAAAAAAGCCCCGACAAATGGGGCTTTTTTATTTGGATGGTTTTTTTTCAGAACAGACCAAGTGCTTTTTGGGTATTTTAGAGTCGTAAATACACAACCATGGTTCAAAATAACAAGCCGACCAATCAAATAACTCCACACGGATTCATTCGAGTTATGTCCTTTTTACATATGGGCATTGCCGCAACACCCGTACTATTGGGAGTTTTATTCTTTTATAACTCGGAAGATGCAAAGTTCAGCATTTCGGGCACGGACGATCTATTTTTGGCGATTGTCCCCGTAGTAGCCCTCTCCTGTATATTTTTAGGGGATTATATTTTTAGAAAAATACTCAGATCAACACCTAATCATAGCGGACTGAGGAACAAATTGAACAAGTTTCAAACAGCATCGATTTTAAAATATGTACTGTTGGAAGGAGCTTCACTCTTTAGCATGGTTATTTTTTCCAATACCCAGAATCTCGTTTATTTGATTTTAGGCATTGTTCTTATTCTTTATCTGTTCCTACAAAGACCTACCAGGCAAAAAATCGAGAACAGCCTGAACTTAAAAGGTGCTGAAAAGGCAAAATTTGGGCGGGCACACGAACCTGTGGATTAGGGCTATTTTTTCAAATCCAGTTTTTCTGCAAAATAATCACAGAAATCCTTCATTGTTGCCGTCATTTTCTCATCTTGTGTGGCCTTGAAAAAAGTATCGGACATGGACACCAAGGTTTGATGGAAAAATACCTTCATCTCATCCACGGGCATATCCTTGGTCCATAAATCAATTTTTAAGGATTCTTGATTTTTACTGTCCCATACGGATAGCATCATGGCTTTGGCCTCTTCCTCATTAATACCTCCATCTTGCGCCGACCAAGTTAATTCCTCGGGCACTCTGTTTTCATCCAATCCAACCTTTAAGGTTATCTCCGAAGTGTGTTCTACTGCCATTTATCTTTTTGGTTTGTAATTTGACTGTTTTAAAATTTCATCTGCAGGCATATCCAACATTTGCTTAAGCCCTACTTTGGTCTTATCCATAAAGGCCCTCACAATCTGCCATCCCATATATCTACCCAAACGTGCCGGCGACTCATTGTCCAGTTCCAGCCCAAATTTTGAAAATGGGGCAGGATCCAAGAACTTTCTATCCAATCCCGCATCTGTGCTATACAGTAATTCCCGCTCTACAAAATACGTCCACATCTGTTCCTCATTGGCCCTTGCCCATTGTATATCTTCTTCGGAGTATCCTATTTTTTGGGCATCCGTTGCCGATGGAATCAATTTATCCTTTAAATAAAGTTCCTTTCCATAGTAGACCATTCTCGACAATAAGGTTCGGTTACGAGGATAGGAAATAACCTTTTTGGCAAAAGCACCGGCCACATCCGAGGTCAAGAATTTTTTATCAAGGGATGATGCGATATAACGCTGCATTCCTTCATAAAAATGATGGTCTTCTCCCAAATAATTATCAAGTCCCATGAGCAATAACGAATCCACCAATATGATACGGTTTTCGTATCGGACATCGGAGGTGAGGGTGACAATGTGTGGTGTTTCAGTTTCCGGGAAATAATATTTGATGTGTTTAAAGAGTGATTCCAAATCCGCAGATTCTTGTTCAAAATCACCAAATTCCTTAGCCACCTCGTCGGATAGTTCAATTTGGAGTGTGTCGGTCAATTTCGCCGCCCAAACACTATCCGTAAACTGTTCTGGGAACAAATAGGGATACTTAGCTTTCAATTTAGGAATATCATCCTCTGAAGCATTTGCAAATTCCCGATCAAACCTAGATATTTTTAGATCCATCGGAACTTTGACGATTTCCTCTTGGGTCCTATCCGTTTCAGCACATGAAGAAATGGATAAAATCAACGTCAAAACAAAACATCTCAACACGGGAATGGTAAAGTATTTGAACAACCGCTTCATTATTAAGGACACAGGGATTAAATTTACAGGGCACAAAGGTAATTTATAGAATCTAAATAGTAAGATATGCAAACAGAAAAGGTAATCGCCCATATTGTTGATTGGTTAAAAACATACGCCGACAATGCAAAATGCAAAGGTTTTGTGATTGGCGTGTCGGGCGGAATAGATTCCGCTGTAACCTCAACGCTCTGTGCCAAGACCGGATTGGACCTTTTATGTTTGGAGATGCCCATTCACCAAGGCGAGAATCAAGTTACCAGAGCAGACAGGCATATCGATTGGTTAATTGAAAACTTCCCGAACGTATCCCGACAACCGGTTGACCTGACACCAGTGTTCGACTCTCTTGTTGATGCTTTCCCAAAAGTGGACAAGGAGGAAGACCGTTTTATGTCGCTTGCCAACACAAGGGCACGACTTCGTATGACCACACTCTACTATTTTGCCGCCTTAAAAGGGTATCTAGTTGCAGGTACGGGCAACAAAGTAGAAGATTTCGGAATCGGGTTCTACACCAAATATGGTGATGGAGGCGTTGACCTCAGTCCCATTGCGGATCTGGTAAAAACGGAGGTCTATGAACTTGGGCGGGTTCTCGGAGTAAATCAGGATATTATGGAAGCGGCGCCAACAGACGGTCTATGGGGAGATAGCAGAACCGATGAAGACCAAATAGGCGCATCGTACCCAGAACTGGAATGGGCCATGGAAATGGAAGACAAAGGCAAGACTTCCGACGATTTTTCTGGCAGGGAAAAAGAAATACTCTCTATTTACAAAAGATATAATACTGCAAATAAGCATAAGATGGTTCCTATACCTATTTGCGAAATTCCTAAGGAGCTCAAATAGCGTTTCATCAGAAAAACACCGATTTAAGACGAAAAAAACCATAGAAAAACTATGGTTTTAAGAAAAAAGTTACATTTTTACATGATTAAATTGTTATCTTGCTCGCCATATACTTTAAGTATTAGCAGCTAACCATTCACTAAATAAACCGTTTCATAATGATTAAAGTATTGATTGCTGACAACCATCCTATTGTTAGGCTTGGTATAAGACAGGTACTTGAAACGAGCTCGGATATTGAAGTCATTGCAGATGTATCTACTACAGAAGAGCTTTTTAAAACACTGAAAGACGTAAATCCAGACGTTGTTATTTTAGAAATGGATATTCCAGAAATCAATGGAATCGCCACCCTAAGAAAAATAAAATTGGAGTTTCCGGAAATTAAAACGCTAATGTACAGTGGTCAGTCCGAAGATGTTTACGCCCTTAGTACAATTCGTGCCGGAGCATTTGGATACTTATCCAAAACGGCTGATTTGGAATACATTATTGCTGCCGTTAAAAAAGTAAGTGAAGGCAATATGTTCATCACCAACGAACTGGCCCAACGCCTTGCTTTTGATGAAGGGACTCAAAAACCGCGCAGATTTTTTAGAAAACTTTCTTCCCGAGAGGTCGAGGTTCTAAAATTATTGGCAAGTGGCAAAAGAAACAAAGAAGTTGCCGAAGGGTTGAACCTCAACGAAAAAACAGTAAGTACATACAAAGCCCGTCTGATGAAAAAATTGAACGTGGATAATTTGGTGGACTTGCTCCAACAGGCAAAAGCCTTGGAACTATATTAGGAATACCCAACCAAACCAACTATTGTGGAAACCCCTTTCAAAACAACATTTGGAAGGGGTTTTATACTTTAAGAAAGAACACGGTTCAACTTCGCGTTCAATAATTTATTGAGCTGTAGATAGTTCATGATTTCCTCCAACACCTCCGTATGATCCCCCTGGCTATCTTGAGTTCTCTCTTTTAATTTTTCGATACGGTTTTTTATCAAGTTGCACCGCAAAGTGAGGATGGTTTCGCCAACCAATTGCGCCACCCCGACTTGTTTTTCCTTTGGATAAATATCCCTACGTTCCCAATCGTGCAGAACATATTGCTCTTCTTCCATTAAAATAGAAGACACCTGCGAGACCGTTTCTTGGTCCAGATCCGACAAAAAGGTATTGATTGAAAACTCCGAATCCTCGTTCAATTTCTCGATCAACTTGTAATAGATCGTCTTGAACTGTTCATTGGTCAGCTCAATTTCATCCTCCTGAAGGTCCAAATACACCTTCTCATATACCCTCGCCTCAGAAACTTCGGGTTCCAACACCAATTCGCCCTCATCGTTTTCTTTGAGCACCAAATCTTCAAACTCCTGCCTTTGATTACCGTACAACAAAAGCACCTCAATAATCTTTCGCTCCAGCTCGTATTGCACATCCACCTTCTCGACTACAGCATCGTTCTTTACAACATCGAAGGCTTTTTGCTCTTGTTTTACTTTTTTTGAAGCATCTGTTTGCTGTTTCTTGTCAATCTGTGCCAACGTATTATACAGCACATCTTCGGAAATCTGCATCATTCTTGCACATTCCTGAATATAAATCTCTTGTCGGATACGATCCGGAATCTTACTGATACTGTTTACAATATCCCTTACCGTATCTGCTCGTTTTATGGGGTCGTTGGCTGCCTCTTTGGCCAACAAAGAAGTCTTGAACTGGATAAAATCCATGGCATGCTCCGCCAAGTACTCCACCAAATCCTCATACGTGTTGTTCTTGGCAAAACTGTCGGGGTCCTCACCCTCTGGAAATGTGCATACCTTTACGTTCATGCCCTGTTCCAGAATAAGGTCGATACCACGTAAAGATGCTCGAAGACCTGCTGCATCACCATCAAACAAAACTGTAATGTTTTTGGTAAGTCGATTGATGAGCCTTATCTGCTCCGGTGTCAATGCCGTACCACTTGACGAAACCACATTTTCCACACCTCGCTGATACATTTGGATCACATCCGTATACCCTTCAACCAAAAAGCAATTATCTTCCTTGGCAATAGCTTGTTTCGCATAATAAATACCATACAGCACCTTGCTCTTATGATAGATTTCGCTTTCGGGCGAGTTCAGATATTTTGCCGCTTTTTTATCATTGGTCAAAATCCGGCCTCCAAATCCGAGTACGCGACCGCTCATAGAGTGGATGGGAAACATTACCCTTCCCTTGAACCTGTCAAATCTTCGACTTTCACCACCAGCCTGTTCCTTCACAATGGTGAGGCCCGTTTTTTCCAAGAACTCCAATTGGTAGCCTTTATCCAATGCTGATTTGGTAAAAGCCTCCCACTCATCCAAGCTATAGCCCAGACCAAATTTCCTTATGGTATCGTCCGTAAAACCGCGCTCTTTAAAATAACTTAGTCCAATGGCCTTGCCGGGTTCAGTATCCCAAAGAGTTTCTGAAAAGTACTTTTGCGCATACTCGGACACCAAATACATACTCTCGCGCTCATTGGCCTCCTCCTTTTGCTCGTCGGTTTGCTCGGTTTCCTCTATTTCTATATTGTATTTTTTGGCCAAGTACTTTATGGCCTCAGGATAGGTGAAATGCTCATGTTCCATCAAAAAAGCCACCACATTACCTCCTTTGCCGCTACTGAAATCCTTCCAAATCTGCTTAACCGGGGATACCATAAAACTGGGCGTACGCTCATCCGTAAAGGGGCTCAGTCCCTTAAAATTGGAACCCGATTTCTTTAATTGCACAAAATCACCGATTACCTCCTCCAATCGGGCGGTTTCATATACTTGGTCTATAGTGGTTTTTGAAATCAAGGCGTTCCGTTAAAATAGCTGTTAAAGGTAAATAAAAACAAAGTTTTGAAGAACCCAAAAAGGAATTCCCTCTTTTAGATTTAGTATCTTAGGACCGCCTTGCATAACTGCGGTATATTGTAATATAAAATCGATTTTATGATAAATAGCATATCTAAAAAACACTGGGGACTTGCAACATTTCTATTGGTATTTTCATTGATGGCACATGGCCAAATGGCAGAAAAAGCATCTCCCATTTTTGAAAATGGCGAAGCTCAAGTGGTGGAAGCCTTCTCCGACCCAAGTAAATGGATACGCCATGATCTTTGGGTAGAGACCACTTTTGATTCTGATGGCGACGGAAAATTGGACCGTATGCACGTGGATGTAACCCGGCCAGAGCAAACAGAGTCCGAAGGTTTGAAATTACCCGTTATTTATGAATCCAGCCCCTATTATGCAGGTACCGCTGGTTTGGACAAAGGTATATTTTGGGATGTAAAACATGAGCTAGGTGAGCCAGCAAAACCTAGAAAACATCCTGAGGTTACCCGCTTGGGCGAGCGTCCTATTATATCCAATTCGCAAATTATGACATGGGTACCTCGTGGCTATATTGTTGTACACTCCTCCTCTCCAGGGACAGGACTTTCCGATGGTGCCCCAACGGTTGGTGGCGACAATGAATCGCTGGCCCCAAAAGCTGTAATAGATTGGCTCAACGGAAGAGCAAAAGGGTTTACCGAAAGAGACGGAGACAAAGAAGTCAAAGCATATTGGTCCACCGGTAAGGTGGGCATGACGGGCACTTCGTACAACGGAACCATTCCGTTGGCCGCAGCTACCACGGGCGTCGATGGGCTTGAGGCCATTATTCCTATCGCCCCGAATACTTCGTACTATCATTATTACCGCTCGAATGGACTTGTACGTTCACCTGGTGGATATCTGGGAGAAGATATTGATGTACTCTACGATTTCATCCATAGTGGCGATGAATCCAAAAGAGCTAGGAACAACAAAGTAATCCGTGATACCGAAATGAAAAACGGACAGGACCGGGTTACAGGGGATTATAATGATTTTTGGGCCGGGAGGGATTACCTGAACCATATGAAGCCCATGAAGGCTGCGCTGCTGATGTCGCACGGTTTCAATGACTGGAACGTAATGCCCGAGCACAGTTATCGTATCTATAAAAAAGCCAAGGAGATGGGGCTGCCCACGCAAATCTACTACCATCAGAACGGTCATGGGGGACCGCCTCCCATTTCCATGATGAACCGATGGTTTACCCGCTACCTATTTGATGTGGAAAATGGAGTGGAAAATGACCCAAAGGCATGGATTGTCAGGGAAAATGACAAGAAAGACAATCCTACGGCGTATGCCGATTATCCAAATCCAGATGCCAAAGATGTAACATTACATTTACAAAAAGGAGGGTTAAAATCCGGAAGCCTATCATCTCAAAAGTCAAAAAATCAGGGCAGGGAAACTTTGGTGGATGACCATAACTTTTCAGGTGCCGATTTGGCCATGGCCGAAACTTCAGAACATAGATTGTTATACGTCACGGCTCCCTTGGCCGAGGATGTACACATTTCCGGGGTACCCAAAATCAAAATAAAACTGGCCAGCAGCAAACCTGCCGCCAATTTATCCGTTTGGCTCGTATCCCTGCCATGGTCTGAAGCATTGAATACCAAAATAACGGACAATATTATCACCCGCGGATGGGCCGACCCTCAAAACCACAACTCAATAACAAAAAGTAAGCCTTTGGTTCCCAACAAATTTTATGAAATGGAGTTTGAATTGATGCCCGATGACCAAATTATTCCAAAAGGACAGCAAATAGGCCTTATGATTTTTTCCAGTGACAAGGAGTTTACCCTGTGGCCCAAACCGGGGACGGAGTTGACCGTGGATTTGGATGGAACTGAACTTATGCTGCCTATCGTTGGTGGAAGCATTGATTTTGTAGAACATAATTGATCGATTCAATTACAACAACACTAAAAATTTAATCATAATGGACAAACATAGTTTTACCACCCTCTCGGAAGCGGTGAATTACTTGACTCAAAAAGAAGACTATAAAGAAGATTTTGAAGCAGATGAGTCCTGCATAAAGGCTCTTTACTCGAAGAAAGCATATGGTCCGGATGAGTTGTTGATCGTGGATTCCTACCGTTTTGAGGGTATGACCGACCCTGCCGACGAGTCCACGGTCTTCGCGATAGTAGCAAAAGATGGGACAAAGGGAACTTTAGTGATGTCCTACGGAGCCTCGACCGCACAAAATGAAGAACTCATTCGTCAGATTCCTGTTAACAAGAGGTGATCAAACATAAAGTTTGCCCACGGAAGATGGCTGGTACAACAGCCAACCGGTAAGGCTGAACCTACTTTTATGTGCCTCGAGCACAGCATGTGGCACATCTGCACTTTTGAACATAACGCAACGGGAAGCCAAAGGTTCCACCAAAAAGCTAGAGCCATCTTGTTCAAAAATTTCCAGTTCACCACCATCGCCCGGTTTCCAATCATCATTTAGATAAATGATCATCGAAATCATGCGGTTATTCCTGTTTTCAAACTGATCCAAATGTCTATCGTAATGCCCACCTGATGGGTAATGTACCAAATGAAACTCATAGCCAGACAAACTCAGGTAGCAATATCGGTTAAAAATGTGCATCGTCTCGTCCAACAGGTTCCAATAGCTTTCTAATAGAAAATCACGTTTTCTATCCAACCAATAGGTGAAATCACCACGAATTTTGGTGTCAATTTGATTTTCGGAATGGGCTCCAATGCCTGCCTCCTTAAAGTTGGGGAGCTTACCCTGAAAAAAAGATTTGATCTCGGAGTACAGTTCTTCCCGAAGAAAGTTGTCGATAATCACATAATCCTTACTGGAGATGTCGTCCATCCAAGACAGCCAATCCTCCAAACCGTGGTAGGGCTTCAATGTTTCAAAAATGTGGGCGAATGTAGAAATTTTTTAAAAGCGAAAATCATTTTTTTCATTCGCCCGTGAAAGCGCTAACTTTGAGATGGATCAATATAAATGTTGAATGATACTTTTCTTCGGAACAAGACCCGGCAAAAAAGAGACCAAAAGGTTGCCCTATGTTTCCTGTTCACATTGCGGCCAAACCGGAACATTGACAGCGGTTACCCAGCCCAACTACGCCCACTTGTTCTGGATTCCGTTGTTTACCATCAACAATATCCGTTATGCGGAATGTTCGCATTGTAAAAAAGTATACTACAAAGAGGATTTTACTCCAGAAATGGAGCGGGCACTATCCGCATAAAAAAACGGCCAGGAATATCCTGACCATATTTCTTCTAGATTCAAAAATTGGTTAAATATCGAACCGAAGGCCCAGTGAAATATTGTTTTGCTTTACCTCTGCATCTTTAAAGATGGGGTTCAAGTCATATTTTAAATACAGTAGCACACCATCAAACCCCATGTATCCGCTCACCCCATAAATCAAATCGCTGCTGTTGTAATCCCGCTTGAGCTTATCCTTAACATGCTCTCCATCTCGGTTGTACTTTAATTTTTGACGGGTTCCCAAGCTGAACCCTCCATAGCCTCCAAAACCTATCCTAAACTGATCGCGAATGGAATAACGCATGGTACGCTCCGTTTTTCTTAGTCTTGATGGACCGATCTCGAAATGTACGGGAAACACCAGATTGTCCATTCGAAACTTGGATTTATCCAAATCGTATTCAAATTCCTCCAAAACAGTTTGGTCGCCATTCTGGACAAAAATTCTGTTACCATCCGGTTTCAAACCATTAAACTGGAACGAAAACCCATAGTTGAAACGCAACCAATTGGAGTTTTTGAATACTCTGGTGCGCCATTGCCATCCCATTTCAAAGAAACGGCTCCCTCCTATTTTGTATGGGGAATCGGATAAAGATTGCCCCTCGATGATAGCGTTGTTCAAACCAATGGCGATCACAAAATCGGAATATGTACGTCTGTCGTACTTTATTTCCTTTTTCCACCTATTGGAATTAAATGTAATGGCCGGTTTACCGTCAATAAGTAAACCAATTCGCATTCTATCACCATTTATGGTATCTATCTCGCTAAGTGTAAGCACCTCTCCCCGGTTGCGCTCCAACAAAGCAATTTGGTTCTCAACAATGGCAACACGGTTTTCAATGTTCAATGCTCTTTGTTTTGCCACTTCCTCCTTTAAAACCCTGGCTTCATTTTCAGAAATCTCACCATCTTCCAAACGCTGGTTGATATCCTTTACTTCGAACTTTAAAGCATCCTTTTCTTGTTCAATGATGCGCTGTTTTTCAACTTTCAACGCCTCTATTTTCCTTTGATAATCTTCTTGTCCCCATCCGATTTGCGAAACGAGGAACAAAAGCAAAATTGATGAATAAAATGAAATTGTTTTCATGATTGTTTTTGGATTATAAACCTCCGTCCTTCCTGCCCACTGGAGCAGGAAGTTACAGAAGGTTTGACTTGATTGATGAATAATGTTATTGATTTCGGTCGGCGACAGCAGTGCGTATTTTAAGATAACCGGACTTTAGGGCATCAAAGATTTGGTCGCGGAACGATTCGTCCAGTTCGTCTTCCACTTCTGCCAAAAGAGACATGGCATCCACGGAACCGCCATTGGCGAATAACTTATTGGTTAAAATCTCTCGTTGGGCGTCTCGCAGGAGTGAATCCACTTCGGCATCGGTAACATCTTGCTTTGCATTTTCCATGATTTGGACCTGAGCGACCACTTCTTCCACCTTTTGTGCAATCAGCTTATCGGAGTTGATTCTGATTTCATCCTGCAATGGCTCTTTCACTTTTTGCTCGGCAACCGATGTATTAAAGGTCGGCTGTTTGAATTCTTTATTATGCCCCGTCTCTATGGATTTATCTTGTGTTCCGGCCACTTCAGTTTCCACCTCTGGAGCTAGTTCACTGTTTGCCCTTTCCCCGGATTCCACTTCAACTTCTTCTTTGACCCCAGTTTCTACAACCTGTAGCTCCTCCACTGCCTCATCATTTTTTGCAGAAAAGAAGACCGAAACCAGCACAATGCCCACAATGCTTGCCGCTATGGCATAAGAAAACCATTTGTTCCTATTTTGTGGTTTTTGCTCTATCTGCGAAGCAATCTTGTCCCATGCTCCTTCTGATGGCACGATGGTTCGCTTCTCCAGCTTCTCTTTGATATGCTTTTCCAGTTTATCCATACCTCTATTTTTTGTTCGTCGAATGTGATTTGGGCGACATTCCCTTTAAACTTAAATTATCTTGAAGCATCTTTCTGGCCTTGAACAATTGTGATTTTGAGGTTCCCTCCGATATTTCCAATAGTTCGGCAATCTCCTTATGACCATACCCTTCAATGGCGTAGAGCAAAAAAACTGCCTTATAACCTTCCGGTAATCCGTCGATAAGCTGCTGAACATACTCTAGATCCAAAATACCATCGTGAGAAGTCGAAACTTCTCCATTTACCCCAACAGCTTCGTCGTCATATACTACAAACTGCCTTTTGCGCAGATACGAAATACTCTCTCTCACCATTATGGTTCTGATCCAACCTTCAAAACTTCCTTTAAATTGATAAGAACTTAAATGGTTAAAGACCTTAACAAAACCGTGAAGCATCACATCTTCTGCAAAATGGAGGTCTTTGATGTACTGCCTGCAAACCCCCAACATCTTGGGCGAAAATTTATCGTACAACAACCTTTGGGCCTGTTGGTCCCCTTTGATCGATTTTTTGATCAGTTGTTTTTCGTTGATATGTAGCGTAATGATTTTCAAAAGTTTGGTTACAAAAGTGCTTCTATTTTAATAGACGGAATGTAAACACAAAGAGTTGCCTGAAAATAAAAATTTTCAGTATTTAATTGATATTCAATTATTTAAAAATTTATTTTTTACGATCCACCACGTAGTTGACCATAAGTGTGAGGGCGCTTTTATATTCGGAATCGGGATAATTGTCTAAAATGGCCAAGGCTTCGTCCTTGAACTCCAGCATTTTTACCACGGCATAATCCAGTCCGCCTTTTTCCTTGACGTACTCGATGACCTCCTTTACCCGTTTCTTGTTTTTGTTGTGCTTTTTGATGGAGTTGATCAGCCACTTTTTCTTTTCCTTGTCGCTATTGTTCAAGGCGTAGATTAAAGGCAGTGTCATTTTTTGCTCTTTGATGTCGATGCCGGTAGGTTTTCCGATTTTCTCGGCACCGTAGTCAAAAAGGTCATCTTTGATCTGAAAGGCCATTCCACAAAGCTCACCGAACTTTCTAAAAACCTCTACCTCTTCAGAATCGGGTCGAACCGAACAGGCACCCATACTGCAGCAAGCCGCAATCAAGGTTGCGGTTTTTTGTCGGATGATGTCGTAGTACACATCTTCCGTAATATCCAACAATCGTGCTTTTTCAATTTGAAGCAATTCCCCTTCGCTCATATCCCGCACTGCATTGGAAATGATATGGAGCAAGTCGTAATTTTTGTTTTCCAATGAAACCAACAGTCCTTTCGAGAATAAAAAATCGCCAACCAAAACGGCAATTTTGTTCTTCCAAAGCGCATTAATGGAAAAAAAGCCCCTTCTTTTGTTACTATCGTCCACAACATCGTCGTGTACCAAACTGGCGGTATGGATCAACTCAATGATGGATGCCCCAGTGTAGGTCCGTTCATTGACTTCCCCATTCAACAATTTGGCGGTCAAGAACACGAACATCGGGCGCATTTGCTTGCCCTTTCTATTAACTATGTAGTAGGTTATCCTATTGAACAATGCGACCTTGGAGGACATGGATTTGAGGAATTTTTCCTCAAAAAGCTGCATCTCATTTTCTATGGGTTCCCTAATCTGCGAAACGATTTTCAACGTAACGATGTGGTGTTTGGTTTTGAAACCCTAAAAGTAGGGAAAATGCAAGAGTTGTTAGAACGAAATCGAAGTTTTAAGATACAGACCTAAAACCATCGGTGATTTGCAGCGGTATGGAACAAAGGGTAAGGGTTAAGAAAAAAACAAATTTGACATAACTCCCGTCTCCTGTCCTCAAAAATTAGCTTTTATTGGCCAGCTGTCCACAAGCGGCATCAATATCCTTTCCACGGGATCTGCGAACGGTTACGGTTATGCCATTTTTCTCCAAGGTATTTTGGTACATTTCAACGGCGTTGTTCGATGCCTGCTGAAACTCACCATCATCAATTGGATTATACTCAATGATATTTACTTTTGATGGTGCAAACTTGCAAAACCTCACCAAGGCATCCGCTGCTTCCTGAGTGTCGTTAATGCCTTTCCAGACCACGTATTCATAGGTAATTCTGTTCTTGGTCTTGCTGTACCAATATTCCAACGCCGCACGCAGATCTTTTAAAGGAAAAGTCGAGTTAAAGGGCATGATGGAAGTTCGCACCTCATCAATTGCGGAGTGCAAGGAAACCGCCAAACCGAACTTTACCTCTTCATCGGCCATTTTCTTTATAATTTTGGGCACTCCGGATGTAGAGACAACGATTCGCTTGGGGGACATGCCCAGCCCCTCGGGCGATGTGATTTTTTCGATGGCCTTCAATACATTGTTGTAATTCATCAAAGGTTCCCCCATCCCCATAAAAACGATATTGCTCAGCGGGCGATCAAAATACAAACGGCTTTCATTATCTATGGCCACCACTTGATCATAAATCTCATCGGGATTCAAATTTCGCATCCGCTTTAAACGGGCAGTGGCACAAAATCGGCAATCCAAACTGCATCCTACCTGACTCGATACACAGGCGGTGGTTCGGGTTTCGGTAGGAATCAACACAGACTCTACGACCAAACCATCGTGCAAACGAACCGCATTTTTGATGGTACCATCGGAACTTCGCTGCATCTGATCCACCCGAATGTGATTGATCACAAAATTATCTTCCAACATTTGTCTGGTCTCCTTGGAAATATTGGTCATAGCATCAAAATCGTGGGCGGATTTTTGCCATAACCATTCATAGACTTGATTTCCTCGGAATGCTTTATCGCCCTGCTCCACAAAAAAATCGCGAAGTTGTTCTTTGGTCAATGCACGTATGTCCTTTTTTTTGGTTTCCATCTCTTAAAGATAAGCAAGAAAAAATCCCGCTGGCCACATAGCAAACGGGATTTCTATTCTATGATTTTTTTGTACTTACAGAATCAACATGGCATCCCCGTAGGAATAGAAGCGATAGCCTTCCAAAATAGCCTGCTTGTATGCTTTCTTGATCAAGTCGTGACCTGCAAAAGCAGAAACCATCATCAACAAAGTTGATTTCGGCAAGTGAAAGTTCGTGATCATGCAATTTGCAATACTGAACTCGTAGGGAGGAAAGATGAACTTATTGGTCCAACCCTCGAAGGTGTTCAACGTATGCTCGGATGATACCGCACTCTCCAAACCTCTCATCACAGTAGTACCAACGGCACAAACTTTTCTTTTGTTTGATTTGGCATTGTTTACGATTTCCGTGGCTTTTTCATCAATCACCAACTCCTCGCTATCCATTTTATGTTTGGACAAATCCTCTACCTCTACCGGGTTAAAGGTCCCTAATCCAACGTGTAGCGTTACCTCTGCAAACTCGATTCCCTTAATTTCCAAACGCTTCAACAAGTGCTTTGAAAAGTGTAGACCGGCGGTTGGGGCGGCTACCGCACCTTCATGCTTGGCATAAATGGTCTGGTACCTTTCCTCATCATCAGCAGTAACTTCTCTTTTTATATATTTTGGAAGTGGTGTTTCTCCCAACTCCCTTAATTTTCTTCTAAAATCGGTATAGGAGCCATCATAAAGAAAACGCAATGTTCTCCCTCTTGACGTGGTGTTGTCGATAACCTCGGCCACCAAGCTCTCGTCTTCGCCAAAATATAGTTTGTTACCGATACGGATTTTTCGTGCGGGATCCACCAAAACGTCCCAAAGACGTTGTTCTTGATTAAGCTCGCGCAACAAGAAAACCTCGATTCTAGCTCCGGTTTTTTCCTTGTTTCCAAAAAGTCGTGCAGGAAACACCTTGGTGTTGTTCAGGACCATTACGTCGTCTTCATCAAAATAGTCAACTAGTTCTTTGAACATTTTATGTTCAATTTTTCCGGAATCCCGGTGAATCACCATTAGTTTGGATTCGTCCCTGTGCTCTGCGGGATATTCTGCCAATAATTCCTTGGGCAATTCAAAATTGAAGTTTGATAATTTCATGTGGACTTTTTTTCGATTTTTTTAAGATGGCAAATATACAACCTCGCGATAGCGGATGTCAAGTAATTTAATGATTAAATGTGGATTACAGTTCCTCTATATGGAAACCGAGCACTTTTAAATCGTTCCAAAAATCGGGATACGACTTGGAAACCACTTCGGCATCGTTTACCGTAAAATCAGCTTTTAAAGCTAGCGGACCAAAGGCCATCGCCATTCTGTGATCGCTATAGGTATCTACCGAAACCCCGCTATTCAGCTGTGTCTGAGCTTTGAGGGTTAAGCTTTCACTGTCAATATCTACCGTAGCACCAAACTTTCCCAACTCGGTCTGCAATGCGGCCAAACGGTCTGTTTCCTTGATTGGAAGCGTATGCAAGCCCGTTAGATGACAACCGATTCCCAGCCCCAAGCAAGTAACTGCAATGGTCTGTGCGATATCGGGAGCATTGGAAAGGTCGTATTCCAATTGATTTGATTTTACCTCTCTTGTTTTTTTGAGGAGAATGGTATTGTTCGAAAAAACGGTATCTACTCCAAAATCACGATAAATCTCAGCCAGAACACTATCTCCCTGTAAGGAATTTTGTCTGTATGACGATAATTGGATTTCCGTACCCTCTTCGCACATAGCGGCTATGCTGTAAAAATAGCTGGCCGAGCTCCAATCGGATTCCACGACCAAAGTTGTGTCTTCGACAGCTTCCTTGGGGGCAACCTTGATACTATTTCCTTCAAAAGAAGTTTGTACTCCTATTTGCTCCAAAAGGGCCAAGGTCATTTTAATATAGGGAACCGATGTAATCTTGCCGATAAGTTCCAATTCTATTCCGTTCAGAAGACTTGGCGCTATCAACAATAATGATGAGATATATTGGCTACTGATATTGGCCGGCAAGGAAACGCTGCTTTTGACCAATTTTTTCCCGATAATCTTCAAAGGGGGGCACCCCTCTTCCTTTATGTATTGAATATCCGCACCTAAAAACCGTAATGCCTCCACTAAAACTTTGATGGGACGCTCCTGCATACGTTGAGACCCGGTAAGTACTACTTCCTTGCCCTCTTGGGAGGCGAAATAACCGGTTAAGAAGCGCATGGCCGTCCCTGCGTGGTGAATGTCCACTTCCCCCTGAGATTTTGCCAGCCCTTTTTGCATTACTTCGCCATCGTCGGAATTGGAAACATTCTCAATTCTGATATTGGGGAACAGGGCCTGCAACAAAAGTGACCGATTGGTTTCACTTTTTGAGCCTGTAATCGCTATTGATTTTTGAATTTTACTATTGTCGGGCGAGGAAAGCTGGATTCTCAATGCTATGCGTTTTGAATGAATTGTCAAAACTAGAAAAAACGGCCCTAATGTCCTTTTACGAAGGCAACTTTATTTGAGCTTTTTGTTATTTTGATGACGGTCGTGGTCACGTTTGGCCTTAAGATCCAATTTCTTATCAAAAGCTTCTTGCAGATCTATCCCCGTTTGATTGGCCAAACAGAGTACTACAAAAACCACATCGGCCAGCTCTTCGCCCAAATCCTTGGCTTTATCGGATTCCTTTTCGCTCTGTTCCCCGTAGCGCCTTGCGATTATTCTAGCCACTTCCCCAACCTCTTCGGTAAGTTGGGCCATATTGGTGAGTTCGTTAAAATAACGGACACCATGATTCTTGATCCATTCGTCTACGGCCTGTTGTGCATTTTCTATGTTCATTATTCCTTGTTTTTTGTATCCATTGTAATGGTAACTGGACCATCATTCAGCAACGCCACTTTCATGTCGGCCCCGAAAACTCCAGTTCCTACTTTTTTACCAAGTTTTTCTTCTAAAACCTGCACAAAAGATTCATACATGGGAACTGCTATATCCGGTTTCGCCGCTTTAATATATGATGGCCGATTGCCTTTTTTGGTCTGGGCATGGAGGGTAAACTGACTTACAACAATAATATCACCTTCCACGTCTACCACGGAACGGTTCATCACCTCATTTTCATCATTAAAAATGCGAAGGTTTAAAACTTTGTTGGTCAACCAATCAATATCTTCTTTGGTATCGGCATCTTCGATACCCAACAATATCAAAAGTCCTTTACCTATGGATGAAATCAATTCTCCCTCAACGGTTACACTAGCTTTTGAAACTCTTTGTAATACTGTCCTCATTTATCTTTCCCTGTATGGATTATCTTCATCTCCTGTTACCATTTGCACGTAACTCCTATATCTACTGGCAGCTACCTCATCATTTTCCAGAGCTTCCTTCACCGCACACTTCGGCTCATCCAAATGCAGGCAATTATTGAACTTACATTCGGATTTTAATGCAAAAAACTCTGGGAAATAATCTCCAATTTCATGTTTGTCCATATCCACAATACCAAATCCCTTTATACCGGGGGTATCAATAATCCGTGCATCGAACGAAAGGTCGTACATTTCCGCAAAAGTAGTGGTGTGCTGTCCCTGCATGTGCTGCTCGGAAATTTCGGCGGTCTTTAATTCAAGGCCTGTTTCCAATGCATTTACCAAGGTTGATTTACCTACACCGGAATGCCCCGCAAACATGCTTGTGGCACCCAACATCAACTTCTTTACTTGGTCAACATTGATTCCCTGCTTGGCTTCAATGGGAATACTTTTATAGCCGATTTTTGAATACAGGTCCATCAACCAATGTACCTCGAGTTTCTCTTCTTCCGAGTAGGAATCCATTTTATTGAAAAGCAATACCACAGGAATTTCATAAGCCTCGGCCGTAACCAAAAAGCGGTCTATAAAACTGGTGAAAGTCGGGGGATTGTTCAAAGTGACCAATAAAAATACTTGATCAAGGTTAGATGCAATAATGTGGGTCTGTTTGGAGAGCTTTACCGATTTACGAACGATATAGTTTTTGCGATCACCAATTCCCGAAATCACACCAACAGCCTCGTCCCCAACACTTTCCAGGTGGAATTCAACGTCATCACCCACCGCCACCGGGTTGGTACTTTTTATATCCTGTGTTCGGAACTTTCCCTTGATACGGCATTCGTAAAACCCTCCTTCCGAAGATTTTACTGTATACCAGCTTCCCGTTGATTTATAAACAGTTCCGTTCACTTTTTGTTTATGTTTTAATTACAAAGTAACAACAATCCTTCTTTATCGTCCTATATCTTTGTTAACAGTTTTAACAATCATTAATTTAATCTAGTATGAAAAAAATCATTTTAGCTGCCGTAGTGATGTTCGCAGCAAGTTTTACCATGTGTGCACAACAGTACCATGTAGTTACCAGTGTCGAATCTATTGTGCCCAACGGCTTGGGAAGATCTAGAATCATCAATGCCTTAGAAGACAAGGATTATAAGGAGTTCACAAGTGTACAGACTGAGGATGACAATACGCGTAACAAGTCCAAAAGAAATGAAATTCGTGTCAAAAATTTTGAAGAAACCAAACTTTTGAACTTTTACAACATCGGTGGTATACGTTTCCAGAACATTGCGGCCAATGATGCATTGATCACTTCCATGATCAATGATATGGTTTCCAATGGTTGGGAGTTGGCCTTTGTGGTTAGTGGTGTAGAAAGCGAAGGCGGAAAAGGTGATGGACAGGGTATTTTTATTACCCGTTACATCTTTAAAAAATAAGCTTCAATATTTATCTATCAATAAAAAAGCCCTCCACATGTGGAGGGCTTCTTGTTGGCAACCACCTTCATTAATCCTTAATATAGACCCTTCCACCTACAAAGGTTTTTTTATGTACCGTTTCCGGGTTTCCGTATACATACACATCACCTCCAGCCTTCACATTGATGTCCACCATTTCTGAAGCAAATACATCCGCTTCACCACCAGCCGAAATTTTAACATCGGTTGTGGCGGTTCTTAGTTCACGACCCTCAAAAATTCCACCGGTGTTCAAAACAATACTTTGGTTTTTGGCCAGTCCCGAAGCTTTTACGATTCCACCGGTCACCGCCCGTACCTCTGCGTAATCAACATCCATACCTATACGGATCATGGCACCCTCTTGGGCCCTTAACTCAATCTTGCTCTTTTGTACCATTTCGTTACAGGTAATTTGGGCACCTTCATTACCATCTATAACATCCAAATTGGTGTAGTAGACCTCGATCATAGTGTCTTCGCCCTGAAACTTTTTGTCCAACTGCATACGGAGTTTTAATGTTCCGTTTTTGTTGGTCCAAATAATGTCGTCCACATTCCAGCCTTTGATCATAATCTTGTTCTCGTCCGATTGGATCAAGTTGACCTCGATCAAATCAAAAACCTTGATTTTGTTGAATTCCCCAACCTCGGTATCAATGATTCGTTGTGAAAACATGACCAAGGGCAACAAAAGAAGGCTCAGTGTGTATATTTTTTTCATGATAGAGTGTTTTTACTTTTCAAAGATGACCCAAAAATTGTTTTGTTACAGTTTGAACAAAAAAAAACTACTTGCAGTTCCTAAATCTTGAAACTACAAATAGTTCTTTTAAAACCAGATTAAAAAATCTTTGTTATGAGTTGATGATTTTTTCTTGGTGATTGATGGATTCCTGGTGGATTGCCTTGAACATTTTCAAAACAAATTCCTCGCTCAATCCTCTTTGCTCCCCTTCCAATATCATATTACCCAAAATAGCGTTCCAACGATTGCTTTGCAATACCGCAACGTTCTTCTGTTTTTTAAGTTCGCCTATTCCATCGGAAACTTTCATTCTTTTCCCCATTAGGTCGATCAACTGATTGTCCAGTATATCAATCTGAGCCCTTAGATTGCTCAAATTGCTATTGTACTCTGCTTCCTGATCGGTTTCTTTTCTGATGCGCAAATCTTTCATCATCTGAATCAACGTTTTAGGGGTAACCTGTTGGGCGGCATCACTCCATGCATTGTCCGGATCGTAGTGGGTCTCTATCATTAAACCATCAAAGTTCAAATCCAAGGCGGTCTGGGAAACATCAAAAACCATATCGCGCTTTCCTGTAATATGACTTGGGTCGTTTATGATAGGCAAATCAGGAAACCTCGTTTGCAGCTCAATGGCCAACTGCCATTCTGGAATATTTCGGTACTTGGTTTTTTCGTAAGTGGAAAAACCTCTATGGATTACACCCAATTTTTCGATATTGGCAGAGTGCAAACGCTCCACAGCTCCCAACCATAATGACAAATCTGGGTTCACAGGGTTTTTCACCAATACGATTTTATCAGTTCCTTCCAGAGCATCCGCAATATCTTGAACGATAAATGGGCTCACAGTAGAACGCGCCCCTATCCACAATAAATCGATATCGTGCTCTAAAGCGAGGTCTACGTGTGCCCTGTTAGCTACCTCCGTGGCTGTTTTTAGGCCAGTTTCTTCCTTTACTCTTTGCAACCATTTTAATCCAATGGCGCCAACTCCTTCAAAGTTTCCAGGACGAGTTCTTGGTTTCCAGATTCCGGCTCGGTAATAGCTCACATCGGTATCTTTAAGCTCGTGGGCTATTTTTAATACTTGGTCTTCGGTTTCCGCACTGCACGGACCAGCTACTACCAAGGGATGATCCAAATTCATGTCATCCAACCATTTCCTCATTTCCTTTTTGTTTTCCATAATACTCTCTATTTTTTAGTAAGTGGTATTCCTTTTAGTATTTGTTTTATTTTATTGGTATTACTCATTTCATGATGGACATTCTCAAAATCGTTGTCCACTATCAGTTGCTTAAATATTGTAAGGTTCTCGATGTATTCTTCCAACGTTTCCACAACATTGTCCTTGTTCTGTTCAAAAATCGGCGTCCACATATCCGGTGAACTTTTTGCCAAGCGAACGGTGCTCTCAAAACCACTTCCCGCCATGTCAAAAATATCACGCTCATTTTTTTCTTTCTCAATAACCGTCTTTCCCAACATAAAAGAGCTAATGTGTGATAAATGAGAGACGTAGGCGATATGTTTATCATGCGCTTCGGGGTTCATGTACCGAATCCGCATGCCTATTTCCTGAAAAATGGCCAATGCCTTTTCCTGAAGCTTAAAAGCAGTTTTTTCCACTTCGCAAATAATCATCGTCTTGCCTGTATACAAGCCCTCCAGGGCAGCTGTCGGTCCCGAGAACTCGGTACCTGCAATAGGATGGCATGCTATAAAATTTCTTCTTTTGGGATGCTCGGCAACTTGTTCGCATATCAATCGTTTGGTGGAGCCGGCATCCATTACCACAGTTTCGTCTCCAGCGGCATCCAATATTTTTGGCAATTCTGAAACCAAAACATTCACCGGTATGCCCACGTAGACCATATCCGCAGTTGCCAGGACTTCGTAATCTCCTTTTTTATCAATAATCTGAAGGTCTAAAGCCTTGTCCAAGTGTACATCACTTTTATCCACACCGACGATTTCCGCTTCGGGATGCAACTTTTTCACATCCTTGGCAAAGGAACCGCCAATCAACCCAACCCCTATAATGGCTACTTTCATACTCTAAAATCTTTCTATGGCCTCTTTGATTTTTTCTTCGCTCACGCAAAGTGAAAAACGAATATAGCCTTCGCCATTGCTCCCGAATATGGTTCCCGGAGCAATGAAAATATCTTTATCGTGCAACACTTCATCTATAAATTCTTCAGAAGACTTCGCGCCTGCCGGTAATTTGCACCAAACAAACATGCCAACGGCATTTTTATCGTAAGTACACCCTAATTTATCCGCCAATTGGAACATCAATTCACGTCGCTTGGTATACACCTTATCTAGTTCCTCGAACCATTCTGGTCCACTTTGCAGTGCTGCAATGGCCCCTTTTTGAATGCCGTAGAACATTCCAGAATCCATATTGCTCTTCACTTTTAAGACAGCGTTGATGTGTTCCTCGTTTCCCAACACCATTCCAACTCGCCAACCTGCCATATTGAAGGTCTTGCTCAAACTGTTCAGTTCCAAAGTGCAATCTTTGGCTCCTTCGATGGACAGAATACTGGTTGGGTGATTCGACAGGACAAAACTGTATGGGTTATCGTTCACCAAAAGAATTTCGTTCTCTTTGGCAAACTCCACCAACGATTCCAACTGCTTCTTTGTCGCCGTTGCTCCCGTTGGCATGTGCGGGTAACTGATCCACATCAATTTTACTCTTGATAAATCTTTTTTGGAAAGCTCTTCCAAATCTGGAAACCAACCGTTTTCAGCTTTTAGATCATAATTGATGGCCTTACCGCCTACCAAATTAGTGACCGATGCATAGGTAGGATATCCAGGATTGGGCAGCAACACCTCATCGCCCTCGTTCAAAAAGGCCATACTAATGTGCATAATGCCTTCCTTGGAGCCCATCAAAGGCAAAATTTCTGCGTTGGCGTCCACTGATACATCGAACTTTTGCCGATAGAAATCCGCAATGGCTTCCCTAAGTTGTGGCAACCCTTGATAACTCTGATATTGATGCGCCCCTGCCTCGGTTATGGAATCCCGCAGGGTTTCCAATACTTGTGGCGATGGTGCCAAATCCGGGCTACCGATTCCCATATTGATGATGGGCTTGCCTTCGGCGACCAACCCCCTTACCTCTCTCAATTTTTTGGAGAAGTAGTATTCCTGTACGGTATTTAACCTATCTGCTGTTATCATTACAACAATGCATTTTTATATTCACCCAACACCTTGAAATCCTCGGCCATGATCTGCAACAAAGATTTTGTTTTGGCAAAGTGCTCGTATTCATCAAAAGTTACATCCACGAAAAAGGCATATTTCCACGGGGTTTCGATCACGGGCAAGGATTGTATTTTGGTCATGTTCATATTGCAATCACTCATCACGTTCAACACCGTGGCCAAACTTCCTCTTTTGTGGTCGGTTATAAATCGCAGGGATGCCTTGTTGATTTCTTCTTCGGGCAGTACCTTATTTTGTTTTTTCAGCACAATGAACCGTGTGGAATTGTTCACAATGGTCTGAATGTTGTCTGCTATAATTTCCAAATCGTATAGTTCGGCAGCCATTTTAGGAGCTATTGCGGCAATGTGTTCCAGTTTATCTTCCTTGATTCGCTTTGCTGTTTCGGCCGTATCCACACTTTCCACCAATTTGATCTGTGGGTGTGCCTTAAAAAATTCTTTGCACTGCAACAACGCCATCGGGTGGGAATGTACCTCTCGGATATCATCAAAAGTTCTACCCTTCAGAACCATAAGGTTATGGTGGATATTTAAGTAGTGCTCACCGATCACGTGGATATTATTATGGTACACCAGATTGTAATTGGGGATAATGGAACCTGCGATAGAGTTTTCTATGGCCATAATGCCCTTGTCCGCAGCGCCAACAATCAAACTATCAACAACGGCATCAAAAGAGTTGCACTCCAGCAAATCAATGTTATCTCCGAAAAAATCCTTGGCCACCTGATGGTGGTTCGATCCTTTTATTCCTTGTATGGCAACTTTTAATTCCATTGCAAAAAAAAAGCCCCGATGTGTCGGGACTTTATAAATTGGTTATACTTTAAACGTATCTATAATAGTCCCGTGCCTCTTTGAAAAAAGAAGTAAAAATAAAAACGGTTCCAGAAATACGTGTTTGTCATCTTGTCATTAATTGTCGGCTAATTTAGGTATTCAATCGGAAACACACAGCCATTCCTGAATTTTTTTTGATTTTTTTCAAAAAAGACGTTTTCACTGCACATTATTTTACAGAAACCGCACTTTTCTAAGAATCCTCTTCTCAGCTATAATTCTAGTTTTTGAAACCCAAGGATTAAAACAAGTAAAAGTGTATTTTTGGATACCTTAAAGCATACTGAATGTCCATTACCGTACAGAACATCACAAAAACCTTTGGCTCCCAAAAAGCGCTGAACAATGTTTCGTTTACCATCAACAAAGGTGAAGTTGTTGGTTTTTTAGGTCCAAACGGAGCAGGGAAATCCACAATGATGCGGATTTTGACCACCTTTTATAAAGCGGACGAAGGAGTCGCAGCTGTAAATGGTTTTGATGTTTTGGAGGCCGAAAAAGATGTTCAAAAAAGTATCGGATATCTGCCAGAGCACAATCCGCTGTATTTGGAAATGTATGTAAAGGAGTATTTGGCTTTCAACGCAGATGTGTACCAAGTGGACAAATCCAAGATCAATGACGTTATTGAACAAACGGGATTATCGCCCGAAGCCCACAAAAAAATTGGACAGCTATCCAAAGGATACCGTCAACGTGTTGGCCTGGCCGCTGCTTTATTGCACGATCCCGAAGTTTTGATTCTTGATGAACCCACCACAGGGCTCGACCCCAATCAATTGATCGAGATCCGGAAACTGATCCGTGAAATCGGCAAGGAGAAGACCATTTTGCTCTCCACACACATTATGAAAGAAGTGGAAGCCGTTTGTGACCGTGTGATCATCATCAATAAAGGGGAACTGGTGGCCGACAAAAAACTGGAGGAACTTCGTGAAGCCGAGGAGCAAATCATTGAGGTTGAGTTTGATTATCGCGTAGAAGAACAACTATTACAGCAAATGCCCAATGTTTCCAAGGTAAAAAACACGGGAGGTTTTGTATACGATATCACTTTTGCCACTTCCAAAGATATGCGACCAGCCGTGTTCGATTTTGCCCACGACAACAAACTAAAAACACTTCAGCTCAGCAGAAAGAACAAAAACCTGGAGAGCCTGTTCACCGAACTTACTTCCTAACTTTCTTTTTATCCATACGGATAGAACAACCATCCAAAATGGGATGGAAAACCGTTCCAAATATGGTACTTTTGCGGTTCAGAAGAAAACGGATCTATGAAGAAGAACACCGCCAGATTGGAACTTTCGAAAGAAGAAATGAAAAGCTATGGGTATCAAATTGTGGATGCCATCGTGGAACACCACGCTACGCAAGACCAAAAATTGCCCGTTGCTTTAGGCTCGCGCGAAGAAATGGACAATCTGTTTTTGGAGGAAGCTCCCGAAAAAGGTTCCGACCCCGCCCAAGTACTCGACTTCGTACTGGAAAAAGTGATGACCAATAGTGCCAACATGGCCCATCCCAGGTCATTTTCTTTTGTTCCGGGTCCTAGCAATTATGTCAGCGTTATGGCCGATGCGCTTGCGACTGGCTACAATATCTTCTCTGGGGGATGGGCTGCCAGTCCAGCTGCCGCCGAATTGGAAATCGTGACCATTCAATGGTTGTTGAAGATTTTTGGTTTTCCCAAGAAAAAAGGAGGTGGCATATTTACCAGTGGAGGATCTATGGCCAACCTTACTGCTGTGGTAACCGCTCGCAGAATAAAATGCGGGGACGATTTTTCCAAAGCGGTTATTTATCTATCCGATCAAGCGCACTCTTCCAACATCAAGGCGATTCGGGTGTTGGGCTTTAAAAAAGAGCAGATCAGAATCATTCCCACGGACAGTGAACTCAAGTTCTCCGTAAATAAATTAAAAAACTGTATTGCCAAGGACCGATTGGAAGGTCTTTATCCTTTTTGTTTGATTGCCACTGCTGGAACGACCAATACCGGCACTGTTGATCCATTGGTGGAATTGGGAAAAATATGTAAGAAAGAGGATATCTGGTTCCATATTGATGGTGCTTACGGCGGGGCCGCCATTTTATCGCAGAAGGGCAAACAGGCGATGAAAGGCATTGAAAAAGCTGATTCCTTGACCGTGGATCCACATAAATGGTTCTTCCAGCCCTACGAAATGGGCTGCCTTTTGGTGCGAAACCACAAAAATCTGAGCAGCACTTTTACAGAAAAACCAGAATATTTAAGAGATATCGAGGGCAATACTTCGGAAATCAATTTTTACGACCACGGTATCCAGTTGACCCGTAGGTTTAGGGCGCTCAAGTTTTATATGTCCCTAAAAACCTTTGGTTTAAAGGAATTCCGAGACGCCATTACCTACAATATTGATTTGGCCGAACAAGTAGAAACGATGCTACGTGGCAGTAAAAGTTGGGAAGTTGTTTTCCCAGCAACTTTGGCCGTCATCAACTTTAGGTACAACCCCATCAACAAAAAGTACTCGGAAAAAGAGTTGGATAAAATCAACCAGTACATTTCTGGAAAAGTGGTGGATTCACGAAAAGCTTTGCTTGTTACCACCATTTTGAATGGACAGATTGTGCTTCGAATGTGTCTCATCAACCCAAGAACCACTATGAAAGATGTGACCGACACTTTTGATTTGTGCAAGAAATATGCGTTGGAGATTGAGGAGGAATTGGCAGGCAAAGCCTAGTTGATTCGATTTAGGTTATCATCAACATCCTTGTTCTTGAATTTGGAGGTTTTGTTGCCAAACTTATATTTTACGGCAACAGCAATTTCCATAGCGTCCACGAAATAGGTTCCGTTGGCCTCTACTCCATTTATGGAATAACGCTCCTCAAAATTCATTGCTTTGGTGATATCGTTCAAACGGATGGCGCATTGAAAATTATCGAAAAACGTTTTGGTCACAGAAACGTTCAGTATCAACATAGCATTTCTAGTATAAATACCTTCGTTGCGTTCGGTCATCATCCATCCACCAAAAGAAACAATGGTATCCTTGGCAACTTTAAATTGTTGATCAGCATACGCATACAGGTAAGGTTTGGCCGTTGCCACAACCGCTGAGGAATCTTTGATCTTATTGTAGTTTAAGCTCACAGAGGTCGTGGATGTCCAAATTTTATAAGAAAACGGAAGGGTGACTCCCACATAAAAACCTAGCTCCTTTTCCAAATTAGTAGGCGAAAGGGTGGCTGTGGCATTTGGCGCCTCATAACTTATGGCATAGTACGATGGATTCTCCTTTTGATAAATATCCATAAAAAATGACTTGTTCTTCCATTGCAGATTGGAAGAAATCCGATGGGAAATAGTGGGCAACAGGTTTATATTGTTGGTAGCTTCCAAAAAAGGATTGATAAATACCGAAACGGAGGTAGTGCGGGAAAAATTGGGCCTCGTTATGTTTCGGGAATAATTTACAGAAAGTGTTTTGGTGCTATCTACCTGAAAATTGATTCCTGCCTTGGGAAACACTCTAGTGTTTTTTCGCTCTACTAAAGGTGTTGCTAAGTTGTTCAAAGTCCCATTTACTTGATTGTGTTCCACTCGAACTCCAAGATTAACGTCCAGTTTTTCACTCAAGTTCGAACTAAAGTTGACGTAAGACGCATATAATCTTTCTTTGTAATCATAATGGTCATTCATTTGTTCCTGTGGCGCATTCCATTGCATCAGATTTGAATCTGCCGTGGCTTTGGCATCGTTCCAACTTGCACCAAATTCACTTTGCTGGTTTTCAGTTATTGAATGCTCAACATCGACTCTAGCGGCAAATGAACCTATTCTGTATTCCTGGTATCTGGATTCATCCAAGAAAAAACCTTCATCATTGTAGTTGTTAAAAATATCGGTGTCCAACTTTTGTTTGAAGGAAGAATATTGGATCCCCGTGAAAAGGTTCCAATCCGTATCAAGCTTTTTATTGAAATTGAAGTTTCCACTAAAATATCCCCTTCGATTGTCATTTTTAGGTTCTGATAAAACAAGGTTCTCTTCGGCGCCATCCCTGACCAAAGTAGTGGTTTCAAAATCAGCATCGTCCGTTTGAAGCTTCATCGTGCTATTGAAAGACACATAGTCATTATCATTGAATGGGAAGTAAAACCCAAGGCCACCATTGACCTGAACTCTTTGGTTATCCGGAATCAGCACCAGATAATCCGAGTAAATATCCTGCTCGGGAATTGCAAATTCAAAGGTGTTGCTTTCCCACTGTCCGATAGCATTGTAATTAAGATTGCCCCGGAGGTTCCATTTTCCATTGGAGAAACTTCCATTGGAGCTCAGGTAATTGTTGGTGTTCTGCCTAAAGGACAAGGTTTCGCCAAGACTCAGGGAAGCACCCTTATCCGTACTCTTCTTTAAATGAATCAAAAGTACAGCTTGGCCTTCGGACTCATATTTTGGTGATGGATTGTTTACGATTTCGATACTTTCAATAGCATCCACGGACAGCGCCTTGAATTCATCCAAGCCAATACGTTGGTTGCCCAAATAAATTAAAGGACTCCCTTTTGAGATTATAGAAATGGACTCACGATCTGGTGAAATTTGAATATTGGGCACTTTTGAAAGGACTTCCATAGGATCCACAATAGAAGCAAAAACAGGATTTTGCACATCAATTGTAAGATTGCCATTAGTTATGGTTATCGGATTTTTCAAGGCTGTGACCTCAACAGCTTCAAGCTCGGTCAATTGTTCTTCCAACCGAAGGGAAAATTCAAGGTTTTCATTCAAGTTGATTTGCTTGGAATATTTTTTAAAGCCCAAGGCAGATACTTCCAGTACATACGCACCTCTATTCACTTCATTAAATGAAAAATCCCCATCCACCAAAGAAGTATAAGCTATTAGATTTTCTTTATTGGAATCAAAAAAAATGACATCTCCAATGGAGACCATCTGATTGTTTTCATCAACAACACTTCCCTTAATGGTGAATTGTTCTTGACCATAACTTGAAAGATATAATGCAAAGAATAAAAAAGAAAGCTGCTTCAAAACGGTGAAATTTTGAAACAAATTAATGGGGTAAATTGGTTCGCAGGAAACCCAGCAGGTCTGATTTAGGTGCTAGTACCCGTACTATTTTCCAACAGCTCCCGCCTATTGGCCACATTTAATTTACTGTAGATATTAGTAATGTGGCTCTTTACGGTACTAAGGCTAATGAACAGTTCTGTTGCAATTTCCTTATTGCTTTTGCCTTGAAGGATAAGGTTGCGAACCATAGTTTCCTGCTTGCTCAGCTCGGACAAAATTGGTTTGTCCCTTCCCTTTCTTTGCCTTACAACGATATAGGTCAACAATGCGATAAGCGCAATTAGACCAACATTCACAAGCCTGCTCCATTTCAATTGTTCTGCTACCGCTTCTTGGTTGATATAGGCCAACTTTTCTTCCAAAAAAAGATATTCCGATGGGGGGATATTACTTTCCTGTAATTTCTTCAAAAGCCCTCTATAGTAGGATGGGTTCTCTGTAATATCACGATTCAAGAGACTTTTTTCGTCCAAAACCTTAATGGCGATCAATTTCACTTCCAATATTCTCAGGGAGTCCCGTGCGTAACCGGTCAACTTTTTTTCCCTTTCATTTTCGGTCAGTTCCGAAGAATGTATGAGTGCTTCAAACTTTTTAAACTTCTTCCACTCTTTCGATGTCAGTCCTTGGTCAATGCTATCGCCTTGCGAGAAAACTTTTTCCAAAGAAAAATTATCCCTAGCATAGCTGCTCGCTGTAAGCATCAAAAAAAGTAAAAAGAATAAAGATCCCGTCTGTCTCAAAATTGTCCGTGTTGGGATTAAATTTCCACAAAAATCTTGAGGTTCACAAATTCAAAATACCATCAATCGCCTCATCCAAAACAAATTGGACTTTTGGGTCTGTGCAATTGATCAGGATAGCAATCACTTTCTCCTGCTGTGGATACACGAACAGATTCGTGTAAGCCCCTACACTGCTTCCAACGTGACCTACAAATGCTCTGCCATGATCATCTTGGCTGACTTGAAAACCCAGACCGTAGTGTGTGGGTTTGCCCTCCACAATTTGAGATGCAAGCAGTTCATCATAAGTTTCCTGCTTGAGCAACTTGCGCTCCAAAATGGCCTGCCCTAGTTTGGCAATATCTTCGCAGGTCGATAAATATCCGCCGCCCGCCAGTTTATAGGTATTGTTTACTTCAACGGCCTTTTTAAAGCATAATGCTCTTTTGGTATAGAATTGAGCTATGTTCTCGACTACGCTCGAACTAACATTTTTTTGCGGTGGAAAAGTGTTTTTCAATCCCAAGGGAGTCAATACATTTTCCGCTACGTATTGGTAAAATGGTACTCCACTAGCTTCTTGCATGGCCAAGGACAGCAACACAAAATCAAAACTATTGTAGAGATAACTGGTTCCGGGTTCAAAAAACAAAGGGTCGTTTTTAAAGACTTCTATTCCATCTTGGATGGAGTAATCCTGATTTAAAGCGTATTCCTTGCCCCGATACCCTCGAATCCCTGCGGTATGACTTGCCAATTGCCGAAGCGTGAAATCGTATTTCTTTTGGGGATAATCGGGCACGTGGGTGTAAAAGGATTCATCCAAATCCACTATTCCATCTTCCACCATTTTTCCCAACGCCAAGCCCGTGATGCATTTAGAAATGCTCGCGATGCGGAAAACCGTCTGTTTGGAATCAACTTTAGCTTTCCTTTCCAAATTGGCAAAACCATATCCTTTTTGAAGTTGGATTTCTCCTTTATCCAGAATAGTTACGGCCAAACCCGGTACTCTTTTCTCCGCTACGAGATTATGGAAAAGTGCGTCCGCTTTTTCCAATCCTTTAAGCCCCTCAAGTGATTTCACCTTTGGAAATGGAACGAACAAGTTTTTGATATGTGTAAAAAGATTTCTCAATTGCTCGATTTGAACTTCGAAATTAACGAGAAATAGTACAGGTCATGACGATCAATGTCATAGTTTGAAGGATATTAGTCTTGGAATATCAATCTACCATTGAATAATTCCTCAACATCTACTTCCGAAGGCCGATTCACGCTAATCACATCACCGGTGCCACGTATAACACCTCTTAAACTTTGTTGCGGATTCACAAACACATCGTTGGAACCTCTGTGATTAATGGTTACCCTTTCTGCAACTAATTCTTCTCCTTCAATCCTTGAATCCCCCGCTGCTACAGTCACATTAAAGTTTTCGGTATTCCCTCGAAGTTTGAAATAGGCTATTCCATTTACTACGATTCTAACTGTGGTTGCATTTAAATTCAGATCAAAAGAGCCATCCGTCGTTTCTGTTTCTGGGTTCGTGTAACTTTCTGCAATCAAATTAAGACTCGGATAATTCAATATACCATCACTGGTTATGGGCAAGCCTGTACTGCTTCGGATTTCTGTAATATTAGGTGAGGTCACATAAATAGTGGTCAATCCATAATCCCTAACATAATTGCAGCTATTTTCGTTCCGTAATATCAATCGGTTATCCTCAACAACGACAGAGACATCGTTCAACAGATATTCACCTGTTTCCACTTCGACACTCTGCTCATCACCTTGTTTCAAAACCACATTTAGATTTTCGAATACTGTTATGGTGCCAAATTCCGGGACATCAATTGGTCGACGAACCATTTCGCCTGCATTTTGAAAACAATCCGGAACGCTGTCCCCATTGCAGGAAATCAAAAGAAAGGTAAAAAACATCCAAAACACCCCTAAAGACCCTTCAAGGATGTATTCTCTATTTTGTATTTCGTACTTCCTCCGTTTCATAATCTTACACCAATTCCAAATTCGACTGCCTCAGCTTTTGCTCCGTGCGACTTCAGGGTAATTGCCCCAAAAACTCTATCTCCAAAATAGCGTTTCATCCCTATTCGGTTGTACATTCTTCCTTCAAAATCAAAAGGATAATAGACGTAATATCCCAATTGGGCGACTACGCTCATTTTATTTACGAAAAGTTCGTGCCCCAAAAACACGCCCACGCGTTTGTAGTCGGTATCGGGAGCAACTCCCAACTCAGGAAAAGCTACGGCCTGGTATCGGATCAATTCTTTTAAAAAATTTGAAAAGAAAACATCGGTTCCCAATTGAATAGCGCTACGCTTCCCCAGCCTTTTATCCGCATAGGCCGAAACAATGGCAAAACCGTAACGCCCCATATTGATGACATCGCTCTCGTTGGCACCACCCCGCAATACTAGATTATACCGGATTGGCTCCGCTATCTTTCCGGTTGATTCTGATCTTAAATATTCATAGGCAGCTTCATGGTCCAAAGTATAATTCAGCCCTAAGTTAAAAGCAAAAGTGTTGGTAGATGTGTTGGGCGCCTTAAAATTGGCATTGGAATAGTGAATAAAGGACAACCCTGCGTTCACTCCCAATCCTGCCACCAAATTCTCTTTGTCATAGTTGAGCATCAATAGTGTACTGCTCAAAATATGGCTTCCATAGGCATTGTTCCTAAAATTATCATCCTTATCGTACGGATTCGTATTGAATGCCAACCCCTGCGCCACCCGCAACTGCACATTTCTTTTTAGAAAATAAAAATTATAGTGGCCATACAATCCAAAATGCTCCCCCAAGGTGGGGTTGTTGGTATTTTGATAGACAAAGGTGTAGCCTGTATCGGGATAACCAAAATCGGCTTCCCATTCCTTATGACCATAGGTTTTTTTGCTTACACCTAAAATAACGCCCCCAGGATGATTGGTGATCAAATGTGAAATATCGGGATTGTGCAATAGTATGGAGCCATAAAATTGGCTTACATCCAACGTATATTTTTTTGGAACATCTCCGTCTTGCGAGAATCCAAAGCAAAAACACAATAACAATACCAGATAAAGTAGGTGCCTCATGAGGCGCTAAAGTAGGAAATTAAAAAAGTTCCTTTGCTATGGCCTTCACATTATCCGATTTCCCCATGGAATAATAATGTAATACGGGTACGCCCGCCTCCCTTAATTCTTTGGACTGCTGAATGGCCCATTCCACCCCTACTTCACGTACAGCCTTGTTATCTTTACAGACCTCAACGGCATCAATCAAATCTTGGGGAAGATCTATACTGAAAACATGGGGCAACAATTGCAAGTGACGTTTCACGGCAATCGGTTTGATTCCCGGAATAATGGGTACGTCAATGCCTATTTCACGTGCAGCTTTCACAAATGCAAAGAACTTTTGATTGTCAAAAAACATCTGGGTCACCACATAATCGGCTCCCAAATCTACTTTTTGCTTCAACCGTTTTAAATCCGATTGCAAAGAGGGTGCTTCCATATGCTTTTCGGGATAACCTGCCACTCCAATGCAAAAACTGGTCAGATCTCTGGATTTAATGGTATCATGCAAATAATTGCCCTCATTGATGTTTTGTATCTGCTCCACCAACTCGGTAGCATATTGGTGTCCACCTTTGGTGGGGGTGAAATATTTTTCCTCTTTTCGAGCATCACCACGAAGGGCCATTACATTTTCAATTTCCAGATACTGACAGTCCACCAATAAATACTCGGTCTCCTCTTTGGTGAAACCACCACAAAGTACGTGTGGCACCGTATCCACATCGTACTTATGTTTCAAGGATGCGCATATTCCCAAAGTTCCAGGCCTAGTTCGCGTCAATTTCTTGTCCAGCAACCCATCCTTTTCTTTATAGATGTACTCCTCGCGGGAAGTGGTCACATCGATAAAAGGAGGTTTAAACTCCATCAAAGGGTCGATGTTATTGTACAACTCTTGGATACTTTTCCCTTTTACGGGCGGCACAATCTCAAAACTGAAAAGCGTTTCTCCGTTTGCTTTTTTTATGTGGTCGGTAATTTTCATCGGTTATTCATCAACAATATTGGGAGCCAGCCATTTCTGGGCCTTTTCCAGTTTTATATTTTTTCGTTCAGCAAAATCCTGAACCTGATCTTGCTTTATTTTACCCAATCCAAAATATTTAGCCTCTGGATGCCCAAAATAGTAGCCACTGACACTCGCGGCAGGCCACATGGCCAAACTATCCGTCAGCTTTACCCCTATTTTTTCCTCTACCTTCATCATATCCCAAATGGTCAGTTTTTCCAAATGGTCAGGACAGGCCGGGTAGCCGGGTGCAGGTCGAATCCCTCTATATTTTTCTTGGATCAGGTCTGTGTTGCCCAAGTTTTCATCAACCGCGTAGCCCCAATATGTGGTTCGTACTTCTTTATGCAGATACTCGGCAAAAGCTTCGGCAAACCGATCGGCCAATGCTTTGATCATAATGGAATTATAATCATCGTGATTTTTTTCGAACTCAGCCGCCAATTCCTGTGTCCCGAATCCCGTGCTCACACAAAAGCAGCCAATATAATCCTGAATCCCCGAATCTTTTGGGGCAATAAAATCCGCCAATGCGATATTGGGAACTCCTTCACGCTTTTTCAATTGTTGGCGAAGGGTTCTAAAAATAAAGGTTTCATCATCATTTTTAACTTCAATATCGTCTTGATCAATTTGATTGGCAGGGAACAGTCCAAAAATAGCCTTGGCCTTTAACAATTTTTCATCCAGAATTCGTTTTAAGAGCACTTTGGCATCGTTGAAAAGTTCTTTGGCCTGATCGCCGACCACCTCATCGGTCAAAATATCGGGGTATTTTCCGTGCAAATCCCAACTTCGGAAGAAAGGAGACCAATCAATGTAGTCCTCCAATTCGGTCAGGTCAAAATCTTCCCAGACCTCAATGCCCAACTGGTTGGGTTTTTTGATATCGGATGGATTCCAATCGATTTGGAGTTTGTTTTCCCTAGCCTGTTCCAAGGTCAAATATTCCTTTTGCTTTCCTCGCTTTAGAAACTTCTCCCGAAAACTCTCATAATCCAGTTTGATGGATTTTTTATACTTCACGGAAGTATCATCCTGAAGCAAATCACCCACCACCGTCACGGCTCTTGAGGCATCGTTTACGTGCACCACAGCTTGACTGTATTGCGGATCGATTTTAACCGCCGTATGTGCTTTACTGGTTGTGGCCCCTCCAATCAAAAGGGGTACTTCAAAATTTTGACGCTCCATTTCCTTGGCCAAAAACACCATTTCATCCAGAGATGGGGTAATAAGTCCGCTCAAGCCAATAATATCCACTTTTTCTTCCTTGGCCTTATTGATGATTTTTTCCGGTGGCACCATTACTCCCATATCCACAATGGCATAGTTGTTACAGGCCAATACGACACTTACAATGTTCTTTCCAATGTCGTGCACATCGCCCTTCACCGTAGCCATTAATATTTTTCCCGCCGGTTTGGACTTTTCATCCTTCGCGGCTTCAATAAAAGGGGTAAGGTAGGCCACGGCCTTTTTCATTACCCTTGCGGATTTCACTACTTGTGGCAGGAACATTTTTCCGCTCCCGAACAAGTCCCCGACCACATTCATACCTGTCATCAAATTGCCTTCGATCACGTGCAAAGGTTTGGCGGCCTGTTGACGTGCTTCTTCCACATCTTCAATGATGTATTGGTCTATTCCCTTGACCAAGGCACGGGTAATACGATCCTGAAGAGGTTCTTCCCTCCAAGACAGGTCGACTTTGGATTCTTTTTTGGTGCCCACAACAGTCTCCGCGAACTCCAATAAACGTTCAGTGGCATCATCGCGCCTGTCCAACAATACATCTTCCACATATTCCAGCAAATCCTTTGGAATGTCATCATACACCTCCAACATCGTCGGATTTACGATACCTATGTTCATCCCTGCTTTAATGGCGTGGAACAAAAATGCGGAATTAATGGCCTCCCGAACTGGATTGTTCCCCCTAAATGAAAAGGAAACATTGCTGACTCCCCCACTAACATTGCAATACGGAAGATTTTCTCTTACCCAACGGGTGGCCTCAATAAAATCCACGGCATTTCGTCGATGCTCTTCCATTCCCGTGGCCACAGGAAAAATGTTCAAATCGAAAATGATATCTTCTGGTGGGAAGTTTACTTTATTGACCAACACATCGTAAGACCGCTTGGCAATTTCAATTCGGCGTTCCAAGTTATCTGCCTGGCCCACCTCATCAAAGGCCATCACGATTACGGCTGCTCCATATCGCTTGATCAACTTGGCGTGGCGGATAAACTCTTCCTCCCCTTCCTTTAGGCTGATGGAGTTCACAACGCATTTACCTTGTACCACTTGAAGACCAGCTTCGATAATCTCCCATTTGGAACTATCGATCATAATGGGTACCCGAGCGATATCCGGTTCGGAAACTATCAGGTTCAAAAACTTGACCATCGCCTCCTTGCCATCGATCAAGCCATCATCCATATTAACATCGATGATCTGGGCACCGCCCTCCACCTGATTCCGGGCAACATCCAAGGCTTCGTCGAACTTTTCTTCTTTAATGAGCCTTAAAAACCGTTTGGAACCTGCCACATTGGTACGCTCCCCCACATTGATGAAATTACTTTCCGGGGTAATGACCAAGGGCTCTAGGCCTGAGAGTTTTAAGTATCGTTGCTCGTTGTTCGTTGCCATAAACTTAAACTATGCTTGAGTCAAAAGTTTTCTAGGTTCATAATCCTTCACTATATCGGCAATCGCTTTTATATGTTCGGGAGTGGTACCGCAGCATCCGCCAACGATATTCACCAATCCTTTTTCCACATATTCCTTGATTTGGACGGCCATCTGCTCAGGCGTTTCGTCGTATTCGCCAAAGGCGTTCGGCAATCCTGCATTCGGGTGCGCCGAAATGGCATACGCTGATTTTGCTGAAACAACCTCTAAATGAGGTACCAATTGCTTGGCTCCCAAAGCACAATTGAATCCTACGGATAAAATCGGGATATGGGAAATGGAAATCAAAAACGCTTCGGCGGTCTGTCCGGACAACGTTCTTCCCGAAGCATCGGTAATGGTGCCACTCACCATCACGGGGACTTCGATGTTACGCTCATCTTTCACTTCTTCAATGGCGAAAAGCGCCGCCTTGGCATTGAGGGTATCAAAAATGGTCTCTACCAATAAAATATCCGAACCACCATCGAGCAGGGCCTCTACTTGTTGTTTATATGCTATGCGCAATTCGTTAAAGGAAATGGCACGGTAACCAGGGTCGTTCACATCCGGCGACATACTCGCCGTTTTATTCGTTGGCCCTATACTTCCTGCTACAAACCGAGGTTTGCTTGGGTCCTTTTCCGTGAATTCTTGTGCCACCTGCTTGGCAAGCTTCGCGGATTCAAAATTCAATTCATATACCAGTTGCTCCATACCATAATCGGCCATGGCAATGGTTGTACCGGAAAAGGTATTGGTTTCCAAAATGTCCGCTCCTGCTTCCAAAAATTTTCGATGGACTTCTTTCACGGCCTCTGGCTGGGTCAAGGATAATAAATCGTTGTTTCCTTGCAAATCACTGGGCCAATCTTTGAAGCGCTCCCCTCTAAAATCAGCTTCTTGGAATTTATAGCGCTGCAACATAGTGCCCATGGCACCATCCAGTACTAAAATCCGTTTCTTCAATATGTCTTCAATTTTTTCCATAGTACAATTTCCCTTCAAAAAAAAGGATGTAGTGCGATCAAGATAAGTGCGTAGGTACTGTGCTGAATACTTTACGTTATCCTTCCCCTTACAGGTTAAACTTCCTAAAAACGTCTTGAACAAAGTTCAGGACAAGGGTAGAATGTAGCACCTTCTCGAAGTCGAGGGTTGCTAAGGCTTCAAAGGGTCCAATCCCTCCACCTTTCTTGATAACACCATCAATTTATAAATGAACTGAACCGCAAAGAAACGGCACTCCCTAGTGAAAAGCAAAAAAAGCCCCCGAATTTTTAGAAAACCAACAATAAAAATAGTGTGTTCCCTTGAACCGTTTTTCAACTCATCTATGTGGTGTTTTAAATCATGATACCACCTGATACTTCGATACGTTGGGCGTTGATCCATTTGGCCTCTTCGGTGCATAAAAATGCGACCACACCACCAATGTCGTCGGGCTCCCCCACCCTGCCAAGAGCTGTGAATTTTGTTATAGCCTCCCGTTTGGTTTCGTTGGTCTTGTTCTCTCCTCCTCCAAAATCGGTTGCCACGGCACCTGGGGCTACAACATTTGCCCTGATCTTCCTGTCCGCGAGTTCCTTGGCCAGATACCTTGTAAATACCTCTACACCTCCTTTTATAGCCCCGTATGCAGATGAGTTGGGAAGGCTGAACCTTGCCAAGCCAGAGGAGATATTGATAATCCTTCCTTCATCATTCAGGTAAGGCAAAGCCTTTTGGGTAAGAAAATAAACTCCTTTCAAATTAATTTTCACTAATTCATCAAACTGCTCTTCGGTTGTTGACACAAAAGGTTCATAAATTCCGATTCCGGCATTATTAATGAGAAAATCAAACTTGGATACGCCCATAACCTCCGTCAAACCGCTTTCCAACTGCCTGTAAAAGGCTTCAAAATTTTTAACGCTGGAAGTATCCAGTTGGAGTGCTAGGGCCTTTTGTCCCAATTTCTGGATGTTCGCTACCACATCTTCAGCCATTTCCTTATTGGAATGATAGGTCAATACTACATCAATTCCTTTTTTGGCCAAGTTGATGGCCATATCCTCTCCGAGTCCCCGGCTACCTCCTGTAACCAAAGCTATCTTATTCGTTGTCATTTATTTACCATTTTTATTTAAACAAATTTGATAGGTAAGTTACTTATTAAAGTTTTGAAGCTCATTTTTTCAAAAACAAAAACACCCTTCAAAATTGCTCTTGAAAGGTGTCTTCTCTTCTAAAAACAAATAATTTTAGTTAATACTTTGCACCACTTCTTTTTTGGCTTCTTTTTTAGAGCCATCAAATCCTTGTACACCTCCAACTGTGGTATATTTCATCACATATCGCTTATCTGGATTGATGATTTGATAGGCAAATTGACACATTACGGCAGCCTCGTGGAACCCGGATAGAATCAACTTCAGCTTACCCGGATAGGTATTGACGTCGCCGATGGCAAAGACTCCTGGAAGATTGGTCTGGTAATCCTTGGCGTTATTCACTTTGATGGCGTTTTTTTCGATTTCCAAGCCCCAATTGCCCAAGGGTCCCAATTTTGGAGACAGTCCGAATAATGGAATAAAGAAATCGGTTTCCACATAGGTCGATGCTTTTTCTTCATCATTGTATTTGATGACTACGGCGTGCAAATCTTCTTTACCGTGGATTTCCTTTACCTCTGCCTTGGTGAACAATTGAATCTTGCCCAATTTGGCCAGTTCCCGTGCTTTTTCCACAGAGTCCAGTGCTCCTCGGAATTCATTTCTACGGTGCACCAAAGAAACTTCGGAAGCTACATCGGCCAAGAAAATGGCCCAGTCCAATGCGGAATCTCCTCCCCCGGAAATCACAACTTTCTTATCACGGAACTGCTCAGGATCTTTTACCATGTACTCCACGCCCTTGCTCTCGAACAACTCAATATTCGGAATAATCGGTTTTCTTGGCTCAAAAGAACCAAGTCCGCCAGCAATTACGACCACTGGTGCGTGGTGCTGGGTCCCTTTGTTCGTAGTAACGATATAGGAACCGTCTTCTTGCTTGTCCAAGGTTTCCGCACGTTCTCCCAAAGTAAAACCTGGCTCAAAGGGCTTGATTTGCTCCATAAGATTATCCACCAAAGTTCCCGCCAAAATTTCTGGGTAGGCCGGAATATCGTAAATGGGTTTCTTCGGATATATTTCTGAACATTGCCCACCTGGCTGTGCCAAGGCATCGATTAAATGACATTTTAACTTTAACAACCCTGCTTCAAATACAGTAAACAAACCTGTTGGTCCTGCTCCGATTATAATGATATCTGTTTTGATCATAATTCTACTTTTAAATAGTCTTGAAGTCCGCTTCGACTGCGCCCAGGGCAACATAATTCGACCTGGATCTTGATTTAAATTTTCTCTAGCAATTTTTTTCCCTGATATTGATATTCATTTTGAATATCCAATATTTTTTGACGATGGTTTACTACTTCGCCGATAACTATGATGGCCGGATTGGACAACTGCTGCTCCTTTGCCTTGTGCTCAATTGAAGCAACAGTGCCAATACCGATTTTTTCGTTTTCCGTAGTCCCATTCTGAATGATGGCCACTGGAGTATTTTCTTTTCCTTCGCTTATGAAAAGTTCCATGATTTCCCCAAGCTTGGACATCCCCATAAGGATGATGACCGTTGCATTGGATTTTGCCGCCAAATTTACGTCACTGGACAACTTGTGTTCTTTTGTGGTTCCTGTGATCACCCAAAAACTTTCGGCCGCGCCTCTTTTGGTCACTGGGATATTTTGGGAAGCCGGCACCGATACGGAGGATGAGATTCCTGGCACTACGGCCACTTCAATGCCATAACCTGATGCGTGTTCCATTTCTTCCGCTCCTCTTCCAAACACAAAGGGGTCTCCTCCTTTTAATCGGACCACATGCAATCCTTGGGTTGCCCGTTCCACAATCAAATCGTTGATCTGTGCTTGTTGGTAAGAGTAGCATCCTTTCCGTTTTCCCACAAATATTTGTTCGGCTTGTGGCGCGTATTCCAACAACTTGGAATCCACCAATGCATCGTACAGCACCACATCTGCATTTTGCAAGGCCTTGACGCCTTTCAATGTGATCAAATCCACATCGCCCGGGCCTGCACCCACTACTGTCAACTTTCCGCTACGCATGTTCCAACTCCATTTTTCTGAACGCTTCCAACTTCTTCAACACGTTTTTTGCATCTTCCACATAACTTTTTGCAAAGGCTTCGGATGGTTCGTTCTTGTTCAACTGAAGGGCTACTTGGTCAAACCCGCCCTCAAAGGCAATTTTTCCGGTCTCCACGTAGAGTTTATCAAAATCCTTGATAATACTTGCGTGGGTATTGGTCTTCACTTTTTCTGCAGTTAACAATGCCTTGGCAGAGTTCACGATGGATTGATAGGAATAGTAAATACTGGCCGCCCATTTTCCCTCGTTAATGGCTTCTTCAGCATTTTCTATCTTCTCCTGACTTTCAAAGAACAAGGTGGCCACAAGGTCAACGATTACCCCGGCACATTCCCCAATTCCTATTTCTTTTTTATATTTTTCTTCATTGCCCCAATCAATAAAATCGTCTTGGGTCAGGTTGTCCACATCGGTCAAAGGTTTAAGGAAATCATAGAAATAATGTTGTCCTTTATCTTCGTAATAATCGGTAAAGGATGCTCCGTTTCCGTTAGCTTCAAAATCGTCTAAAATTAGACGTAAGGCTTGCGGCCCTCTTTTACTCGGGATTTTGGCCACCTTATCGGCAAATCTGGCCCTTCCATTACCATAATTTCCTCCTCCCAATAACACCTGAAGGGCAGGTGCCACCAATTTATCCTTGGTTCTCACGGACATCCCTTGGAACCCGATATGTGCCATATTGTGCTGTCCACAGGCATTCATACATCCACTAATCTTGATGACAACATCCGGATTTTTAATGTATTGTGGGTATTCGGCTTTGATAACTTTTTCCAACTCATCGGCGATTCCCGTGCTGCTGGCAATTCCCAAGTTGCAGGTATCGGTTCCTGGGCAAGCGGTAATATCCAAAGCCTTGTTGTAGCCCGCTTCGGCAAATCCCAATTTCTTCAGTTCTTGGTAAAAGAAAGCAACTAATTCTTCTTTTACGTAGGGAATCAATATGTTTTGCCTGAGGGATAAACGAATCTCCCCAGCTGCATAGTTCTGGACGAGTTTGGCCAATTCGCGGGCCTTATCCGTATAAAAATCGCCCAAAAGTACTTTGATACCAATGGCCACGTAGCCTTCTTGTTTTTGGGGCACCAAGTTGGTGGACTTCCATTGTTCGAAAGCATTGCGGTCTTCGATGGAAACTTCTGGAGCTTCAACCTCGGCGACATTTACTTTTGGATAATCGGCAATATTGATGGGATAGGTTTTATGTGGTATTGCAGGTTCTTCTTCTTCCAACAATTCTTTGAAACCATCAAGCCCCAGATCTTTCAACAAGAATTTCATTCTGGCTTTTGCCCTACTCTTACGCTCCCCGTATCTATCAAACACACGGATGACACCTTCCATTAAAGGAATAATTTTATCGGTAGGCAAAAAACTATTTAGTTCATCGGCATGGCGTGGCTGTGAACCCAATCCACCTGCCAACATCACTTTAAACCCTCTTTTCCCATCTTTTACTTTGGCGATAAAACCAAGATCGTGCATATAGGAAAGTCCGGTATCGGCATCACTCGCAGAGAATGAAACCTTGAACTTTCTTCCCATTTCCTGACCGATGGGGTTTCTTAAAAAGTACTCGAAAACCGCTTGCGCATAAGGAGAAACATCGAAAGGCTCGTCCACATCAATTCCTGCGGTTTCACTGGCGGTTACGTTACGAACAGTATTTCCACAAGCTTCACGAAGCGTCACTTGGTCCTTTTCCAATTGTGCCCAAAGCTCAGGGGTACGTTCCAAATCCACATAGTGAATTTGTATGTCCTGACGGGTCGTAATATGCAATCTTCCACGGGAATATTCATCGGAAACATCGGCAATTCGAAGCAATTGATTTGAGCTTACCTTTCCGTAGGGCAACTTGATTCGAATCATCTGGACACCCTGCTGACGCTGACCGTAAACACCACGGGCCAAGCGAAGACTGCGGAATTTTTCCTCATCCACTTCTCCACCTTTGAACTGGCGAATTTTCTTCTCCAATTCGATGATGTCCTTTTCTACAACCGGGTTTTCAATCTCTGTTCTAAAACTTTGCATAATCTAGTTTTCCTATCTATTTAATAGGGTTATTTCAAAAAAACTTCCTTTCCTCCACAAAAGCGGAAGAATATTATTCAATAAATCCTACGCCTGCTGTTGTATTTGTTCGGCTATCGATAATAATAAAGGAACCGTTGGTACGATGATCCTTGAACCTATCGTAAAAAATAGGTTTGTTCAGCCTTAAGCGCACTTTGGCGATATCATTCATTTGAAGGGAAGTTACACCCTCTTCAATTCCCGAATAATCCGGATGGATTTTATGCTCGATGGCGTCCACCTTGGCCAACACTTTGTTGACCCCGTGCTGAAGCACGTACTTTCCTCCCGGCGTAAAGTTATCGCTATCCATCCACGATACCGTTGCCGTCAATTGTTTGTCCACGGTTGGCAAATCATCCGCTTTGACCAACATATCTCCTCTACTCACATTTACTTCATCTTCCAAAGTAATGGTCACAGAAGATCTACGAGGTGCTGTTTTGTATTGTTTATTGTAAAAATAAATGTCTTTGATTCTAGAGCGGGTCATTGATGGCAACACCACCACTTCGTCGCCTACACTCAGTTCTCCGCCATATACCTTTCCTGCAAATCCACGGAAATCGTGAAAATCTTCAGTTTTTGGACGAATTACATATTGGACAGGGAAACGTGGAGTACCTATATTGTAAATATCCTTCTGATCTAAATTCTCCAAGTGCTCCAACAGTGTTTGTCCTTTGTACCAAGGCATTTCTGAGGAACGATTTACCACGTTGTCTCCTTTTAAGGCACTAACAGGAATGAAAGTGATGTTTTGATCTTGATAATCCCTTTTTCCCATCAATTCCTCAAAATCGGCCTTGATGTTGTTATAGGTTTCTTCGGAGAAATCCACCAAATCCATTTTGTTAATGGCCACAATAACATCTTTTACCCTCAAAAGGTTATTGATGAAAAAATGACGGTGTGTTTGCTCGATTACTCCTTTTCGGGCATCTATCAATATAATGGATGCTTGTGAAGTCGAAGCTCCAGTAACCATATTTCGTGTGTACTCTACGTGTCCCGGAGTATCGGCAATAATATAACTCTTGGATGGTGTTGAAAAGTAAATATGGGCCACGTCTATGGTAATGCCCTGCTCCCTTTCGGCCACCAAGCCATCGGTTGCCAATGAAAAATCGAGGTAATCGTATCCTTTTTGTTTACTTGTGCGCTCAATAGCCTCCAATTTATCGTCGGTCATTGATTTTGTATCGTAGAGCAATCTCCCGATCAAGGTACTTTTACCATCGTCTACACTACCTGCTGTTGCTATCTTTAAAACTTCCAATGCTTTCTCTATTTAGATTTCCACCTTCGTGGAAATGACTTTTGATTTTTAGAAATATCCTTGTTGCTTACGTTTTTCCATCGCTGCTTCGGAACGTTTATCGTCTATACGCGCACCTCTTTCGGAGATTCTGGAATCCCTGATTTCGGAAACCACCTTATCAATGGTATCAGCGTAGGATTCTACGGCCGCGGTGCAGCTCATATCGCCTACTGTTCTAAAACGCACCATTCGTTCTTCCACTTGCTCATCATCGGCTCTAAAAACCACATCATCTTCAGCAGACCAGATCAAGCCATCACGAAGAAATGTATTTCGTTTGTGTGCAAAATAGATGGATGGAATCTCGATATTTTCCTTTTGGATATAACTCCAAACATCCAATTCTGTCCAGTTACTGATTGGGAAGACACGTACATTCTGACCAATTTCAATTTCTCCATTCAACATATCGAACAATTCCGGTCTCTGGTTCTTCTCATCCCATTGCCCAAAATCATCACGAACCGAAAATATACGCTCTTTGGCTCGTGCTTTCTCCTCATCTCGCCTAGCACCGCCAATGCAAGCATCGAACTTGAATTCTTCAATGGCGTCCAGCAAAGTTGTAGTCTGCAACATATTTCTACTGGCATACTTGCCGGTTTCCTCCACTACTTTACCTTCGTCAATGGAATCCTGCACGTTTCGAACTATCAATTCCACACCCAGTTCTTCCACCAATTTATCTCTAAACTCAATGGTTTCTGGAAAGTTGTGCCCTGTATCGATATGCATCAACGGGAACGGTATTTTGGCCGGCCAAAATGCTTTTTGGGCCAAACGCACCAAAGTGATGGAATCTTTTCCTCCAGAAAATAACAGTACAGGTTTTTCAAACTGTGCCGCTACTTCTCGCATAATGTATATGGCTTCGTGTTCCAGAGCATTTGCAGTCGGTCTTTCGACCCCGTTCAATGTCTCTGGTTTTTTAATTTCTTTTGCAAGTGTGCTCAAGGCTATATCATTTTTATCGTCGGTCACCGCTAGTGGTGATAATTCATTCTTTTTATGTGTGCAAACCGCATTCACGGTTGGCCAATACTTTTGTCGGGTCAAAATATTTATGTTCGTTCGGCAATTGGCGCGCTTTTAAGTAAGCATCCAATTGGGTGTCGCTCCAATGATAGAAAGGACTCACTTTTAAAACACCATCTTTGCTCATGCTCAACACGTCCAAGGAATCCCTATGTGCTGTTTGACCTTTACGCAAATTGGTGAACCAAACATCAGGCTTGTGTTCTGCCATAGCACGACGGAACGGCTCCAATTTCACCTGCTCCGTAAACTCTTGGTGCAACGGATCATCAATTTGCGGGATACCCATAACGGCATCGCGGTGAGAGCTCGTTTGTTTGGGAACATATAATTTGACGTTGAGTTCCAACCTCGAAATCAACTCTTCCGCATGTTTATAGGTTTGTGGGGTATTGTAACCGGTATCGCACCAAATTACTGGAATACCTTTATCCACTTCGGTCACTGCATGTAGAATAGCAACTTCATAGGGTCTGAAATTGGTCGTGACCACAGGGTTATTTCCGTGCTTGACGGCCCATGAAATGATTTCTTCCGGAGGAATGCCTTTAAACTGGCGATTCAAATTCTGTATTTCTTCTTGTGTCAATGCCATTCCCTAATTTTTATTTACCCCATTTGATGGAATTCCAAATTCTTTCATGAAAAAAATAAAGCACCATTTTGGTTACGAGTTCCACCAATCCAATCGAAAATGCCAAACTCAACGTACCTGTCACTATCCAAGATATCAATATGGTGTCCATAGTACCAACAATTCTCCAGCTTATGGATTTTGCAATACTCCGCTTTGGACTTTCCGAAGCACTATCCTTAGTGTACGTGCTTTGCTGTTTTTCGTTTTTTATTATCAACTGATCGGTAATCATTTTTAAACTTTTATTACCCTACTGAATTGGTAGGGATTTCAAAAGTAAAATTATTTTTCTGAAGAAAAAGTAAATTGAATCATAAATTTACTTTTACCCTATAGTTTTAGTAGATTATCGGTAATCAATAGTGAATTTTGAGAATTTTTAAGCCAAAAAATCGATGTGACGCACTGATTTAAAGCAAATCTGCCAGCGTGTTGTTACGATAAACATCAAGGGCACTGTCCCTTACCTGAAGCATTAGTTTATGGACGGAGCACTCTCCTTCATTTGGACAGTCCTCACATTTTTCGTAGAAGTTGAGACTAACACAGGGCACCATGGCAATAGGACCTTCCAATACCCGCATAACTGTGGTCATTTGAACTTCGTGAGGTTCTTTAATGAGATAATACCCCCCTCCCTTTCCTTTTTTGGAGCCCAATAGACCATTTCTACGAAGGGTAAGCAAAATACTTTCCAAAAACTTTTGGGAAATATTCTCGCATTTGGCGATTTCCGCAATCTGCACCGGTTCTCTACCCTCTACCTTGGCCAGGTAGGTGAGTGCCTTAAGTCCATATTTCGTCTTCTTGGAGAGCATCGCACGAAGATAGGGAAATTTGGGAACCTGCCTTACAGAACGATCAGCCTAGAGCCTGCTCTATATCTGCGATAATATCATCAATATGTTCCAATCCTACGGAAACCCGTACCATTCCATCGGAAATTCCAACGGCATTGCGCTCTTCGGTCGTCAGCTTGCTGTGGGTAGTGGATGCGGGATGCGTGACAATACTTCGTGCATCTCCCAAATTAGCGGATAGGGATAACAATTTGATACTGTCAAAAAATTCCCGGCCGGCTTCCAGGCCGCCTTTTACTTCAAAAGCCACAACGCAGCCACCTGCTTTCATCTGTTTTTTGGCAACCTTATGTTTTGGGTGGGATTTTAAAAATGGATATTTCACCCATTCAACCTTATCGTGACTTTCCAAATAGGTTGCCAATTTCAAAGCATTCTCACAATGTCTATCCACCCGAATCGCCAAGGTTTCCAAACTTCGGGACAACACCCACGCATTGAACGGTGACAAAGCAGGGCCCGTAATTCGAGAAAAACGATATACTTTATCCATCAATGCTCCACTGCCTACAGTAATTCCAGCCAAAACCCTTCCTTGACCGTCCATCAACTTGGTACCAGAGTGAATGACCAAATCGGCTCCAAATTTTATCGGTTGTTGCAAATAGGGGGTCGCAAAACAGTTATCGACAATAAAGATAAGATCATGCTTTTTGGCAATTTTGGCCAACACTTCCAAATCCAATACATCTACTCCTGGGTTGGTCGGAGTCTCGGCATAAAGTATCTTGGTATTTGGTTTGATCAATTCTTCAATTTGAAACAAGTCGTTGGCATCAAAATAACTGCTTTCGATGTTCCACTTTGGAAAAAACTGCGTGAACAGGGCATGCGTGGAACCAAAAATACTTTTGGAAGATATCACATGGTCGCCACTATCCAATAAAGCAGCCAAAGTTGAAAAAACGGCTGACATACCGGAGGCATACGCAAAACCGCTCTCGGCCCCTTCCATCTGGCACACCTTTTCAACGAGTTCATTTGAATTCGGGTTGGAATACCTCGAATAAATATTCCGTTGTTTTTCTTCCGCAAAAGAGGCACGCATGTCCTCAGCATCTTCAAAAACAAAGCTGGAGGTCATGTAAATGGGGCTGGAATGCTCCAAGTTCTGACTGCGCTCCATTTGCGTTCTTATTGCCTGCGTCTCGAATTTTTTGCCTTTCATTTTGTTCCAATTTTTGGTGGCTGAGCGGAGTCGAAGCCACTTTACTTTTTCTCCTTATAATATTTAAAATTCGTCTCGTTCTTGCAATTGGATAAATTTAGCAACGCATCAAACTCTCCAGTTATCAATGCCTTCTTTTTTTCCCTAGACCACCCTTGAATCTGCTTTTCGCGTTCAAAGGCTTCTGCAATACTCAAATACTCTTCAACATATAACAACTCCACAGGTAATCTCTTCTTGGTATGATTGGCACCCCGGCCATCTTGATGTTCCTTTAACCGTTTATCCAAGTCTATAGTGCTTCCCGTATAAAAACTACCATCTGAACATTCCAATATGTAGACGTATCCTTTCATTATAATTGTGGCTTCGACTACGCTCAGCCACCGTAACGATTTTTTACTAGCTATTTAGACCACGCTCAGCCACCGAAACTCCTAAATTACAGGTAGCTGAACGAAGTCGAAGCTATATTTTCTCCGCTATTCTTAAAATGTCGCCAAAAACACCTCTTGCTGTTACAGCGGCGCCCGCACCAGCTCCTTGAATCACCAAAGGATGCTCTCCGTAGGATTCCGTGTAAATCTCAATGATTGAATCGGAACCTTTCACCTGCCCCAAAGCGCTTTCTTTGGGCACAGAAACCAATTTTACATCTAAAACACCTTTGTCCTGTTGCAAATCGCCATGCAAATCACCCACATAACGAAGTACATGTCCTTGTTCTTGGTCTTCTTTGATTTTCTTATAAACATCATCCATCTCCCCGATTCGTCCCATGAATTTCTCAAAATCCAAAGTTCGTAGTTCTTCTGGAATCAGGTTTTGTACATCAATATCCGAAAACTCGTTTTGCAAATCCAATTCCCTGGCCAAAATCAACAGTTTTCGTCCCACATCGTTGCCCGACAAGTCTTCTCTTGGATCCGGTTCTGTAAAACCGCTTTCCATGGCCTCTTTTACAATTTCTGAAAAAGAAACCTCCTTCTCCGAAAATGTATTGAAAATATAGCTTAACGATCCCGAGAACACCCCTTTGATTCTTGTGATGTTCTCACCGGACAAATGCAACAGTTTGATGGTATCTATCAATGGGAGTCCTGCACCTACATTGGTTTCGTAGAGGTATTGCTTTTGATTCTTGTTCAAACACGCCCGCACCGACTTGTATTTCTCAAAGCTCAACGTATTTGCAATTTTGTTTGATGAAACCAAGTCAAAACCATGCTCAATCAATGATTCGTATTGCTCTACAAAGGTTTTGCTCGCCGTGTTATCCACAGCAATCAGGTTTTCCAAATGATGTTGTTTCGCAAAGTCAGTAATATCTTCAAGTTGATAAGGCTGTCCCTCGTTTTCCAAACGTTCTTTCCAATCAGCACCAACTCCCGAAGCATCCAAAAGCACTTTTTTGGAATTTGCCACGGCAAACACTTTTAAATCGATACTTTTTCGGTCTTCGATACTGGTTTTTGAATCCAGAATCTGACTGATTAAGGTACCTCCAACAGTCCCATGACCGAATAATGCCAAATTGATTTTCCTAGCGATTCCGAAAATCTGTCCGTGAATCACATTGATGGCCTTGTTCAAGTCGGACTTTTTCACCACCATGCTCACGTTCTTCCCAGTCACGGTATTATTGAACAACAAGGGCGTGATTTGGTTCTTCGCCAAGGCATTGAAGGGTTTGTGGAAACTGCTCAAATCCATTCCGACAATGGAAATGACCGAAACATCCTTGACCACTGAAATCTGGTTGATGTCTTTCGAAGAGTAATCCGTCTCAAACTCTTGGTCGAGCACTTTTTTGGCTTTGTCCGCTTTGGATGCATCAACCACGAGACCGATGCCACGTTCCGAAGACCCTTGGGAAACAATACCTACGCTGATACCATTTTGGCCCAATGCCCTAAAAATACGCATGTCCACACCCACTTTACCGAGCAGTCCCCTACCCTCCAAATTGATGAGGGCCATATTGTCGAGCACTGAAAGGGATTTGATGCCCCCATTATCGGTTTTTGGACCTATCAAAGTGCCTTCGTTATCATCATTGAAGGTGTTGCATATGCGCAATGGAATGTTTTTCTCGATCAGTGGAATTATGGTCTTCGCGTGCAAAATATTTGCTCCAAAATTGGCGAGCTCATTGGCCTCGCCATAGGAAATAACATCTATTAATCGGGCATCTGCCACCAAATCCGGATTGGCCGTGAAAATACCATCCACGTGGGTGTAATTGATCAACTCGCCCGCATCCAAAAAATTGGCCAGCAGAGCTGCGGAATAATTACTCCCGTTCCTGCCCAAAGTAGTCGTTGAACCATCACGGTTGGAACCAATAAACCCAGTGACTATTGGAATCGTGGCGTTTTCCAGCGCATGGAAATATCGAAGTACATTTTCTTTGGAAGTGCTTTGATCTACTTCGGCATTGCTATAATTGTCATCCGTGCTGATCAACTTTCGAGAATCCAAAAGCTTTGCTTTTAACCCAGATGCATTGAGCGAGGCCGTCACATATTTGGCGGACAACAATTCTCCAAAGGATAAGATTTCATCCTTCGTTTTTAAGCTGTAGTCTCCGGTCAAGGAAACCCCGTTCAATATTTTTTCTATGGTCGCCAGCTCCTCATCAATGTCCACACCATCAAAATTGTTTTTTTGATAATCGGCAAACTTCTTTAAATCAGTTTGAAAATCAGCTCCCTTGGCCGCTTTTTCGAGCAAGTTTTCCAGTTGGTCCGTTGCCTTGCCGCGAGCGGAAACCACAACGGCAAAGCGTTCTTCCGCTTCAAACCTTTGGGTGATAATTTTCAATACACGATGAATGCCCTCTCCGTTGGCCAAGGATTTCCCGCCAAACTTCAATATTTTGATACGTTCGGTATTCTTTTGGAAAACAGTCTCCAACAATTTTTCCAATTGTTCAAACTCCATCAAAAAGGCATCGTGACCATGCACGGATTGTACCTCGCCATAAGTCACATTGGTATTGGCCTGGGCCAATCTTTTAAACGTCTCCTTGTTTTCCTCCGCCGTAAAGAACAAATCGGAGTTGACCCCGATTATGTGGATTTTGGTGTCGCTCTCCTGCAATGCCTTGAAAGCTTCTTCCCCATTTCTGGTTATATCGATGGATTTCAACAGTTGGTTCATCAACTTATAGGCCGATAGCTGAAAACGCTCTTGCAACTTTTCACCGTGGTGCATCAACCAAGATTCCACATTGAAAACCTGTAGCTCTTCGTTGGTGCTTCGCTTAAATCTTTCTTTGAAGGATTCCGGTGTTCGGTAGCACAACATCGCATGCATACGGGCATCGTGCACGGGCTGTTTGGAATTGACCAAAAACTGCTCTTGAATCTGACAGTTGGCAATCAACCAATCCGTGGATTTCCAATCGGATGCCACGGGAATCAAATGCTCCGTGATATTTGGATTGATGGCAGTCATTTCCCAAGCAATTCCACCACCCAAAGAACCACCGATAATGGCGAACAGTTTATCGATCTTTAATTGCTCCAATCCCCAAAGAAAAATTCTGGCGATATCCCCTGCCACAAAATCCTTGTAGTTTTCGATGATGAAACCATCAAAACCGTTTCCAGGAATATTAAATGACAATATGGTGTACTTCTCGGTATCGATACATTTTCCGTCCCCGATCAGATCAGACCACCATCCATCTTTCCCTGCCACGTTGGAATTGCCCGTAAGCGCGTGGTTCACCAAAATGATGGGTGCCGTGTGCAAGGGTTTGCCAAAAATTTGATATGACAACTTCAGGTCTTGGGCGACACCACTTTGGGTGGTAAATTGTTCTATGTTTAAATGCTGCAGCATAACTCTTCTACGACGTTAATCTATTAATCATTAAATGGCGGCAAAAGCCTGCTCCAAATCAGCTTTCAAGTCTTCGATATCCTCCAGACCTACCGACAAACGAATTAAATCTTGAGAAACACCGGCACTTTGCTGCTGCTCTTCATTCAATTGCTGGTGCGTGGTACTGGCAGGGTGTATAATCAAGGATTTGGTATCTCCAATATTGGCCAACAGCGAGAATATTTTCGTGGCGTCCGTCAGTTTTTTTGCGGCTTCAAATCCTCCTTTGACCCCAAAGGTAACGATTCCACTCTGGCCTTTAGGCAGATACTCTTTTGCCAAGTCGTTATACTTGCTACTTTTTAATCCAGGGTAATTGACCCAAGCAACCTCTTCCCTATTCTCCAGCCATTCAGCCAAGTCCAAGGCATTTATACTGTGCTGTTTGATACGTACCGGCAAAGTTTCCAACCCTTGCAAAATCTGAAAAGCGTTGAACGGACTCAAAGCTCCACCAAAGTCGCGCAGTCCCTCCAAAATCAGCTTAAAGGTAAAGGCTGGCGCACCCAGGGCTTCATGGTACACCAAACCGTGGTAACCTGCAGAGGGCTCTGTAAACTCAGGAAATTTTCCGTTGGCCCAGTCAAAGGTACCGGCATCGATAATGGCACCACCAAGAGAGTTACCCTGACCACCAATATATTTTGTTAGGGAATGAATCACCAAATTCGCACCATGCTCAATAGGGTTCAACAAGCCTGGCGTAGCTACCGTATTGTCAACAATAAATGGCACTTGTGCCTCTTTGGCTTCCTTGGATATTCCTTTTAGATCAAGCACATCCAACTTTGGGTTCCCCAAAGATTCCACAAAAAAGGCCCGCGTATTATCTTGAACGGCAGCTGCAAAATTGGAAGGGTTGGAGGCATCCACAAAAGTGGTGGTAATGCCCAATCTTGGTAGGGTCACATTCAATAAATTATAGGTACCTCCATACAAACTACTCGAAGCCACAATATGGTCACCCGCTTTCAGAAGCGTCATTAAACCAGTTGAAATGGCAGCTGTCCCGGAAGCAAACACCACTGCTCCTATTCCCCCTTCAATAGCTGCCAAACGGTCTTGTAAAATCTGGTTGGTAGGATTGTTCAATCGGGTGTAGATAAAGCCCAACTCTGCCAATGAAAATAAATTGGCCGCATGGTCGGTGTTGTTGAACACATACGAAGTGGACTGATAAATGGGTACGGCCCTTGTACCTCCGTTAACGGTTACATCGTGGCCAGCATGTAGGGCATTGGTTGAAAATTTTTGATCACTCATGACTTTGCTTTATTAATCGTTAAATTTTTAAATTAAAAAGTCAAACCCTTCGACATAGGCCGTAGGAAAATCAAAAAGTTATAAGAAAGTAAAATCGAAAAATGTCGATTGTCGTTATCTATACCCTAAAGTGGGATAGAATGTAGCACCTTCTCGGCATCAGGGGCCAAGGGTTGCTAAGGCTTCATCGGGTCTATTCCCTCCGCCTTTCTTGATAACTAATCAATACGTGTTTGAACTTCGTGGGACAAATATACTGATGGAAAGATTGATTTTCCTAATCTTTTGGAAAAATTTCCTCAAAAGACTTTGCCCCAAGAACTTCTATGTTTTTTATTTCAACACCGTAAACTCAATATTGGAATCGGTAAAAACAGTATGTGTCTGAGTCTTGAAATCAGATTCATCCGCCTCAAAGATATTGTCCACGTAGGTCTGTGGATTCAAATCGATAAGGGGGAACCACGTACTCTGCACTTGAATCTGCAACTTGTGGCCTTTTTTGATAGTGTGGAACACATCTTGAAGCTTGATGTTCACATCGGTCTTTTGATTTGGTGTGAATGGCTCTGGCTCGGAAAAACTGTTCCTAAAACGTCCACGGAGCACTTCACTCCTTACCATTAAATGGTAATTGCTCATTTTAAGGTGGTCCTGCATTTCCTCGTTGGTCTCCGTTTCCGCAGGGTGCACATCGATGACCTTAACAATCCAATCGGCTGCGGTTCCCGTGGTCGCCACTTTCAAATGGGCCATAATGTCTCCTGCCAAGGTCAGGTCTTCGTCCATTACATCGGTTTCAAAAACCAAAACATCGGAACGTCGGGCGGCAAAGCGCTGATCGTCCGTCATGTATTTTCTTGGGGTAAAAACGGTCTTTACATCCTCGGAATAGGGAACCGGCTTCTTTATATCGCTGATAAACTGAATTCCAGTAATTCCTTTTTGCTCTGAGGTGAGTTCTTGATCATCCGACAGATACATGGTTTGTTTGTCGGCATTCTCTGGAGGCCACGTATCATACTTTTTCCATTCTTTTCTGCCGGTATCAAACACATAGGCTTCGGGCAAACCTGAATTTTTATCACCATCTCCTTTTAAGAAGTGGTTGAAAAACTTCGTCTCAATTTGTTCTTGGAAGAACCAAGAAATGGAATCACCAAAATAGTAGTTCCCAACCGCATTGCGTTGTTTGTCCCTCGCCCAAGCACCGTGGTCCCAAGGGCCAAAGACCATCGTGTTGTAGTTGTCCTTGTTGTATTTTTCAATGTTTTTATAGGTTTCCAAGGGACCATGAAGGTCTTCTGCATCAAACCATCCCCCAACGATCATGGTAGCCACGCTGCTCTTTACATTTTTAAGGTGTTGGATCAAGCCACGGCTCTGCCACATTTCATCATAATTCGGATGCTCCTTGAGCTCGTTCCAAAAGAAATCGTCGGTAACGCCTTCTGGACGCATGGTTGGCGTATCGGCCGTTTCATATTCAAAAAAGTAATCCAAATTTTTGAGCGGCCCTGCATCCAAAAAGAACTGATACTGGTCCTCTGTTGGTAAATTCGGCAACGTATACCAGGCCGTATCTATAGGTGCATCGCCATTGGGTCTTGGAGTGCCAAAAAGAGATGTTGCCTTAAAATAACTCAACATATAAGCGCCGTTGTGGTGAAAATCATCAAAAAAGAAATCCCCGATACAGGCTTGTGGTGAAGCCGCCTTTAATGCTGGGTGGGCATCCACGGTAGCGTAGGTGGCATAAAACCCTGGATACGAAATCCCCCAAACACCAACATTTCCGTTGTTGTTTTCCACATTGTTGACCAGCCACTCAATGGTATCGTAGGTATCCGAGCTTTCATCCACTTGATCATCGGAAGTTTTATTGGGAATGTATGCTCTCATATTTTCATAATGTCCTTCACTGAGCCATCTTCCTCGTACATCTTGGTAAACAATGATGTTTCCTTCTTTCATCAAATGCTCGTTCGGACCTATTTTGGTTCTGAAGTTCCCCTCCCCATATGGTCTGGAGCTGTAGGGCGTACGTTGCATAATGATGGGATATGCTTTGGAAGTATCTTTAGGCGAATAAATGGTGGTGTGCAATTTCACCCCGTCCCGCATTTCAATGTCCACTTCTTTTTTGGTGTAATTGTCGGCCACGTAGGTATCGACCTCTTGCACCTCTGTCTTGGTGGTCTTTTTACAGCTGACGGTTATCGTCAACATTAAAATACTCAGGAACAGAATTCTAACGGAACTTCTCATATGTGAACTTTTAATAGGCTAAAGCTACTAAAGTTCACAATAGTATGCCAATAAAAAAGGAGCCTCATTGAAGCTCCTATATACATGTTGATTCTGATAGTTTATAAACCAAAGGCCTCTTTCACCTGATTCACCATATCCAGTTTTTCCCAAGTGAAAAGTTCCACTTCTTTTTCAATCCTTCCATTGTAAGGAGATTCAAAAACTTTGGTCACGGTTCTAGGTTCTTTGCCCAAATGACCGTAAGCAGCCGTTTCCGAATAAATCGGATTACGTAATTTTAAGCGCTTTTCAATGGCAAAGGGTCGCATATCGAACAATTCTGAAGCTTTTTGCGCGATTTCGCCATCCGACATATCTACATTGGAAGATGCATAGGTATCCACAAAAATGGATGTGGGCTCCACCACCCCTATGGCATAGCTTACCTGCACCAAAATCTCCCCTGCAACTCCCGCTGCAACCAAATTCTTGGCCATATGCCGAGCCGCATAGGCAGCACTTCGGTCCACTTTGCTCGGGTCTTTTCCGCTAAAGGCACCGCCGCCATGGGCTCCTTTTCCCCCGTAGGTGTCCACCACGATCTTTCTTCCCGTGAGTCCCGCATCACCGTGGGGACCTCCGATCACAAACTTTCCAGTTGGGTTGATGTGATATTTGATGTTGTCCGTAAACAATTTTTGAATGCTCTCCGGCAATAACTTTTTCACTTCAGGAATCAAAATATGGATGATGTCGTCCTTGATCTTGGCCAACATGGCATCGTCCGAATCAAATTCATCGTGCTGGGTGGAAACTACGATCGTATCGATGCGCTGTGGCACATTGTCATCGGAATATTCAATGGTCACCTGTGCTTTTGCATCGGGACGCAAATATGGAATTCGGGTTTCTTCTCTCCTCAAAACGGCCAAAACCTCCAAAATCTTGTGCGAGATGTCCAATGCCAAGGGCATATAATTGTTGGTCTCCGTGGTGGCATAACCGAACATCATTCCTTGGTCTCCCGCACCCTGCTCTTCCTTAGTGCCGCGATCAACTCCCTGATTGATGTCCTGTGATTGTTCGTGAATCAATGAAATCACCCCACAAGAATCACCACTGAACTTATACTCACCTTTGGTGTAGCCAATCTTATTTATAACCTCGCGGGCTATACTTTGCAAATCCACATAGGTACGGCTCTTAACCTCGCCTGCCAACACTACCTGACCCGTGGTCACCATAGTTTCACAGGCTACCTTGCTTTCTGGGTCAAAGGCCAAAAAATTATCCAACAATGCATCACTGATCTGATCCGCAATTTTATCCGGATGACCCTCACTCACGGATTCCGATGTAAACAAATACGCCATTTCTATTTTTTAAAGTTGAAGATTTGACAAAAGTGCGAAGTAGTTCCAAACCCTTATTGAAGAGATGCCAACGGAAGCTGACACGAACTGCTTTAGCATTTTTCGCATACCTTTTAGAGGTAACCGAGGTTGCAATCAGTCAAATCTTTCCTCGTTTTGAAGCGCAAAAGTACGTATTTGCAACATATTTTAAAACTTTGTTTGGCGCTTTAATAGATGGGTCGTTTGAACCAGTTTTTTTTCTATAAGTGGATATACTTTGTATATTGCGATGATTTGAGATTCCCTTATCATTAAACACCAACTTAAAACAATCACATCCCATGCATATTGCTGTAGCAGGAAATATTGGCGCTGGAAAAACAACTTTGACAAACTTACTTGCAAAACATTATAAATGGGAGGCCCATTTTGAAGATGTGGTGGACAACCCATATCTCGACGATTTCTACACCCAGATGGAGCGATGGAGCTTCAACCTTCAAATTTACTTTTTGAACAGCAGGTACCGTCAAATTTTAAAGATCAGGGAAAGTGGAAAAAGTGTGATCCAGGATAGGACCATTTATGAAGATGCACACATATTTGCCCCTAACCTGCACGCCATGGGACTAATGACGAACCGGGATTATGAAAATTACAAGGGTCTTTTTGAGTTGATGGAATCGTTGGTGCAGCCACCGGACCTAATGATATATCTGCGCAGCTCCATTCCCAATTTGGTGAATCAAATCCACAAGCGCGGGCGGGATTATGAAAATTCCATTTCCATTGATTACCTCAGCCGTTTGAACGAGCGCTATGAGGCTTGGGTAAACACCTACGAAAAAGGGAAATTGCTCATTTTTGATGTGGACAACCTCGATTTTGTGGACAACCCAGAAGATTTGGGGGAGGTCATCAACCGCATCGACGGAGAAATTCACGGGTTGTTTGAGTAGAAATCTTCTTCTGCTGGCTATTCCTAATTCTTCGCTACGGGCAAAATATTAGGTATATTTAAATGCCAATGAAATTCCGAACAAACCAATATTCGGCCCAATGAGAACAATCCAGACAACCAGACCCGTATTTTTATTTTTTTCATTACTATTACTTCTTACGGCCAAAGCGCAAGAACTCACAAAAGCTTCACCCGAAGAAGTAGGCATGTCCACCGAGCGACTGGAAAGATTATCACAAACGTTTCAGGACTATATTGATGAAGGGAAATTGCCCGGTGCTACAATTCTTGTAGCCCGAAAAGGAAAGATTGCCTATTTGAAATCATTTGGGAAGAACGATATCGAAACCAATGTTCCAATGAACGAAGGCTCCATTTTTAGGATTGCATCCCAAACCAAGGCCATTGTAAGTGTCGGGGTTATGATACTTCAAGAACAGGGCAAGCTTTTGATTACGGACCCTGTTGGAAAATATATGCCCGCCTTTACGGAAACCAAGGTTGCCGTTGAAAAAGAAGACGGTTCTTACGACATTGTCGACGCTGAAAGGCCCATCACCATTCGCGACTTGCTCACCCACACCTCTGGGGTTTCCTATGGATATGGGATTACCGGCGATTTATGGGAAGAAGCCAACATCCAAGGGTGGTATTTTGCAGACCGAGACGAACCCATTCAAGCAACGGTCAATCGAATGGCAGATTTACCCTTTGAGTCACAACCAAGAACAAAATTTGTATACGGGTACAACACCGATATCCTCGGTGCTTTGATCGAAGTGGTTTCCGGTGAAAGCCTGGATGTTTACCTACAAAGAAATATTCTTGAACCCTTGGGCATGGATGACACACATTTCTACCTTCCTTTGGTTAAAAAAGAACGTTTGGCCACCGTTTATTCCGCAACGGAAAACGGATTGGAGCGCGCGCCCAATCTTGGAGGCATGGTTGGTCAAGGTGCCTATGTAGAGGGACCGCGCAAAAGCTTTTCAGGAGGCGCGGGCTTTTTGAGCACAGCCATGGACTATACCAAGTTTTTACAAATGATGCTCAACAAAGGTGAATTTAATGGCAAGCGTATCATTTCGCCAAAAACGGTAGAATTGATGACCACCAACCACCTCCCATTTCCGCTCGGGGAAGGCACGGGTTTTGGATTGGGCTTTTCCACTGTCGAAGATTTGGGCCTACGGGGAGAATTGGGTTCCGAAGGTGAGTTTGCATGGGGCGGCGCATACCATTCCACCTACTGGGTTGATCCGAAAGAAGAAATGACCGTTGTTTATTTCACACAATTGATTCCCGCCAACGACCTTGACGATCACGGAAAACTACGTGCATTGGTCTACCAAGCTATCATCGACTAGAATTTTATACACATTTCCCTCAACCAAATAGCCCGTTCACTCATTGGCGTTTTATTTCGGTCCATTTTCAAAGTAGCTTACCATAGCTATTAACGACGCCTGTACAGGCGAAAAATTTGAAAATTATGGAACCGAAAAAAAATCCACAACTTGATTTAAGACGAAACAGCTTGCTCTACTTTTTTGTAGGAATGACGCTCGTACTTTTGATGGCCTATTTGGCGTTGGAATGGAAAACCTATCATCAAGATGATTCTTGGGACATTGGCAACCTAAAGGTTGATGAAGAATTAATTGAAGACGCTACCATTCTCAAAATAAAACTTCCAGACCCTCCCAAGCCCAAAATCCAGACACCTCCGAAAATTGAGATCAAGAATGATGAGGATGATATCATCGAAACCTTCATTGAACCAAATGACGTTGATCAAGACACGAAAGTAGCACAAGTTGAAGATGTTGCTGTTGCAGAAGATGATATTCCAGAGGAGATACCGTTTATTTTGATTGAGAACGCCCCCATTTTTCCTGGTTGTGAAAATGAAAAGGATGAAAAAACCAAAAGGGCATGCTTCCAAGAACAAATGCTAAAGCATATTCGGAAGAATTTCAGGTATCCCGAGATTGCCCAAGAAATGGGACTTGAAGGTCGGGTAAGTGTAATTTTTACCGTGCAAACGGACGGTAGCATCGGGAATATCAGACTTCGTGGACCACATGAAAGCCTTGAAAAGGAAGCGGCCCGAATCATCTCCAAATTACCAAAACTTACACCTGGAAAACAGCGAGGCACTGCTGTAAAGGTACCTTACTCCATTCCAATCACGTTTAAGTTGAATTAATAAAAAAACCACGCCAAAAGCGTGGTTTTTCTAGCTTTGTTCAAAAGCGAGAGCTAATTCTTTGCCTCAGCACTCTTATATTCTTGTATCTTTTCTTCTAGTTCTTCCTTGGTGTCGGCCATCAGTTCTTCTGTCTCTTCAACAACTTCTCCATTTTCGGTTGTCATCGAAGTAACTACGGCCTTATATCCACCATCCGCAGTATTGCTGATTTCTACACGGATTTCCTTTTCAATCGCTCTGGTTTCTTTCATTCCCTCTTCAGTAATGGTAATCATGGTACCATCTTCTTTGGTGATGCCAACTCCATCGGCAGGAGAAAGGCTTACCAAACTAGGAGCTATTACCAAAGCAACTACGGACATCAATTTAAGCAAAATATTTAAAGAAGGGCCCGATGTATCCTTAAAAGGATCACCAACGGTATCTCCTACAACAGCTGCCTTATGGGCATCACTACCTTTTCGGCCTTCACTTTCAATGGTTTTTTTGGCATTATCCCATGCTCCTCCCGCATTGGATTGAAAGATGGCCATAAGTACCCCTGCGGTCGTTACACCGGCCAAAAGTCCACCTAACATCTCGGCTCCACCGATAAAACCTACGGCAACAGGAACAGCAATGGCCAATAATCCCGGCAACACCATTTCTTTTATGGATGCTTGTGTAGAAATTTCCACACATTTTTGATATTCCGCTTTACCATCGGCTGCTTCAAAAATGGCCTTATCCTCTTTGCTGGCATTGGAAAGGTCAGAATTATACTTGCGCATGACAGCCAAAGCTGCTTTCAATTCCGGAATATCCTTGAACTGGCGACGTACTTCCTCAATCATGGACATGGCCGCTCTACCCACTGCATTCATGGAAAGTGCGGAGAATACAAAAGGAAGCATACCACCCACGAGGAGTCCCGCCATAATATCAGGTTGGGAAACATCAATGGATTTAACGCCCGCAGTTTTCATAAAGGCAGCAAAAAGTGCCAATGCCGTCAAGGCCGCGGATGCAATGGCAAAACCTTTTCCAATAGCGGCGGTGGTATTTCCAACTGCATCCAATTTATCTGTACGCTCACGGACTTCACTGGGCAATTCCGCCATTTCGGCTATACCACCGGCATTGTCGGAAATAGGTCCGTAGGCATCCACCGCAAGTTGAATACCCGTATTGGCCAACATTCCTACGGCGGCAATAGCGATTCCGTACAATCCAGCAAAATAATGGGACACCAAAATCGCCGCTGCAATCAAAATAATCGGAATTGCAGTGGACATCATTCCAACTCCAAGCCCTGCTATAATATTGGTTGCAGAACCTGTTTCGGACTGACGAACGATGGAATTCACGGGTTTTGTTCCCGTTCCTGTATAATATTCGGTTACTTTACCGACCAACAATCCTGCTACCAAACCTGCAATGGTCGCCCAAAAAACACCCATAGCCGTAAATTCTCTTCCGCCTTCTATCCAAGATTCGGGAAGCATTGCATTTATAATAAAGTAGGAAGCTATCAGCATAAGGCCTGCGGAGCCAAATTCCCCAATATTCAAAGCTGTTTGTGGGTTTCCGCCATCCTTAACTCGAACAAAGAATGTTCCGATAATAGACATAATGATTCCCACTGCAGCCAAAGCCAAAGGCAAATAAACGGCCCCTAAACCATCAAAAGCAGCTTGGAATTCGGGTAATCCTGCAAAAACGGCACCAAGTACCATGGTACCAATAATAGAGCCTACGTAAGATTCAAAAAGGTCAGCCCCCATTCCGGCAACGTCTCCCACATTATCACCCACATTATCGGCAATGGTTGCGGGGTTCAAAGGATGGTCTTCGGGAATTCCTGCTTCCACTTTACCTACCAAATCGGCTCCAACATCGGCAGCTTTGGTGTAGATTCCCCCGCCCACACGGGCAAAAAGAGCTATAGAAGATGCGCCAAGGGAGAAACCGGAGAGTACGTTCAATACTTCACCTAGTTCCCAGCCTTGTCCACTGTATATCATAAAAAGACCGCTCAAACCAAGAACACCAAGACCAACAACACCGAGACCCATAACAGCTCCCCCTGCAAAAGCAACTTCGAGCGCCTTGCCCAAAGATGTTCTTGCGGCGTTGGTCGTCCTTACGTTCGCTTTGGTAGCAACTCGCATACCAATAAAACCGGCAAGGGCGGAACATATGGCCCCAACAATAAAGGAAACGGCCACCATACCATTGGAACCTTCTTCACTATTTCCTTTAAAGAAAAGCAAAACGGCCACAGCAACAACAAAAATGCTAAGTATTTTATATTCAGCTTTTAAGAATGACATTGCTCCATCGGCAATGTTCTTGGCAATCCTTGCCATCTTGGCGTCACCGACTTCTTGTTTTGAAATCCAAGCGTTCTTCACGAACACATATAGGAGGGCCAAGACACCAAATACGGGCAAAAATTTTACGATTAAATCCATAGGTTTAGGTTATTTAGAAATATTTAATGCCAGCTAATGTAGTAAAATACGAAGTAATAAAAAAAATGCGCCTTTAATTATTAAAAGCGCATTTTTTTAAAGTTATTGTTATGTAATTTATATAGTAAAAGCACGCCTCTTTTTATGCTCACTATCTTCGTAGCGCTGAACGCATTCATTATAGATCTGTATGGCCTCGTTCACATCTCCCCAACCGCCTGTGTCTACTTTCTTCTCTTCCAAATCTTTATACACTTGAAAGAAATGTTCGATTTCTTTTAATCGATGGGGGTTCAATTCACTGATATCGTCCCTTTTGCTCCAAATAGGGTCAGAAACTGGCACACAGATTATTTTCTCATCCGGTCCTTTTTCATCTGTCATATGGAAAACCCCTACTGGCTTTACTTCCACAACCACCATAGGGTATGTTGGCTCGGTGCAAAGTACCAAAACATCCAATGGATCACCGTCCAAAGCTAAGGTCTCTGGAATGAAACCGTAGTCTCCAGGGTACATCATTGAAGAAAAAAGGGTTCTGTCGAATCTGATTTTGTTGAGGGTGAAGTCGTATTCGTACTTGTTCCTGCTACCTTTTGGAATTTCTACAAGTACATCGAAAGTAATACGTGGTTTTTTAGACATGTTAGTGATATAATTTATGTTACAAAAATAACCAGTATTACTGGAATAGACCACATAAATTGCAGGTTTCCTTTGAATTAAAAATTAAAGCCGAAGGTCCCTGTAATCCCAAAAGCACGGGCATCCGGATTTTCGAGGTAATTGCCGCGGAAGTTGAAATCTATCCGAAGTATTTTAAAAATATTACCCACGCCAAAAGAATATTCCCAATATACTTGATCTTCGGGGGCCATTAATGGAATGTTCGTGGGAGCACTCAAAGCAATGTTTTCTTCGGACAGTTGCCCCCATGCACCTCTTACACCAACAATTTCCCGCAGATTGAGCTTTCGCAACCATGGAATGCGCGAAAACAATCTTCCGTTAAAGTTGTGTTCCAGATGAACCGTGGCATAGGTATCCGTAACAAACTCGTAGAAATCCAAGTTCGGGAACACATTGTACAATGAGAACAAGGTTTGGTTTCCCGGTATAACGCTGAGCAGTCCCAAAGGCACTGTTCCAAAGGTTTTGCCCAGTTCCACAGTACTCGTCAACCTACCAAAGCCTCCAATTTGCCAAGGCTGCTGATAGGAAAACTGTATTTTCTCGTAATCGAAATCACTTTCCAAAAAACCATCCACACCCTTGGTGTACTTAAGGACCAACGTACTGTAATCGTCGTTGATATTGGAGCGCTCCACACCATAACCAATCGTCCGTTTGCCCGGGGTATAGATCAATGTGGTGTTCAGATCAAACTGTTTTATTTCCGATGAAATGCCAGAAGGCGAAGCTAGGTCCACATAATCCAGACTAAAGGCCTCGGGCAGGGCAGAACTCAAAGTGCGAAAAGACCCGCCGATATCTATCCTGAAGTTTTTTACCGGCTCCATTTCAAAGCTGAGCGTTGAAAGGTTGATGTTTGTCAAACGGTCATTCGAACCCACGGTCACCAGGGATGAAGAGGCAATGCTCCTCCCCATTACATCATTGGTACTGGTAAGACTCAGCCCCAACTGTTCAATATCCCGTCGATTTCCCCCGGAAACAATTAAACGGTTCTTGCGGTTGAGCAAAAACTTTCCAGACATACCGTACTTAAACTTTTTATCGGCAAAGCCATAGGCCGTATAACCTTCCAATCGCCATAAATCGTTTTGGCCAAAATACGTTCGGGCCCCGGCCCTTAATCGAATACCTTCGGCATCGTTATAACCAAAGGTGCTGTAAATATCCCCAATATCGATATTCCACTTGTCGATCTCGACGTAACCAGACCCCAAAATGCTGACAATATCGTAGTATGTCCGGAACTTGGGCACTGTTTTTAAGGTATCCAGCAGTTTGAAGATTCCTGATTCGTCTTCGTTCAGGCTCTCCAAACGGGCATTTTTCCAAAATATACTATCCTGCGAGAACACCCGTGGATCGTATGGGTCGGAAACGGCCTTATAAAAATCCTCAGGTCGAGGGTTATTAAAATTATAATTATCAAAAACGGTGGTACGTTTTCCATATACGCCCCGCGATTCTTCTTTTTTTGAAAAACTAAAATCGCTCAACATATAATCCCGCTTCAAGAGAAAGACCGAATCGTTGACCACATCAAAATCCTGCTCAATATAAATCTCCTTCACCCAATTAATATTGGCGCTTTTGGTAACCTGCAAGTTGATTTTTTTTATGGCAAAGGTGGTATCGTTTACCCAAAAATCCCCCTTAAAGGTAAGCTCGTTCTTACGGCGTGGGTAATAGATAATATTATAGCACCACTTATCATCAATATAGGTACTGTCGGACAATACATAATTATAAACATCTATCCCGGTTCTGGACAATGGGCTGGTAAAGCTCTTATCGAAAAACTTGAGGTAATTATTGTAAATATCGTAATCGGAATAGAGGTCTTCCACGAAGGCTGTTATCGCCTGATTACCGCTAAAACCTGAGTTTTTGTTGCCGAGTACATCTTCCTTCTCCCTATCGAGGACATTGTCGCCATATACTTTGGAAAAAGATTCGCTCAAGAACATGGGCAGATAGGTTTTCCCGGTAATTCTGGAAGTATCCAGGTCCTCGAACATAAACTCGAGCCCTTTGAAGAGTTTGCTTTTGATCAAAGCACTATCTATGGTATTGAGATCAAACTCGATTTTTTCGTATTTGTCATATTGGTACTGCTTGAATTTGCGCACTCCGTTCTCCCGTTTCTTTTCCCAAATTTTACGCAAAATATCTATCGCAGGATTGTTCTTTTTGGATTGCTTTCCCGTGTACACCACTACCTCTTGAAGCTGTTCGGCAGATTCGGTAAGTACGATTTGCATCCCATAGCTCACCTTTTGCTCCAAGGCAATCTCCTTGGTCTCATACCCTATAAAAGAAACCTTTACAGCATTATAGGTCTCATCGGATTCCATATAAAACCGACCGTTGTCGTTGGTAATGGTTCCTTCGGAAGAGTTTACGAAAATAATATTGGCAAAAGCAACAGGCATTCCGGTATCATCGGTAACTACGCCTTCTATTTTGGTCTGCGCACTTGCACAAACTATAAAAAACAGGAAAAAAACAGAAAAGAATCCTTTCATAGGCAGGTATGTGGAACATTTTGGAACAGCACAACTGCTAGTTCCCATTCAACTCAGGTCAAATTTGGTTCAAAGTAATTTCTAATCAAAAAAATGTTCCCTAAATAATATAGCCCCGTCAACAAAATTGACGGGGCTAATATACCTTAAAATATTTTTCTATTACTTATATAACACTTTCTTAACAGCTTTAATGACGTCTTCATGGTTTGGCAACCACTCCGCCAATAGCACTGGAGAATAAGGTGCAGGTGTATCTGCCGTGTTCAGTTTTACGATAGGTGCATCCAAATAGTCGAATGCTTTGTCCTGAACATGATAAATAATTTCGGTCGCCACATTGCCAAAAGGCCAAGCCTCTTCCAAAATCACCATTCTGTTGGTTTTCTTTACTGAGGCAAGAATAGCATCATGATCCATAGGACGTACTGTTCTCAAATCGATGATTTCGCAGCTAACACCCTCTTTTTCCAATTCATCTGCAGCCTTGTAAGCTTCTTTGATGATCTTACCAAAAGAAACAATGGTCACATCCGTACCCTCTCTTTTGATATCCGCAACACCTAATGGGATAGTGTATTCGCCTTCCGGCACCTCACCTTTATCACCGTACATCTGCTCGGATTCCATGAAAATTACGGGATCGTCATCACGGATGGCCGATTTCAACAAACCTTTGGCATCCGCAGGGTTCGATGGAACCACTACCTTGAGTCCCGGAGTATTGGCATACCAGCTTTCAAAAGCTTGGGAGTGCGTTGCGGCCAACTGTCCCGCAGAAGCCGTAGGACCTCTAAATACGATCGGACAATTGAACTGCCCTCCGGACATCTGACGGATCTTGGCAGCGTTGTTTATAATTTGGTCAATTCCCACCAAGGAGAAGTTGAATGTCATAAATTCTATAATGGGCCTGTTGCCGTTCATTGCAGAACCAACACCGATACCGGCAAAACCAAGTTCTGAAATCGGGGTATCCAATACACGCTCCGGTCCGAACTCGTCCAACATGCCTTTGGAGGCCTTGTAAGCACCGTTGTACTCGGCTACCTCCTCGCCCATCAAATAAATGGTATCATCTCTTCGCATTTCTTCGGACATAGCCTCGGCTATTGCCTCCCTAAACTGTAATGTTTTCATTGAATCGTACTAAATATTTATAGTCTGCTTAAAAACGCAAGCAAAAATAGCAAAAACTACCCGAAACTCGCCTGACCAAAATCCAAAAAAAAGAACAAAATTTATTATGCATGCATAATAAATTTCGGATTTTTATAATTATATTTGAGCAGATAAACCTAAAGTATATATGAAGATTTTAGTTTGCATTAGCAACGTACCTGATACTACTTCCAAAATCAATTTTACGGAAGGTGATACCAAGTTTGACACAAACGGGGTTCAATTTGTTATTAATCCTAATGATGAGTTTGGCCTCACACGTGCCATGTGGTTCAAAGAAAAGCAAGGAGCCGCGGTTCATGTGGTCACTGTAGGAGGTGCCCAAACCGAGCCCACGATCAGAAAAGCATTGGCTATAGGGGCCGATGAGGCCATTCGAGTGGATGCAGAACCCAAGGATGGTTTTTTTGTGGCCCAGCAATTGGCGGAAGTGGTCAAAAATGGGGAATATGATCTCGTCATCGCAGGACGGGAATCTATCGACTACAATGGAGGAATGGTTCCCGGAATACTCGCCACCTTATTGGATATGAACTTTGTGAACACTTGTATCGGTCTTGAAATTGAAGGAGATACGGCAACAGCAGTTCGTGAAATCGATGGCGGAAAAGAGAAGATAAGCACTTCGCTCCCATTGGTGATCGGTGGACAAAAAGGGTTGGTAGAGGAAAGCGACCTTCGAATCCCGAATATGAGAGGTATTATGATGGCACGAAAAAAAGCATTGAACGTGGTGGAACCTGTTGATGCTACACAGCTTACCCAGGACCAAAAATTTGAAAAACCCGCCGCCAAAGGACCCATTAAATTGGTCGATGCCGGCAACGTGGGAGAATTGGTCGAACTACTGCACAACGAAGCAAAAGTTATCTAAACAAGATTAAGAAATTATGTCAGTATTAGTATATACAGAATCCCTAAAGGGAAAATTCAAAAAAAACGCCTTCGAAGCGGCCTCTTATGCACATAAAGTGGCCCAAGACTTAGGCACAACCGTAACAGCAGTTTCTTTTAACGCAGAAGACGATGCCTCATTGGGAACCTACGGGGTTTCCAAAGTTTTAAAGGTATCGGATGATTCCTTAAAAACCTTTAACGCCAAGGCTTATGCAGATGTATTGGAACAAGCTGCAAAAGCAGAGGATGCCAAAGTGATTATATTGAGTTCCAGCGCAGACAGCAAATATTTGGCCCCAATTTTATCGGCTAAATTATCTGCTGGATATGCCCCCAATGTAGTAGCAGCCCCCGAAAGCACTTCACCATTTGTGGTAAAAAGAACGGCTTTCAGCAACAAAGGGTTCGCCATGACCGAAATTTCGTCAGATATTAAAATCATCGGGGTTTCCAGCAATGCCTTTGGCGTGGTCGAAAACAGTGTCTCCGCTTCCGTGGAAGATTTTGCCCCCTCTTTGGCGAATGATGCATTTGCCGTTAAATCGGTGGATGTAGATCGAGTGGTCGGAAAAGCCACCATCGCCGATGCCGATATCGTCGTATCTGGCGGTCGAGGACTAAAAGGACCAGAGAATTGGGGCATGGTAGAAGAATTGGCCGACGTTTTGGGTGCAGCGACCGCATGTTCCAAACCTGTTTCGGATATGGGATGGCGCCCGCACAGCGAGCACGTTGGTCAAACCGGTAAGCCCGTGGCCAGTAATCTTTATATAGCTATCGGAATTTCCGGAGCCATTCAACATTTGGCGGGCATCAATGCCTCCAAAGTAAAAGTGGTCATCAATAACGACCCAGAAGCACCTTTCTTTAAGGCTGCCGATTACGGAATAGTCGGGGATGCCTTCGAGGTAGTGCCCGAACTCATCGAAAAATTAAAAGAATTTAAAGCCCAAAACACTTAAATTTTGTTAATTTGCCCATTGCAAGGGGCTGTTCAGATAACTGGTAAAGCCACTTATTTGGACGGCCCCTTTGCTTTAGGAGGAGATATATGAGTTTAGTACGATTAAAAATAAAGGGGATTTCATACAGCCAAACACAAAATGGCGCGTACGCCCTTATTTTAAATGAAGAGGAGGGAGACCGTAAACTTCCCATTGTTATAGGCGCATTTGAAGCACAATCCATCGCCATTGCTTTGGAAAAAGAGATAAAACCGCCCAGGCCCTTGACCCATGATCTGTTCAAGAACTTTGCCGACAGGTTTAAAATTGTGGTCAAGCAGGTGATTATCCATAAATTGGTGGACGGGGTTTTCTATTCCAGCATTATCTGTGAGCGCGATAACGATGAGGAAATCATCGATGCCCGCACCAGTGATGCGATTGCACTTGCACTGCGGTTCAACGCCCCCATTTTTACGTACAAGACCATTTTGGACAAAGCCGGAATCTTTTTAAAATTCTCTGCCAAAGAGAAAGAAGAGGACGAGGACGACAGCATTATGGTTGATGAAATCCTTCAAGAAGGAGAAGCCGTGGAGCTGGAATCCGGTTCCGATACCCACGGATACAGAGAAATGTCCCTACAAGAACTCCACAAAGAATTGGATAATGCAGTGGCCAGCGAAGACTACGAAAAAGCTGCTAAATTGAGGGATGAAATTTCCAAGCGCAAATAAACGACCAACATACATGGCGAAAAAGACCCAAAGTTTACTGATACTTTTACTCCTTTGTTCGGTCGCTTTCGGCCAAAATTCGTTGCCCGCAGATTCCCTTAATGTTGCCATTGGCTCCGCCATTACGGAGAACATTGCCGTACAGGAAACTGTAGAGATCATTCCCAATCAAGGTTTTACCATCACCACTTTGCTTCGTGGGGCGTTGGGAATGGCCGTTCTAATTCTGATATCATTTTTGTTCAGCTCCAACAGAAAAGCCATCAATTGGAAAACGGTCGGAATCGGTTTATCATTACAGATTTTAATAGCCATTGGGGTACTAAAAGTTCCCTTTGTACAATATATATTTGAAAAAGTAGGCGGTATTTTTGTCAGTATTCTGGATTTTACCCGTGCAGGTAGCCAGTTCCTGTTTGAAGGTCTAGTGGTGGACATGGACACCTTCGGTTATATTTTTGCCTTTCAAGTATTGCCCACTATCATATTCTTCTCCGCCTTGACCTCCGTACTTTATTATTTAGGAGTGATTCAGGTAGTGGTAAAATGGATGGCATGGTTGCTTTCCAAAAGTTTGGGCATCTCGGGAGCGGAGAGTCTTTCAGTGGCGGGCAATATCTTTTTGGGTCAGACCGAGGCACCTTTGTTGATCAAGGCCTATCTGGAAAAAATGAACAAGTCCGAGATCCTTTTGGTCATGATCGGTGGAATGGCCACCGTGGCGGGAGCTGTTTTGGCTGCCTATATTGGATTTTTAGGGGGAGATGACCCCGAACTTCGCTTGGTATTCGCCAAACACCTTTTGGCAGCGTCGGTAATGGCAGCGCCTGGTGCCATTGTTATATCAAAAATATTATATCCCCAAACGGAAAAAGTGAACACCGAGGTTGAAGTTTCTTCCGAAAAAATAGGCGCCAACATTTTGGATGCCATTGCAAACGGTACAACAGAAGGCCTAAAACTCGCCCTGAATGTTGGGGCCATGCTTTTGGTATTTGTGGCCTTTATCGCCATGATGAATGGCATTTTGGGATGGATCGGTGATGTGACCACGTTCAATGGCTGGATAGCCGCCAACTCCCCGTATGAAAGCTTTTCTTTGGAATCCATTCTCGGTACCGTCTTCGCCCCCCTTATGTGGCTCATTGGTGTCGCCAACGAGGATATTATGCTTATGGGGCAATTGCTTGGAATAAAATTGGCCGCAAGTGAATTTGTCGGGTACATTCAATTGGCGGACCTTAAGAATGTGGCCAGTGGAGTACACTTTACCTACAACAAATCCGTAATCATGGCAACCTATATGCTTTGTGGCTTTGCCAACTTCGCTTCCATCGGCATTCAGATTGGTGGAATCGGCTCTTTGGCCCCTGGTCAACGCAAGGTGTTGTCCTCTTTTGGAATGAAAGCTGTTTTGGGCGGGTCTCTGGCATCATTGCTGTCGGCTACCATCGCTGGAATGATTTTGGGGTAACACTTCAACGTTAATAAAGTTTTTATAAGTCTTTCCATTTTCTATTTCAAAAATTTGATTATTGAAGTAATTTCGATGGATTGATTTTTCGTCATATCGAGCGCAGTCGAGATATTCTTGGATTTCTCCTCATTTGATTCGTTCGAAATGACATTAGTAACGGAACAGGCAGCATGAAACAGTACCACGACCTTCTAAAACACGTATTGGACCACGGAAACCAAAAAGGGGACCGCACAGGAACAGGAACCTTGAGCGTTTTTGGCTATCAAATGCGGTTCGACCTCTCCGAGGGCTTTCCTATGGTGACCACCAAAAAATTGCACCTAAAATCCATTGTCCATGAATTGTTATGGTTTTTAAAAGGGGACACCAATGTGGCCTATCTGCAAGAGAACGGCGTGCGTATCTGGAACGAGTGGGCTGATGAAAACGGTGACCTTGGCCCTGTCTACGGGCACCAATGGCGCAATTGGAACAGCGAGGAAATCGACCAGATCAAAGAAGTGGTAGAGACTTTGAAAAACAATCCCAATAGCCGCAGAATGCTGGTTTCCGCTTGGAACCCCAGCGTAATGCCGGACACTTCGGTATCTTTTTCGGAAAATGTGGCCAACGGAAAGGCCGCGCTCCCGCCCTGCCATGCCTTTTTCCAGTTTTATGTGGCGGATGGCAAGCTTTCTTGCCAGTTGTACCAACGCAGTGCAGACATCTTTTTGGGGGTGCCTTTTAATATTGCCTCCTATGCGCTGTTTACCATGATGATGGCGCAAGTATGTGGCTACCAGCCAGGGGATTTTATCCACACCTTTGGTGACGCGCACATTTACAACAACCATATGGAGCAGGTGGAGCTGCAATTGAGCCGGGACCCTCGACCCTTGCCCACTATGCAACTGAACCCCGAAGTAAAGGACATTTTTGACTTTACCTTTGACGATTTTGAGCTATTGAACTACGACCCGCATCCGCATATTAAGGGGGTGGTTGCTGTTTAAATTTTAAATTTGTATCGAAAGGTAAATTTCCACAAATTATGAATGTAATATGGATGAGCTAGAACAGATTACATCACAAGATTTGGAATCATTTCCCTGTTTAAGTCAATATAAGGCAGATTTATCAAAACTTGGAAAATTAAATTTAAGCCAGCTTAATTTTGAGCAAAGGTTAGATAAAATTTATGATTTGGCCAGAACCATCCCTGGCAGTATTGGATGGATGGAGCCTGAGCAATTTAATTATCATAGTTTTTTTAGGGTACGTAAAAACATTAATAGGTTTGATGAAGATATAACATTAGCACAAACATATTCATACCCTCCTCCTAAGGCCTGTTTTAACAATGGCAGAGCAAATCTAAAAGGTAAAAGTGTATTCTACTGTTCCAATGAAGCGGATGCTGCTATTAGAGAATGTAAACCAGAAAAAGATGATGAAATCTATTTAAGTGTTTGGAAAGGAATTGCAAAAAATAGAATAAAAGTAGGAAACCTTCTGCCTCCCGATTTAAATGCACAAAACATTTGGAGTAATATGGCTAAAGAGGTATTTGAACAAACCATTAATTCATTACCCAGTAGAGTTGGAGATAAGTCTAATCATATCTTAGCTCTTTATAGATTCATTGCAGAAAAATTTCGGAGCGAACAAAAACCTTATTATCTCACTTCAATGATTAGTTGGGAATATTTATATGGTCAAATGTGGAGGGATTTTATCATATATCCTAGTTTTTTATCAAATGAAAGATTTTGTAATATGGCTTTCCATCCAAACTCTGTTAATCAAAACTTGAAATTTGATAAATTAATTAAATTGAAAGTAACGGGACATAATTCAGATGGACCAATTTTTAGGATTGGAAGCACAGTAGGATATATTGAAAAAACTAAAATGTTATGGCGAGAAAAAACAGAACAGGAAATTAATCTTTTTAAAAAAATAAGGTAATTAAAACTTCTCCTTGATTAAAATTCCACTAATTAGTCTCAAAGCGGCAGCCACATCTTGAATTTCCTTTCGAGAAAAGCCCCCTTCCTCCACATAAAAAAGTATTTCAACGCCCAAATCCAAAACTTCGGCCAGTTCGTCGGGGGAAGCATAGGCATCTTCAAACAATTCAGAAAATTTTCTCTCACTTTTGGTCATGATTCAAATGTAATCAACCCGAACAGGTAAATCGTCATAACAAATTATGACTGCTCCATTTTTTTATTTCAGCATAAAGCACATGTTCTAAAATATCAATACCATAAATTTGTATTGCACAATCCACCTAACATGCACCTAAAACTATTACAACCTATAAATCATTATAAAAGTACACTTCAATGAAAACAACCGCTATCACCCTTTTTGCCGCACTATTATTTGCCAGTTGTGGCGAAGAACCCAAAAAAGAGGAAACTGAAAAAGAGACCTCAACTTCAGAAAGATCCGAAGAAGTGAAAGGCCCGCAATTACGCCACGTGGTATTGTTCAAATTTAAAGACACTTCCTCCGAAGAGGAGATCAAACAAGTGGAAGAGGCATTCAACGCATTGCCTTCCAAAATTTCTGAAATTAAAGGCTACGAATGGGGCACGAACAACAGCCCGGAGAATTTGAACAAGGGACTTACCCATTGTTTCTTTTTGACTTTTGACAGCGAGGCTGATCGCGATACTTACCTTACCCACCCCGACCACCTGGCTTTTGGCGACATTGCAGGCCCGCATATTGCCGATGTAACGGTTGTGGATTACTGGACGAAATAGCCCAAACGCGCCTTGGCTTGGAGGGTTGATAATTGAACAAATTTGAACTTTATGGAGATAAAAGGTGTAATATTTGATTTTAACGGCACCCTATTTTTTGACACCCACTTGCACAATCAGGCTTGGGACATTTTTTTGGAGAGGCATTCCTTTGCACTTACGGACGAAGAAAAAAACTATAAAATCCACGGTAAAAACAATGCCGAAATTATGTCCAATCTTTTTTCCAGGGATTTATCAAAAAACGACATAAAAACTTTAAGCATAGAAAAAGAGGACATCTACCAGTCACTCTGTTTAAAAGAAAAAATGGAGTTGGCACCGGGAGTTTTGGACTTTTTGGAATATCTGGACAAAAACCAAATCCCATTTACCATTGCAACGGCTTCCGACCTATACAATCTGCTGTTCTATTTTGAATACTTGGAGCTGGAAAAATATTTTGACTTGGACCGGATCGTTTATAGCAACGGAAAAATAAAAAGCAAACCCGATCCCGAAATCTTTTTAAAAGCCATGGATGTTTTAAAAATCAACGCCAGTGAAGCATTGATTTTTGAAGATTCGACCTCAGGAATATTGGCAGCTGAAAATTCCAAGGCAAAAAAAATCATTATCGTGGACTCGGCCGAAAATGATTACAGTAGATGGAATTATGATATAATCACCTCTTTTGATGAAATCGACACCGCTATTTTTAAAAAATAGCCAGACCTACTGCTAATTAAAAAAGAAAAAGCCACCATCGGTGTGGGTATCGGATGGTGGCAAAAATCATTTACACTTCCAATACGGCATTCTCGGTGCCTGCGTAATCGTTCCATTGGTAACGATCGGCCTCACCATCATTGGTATAGTTACCGTCAATCAGATATCTAAACTCGTAGCTGTTCTCCACAGGTAGTTCGAAGGTTCCCTTAAAGGTTCCGTTCTTTAATTTCTTTAAGCCGCTCTTTTTGGGATTCCATTTATTGAAATCGCCAACTACTGCAACTTTTTCCGCCTCATCTGCAGGAACCGTAAAAGTTACTTTGCAAACAGGCTTGCTCTTTAGGTATTGTTTTTTTATTGCCATGGTACCAAAAATTTAAATTCCAGCACAAAGCAAAACATAAAACCCTTTATTTACAATTAGTTATAATCGATTTATCAATTTGATAAAATCCACCTAACGACAAGATCACTTTTAGCAAATAAAATCAGTATTTTTTATCAATTATTATTTTGATGTCCAGCGCTTTAGAAGTGTACCGACAACATCTATTTCCTCTTCCGTATTGTAAAAATGAAAGCTCAATCGAATGCCTCCGCCCCGTGGTGAGGCCACTATATTTTCTTCGGTTAGTTTATTGAAGAGTTTCTCGTCGCCCTTTACATTGAATATGGTACTGTGCTGTTTTCTTTTGGTGATGGCGGGCTGCAACAAATCGAGCTCGGAAAAAGTTGATATGGCCTTTTTGGATAGTTTTTGCAAGTGTGCCTGCACATTTTCCAAACCTATTTCGTCCAAAAATTTAACAGCGAACTCCAAGCTTCCGAAGTTTAAAGAATCCAGGTGCCCAGGCTCCAAGAACTTGCAAAAGGTAATGCTGTCTCGTTTGGAAGCATCGTTGTTTACGGATCCATTTCCTATACCTCGAAGCTCAAATTGGTCCATCACCGCATCCTTCACCAAAAAAAAGCCGTTCCCATACCCTGCAAGCATCCATTTGTAGGCACTGGTTCCCAAAATATCAATTCCCGATGTCTCAAAATCAAATGGTTCGGTACCGCAATATTGCGTGCCATCTGCAAGAATAATCAGGTTAGGAAACTCCTTTTTCAAATCTTTCAGGAAATCAAAATCAATGCGGACCCCATTCACCCATTGTACCAAACTGAGTGCAAGAACATCAATATCTCCTTTTTTTACTCTGGCACGTATGTTTTCTTCCATATGCTCATCAGCATCTACATAATCCCGCTCAAAATTTCGGGTCTCGAACGGCCAATTGACACTCGGATAATCTTTATTGACCAGCAACACTTTTTTATCCTTGGGCAAACCTTCCAACAACAAATTAAATCCCAAACTAAAATTCGGGGTCAACGCCACATTTTCAGGTTTGCAATTGAAAAATTTTGCAAGGGTTTTCTTGATTTCAGGCATATGTGCAAAGCCTTTCAACTTCATTTGGCTACCACCAATTAGGTAATCTAGGTCGTGCCCTTGACGCCATTCCATTAAATCTTCGCTTAACAGCCCTGCAGAAGCGGTATTGGCATATATACATTGATTAAGAACTGGGAATTTTTTTCTTAGGTTTTGCATGTCGGGATTTTTGGATACAATTCAGTTATCTTTGTTGATAAAGATAGCCATTCCATGTTGTCATTCGGTAAAAAGAACAAGTCAGAAATAGATTTAGAGCAACACGAACTTTTGGAGAATGCCCATAAGCGCATCAAACAAAAGAAACGATTGTTCTCCCATTTTGTAATTTTCTTGATCGGAAGTATTTTTTTGATTCTTGCCAACAAAGTACTCAAGTACGGAGAGACTTACGATTGGTCCATTTGGATCGTACTTGCTTGGGCCCTTTTCTTGGCCCTGCATGTTTTCAATGTTTTTGTGACCCATAAATTCATGGGGCAAAATTGGGAACGCCAGCAACGTGAGCGATTGGTAAAGCTACAAAAAGAACGTATCGGCGAGATCCAAAAGGAAATAGAAACAGACTTTCCCCTTTCCAAGATCAATAAAAAAAAAGATCAATGAGAAAATTGATCATTATTGCGGCGGCCGCCGAAAACAATGCCCTTGGCAAGGACAACGATTTGGTATGGCATTTACCGGACGATTTTAAGCGTTTTAAAAACCTGACTTCGGGACACAAGATAATTATGGGCAGAAAGACCTTGGAGAGCTTTCCCAAACCATTGCCCAACCGAACCCACATAGCCATTACACGGGACGAAGATTATACACCAAAGTTCCCCTGTACCATTGTCCATTCTTTAGCGGATGCCATTGCCTTGGTCAATGACAACGAAACTGCCTTTATCATTGGGGGAGGTGAAATTTACAAACAGTCCATGGACCGTGCCACCCAAATCGAACTGACAAGGGTTCACGGTACTTTTGAGGCGGATGCCTTTTTTCCTGAAATTGATGGTGAGCAATGGGAGTTGGTCAAGGAAGAAAATCATCCCAAGGATGATAGGCACAAGTACAGTTTTACCTACCTCACCTACAAAAGGAAATAGGATTTTAAAAATCCATGGAAGATACCTGAGCAGTCGGGTCGTCGACCAAATCTTTCAACACCATTACATCTGCATTGGTATAAAAGATGTGATAGGGTCTATTTTCACTGTCCGATAGTAAGCTGTTCTGTTCCAAAACCGTTTTGGTTTGACGCGCCACGGCTTCCCCCGAATCTATAATATTGATATTATTGGGCAATATTTCCTTTAACACCGGAATAAGATAGGGATAGTGTGTACACCCGAGTACCAAACAATCCATATTCTTTTTGAGCATCGGATTCAGGAAGGTCGCCAATAGGCTTCTCATCTCCGGGGAATCAATTTTGCCCGCTTCAACAAGCTCCACCAATCCCTTGCCCTCCTGCTCCAAGACAGTGATGCCTTCGCCGAAGAGTTTGGAGGTATTATGGAACAAACTACTGGAGAGCGTTCCCTTGGTGGCCAATACTCCTACCTTTTTTGTTTTGGTATGAAGTGCCGCAGGTTTGATGGCCGGCTCAATACCAATAAACGGAACTGAATAATGGGCACGCAGATAGTCGATGGCATTTGTTGTAGCGGTGTTACAGGCCACCACAATGAGCTTACTCCCGGCATTGAGCAAATACTCCGTATTCTTTATACTGAGCCTTAAAATCTCTTCTTTTGACTTTTCGCCATAAGGGGCATTGGCACTATCTGCCAAATAGATGGTGTTTTCGTTGGGAAGCATCTTGGCCACCTCTTTCCAAATAGAGGTGCCGCCCACCCCTGAGTCAAAAATTCCTATCGGTTTTGGCATGCTTAAAAATAATGGCTTAAATTTTTATGGCATAAAAAAACCGCTTTAAAAAAAGCGGTTTTTCAGTATTGTTGAAACTAAGGTTTAGAAACCTAGTTCTTTCTTTACATCGGCCAAAAGGTCTGGACCTTTGGATACGATCAAGCTTAATCCTGGACTGGCATCGATTACGTAATCGTAACCCTTTGCAGCTGCCACTTTCTCGATAGCTGCTTTTGCCTTATCGGAGATTGGAGCGAACAGTTCTTGCTGCTTTTTTTGCATTTCCTGCATCGCAGCTTGTTCAGCCTCTTGGATATTTTGCTGGAAACCTTGTAGTTCAACAGCTCTTTGCTCGTTTTCTTCCCTTGTTTTTGATGTAGCTTCGTTTTCGTATTGTGTATACTTGTTTTGAAGCTCGGTCATAGAGCTTTGGATATCGGCTCTGTAAGTTTCTTGTAATTTCTTCAATTCAGCTTGTGCAGCCTTCATCTCCGGCATATCAGACAATAATTGCTGTACATTGATGTGTGCAATCTTGCTCTGAGCGTTTACAAAACCAGTAGCCGCAACAAACAATACTAGGGCTACAGCGATTCTTTTTACATTTTTCATGATTCTCAACGTTACTTTTTTGACTTTAAATTTAGTGTTTCAATATACTCTATCCTATTGAATCCTTTTGTTGTTCTTGCGCTTTTTTTCGCTCTTCCAATTTGGCTTTTCGCTGGGCTTCGCGCTCTTCCAATAATTTTCTTCTTCGTTCTTCGTACGCTTTCTTGCGTTCTTCCCTTTCTTTTAACTTTTCAGCTCTTCGCTCATCAGCGGCCTTCTCTCTTTCTTCAAGGGCCTCTTCTGCTTGCTCCTGTCTTTCCCGGAGCGCATCGCTTATTTGGTCCTCCTCCTCTTGGAACTGTTCCAAACGGTTTTGTTCCTCCTGTTTTTTGTTGGAGGCACTTATTTTTCTTGTGCGTCCTATCTCCCTTAAAACCAAGTCACTTATGTCGTGTCTTTTTTCGGAGTACAACATTACAACATCTGCGGATTTATCAAAAATAAAATCGTATCTTTTATTGGCTCCGATTTTTTGTACTTCGTTGAAAACTTGGTCCTGAATCGGCTGAATCAACAATTGTTTTTGAAGGACCAAATCTCCTTGCGGTCCAAAACGGTCTTGTTGGTAATCCAGCATTTCCTTTTCCAAAAGCTGTATTTCTTCTTCCCGCTCCAAAATCAGTTCGTCCGTCAAAAGTACTTTTTCCGCCATCAAATCTTTTTTCATTTGTTCGACAACGCTTTGCTTGATTTCGATTTCCTGCTTCCACTTTTGTACCTTATCGTTCAATTGCTTGGTGGCATCCCGATACTCCTCCACATTTTCGAGGATATATTCCATATCCACATAACCTATGCGGACTCCCCGTTGGGAAAACCCATAAAAGGATGTCAATAAAACGACTAATGTTAAAAGAACTTTGGTATTCATCTTTGATTCCGCATTTTACATTGAAAATATCGTGCCAAAATTACTAATTTACTCAAAATGAACTATTTGAAAAATAAGAACCACACGTTTTTCATAAATTAAAACTGCTGCCCGATGATGAAGTTCGTTTACCGATGACTTGCCCCTTATTGAATCCTGATTTTGCCATTAGCTTTAGCTTTCATCAGAATTGATTCCAGAGAGTATAGATACCGGCCAAAATACGTAGCCCCACTCCGGCAGATCTTTTAAACTCAAACGGATTAAAATCATTAAAATTGTTGTCCAATGATAAAGTGTGTCTGCCAACCACTAGGTCCTGCATTCGGCCTAACGTTATCTGCATCAAATCCATATCCAAAATCAATTCCCAAAAGACCGAAGGCTGGCATAAATATCCGTAGACCGGCACCTGCCGACCTTTTCAAGTCAAATGGGTTTAGGTCTTGGAAATTATTGAACGCGTTACCCGCTTCCAAAAACGTTTGCACATAAATGGACGCTGATGGTTTTAAGGTCAAAGGATATCGAAGTTCCATGGAATACTTGTTGTAGATGACCCCACCTTCTTGCTGCGCTCTCTGTCTAATCGGGTTATATACCGAAAAGGCCAACGAGCTGTTCTCGTAACCTCTTAGCTGCACCACATCCCGACCGTCCAAACTAAAGTTTCCTAGACCATCGCCTCCGACATAAAAACGTTCAAAAGGCACATCCCCTATATCATTATTATAAGAACCCAGGAATCCAAATTCGGCATTGGTACGCAATACCAGTTTATCCACAATATTGGTGTACCAATCTCCTTTAAACTTCACCTTATAGAACTCCAACCACCTAAAGCGCTCCTTTTCTATCTCCCTTATTTCATTGGCCTCCAAGGTGGTCAAAGGTCTTTCCAGAGAGATATCCGTCAACTCTTTTCTACGGTTTTTTAAAGATTTAAAATCTTTGCTGCCAAAGAGCGAATATGGCGGTGTAAATTTTGCCGTAAGCTCAAAGTTGGAACCCGTCATGGGGAAAATTCTACTGGGACCTTGGGAACTTCTGGAAATACCAAAAGTGTATGTCAATGAATTTGAACTACCGTTACCGAAGTTAAATAGCCCCAAATCATAATCATCGAACTTATAGTATTGATAACCCAAGGAATGGGAAATTGTAAAAAAGTCATCTGGCCATTGTACCCTTTTTGCCAAGCCGGCAGAGATTCCCGTTATGGAGAAACCTCGGTCCTTCTGTACATCCAATCTACCATTTTGGTCGTACCCCGTAGCAAACTGTTGTGTTCTGGAAAGCGACATATTAAACCTTACCGGCTTTTTCCCGCCCAACCATGGTTCGGAGAAATTCAAACTGTACACACGGAAAGTCCTACTGGCCTGCAAACGCAAGGCAAAGGTTTGTCCATCCCCCATGGGCACCGGTTTATACGCTTCTTTATTGAAAATGTTCTTTAAAGAGAAGTTACTGAAAGAGAGTCCCAACGTACCGATGAAACCTCCACCACCAAAACCACCTTGGAGCTCAATCTGGCTGGAACCTGATTCCACCAAGCTATAGTTCACATCCACTGTGCCGGCATTGGGGTCCGGGTTTTGAATATCAGGAACAATCTGCTCTGCATCGAAAAATCCAAGTTGCCCCAATTCCCTGATCGTTCTTACGATGTTGGACTTGCTATATTTTTGACCTGGCTGCGTTCTTATTTCCCTAAAAATTACATGATCATTGGTCTTGTCGTTACCTGTAACAGTTACATGGTCCAAGAAAGTTTCTTTACCTTCAATGATCCGTATTTCAAAATCGATGGTATCGTTGACCGCTGAAACCTCAACGGGGTTGATACTGGAGAACAAATACCCGTTGTTTTGGTATAAGTTTGTTAAATCGGCCGCATCCGGGTCAGAATCATCTGCAATACGTTTTTTCAACATTACCCCGTTATAGGTGTCTCCTTTTTTGATTCCAAGCACTTGGCTCAACATTCTATCCGTATATACGGAGTTACCCACAAAATCAATTTCACCGAAATAATATTTATCGCCTTCTTCAACTTTGATGGTGAGCTCGATGTTCTTCTCGTCGAGTTTTACAAAGGTATCCGATACAACACGGGCATCCCTGTATCCTCTTTCGGCATAGGTATCGATAAGGTTATCCAGATCTTCCTCGTAGTCCGCTTCTATGTATTTCGATTTTTTCCAGAAACGATAAAACTTTTTCTTTTTTGTTTTCTTAAGAGATTTCCTGAGCCTTTTGTCCGATAGTTTTTCGTTACCGACGAAAGTAATATCCTTGATTTTCACCTTATCGCCCTTGTTCACATTGATGACCATGTTCTGAACATTGGTCCCAGTGGTATCGGCAGTTGTGGCAATACTTACCTTGGCATTAAGAAACCCTTGCTTCCTATACTTGTTCTGAAGGTAGTTCTTTGTATTGGCAATTAAGCTCTCCGTGATTTTCTTTCCCTTCTTAAGGTCGGTGTCGTCTATAATATCTTCGACCTTACGTTTTTTTATGCCATAAACCGTTACATTGTTCAAGGTAGGACGTTCGGTAATGCTCAGTTCCAAGAATATCTTGTCGCCTTCGACTTTGGTATAGAACATTTCAACATTGCTGAACAGGTCCAAGTTCCAGAGCTTTTTGATCACTGCGCTTATTTCATCCCCAGGAACCTTTATGGGCTGCCCCACGCGCAAACCTGTGTAACTTTGCACGGTCTGCTCGTTGTAGCTCTGTAAGCCGGTTACGCTCAACCCTCCCAATATGTACTGCTTGCCTTCTTCAAAATCGGTCTCCTGCGCAATACTGTGGGCTGAAAATAAAAATAGTGGGATAATAAGGGTTGAAAGGATGATGTTTTTGATACCCTCAGTTAAGTTGTTCGCTCGTTTTTCCAAATCGTCGTTCTCTATTTTGATAACTTAATATGGCCTCTACCAAATGGTGCTCTCTAAAGTCGGGCCAAAATACATCAATAAAATATAATTCGGCGTATGCTATCTGCCAAAGTAAAAAATTACTTATCCTACATTCGCCACTGGTGCGTATAAGTAGGTCTACATCAGGCAAAAAGTGCGCGTAAAGATGTGTATTTATAACTGTTTCGTCAATATTTTCGGGGGAAATTATGTTATTTTTAACTTTGACAGCAATCTCCTGGACGGCTGTTTTTATCTCCTCCCGCGAGCCATAGCTCAATGCCAGCGTAAGGGTCATCCCCGAATTATTTTCGGTTTTGGACATTACCTCGGCAAGTTCTCTGTAGACTTTTTTGGGCAGTGTATCGATTTTTCCAATGGCCTTTAACCTGATATTATGTTTGTTCAAGGTCTTCAACTCTCTTTTAAGAGCGTTGACCAAGAGCCTCATCAAGGTATCCACCTCGGTCTTGGGCCGGTTCCAGTTTTCTGTGGAAAAGGCATAAAGGGTCAAAAAGGGGATCTCGAGCTTTGCACAGTTCTCCACGGCTTGGTTCACGGACTCCACACCGTTCTCGTGCCCGAACATACGGAGCTTCCCTCGTTGTTTTGCCCACCTACCGTTACCATCCATAATAATGGCCACGTGTTGCGGTAGTTTTTCTTTGTCTACGTCCTCTAGTGTATGCATTTTATTGAAAACAATCCTGGCAAGGCTTACGTCCAAAGGTATACGTTAAAGTAAAGCCTGTAAAAACGTACCAGTCGTCGCTCAATATATTCCCGAATCGGAATTGCTCAAAATTGGAACCTTCAGGGTTACTTGCGTCCAAATTGTCCGTAAAAGTATATCTGGCCCCAATTTCGGCTCCAAGAATCAGGAATTGATTTAAACGATACTTAGCCCCAACCGTCATTGGAATTGCAAAACTACCGTCTTTTTGGTTAATATCCTGCATCTGAAGGGCATCAATATAATTAAAATCGTATCTAAAGTAGGTCACACCCGTGTACAGGTAAGGTGTGAAGGCAGGTCCGAGCTTATGTAGATTGTATTCAACAAAGTTGATTTCGAGTCCGGCGGAGAACTCGAAAATGGAATTATCCACCTTATATCCCCTTTGCTGTCTGGACTGCATGTGCGACTTGTTATCATCAGCGGTCACTTCCCCATAGAGGACACTGGCCCTCCAAGCGTAGCGTTTTCCCGCATTCCATTTGAATATACCGCCAAAGGCAGGACCAGAGGGCAATATGTAATTGGTCCGCCCTACATCGCCTATCATATTGGCGCCACCGGCAAATACTCCTATCTCGTACGTCTGTGCGCCCATCTTCATCACACAGCATAGAAAAACAGCCAAAACTATCCGCATATTATCCAAAAAGTTACTAGAGTTAAGAGTAAAGGAAGGTCTATAGACAAATGTTTAATATTGCTTTCCCTTGTAAAACAGTTTTTCGCTTCTTTTATTGTTTTTGATGGTATCAATTCCGTCTATCTTCCCCCCAAAGCAATTTGTTGCGCAATGTTTTCAGAAAACTTTCGGATTTGTACTCGATCATTTTGATGGTGAAGTCTGCTTTTTTGATGCGGATTTCCTTACCATTGGAAATGTCGGCAATACGGGAGTCCAAAGAAACCAAATGCGTCTCTTCCCTTCCTGAAACCTTCAATCTGATCTGCGTGGTATCGGAAATTACGAGCGGACGTGCGTTAAGATTGTGCGGTGCAATGGGCGTGAGCACCAATGATTTTGCAGATGGCGCGATTACCGGACCACCACAACTCAAAGAATAGCCGGTGGAGCCCGTCGGCGTGGAAATAATCAATCCGTCCGACCAGTAAGAGGTCAAATACTCATCGTCCAACCAAGTTTCTACGGTGATCATGGAAGTGGTATCCTTACGGCTGACTGTAATTTCGTTCAATGCAAAATTGAGACCGTTGAACTCCTCTAGTTCCGAATTGAGCTCTACTTCTACCAGACTACGCTCCTCAACGGCATAGTGCCCAGCTTCGAACTCTGTAACAAGCTTACGGACATTTTCTTTTTTAAAAGTGGACAGAAAACCCAATCGCCCGGTATTGACCCCCACAATGGGAATTCCATAGTCCTTTATATAGGTAACGGCGCGCAACATAGTTCCATCCCCACCAAAGCTCACGAACATATCAAAAGAGGAATCCAATCCTTTGGATTGGTCAAAGGTTCCCTTAACCTGTTCCTTGGTGATGGTGGCCACGAGTCTATTGAAGTTTTCCTCCACATAAATCACTGCCTCCCGCTTCTTCAGTTCATCCAAAAGTTCCTCTACACAAAGCCGGTCTTCTTTATGAAAAGTTTGACCGTATATGGCTACCTTCATACTAAACGTTAAGATATTTTTCCAGATAGTCGGAACGCTGTTTTAAATCCTCCAAAAATTGGTCGTCGCTGTTCCCGTACACAATGGTGTAGTTGTACCTCCTAAAGGTTTGGGCCACTTCATTCAAACTCTGCGTTCCCACCTTCAAGGTAATCTCGACGATATCGTTCTGAGAATCCGTGATAAACGCCCCCAACAGACGAGCATTATTACCTTCAACAATTTGGGCAATCTCACTAAAGGAGTAATCCTTTATACCGATGGAGACCACCAAAATGGCACCTGGCTCCCTAAAGAAAGGGGTATCTATAAATACGTCGACCACATCTTCAAGGTCATAGTATCCAATAATCAGGCGGTCTTCATCCAAAACAGGCAATATATTGGCTTCATTCCGAGAGAACATTTCCAACACATCCAACCAAGCGGTTTCCTTTACCACAAAAAAGTCCTCCATTTCAAATCTGAAATCATCTACTTTCTTTTCAGGTTCAAAACAGGCAAGGTCATTTTCGGACAGTAAGCCCAGATAAGTCCCATTTTCGGTAACCCCCACATGGGAATAGGTAGTCTCCTCAAAAAACTTGATAACGTCCTTTAAAGTTTCCGAAACCTCAAAAATGGGAACCGTATTGATTATTTTGTCTTGGATGTACATAACAATTCTATTAGGTGCAAAATACTAATTTAAAATGGCAAAAGGCATGCCGAATTCTTATTTTTGACAATCTAAAAAGAGAACTATATGACAAAGTTGAGCGTCAATATAAATAAACTGGCAACATTACGAAATTCGAGGGGCGGCAATGTACCCAACCTGATCACCTCCACCAAGGACATCGAAGGCTTTGGTGCGGAGGGCATCACCATTCACCCCCGCCCGGACGAAAGGCACATACGCTACCAAGATGCCAGGGACCTCAAAAAAGTGGTGGCCACGGAATTCAATATTGAAGGAAACCCTGTTCCAAAATTCATAGACCTAGTGCTCGAGGTAAAGCCCACCCAGGTAACCTTGGTGCCCGATGCGGTGGACGCCATTACATCAAACGCTGGCTGGGACACCATTAAGCACAAGGACTTTTTAGTGGATGTGATCAAGACCTTTAAGGAAAACGGCATTCGCACCTCCATATTTGTAGACCCAGATGTGGAAATGGTAAAAGGGGCCGCAGCGATCGGAACCGACCGAATCGAACTTTATACCGAAAGCTTTGCGGATGAATTTGCCAAAGGCAACAAAGAGGGTGGCATTGCCCCTTTTGTCGAAGCAGCCAAAATGGCACACGAAATGGAGCTTGGCCTCAATGCAGGGCACGACCTTAGCCTCGACAACATTAAATTTTTCAAAGACCATATCCCCCGTCTTTTGGAGGTTTCCATAGGCCATGCATTGATATGCGAGTCGCTATATCTAGGCCTCGAAAATGTGGTGAACATGTACTTACATAGATTGAAATAATGGAGATACTGCATTCAAAGATATTGGGCGAAGGACGGCCCTTTATCATTTTACATGGCTTTTTGGGCATGTCCGACAATTGGAAGACCCTTGGCACCCAATATTCGGAAAACGGGTTCGAAGTACATTTGATAGATCAGCGAAACCACGGCAAAAGTTTTCATTCCGAAGAGTTTAATTATGATGTCCTCAGCGATGATGTCATCCGCTACATGGACCATCACAACATTGAATCTTCTTATGTACTGGGACACTCCATGGGAGGAAAAACCGCCATGCAGCTGGCCACTTCACGGCCAGAAAGAGTGACTAAATTAATAGTTGCCGATATAGCCCCTAAATATTATCCCCCACACCACGATTTTATCTTCAACGGGCTTTCCCATTTGGATTTCGACCAAATTTCGGATAGGCGGGAAGCGGACGAAGAACTATCCAAACACATTAAAGAAAAGGGGGTCCGTCAGTTTTTGCTCAAAAACCTATACTGGGAAGAAAAAGACAGATTAGGTTTCCGCTTTAACCTTAAAGTACTTAAGGAACGAATGGAAGAAATCGGAGAGAACATATCGTCCAATGCCGTTTACGACGGCCCTACCCTATTCTTGCGTGGTGACCGCTCAGAATACATCCAGCCCAACGACTTTGCGGAAATCAAAAGACATTTTCCCAATGCCGAAATAGAAACCATTGATAAAGCTGGGCATTGGTTGCACGCAGAGAACCCCAAACAGTTTTACAACAAGAGTTTTACGTTTTTGAATTCTTAAAATTCAGCCCTTTTTATTATGCATGCATAATTTTTTCGCCTATTTAATTGTCTGTATGACAAATTTGATATAGATTTGGTTAATTCTGGTCCTTACCATAAGGATTAACATAAACTAACTGTAACAGATTTTTTTGATATGAAAAAGTTTTATGCCTTTCTCCCATTTCTAGGCTTATTCTTGATTGCATGCGAAGATGATACAACCCTGCCTGAAACAACTGGACCCGACCCGGTAGAATACACTTCGGGAACAGCTGATTTCTCTAACTACGTAGCCATAGGAAACTCCTTAACGGCAGGCTTCTCCGACAACGCTTTGTTCATTGATGGACAAACAGCATCTTTCCCCAATATGCTCGCCGCAAATTTTGCCCTTGCGGGAGGGGGAAACTTCGAAATACCCTTTATGGCGGACAATCTAGGAGGCATGACCCTTGGTGGAAACAAAATCGCGGACAATAGATACATACTGTCCTTTTTAGGGGAGAGTCCTAGCCCCGAGGTAATTGAAGGGCAAGGTTCCACGGAAGTTTCACAAAAACTCACAGGGACATACAACAACATGGGGATACCAGGAGCCAAAAGTTATGAATTGTTGGCACCTGGATACGGTAGTGTAGCAGGTGTAGCCAATGGAACGGCCAATCCATACTTTGCGCGTTTCTCATCTTCGGAATCCGCAACGGTAATCGGTGATGCGGCCGCTCAAAATGCGACCTTTTTCACGGTATGGGCCGGGGCCAACGATATTTTACTATACGCCACAGGTGGCGGAACCGGAGTTGACCAAGCTGGCAACTTAGACCCTAGTTCCTATTCCAGAAACGATATTACGGACCCTAATGTGTTTGCAGGTTCCCTTGACGCCATTTTGCAAGCCATGACCGCAAATGGAGCGGGCGGCGCCATTGCCAATCTGCCCAACGTAACAGACATACCTTATTTCACTACTGTACCCCACAACCCTATTCCTTTGGATGCAGCCACAGCTGCTTATTTGAACAGTGCCGAAGCTTATGGGGCCTATAACGCTGGTCTGAAGCAATTGCAACAACTTAGTATAATCACTGAGGATGAATTGGCAAAAAGAACAATTTCATTTGCTCCCGGCGAAGGAAACGCCGTAGTAATAATCGATGAGGACCTAACGGATTTGACCGGATACAACTCAGCTTTAATCAATATGAGACAAGCTACAGCCGACGACCTGATGGTTCTAACTTCCAGAAGTTTCATCGGTACACTTGCAGACCCGAACAACCCAACTTCCATTAATGGTGTTGCGGTCCCATTGGCAGACAAGTGGGTACTTACCCCAGAAGAACAAACCATTGTAGAAAATGCACTAACATCCTATAACCAGACCATAGCCGGATTGGCAACAGCATACGACCTTGCCTTTGTAGATGCCAACGTATTATTGGCCGAACTTAACGCCAATGGATTTCAACAAGCGGACGGCAGTGTTGTGGATGCCACTTTTGCCACTGGCGGAGGATTTTCCCTGGATGGGGTACACCCCGCACCTAGAGGTTACGCCATTGTGGCGAATGCATTCATAGCGGCGATCAATGCCAAATATAATTCTAATCTTCCCGGTGTAAACCCTTTGGATTTCACCGGTTTGTATATTGACTAAACAAACATTATTTTACTTATCTTAAAGGCACCGAATTTCGGTGCCTTTTTAATTTATAACAACCTATTTGTCAAACCTATGAAACTTATTTTAAGACTATTATTGAACGCATTGGCCGTTGTAATACTGAGCTACGTCCTGCCGGGAGTCGGTGTTGATTCCATGTTTACTGCCATAATCGTGGCGGTAGTGCTCAGCTTGCTCAACTTTTTGGTAAAACCCATCTTGGTCATTTTTACCTTGCCCATCACCATTCTAACGTTGGGACTCTTCCTTTTGGTCATCAACGCAATCATAATATTGTTGGCAGCCAATTTGATTGATGGTTTCCAAGTAACCAGTTTTTGGTGGGCCGTAATTTTCAGTCTTTTGCTATCGTTTTTACAGGCCATTTTGCATTCCGTTTTAAAAGAAGATCAATAGAATTCATTTTGTTTGAAAGTCAACGGTTTAAAAACTTGGCAGCAAATCAAAAAAGAGTTACTTTTGCATCCCATTTTTAGAAAGCAAATTAGGTAGGAAATGAATATAACCAAAGAGCAGATTGACGATCTTAATGCAGTAGTAAAGGTTGCCATAAGCAAAGAAGACTATCAGGATAAAGTAGAAAAAATCCTTAAAGATTATAGAAAACAGGCCAACATTCCTGGTTTCCGAAAAGGACAAGTTCCGATGGGACTTATCAAAAAGCAGTATGGCAAGGCCGTTTTGGTGGATGAAGTGAACAAATTGCTTCAAGACAATCTGAACAAATACCTTACCGAAGAAAAATTGGATGTTCTAGGAAATCCACTCCCCAAACAACAAGACGATTTTGATTGGGAAAAGGAAAACCTCGATTTTGAATTTGAATTGGGATTGGCCCCGAGCTTTGATGTCAATTTAAAGACAAAAAAAGCAGTGACCCAATATAAAATTGTTGCCGATAAAAAAATGATAGAGGAGCAAGTGGACCGTATTCAAAAGCAATACGGAAAACTGATTTCCAAGACAGAAGTGGGCAAAAAAGATGAGATTACCGGTTTCTTTGCCAACGAAGAAGAAGAAATCGACCACAAGAGCACCATTGAAATGGACAAGATCAAGAGCAAAAAAGCTGTTGATGCACTTGTGGGCAAAAAAGTGGGGGATACCGTTACGCTGAACACCAAAGGACTTTTCAAAGAAGATTACTTGCTGCCTAGCGCTTTGGGGATTGCAAAAGACAAGGCCGATGGCCTAAAAATCGATGTGACCTTCACTATTGAGGAAATCAACGAAAGAGAGCCTGCCGCTTTGGACCAAGAACTTTTTGATAAATTGTTCGGAGAGGGCAAGGTGACTTCTGAAAAAGAATTGAAGGACAGAATCAAAGAAGATTCCGAAAAGCAGTTCGAACAACAATCCGATCAAAAATTGTTGAACGACATTACCGAAAAGTTGATCGATGAGACCAAGTTCGAGCTTCCCGCCGAGTTTTTGAAGAAGTGGATTCAGATCAGTGGTGAAAATCCATTGACGGAGGATGAGGCCAAAGAGGAATTTGAAAAATCGGAACAAGGTCTTCGCTATCAATTGATAGAGGGAAAAATTATCCAAGAAAACGAACTTCAGGTTCAGTTTGACGAATTGAAGGATTTCGCAAAAGGATTCATCAAATCGCAAATGGCACAATACGGCCACTTGGACCCTAAAGAAGAAGAATTGGAAAGCGTTGCCGCAAGGGTAATGAGCAATCAGGACGAGGTAAAAAGATTGTCCGAACAATTGATGAGCCAGAAACTTTTGGACCTTTACAAAGAAAAGGCCAACCTTAAGGTGAAGGAAGTCTCTTATGACGACTTCATCAAGGAAGCATATAGCTAAGGCTTCGCTAAAAGAAAATTAAGTATCTTTACGGTGCCGGAAAGCTAATTTTTCGGCACCTTTTTTTTAAGATAAATCGAGTCAAATCCTATGGATTACGGAAAAGAATTTAAAAAATACGCTACCCAACATCATGGTATAAACAGCATGTACTATGATAAGCTCATGAGTACTATGTACCCAATGAACATGACCCCTAACATTATCGAGGAGAGACAAATGAACGCCGTTGCGATGGACGTCTTCTCCAGATTGATGATGGACCGGATAATCTTTATGGGAACAGGAATCAACGATCAGGTGGCAAATATTGTACAGGCGCAATTACTGTTCTTGGAAAGTGCCGATGCCTCCAAAGACATTCAGATCTATATTAACTCTCCAGGTGGCAGTGTATATGCAGGTTTGGGAATTTATGACACCATGCAGTTCATAAAACCTGACGTGGCCACCATTTGTACCGGTATTGCTGCATCCATGGCCGCCGTACTGCTTTGCGCTGGGCAGAAAGGCAAACGAAGCGGATTGCCACATTCAAGGGTAATGATTCATCAACCGCTCTCCGGAGCCCAAGGTCAGGCCAGCGATATTGAAATTGCCGCTCAAGAAGTGCTAAAAATAAAAAATGAGCTTTACGAGATTATTTCCAACCACTCCGGTCAATCGTTCGACAAAGTTTATGAGGACAGTGACCGTGACTATTGGATGAAGGCACCAGAGGCCAAAGAATACGGTATGATCGATGAAATATTGGTCAGAGAAAAATCATAATTTAAACCAATTGATTAAAAAACAACCACTTAAGGTAGAACAATTTCAGTTTTTTTACGTTATTGTTGGTTGAAGATTGAATTTATATGGCAAAGGAAAATTTGGAATGTTCTTTTTGTGGTAGAAAAAAACCGGAAACCAATTTATTGATCGCCGGTTTGGATGCGCATATTTGCGACAGGTGCATAGAACAGGCCCACAGCATTGTAGCCGAGGAGTCCAAGCAGACCAAAAATCAAGATTTGTCCTCCGAATTGGTCTTAAAAAAACCAATAGAGATCCATAATTTCTTGGACACTTTTGTAATTGGTCAGGAAAGGACTAAAAAAGTAATGTCCGTAGCAGTATACAATCACTACAAAAGATTATTACAACCAAAGGGCAAGGATGAGGATATTGAAATCCAAAAGAGCAACATTGTAATGGTTGGTCAAACAGGTACAGGGAAAACCCTGATCGCCAAGACTATTGCAAAAATGCTGAACGTGCCCTTGGCCATTGTGGATGCTACGGTGTTAACAGAGGCCGGCTATGTTGGTGAGGACGTGGAAAGTATCCTTACCCGCTTGCTGCAAGCAGCTGATTACAATTTGGAAAAAGCGGAACGCGGTATCGTTTTCATTGACGAAATAGATAAAATCGCCCGTAAAAGTGACAACCCGTCCATTACCCGCGACGTATCCGGTGAAGGGGTGCAGCAAGGGCTTTTGAAACTCTTGGAAGGAACCACGGTAAATGTCCCGCCCAAAGGTGGCCGGAAACATCCCGATCAAAAATTCATTGAGGTCAACACAGAAAACATCCTCTTTGTGGCCGGTGGTGCTTTTGATGGCATAGAACGTATTATTACCAAACGCTTGAATATGCAAGCGGTAGGTTATAGTGCTTCCAAAGCCGAAGAAAATTTGGACCAAGAAAACATTCTACAGTATATCATCCCAAAAGATTTGAAGGAGTTTGGGCTTATTCCCGAAATTATCGGAAGGCTCCCGGTGCTTACCCATATGAATCCTTTGGATGCCAAAACACTGAGAGCTATTCTAACAGAACCCAAGAACGCAATCATAAAACAGTATGAGAAGCTGTTCGCTATGGACGACATTGAGTTCTCCATTACCGATCAGGCATTGGATTATATTGTTGAAAAAGCCGTGGAGTACAAACTTGGGGCAAGAGGATTACGCTCCCTATGTGAAGCTGTCTTCACCGATGCAATGTTCACATTGCCCAGCAGCGACGAAACGGAATTCAAGGTCACTAAGGGTTACGCAGAGAAAAAACTCTCGTACGAAACCGTAAAAAAATTAAAAGCAGTCTCTTAGACTGCTTTTTTTGTGACATTTTCCAAAAGCTCCAGACTAACTTCGGAAATAATTTTTTCGTCGGAATAAAGGGTGTGACCAAAATTAGGGACAATCCTAAGGTTGGCTCCGACATTTTTGGCCCACTTAAAACCAGGCTTTTGCTTATCGCACTCCCCAAAGATCAATTGCACATCCGTAGGTGCCGTTTGTTCTTCCGCTTCAATACCAACTGCTGAAATCGCAGTAATTGATTTTGCCGGCAAACCTTTCAACGATGCTTTGTAGACTACTGTGGCCCCTACGCCAAAAGCCAAATAATGCGCCTGCTGCTCCTTTTCTTTTCTAATCAAGTTGGAAACAGCCCTTTCAACTCCATCTTCTTCAAAAAACGCTTTATCAATGTTTTCTTCAGAAGAAATGGAAACATCTACATTTCCCAATTGTTGGCAATCGTGGAAAACGATATCATAGTACTGCTGTAGATAGCCAAAATACGAAGCTATCCAAAGGCCTTTTTTTGCACCCCATTTATCTGAGATTACAACAAGTTTTTCTGCCATGATTTAATGGTTTTGTGTTTGATAAAAGATTTGATGGGGGGAATTTCATCAATAAACGCCGTAAATCCTCTTTTATTTGTTCAAAAGAAACCTTTCTACGACGAATGGGGCAAATCCACGAAAACGTTTTCGTAAGCCCGCTATAAAGTTCGATCTTGTATCCAGAAAACGTTATTGGACATTCATAAGAAGCAACTCATCAATACACGCACGTTCATTGGAGAGTCTCGGTATTTTATGTTGTCCACCCAATTTGTTCTGGGATTTGAGCCAATTATGGAACAGGTTTTCCTTTGCCACATGTACTTTGGGCATCTTTAAAGTAATATTGTTATATCGTTTGGCTTCGTAATCGGAGTTCAGGGCTTTTAGCGCGTTGTCCAACATTTCGGTAAAGTAGGCAATATCTTCAGGGGGCTTTCTAAATTCAATGATCCATTCATGCGCACCTTTCTCCTTGTCCGTCATAAAAATAGGCGCGGCCGTATAGTCCATAATTTCCGCTTCGGTTTTAAGGCAGACCTGTTTTAAGGCCTCTTCCGCGTTTTCAATAATCAATTCTTCACCAAAAACGTTGATGTGATGCTTGGTACGTCCCGTGATTTTAATTCGATACGGATTTTTGGAGGTAAACCTAATGGTATCTCCAATTTTATAGCGCCACAATCCGGCATTGGTAGTGATGACCATAGCATAGTTTACGCCCAACTGAACGTCCCAGAGCGGAATCGCCTGCTCCCCTTCTCCATTGACACCCATTGGAATAAATTCATAGAAGATACCATAATCCAACATCAGCAACAGCTCGTCGGAACTATTCTGGTCCTGTATACCAAAGAAACCTTCGGAAGCATTATACGTTTCATAAAAGTTGAATTTTTTCCGGGGCAGTAGTTTTTTATACTGGTTCTTGTAGGGTGTAAAGCTCACTCCCCCGTGAAAATAAACCTCCAGATTCTCCCAAATTTCGAACAAATGGTTTTTTCCGGTCTTCTCCAACACTTGATTCAATAAAACCAACATCCAAGAAGGGACACCTGCCAAACTGGTCACGTTCTCCCGTATACTTTCTTCAATAATGGCCTCTAACTTAGATTCCCATTCCGTCATTAACGACACCTTGTTGCTAGGTGTACTGCTATATTCGGCCCAAAGGGGCATATTATCAATCAATATTGCAGATAGATCCCCGAAAAAAGTCCCATTGTCCTCATAAAGTTCCTTGCTACCGCCCAACCTCAAACTTTTTCCAGTAAACAATTGTGAGTTTTCGTTGTTGTTCAAGTATAGGCATAATAAATCCTTGCTCGATTTATAATGACAATCTTCCAAAGCCTCTGTACTTACCGGGATAAACTTGCTCTTCGCATTGGTGGTACCACTGCTCTTGGCAAACCATTTAATGGATGTTGGCCAAAATAAATTCTGTTCCCCCCTACGCGTACGCTCTATCAAAGGGGCAACATCCTCATAGGTAACAATGGGCACTCTGTTCCTGAATTCATCATACTTTGGAAGGTCTTGGAACCCGTACTGTTTACCAATCATGGTATCTTGGGAAAAATCCACCAGTTGCCGTAGCACCTCATCTTGAACATCCAAAGGATACTTTAAAAAAAGCTCTATTTGGTGATAGCGTTTTCTCAACAACCAAGAAGCAATGGAATTGAATAAAGGTATTGGCATTTTAGGTATATTTAACCAATAAAGTTAAGGTTAGTACAAGTGCTAAAATAGCTTTTCTAACATTCATTTTCAAATAAGGCAAACACATTCATTTTAATATGTTATACGAAGGAGTCCTAAGAAAGATGCGAACAGAAATCGGGAGCCCTATCCAGTATTTTTTGGTTTTCGAGAACGACTTTATCAACATGAACCAAGGGCTGAACAGGGAACTTCAGATTGATTTCATCAAATTTCAATGTCTGAACTGTGGGGAGGACAGGCCCATCTATCGACAGGGATTCTGTAAGTCTTGCTTTTTTGAGACTCCTCTGGCCGGAGATTGGATCATGAAACCTGAACTGAGCACGGCGCATTTGGACAAAGAGGACCGTGACCTAGAGTTCGAGAAAAAAATGCAGTTGCAGCCACACATTGTATATTTGGCCAATTCCAGCAGTATTAAAGTGGGGGTTACCCGAAAATCGCAAGTACCTACCCGTTGGATAGACCAAGGGGCACATGAGGCCATAGAGATTGTGGAAGTACCCAATCGTTACTTGGCAGGAATTACCGAAGTGGCGCTCAAAGAACATGTAAGCGACAAGACCAGTTGGCGAAAAATGCTCCAAAACAACATTGAGGATGTAGACTTGGTGGAGTGGCGAAACAAACTAAAAACAAGCATTCCAGAGGAGGCCCTGGATTATTTTTTGGATGACCGAGAGGAAACCAACCTTGAGTTTCCCGTGTTGAAATATCCAGAAAAGGTAAAAAGCCTGAATCTTGACAAAACACCAAGCTATAAAGGAATTCTCAAGGGCATCAAAGGGCAGTATCTTATTTTTGAAGACAATACCGTATTCAATGTACGCGGTAGCGAAGGGTATTATGTAGGCATCAATTTTAGCTAATTTTAATCCCTAAAATCCAAGTATCGACCAAACCATTACGTTATGAGCCAAAAAATCAAACTTATCGAAGCAATCTCCATAGGAATCGGCGGTATGGTCGGTGGTGGGATTTTTGCGGTTTTGGGTTTGGCAGTGACCCTCTCCAAAGGAGGAACACCACTGGCCTTCCTTTTTGCGGGCATCTTGGCCCTGATCACCTCATATAGTTATGTAAAACTATCCAAATCCTATCCAGATCGGGGTGGTACGGTCAAATTTATTAACCAAGGTTTTGGAGAAACCATATTTAGCGGAGGCATCAATAACTTGCTTTGGGTAAGTTACATCATCATGTTATCCCTATATGCATCCGCCTTTGGTTCCTACGCCCCCAACCTCCTATCCATTAGTGGAACAGAGTTGGATTTTCATATATATGCAACGGGCATCATTATTTTGGCATCAACAATAAATTATTACAGCGTTAAGGTAGTGGGGATGATAGAATCCTATGCCGTAATCATAAAATTGGTCATCCTGATTTCTTTTATCGGCGTCGGATTGTATGGCTTGATGGGCAATCCGAACTTGGAACAATTATCCCCGCAAAACTGGGAAGCTCCCTTACAGCTTTTGACAGGCGGGATGGTGATTTTTGTAGCATATGAAGGTTTTGAGCTCATTGCCAATTCAGCTCCCGACATTAAAAATCCAGAAAAGAACATTCCAAGAGCCTATTATATTTCCATCATTTTTGTGGTGCTTTTGTACATTATTATTGCGGTGGTCACTGTAGGCTCCCTACCCTTTGATACAATAAAAACGGCCGAGGATTATGTTTTGGCCGAAGCAGCCAAACCTATGCTCGGTCAAGCTGGTTTCACTATCATTACCATAGCTGCACTCATCTCTACGTTTTCGGCAATAAACGCCTCTATTTATGGCGGAAGCAGGGTAAGCTATGAAATAGCCGAGGATGACGAACTCCCCCATCAGTTTACCTTTAAACTTTGGAATCAGCCCGTAGGATTACTTATTACGGCCATTCTTACCATTGTATTGACCAACACCTTGAAACTGGAAAGTATTTCAACTGCGGGCAGTGTAGGTTTTCTTCTGGTTTTTGCCATGGTAAATTACGTTGGATTTAAGCTGTCCAAAGCCACGGGCAGTAGAAAAACAATTCCTATCATCGGGTTTGTACTATGCATCGTTGCCATGGGCGTTCTGCTACAACAACAATTCGGAACAAACAGAATGGGAGTAATCGTGGCCATCTCTATCATAGGGACTTGTTTTTTGATCGAATGGATCTACAAGAAGTTCGAAAAAGATAAAAAGCCGTAGCATGCTCAAATTTTTCAGAAAAATCAGGAAGCAATTGATTGCCGAAAAAAAGGTCGGAAATTATCTCCTGTACGCCATTGGTGAAATTGTTTTGGTGGTTATTGGCATCTTGATTGCATTGGCCATAGACAATGCAAACGACAATCGCATAAAACGGGAAAAGGAGCAGGTTTACCTCAAAGGTTTAAAAGAAGAATTTGACATCAGTAAAATAAAGCTGGAAGAGCTCATCAAAGTCAACAGGAAAAGTTATAAAGCTGCACAAAAAATTGTTTTGCTGATGGAAGATGAAACAGTAGCTACAGAAGAAACTTTTTCAAAATTGCTTTCCGATGCTTTCACCAACGATATTTTTTTCAACCCGAACAACTCGTTGCTGAATGAAATGATCAACTCCGGTAGTTTAAAGGATATTTCCAATGACACCTTACGGATTCGGCTTACCAATTGGATATCGACTATTGATGATATAGCCAATCAGGAAAAAATGCTAGGTGAAGAACGGAACAATACCGTCAACGTATTTAGGGATGAAGGCTATAGCATCCATACGCTGTTGGACTATACGGGAATGTCCAAAAAATTGGGAATTCCCCTCAGGAAAAACCCTAATAGCAACTTAGGCGCACTGGAATCCGTTACTTTTGAAAACAACATCCTGTTGTTCATTATAACAAGTCAATCCACCGAAATAGATCATTACAATCCCTTAATGACAAGCCTGGATTCCATCTTGGAGACTATCAATAACGAGTTGGAGAAATAAAAAAGGGCGATCAAATACCGCCCCGTATTTTTAATTTACCGTATCTTTTTTCTTTTTCTTGAGCAGTCCTCCTAAAATGGCTTTGGCGGCATCTTTAACATCGTCCTGCTTTTGGGCTTTTGTGCTATCCGTTGCCGTAGTATCCTTTTTACCGCCCAGAATGTTTCCAATGGTCTCTTTAACTCCGTTGGAGTTGGTTTTGGTAGTATCGGAACCCTCTTTTTTAAATGCATCGGACAGCAAATCTTTCACTTTGTCCTTGCCTTGATTGACCAACTTCTGCTTTTGCATCTCCACCAATTTGGAGGTCAATGTTTTCACGCCCGAAGTAAGGTCGGTACTTACTGACGGATTGGTAAAATTGCCGCCAATATTCGCTGTGACCGGGATTGTAACTTCACCCACACTATCATCGTTAAGTTGTGAGATCAGTTTAGTGACCTCTGTGCCCAAATACTTTGCAGGAACGTTCAGTGTGGCCGAATAATTCATTTGTTTATCAAAAGAGTGGCTTCCGTTCACATTAATGGCTATATCCTTATAATTTAAGGTAAACGGCTTCACTTTTACCGTACCATTGTCAAAGGTCAACGCAGTCTTTAAGCCATCCAAATTAATTTCTTTGGTATTTAAAAAGCTGAGCTTGCTGTCCAGTGCAGATACCAAAGGTGCTTTTTGGGTATCTACCGTTGGATTCAACAATTCTGCCAACAAATTACCTGAAATAGTGGCCAAATTTGGTGTAAAATCATCCTTGAGATTCCCCGATATTTTAATATCGGAATTAAGCTTTCCTTTAATGGCGGTCGCAAGTGGTGTCAATACCTTGAACAATTCCAGTCCCGCAAAGGATTCCCCGATATTGAAATTGTCCATACCAATATTTATATCAAAAGTCGAAGCCTCCTGCTTGGTGGATACAGAACCAGATAGCCCTAGAGTTCCGCCAAATAAATTGGAGGTCAGATTCTGTACCGTCGCGGTCTCATCCTTAATGACCAAGGTCCCTTTAACGTTCTTCAGGTTAAGATTATCGTAAACCACCGTATTGGCAGATGCATCAATGGTGCAATCCAAAAATGATGGTATTTTGATGCGCTCCTCCCCTGTGGTGGTCGGTTCGGTTTCTTCACCTGTCCCTCCGCCCTCATTTCCTTCGACCTCATCGACCATAAAATCGTTCAGGGCAAATTGATTGGAGTTAAGCGTAAACTTTCCTTCGATATTTTCATCATTGAACATAAAGCCCAATAAATTGGTCAACGTTCCTTTGGCGTCAAAATCGGTACTACCTGTTTTTCCCTGAAACGAATCCAAGGTCACCGTATCGGGATTAAAAGTCACCGCCGCCGAGTTAATGGCGACCGGGTTTTTTAGTTCCTCCGAAGCATATTCAAACCCACTTAAGGAAGCCTTTCCAGTAGTCTTGGTATTTTGGTATTGTTTTTTCTCAACGGAAGCCATATCAAAAGCCGTGGTAACATCCGCATTCAAGATTCCCTTAAGATTAAAATCCTCCGGTACCGGATATGCCTGTGAAATATTGGCCAAATTGATTCTACCGTCCATATGGGCATTTACTTTGGCATTGCCCATTAACTCCCTAATCTTCGCATTCAGATTAAACTTGTCCTCATCAATTAGAAAGGAAAGCCGGTTGATATTTACGTAGGTATCCTCCGTGATTCCCGTTTCGTTGTTGATTTCGGTATCGATGTACACATCGCGCACCGATTTGGGGAGATCGGGATATTTAAAGGAGGCATTTTCTGAGTTGATGGCGATTTTAAATGTTGGAATATGCTCATCGTCCACCACGCCCTTAAACTCGCCGTTCACTTCAAAATTACCCGTTGTCTGTACATTTTCAATATTGGCAGCGTATGCCTCGGGAATTACCGCCAGAAAGTTTTTAAAATCGGAAGATGGTGTTTTAAAAGTAATGTCCATCTCCTGATTGTCCTCGTTCACCTTCACGAAACCATCAAAAACCAATGGCAATTGATTTACGAGCGCCTTGTTCTCCAAAAAGGTGTATTTGTTCTCGTTCAAGTCGATGCCGATTAGGGCATCCAGATTGATTTTGTTTTTGTTGAGGTATTGGGTACTGTCCATTTCGAACGTCACCAAGGCATTGGTCAATGTTTTTAATTCTGATTTTTCCAAGGAAAGATCCCCGGTTCCAGAGTGGTTCATTTCTGTTATGTGCAAAAGCATACCACTGGCCAAATCCTGATAAATAATCTCGGAATTGTTAATGGCATACGAATCCATATTCAGCGTAAAGTTGCTGTTTGATTCCCCGGATGATGTGGAAGTGGGCTGATTGGACTCCTTTGCTATATCGTAATTGACATTGCCTTCCTCGTCCGCTTTGATGTGCAATTTCGCACCATCAATATTTAAGGTCCTGATCACAATTGGCTCATCTGCTGACTTGAACAGTTCCTTTATGGACATAGATAGCTCAATTTCGGAAGAAGCAAACAAGGTGTCGCCTTCAAAAGGAGCTTTGTTCACCAACGATAGATTGGTAAGTCCTACATTCGCGTAAGGAAAACTTTTGAGAAGGCTCAAATCGGCATCCTCAAAATCCAAAGTGGCATTAATGCTGTTATTGACTTTTGTTTTGATGATTTCTTCAATTTTACCTTGAAGAAATAATGGGACCGCAATAATGATCGCGAGTAGGATAAGTAGGGTTATTCCAGTAATCTTTAGGACCTTTTTCTTCATACTTCAGTGTTTTACAACAAATTAAAGGAGAAGCATCAATCCAAAGAAATTTCCTCTCCTATTTTTAAGTTAAATCTTTTTCGCATGAGATATACGAAAAAATAGAGCAAAGGGGTGTCGAGGAGGGCAATCATTATTTTAAAAATAACACCACTGATCAGCAATCCATAAAATTTGTCCCACGGCAAAACTCCAAATATGCACAAAAGCCCGACCACGGTAAAGGTATCTATGAATTGAGAAGAAAATGTGGAAAAGTTGTTCCGGAGCCAGAGCATTCTACCGTTGGTGACTCTTTTCCAAAAATGATAAATGGTGATATCGATGTACTGCGCGCCCAAGTAGGCCAGCATGGATGCCAATACGCCCAATGGCGACAATCCGAATACGGTGGTAAAGGTTGCATCATCCACCGGGGAACTAGGGATGGCATTGGAATAGTTGGCCAACAAAATAATCCCCATTGAAAAAAACGAAGCAAAAATACCAGCAGTGACCACTTGGTTGGCTTTCCTTTGCCCATAAATTTCGGAGACCAGATCAGTAATCAAAAAGGTAATGGGATAGGGCAAAATTCCGACCGAAAGTTCAAAAAGTGATGCTCCAAATACGGTGACATCGCCGAAAGGGCTCCAAGAGAAAAACTTTTGAAAAATAAGGTTGGACACCACCAATGAGGTAATGAACAGTGCCCCAAGGTACAGGTATATGGAAAATGCTAACTTTTTGTCCTTTTGGGTCATAAATGTTTTAGCGCAACGAATTATTTAATATTCAAGCTAAAGGGCATCTTGGCCTGGACTCCCTCTTGCTTTGTGAATTGTTTGAATTCTTTCAAGATTTTATAGGTCTCGGTTCCAATTTGTTCTTGGATGACAGCTTCCCCTATCTTGGACTTTACTCCCCCATAATTCTCCATAAATTGTTCAAAACCGGATTTGTACCGCGGGTATTTTTTAACACCATACTCTTCCAATCCTGCCATATCGGCCGCAGCTAAAATGGCATCGTCCAGATTGCCCAGTTCATCTACCAGGCCAAGTGCTTGGGCATCCACACCGCTCCAAACCCTGCCTTGGGCAATTTCGTTCACCTTGTCGACCGGCATATTGCGCCCTTTGGAAACTCGGTCCAAAAAAGTGTCGTAGGTCTCTTCGATACTTTCTTGCATCACATTTCGGAATGACTCCGTCATCGGTTCAAAAAAGGAATAATCCACCGAGTTTTTATTGGTGCCCACTTGTTCAGCGTTCACACCCATATTTTCGGCCAGTTCGTGCACGTTGGGAATAGTTCCGAACACACCGATGGAACCGGTGATAGTGGTAGGTTCGGCAAAAATCTTATCTCCCCCTACTCCAATATAATATCCTCCAGATGCGGCAACGTTTCCAAAGGAAACCACCAATGGCTTTTCTTTCTTGGCCAATTGCATTTCCCTCCAAATAATATCGGATACAAGAGCACTTCCCCCTGGTGAATCCACACGAAGAACAATAGCCTTTACATTATCGTTATCCACAGCTTTGTGCAGTGCATCCACGATCAGTTTTTGACCTATATAGTTTTTTCCACCTTCCCCGACCAAGATTTCCCCCTGCGCATAGATTACCGCCACATCATCGGAACCTTTGTTGATCTTTTTTTGTTTGGCCTTCAAAATATAATCCATCAGCCCTACATAGTTTAATTCGTCATTTTCTTCCAATCCTATTTTTTCCCGAAGAAGGCCCTCGTACTGATCATAGTATAAGGCACCGTCCAACAATCCGGAGGCGACTGCATATCCTGGGGTTCTTCCGCCAAGGGTATCAGCAATAATGTTCAGGTTTTCCGGAGTAATGTTTCTGGTTGCCGAAATATCGTCCACGATTACGCCCCAAATCGATGAAATCAGTTCCTGTATCTGTGTACGATTTTCTTCGCTCATCGTATCGGATAGAAAGGGTTCCACGGCACTTTTATACTTTCCATGGCGAATAACCTCCATCTTTATACCTGACTTCTCCTGCAATCCTTTATAAAAAAGTACTTCGGTGGCCAATCCTTTAAAATCCAATACCCCAACGGGGGTGATGTAGAGCTCGTCCGCCACGCTGGCCAGATAGTAATCGCGTTGGGCATACACATCGGCATGGGCCATCACGAATTTACCGCTGGATTTAAAATCGATCAATGCTTTTCTAATTTCTCGGGTCTGCGATATTCCTGCCTGTAAGAATCCGGTGGTGATACTAATACCTTCAATATTGTCGTCGTTTTTGGCCACTTCTATGGAATGTAAAATCTCATCCAACCCAAGCTCCTCCACCCATAGTGCGGCAAAAGGGTCATTATCGTCCTTTCCCGTATAGTCTAAAATAGGCGCTACAAAACTGAGCTCCAGAACACTATTCTTTTTTACCACTACCCCATCATCCATGCTTCCTATCAGGGCCATAAAAATGAAAAACATTCCAACAATGACCATAAAGGCCACCAAACTCCCCAAAATTGAGGCCAATAGGTTTCTTAAAAACTTCATTCACTCAAATTTAATACGCATCAAATATAACCAATGTAGTATTGTTTTGTTTACTTTGTTTCTTCGATTATGGTAAGAAAACAAAAGGTTTATCTTTCATTGGGAAGCAATTTGGGAAATCGTTACGCGAATCTCCAAAAAGCTATTTTTCGTATTCAGCAGAAAGCAGGAAAGATCTTGGATATTTCTTCTGTCTATGAAAATCCGGCAATGGGTTTTAAAGGTGAAGACTTCCTCAATATTGTGCTCTCTCTTTTAACTCCGCTGGAACCAAAGGAGCTATTGGACATCCTTTTACAGATTGAACAGGATTTCGGAAGGGTCCGGTCAGCAGCGGGACATAGCTCCAGAACCTTGGACATTGATATTATCTATTATGGCACAGAAGCCATAAACAATGATGATTTGGTGATTCCCCATCCACAGATGCAGCACAGGAATTTTGTTTTAAAACCCTTGGGCGATATTGCCCCGCAGTTTTACCATCCCGTGCTTTATAAAGACACCCGCAATCTTTTGCAGGAATGCAGGGACAAAAGCAGGCTTACAAAAACCAAGCACAAGCTTTTTAAGGATAGATCGGGATTGTTTTCCCAGTTGCAGCTTATTGCAATCGAAGGAAATATTGGAGCAGGAAAAACCACCTTGTCCAAAATGATTGCCAATGACTTTAACGCCAAACTGGTACTGGAACGCTTTGCTGACAACCCGTTCCTGCCCAAGTTTTATGAAGACCAGGCCCGGTACGCTTTTCCTTTGGAAATGTCTTTTCTGGCGGACAGGTACCAGCAGTTTATAGATGACACCTCACAGTTTGATCTCTTCAAAAATTTTATGGTGAGCGATTACGATATCTTCAAATCGTTGATTTTTGCCAAAGTGACCTTGCAAAATGAGGAGTATAATCTATACCGAAAGGTTTTTAGCTTTATGTACAAGGAGGTGAAAAAGCCGGAAATCTATCTTTACCTCTATCAAAATACCGAACGGTTGCTCGCCAACATAAAAAAAAGAGGGCGTGATTATGAACAGAATATAGACCCGGTCTATCTGGAGAAAATCAATCGTGGATATTTGGATTTTATCAAAAGTAACCCCAGCCAAAACAGCATTATCTTGGATATGGGGGACCTGGATTTTGTGAACAATCCAAAGGATTATGAATTCATTTTACAAAATCTGGAAGACAACATACTTTTGTCAAACATTTAAGAGAATTTTTGGAAAATGTTTGGATATAACGAATGGTTTTATTTTATTAGCAACCTCTAAAGAAGAAACTAACTAACTCAGACTTTACATACGGCCCTGTTTTTCAGGGCCATTTTTATTTTTTGGTATTTTGTTTGCTCCAGACATCCCACACAACCACTCCCGCGCTTACCGATATATTCAAAGAATGTTTGGTCCCAAATTGTGGAATCTCCAAAACAGTATCGCTGGCCGAGACCACGTCCTGCGATACCCCTTTCACCTCGTTTCCGAAAACTAGGGCGATTGTTCCCGTTGAATCCATACAAAAGTCGTTCAGCATAACTGCGTTTTCAGCTTGTTCCACGGACACCACACTTACCCCTTCTTCTTTTAGCTCTTCAACCAACTCCAACGTATCAGTTCTATATTCCCAATCCACACTTTCGGTAGCACCCAATGCCGTTTTGCGAATATCCTTGTGCGGCGGGGTCGCCGTGATTCCGCATAGGTAGATTTTTTTTACCAAAAAAGCATCGGCCGTCCGGAATACCGAACCAATATTGTTCAAACTACGAACATTGTCCATAATGATGATTATGGGCGACTTTTCGGCCTTCTTAAAACTGTCCACATCCAAACGGTCCAGTTCACTATTTTCCAGTTTTCGACTCATTTTTTAAACATTGGGGTGAAAATATCAACAAAAATTTCTGATGGCCAATGAAAACAATATATTCGTTTTCATCCCGATTTTGGGCAAAAGTAACAGAATTAAATCGCTTTGGCAGCCAAGAAAAAGAATAAGAAAGTAACCCCTCTAATGCAACAGTACAATACCATTAAGGTAAAGCATCCTGATGCTTTGTTACTGTTTCGTGTTGGAGACTTTTACGAGACCTTTGGAGAAGATGCGGTAAAGGCCGCCAAGATTTTGGGCATTATCCTTACGCATAGGAACAATGGTGGCGACAAGACCGAATTGGCAGGATTCCCGCACCATTCGTTGAACACTTATTTGCCCAAATTGGTCAAAGCTGGACAACGGGTGGCCATTTGCGACCAGTTGGAAGACCCCAAACAGACCAAAAGCATTGTAAAGCGTGGCGTAACAGAGTTGGTCACACCGGGCGTGGCTCTCAACGACGACATCCTTTCCGCGAAGAGCAACAACTTTTTGTGCGCGGTGCATTTTGGGCGCAACAAACTTGGGGTTTCTTTTTTGGATATTTCAACGGGGGAATACTTGACCTCGGAAGGCTCGGTGGAGCAGGTGGACAAATTGCTCCAGAATTTCTCCCCAAACGAGGTCTTGGTATCCAAAAACCATAGAAAGGATTTCGTTGAACATTTTGGCAACCAGTTCCATAGTTTCTTTTTGGAGGATTGGATTTTTCAGGAGGATTATGCCCAAGAGAGTTTGAACCATCATTTTGGAACACAAACCCTAAAGGGTTTTGGTGTCGAACATCTTATTCATGGTATTATTGCCTCAGGTGCAGTGCTGCACTATCTTTCAGAAACCCAGCATAGCCGGCTGCAACACATCAACAAAATACAGCGTATAGCCGAGGAAGAGTACGTTTGGATGGACCGCTTCACTATCAGGAACCTGGAACTCTACCACTCTTCACACCAGAATGCGGTAACCTTGCTGGACATCATCGACAAGACCATTTCGCCGATGGGCGGACGATTGCTCAAAAGATGGTTGGCGCTTCCCTTGAAAAATGTGGAGAAAATCCAGCAAAGGCACCAAGTAATCGCTTATTTAAAGGATGAGGACGAACAACTCAACAAAATTCAGGGGTACATCAAGCAAATGGGGGACTTGGAACGATTGATTTCCAAATTGGCCACCGGCAAAATCAATCCCAAAGAAGTGGTTCAACTTAAAAATTCGTTAGAGGCTGTTGTCCCCATCAAACAATCGGCGCAAAATAGTTCCAACGATTCATTAAAAAGTATTGGGGAACGCTTGAACGATTGTGATGCACTCCGCTCAAAAATAAAAGAAGTGCTCAATGAAGAAGCTCCGGTCAACATTGCCAAAGGCAGCACCATTGCCAAAGGTTATTCCGAAGAACTGGATGAGCTTAGAGGTCTGGCTTTCTCTGGGAAAGATTATCTGGACAAAATGTTGGAACGCGAAACCAAGGAAACAGGCATTACATCGCTAAAAATTGCTTCCAACAACGTTTTTGGGTACTATATCGAGGTCAGGAATACCCACAGGGACAAGGTTCCAGAAACTTGGATACGCAAACAGACCTTGGTCAATGCAGAGCGGTACATTACCGAAGAATTAAAGGAATACGAGTCCAAAATCCTGGGTGCCGAGGAGCGAATCTATCAATTGGAACAACAACTTTTTGAGCAATTGCTCGTATGGATGCAAGAGTACATTGCCCCTGTACAATTGAATGCACACCTAATCGCTCAATTGGACTGCCTTTGCGGATTTACCCAATTGGCCAAGGAGAACAATTATATTGAGCCAGTCGTTAACGACTCCACGGATATCGATATTAAAGAAGGTCGACACCCAGTGATTGAAAAGCAGTTGCCCATTGGTGACGCCTATGTGACCAACGATGTGCTTTTGAACAGAGAGGACCAACAAATCATTATGATAACAGGGCCCAACATGAGTGGCAAATCAGCCCTTTTACGGCAGACGGCACTTATTGTACTGTTGGCACAAATGGGAAGTTTCGTGCCCGCTACGGAAGCTAATCTCGGTGTTGTGGACAAAATATTTACCCGGGTCGGTGCCAGTGATAACATCTCGATGGGCGAATCTACCTTTATGGTGGAAATGAACGAGACCGCTTCCATTTTGAACAATCTCTCCGAACGCAGTTTAGTGCTATTGGATGAAATTGGTCGTGGTACAAGCACTTATGATGGGATTTCCATTGCTTGGGCGATTTCAGAATATCTGCACGAACATCCAGCTAAAGCGAAGACCTTATTTGCCACGCACTACCATGAACTCAATGATATGACCAATACGTTTCCGCGCATCAAAAACTTTAATGTTTCTATAAAAGAACTAGAGGACAATGTGCTTTTTTTACGGAAATTGGTGCCCGGTGGCAGCGAGCACAGTTTTGGAATCCATGTGGCAAAAATGGCAGGAATGCCACAACAAGTGATTCAAAAAGCGAACAAAATTCTGAAAAAACTGGAAAAATCGCATTCCACTGAGGAGGTCAGCGACAAGTTACAGGCCTCCCAAAACGAAATGCAGTTAAGTTTTTTCAATTTGGACGATCCATTGCTGGAAGAAATCAAGGAAGAAATTTTACACTTGGACATTGATACTCTGACACCTGTGGAAGCTTTAATGAAATTAAACGAGATCAAGAGATTGTTGGGAAAAAAGAAAAAGGCATCTTCCTAAAAAAATTCTTTTATTTTAATAGAAATATTATAAATTTGCATCCGCGCTTGTAAAAAGTGCAGAGTTCTTTTAACAATGCGAAAATAGCTCAGTTGGTAGAGCATCACCTTGCCAAGGTGGAGGTCGCGGGTTCGAATCCCGTTTTTCGCTCGAATAAAAAACGCTGCTTGCAGCGTTTTTTTGTTTCAAGTCCAGGCTCGAGTGGTGGAATTGGTAGACACGCCGGACTTAAAATCCTGTGGGCATTTTGCCCGTGCGGGTTCAAGTCCCGCCTCGAGTACTTTTAACCCTGTAAACCCAACGTTTATAGGGTTTTTTGTTTCAATTCAGTCAACAATTAATGCTTTTCGAGTAACTCTTGGTTCCAATAACCGTTACATTTCTCTTTCAATAGCTTTTTAACTTCTCGAATTTTATTTTTTGAAAGAAAGTCACACATATTCCGATCGGTTCAAATTCAAGGATTTTCCTCATCTTTTTTTGGACACTTTTAAGGCTTGGAGCAAAGCCAACCCATGGCGTTTGAGCGCCGTGGTTGCCTACTACGCAGTTCTATCACTTCCTGCCCTGTTGGTGATCATCATCAACGTGGTCGGGTCTATCTGGGGCGTGGATATTGTAGAAGGACGGTTGACCAACGAGTTTTCGATTGCTCTCGGTCCCAATGCTGCACAAACCATTGAAGGGATTATACAAGACACCCAAAATACGGACAAGAGCCTGATTTCTACCATAATCGGTATTGCCACCTTGCTTTTTGGTGCCACAGGGGTCTTTTATCAATTAAAAATATCGTTGAATCGAATATGGCGAATCGAGGGCTCTCCGGGGTTCAATTTCTGGAAACTACTCTCAGAAAGGGCAAAGAGTTTCGCCTTTATCTTGGTCATTGGTTTTTTATTGCTAATTAGTTTTATTATCACGGCTGCAATCACCGCTTTGAGCGATTACCTAAAAAGCTTGATCACCGAGGTAGCCATATACCTTGCATACATGGTGGATATCATCGCATCTGTAGGCATTATTACCGTAATGTTCGCACTTATGTTCAAATTCCTGCCGGATGCCAAGATAAAATGGCGAGCGGTTTGGTTCGGAGCTTTTATTACCGCCATTTTGTTCGTTATTGGTAAATTTTTATTGGGACTGTACTTTGGTGAGGCCAATCCAGGTTCCACCTATGGCGCAGCTGGGACAATTGTACTAGTTCTCTTGTGGGTATCCTACTCCTGTATGATTCTATTTTTTGGAGCTCAATTTACCTATACCTACGCAAAAAAATACAACATCCTTTTTGTGCCCTACAGCGAATTGGACAAGTAGGTTCCATATTTTAATACAAACGGGAAGCACAATAGACTTTGTTATTTACGAGATTTTTTCTTCCATAACCCCTTGCGCAAGCGCAAATTTGGTGGATACGTTATGGCTTAAACTTGTAAATGAAAAGGATTCAACCCAGTATTGAAGCGCCCCATATCGACCACACTGGACCCTCTTTTAGTGTTGAAAAGAAATGAGCGTTTGCCCATGGTTGTAACTTGATGGTGAAAAAAGTGAGAGAATTTGCCGCCTCAATTTCTCTATGGCGGGGTTCTATGATGTATAGTAAACGTTTTGCTTTTAATGGGGACTGAATCATGACCGGGCCCGGAATAAAAAGCACCATTGGCTTCTTTGAAAAACACAAAATCGTAACAGCAATCATCAATGACTGGAATCTGCTTCCGTCCCTTTTCATGTCCAATATGGATATAGTAACAATCCCTAAAAACGGAATCAAAGGTTTTTTGGGACGGTAGCTGACTACATTCATTCAGTTTTATTAAAAATCTTTTAAGAGAATAAATACGTCCAATAATCATTGGAAAAACGTGTATATTCAAACAGAGTATCTAAAAATTCATGCAAAAAGCCCGCACTAAAAGTGCGGGCTTTTTGCAACTTTCTGCAGGATTGTTTAGGTAATCAAATTACCTTTCTCGTCCCATTCTGCGATGACGCCCCGCTTGCTCTGGTCCACACATTTGGCCAGCCATTCCTCGTCGTACGATACCCCGTGCTGTTCCAGCACGTCATCGGGGACACCGTCCCATACGTTGGGCTGGTTCCCCTTGTAACCGATCTCCTCGATCCCGATCTTGCTCGTGTAGAAGCCCGTCATGGTCAGGTTCCTGACCAAGGAGAAGAAGTTCACCTCAAAGGGCCTCTCGTTGCCCGGCACCTCGGGGTCATAGTACGCGATCCCGTCCAATATTCCCTTTTGCTCCTCCTCCGTGGCCTCCTTGAACTCCGTGCCGTATTCGGTGTTGCTCTTGTGGTCCAGCCACATGATGCCCCCGCGGATGTCCGGCTGAAGGGTCTCCACGTCCTTGCTCATGAACTCGATGAAGCCCACTACGTCCGCGTCCGAGGCTCCCTTGTACTCCTCCGATCGGGGAAGTATCAGGTCGCACAGCACGGTCAAGGTCTCCTGTTCGTGAGGGTTCAGGAACTGTTCGTCCCGTAGTTCATCGATCAGTTCCGTCTCCTGGGGCACCCTCCCGGGATAGGTGATCTTCGGTGCCTCCGTAAGTTCCGTGCCCTCCGTCGAGGGCTTGCAGCCATGGATGGCCAATCCGCCCGCTACCGAACCGAGCACTATCGATTTTAAGCTCTTCCTTCTGTCCATACCGCTATATGTTTTGTTGTTTGAGTTGTTCCACGATGTACTCCGAGGCCCTCATCGAGAGCGCCAGTATCGTCCATGTACAGTTCTTGTCGGCCTGCGACACGAATGGTCCCGCGTCCACGATGAAAACGTTGTCCACATCGTGAAGCTGCTGGTACTTGTTGGTCACCGAGGTCCGAGCGTCGTCCCCCATTCGGGTCGTCCCCACCTCGTGGATGATCTTACCCGGGTTGTGCAGCCCGTAGTTGGTATCCTTCCCAGGCTTCTTGCCCAACGGCTCACCGCCCATGTTGATCAGGATCTCCTCGAAGGTGTCCTGCATGTGCTTGGCCTGGTTGATCTCCAACTGGCTCCATTTGTAGTTGAACCTCAGTACAGGGATACCGAACTCGTCCACCGTGGTAGGGTCGATCTCGCAATAGTTCTCCTTCCTCGCTATGGACTCGCCCCTTCCGGCCATGCCCACTACCGCTCCGTAGTACTTCTTCGCATCGCTGCGAAGTACGTCCCCGTAGCCGCCCACCTGGGTCCCGAAGAACTGGTTGAACTCGTTAACGTTGAAGCCGAAACCGTAGCTGGGCATGCCCATGCCGCCCCATACCTCGATGTGGTAACCGCGCGGGAAGTCCAGCTTGCTGTTGTCCCCCCACCATGGGGAGTAGACGTGCATGCCCCCTACACCGTCCTCGTTGTACGATACCTTCCTGTTCATAAGGCCGGGGACAAACGCCGCCCTGTCAGCTCCCGTCGAATCGTGCAGGTACTTGCCCACAACGTCGCTGCTGTTCCCCAGTCCGTTGGGGTGCTGCTTGCTCTTGGAGTTCAAAAGGATACGCGCCGAACTACAGGCTGAGGCTCCGAGCACCACTACCTTGCCCTTGAGCTTGTACTCCTTCCTATCCTCTTTGTTGATGTACGACACCCCCGTGGCACGGCCCTCTTCGTCCGTGGTCACCTCCCGCACCATACAGTTCACGTAAAGGTCGATCTGCCCGCCGTTCTTCTGGGCCGGGAAGATAAGACAGGTCCCCGCAGAGAAATCGGCGTATACCTGACAGGCGCGGTTGCACTGTCCGCAGTAGAAGCACACGCCCCTGTCCTCGTTGATCTTCTTGGTGAGCATCGACATCCTCGATGGGTACACCGGGATGTTGCTCTTCTTGGCTCCCTTGATATAAAAAAGTTCGTGCAACCTCGGCTTTGGCGGGGGAAGGAAGAAGCCGTCAGGGTCGTTGGGAAGACCCTCGTTGGTCCCGAAGACCCCGATCATCTTGTCCACCTTGTCGTAGTACGGCCTTACATCCTCGTAGCTTATCGGCCAGTTGTCTCCGTAACCGTCCACGTCCTTGTGCTTGAAGTCCTGTGGGCCGAAACGCAGCGATATGCGGCCCCAGTGGTTGGTACGCCCCCCCAGCATCCGCGAACGGAACCACGAAAAGTCTGTGCCGTCCTTCTGGGTGTAGGGCTCTCCCTCGATGTCCCAGCCACCGTAGGCCGCATCGAAGTCCCCGAAGGGACGGAAACGAGTGCTCTTCCCGCGACGGGGGCTCTCGTAAGACCACTTCAGCTGGGTCTGGTGCTCAGGCTTCGCAGGATCGAAAAATGGGCCCGCCTCCACTACCGCGACCTTAAGGCCAGCCTCCGACAGTACCTTCGCCGACATGCCACCGCCTGCTCCAGAGCCTACTATAATCGCATCGTAGACCGTAGAATTCTCTATTATCTGCATTTGTTGGTTTGGTTTAATTTAATTGATTGAAATTCAAAAAATTAAGTGAAAGATTTAATTATAATTACCTTTTGTTGGTTTTAAAGATACTTTTTCTACAAATAAAACCGAGATGTTTTCTAGTTTTTCCTTTTACTTCAGCACCCAATAAACTCATCAAAATAACCGATATTTGACCAACTAACTTTCTCAAAACAATTCTACTATCATGCTGAGAACCTCTTTATTCATTGCATTTTTTCTGATTACCCTAAATTCAATCATTGCGCAAAAAGGCAATGTTTCTTCTTTACAGATCAAGGATATTATGCAGGGGGACACCTTTGTAGGCCCTAGACCATCCAATGCGTATTGGGCCACTGATGGAACGTTGTATTTTGATTGGAATCCAGACGGCGCCCTTAGCGATTCATTATATGCCTATTCCATTTCTACCAGGGATATCAAAAAAATTGATTTTTTAACGGCCAACTCACTTCCTTCTTCGCGATTAACTTATAATCAAGAAAAAACACAAGCGGTCTATTCAAAAAACGGGGATATTTTTCTGTTAGACCTCAACACCCATCAATCCAAACCTGTCACCAAAACACAGGCAAGGGAAAGTAATCCGCATTTTACCGATAATGGAAAAAGTATTGCTTTTGAAAAAACTGATGAGCTTTTTACTTGGAACATTTCTTCAGGTCTTCTAGAGCAAAAAACAACCTTTGTCAAATCCAAAAATAGCGAACCCAAGCGTGACTCCAAAGATGAATGGCTTTACCAGGACCAACTGGAACTATTTGATGTTTTGCAGGATCGTAAAACAAAAAAAGATAGAGGAGAAGAAATAAGCAGTCAGTTGGAAGCCTTGGAACCGCTGGAAATTGAGACCAACGGCAAACCGGTAATCAATCTGGAAATTGACCCTTCTGGAAGTTTTATTACTTATGTTTTAATGGACAGGCCTGACTCCAAAGGTACCATTGTACCCCATTTTGTTACAGAATCTGGATATACGGAAGATCAAAATACACGTTCCAAGGTGGGAGACGAACCCACTAAATACGAAATGTTCGTGTACGATATTAAAAACAGAAAGAGCTATCCCGTAGTTCTGGATAATTTGGATGGCTTGGACTACGTTCCTGAATACACCAAGGATTATCCCGATAAAACGTATGAGAATGATGACCGCATCGGGTTTATAAGTGGTCCCACGTGGAATTCAGATGGAAGTAAAGCCGTTTTGGATATTCAAGCCAATGATTACAAAGATCGTTGGATTGTGTTACTGGATCCAAAAACTGGAAAAGTGGAGCAATTGGACCGTCAGCACGATGAAGCTTGGATCGCTGGACCTGGAATTAGCAGATGGGGCGGTGGCTCGCTTGGCTGGATGCCCGGAGGAGACAAGATCTGGTTCATGTCCGAAAAAACAGGCTACTCGCATTTATATACCGTGGATATCAACAGTAAAAAAATGAATGCCCTTACATCTGGCTCTTTTGAAATCTATGATGCTTTCCTCTCAAAAAACAAGGACAAATGGTACTTTACTTCCAATAAAACACATCCTGGGGACCGACAGTTTTACACCATGAAACTTAAAGGGGGCAAATGGGAGCAATTGACCAACAAGGTAGGTCGGAATGATGTGGTGCTTTCCCCTGATGAGAAAAAAATGGCGCTTCTATACTCCTACTCCAATAAACCTACGGAATTGTTCATCAAGGACAATCCTGTGGAAACCGGAGAAAATAAAGAAGCTGAACAAATCACTTACTCCAATACGGATAAATTTACGTCCTACGACTGGAAAGATCCTGAAATTATCACCTTTGAAGCATCTGATGGCGCAGAAGTATATGCAAGACTCTACCAGCCGGATGCTTCGGTAAAAAACAAAGCGGCAGTAATTTTTGTTCATGGGGCGGGTTACCTTCAGAATGCGCATAAATGGTGGAGTTCCTATTTCAGGGAATATATGTTCCACAACCTATTGGTGGACAACGGCTATACTGTACTGGACATTGACTATCGCGGAAGCGCGGGTTACGGTAGGGATTGGCGCACCGGGATATATCGCCACATGGGGGGCAAGGATTTGTCCGACCAAGTGGACGGTGCCAATATGTTAAAGGAAAAATACGGTATTGATTCAGACAAAATTGGAATCTACGGTGGTTCTTATGGCGGATTTATCACTTTAATGGGCATGTTCAACGCTCCCGAAACCTTTAGTGCAGGGGGTGCAATCCGTTCGGTAGGCGATTGGGCCGCATATAACCATGGCTATACAGCCCGAATATTGAATACACCGGCAACCGACAGTTTGGCCTACAAACGAAGCTCTCCCATCTATTTTGCCGATGGATTAAAGGGTGATCTTTTAATACTTCATGGCATGGTGGACGACAATGTACACTTTCAGGATATGGTGCGTCTTTCCCAGCGGTTGATAGAACTCGGCAAGGAAAACTGGGAAATGGCGGTATATCCCGTAGAGCGACATGGCTTTGTGGAGCCCAGTAGCTGGACGGATGAATACACCCGTATTTTTAAGTTGTTCCAAAAATCACTTTTAGGAAAGGAATAAAAAAACAGTATCGGGAATAGGTTTATCCCAAACAAAACTGTTCTCGATACTTTTCCTAAAGGAAAAACTCGAACTGACATTGCTAAAATTATCAATAACAAAAGTGACCGTGGTTCACCATGGAAACTGAAATACTTTCAGCAAAAAGACATATCTTCCTGCCTGAAAATTAACAAACAAGCTGCATGAAGGCACTGTTGAAAGCACTTGGCCCTGGTCTATTGTTCGCCAGTATGGCCATTGGCACCTCTCATTTGGTATTGTCCACCAAGGCAGGTGCACAATATGGATGGGTGATGGTAATCCCTATTGTTCTGGCCAATTTGCTCAAGTATCCTTTTTTTGAATTCGGGATACGCTATACCACGGTAACGGAAAAAAGTTTGATAGAGGGGTACACCAACCTGGGAAAGACCTATTTGTACATCTATTCTTTTGTTACGTTGATTTCCACCTTCACCATTTTGGCAGCGCTGTATGTTGTGACCGCTGGGTTGTTCATGAATTTGTTCGAGGTAACCTCTTTGGGAGCAGGGGCAATTTCTTTTGGATTGTTTGTATTCATCAGTCTTTTGCTCATCATTGGCAAATACAGATTCTTGGAAAACTCCTTGAAAGCCGTGATTACCATACTTTTTATTGCCTTGTTGGCGACCACTGTAATGGTATTGCAAAAAGGTCCTGTACCTAATGTATCATCCTATCAAAGACCGGAAATTTTCAACGGGGTCGGGGTTTTATTTTTGATTGGGCTCGTTGGATGGATGCCCACAGCGGTGGAAGCATCTGGCTGGGTAAGCTTATGGGGAATGGAAAATTTGAAAACCATGAAAAACAAGCCATCCCTTAAACTTGCACTTCAGGAATTTAATGTGGGCTACATTTTAACCGCGGTTTTGGCTTTGTTCTTTATGATAATTGGGTGGATGACCCTATACGGTACCGGTACAGCGCTCAGTAACAACTCGGTGGTCTTTGCGGACCAATTGGTGAGCCTGTTCACGGTCCATATTGGTAGCTGGGCCTATTTTTTTATTGCGGTAGCGGCATTTGCCACCATGTTCAGCACCTGCATGACGGCCCACGATGCCATTTCTCGTGTAAGTTTGGACGTACTTCAAAAATTATATCCGAAAAAGAACATCTACAATGGCAAGCATACCTTTGCCTTAATGGTGATTGCAATGGCTTGGATCAACTGGCTCGTAATAAGTCTGTTCAGTGCGAATATGGGCAACCTTGTAGCGCTCGCCACTTTCGTATCCTTTGTTTTTGCCCCACTACTGGGTTGGATGAACTTAAAAACGGTAACAGGCAAAGATGTACCCGAGGAGCATAGACCAAAAATGGGGCTTAGAATATTAACGTACTGTGGAATGATTTTTTTATCACTTTTCGCCCTGTACTATTGCTGGATGTTGATTATCTAATCTAGTCGAAAAGCACATTATCGTTTAGCACTACGACCAAGGTTCGCTGGTTCTTCTTGTGTAAGACCTCAAGGCAGAAGACTCCATTGGTACAGTTGTTCAATATTTTATCCTCCCCATAGCCAATGGTATAAAGAATATTATTGGCAGGCACACCTCTTTCCACCAAGTATGCCTTTATATTATCCGAGCGCCCTTGGGTGAGCTTAAAATTGGTGCTGCTTCCTCCCCTACTATCCGTATAGGTCTCTATTCGTAGTTGAACCTTGGGGAATGATTTGACAAAAGCAACCACTTTGTCCAATTCTGTTTTTATGTTGTCCGTTAATTTGGTGGAACTTGTATCAAAATAAAAGTCATCCATTTTCACCACTTTCTGACCTTCCCTTTCCTCTACCAAGTCATCATAAAGTGAAACGGTAATATCGAAAGTGTTATTATGTAGGGCATCCAACTCATCTTGGTCAAACTTTTTAATGTATCTGGAATATCGCTCTTTGGAAGCATCCAATACCAACTCGCTCTCGTACGGAATTTCCAATCGATATTGACCTTCTTCATCCGAAGTTGTTTTGGCCAACATTTCCCCATTCATATTCCAAAGGCTAACTTCTGCATCGGCAACGATTTCTGATGAACCGCCTTGATTGACCACCTGCCCTTTCAAAGTAATTGTCTTAAGGCCCGGTTTTTCATCCACCCTAAAACCATAGACATCATCCTTTCCCTTTCCTCCTTTTCGGTTGGAGGCGAAATAGCCCAATAGACCTTCGCCCTCATTACGAAGTATCATCCCAAAGTCGTCGAACTCGGTGTTGATCGGCTCTCCCAAATTTATAGGGACACCAAAGTCTTCCGCTTCCATATTGGATTTGTAAATGTCCATGCCGCCTAGACCGTAAAATACATCCGAGGCGAAATATAGACTGTTTTCAAAAATATAGGGCGCGATTTCGTTCCCAGATGAATTTATGCGCGGCCCTAAATTAATTGGTCCCGACATTACCTGGCCATAGTTGGTATATACAAAATAGATATCGGTTCCCCCGTAGCCGTCTTCAAAATCGGCAGAAAAATAAAGTTTACCGTTGGCCTCGTCATAAAAGGGATAGTAAAAAGAAGTGCTTAAATCTTTCAACAATAATTGATATGAGCCACCGATAGTTTGTTTGGCGATGGCCAAAGCATTTTTCCCTTCCGGGTCAAAAGCTAGTTCACCATCTTCATCGGTATTGGACAACACATAAAAGACGCTGTTCATTTTTGGTGAATACGACGGAGTAGCTTTATGGTAATCGGTATCATTCAATGCATTAAACGGATGTAAGGTCCCAATCTGACCATTGCCCTGAATTTCGGATTCATAAATATTGAAATACCCCTCGTTACCTGGTTCGTAACGTATTTTTTTGTTGACTTGCCTACCGCTTGAGAACAATAAATTACTCTTGTAAAAGCTAGGAGCGAAGTCCGTTTGCGGGCTATTACCATTCAAATTGAAAATATCATATTTCAACTGATTCTCTTGCCCCCCTTTTGACAATAGCTGATTGTTGAATTTCATGTTCTCTACTAGCTCTTTTGGAAACCTTGATGCTACACTGTCCAACAGCTTATCCCATTTCTCTGAATCGGATAACTTGGATAAACTTTGCAGCATTTTATTGTATTGGTGCTTTTCCAATACGGAATCTTTTTTATAAAGCCTTAAATAGGTTTCCGATGCCCTATCAAAATTGTCGGTCTCAAAATAAGCATCTGCCAAGTTCTGATACTGTTTGGTTGTCAAATCACCTTCTGACAGCTGCTTTTCGTAGGCGTTCACCGCTTTTTGATATTCGTATTGAAAAAAGAAAACATCGCCTTGGGACTTCTTCTTTTGAGCAAAGCAGAACACTGTGCCCAATAGGCATGTCCATAGTGTTAACTGTAATTTCTTGGTATAGTCCATTTTAGAAAAATCTTGGGGAATCTATCTGTTTTCCTTTATTCTTAATTTTATTGTCTTTTGATTTGTTGTTTCCAAAACCAAAACCACCTCTACCGATGTAGAACTTCAGAATGACTTCATGGGAGCCGCCACTGAACTCACCCAAACTGTTGGTGTTATAATCGTAGGCGTATCCTATAAACATGCCGTTGGATATCTGGAATCCTGCCAATCCACTAACCGCATTATTTATACGATACGATGCTCCTATGGTAAGTGCATCTATAAACTGAAAATTGGCCGATAGGTTGACGGTTACTGGAGAACCTTGAAGATAGTTTACCAAAAAGGCGGGTTTAAACTTGGCCTGCTCTCCCAACTGAAAGACATACCCTCCGATCGCGTTGAACTGTATATTGTTATCCACAATGGTAGCCACCTCATTATTATACAACGTGCTGGTCAAAAAATTGGGAACGGATACGCCCAGGTACCAATCCTCCTCGTGGTACATAAAAAGTCCGGCCCCAACCGTTGGGTAAAAGTTATTGTATGAATCGCCGTTGATTGCATCGTCCACAGGGTTATAGGCTACACCCTTAGAATAGTCTATATTAAGAGAGGAACCTCCCGCATTCAATCCAAAAGATAACTTGGTGTCGTCCGATACCTGAATTTGATAGGAATATGCCACATCAAAATAGGTTTGTGTGGATGGCCCGAGCACATCATTTACAATATTGATGCCCAGTCCCATTTTCTCATTCTTAAAAGGGATGTTGGCCCCACCACGAATGGTCGTTGGCGCACCATCGATATCTACCCATTGCGAACGGTAGAGCCCTATTATCTCAGGACTCTCCACAGTACCTACATATGCTGGGTTAAAACTACCGATATTATACATGTACTGGGTGTACTGTGGTTCCTTTTGAGAATGCAAATGACCAATAGTACCAAGCACAATAAACAGTAATACTATATATTTTAAAAAGATTGTTTTATCTGGCATGTTCCTTTTTTACCTTACAAGTTGAATCCATCCTTTTACCACGTCCTCATCAGAGTTGTCTGTTGTATCCAAGTCCAGAATATAGAAATAGGTGCCGTTTGGTAAATCTCCATTTTTACCAGTTCCTTCCCAAGAATTGTCATAGCGATCCATTTGGAAAACACTGTTCCCATAACGATCAAATATTTCTAATCTATTATTCTCGAATTCTTCCTCGGGATCAATAAACCGCAGAGTATCGTTATTATTATCATTATTTGGTGAGAAAATATTGCAAATGGTTCCTGGATCTACGCATAAACTTCTACTCACAGTTACGGTAACGGTGCTTGAATTGTTTTCTGCAATATCATCCAATGGCAATGAAGATATCAGTGTAGCCGTATTGGAAATTTTCCTGGCCTCAGTTGGTCTTACGCGAATGGTCAGAGTGGCCTCCGTGTCGGTGGCCTCCAATCTTTCTATCGTCCATTGGCCAGAATCTGCATCGTAGCTTCCTAAAGATGGGGTAGCATCTATCAACTCAAAGTTTGCGTCAAGTATTTCAGTGATTACAATATCTTTTACTGTATTGCCATCCTCATTTTGCAAAGTGATGGTGAACTCAATCTCATCCCCTAATAAGTAAGAACCACTACCATCAAATGTTTTTGTCACGGCTAAATCAATCGCCTCATTGGAAATACAGTCTTGCACGGTAATGGTGATTTGTGCCGATGCGGTTTCTGTACAGGTACCCACGGTACTTGTTATATACTCGAACACATAATCTCCGCTAACCAAATCTGTAAAATCCACTATGTTTTCCGTACCAATAACTACCATACCATTGGATGGGTCGGTTACTATTTCCCATGTTCCAGGATCTTGACCTATAAGTCCCTCGTCTAAATCAAAAGTGTTTGGACCTTCGTCACTTGAAATATTACATGCAGTCAAGCCATCTATTGGCACTCCGGCCAGAGGTTCATTGTTTATGCTGACCACTACTTCGGTACGTTCAGATGCACATTCGTTAGATGCCGCTGATACATAAAATGAGGTGGCTTCCGTCAATACCCCAGTTTCAAAAGTAGTCCCTGATGCTATAGGCAGGGCGTTGGCATCCAACGTATCGAACCAGCTATAGGTTATGGCACTCAAATCCTCGACGGTTGCCGTAACGGTCAAAGTTGACGTTCCTTCACCACAAATCTCCGTGGCTGTAGTTTCCGTAATCACAGGGGTAAAGTTTCTTTCCAGTTCCAACTCCAAACTTGGACTATAGCAACTGTTGGCACTATTATAAAAGAACCCGTAATATACTCCGGACCCATCTTCAATGTTATTGTCGATATGGTCATCTTCATTTTCCGGGGAGGGGTTTCCGGACCACACAAGTACGGTACCGGGGGGTCCGGTGGTACTGGTCACGTAGTCATTCAAATCCACAGAAATAATCTCGCAGAAAACAGTGGGTTCTGATGTATCCAAGGTTGGAGCAAAACCGCATACGGTTGTATCCTTGTTTACCGTATCGGTTGCAGCAACTCCCGTACCATTATCGTTGCTCAAGGTTACGTTCAAGGCAATGGTTCCGTCGCCCAAGCCGCTGAGGTCTATTCCAGTTATCTGGTCTGCGATCGTGGATATGGTACCGGTGCCAGTAACATTGGCGCCACCTCCTGTGCTGCTAAAAGTATAATTGTATGTTTCACCAATTTCTGCACCCGTAAAGGTAAAGCTTACATCATCCGCATTATCGAAGTTGATAGAAGCTTGATCCATGGATACGGTATAGCCGGAGGGTACTGTAGTATTCTTGTCTGAAAAGGCGGAAGCGTCATTACCTTGATTACCAAACATGTTGGTTATGCTGAAAAATAACCTAATTTCACCATCTGGCAAACTGCTCAAATCTATTCCTGACACTGTTGGGTTAATCAAAGTTATATTTCCAGTTCCTGTAACCTCAGTAATAAAACCATCACCATCACTTGCAAAAACGTAGTCATATGTAGAAAACGGAGGTACACCTGCATATTCAAAACTCACATTTTCTTGGTTTAAAGTAGTAATCAGATCTTGGTTGATTTGTACCGAATAGCCCACAGGAGGTGCATCATCATCAATAAAGGAACTGTTGCCCACCGCCGTGGTGATATTGGCATTGGCACTTGGACTACTAAGGGTAACACTTACCGGCACATCCGCTTCAACAACATCATCCCCGGTTGTGGTCACAGGAATGGTTTGGGTCAATGTGGTAGTTCCCGCCAAGAATGTGAGCACATCGGTTGTCCCATTTTCATTACCGCCACTTATGGTATAACTGACCGTAATAGGATCAACAGGGTCGGCTTGGTCTATGCTTACGGTAAAGTTTATGGTACTTGCACCATCACCTGCATCTCCCTCGTTGACTGACACTGGACTATCTACACTGATGTTTGCCTTATCATCATCAATAAAGGAACTGTTTCCCACTGCTGTACCAAGGGTCGCATTGGCACTTGCATTGTTCAGGGTAACGCTCACTGCCTCGTCCGGTTCAATATCGTCATCACCCGTTGTGGTCACGGCAACCGTTTGGGCCAATGTGGTGGTACCCGTAGGGAATGTCAGAGTTCCCGTATCGGTGTCCTCGTTGCCCCCGCTTATTGCATAATCGACCGTGATGGGATTGTTGGGATCGGATTGATCGATGCTCACCGTGAAGTTTATGGTGCTTGCCCCATCGCCTGCATCGCCCTCGTTGACTGACACTGGACTATCTACACTGATGTTTGCATTATCATTATCAATAAAGGAACTGTTGCCCACCGCCGTAGTGATGTTGGCATTGGCACTTGCATTGCTTAGGGTAACACTTACCGGCACATCCGCTTCAATAACATCATCCCCGGTTGTGGTCACAGGAATGGTTTGGGTCAATGTGGTAGTTCCCGCCAAGAATGTAAGCACATCCGTCGTCCCGTTTTCATTACCTCCGCTTATCAAATATTCCACCGTGATATCGTTGTTGGGGTCGGCTTGGTCTATGCTTACGGTAAAGTTTATGGTACTTGCACCATCACCTGCATCGCCCTCGTTGACTGACACTGGACTATCTATACTGATGTTCGCTTGGTCGTCATTGTTTATCGTAACCGTGGCCTCATCATCAATATTTACAGATCCATCACTAACATTATCCATAAAAATAGTCAAAGTCTCATCACCTTCAATTGTGGTATCCCCCGTAAGAAACACATTAAAAGTTTTAGGCTCCCCCGGAGTTCCATCGAAGTTTAGTGTTTGACCAACTGGGGTATAATCATTATCTGCAATCGTTGCCGTGCCATCCAATGTATTTACATTAACGCTAAAACTACCACCGACATTACCATTAAGAGTTGCTGTCAGAATTATGAAACCGCCATCCTCAGGACCACTTACATCCTCAATGGTTATGGACTGTGCGAATCCTGCTCCAAGACCTAGGAACAAAAAAAGAATAAACAAAATACGACCATGACCTATAGCGGCACATGGTGTTAAAGAGGTTGATTTTAGCCGAGCTTGCATTGTATATTGCGTGCGTTTCAGTTACGTTCTTTTTGCCTGCGTGTAGTTGGTTATTTGGGGTGACCAATATTACGAAAAAGGCAAGGAACATCCTTGCCTATTAGTTTAAACCTCAATTTATTCGGATGAACTGTTTTCCGTGCTTAAGAAACCACAGCTGAACTGGTTTCCGCATCTCCGTGAATTTTTTTGACCAATCCCTGCAACACCTTTCCAGGGCCCACTTCCACAAAGGATGTAGCTCCTCCTTTTACCATTTGTTGAACGCTTTGCGTCCATTTTACGGGAGCGGTCAATTGCAATATTAGATTCTTTTGGATTTCCTCTGGATCGGACACCGCCGTGGTTGTCACATTTTGGTAAATGGGGCAGCTCGGATTATTAAACTCGGTAGCTTCGATGGCCGCGGCCAATTCTTCCCTTGCAGGCTCCATCAAGGGGGAATGGAAGGCTCCACCAACAGGCAACAACAATGCTCTTCGTGCTCCTGCTTCTTTCATTTTTTCACAAGCTATATTTACGGCATCTACCTCTCCGGAAATCACCAATTGTCCGGGGCAATTGTAGTTTGCAGGCACCACAATGCCTTCTACTTCGGCACAGACCTTCTCCACCACCTCATCTTCCAACCCCAGAACAGCGGCCATGGTACTTGGTCGGATCTCGCATGCTTTTTGCATGGCAAGTGCACGCTGTGACACCAATTTTAAACCATCTTCAAAATTCAATGTGCCATTGGCAACTAAAGCGGAAAACTCTCCCAAGGAGTGTCCGGCCACCATATCCGGCTTAAAACTATCTCCCAATACCTTGCTCATGATTACGGAATGTAAAAAAATGGCAGGCTGGGTCACTTTGGTCTGCTTTAGATCTTCCGCAGTGCCTTCGAACATGATGTCCGTAATGGAAAAACCAAGGATTTCATTGGCCTTTTCAAATAGCTCCTGTGCCTCGGAGTGATTTTCGTACAGGTCCAATCCCATACCTACAAATTGTGCTCCTTGTCCTGGAAAAATATATGCGTTCATAGTTGTCGTTTTTTTGAGTTAGGCAAAAATAGGGATAATTTGTTTGCTTACTCCTCCTTGAACCAACTGGAATACTTTACATAGTTATTGGCAATCCGGTCTATTTCACCAGAAGAAAGTTCTGGACTGATGTCCTTTATCTTTTTAGCAGGCATACCAGCGTAAATACTATTTGCTTCAACATTTGTCCCCTTGGTAACTACGGCCCCTGCGGCAATGATGGAGTTGCTCTCCACCACACAATCATCCATGATGATACTGCCCATTCCCACCAGTACATTGTCCTTAATGGTGCAGCCGTGCACTATGGCATTATGCCCTATGGAGACGTTGTTCCCTATGGTGGTCGGGGATTTCTCGTAGGTACAATGGATTACTGCACCATCCTGCACATTCACCTTATTTCCCATTTTTATAAAATGCACATCGCCACGAACCACTGCATTGAACCAAACACTGCACTGGTCGCCCATGCTCACTTCGCCTACAATGGTTGCGTTTTCTGCAATAAAGCAATCCTTTCCAATTACTGGGGATTTACCCCTTACCGGTTTTATGATCATTATTGATATGTTTTGATTTTTGTCATCGTCCTTGACTTGGGACGATGTAATAATTTATTGAAAATACGACAATAGTTCTGCCTTTTTGGAAGCTGAGACAGAAAGTTCTTTCCCGTTGGACAGCACCACGCTTCCGCCTTTTCCTTTTTTGTACTTCACTACCTCGGCAACATTGACCAAATACGATTTATGGATTCTGGCAAAAGAATACGGTTGCAGGGCTTCTTCAAAATATTTAAGGGTTTTGCTCACCACCATCTTCTTTCTTTCCAGATAGATTTCGGTATAGTTATCGTCCGCTTTGCAGAAATAGATATCGGCAACATCCAGCACTTGGAACCCATCTTGTTGCGGCAATGTTATTTTTCCTTCAGCTTTCACAGAGCGGGCTTGCAGCACCTCTCCATCCAATGCTTTTTCCTTTTCCTTGATGGCCCTTACATAATCCACAGCCTTGATCAAATCGTCTATATTAATGGGTTTCATCAAATAATAGGCCGCATGTTGATTGAGTGCGTCCATGGCATATTGGTTATAGGCGGTCACGAAAATGGTTTCAAAAGTGCGGTCGGGAATTTGGTCCAATAGGTCGAAAGCATTGCCAAAGGGCATTTCCACATCCAAAAATACCAGGTCCGGATCATGCTTTTTGATTTGCTGTAAACCTTCTTCAATGGTAGCTCCCTCCCCCAACAACGTGACTTTTTTGCAATACTTGGCCAAATAGTTCCGAAGAATTTCACGGCTATTGGCCTCATCTTCAACAATGACTGCTCTTAATTCCATTATTGCTTTTTAAGTTTTAAGGATACGCGGGTCCCGGTTTGATCTTTGTTCAAATCTGCAATGGACACATCCACTCTGTTTTTGTACATATCGTTCAAAATCTGGATTCTCTTTTTGATGTTGCCCATGCCTTTTGATTTCTGTTTCTTTTGATTGATGGTCTTCAATTCACCGGACCTTTTTCTTCCAATACCATCGTCCTCGATACAGATTTCGAGCATATCTTCCGTGATTTGTCGCACTTTGATTTTGAGGCAGCCCTTTTCCTCCTTATACCGCAGTCCGTGCCAAATGGCATTCTCTATATAGGGCTGTAACAACATGGGCGGAATCTGAAAGGCATCCACATCTATTTTTTTATCTACCTCTATTTCGTAATCAAACTTGTCTGAAAACCGCGAATGCTCCAGCTTTATATATAATTCCAACAGTTCCAATTCTTTGGCGAGCGGAATAAAGTCTTCCTCAGAATTCTCTAGTACGCTACGCATCAATACGGAGAACTCGCTCAAAAAACGGTTGGCGCTCCGCTCATCGCTCTTGGCTATATAATTGTTTACAGAATTGAGCGCATTAAAAATAAAATGCGGGTTCATTTGTGTTCTAAGCGACTTTAACGCTAAAAGGTTGTTGGCCAATTTTTGCTGCCTGTTGCTACGGTAGTACAAGAATGCGGTGAGGGCCATCAAGGCTATTCCAAAAATCAATGAATAAATGATCCACTTTTGACGCTTGCTGGTCTCCTCGTACAGTTGTTGCTCCGTTACCGCCAAGCTATATTTGCTTTGACTCAACTCCCTTTCCTGTTCCAAACTGGAAATTCGGTTTTGTGTGTTTGCGATCTCACGATTAAAACGAGCAGCCCTTGAAATCTCCTGTTCCTTTCGCACATAAAGACTGTCCACCACGGCCACATAATCTTGATAGGATTCCAACGCCTTGGTATAATCTCCTTTATTGCGATATACTTCGGATAATTTTCGTGTGGCATCTTTTTGCACTACAAGGTCATCGTCCCTGTCCGCTTCCACAATACTTTTTTCAAGATAGGGTATCGCTTCCTCCAATTTGTCCTGAGCAATATAAGCGTTGGCAATTTTATAATTGATGCGTTGCGAGGTTATGGTATCTTGGGTATTTTTTGCTTGACCTCTAGAGGCAACAATGGTCCTTGGCATCTGTTTTAGTTCTTCCAGGTTTCTTTTTCTCAATTGGATCTCGTCATCATATCGGTTTTTTTGGTTGTAGAAATCCGCCACTTTTTCACTTTCCTGAATCAATCTTTCGGGCGCCACCTCTTTTGATAGTTTCAAGGAATTTTGATAGAATCCCTCGGCCTCTATCACCCTATTCTCACTGGCAAAGGCATCTGCGATTTTAGAGTTTAAATCGATTTCCTTCGGAGATATCTGATTTTTTTCCGCAATGAGCAGGCCCTGTTGATAATATCCCTGCGCCTCTTTCAATTGGCCCAACTCCTTATTGGCATCGCCCAAAGCTTCAAAAAGTTCGATTCGCTGGTAGGGCACCATGTTCCTTGTCATCACCAAAGGTTCCAGAATGGAAATTGCACTTTCATAATTTCCGTTCAGAACATAGGCTTTTCCCAATTGTATTTTGGTCTTGTTGGATTCTTGGGCCGCCAAGGCATCTTTAAAATTGGCAATGGCCAAATCGTACTGCTTATGGAACAAGTAGATTTCTCCCAACGTCCGTAATGAGGCAGATAGTTCGTTCTTATTCCCCGAACTTCCCAAGGGTTCCATGGAACGAGCGATAAAGTCGATACTCTTTTCCAGATTTGTTTTCTTGTAGGCATTGGCAGAATCCAAAAATCGTTGATGGTCCCCTAGGTAGTCAAATAGGCCCACAGCTTCTCTTTTTTGCTTTTTTGAGACCTCACCACTAGAATAGCCTTCGACCAACACATCCACGTCTTCATCCGATTTGATCCGGTAACGCACCGTTTCCAGCTCTGGCCCTTCAACCATCAACATATCCCCTATGGAAGCCCTGATGGTAAACTCGCCCAACGCATTTGTGGTGGTAAAGGCCCCTTTATCAGTCGATACGCGAACTCCAGAAATTGGGGCATAGTTTTCCCGTCCCTTTACCGAGCCTTTGATTTGGAGCTGCCCCTGAACATTTTCAATTTGTGCAACGGAAGACAGCGAGGTCAACAGAACCAATACCAATATGTAAATCTTCTGAACCATACGTATAGGTAAACATACTGCTTCCCAAGCATTTTAAAAAATAGGAACATACTGAAATCTACTAAAAAACACCGCCATTTTACCCTGTCACGAAGTAATCGGTTCCATTCACTCATTTAAAATGCCATGTTGCTCATTCCCGGTTTTAATCGAACAAAGTTGCCGATACATTTACCCCAACTTTAAAATTATTGCATCATGAAACATATGAATTACTTTTTAGGTTCGGCTTTTCTGGTATTTATGACCGGTACAAGTTATGGCTGCAACCTAAATGCCCACACAAAAGAGAAAACAACTTTGGTCACTCAATCCACAACCGAAAAACCTTCGGAGCAGTACGTTAAAATTGCACTGCTTTTGGATACGAGCAACAGTATGGATGGGCTGATCAATCAGGCAAAGGCACAATTGTGGGACATTGTCAACGAGTTCACCCATGCCAAATGTGGCACCAATGTGCGACCATCCCTTCAAATTGCCCTTTACGAATATGGGAATGACAATCTTATTTTCCAGGAAGGATACATACGTCAGGTTCTAGGCTTTAGTAATGATTTGGACGAAATTTCAGAAAAACTTTTTTCGTTGACCACCAATGGTGGCGAAGAATATTGCGGACAGGTTATCAATACGTCATTAAAACAATTGGATTGGGGCAAGAATGCTGATGACCTTAAAATGATATTTATCGCGGGGAACGAACCCTTTACCCAAGGAAAACTGGATTATAAAGAAGCTACAACCCATGCCAAGGAAAAGGATGTTATAGTAAATACGATTTTTTGCGGCAATTACGAGCAAGGTATTTCCACGATGTGGAAGAACGGTGCCACACGTACCGGTGGAGAATACATGGCCATTGACCATAACAGGCAAGTCGTTCATATTAACACACCCTACGATGATGTTATCATCAAATTGAACTCCAAATTGAACGGCACCTATATTTCCTACGGTTCCATTGGCAGGCAAAAAAAGGAGCTTCAATACGCACAAGATGCCAATGCAGCTGAATTGGAAGAAGTAGTCGCCGTTAAAAGAGCGGTAAGCAAAAGCTCCAGACTATATAAAAACTCGACATGGGACCTTGTCGATGCTGCCGAAGACGATGAATCTGTTATTTCTGGGTTATCCGCAAAGGATCTTCCAGAAGAACTCCGCGGGAAATCTGAAAGTGAAATCAAAGCTTATGTAAAGCAAAAGAAAGCTGAACGGGAAGAGATTCAAAAACAGATACAGGAACTTAATGCCAAACGTGAGGTTTACATTGCCGAGCATCAAAAGGAGGAAACCGGAGAGTTGGAGAATGCCATGTTATCTGCTATAAAGGCCCAAGCTTCCAAGAAAAACTATACTTGGGATAAATAAGGTGTGTCACATCGATCGCGGTCGGGATGCCTTAAAAGTTCTCGACTGCGCTCGAACTGACATGCATGCACCATAGCTTAACAACTAATTGTTAGCCGCAGGGCAATAGCAGTCGTAACGCTTACCTTGGTCGCTTTGTCCAAAGTCGTATCCCAAGGTGATTTGATGAAAGCCCCCATTGTCAAAACGGATGTCCCCTGACTGATAAGAATAGTTATAGGAAAACATAAACTTGTTCACATTGACCCCAATGATCGGGGTGAACAATTGAAGGCGCTGTTCTCCAAAATTTCCATTGGATTGAAATTGTGCCCCATCAAAACTGCGACGATAGGAGAGCCCGGCCCAAACAGTTCCAAAACTCACATCGCGATATACTTTTGCGTTCAAATCCACCGTCTTCTCTTTGGTGAAGTCAGTCATTTGGAACAAAATGGAAGGCTCGATTCGCGTAGTTCTTCCAAATACGTACCCAACAGAGAACAAATACCGTCGTAGGTTATCAAACTCCGCGGCAGTGTAGAGATCACGTCCACTTCCCAAAAGGTTCAATACAGCAACATGTGCGTAAAACTCGAACAAATTATAGGAGGCTCCCAAATCAACATTGAAATAACTGGTAGTATTTTTTACCCCAGTAACCACTGGATCCGGGATTACGGACCTAAATTCAGTTTCATCCAGACTACTGAGAATCACACCGGCACTCAATCCAAAGGATAATTGGTTGAGTGTCCTAAAATCACCTGCCAACTGCAGATGGTGTGCATAAGTAGCTTTGAAGCCCGTTTGTGAATGGTATCCATTGGAATCATTAAAAAGAATACCGCCTATACCACTGCGTTCCCCCACTCGGGAATTAATGTTCAGTGTTTGCAGGCTGGGTGCCTCGTCCACATTGAACCATTGCTTTCTTGCTGTAAGACGAATTTTAGTGCCTTCCGAAATACCCGCCATGGACGGATACACCAAATAATAATTATCCGCCAAGTAATCAAAATACACGGGAATACCTTCTTGAGCCCTGGCAAAGGTGCCAAAAAACAAGGCTATCAACATTGAGGTTAAGATTCGTCTCATTTGACGGTTGGGGCTAAAGATTATCGAATACAATAAAACACTTAAATAACGATAAGCTTGTCACATTATTATAATATTTTGCTGCACATCGCAAGTATTGGTATTTTTGCAACAAATATTCAAGATGAAAGAGTTCAACATCACAATTGTTCCCACGAACAACCCCAAGATAATAAAATTGGAAGCCAACCACTTTTTGGTCAAGGGCAATTACGAGTTTAAAAATATTGATGAGGCCAAAAATTCTCCTTTGGCACAGCAACTTTTTTACCTTCCGTTTATCAAGACCGTTTACATCGCCAGTAACTTTGTGGCACTGGAACGTTTTGACATTGTGGAATGGGACGATGTAAAAGATGAAGTTGCCCAGCAACTGGTGGAATACCTGAACGCCGGCGAACCTGTGGTTAACGAAGAGGCCATTACAAAGAAGGAGCCGATTACCGTGTATGCCGAGGTCACCCCAAATCCTGCGGTAATGAAATTTGTTTCCAACAAAAGAATCGTACCCTCGACCTACGAGTTCAAGAACATTGACGAAGCGAAGGACTCGCCTTTGGCCAAGGAACTTTTCCATTTGCCTTTTGTAAAAGAGGTGTTTATGGATGAGAATTACGTTTCCGTCACCAAATATGAAGTGGCCGATTGGGAAGAAATCAATATGCAACTACGCGAGTTCATCCGTGATTACCTTGCGGATGGTAAGGAGGTCGTAACCGCAGAAGCCATTCAAAAGGGCAAGGAAACCGTAGAACAAAAAAAGGAGGGTACCGATTACGACGATACCTCCCTACAGATTATAGATATTTTGGAAGAATACGTAAAACCAGCTGTTGCCGGTGATGGAGGAAACATTCTTTTCCAATCCTATGAAGAGCAAAGTGGTACAGTGAACGTAATCCTTCAAGGAGCTTGTAGTGGTTGTCCATCGTCCACCTTTACCCTGAAAAACGGTATAGAGACCATGCTCAAGAACATGATGGGCGATAAAATCAAGGAGGTTGTTGCCCTTAACGGATAATTAACTAGTTTACTGCCATATTCCGGTCAAAATTTGTTACCTTAAAGGGAATTTAAAAATACATTGACCATGGCAGTTTTAAAAGTTATTGAAGTATTGGCCAATTCCAGCAAAAGCTGGGAAGATGCAACCAACAATGCGTTGGATCAGGCCTCAAAATCAGTTAAGAATATCCGTTCCATCTACATCAACGAGCAAAGTGCTACCGTTAAAGATGGGAAGATTGACAATTATAGGGTAAACGTTAAGATTACCTTTGAAGTACAATAACAAAAATGAACAAAAGAAAATGCGTCCCGAAACGGGCGCATTTTTTTTATGCACAAAACTGCCATATTGATGAAAAAAGTTTTTTTCTTCATACTACTTGGAACCACAGCCATGGGCTGCAAACAAAATTCAAACGAAGTGAGCCATAAACATACCAACGCCCTTATCCATGAAACCAGCCCTTATTTGCTCCAACATGCCCATAATCCGGTAAACTGGGAAGCCTGGCACCCCGACGTGCTAAAAAAGGCCGAAAAAGAGGACAAACTCCTGCTCATAAGTATTGGCTACGCTGCATGCCATTGGTGCCACGTAATGGAAAAAGAATGTTTTGAGGACGAGGCAGTGGCCCAAGTGATGAACGATAACTTCATCAATATTAAAATTGATAGAGAGGAACGTCCGGATGTGGACCAGATTTACATGGACGCCATCCAAATGATATCGGGTCAAGGCGGGTGGCCGCTCAATATTGTGGCCCTACCCGATGGCCGGCCTTTTTGGGGAGCAACCTACGTACCAAAAGATAATTGGATAAAGTCTCTGGAACAACTGGCCGAACTTTATAAAAACGATAAGCAACGGGTAACGGACTATGCCAACGACCTTGCGAATGGACTGCAAACCATCAACTTGGTGGAAAACAACAAGGATACCGAACTCTATTCCTTGGAACGATTGGATGGTGCCGTTCAAAATTGGACGCAGTACTTCGACACTTTTTTGGGCGGACATAAGCGCGCCCCAAAGTTTATGATGCCCAACAATTGGGACTTTTTATTGCACTATGCCAAGGCTACCAACACGCATGAGATTATGGAGTTTGTGGACACTACCCTCACCCGAATGGCCTACGGAGGTATTTACGACCATGTAGGCGGAGGGTTCTCCCGCTATGCCGTTGATGTGAAATGGCATGTACCCCACTTCGAGAAAATGTTGTACGACAACGGTCAATTGACAAGCCTGTATGCCAAAACCTATGCCGTGACAAAAAATAACCTGTACAAGGACGTTGTCGCCGAAACAATTGACTTTGTCAAAGATGAACTTTTGGATAAAACCGGAGGCTTCTATTCCTCATTGGATGCGGACAGCTTAGATGAACATGGAAACTTGCAGGAAGGTGCCTATTACGTTTGGACGAAGGAACAACTTATCAATTTGTTGGGAGATAGTTATAATCTATTCCAAGAATATTTCAACATCAATTCTTACGGACATTGGGAAGACGGGAATCATGTACTAATCAGGGATAAAAGCGATGAAGAGATAGCCAAAAGTTTTGGTATTGATATAGAAACGTTGAAGAAAAGCATTAAGAAAAGCCTAACCATACTAAAAGAGGAAAGAGACAAGCGTCCGCGACCGCGTTTAGATGATAAAATCCTGACCTCTTGGAACGGATTGATGCTCAAAGGACTGGTCGACGCCTATCGTTATTTGGGCAACGAAGATTATTTGAACCTCGCCTTAAAAAATGCAGAATTCATTGAACGGGAATTACTAAAGGATGACGGTTCACTTTTCAGAAACCATAAAAACGGTACAAGTACCATCAATGCTTTTTTGGACGATTATGCCACGGTGATAGATGCATATTTCTCGCTTTACGAAGTAACCTTTGATGAAAAATGGCTCGATCTTTCCAAAAACCTGCTGGACTATGCCAAAATTCACTTTTTTGATGATGCATCAGGAATGTTCTTTTACACATCGGACAAAGACCAATCCCTGATTCGGAGAACCATAGAAGTGGACGACAATGTAATATCATCATCCAATTCCATGATGGCCATCAATCTATTTAAATTGGATAAGCTGTTTCCAAGGGAAGGTTACGGAGAAACATCAAAACAAATGCTCAAAAACGTTCAAAAGGATTTTGATAGAAGAGCGCAAGGATTTTCCAATTGGTTACATTTGGTGCTTTACAACCATCAGAATTTTTATGAAATAGCCATAACCGGAGATGATTATCTGGATATGGCAGAGCAAATCAGCAAGGAGTACCTGCCCAATAGCATTTTGGCCGGCTCCCAAAAAAACGGCACCCTGGATTTATTGAAAAACAGGAGTGTACCGGGTAAAACATTAACATATATATGTCTACAGGGAGCTTGCAAACTCCCCGTCAACACTGCAAAAGAAGCACTGGAACAGTTGTAAAAAGCCTTTAACATTAACATTTGTTTAAAAACCTTTTCTTTCATTTGAATTGAATATTGAGTAGGTTGCCAAAAAACTAAAAACCGTTATGAAACAATTAGAAAATTACCAAGAATATGTAGACCAAGCTATTGAATGGGCCTTTGGAGTGGTACCCAATGTGATTATGGCCATTATCATATTTTTTGTGGGCCTATGGGTCATCAGACTTATCAATAGGATGGTAAGAGGGTTCTTCAAAAGAAAGGACTATGATGAGACTCTTGAATCGTTTCTGCAAAGCTTTATCAGCATTGCGTTAAAGGTTATGCTCTTTGTGCTCGTTGTGACACAATTGGGCGTAAAGACCTCATCATTGGTAGCCATAATTGGTGCGGCAGGTTTGGCCATTGGCTTGGCCTTGCAAGGCTCCTTGGCAAATTTTGCCGGTGGGGTACTGATACTTATCTTCAAACCTTTCAAAGTTGGTGACTTTATCTCTGCGCAGGGCGTTGATGGAACGGTCAAGGAAATTTCCATTTTCAATACCAAGTTAAACACCTTCGGCAATCAAATTGCGATTATTCCAAATGGTCAGCTTTCCAATGACAATATCATTAATTATAATATGGAATCCACCCGTAGGGACAAAATTGACGTTGGAATCGGTTATGGCTCCAATATAAAGGAAGCCAAAGAAATTTTATTGCAAATTTGTGCCGAGAACGATAACATTAACAAAGAACCCGCACCAGAGGTGTATGTTGGCAATCTTGGTGATAGCTCCGTAGACCTTACTTTACGTTTTTGGGCGAACAACGATGTGTTTTGGCCTGCTCATTTTTATGTAATGGAGGAAATAAAATTAAGATTTGATGCTGCTGGAATCGAAATTCCCTTTCCGCAACGAGTTATGCACAAGGCATTGGAGGACTAGTTTTTCTTCTTTTTTTGCTGAAGGACAAAGTCTTTGAGGTAGTAGGGTTCAAAATAGGCCACATCCTCAAATTCGTTGGATTGATATTTTTCGAAAGCAATACGAATCATATCCTTTGCTGAAGGAACCAATGATTCATCAAAAATAAAGTTGGGGTGCTCTAGGGCACCCTTAATTTTTTCTGCCCCGCTACCAACTATATACACCTTGCTGGCCGATGCGTATTCAGCAAAAGAGTCTTCATCGATGATTTCGGCACGGGTTTCACGAACATCCTTATAGACATCGTCATATACGCAGGAATACACTTCCATACGTCTTGCATCCAACACTGGAATCACCAATTCCCCGGGCTTTACATCTACTTGATGCGCCATACTCTGGAGCGTAGGAACAGAAATCAAAGGAATGTCCAAGGAAAAGCATAAGCCTTTTGCGGAGGACACCCCGATGCGGAGCCCTGTATACGATCCCGGCCCTTTACTGATGGCAACGGCATCAAGGTCCGTAAATAACAAAGAAGCCTCTTCCAAGGCTTCTTTTATGAATACGTGCAATTGCTCTGAATGCGAATAGTTCGCTGCGTTGTTTTCTTTTAGGACAAGCATCTCGCCGTCCTTTGCAATGCTCACCGAGCAATTGGTGGTAGCAGTTTCTAAATGTAGTATTGTGGCCATAGCGGCCACAAATATACTAGTTTAAAGAAATCGGTATGCCAAAGTAGAACTCCAATATTTTCAATCGGAAGATATAATCGTACTTGGTACGGATCACATCTGCCTGTGCATTCTCGACTCTGGACTGTGCCTGACTAAAATCAAAAGCGTTCATCAAACCAACATCGTAGCGTTCCCTGGCATACTCATAGGCCAAAGTCCTTGCTTCAAGCGTTTTTTCAGCAGCTGCATAGGCCTTTTCAAACGTATTTACATCTACATACGCCTGTTGAATCGTATTTTCCAAATCTAACTTATCCTGTTCCAACTGCAATTTTGCTTTTTCCAAACCTATTTTAGATCGCATCACGTTGTTGCGAGTACTCCACCCATTAAAAATCGGCACGTTCAATTGAAACCCATACGAGATACCATCATTTAGCCATAATTGATCTACAAAGTCAGCTCTAAACGAAAATGGTTGATTTGTAACTGGGTCAACACCTGTACGGAATTGATTCGTATAAAAAGTATTATAATTGAAAAAAGCATTTAATGTAGGTAAATAAGCACCCTTTGCAATCTCTAAATCCTTTTGTGCTAAATCTACGTTGGATTCGGAGAATTTGATATCGTTTCTAAAGGTCAAGGCCTTATCAAAGATTACCTTGGGGGAATTATCCAAAATATCGGATGGCGGAATATCAAATTCCTCTTCCGCAATATCAAAGTTCTCATAGTCGGTGATTTGAAGCAATTGCGCCAAATTTACTTTGGATATAAGCACCAAACTTTCACCGTTGACAATCTGTTGTTCCTGATTTGCTGCGGTAGCCTCAATTTCCAAAAGGTCTCCTCTTGGCACTACTCCCGACTCCACTAACTCCTTGGTCCTGTTCAAATCTTGCTCCGTAACGGCATATTGCGCCCTAAAGGTCTTCAGCTGTTCTTTGTTGGAAACAATCTGCAAATAGGCATTGGCAACGTTCAATCGAATGTCATCCTTAAGATTATTCAATCGATATTGGTTAGCAATCGCATTCATTTCGGCTCTTTGTAGCCTTTTGAAATTGCGCAATCCGTCAAAGATCACCATACTGGAATTTATCCCGCCAGATGTTGAAAATATTGAACCTGGTTCAATTAAGTTTGTATTTGGATTAGTCACCAACCCAGTTCTTTCATTAACACTTATGTCACCACTCAATGATGGAATAAAGCTACCCTGTGCATCCTTCTTATCAATCTTGGCATTGTCAAGATCCAGTTCAAATTGTTCTACGGTCAAATTGTTTTCTACTGCGTATTCCACACATTCCTGGAGTGTCCATTGTCGCACCTGTGCACTCGACAAGGTAACAGCGAACAACGCTAGTAATATGGTTATGCTATTTTTCATTCGTTTTTCGATTTTGATTTATTAATGATGGCCTAGTATGGATTAGTTATCGTCCGATTTCTTTTCCAACTTGTTCCAAACCTTGATTTTATCATCTTCACCAATACCCGAAACAATCTCCACGTCAATACCATCACTGACACCCAATTCAAGATCTCTGCGCTCAAACTCATTTTCGCCTGTCTGCACTTCCACGTATGGCTTTTCGGTATCCTTATCAAATTGAAGCAAAGCCTCTTTTATGGACAATACATCTTTCCTTTCTTCCAACACTATGGAGGCATTGGCACTATAACCTGCCCTTACGTAAGATGTGCTATCGCTCGCTTTCACATCCAAGTCGCCTTCAATCTTAAACTGAACGGCCCCTTCTTCCTCTACACCTTTTGGCGCGATAAACTTTAATTTGGCATTGAATTTCTGCTCTTCCAAAGCTCCCAAGCTAATCTCCAATGGCATTCCTACGCTAAGTTTTCCAACTTCGGCCTCGTCTACCTCACCTTCAAAGATCATCTGGTTCATATCTGCAATGGTGGCAATTGTGGTACCATCGTTAAAGTTGTTACTTTGGATTACCTGATCTCCTTCTTTTACTGGAATCTCCAAGATGGTTCCGGCAACAGTTGCCCTGATATTGGTGTTTGCACTTGCTGAACCTCCAGCAGAACCTTTTCTGATGATCTGATAGTCGGCCTGGGCGTTTTTTAATTCCTGCAAAGCTTGCTCGTAAGTAAGCTTTAGGTTATTGAAGTCTTGGCTGGAAATCACTCCTTTATCAAAAAGAGTTTTGTTCCTATCATATTCTATTTTGGAATTGTTCAATGCCAATTCTGCCGTTCTTACCCTTCCTGCGGCTTGGTTCAAAGATTGTTCGTTCGGAACTACCTTGATCACGGCAATAAGATCACCGGACTCTACACGAACACCTTCTTCCAAAAGGATTTTATCTATAATCCCCGAGATTTGAGGTTTAATGTTGATTTCGTCCTCTGGGATTACCTTTCCGGTAACAATTACTTTATTTACGATGTCCTTTTTTTCTGCTGTTTCGGTTTTATACAGCTCTACAGGAGTACTGTTCTGCTTTAAAAAGTAGACTAACGCGGCCAAGATACCTATGACCACTACCCCTATCAATCCGTATTTTACATACTTGTTCATTATTGCTTATTTGATTTCGTTATTTAATTGTATTGATGATTATTCTTCTCTTAATGCATCTATGGGTTTAATTTTCACAGCCCTGTTGGCAGGTAGCAAGCCTATGAGCACACTCAGCCCTACCATTAAAATAAATGATATGACAAATTGAGGGATGCTGATCATGGGCTTTACAAAAGGAAAATCGTCGCCACTGCCGAACATAGCATCCAAAATGGACAATATCCCAACGGATATGGCAAACCCAACCAGTCCCGCAAAAGCGGTCAACACTATCGCTTCTAAAACAATTTGACGTTTAACGATTACCGGGGTTGCTCCCAAGGCCCTACGCACCCCAATTTCCTGGGTACGTTCCTTTACCGTGATCAGCAATATATTACTGATGGCAATTACACCGGCAAGCAAGGTAAAAATCCCTACAAAAAAAGAGAATCCTTGAAGCACTGTAGTAAAAGCGGAAATACTGTTGAATATTTCTGACATATCGAAGCTTCCTATGGCACGGTCGTCATCTGGATGAATATCGTACTTGGCTTTTAGTATGCTCTTTATCTGACTTTCAACGAATGGCACCGGAGTATTCTCTTCTACGGCAATGGCCATCCAACCCATTCTATCGCCAGAATTAAAGGCTACTTGAAAGGTACTAAAGGGAATGAACACTGCATTCTCGCCGTCAATATTGATATTGTTGTTAGGCTTGTATATGCCCACTACGGTGAAGTACACTCCGTTGATCCTGATTTCTTTTCCAACGGCCTTCTCGCCTTTTTCAAAAAGTAATTTATAGGTTTCTTCCCCGATCACACATACTTTTTTGGAGTGCTCAATATCCGTTTGGTTCAGGAACCTGCCCTCTACCAATTTCTTTTTGGTAATATTATCGATCTCCGGGTAATCTCCGTAAACCGCCGACCCACTGGTCTGACCATTTCTATAAACGGTGACATTTCCCCTGTGACTGGCCAGCTCAATCCTTGGAGCAAGCACTTCAATTTCTGGAATCTGTCTTTTCAAGATGTCGGCATCTTCTAGTTTATACCGGATTCTTCTTCCGCGTTCAAAACCCTTGTAAGGCTCGGAGGTTGATTGTCCCCAAACGAACAAGCTATTGGAGGCTGTTCCCGAAAATATTTTATTGAACCCATTGCTCATGCCATTTGCGGAACCCAATAACAGCACCAAAATGATCATGGCAAAGATTACTCCCAACATGGTCAAAAAGGTCCTGAACATATTCTTGCCCAGTGTATGAAAAATTTCGAACCACATGTCTTTATCAAATAACCACATACTATTTGTCTGTTAGTGCAACAATGGGTTTAACATTCGCAGCTTTCATAGCTGGCAACAATCCAGCCAATACCCCTGCAATAATCAATATTATCGTGGCAGTAACTACTACCGAAAGGCTCACTGAAGGATTGCTAAAGGCGGGTGTCTGAATCATTGGGCCTACGGCGGCCAAAATCATCCATGCGAACAGAAGTCCGACAAAACCTGAAATTGCAGTTATAAACACGGATTCCAATAAGACCAAGTTCACTATCTGGCTCGGTCTTGCGCCCAGAGCTTTCCTCACTCCTATTTCCTTTGTTCTTTCCTTTATCGTAAACACCATAATGTTTCCGATACCTACAATTCCCGCAATAAGGATCAAAAACCCAACTCCTATACCTATACCTTTTAGAACTGCAGTAAAACTACTGATGTCGTTGAATGCCTCGGCATAGTTCCAAACAGATAGTCCTGCTTGATCCTCTGGCGCAATCTTATGTCTTCGTTTCATCAATATTTCCAAGCGCTCCGAAAAATCCAAAGCCTCGGTCAAATCGTAATTGGGGTTATAGGTCAATGCAATGCTGGCAATTTCATTGGTATTTCCATAAATACGCTGGTACGTACTTACGGGCGCATAGATCCTTCGCTCAGCATTATCATCGCCATCATCCGTAAAAATTCCGATTACCCTAAATGGCAACCCATTGAATTCCACAAATTTTCCGAGAGGGTCTTCCTTTTTGAAAAGGTCTTCCGCTACCTTTCTGCCGATTACGGCCACCTTGGCCTTATTTACGATATCAGCTTCGTTGATATACCTACCGGCGACTACCAATGTTTTTTCTATGGCCTGATGATCCGGATGGGTTGCTTGAACGGAATAGGAACCTGTTTCTTCTTTGTACCGCGCCGTTGTGTTACTATAGTATCTTGCGCTTATATACTCAATATCGTTTGGAAAGCTCTGTTTGATGTATTCCAGATCATCATTCTTCAGTTGGATACGTCTACCTGCTTCAAAACCACCATAGGCTTTGGAAGTGGTGCCTGTTCGGACAAAAATCGAGTTGGTGGCATCGTCATTGAACTGGCCCACAAAACCGTTCTGCATCCCGTTTACCGAGGCGAGCAGCATGACCAAGATAAAAATGGCCCATCCTACGGAAAACCCTGTCAGGAAAGTCCTGAGCTTATTGGTCTTGAGCGTATTGAATATTTCCTGCCAGACGTCCCGATCAAACATATTGTGCAGCCCTTACTTGTTCAACTTTTTTATCCTCCACGATTACACCGTCCTTTAAGTGTACGATTCGCTTGCACATGTGCGCGATATCCTCCTCGTGGGTCACCACTAGAATGGTGTTCCCATCGTCGTTTATTTTTTGGATAAGGTCCATGACCTCGTAGGACGTTTTACTGTCCAAAGCTCCGGTCGGCTCATCCGCCAGAAGTACCTTTGGTTCTGCAGCCATTGCGCGTGCTATGGCCACCCTTTGTTTTTGACCTCCGGAAAGTTCGCTGGGCAAATGGCCCGCCCAAGGTTTTAACCCTACCCGTTCCAAATACTTCATCGCTTTTTCTTGACGTTCCTTTCTGGGTACTTTTTGATAGTATAATGGGAGCGCCACATTTTCGGCGGCACTTTTGTAGTTGATCAGGTTAAAGGATTGAAAGATGAATCCCAAGAACTTGTTCCTATATTGGGCAGCTTTGGTTTCGCTCAAGTTTTTAATTGGCACACCATCCAAGGTATATTCACCGGAATCCGCTCCGTCCAACATTCCCAAAATATTCAACAAAGTGGACTTCCCAGATCCTGAAGACCCCATAATGGCCACGAGCTCGCCTTCCTCAACTTTAAAATTTATCCCCTTTAAAACATGAAGGGAATTGCTCCCCATTTTATAGGATTTATGAAGATCTTTGATTTCTATCATGATTGATGATGTTAGCTATCTTACATTTACTTCTGCTAGTAAGACATATATGTTGTTAAAATGTTACAAGATTTTTTACTTTTTTTTCAGAAAGGTGTTTTTTACGCACTATTCCTCGGCCAAAGCGTTCCACACTTTAACCTTATCAGTCTCCACCAGGCCAGATTTTACCTCAACAAAAATACCATCGCTTACACCAAGCTCGACTTCCTTTCGTTCGAATTGCTGATTGGCGGTTTCCACTTCAACAAAAGGCTCCTTAGTTTCATCATCAAATTGCACCAAGGCCTCCTTAACCGCTAAAACGCTATCGGCCCGTGCCAATATAATGGATGCATTGGCACTGAGTCCTGCCCTTATAAAAACGGTATCGTTCTTTTTTAAGGTGCCCTTGATCTCAAATTGGATGGCACCGTTCTCTTCTTTTCCCTTGGGCGCGATATAATCCAGAACGGCATTGAAGATACGGTTTTCAATGGCACCCACTGTAATCTCCAAAGGAAGGTCTTCTTTGATTTTTCCCACTTCGGATTCGTCCACCTTTCCTTCGAATATCATTTTATCGACATCGGCAATGGCGGCAATGGTAGTACCCTCGTTAAAGGTATTGCTCTCGATTACTTGATTACCCACTTCTACCGGCACTTCGAGCACCATACCGCTTACTGTGGCCTTGATCAAGGTATTGGCTGAACTGCTCAACCCACTGGTGGTTCCAGTTTTCACGATATCATAACGTTTATTGGCTGCGGCATAGGCTTGCTTGGCCTGATCGTATGACACCTGGGCTCGCTCCAAATCGGTTTTGGGAATCACTCCTTTACCGTAAAGTGTGGATTGACGCTCGTAGTTCCTTTTTTGATCATCTAGATTGATCTTGGTCTCATCGATTGCATTTTTTGCATCATTGAGTGCCGAAAGATTGGGCACCACCTTTATTTTGGCCAAAAGATCGCCCGATTTTACGTAATCTCCACCTTCTACATATATTTCCTCGATCACACCTGAAATATTGGGCTTGATCAACACTTCTTCCAAAGGAAGAATGCTTCCGGTGGCCACCGCTTTTTTAACAATGGTCTGTTTGGAAGGTGTTTCCGTTTGATAGACTACGGGGTCTTCAGCATTTTTTTGATACAAGTAATACATGGAGCCACCGAATACTACTACGATGAGCAACAAGATGACAATGGTTACCGATTTTTTCATTTTTATTGATGTTATTGATTGATTCTTTACCTAATTATTCTGTTCTAAGGGCTTCAATGGGCCTGACCCGTATGGCACTTTGGGCCGGAATGAAACCTGCCAACAGCCCGGATACCATTAAAATGGTCAATGCCCCAGTGACTACGCCCACGCTAACACTGGGACTCATAAACATATCCACGGGCCCAACACTGTCCAATAGCGAGTTGATTCCAAATATGACCAAAGAACCGAATATGATGCCTACCATACCGGAGATCAAGGTCAGGAAGATGGACTCCATCAAAATTTGCTTTTTTATGGACCATGGCTGCTCGCCCAATGCCCTGCGTATGCCTATCTCCTTGGTACGCTCCTTCACCACAATGAGCATGATATTGCTCACCCCGATTATTCCGGAAAGCAATACCATGATTCCTACGATATAAGCAACTGCTTTCAATGCCCCGAATAGGCTCTCGACCCTATTATATTGTTCGTAAAGGTCAAAATAGCCAATCGCCCTGGTATCTTCCGGGTGTACTTTGTGGCGGTTCTTCATTACCTCTACAATATTGTCCTTGAGTTGCGATATGGAACTGCCATCGTTTGCCGTAATAGCCATCCAACCTACATCTTCTCCACGATTAAAGGCTTGGGAAAATGAGGTAAAGGGCACAAATATTTCCTTTTGACCCTCTTCTCCCCCACCGCTGTTGTTTTTTTTGTAGATACCAATCACCATAAAGTTCACCCCCTGTATTTTAATGTAGGTTCCCAGCGCCTCTTCATCCTTATCGTATAAATCGTTTTTCACTCCCTGACCAATAATAGCGACCTTTCGTTTTTCCCTAATATCGTTATAATTCAAAAAACGGCCGGCTGTTACCGCCATTGGGTCTTGATTTATAATTTCGGGATAGTCGCCATACACGTTGTAAGCTCCAGTTCTAATACCTCGCACCACATTATTGTTGCCGCCAAAGCCTCCCAATTGATTTCGTGGAGATATAAAACGGAGATTCGGAACATTATCGCGAAGTGCCCGTACATCACTTATCTTGAATTCAAAGCTTCTTCCTTTGGGCAGACCTTCGTAGCCCTTGGTAGTGGCCCTGGTCCACATGAACATGGTGTTGGTGGCAATATTTCCGAAATCCTGCTTAATGCCGTTCTCCAATCCTTTGCCCGCCGCCAAGAGTACAATAAGAATAAAAATACCCCAACACACGCCAAAAGCCGTAAATATGGTACGCCAAACATTGGTTGTGAGCACCTCGATTATTTCCCGCCATCTATCTTTATTGAACATATCGGATATTGTTATTCGTCCCTAAGCGATTCTATTACCTTAACCCTTGCTGCGCGGTAGGCAGGCACAAAACCGGCCAAGGTCCCGGCAACAATCAAAACGATTACTGTGGAAAAGGCTACATTGAAATTAACGGAGGGGTTCATAATATAGTCCACTTCTATATTGGGCCCGACCAGTTCCAAAAGTGCCATGCTAAAAATAAGTCCTCCAAAACCCGAAATAGCGGTCACGAATATCGCTTCGTGCAATATCATACCAATAATGGACCATGGCTTGGCACCCAACGCTTTGCGAATTCCGATTTCACGAGTGCGTTCTTTTACCACGATCATCATAATATTGCTCACGCCCACCACCCCTGCGATTATGGTGCACACACCTACAAACCAAAAGAAAAGTTTTATGTTGTTGGTAAGACCATAGTAGCGCTTGGCCTCTTCCATGGCACTCCATACCTCAATTGCTCCTGTGTCGTCGGGAGCAATGGTATGCGTTTGTTGCAAATACTGGCGGAGTCCATTTTTAAAATCGATGGATTGGGCAACGGCTTCATCAAAATTGTCTACAGGTGGTAGGGTAAAAGACATATTATTGAGCCTGTTCCCCCCATTAAAGGTTCGTTGCGCAGTGGTTATGGGTATATAAATGCGTTCCTCTTCCCGTTCCTCCATTTCCTTGAATACCCCGATTACTTTAAAAGGGATGCCAGAAATGTCTATAAATTCTCCAATTGGCGTTTCAACATCTCCAAAAACGTCCTTTTTTATTTTGTTCCCTATGATGGCGACTTTGCCATTGGAAACCTCATCTTGATAATTGATGAACCTTCCCTCGACCATATCCGCATTTTCAATAAATTGAAAATCGGACGCTACGCCTTGAACCCCATAAATAAGTGCTTCCTTTCCGTAATTGACACTAACGCCCCTTACAAATATCCTGGCCGAACCACGCTCAATATCCTCTTTGAACATGGTGCTTGCCTTATCAAAATTTTCGTTCACAAGCTGAATTCTTCTTCCGGGATTGAGGCCTTTATATTCTTTTGAAGTTACACCCGGCCAAACCCAGACACTAGTAGATGCATCTTGTTTGAATTCATTTTCGATGCCGTTGCGCATACCCTGTCCAAAACCCAATAGAATTACCAAAATGAAGATGCCAGAGGCTACGGAAAGCCCCGTTAAAAAGGTGCGGAGTTTGTTCTTTCGTATGGTGTCAAATATTTCTTGCCACCGTTCCAGGTCGAACATAGGTTAGCTGTTTTGATTGATGATTTACGCAAGCGTATACCAATAAGACTATCAAAACCTTATAATGTTACAGTTTGGATTTAAAAATGCTTTATAAAAGAAGATTTTATCCTCTCATCTTCCGATAGATAAAGTAGAAAAGTCCTGCCACCAGAACATAAGGAACCGCCATAAGGTAAACGATACCATTATTGATGGCCTCGGCGGTTTTTCCATCGGACTCGCTCTCCACCACAGCTCGGCACATGGCACATTGGGCCTCGGACATCGTTGGTACTAGAACTAGTATGGACAATATGATAAAAAACCTTGTCTTCATGATAAATTAATATGGGTAATACGGGGAAATCATAACATAAACCAATACACCTGTAACGGCAACGTACAACCAAATAGGAAAGGTGTATTTGGCCCATTGCCTGTGGCTTTCAAAATCATCAAGATAGACCTTTGAATACGTAATCAACACCAATGGTATTACGGATATGGACAACACGATATGCGTCATCAAAATGAAGTAATAAATAAATTTTATTGGCCCTTCACCTCCAAAAACAGTTGTTTCGGAAGTCATATGATACGCCACGTACATTACCAGAAACAGGGCGGATAACACAATATTTGTCAACATTAACCTTCTATGAATCAATTGGCGTCCGTTTTTGATGGCGATAATGGCTGCAATCAATAAAATCGCTGTCAGACCGTTGATTCCCGCATAAATTGGGGGAAGAAACGACAATGGTTTTGCATTCGGAATTTTATACCCGAACAAAAGTGCCACCACTAAGGGTATTGCAATGGAAATCACGGTGATCAACCTATTGTACCGTTTTTCTTTTAGAGTAATTTCCTCGGTCATTCTGCCAATAATTTTTTAATGTCATCTTTTAATATGGTAATCTGTTGGGATTCTCCATCTGAATTTACCTTTTGCTCTTCGGTGATGGTCCCTCGATAATAGATCAATGGGTTGCCGAACTCATCATTGCGTGAACGAATATACCCATTTTTATCAACCAAAGCGAACATACCCGAATGCTCAAAACCTCCAGGAACTTCCTCATCTTCATTGGCAAAGATGTAGAATCCTTGCTGTGCCAATTCATATATTTTTGATTGGTCTCCTGTCATCAAATTCCAATCTTTGTCCGTAATGCCATATTTTTCGGCATATGCCGTTAGAACGGATGGTGTATCATAACGCGGGTTGATGGTAAAGGATGCTACCCCAAAATCTTCATCCCCTTTAAAGGTATCCTGTAATTCCACTAAATTCTTTGTCATTATGGGACAAATAGTGGGACAAGTGGTAAAGAAAAAATCCACCACATATACTTTGCCCAAATAGTCCTTGTTGGTCACCAATGTACTGTCCTGATTATAGAATTCAAAGTCGGGCACCCTGCGCTTTTCTCCTTGGTTGACCACAAAACCTACCTCGGTTTCTTTGGACACATTGCTCATACGGTCGTTTTCCACAACGGTGCCCCCTTTTATGCGTTTAGTGATTTCATATACGGCAAAAATCCCAAAAATCAATATGATTGCTGAGACCCAAACGTAGGTATGCTTCCTTTTGTTATTTGCTCCTGTCGGCATTGTTCTTTTTTAAAGCTAAACGGTACTCGGCCAATATGATCTTAATATCGTCCACCATTTTATTGTTGAGTTCTGCTACTGAGGAGGTATCGAACCCATATTTGATCCCTTCATCCTCATCATCGGTTCTTCCACGAAGTTTTAAGTCCTTATCTACTATAAACACATTGGGTGTGGAATACTTATCATCCAAATTTATATTGGCTCCCAAAGACTCAAAAATTGTTCTTATCTCATTCTTGCTACCGAAGGCAAAATGCCATTTATCGATATCGGCAAGTTTTCCCAATTCACTTTTCAACTCCTCCACTTGGTCCCTTTGGTCCTCGGTCACCACCATGACCATCTGAAAATCGTTGAACTCACCGAATCTTTTATATATCTTTTGGTTCAAGTTGAAGGCATTCCCTTGTTTGGACGCTACATCATTACCCAAAAAACCTAAAATGGTAATCTTATCCTTTAGCTGGACATCGGAGTCCATCTGAGCTACATCGACCACATTTTCCGTAAGAATGGGCAGACGTCCAAAATTGTTCACCCCCGATGCAAAAAACAAATACACCACTACGGGAAGGATAAAAAGGACGGCTAAGACAATTTTCTTTTTCATAGTGTTTACGACCGTACAAAAATAAAAAAAGACGGTTGGAAAACCGTCTTTTTAACTTGTTAAATACTGTTCTTAGAAGTTCCAGGTTATGAATCCATCCTTGTACACATTGTAGATGTAGTCTGCCTCGAAAAGCAGAATGAATATCAAATAACATACAAGAAAAATCGGGGTCCAAACAATCACCCTTCTCAATGGTGTTTTCTCATCTCTGAGGTGCATAAAGTCCCATGCAATGTAATAGGCTTTAACCAGGGTAAGTATGATGAAAATCCAGTTAAGGAGTTTCATCCCCAAAAAATGACTGTGGGTCAAGAACCGTGGTTTTATGATACCCAATGCAACTTCCACTGTTGTAACAATGGAGAGGAAGATAAGTACTCCCCAAATTTTTTGGGTGTTCGACTTAAATTTTAAAAGTCCTCTGAAAATCTCGAGTTTATGTTCGTGTGCCATTTATAATCAATGTTTTTATACCAAATAAAAGAATGTAAATACGAATACCCATACCAAATCCACAAAGTGCCAGTACAGTCCAACTTTTTCCACCATTTCGTAGTGGCCTCTTCGCTGATAGGTTCCCAATATCACATTGAAGAAAATAATGATATTGATCACAACACCGGAAAATACGTGGAATCCGTGGAATCCTGTAATAAAGAAAAAGAAATCCGCGAACAATCTATGTCCGTATTCGTTATGGATAAGGTTGGCACCTTCAACCACTTGATTGGCCTCCAATATTTTTGAAAGCGATTCTTTTCTATCCAAAAGGGTTTTCTCCCCTTCTTCGTTAAGTTGTTCTGTTCTAATAAGAATATTCGGTGTTGCTTTAAATCCTTCTACGACTTCGTTTAAGGAATATGAAGGCATTGAGGCGTCTCCATAGAACCAAATACCCTCACTTTCGGTATGCTCTTGTCTTACATCCGGTATCGTAGCCGCAAAATCCGCCAAGGCGGCTCTTTCACCTGTTTCGGCATTTACAAACTGAAGAATTCTCCCTGAGTTGGTTTCTACCGCTCCGTAATCCCCTTTGATAAACGTTGCCCATTCCCACGCCTGTGAACCAACGAAGATGGCACCACCGATAATGGTCAGAAACATATATAGGATAACACTTTTTTGCTTCATTTTATGACCTGCATCCACTGCAAGTACCATGGTCACCGAGGACATAATCAAAACAAACGTCATGAACGCCACGTAATACATAGGATAGTTCCCATGAAAAAAGGGCACGTGGGTAAACACCTCATCGGCTATGGGCCATAGCTCTATAAACTTAAATCTTGAGAAACCATAGGCTACCAAGAACCCAGAAAAGGTCAAGGCATCCGACATGATAAAAAACCACATCATCATTTTTCCATAGCTAGCGCCAAGAGGCTTATTTCCGCCTCCCCAAACGCTGTCTTCTGTACCGGTACTTACCGTTGCATCCATATAAAAGGTCGTTTTATTAAAACTTTCACAAATTTACATTTTTTGATGTATTGTAAAAGACAAACTTGATTGAAAACTGCGCCAATCCCGTTTTATTTCACGAAATACATAAATAGAATTAGATATACCCAAATAAAATCCAAAAAATGCCAAAATGTGGCACCCAACTCCATTCCCAACATATTTTCGGGGGTATATTTTTTTCTTAATTGCTGAAACACAACCACTAAAAGCGATATCAATCCTGCCACTACGTGGGCTATATGCACTGCAGCTATCAAAAATACGTAGGACATTTTTATATTACTAGTTGGACCGGTAAAATAATAACCGTGCTCCAACATTTGTGAAAATCCTACAAATTGTAATGCTATAAACGTGATTCCCAGCCCCAAAGTGATGAGCAGAAATATCGTGCCCCTTTTTTGGTTATTGTTACTTACAGATTTTCTCGCAATAAAATAGGTGATACTGCTCAGGATAATTATTGCGGTACTTACAAAGAATGCACTTGGAAGCTCCAAATCGCTCACCCAGTCTTCCCGTTTACTACTCACAATATAGGCACTGGTCCAACCGGCAAAGCCCATGATCAAACTCACAATACCGAACCAGAGCATCATCTTCTTTGCCCGCTTGTTCTTTTCCTCCGCTGTTCCTTGGGTTAAATCCATTTTTAGCTTATAAACTTATCTAATACGTAAACTACTTGAATCAATGATATATATGTGACACTTGCCAACATTAATTTTCTCGCCGAAGCATTGTCCCTATTTTCATACAGTTTGAACGCAAAAAACAACATGACCAAACCGGACAACAATACAATAATTGCAGCTGGAACGGAAAGATGCAACCTTCCTGTAAAACCAAAAGCCGGTACAATGGAAACAACAATCATCCAAATGGTATAAAGTATGATTTGAAGTGCCGTTCCTTTGTCCCTTTTTCCTGTGGGCAACATTTTGAATCCAGCTTGCTTGTAGTCATCGTCCAACATCCAGCCCAGCGCCCAAAAGTGGGGAAATTGCCAAAAGAATTGAATCATGAACAATGTTCCCGGTTCTATGCCAAAATCATCGGTTGCCGCTACCCATCCCAGCATAAATGGTATGGCTCCCGGAAATGCCCCAACAAATACCGAAAGTGGTGATTTTGTTTTTAGCGGTGTATACACACTGGTGTACAAAAATATGGATATGGCACCGAACATTGCTGTTTTAGGACTTAGTGCCAGCAAAGCCAAAACGCCTAGCACCGTTAAAGTGACCGCTATGATCAATGCCGTCCTTACGCTCATCCGTCCCGAAGGAATGGGTCGGTTTCTAGTACGCTTCATTAGAGCGTCGAGGTCCTTTTCTATAATTTGATTGTATGCATTTGAAGCCCCAACCATACAATAACCCCCGAACATCAATAACAATAGGGAAACCAAATCAACCTGATAGGCACCTAAAAAATACCCAGCAATCGAAGAGAACACTACGCTTACGGCCAGTCTGGCCTTGGTAATCTCCTTAAAATCGGAAAATACTATGGAAAGGGTATTATTTTTTACTGAACCTACGGCAGATTTCATCCACTACATTATTGGCTGGCAAAGATAACGCCAGTGCATATCTTTTGCAACCAAAGCTAAAGTTTTATGATTCTTGTATTTAAATGTATAAAAAAAGCCCTGATGTTTCCATCAGGGCTTTTCCCATTCCTACCTCGATAGGAATTATATAAACTTTATTGAAGCTTAAATGTAATTGGAATACTGAAAGGAACCTTAACGGGTCTACCTCTTTGTTTTCCAGGAGTCATTTTAGGCAATTTTTGAATAATCCTCATTGCCTCTGCCTCCAAGTTTTTATCTGGTCCACGCATTCTAATGTTTCCGATACTTCCATCTTTCTGGATAACGAAAATCACACTCACCCTACCTTGAACTCCCATTTCTTGGGCGATTTCCGGGTAACGGAAGTTTTTACGGATGTGGTTTTGCATTTGTTCTTGGAAACAAGCCTTTTTGTCCTTAGCGTTTTCACACCCAGGGAATACTGGCACGTCCTCGATAACGGCAAAAGGCACCGAAATGTCCTCTTCCACTTCTTCCACTTCCACTTCCTCAATTTCGATTACCTCTTCCTCTTGGCTCGTTTCGGTGGACTCGATTACTGTTTCCTCTACTTCTTCTTCATCTTCCACAACCTCGATAACTTCGGGGGCCGCAGGTGGCGGTGGTGGCGGTGGAGTTTTGATTTGCTCGGTCATAGGCACTTCTTCATCCAACTGATCTTCAACATTCATAGAAATGTCATAATCATTGACCTTGTCATATTTTTTCCACTCCATGGCTCCGTATACCAATGCCAAAACAGCGGCCAATCCTATAACGAAATATAGGGCACTGTTTCTTCCTACGTCTGCTTTCGGGTTCTTTTTTGGTTCCATCCTTTTTCTCCTTTTCTTAATTTAGTGTTTGCTAATTTAATTATTAATTGGTTAAATAAACAATTAAAATTTCCATTTTAACGGGTTTTTCTTAGAAAAAATCCACCGAATCAGTCCAATTCCTGCAAATGCCCCCAACGTATTTGCCAAAACATCCGCAAATTCTGCCATTCGGTCCTTGGTGAGGGTATATTGCAATACCTCCATCAGTATTCCATATAATATAGCGAAAATCAAAACAATGGTCAAGGTTTTTCCCAATCCTAGACTTCCTGAGGTTCTTTCGCGCAAACTTAGGCTTCCCGCGATGGTGAACACCAAATAAAATGTAAAATGAACAATTTTATCGGCATACGGAACGGTAAGGCCTCCTGTGTCAAAACCTATTTCCGAGAAAGAAAATAAGCTGAGCATTGTGATGATCACTACCCAGCTTATAAACAATATGGTATATATACTTTGTTTAAGCACCTATCAATGCCTTGTAATCGTCGGCATTCATTAACCCTTCCACCTCAGAAGGCTCACTTATTTTTATTTTCACCATCCAACCATCACCATAAGGGTCGGAATTCACTTTTTCGGGCTCGTCTTCCAATGCTTCATTGAACTCTACGATTTCACCGCTCAATGGCAAAAAAAGATCTGATACCGTCTTTACGGCTTCAACCGTTCCAAAAACCTCTTCTTTATCCAAGGTTTCATCCAAAGTTTCCACTTCAACGTAAACGATGTCCCCTAGTTCGCTCTGGGCAAAATCCGTGATTCCCACGGTGGCGATATCTCCATCTATCTTGACCCACTCATGGTCCTTTGTGTACTTTAATTCTGATGGTATGTTCATTGCTAATATGTTTGAATTAGTCGATGGACAAATGTAACAGATTGCGGAAAGCTTTTCAAAGAAACTTTGCGACAAAATGAAGGAAAGACAATTTACCTATCCATTAATTGCCAAAATTATACCTCAACGTAAAGCCGGTGTTGATCGTGGTCTGTGGAAATGCCGTGGAAACCGCAAACTCAGAGAAGGAATGGTCGTAAAAGAACAAAGCATTCAAACTCTTGCTCAAAGCGTAATCCGCTGTAAATTTTATGGACATCAATCGCTGGCCTGAGGTAATTTGATTGTTGTTGATATCCAAGTTACGGATTATGGTAATGTTATCACGTAGTGAAAGGTCCGCCTTTAGGTTCAAATCACCTTTTAAACGTGTTTTTTCACCTCCGATATTAGTGACGAACTTTACATCCTTAAAGCGATATCCCAAACCAAGGGTATATTCGTTTCCGTTGATTTCCGTCAAAAGATTGTTGTCAAAACTTAGTGACAGGGTTCTGCTCGTCCTCATCTCGGCCAAGAAGCTGAACGAATTTTGCATCTCAAAATCCACACGCATCAATGGATTGAACTCGTCGGTAAGCACCACATTATTGATCAATGTTTTGGGAAGCCAATCACCGGTCTCCGAGTCAAAGGCGGTGTTCTGGCGCTCCAAATTGGTCTGGAACGAGTTCACGCTGTATGCCGCCCGATACCCATGGCTAAGGGAGAAACGTTTGAATTTCTTTTTGAACCATCTATTTTTCATCAAACCCGTGTACTTGATGTTCCAGTTTGGGATCGGGATTTGCCGGAACGCATCCATGTTTACACTTTCGGCATCTTGCCCGGTGTAGGCAGCAAAGAAGGCCGGCAGCAATACTTCTTGCTGGGTTTTACCATAACGCTCGGGAAAACCATCCTCGTCCAACTGCCCAGGATTCTCTCCCCTGTCCGCAACCAATCTATTGGCAACGGTAATACGATTTTGTTTGAATTGCTCGAACGTTTCGGAATCAAACTCATCGCTTTTACTGAATACGGTTCCGATCATTACGGTGGAAATGCTAAAGTTTCCTATCTCATTGATCAATCCAGGCTGTCCGTTTGCCCACTCTTCAGGACTATAGGTCTCTTGAGAGGAACTCATATAATTTCTATCGGCAGATAAATCAATTGTCAAATCCTGTGTGGGCTGTGCGGTCGCAGTAACATTCAATTGCCTATTGGTGTTCTGCATAAACTGATTGCTGTATTCGGGATAATCTGTCAACCACCCCCTACGCGCCGCCTCGAACCTTACATCGGCCTGACTTCCAAAAACGAAGCCCAGGGTGGGGCGGGTAGTTCCGATAAATCCGATAGACTGTGTATAACCGGGCAAAACCGTTCCTCGATTCTCGCTATAATTTACATTGACCCGTTTTACCATGGTTACGATATCCACGAAAGTATTGAAGCCTTTGCTGGTTTTTCCAGGGCCTTCGGCATCTTCTCCATTTGCTGGATTGCCCGCTTTGTCCCTTCGTATGGCCGCTTGGTTTGCCGTTACTTTTCCGTCACGTTTCTTTAGACCCAAAAAGTCATAAAAACGTTGCATGCTCATATTGGCCGTCAAATTATGGGTGCTGGCATTCTGAATGGTGTTAATGTTTTCCTCGGCCACGTCTATTAACGCATCTCCGCCACGTTGCCAATCAAAATTACTGGTATAGGTATATTGGGCATTTATAAAATTCAGGAAAGGTATTTTACTGAACGGCAGCTCATAGTTCAACTGCATTTGCTGTGCATGTCTGTTGGGCTCACCTATATCGAAGAATCCATCCCAAAGATCTAAAGCCTGATTGATTCCCGAATCCCGCTTATCGTCCACATTAAAATAATTCCGAACAATATTATTATTGGAAGCGGTCAAATTCAACCTTAATGATTTTGACAAGCTATAGTTTAACGCATATTGCCAATTGAACATATAATTACGTTGCTGCAGCAATGGCAATTGAAGCGCATCCACTCCGGGCTCCAATACGTCTCTGTACCGCTGCTGATTAAAGGAACGGTTGTAATTGGCATTTACCGACAAACTTGTGGGCAGGGCATTAAAATTCAAATCCTTGAGCCATTGCCAATATTTACCGGTGAGCATGGAGTCCTTTTTGGCAAAGGGCGCCACGGGAGCCGGCTTAAAATTGTGGTTGTATACAAATCCCGTTGATACGTTTTGGTCGCGAAGTTCCGCTACCTCAAAGTCCCTGTGGTCGGTTTCGTTGTAGGAATAATTGAAGGTAAAGTTTTCCACATCGAAGAAATTTTCTTCAGCTTCCTCACCCCTGTTTTTCCTGACCCCTATTAAGTTAATGCTTGTACGCTTTGTGTAGTCTTCGGCTTGTTCTTGAATGGTTTCGGCCTCTTCTTGGGTCGAAGCCGCAGCAATCCTATCATCCAACCTCAAATCATCATAAACCGGGTCGAACTCCGGGGTGATCAAGGTTTCGGAAATACCATAATTGAACGGCAATTGCAGGTTCCATTTCTTCGGAAACAATTGTCCCACATTTACATTGGTGACCACATCATAAGAGATGGCGTCTTCCAAAGCACGCTCCGTAGGGGTCTGGTCTATGGACCCAAAACCTGATGTACTTCTACTTCCCGTTGCTGTTACGTTCGCAAAATCGGCCATGTTGGCATCCAAGGCTGCGGTAGCGGCCCAGCCTCCATTGTTTTCCAATCCTGCCAAGCGAAGTTCGTTGAACCAAACTTCCCCACGAGCTGGAATATCATCGATGTTTTTGATACCCACCATCATAGCACGAATGCTGCCCAGTGATGGATTACCCCTTATTCCGATACGAACCCTTCCCAAAGTTCGTGGAGCAAACTCATCCACAAGAACAGCTTCGCCATCCACAATTTCATAATAATTGATATTGTCCAAGGTTTGATCGGATATTCCTTTTGACTTTACTTTGTTCAAATCCCTTAACGAAACATCTATTTCGTTGACATCCGGCCAAATTTCTTCTGCCGAAGACGATCCAAAGGAGGTAAATTGAAGCGGTAATTCTATCTGATAAAAGTTTTCGGAGAAATCGGTTCCGATTCTAAGGAACCCTACTAAAGGCGTGTCGCTGTCCGAGTAATCCGCATTGAATATTTTTTCGGCGTGCATGAACATTTTTAAACGTTCGTACTGTCGCACATCCACATTCACATTTTTAAATACTCCACGGGAATCCTCAGACTCCAAATTCTCTACCACAAAGGACAAGGACTGCTCGTTCTGGCGAATGATCGTATTGTTATTGTTCAACTGCTCCCTAAAAACCCCCGGGGGCAACACGTAAGGAATAGGTTGTCTTCCGTAGTTTTCTTCAATATTTACAGTATTCACATCTGTTACGGTCGCATCATCCATAGGATCATTGTCCACATCGGGTTGCAGGGAGTTGGTGTAGGTCCTCCAATCGCCACGAACTAAATCCAAGGTGGCAAAACGAAGCACCACATCATCCGAGAACCCGGTCAAATACATCCTCATGAAACTGATGGATCTAAAATCAGAGATTCCACCAACGGCATCGGTAAAATCGCTTAATGGTATTTTATACTGAATCCACCTACGGTTCAACTGGGTACCATTGGGCAACGTGGGTGTTTGCCCTTCTCGAATGTCGGTCACATATTGGTCATCGATAGTGGTGTTCGGCTTTATTTGAATACGGTATTCGTAATAACTGTTCACCGTGTTCATCGTCAAGTCCCGATCAATATCCTCCACATCTGGCAGAGTGGTGGAGCCTCTATTCGTATTTGTAACGGTAACCGGAGAGTTGCCCTGTGTATTGTTAAAATCCAAATAACGCTCCAAGATGCCTCCTTCTCGATTTAAATAATATTGGTAGTTGTCCAAAGCAGGGTCTTCTGCTGGACCATTATAAATAGAAGCTTCTTCAGCATCACCATAACCATCCAGACCAAGATCTTGTGCCGACCTGTTGGCCTCATCGGCATCGAAGGCATAAACTAACGACTGTGTGGATGGCACTTGCCCCCAAATGGTTTCCCTTGGAACCTCATTATTGGTGCTTGCGGGCAAGCCGTTTTCATATTGCTTTCGACCATCCTTTAAAATGTCTTCGGAAATATTACCCAAGTTGAATACCAGTTCCCCGGCATTTCCATCAACGGTTTCCCCATCAATGTAAGGATCCAACACCCAAAACTGAACGAACTCCACATTGGACTGTTCAAAGTTGGTGCTGCTCAACGGACGCATGATCCCTCCCCATTTGGCGTCGGGAGTTGCGGTCTCAAAACTTGGATTCGCATTGTAAGGTCCTTTTGCATTTGGATAGTAAACCACATCCAAAGTACTTTGCACTTGGGTCTGTCCTTGCGCAATATCCGTTTCGGTAAATACCTCATCAATAAAAACCCTACGGGTAGAGTTCAAGGAAATGTCGTTATCGGACAATCCGGAAGGTCTTTGGTTGGTATAAAAAATAGGGTCGATGGTGTACCATGCCATTTTTGCACGTTCGTAACCAACATCTATTCCCGTTCTGTCATTCAAAAATTCAACTGGCGGGCTCGCCAGCGTCCAACCCAGGGACGAACGAATATCAATAAGTGCCTGGGCACCTTCAAAATCATCCAGATAGGTGGTGGTCTCCCCTTGAAAATCGGCATTCTTCGGTGAATTTGGTCGTAAGAAAGCTACTTCTCCTCGCACGGACAGATTGGAAGGCACATCCGTATCTATGTTGGGCAACTTGTTCGCCAACCTCGTTAAGAAGGGAATCTCGGTACTGAAGTTTCCGTTCAACCCAAAAATGGTATTGTTTACGGGCTCAATTCCATAGTTTGATTTTTGGGTGAGGGGACGCTCGTTCAGATTGAGAAAAGTTCCTCCCAAAACAAATTTCTCGTTGAATTTGTGCTCTACGTTCACCCCGGCAAAACGTCTGGTCTGCTGACCAAACACCGCATTGTTCTCCACGGAAATATTGATAGGGGTATTGGAGGCTTCCAAACTTGGGTCGAGAAGCTGTACTGTTCCGGCCTGATAGTTCACCGTATAATCAATGCCCTCCTGCAATTGGCGACCACCTGCCGTAACGGTAACCGAACCTTGTGGCACATTGAAAGCCCCGATCGGAATACCGTTATTGGATTGCGAAGTATACCTGCCTTTTAACTGAAAACGGTTCTTTTCCGCATCCTGCAAGGAGGCTGCCTTCGTTTTGGCGTACATGTTCCTAAACACGTAGCGCTGTTGGTTAGGGTTATATCCCTGGTCGTTGTCCACGTCATAAACACCTCCACCCAACAACTCAAACAGATACTCCCCAAATGGCTCAACTTTCGTAAAAATAATACGGCCGGATTGGGAATCAACCGTTATACCCTCGACATAATCAAAAAATCCGTCCCCTCCGGGTTGCACATCATTATAAGTATTCAACCGGTCAAGGTTAAATACATTTAGCAAAACTTTGTCCTGCAGCCCTGTCGGCCAACCTGCGTTCGGGTCGACCGAGGTAATGTAGTTTCTTGGTGTTGGGTCGGAATATAGAATGTTAAGTTTAAAGTCTTCTTGGCTCAATTGATAGGCTCCTGTGGAATAGATGTTTTTCATCATCAAATCCCAAATAGGGTCCTGGACATTGGTGATGTTACTCTTGAGCAACTTTAAAATCAATGCATTGTTCTCTATTAAGTTGGAATTTGGTGGAATTGTGGTGGCATCCACACCTCCGTTGGCAAACTCCCCTACTTGATAGACCTGCCCATTGAAGGTATACTGAAAAGCTACACCCAAAACCTCATCGTTGCTCAAACTTTGACTTAAAGAAATGTAACCCAATTGGGAGTCAAATTCATAATCCCTGCCCGGCTCCAGTTTTCTAGCGTTTTCCAGGATAGCATAATCAAAGCCTTGGTTCACGGTATACCCGGGAATATTAAACCCGGATTCTACCGTAGCGATATCCCGAACTGCCTGCGTTAATGCTCCACTTCCGATCTGATTGGGATCATAATCGTTTGCCCCGTTCTGGGGAAGCCCTGTGGCAACGGCTTGAGCATTATAAAAGCCTGCCGGGTCCCCACCGTTTACTCCGATACGGGTATTGTCAGAAATTGCCTCTCCCAAATCCTGGATGGCCACTACATTTCTTACATTTTGAGTTTGTTGGTTTCGGTTAGTCACCCAAACTTCCAAACGGGTAATCTGTACTTGGGTCTGTATAAATGGATAAAACTCCAAGGCACGGTCGTAATTATCCCGGAAGTAATGTGCCAAGAAAAAGTGCCTATCCTCATCATAATCCAAAGCTGTCAACGAAAACTCGTTGACCGTACCTCCACCCTGGGCAACTACGGTATTATTTTGCGAGCGCTGCTCAGAAAAAACAGCGGTCACTGTGGTTTTTCCAAATTGAAGTTGTGTTTTTACACCGAACAAACTCTGCGCACCGGTAATCAAAGAACTATTCAACGGCATACTTACGTTACCCACTTCAATTTTTTGAAGGATATCATCTTCGGTCGGGGTATAATCCAATTTGACCAAATTCTGGAAATCGAACGTGGCCTCCGTATCATAGTTTGCCGTTACTTGAAGGCGCTCTCCTACTTTTCCCAGCAAACTCAAACTGATGCGTTGGTCAAAATCAAAAGAAAGGTTGGTACGGTTCCTTGGCGATAAAGCAGGATTGTCATTTTTTTGCCACAATACGCCCAAATCCATAGCGACCGACCCTTGTGGTATTACCTCTATGGTATTTCCCCCGAAAATGGTCTCAAAAAAGTTGCTGTTCACATAAAAGTTGGGCAGAAGATTTCGTCTTGCCTCTTCGCTACCCGCCTTTTTACCGGCATAGGCATCTCCTTTTTGTTTAAAGTAGAGTTTCATCTGCTCCTTCTCCACCAGATCATAGTACTGTTCAGGAGTAAGTATTACGGGGTAATTGACATTGAAATCGCCAATGCTCTCGGTATATACGTATGTGTTTGTTTTGGGGTCGTAAGTGTATTTTGCAACAATACTATCAGGATTATTCATGATAAGGCGCCCAAGCTCAACTCCTGTCTGTACGGAATCCCGAGCCTGTTCGTTGGTCTCCTGTGCCATTAGGTTGGATATGCACAGTAGTAAACAAACAACAAAGAAGATGTACTTAAAACGTATTGGTTTAAGTATTGGTTTTGCCCCTTTTTTCAAACTAGTCACAAATTTTTCAGCGCCTGTTTTATAATGTTCTCTACGCTTAACGAAGTGTCTTGGGAAAGTACCTTATCGACCACCTTTTCAGATTGCTTTCTGGTAAAACCAAGAACCTCTAATGCAGATAACGCTTCTTCTTTATTTGTATTGTTTGATTGTTGTGAAACTTCGCCAATGTCGTAGACTTTTAAAATCTTGTCCTTCAGATCCAAGATCACACGTTGGGCCGTTTTGGCCCCAATCCCTTTTACAGACTGGATTGTGGGGACATCGCCATTCGCTATGGCATCCCTTACATCGGCCGGAGACAAAGAAGATAACATGGTCCTTGCGGTACTCGCCCCTACCCCGGAAACGGATATCAACAAACGGAAAACTTCGCGCTCCGCACGTTCTGCAAAACCGAACAGGGTATGGGAGTCTTCTTTTACCAATAAGTCAGTGTAAATGACTATATTTTCTTCGTCGGCAAGCAAGGAAAACGTATGCAAAGAAATATTCAAAAAATAGCCGACGCCATTACATTCAACAATGACATAGGTTGGATTTTTTTCGACCAGTTTTCCTCTTAAATGGGTAATCATGCTATCCGGTTTTATAGGAACTATTCTCCTTGCATTCTAGCTTTTCGCCTTTTCTCTCTTTCTTGGGCATCAATAACCGCTACTGCGGCCATATTCACCATTTCGTCCACGCTTGCACCCAACTGTAAAATGTGGGCAGCTTTGGTCAATCCGACCATTATCGGACCAATCGAATCAGCATTGTTAAGACCTTTCAATAGCTTATAGGTTATATTGGCGGATTCCAAATTCGGAAATACAAAGGCGTTGACCTTTTTACCCGATATCTTGGAGAACGGGAAATTTTTATCGCTCATTTCTGAATCAAGGGCAAAATCGGTTTGAATTTCACCATCGACCACCAAGTCCGGATTCCTTTCATGAAGGATTCTCACCGCTTCCCGAACTTTTTTGGCATGCGGATGGTTTGAAGAACCAAAGTTCGCATAGGAAAGTAGTGCCATAATAGGATTAAAACCAAAGGTTTTGGCCACGTTGGCCGTCATCTGGGCAATCTCAGCAAGCTCCTCCGCATTTGGATTTATATTGATGGAGGTATCCGCTAAAAACAGTGGTCCCCTATCGGTAATCATAATATTCACCGTACTTGCGTTTTGTACATTTTTGGCCCTTCCCAAAACCTCAAAAACGGGGCGCAGTACTTTGGGATATGCTCTGGAATAGCCAGAGATCATGCCATCTGCATCGCCCTCTTTCAACATCATCGCGCCAAAATAGTTACGCTTGCCCATATTAACGCGTGCACTGTATTTGGTCTCACCTTTTCTTTTTCGCAGCTCCCAGAGTTTCAGGGCATACCTAGAACGCATTTCACTGAACTCATCAGAACGTGGATCAATAATCGGCACCTCGGCATCAAATTCCAGCTCTTTTTTTAGATGCTCTATAATTTCTTTGTTTCCAAGCAGAATAGGCGTGGCGATTCCCTCTTCATACACAATCTGAGCCGCCTTCATTACATCCAATAATTCAGCCTCGGCAAAAACAATACGTTTTGGGTTCACCTTGGCCCTGTTGTGAAGCAATCGCACCACTTTATTGTCGTTGCCCGACCTTTGATAAAGTTCCTCTTCGTATTTGTCCCAATCTTGTATAGGAAATTTGGCCACTCCGCTTTCCATAGCAGCTTTTGCAACCGCGGGTGGGATCGTGGTAATCAAACGCGGATCGAAGGGTTTTGGGATGATATAGTTTCTACCGAAGGTCAACCTTGTGGCATCGTAGGCAATGTTGACTTGTTCGGGCACGGGTTCACGGGTCAAATCTGCCAGAGCCCGAACCGCCGCCATTTTCATTTCTTCATTGATTTTGGTGGCTCGCACATCCAAAGCTCCCCTAAAAATAAAAGGGAACCCAAGCACATTGTTCACTTGGTTAGGATGGTCCGATCGCCCTGTAGCCATAATAACATCCTCCCTCGTTTTGCAAGCCAAATTGTATTCAATCTCCGGATTTGGATTGGCCATGGCAAAAACGATCGGGTTTTTGGCCATGGACTTCAGCATTTCTGGGGAAACAATATCTGCAATAGAAAGTCCAATGAACACATCGGCATCCTTCATAGCTTCATCCAGCGTATCGATTTTTCGATCAGTGGCAAACTCTTTCTTTTCTTCGCTAAGGGTTTCCCTGTCAATTCGGATAACCCCTTTACTGTCGAGCATTACGATATTCTCTGCCCTTGCCCCAAAAGCTTTGTACAATCTTGTACAGGAAACAGCTGCTGCTCCTGCGCCGCTCACAACAATTTTAACTTCCTCTATTTTTTTCTCGGCAATTTCCAAAGCATTTATCAAAGCTGCCGCAGAGATAATTGCAGTTCCATGCTGATCATCGTGCATTACAGGAATATCCAGTTCTTCCTTCAATCTGCGTTCTATCTCAAATGCTTCCGGAGCTTTAATATCCTCAAGGTTAATACCTCCAAATGTTGGGGCAATGACCTTAACGGTCTCTACGAACTTATCCACATCGGTGGTATCGAGTTCAATATCAATTCCATCGATATCCGAAAAAATCTTAAAGAGAAGGCTTTTACCCTCCATCACAGGTTTTGATGCTTCCGGCCCAATATTGCCCAAGCCCAAAACTGCGGTTCCATTGGAAATTACCGCCACTATGTTTCCTTTAGCGGTATACTTGTACACATCATCCTTGTTCTTTTCAATTTCCAAACAAGGCTCGGCCACTCCTGGCGAGTAGGCCAATGCCAAATCCCTTTGGGTGGAATATGGTTTTGTTGGTACAATCTTGATTTTTCCTGGCTGTGGTTTTGCGTGATACAGTAACGCTTCCCTTCTTTGCTTTTCCTTGCTCATATTATAAAAAATGAAGTGGTAAAGTTAGGGTATTCGTTGCTTTTATCTTAAAATCTTGATAATCAATTTCAACTCGAACAAAAAATTGAAAACGTAATTTTATAACCTACTGCCCCAGTTCAGTTTAGGAATCCAAGGGATAGTCCTCTTTTGCTCTTTTCACATTGAGGCGCATGGCTAAAATACTTGCAATTACGAAAAATACACCTGCAAAAAGCATCGCATTCACCGAATTGCCACCTAAAAGGTTCTTAAAAATTGGACCAAAAGTAAGTGTCTCTATCCCCATTGGAATTACGATCATCATATTCAATATACCCATATAAACTCCTCTTCGTTCCTGCGGGACCACCTTGGAAACCATACTGTACGGGATTCCCATCATCGCCGCCCAACCGATTCCAAACAGCACCATTGGGAACAACACATAAATAGGATCTTGAATGTAAGGGATGGCAAACAACGCGATTGCCGTTCCGAACAAACTTAATGCATACACTTTCTTGCCTCCAAAACGCATGGTCAAAGGCACTAAAACCAACGCGACCACCGCTGTAACAACATTATAGGTTGTACTCATTTTAGCAGCTTGGGCAGCCGCTTCGGATGTATCGTAGCCCAACGAAACCCTGAACAAGGGCGTGATAAACTGCCAATACACAAATAATGCGTACCACTGAAAAAGGTAAACCGCGGAAAGCTTCCACATAAATTTAGGCATTTGCTTTACCGCATGGGCTATCTCTACAAAAGGAACCTTGAACCGCTCGGCAAAGGGAAGCGCTTTGTGTTTGTTGATTTCCGCCAATTCCTCATCTGTAGGAGGGATTTCGGGCGTCTTTAACACAGACCACAAAATGGTAGCTATAGAAAGAAACGACCCTATGAAAAAAGAATAATACAACCACTTGGGCACAGTCCCCTCAATCTCCTGCCCCCCTCCGAACCAATCTTGAAATATAAAGATAGAGGCATTGGCCAAAAGAATACCGGCCCCTACAAAAAGACTCTGCATTTGATACCCTATACTGAATTGTGACTCTGGCAATTTATCGCCCACAAACGCCCGGTACGGTTCCATGGCCATATTGTTCCCCACGTCCAAAATCCAAAGTAAACCTACTGCAAACCACAAGGCGGGACTTAAAGGAAAAGCAAACAAACAGATACTTCCCATAATGGCCCCGATCAAAAAGAACGGTTTTCGTCTTCCCCAACGCGACGACCATGTTTTATCGGATACGGCACCAATAATAGGTTGAACGATCAAGCCCGTTACCGGACCAGCAATATTTAAAATCGGAAGCATTTCTTCCGAAGCGCCCAAAAAAAGGAATATGGGGTTTATGGCGCTCTGTTGCAGACCAAAACTATATTGGATTCCGAGAAACCCAACATTCATATTGAAAATTTGCCAAAAATTAAGTTTGGGTTTTGTAATCCTGATCATGTTGTTTGTTTAGCCACTCTTTAACAATCCATCAAAAAAGACATGAATATTTAAAGAATATGGCTCAATATAAAGCTATTTCTTCAAAAAATTGACATTACGTTGAAGGCCGGAAAGTTTGGTCCGTTTTACCGCTGATTTTTTAAATATCTTTTTGAAGACATCCTCAGTGATTTCTTCCCAGTCTTTTTTGGTAAAGGACAACAAATCTGGATCAGGATCAAAAAGCGGTTCGCTATGTGCTTTTGAAAAACGGTTCCATGGGCATACATCTTGGCATACATCGCAACCAAACATCCATTCGTCCAATTTACCATCAAATTCAGAGGGAATTTCGTTCTTCAACTCAATGGTGAGGTACGAAATACATTTACTGCCATCGACCACGTAAGGCTGCACGATGGCTTCCGTAGGGCAAGCATCAATACAAGCAGTGCAGGTGCCACAGTGGTCGGTCACGGGCGTATCGTACTCCAGTTCCAAGTCCACAATCAGTTCTGCAATAAAATAAAAAGAGCCCACTTGCTGGGTGAGCAAATTACTGTTTTTCCCAATCCAACCAAGCCCACTTTTCGCTGCCCATGCCTTGTCCAGAACAGGAGCGGAATCCACAAATGCACGTCCGTGCACATCCCCAATTTCTTCTTGGATAAAATGAAGCAGGCTTTTGAGCTTGTCCTTTATTACAAAGTGATAGTCCACCCCATAAGCATATTTGGAAATTTTATAGGATTCTGGATTTTGCTCTTCGGAAGGAAAGTAATTCAATAAAAGTGATATGACGGACTTGGAACCCTCGACCAATTTTGTAGGGTCCAAACGTTTGTCAAAATGGTTTTCCATGTACTGCATTTGGCCATTCATGTTCTGATTGAGCCACTTCTCTAAACGAGGGGCTTCTTCCTCCAAAAATTCAGCCTTGGATACGCCACATGACAAAAAACCGAGGCGCTTTGCTTCGGTTTTTATTAGTTCTGTATTTTTCTGAAGAGCATTCAATATAGATGTTCAATAACATATTGAAATGCCAAGATACAAAAGAGTAAATCATTATTACTTCGGTGGAGGTGGAATGGCCATATCATATTGTGATGCCGTAGCCAAAACTTTTTGAATAATTTCAGGTTCCACGGATTTCATGATTGCATTATCTTCAGTTTCCGGAACACCAAAAGCCTCGAAAAATTTATAAAATCCTTTGGGACCTTGAATATTTACCCAAGTGCAGGCAGCATCCGTTTTGTTGCTGAATGTATGCAAGGTCCCAGGCGGAATATCAACTGACTCGCCCTGTTTACGGACAAAAGTTTTTCCGTTCACAAAAAACCCAAGTTCGCCTTGGACGACCACAAAAGCCTCTTTGTATTCGCTATGCACATGTGGCGGGTGGACCTTGTGCACCAGCCGGAGTCTCACAAACAACTAAATCATAATCACCCGAGGTGGGATGCAATGTTACTTTTTGGCCCAGGACCCATTTTGAAGCACTACTTTTCATTTTATGGGATATTTGTCCCATGACAAGATAAACACATCGCATCTGGACGAAAAAACAAAAGCAGAATACCAGAGATAAAATTCTGGAAGCATCACGGGAATTATTGGAGAAGAAAGAAACCTTGACCATGGAAAATGTAGCAGAGAGAGCTGGGGTTTCCAGGGCAACGATTTATCGGTACTACACCAATATTGATTCCATCTCCATGGATTTGATTCTTCAACTTGACGTTCCCAAACCCGATAGATTTTTGGCAATGACAAGGAAACATCAGAAAATGGTACCCTTCTAAACATCCAGAAGGCCTACTTGGATTTCAGTCTTCGAAATGAACAAACCTCAAGAAAGTTTTTGGCAGCTGTACTGGCATCATCCAACCCCCAAATGCGTAGAGGGAGAAACCGAATCAACACGCTCCGTGAGTACTTTAAATCCACTAAGGCCAACCTGAGGGAAGAGCAGAAAGAAAAATTGATTCATCTGTCCGTACTTTTAATGGGAATAGCATCCATCATTACGGCAAAGGATGTCTGCGAATTGGACAATAAAACGACCTTTGACACCTTATCTTGGGGCTTACAGATGATTTTGAAAGGGTGCGGACTACCTAAGTGAGGTAGTCAATATGGTAGTTTCACTTCGTCTTAACCATATCAAATTCATCTTTATAATATTTTATGATGGGTTGAAACGGCCCAAGTTGATGCTGCTCTTCACCAAAATTGTCCGAATACGGTCCATAGGGAGTAGAAACCGGCTTCTTTACCAAATCAGGGAAATCAACTTCCCGATTAGGTTTCGTTGGTCTTAATTTTTGATTGATGTAACCTGCCACATCATAGGCCTCTTCATCGGTAAGCATTGGATTATCAAAAGTGGCTCCGTAGGGCATATTCCCTTTAATAAACTGGGCTGCGGTGATTACCCGGGTCATACCGGCGCCATTATTGTAGGAATCGTTTCCCCATAGCGCCGGGTAGAGGTACGTGCCATCTATTTGCGATTCCCCTTGTCCGTCCGCACCATGGCACTCTACGCAGTTTCTTTGAAAAACAAGCTCGCCATGCTGTAAATCCACTGCCCTATTCGGAATTTCAACGGTCACAAAACCTTGCCCCTTAATTTTTCCGTTGGATGGTGCCGCTCTGCCCAACCATTCCAAATAGGCGAGCAACGATTTCATTTTTTCACTGTCTTCGGACATAGCCCTACCATTCATGCTCCGTTCCATGCAACCATTGATGCGTTCCTCGATGGTTCCCATTTTATCCTCTCTACCCCGATACTGTGGAAAACGTTTTACAACACCTATCAATGGCGCGGCGAAGGGTTTAGTGCCCCCATTTAGATGACAACTGGCACATGCCAGATTGTTTCCCGCATATATTTGGGTAGAATCCTTTTGTTGAGGACCCAAATGACGTTGGGTATTCCTGAAGACTTCAAATCCTTCTTTAATTTTGTTGTTTTTAGCTGAATTGGAGAGATTGTATACATTGTAATCCACGTAATAGACGTCGTCTGGAAGTGCCACATTTTCCTTGTGATCAAAATTACCAAATGCGACCAAAACCACTGTAAAGGCCAACCCTAACATCAGGAAAATACAAATGCCCAATTGCAGGCACAGGCGTTTAAACTGTGATTCAATGGTTGTACTTTTATCTGAATTCCGCTTTTCAGATTTTTTCGGTTCTTCCATGATTCCTTTTTAATCAAGCAAAGTGATGATTAAACGATAAGATAGGGGCGCTTTTCTCGATTCTTATAAAATGAATTTAAATCCATCAAACAAGCAAGTAAATTACAAAAAGATTTAAAACCGGAGATAGCAATTATATCAGAACAATCCGCCTTGCGTACCGCCTTTTACCTTTCCTAAATGTTTATAGGCAAGTTCGGTGACTTCGCGTCCTCGTGGTGTTCGCATTATAAAGCCTTGCTGAATCAAAAAAGGTTCGTAAACTTCTTCCAAAGTCTCGGCACTTTCGGATACAGCCGTTGCCAAAGTGGTAATTCCAACAGGCCCCCCTTTGAACTTGTCAATAATAGTGGTCAAAATTTTATTGTCCATTTCATCCAATCCATGGGCATCCACGTTCAGGGCCTTAAGGCCAAACTGGGAAATTTCAAGGTCGATGTTGCCATTTCCCTTGATCTGTGCAAAATCCCTCACCCTACGCAATAGCGCATTGCAAATCCTCGGGGTTCCCCTACTGCGACCCGCAATCTCTATTGCGGCATCATTTGTGATGGGAACATTTAAAATTTCGGCACTACGTTCCACAATTGTCGATAACAATTCCGTATGGTAATATTCCAAACGGCTCTGGATTCCGAATCGTGCTCGCATAGGAGCGGTAAGCAATCCAGACCTTGTGGTTGCCCCTATCAACGTAAATGGACTTAGATTTATTTGAACAGTGCGGGCGTTTGGCCCTGTTTCAATCATGATGTCTATTTTATAATCCTCCATAGCGGAATACAGGTATTCTTCCACAATTGGACTCAATCTATGGATCTCATCGATAAAGAGAACATCTCGTTCATCCAAATTGGTCAACAGCCCGGCCAAATCTCCCGGTTTGTCCAACACAGGACCAGAAGTGACCTTGATCCCGACTCCTAGTTCGTTGGCAAGAATATGTGCCAAAGTGGTCTTCCCCAGACCCGGAGGGCCATGAAAAAGGGTATGGTCCAACGCTTCTCCCCTAAGATTGGCGGCCTGTACAAAAACCTTTAGGTTTTCGAGTACTTGGGCCTGGCCGGTAAAGTCGTCAAAACTAATGGGCCGTAACGCTCTTTCTATATCAAATTCTTCTGGAGAAAGATTCTCACCTGTTGGATCTAAGTTTTCATTCATGGTTCAACAAATATAGTTGAAAACGGAATCCACCTAAAGTCAAAGGCACTAAAATACGGTTTGGAGTCCACTTCTTAAAAATCTAAACCTTACCTTAGATAAGTTTAAAATTCATCAATTTATCCCTTTATGATTACCACAGGTTATTCCACTGGAATTCTACAATACATACCTTTTTTTTACGTGATTTGGTCCGACGACCTGCTCTCCGCTTCAGAAATATCCGTTGTACAAAAAGTAATAGCGCAAGATGAAACACTGAGCGTTGAGGAAAAAAAACAATTGGGTGATTGGTTGCACAAAGACCATCCGCCCCATGATGATGAAATCAAGAACTGGAAGCAGACCATTGCGAATTCCAAGGTAAAATTAATCGAGAGCAACACCTATCCGCTTACTTCGCTTAGTCAGCGATTGGTTAAAAGTGAGGATATCAACGTGCAGCTAAAGCATATCGAAGTACATCTGGGCATACAGCCCAACCATTACACCCATCTTTTTGATGTAGAAGTGGTTCATGAAAAAACCTCTGATGAATACGATTCAGATATTCTGGACAGCATTCTTAAAGGGGAGCATACCGAAGTGGTTGATGAGTTCCGAAAGTTTTTGAACAAACCTGATTTCGCATGGGAAATACTAAGGGACAAAGACGAATTCCGAAACCACGTATTAAAACAAGTCCAACTTTTAGGTGAGGCGGGATACGGTGCCATGGCCTACCCCGATGCCTATGGCGGAACAGGTAACATGCCCGCTTATGCCACAATTTTTGAACATCTGATGTTCGTGGATGGCAGTTTGGCCGTAAAGTTCGGGGTTCAGTTTGGGCTTTTTGGTGGAAGCATCCAGAAGTTGGGTACAAAAAAGCACCATGATGCGTATTTGAAAGAAGCTGGCGAAACCAAATTATTGGGTTGTTTTGCCATGACAGAAACCGGGCATGGCTCCAATGTGCGTGGCATCAAGACCACGGCGACTTACGAAAAGGCTTCCGACTCCATTATTATACATACCCCGGGCAAAAATGATAACAAGGAATATATCGGGAACGCCCTGCATTCCAAAATGGCATCCGTTTTTGCGCAATTGATCGTCGATGGCAAAAATGAAGGTGTACATGCTATTTTGGTTCCGCTCCGAAATGAAAACCACGAAACCTTGGAAGGAATCACCATCGAAGACAATGGATATAAGTTGGGACTGAACGGAGTCGACAATGGTAAAATCTGGTTCCACAATGTTAAGGTCCCCAGACAAAACTTACTGGACAACTATGGGGAAATACGAAATGATGGCAGTTATTTTTCCTCCATCAAGAATCCGAACAAGCGATTTTTTACCATGTTGGGCACCTTGGTAGGAGGACGCATCTGTGTGGCCCGTGGGGCACTCGGCGGTAGTAAGATGGCCTTGTCCATCGCAGTTAAATATGCTCTGAACCGCAGGCAGTTCAATGATAACGTGAAGGTACAGGAAGATTTGATCATGGACTATCCCACCCATCAGCTTAGGCTAACCCCCAAAATTGCAGGAGCTTATGTGTACCATTTCACTTTGGAAGAGATGATGGTTCGCTACAGTGACGATTCGCAACCTGACAAGCGAAAGATTGAGACCCAAGTGGCGGGCCTCAAGTCCATAATAACTTGGTTTGCCAACGAAACCATACAAGAGTGTCGTGAAGCCTGTGGTGGCAAAGGCTATTTATTGGAAAACCGCATCGCTGACCTTAAGGGGGACGTGGACATTTTCACCACTTTTGAAGGTGACAACACGGTGTTGTTACAGTTGGCGGCCAAAGGTATCTTATCCAATTTTCAAGCAGAATTCAATAGTGCAGGATTTGCTTCAGTTTTAAAACTGCTACAATCACAACTTTCGGATAAACTTACGGCCATAAATCCGTTGTATTCCAACAAAATTGATGCGGAGCATCTTTACAATCCCAAGTTCCATAAGCATGCTTTTGACCATCGCACACGCAGGCTGACCTATACCCTCGCTATGCGAATTCGCAACTACATTAAAAAGGGAATACCTTCGTACCAGGCTTTCCTTAAGGTCCAAACGCACTTACTGGCTTTGGGAAAAGCGTACAGTGTAGAGCTGGCGTATTCTATTTTCTGTGACCACATCGATACTATATCCAACCTTAAACACAAGGCTTTAATGCAGAAGGTAGGCTGCCTTTATGCTTTGGACCAAATCAATTCGGATGCTAGATGGTTTTTGGAACAAGGTTATATTGGCAGCACTAAATCCAAGGCCATCCGTCAAAGGGTAGAGCGGTTGTCCACCGAGCTACGGCCACATATTGAAATATTGGTAGATGGTTTCGGTATTCCCGAGCATTGCATGAGCGCTCCAATCACCAAGTAATCCTCAATCTTCCTTTTTGATGAGCTTAGAGGTTCCCAAAAATTCTTCAACGGTAATTTTTGGTGTGCCGTAAAGATAAATCCCGGCATTTTCGGAGGATTTTATGGATATATCACCAAAGGAATATATTCTTGCATTGGCGGTTCCCGTGATTTCAAGTTGTGCTGAATTGATCTGCATGGCTTCTCCCCTGTAATTGGCATTGTCCAATAAACTGGCACGTAATCTATCCGAAGTGCCTTCTACGGCCAAGGATGAATTTCCTTCCATATCCACGACACCGGAATTTATCTGCGCGTATATGTAGGCCTGCGTCCTTTTGTTCAGGTTTACGTTCAACGAGTCGACCTCTACATGAAAATCACCTTTGCTGGTGTCTTCCAGATTTATATCCATGACATCCGCATTTGCCTTAATATCCAATTTGGTATTATTGAAACCATCCACAAATAGTTCCTCAGATTGAATGACATCTTTGCAAACGATAGTCCCGTTTTTTATGGCAATGGCATTAAGTTGGGTATAATTGACGGTAATTTCCAATTCCTTTTTTGCCGTGATGTTGTAGTAGGAACTTATTACCAAAGTACCATCATTGACTTCGAATTTTAGGATATCCACTAGATTATCATCAGCTATCAGATGATAGCCGGGGCCCAATGCTTTCTTTAAGTTGATTTCAAGGTCATCATTTAAGATAATAGCATTAAAAGGCGGGAGCTCCTCGCTCACTTGCGTTACTATACGGCTACCTTTTATCTTGGGCTTACGCTGAGCGGTGGTCACTATCGGAAACAAAACTAACAGTAGGATTACAATTTTTTTCATCACAGTTGTTTATTGATAGGGGAAATGCTTTTTAAAGATATACAATTCGCTTCAAAATACGTTGCGACAAAAAAAAGCCCATCCAAATCGGACGGGCCTTCTCACTAATATAACTATAATTTTAATGGTTGAGTTCTTCTTCGTTCTCTTGAAGCGGAACGTTTTGCGGAACAAAATCCTGTCCTGCTATGATGTACTCACCGTTTTCGTATGTTTTACTGTAATCGTATGCCCAACGGTATACGTGTGGGATTTCTCCGGGCCAGTTTCCATGAATGTGCTCACGTGGCGTAGTCCACTCCAATGTGTTGGAACCCCAAGGGTTAACTGGTCCTTTTTTACCATAGAAGATACTTGAGATAAAGTTGTAAACGAATATCAACTGTGCCAAACCTGCAATGATGGCAAATACGGTCATCAACACCTGTACGTTGGTCAACTCATCGAACATTGGGAACGCTGTGTTCTCGTAGTAACGACGTGGTACACCGGCCATTCCCACAAAGTGCATCGGGAAGAATACCCCGTAGGCACATACTGCGGTAATCCAGAAGTGTACATACCCCAAGTTCTTGTTCATCATACGACCATGGAACATTTTTGGGAACCAGTGATAGATACCCGCAAACATACCGTACAAGGCTGATATACCCATTACCAAATGGAAGTGGGCTACTACGAAGTACGTATCGTGAACGTTGATATCGAGTGTACTATCACCCAAAATAATACCCGTTAGACCTCCCGTGATAAATGTTGACACCAAACCAATGGAGAACAACATGGCAGGGTTCAGCTGGAGGTTACCCTTCCAAAGTGTTGTGATATAGTTAAATGCTTTTACTGCTGAAGGTATAGCAATCAAAAGGGTTGTAAATGTAAATACAGACCCCAAGAATGGATTCATACCAGACACGAACATGTGGTGACCCCATACAATTGTGGACAAGAATGCAATTGCCAAAATGGAGGCAACCATCGCTCTATATCCAAAAATAGGTTTTCTAGCGTTTGTCGACATTACTTCGGATGTAATACCCAATGCAGGCAACAATACGATATATACTTCAGGGTGACCCAAGAACCAGAACAAGTGCTCGTACAATACTGGGGATCCACCTTGATAGTGCAATACTTCTCCTTGAATAAAAATATCCGAAAGGAAGAACGATGTACCAAAACTTCTATCCATGATCAACAGCAAGGCTGCCGACAATAATACCGGGAATGAGATAACACCAATGATTGCTGTTACAAAGAAAGCCCAGATTGTCAAAGGTAAACGTGTCATGGACATACCCTTTGTCCTAAGGTTGATGACGGTTACAATGTAGTTCAAGGATCCCAATAAAGAAGATGCGATAAATATCGCCATGGACACCAACCAAAGCGTCATACCCATACCAGAACCAGGCTGTGCCATTGGCAATGCACTCAACGGTGGATAAATGGTCCAACCTGCTGCTGCAGGTCCCGCTTCCACGAACAATGAAGCGATCATAATTACAGAGGATAAAAAGAACATCCAGTAAGAAACCATGTTCATAAATCCGGACGCCATATCCCTGGCACCAATCTGCAACGGAATCAAAAGGTTACTAAAAGTACCACTCAATCCCTGTGTCAATACGAAGAATACCATCAATGTACCGTGGATGGTCACCAATGCCAAATAGATATCGGCATCCATAACACCATCCGGAGCCCATTTCCCGAGAACGGCTTCAAAAATCCCGAAAGATTCGCCCGGCCATGCCAATTGCATTCTAAAGAGCAATGACATAGCAATACCAATGAATCCCATGATTAGACCGGTAATCAGATATTGCTTGGATATCATCTTATGGTCCTGACTGAAAATGTATTTTGTAATGAAAGTTTCCTTATGGTGATGTCCATGATCATCGTGGTGATCATCGTGACTTACATGGGCTACTTCAGACATATTCCAATTAATTTTTTCGTTATTCTTTTAAGTTGTTTGTTACTCTTCCGAAGCGGATTCTTTCGATTCAACATCTGCCTCTTCCCCTGCACTGGCTACTTGCTGTTCTGCTTCTGCTTCATCAACCATGACAGATTCTTTAAAGGTTTTCTGCTCGGCCATCCAAGCATTGAATTCCTCTTCGGTCTCCACTATAATCTTCATCTGCATGTTATAGTGTGATTTTCCGCATATTTTATTACACAACAAAATGTAATCGAATTCCCATGGGTCATCACCATTTTGGGCACGTATGGCATTGGTTCTTTTTACCTTATCCACAACATCGGGATTCAATCGCATTTCTTCCGTTGTTACCGTTGGCGTAAATGAAAATTGTGTGATCATACCAGGAACACAGTTCATTTGGGCCCTAAAGTGAGGCATGTAAGCAGAGTGCAACACATCCTGAGATCTCATTTTAAAGTTCACCTTTCTTCCTACCGGTAAGTGCAACTCCTTTACAATAACATCGTCCTCCGCATTCGGATCGGATTCATCCACCCCCAGAACATTGGCATTTGCGATATCTATCAACCTCACATTGGCTTCACCTAGTACATTATCATCCCCGCTGTATCTGGCTGTCCAGTTAAATTGCTGGGCGTAAAGTTCCACGACCAATGGGTCGTCATCCTCGTTCACATCCATAATGTTGGTCCAAGTGTACAATCCCCAAAGAATCAAACCTGCCAAAACTATGACAGGAATAATAGTCCAGATAAACTCTAATCTATCATTATCAGCGAAGAAAAGTGCTTTTCTACCCTTTTCACCTTTATACTTATAGGCAAAATAGTGCAACAATGCCTGAGTAATGGTCTGTACAAAGAATATAATCCCCATGGAAACCAACATAAGTTGATCGTAATCCCCACCATGTTCGGATGCAGCCTCGGGCAAAAGCATTTTGCCGTACTTGGCAAAGCTGAAAATAGTGATCCCATAAATAAAAATGAGGAAGGCGAACAAAAGGTAACCATTGTTCTTGTTATCGGAATCGTTAGCTATCTCAGAGCGTTCTGTTTTAGTTTGCGATAGTTCAAAAATCTTGGTCATTTGCCAAATCGCAATCGCAACCAGTACTAAAACAGTAAATGTTAATAATGCAGTCATCGTATATCTATCTAAGACTTAAATCGTATTGTATTAATAATGAAAATGTCTACTCTCCTCTATAAATGGATTTCGTTTGGGCTGTAATGGTGCCTTTGTCAAAGCCGTGAACACCCAGAACACAAACAAACCTCCGAAGAACAAAATACCACCAATTTCCGGCAGACCAATAAACCACTGGTCACCGACCGTTGCAGGCATTATCATATTAAATATATCCAAATAGTGGCCAAAAAGCACCACAATACCTGTCATAATCACAAACCAATTGATTCTCTTATAATCACTGTTCATAAGCACCAATAATGGGAACACAAAGTTCAACACCAACATACCGAAGAAAGGTAGTTTGTAATCTTGGAACCTCGCCACGTAATAAGTGACCTCCTCTGGAATATTGGCATACCATATCAACATAAACTGTGCAAACCACAGGTAAGTCCAAAAAATACTGATACCGAACATAAACTTGGCCAAATCGTGAATATGGCTATCGTTTACGTCCTCCAAATATCCCTTTGATTTAAGGTAAACGGTCACCATTGCGATAACGGTGATACCGGATACAAACATACTGGCGAACACATACCATCCAAACAAGGTACTGAACCAGTGTGGATCCACACTCATGATCCAATCCCAAGACATCATGGACTCGGTTACAAGATAGAATACCAAGAAACCGGCAGACAACCTAAAGTTCTTAACAAAGTTGGTATTGTCATCGGACTCATCTTGTGCCAAAGACAATTTTCTTGAATATTGACGATAGAAAATCCATCCTCCCAAGAATATGGCTGCCCTGATCAGGAAGAAAGTGGGGTTCAAATACCCTGCCTTTCCCAGCAAAAGTTCGTCATGTGCCACTACTTCTGAATCCATCCATACAAATAGATGGTTCATATGCATTGTAGAAAGTAATAGAATTACAAATACAATTATTCCTCCTGGAACCAAATAAGCGGTTATCCCTTCCATCACCCTGAAAAGCAATGGGGACCACCCAGCTTGGGCCGCACGTTGTATGGCGTAGAAAGCCAACACGCCCAAAGCAATCATAAAGAAAAAGAAGGCCGCTACATAAAGTGCGGACCATGGCCTGTTTTTCAACTGGCTCAACAAATGCTCATCGTGTGAAGAATCGTGTTCCTCACCATGTGAGGCCTCTGCTCCATGTCCTTGATCACCATGGCTTTCGGCGGCTGCTTCTGCATGTCCTCCTCCATGGCCATCATCGTGTACTGCTACCATGGCCTTGGCTTCTTCCACAGTTGATGGGGCAGATATAAAACCAATTACAAGGAAAATGAATCCAAGCCCCATGGCGATGAAAGATCCTAGTCTAAGTTTGTTTGAAAAGGTATACATAGTTTCTTCTTATCCTATTATTTTGTTAGGTCTTCCTTTAACTTCATCACGTACTCGGATACCTGCCACATTTCTTCTTCATTGGCAAACTGTGCGGCGTAAGAGCCCATCGAGTTCAAACCATAATAAATAGTATGGTATGTAGTTCCTACCGTAATATTTCTAGCTGGATCATCGTAGCTTGGAACACCCAATATTTTTTCATTCTTTACAAGATTGCCTTGACCATCTCCTTTTGGCCCGTGACAAACAGCGCAATAAATTGCATAAAGCTCTGCTCCTTTTACCAAGTTATCTTCCTGCTTCAAGGAATCCAAAGGACTTGTATTCGACCTTGCCAGTTCCTTACCTTCCGGAGTGTTTTCAAACTCATAGGGCATGTATCCCCTGGAAATGGTCCCTTCCGGTGGCAACATGGCCTCGGTCCCATCGGGGAACAATCCGTTGTCCACACCTTGATAGGCTTCATATCCTACAGGTTCGTACATGTTTGGCATGAATTGGTAGTTTGGACTGTTCTTGTCCGCGCAAGAAGCTGCGAACAGTGCCAAGACCAAAACAACACTTATTTTACCTAATTGCTTCATATTATTAAGACTCCTTTTCTGTAACTTTTACTTCTACCGCTCCTGTTTCCCACAACAGATCGGCAAGTTCATTTTCGTTATCGTGCACTCCGATTTCCATTAAAAAATGGTCGTCCGTTGTGCGCTTATCGGGGTTTTCTGCTTTTTTGAAGGGCCACATTCTACTTCTTAGGTAAAAAGTGATCACCATTAAGTGAGCTGCAAAAAATACCGTAAGCTCGAACATGATCGGGACAAAGGCAGGCATGTTCTCCAAGTAAGTAAAACTTGGTTTACCACCAATATCCTGAGGCCAGTCCTCTATCATTATATAGTTCATCATAACTACGGCAACGGTAAGCCCCAAACATCCATATAGGAAAGAGGTAATCGCTATTCGGGTATCCGCCAATCCCATGGCCTTGTCCAAACCGTGAACAGGAAACGGAGTGTACACCTCTTCAATATGATGGTGTTCTGCCCTAACCTTTTTTACGGCCAGCATCAACACATCGTCATCGTTGTAAAGTGCTTGTATAACTTTTGATGCCATAATTATTTTTTATTGTTTAACAACTTTGCCTGACCTGCCCAATCATCGCGTTGTGCGCGACCTGGGAACCTTCCGGTAATAGAGTCCAACAAATCATACTCTCTTTCGGTCATTCTAGCGACCTGGGCATAGGTAAATATGCCTATTTCGTTCAAGGTACGCTCCATTTCTGGACCTACTCCTTTTATTTTTTTAAGATCGTCCGGTGTCTCGGTAGCCGAATCGAATGTTCCTACCGCACTGAGCAATTCGTCAACACCTAGTTTATCGCCCACCATTGGCTTAGGTTCACCCATTAAAACATCATCGGTAATCGGCTCATGATATGTTACGGTTCTATTAACACCTTGAGGCATTACATATAACGGTTGGCCCGAATCCCTAAGTGTCTTATATTTTTCTCCAGAGGCTTTTAATATAGATTTTACCTCTGCCTGTGCAATTACAGGAAATGTTCTAGAGTACAATAGGAACAGTACGAAGAAGAATCCGATGGTTCCCACAAATATTCCTATATCCACAAATGTTGGGGAGAACATGGTCCAAGAAGATGGCAAGTAATCCCTGTGCAATGAGGTAACGATAATTACGAAACGCTCGAACCACATACCTATGTTCACTACAATAGAAATGAAGAAGGAGAACATGATACTGGTACGTAGCTTTTTAAACCACATGAACTGAGGCGAGAACACGTTACAAGTCATCATGGACCAGTAAGCCCACCAGTAAGGTCCCGTAGCCCTGTTCAAGAAAGCATATTGTTCGTACTCAACCCCAGAGTACCAAGCAATGAACAACTCCGTGATATAGGCACATCCAACGATGGAACCTGTAATCATGATCACAATGTTCATCAACTCTATATGTTGCACGGTGATGTATGCTTCAAGACTACACACTTTACGCATAATGATCAAAAGCGTGTTCACCATGGCAAATCCAGAGAAAATCGCACCTGCAACGAAGTACGGAGGGAAGATGGTGGTGTGCCATCCTGGAATTACCGAAGTAGCAAAGTCAAAAGATACAATGGTGTGTACAGATAGTACAAGTGGCGTGGCCAAACCTGCCAATACCAAGGATACTTCCTCAAAACGTTGCCAGTCTTTAGCTCTACCCGTCCAACCAAAGCTCAATAAGCTATAGATTTTCTTTTGGAACGGTTTTACCGCTCGATCACGGATCATGGCAAAGTCAGGCAACAGCCCTGTCCACCAGAATACCAATGATACAGAAAGGTAGGTTGAGATTGCAAATACGTCCCAAAGCAATGGTGAGTTAAAGTTCACCCACAAGGAACCAAATTGGTTAGGGATCGGGAGCACCCAGTAACCCAACCATGGACGACCCATGTGAATTATCGGGAACAAACCCGCCTGAACTACCGAGAAAATGGTCATCGCCTCAGCAGAACGGTTAATCGCCATTCTCCATTTTTGACGGAAAAGCAAGAGTACAGCTGAAATCAGTGTACCTGCGTGACCAATACCTACCCACCATACAAAGTTGGTAATATCCCAGGCCCAGTTAACGGTTCGGTTAAGTCCCCAAACCCCAATACCTGTGGAAACGGTATAAATGATACATCCTAGACCCCAGAGGAATGCCACTAATGCGATGGAAAATACAATCCACCATTGCTTGTTGGCCTTTCCCTCAACCGGACGGGCAATGTCCACTGTTACATCGTGGTATCCTTTGTCTCCGACCACTAAGGGCTTTCGAATAGGTGCTTCGTAATGCGACGCCATAATTTATCTTCTAGTTACTTCTTTTATTGATTAAGCCTCGTTGGTGTTTCTAACTTTAACATGGTAGAACACGTTTGGTTTTGTTCCCACATGCTCCAACAGATGGTACATTCTATCATCATCCTTCAACTCTGACACCTTACTGTCGTGGTCGTTGACATCTCCAAATACCATAGCTCCACTGCTACAAGCGGCAGAACATGCTGTTTGGAACTCACCATCTTTGATGACCCTTCCATCCCTCTTTGCATCCAAAATGGTCTTTTGGGTCATTTGGATACACATAGAGCATTTTTCCATTACACCTCTTGAACGTACGTTCACATCCGGGTTAATTACCATTTTACCCAAATCATTGTTCATATTAAAGTCAAACTCGTCGTTGTTGCTGTACAAGAACCAGTTGAACCTACGAACTTTATACGGACAGTTGTTGGCACAGTATCTCGTACCCACACAACGGTTATATGCCATTTGGTTTTGACCTTGTCTACCATGAGATGTTGCCGCAACAGGACAAACAGTTTCACAAGGAGCATGGTTACAGTGCTGACACATGACAGGCTGGAAAGCTACTTGCGGGTTTGCAGATGGGTCTTCCATCTCCCTGAATCCACCAAGAGAACCTTGGTCACCCCAAAGGCCATCCATGTTTTCCTTCTTCTCATTATCTTCTTCAAAGGTCTCCTCCGAAGAATAGTATCTATCAATTCGCAACCAGTGCATATCCCTAGAACGACGCATTTCAAGTTTCCCAACCACTGGAACGTTGTTCTCTGCATGACATGCTATCACACACGCACCACAACCGGTACATGCGTTCAAATCGATGGACAGGTTAAAGTGATGTCCAACGCTTCTATCAAATTCTTCCCAAAGGTCCGCATCCGGTGAAGTCACAGGTATTTCATTGTGATTCAAGGTTACTTGCGGCATTGGATTCCACTCTGTGTGGTCTTTGGTATTGAAAATCTCCAAGGTAGTCTCCTTGATGATATCTCCTCTACCCATCAATGTTTTATGTGATTGGATACAAGCAAATTCGTGCTCACCTCCCGTTTTCTCAACCGTTACAGATTGTACATCAGAGAAATCGCTGTATAATTTATAGGCATTCACCCCCGTAGTCATCTCCTCTTGCATCCCAGCTTTCTTTCCATACCCGAAAGACAAGCCTACAGTGCCTACTGCCTGACCTGGCTGAATGATTACCGGAACATTTTCCAGAACCTTACCGTCCACTGTCAATTTTACGTAACTACCATTGACACCTCCATCGGCCTCAATGCCATTCTCAAGACCCCAAGATTCGGCATCTGCCTTGGAAACGGTTACGTAGTTATCCCAAGACACCCTTGAAATCGGGTCAGGAAACTCCTGCAACCAAGGGTTGTTGGCCTGACGCCCATCACCCATTCCTGTTTTGGAATAAAGAATCAACTCGGTCCCAGCGCTTGTTGAGTTCACCAAAGAACGAATTGCAGAAGCAATTGGAACTATCTCCGGCTGAACTTCTTCTGATCCAGTTTCTGCAACAGTATCCCGATCAACTTCAGCAGCCATAATTGATGCAGCAAACACACCATCCTGCAATGCTTTGTTCCAGGAACCTCCTTGAAGCACATCGGCACTCCAAGTTTCTTTAATGTATTCGTAATATGTTTTCTCAACGCCCATCCACGTCAATAGAGCTGATTGAAACTGTTTTGTATCAAACAACTCTCGAATGGCTGGCTGCATTAAGCTAAATTCTCCTTTTTTGAATTCGGCATCGCCCCAAGATTCCAGATAATGAGAAGCTGCAGCAACATAAGTAGAAGCTTGAGCAGTTTCATCATTCATAAAAGCAAAGTCAACCGACAAATCCACCTGCCCCAACCCCGCAAGGAACTCTTCGGCATTTGGCAACGTGTAGGCCGGATTAACTCCATCCATCATCAATGCCCCTACACGACCTGCGTTCATGTCGGCAATTAACTTGTTGACTTTTGTTACATCTCCTTGGCGTACATATTTTGGCTTGTCAGCATCGAAAGCTTCGCTGCCCAACAATTTATTGATGGCCAACACTACGGTTTGCGCATTCTCATCGTTAAGACCACTGACAACCACCGCCTTACTACCTGCTTTTTTAATTTCAGCCGCAACTTTGTCCACAGCCTCGTCCACATCAGAAGTTCCACCCCCCACATTGCTACCGTTCAACTTGCCATACAATTTGGCAAGGGCAACTTTTTGTTGGGTCGGTGTCATTGGATACCTCTTGTCGGCATTGGCACCGGTCAAAGACATATTGGCCTCCAACTGCACGTGCCTGGACATTTGTCCGTTTTTCGGAACACGACCTTTGGCATAACCGGAATCGTATCCACCTCCTTGCCAATCCCCAAGGAAATCAGCTCCGAAAGAAACAATCAAATCAGCTTTCTCAAAATTATAGTCGGCCAAGGCTCGTTCGCCGTAAGCTTTACTATATGCATTAAGAGCGGCATCCTCGGAAATGGCATCGTAAACCACATGGCTCACATTCTCCCCGTATGCTTCTTTAAATTCGGAAATCAATTTTGCGGTAGACGGACTGGCGTAGGTCTGCGTTAACAGCACCACTTGCTTATTGGAACCCTTGAGAGCGTTCAACTTCGCCTTCATGGTAGCATCCAACACTTTCCACTCCACTGGTTCACCATTGGCCATCGGCCCTTGAACCCTTTTGCTATCGTATAAAGTCAAGACAGAAGCCTGCACTCTTGCATTGGCACCTCCATTAACTTTTGCATCGGTATTGTTTTCAATCTTGATAGGCCTCCCTTCCCTGGTCTTCACCAAGATGCTGGCAAAATCAAAACCGTCCGCAATCGTAGTTGCGTAGTAGTTGGCCACACCGGGAACAATATTGTCCGGCTGCACCACATAAGGAATCGATTTATGAACCGGGCCTTCGCACGCCGCAACAGTTGCCGCAGCAGTACTGAAACCTACATATTTCAAGAAATCCCTCCGGGATGTGTTCGATGAGGACAAATTTTCTTTGTCTCCCAAAAATTCATCAACGGGAATCTCTTCGGTAAACTCGTTGTTTCTTAGCGCCTCAACAATGGAATCGTTCGGATTCAACTCCGCTTCACTTTTCCAATATTTTTTGTTTGATGCCATACGATATATCTGAGATTATCTTCTTTTAATTCTTAATAGTGACACTTTCCACATTCCAGACCACCCATCATTGCAGCGGTCAATTCCTCAACACCATACTTCTTGGACAACTCTTCGTGGATCGCCTCGTAATATGCATTGCCCTGAACCTTCACATTGGTCTCACGGTGACAGTTAATACACCACCCCATGGTCAACGGAGCATGTTGCTCCACAATTTCCATTTCCTCAACAGGACCGTGACATGTTTGACAGTCCACACCCGCTACGGAAACGTGCTGCGAGTGGTTAAAATAGGCAAAATCCGGAAGGTTATGAATCCTAACCCATTCCACCGGCTGTGTTTCACCTGTGTAGCTCTGATTTTCCTCATCCCATCCCACGGCTTTGTACAATTTCTTGATTTCCCCCGTATAGAATTCGTTGGTATGACCAGCAGCCAAATCTTCAGCTGACGGACCCTCCGCAGTACCAGTATACTCGTATATTGACTTATGACAGTTCATACAAACGTTCAAGGAAGGAATCCCCGAAGTTTTTGAAACTCTTGCAGAAGAGTGACAGTACTTACAATCCACACCATTGTCCCCCGCATGAACCTTATGGGAGAAGTGAATTGGCTGAACCGGGGCATAACCCTGATCAACACCGATTTGCATCAAATAGCCATAAGCAAAATAAGCACTGCCCAACAACAAGAAGACCACAGTCACCAAAACCAAAAACTGGTTCTGAACAAATGCCTTCCAAATTGGCAAACGCTTTTCTTTCTCCTTCTCAAGTACAACTCCGTTGGCTTCGGCAATTCTGCGCAAGGTCTTGTTTACCAAAATCAACATAACGACCAATAGACCAAAAACCAAAGCCAAGGCTCCCAGAATCATCTCATTGGAGATACCCGAACTGGAACCACCCGAACCCTCACCTCCTGACGGAGTTGCGCCCGCTGCCTGAGCAGGAGCTTTTGGAGGAGCAGCGGTATACGCCAAAATATTGTCAATATCCTCGTTGGACAATGTTGGGAACGGCGTCATGGCCGCCTGATTGTACTCTGCGTAGATTTTGTTCGCGTAAGAATCCCCAGAGGCGATTACAGCTGGGCTATTTTTTACCCATGCGTAAATCCATTCTTTGTCCAACCCTTCATCATCGGCCAATCTGGCCTCCACATTTGCCAATGCAGGACCTGTCATCTTCCTATCCAAGGAGTGACATGCGGCACAATTCTGATTAAAAAGTTGTTTTCCTTTTACAGGGTCACCATCAACAGCCTCCGCAGTTTGTTCTGCAGCAGCATCAGTTGCAGCCTCGGCTTCTTCTTGTGCATAAAAAGATGATGAGAATAATAGGAGAGTTAAACCTAAAACTTTAGAAAATAGATGGCGGTATAAAACCTTTTTCATATTCGTGAAATTTCTATCGAAATCTTTGGCATGATTCTTTCTATTGAGTTTGAGAGCAATAGCTTTTTACCCTACCAAGAATGGCAACAAAAGTAAGACATACAGTCATTTTTTGAAATCTTAAGGTATTCATAACTCTTAATTTATAAAGATTCTAAATAACTTACCCTCGACTTGATTAACCTTTAATAATCTACATTTGCAATAAGCATAAATCATACAACGAGTAAATAACATGAAAACGGCTGTTTTTAGCACAATTCTAATTGCTTTTACAACTCAGGTTTTTTCCCAAGATGGTCAGGTAACGATCCAGCAAGATCCAAAAATCAACGAGTTGGTGAAATTATATACCAAGGTGAATGCAAACACTGGATATTATCAAATTCAGGTAGGATTCGGCAATTACCAAAAAGCACAAGACCTATTGAGTCAAGTTGAAATCGACTTTCCCGATTGGTACTCCAAAATAGAATTTGAATCACCGACCTACCGCGTTAGATTGGGAAGGTTCAAAACCAAATTGGAGGCTGAAAGAAAGTATTTGGAGGTCCGAAAAAAATATCCGGACGCCATGCTCCTAAAACCTGAGCGAAAAGAATTATAACCGCAAAAAAAATCCCGCTCACAGGCGGGATTTTTCTATTTATGATCATTTTACAGTTTCTTTTTCACTGCAACTTCTTGGAAGGCTTCTACATTATCCCCTTCCCGTATATCATTGTAGTTCTTGATCTGCAATCCACAATCGTAACCTTTGGCCACTTCCTTGACATCGTCCTTGAATCGTTTTAACGACGCCAATTCACCTGTATAGACTACCACACCATCACGAATCAACCTGATACGTGAATTTCTGAATATTTTTCCACTGGTGACCATACAGCCTGCAATGGTTCCAATCTTGGAAATCTTAAAGGTTTCCCTGATTTCGGCATTACCCGTAACCTCTTCTTTCATTTCTGGGGACAACATGCCCTCCATAGCATCTTTAAGGTCATTAATGGCATCATAGATAATGGAGTACATCCGGATATCGATTTCTTCTTTATCTGCAATAGACCTGGCATTGCCCATTGGCCTAACATTAAATCCTATTATAATGGCATCCGAGGCACTTGCCAATAGTACATCCGACTCAGTAATGGCACCAACACCTTTATGAATGATGTTCACTTGGATTTCATCGGTAGATAGTTTCTGGAACGAATCCGTTAAGGCTTCAACGGAACCATCCACATCCCCTTTAAGGATAATGTTAAGCTCTTGGAAGTCGCCCAATGCGATTCTTCGTCCAATCTCGTCCAAAGTAATATGACGCTGTGTCCTTACAGACTGCTCACGCTGCAATTGCGAGCGTTTTGCCGCAATCTGCTTCGCCTCACGTTCATCTTCCAATACATGGAACCTATCACCTGCTTGCGGCGCCCCGTCCAATCCCAAAATGGAAATTGGCGTGGATGGACCCGCACTATCAATATTGTGCCCTCTTTCATCATGCATTGCTTTTACCTTACCACTGCATGTTCCAGCAAGAACATAATCACCTATTTTAAGGGTACCCGCTTGAACCAAAATAGTGGCCACATAACCCCTACCTTTATCCAAAAAGGCTTCCACTACAGTTCCCGTCGCCAACCTTTCTGGATTTGCCTTCAACTCCAAAAGTTCGGCTTCCAACAACACTTTTTCCAAAAGCTCTTTGACTCCCTGTCCTGTTTTGGCGGAAATATCATGGGACTGCACTTTACCTCCCCAATCTTCCACTAATAAGTTCATTTGGGCCAAGCCCTCCTTGATCTTATCTGGATTTGCGGTTGGCTTATCAACTTTATTGATGGCAAACACTATAGGCACACCAGCTGCCTGAGCGTGACTAATGGCCTCTTTTGTCTGGGGCATTATATCATCATCCGCAGCGATTACAATTATCGCAATATCCGTAACTTGTGCACCACGGGCCCTCATCGCGGTAAACGCTTCGTGACCAGGTGTATCCAAGAACGTAATTTTCTGTCCATCTTCCAAAGCAACCCCGTACGCACCTATATGCTGTGTAATTCCACCGCTTTCTCCAGCAATTACGTTCTCTTGGCGAACATAATCCAGTAAAGATGTTTTACCGTGATCAACGTGACCCATTACGGTAACAATCGGTGCACGCGCCTTTAGATCTTCTGGACTATCCTGGACTTCTTCGATTGTCTCTTCAATCTCTGCGGTAACGAATTCCACTTCGTAACCAAATTCATCAGCGACTATGGAAAGGGTTTCCGCATCCAAACGTTGGTTAAGCGTTACCATGATACCTAGGGACATACAAGCAGAAATAATCTGGGTCGTAGTAACATTCATCATGGTAGCAAGTTCGTTAACGGTAACAAATTCTGTCACCTTTAAAATCTTGCTGTCCAGTTCCTGCTGCACGAGATCCTTCTCCGTTTGTTGACGGTGCTGATCTCTTTTCTCCCTACGATATTTGGCCCCTCGGCCTTTACTGGATTTACCTTGAAGTTTTTCAAGGGTCTCCCTAACCTGTTTTTGTACTTCTTCTTCGGTAGGCTCTACTTTAGGGGCAGAGGAACGCTGTCCTTTTCTACCTGCTCCCGGCCTAGTATTCCTGTTGCCACCAGCTTGCGGGCCGTTCTTTACAATTCTTCTACGCCGCTTTTTACGCTCTCCGGCATCGGACGAAGCCCCACCCTTATTACTCTTTTGGGCATCTTCCTTTTTCTTTTTCACAGGTTTTTTAAACTGCGAAAGGTCAATCTTATCTCCCGTAATCTTAGGTCCTGAAAGCTTCTGGTAATTGGTCTTTAAAGTACCTGTATCAGCACTTTCAGCTTCCTCCTTAGGTTTTTCGGCTTCGGGCTTTTCCTCCTTAACTTCAGGCTTCTTACTTTCCGCCTCCACGGTTTTTTCTGGCTCTGGAGCTTTGGGCTTTTCTGCCTCCTGGATTTTTTCCTGCTCTACTTTTTGTGGTTCTTGCTGTTTTGGCTCCTCCTTTTTTGGTTCCTCTTTCTTAGGCTTCTCCGGTTTTTTATCCAAATCGATTTTACCCACAGTCTTGGGACCGGCAAGTTCCGCCTTAGCCTTCACCACTTCTTGTTCGGCCTCTTTTTTCTCCTTGGCCAACCTGCGCTCTTCCTGTTCTTTTTCCATCCGGATTCGGATGGCTTCCTTTTCCTTGCGCTTTTCTTCACCAACTTCCTTAGAAGCGACCTTTTTACTTTTATCCGTTTGGAACTCATCCAACAGAACTTGATACACCTCATTGGATATTTTAGTGGTAGGACGCGCCTCTACGTCATGCCCTTCCGAGGCAAGGTAATCGACTGCCCTATCCAGTGAAATGTTCAATTCTCTGAGAACTTTGTTAAGTCGTATTGTTGGATTTTCTGCCATAAATTATTTTGCTTCCCTAAATTTTCGCTGCTAATATAAGCCTAATCTTCAAATTCTTCCTTGAGGATGCGAACGACTTCCTGAATTGTTTCCTCTTCTAAATCGGTTCGCTTCGCCAAGTCTTTAACATCTTGCTCCAGAACGCTGCGTGCGGTATCCAATCCAATCTTCTTGAACTCTTCGATTACCCAGCTTTCGATTTCATCGGAGAACTCGGTCAATTCCACATCTTCCTCGACACCTTCCCGGAACACATCTATCTCGTAACCAGTCAATTGACCGGCCAATCGTATATTATGCCCTCCCCTACCAATAGCCTTGGAAACTTCCTCCGGCTTTAGGTATACTTGGGCTGTTTTCTTCTCATCGTTCAATTTAACGGAGGACACCCTTGCAGGACTCAATGCACGGGTCACCATAAGTTGCGGATTGTTCGTCCAGTTGATCACATCGATATTTTCGTTGCCCAACTCACGGACAATTCCATGGATTCTTGACCCCTTCATACCCACACAGGCACCTACCGGGTCAATTCTATCATCATAAGAGTCAACAGCAACCTTCGCTTTTTCTCCTGGAATGCGAACTGCTTTTTTAATGGTAATCAAACCATCGAACACCTCTGGAATTTCTTGAAAGAACAATTGCTCCAAGAAAATAGGGGATGTTCTCGACATAATAATGGCAGGCTTGTTCCCTTTAAGCTCCACGCTTTCGATAATACCGCGAACGTTATCTCCCTTACGGAAGAAATCGGAAGGAATCTGTTTTTCCTTCGGAAGGATGATCTCGTTCCCTTCATCATCCAACAAAATTACTGCACGATGCCTAATATGATGGACCTCAGCGGTATAAATTTCCCCCTCCAAGTCCTTGAATTGCTTGTAGATGGTCGTGTTGTCGTGCTCATGGATTTTAGAGATCAAGTTCTGGCGCAACGCCAAAATAGCCCTTCTCCCTAAATCGATAAGTTTCACCTCTTCCGATACATCTTCCCCAACTTCAAAATCAGGCTCGATTTTTCTAGCTTCGGACAAGGATATTTCCTCGTTGGGCTCTTCCACCTCACCATCTTCAACAACCACACGGTTTCTCCATATTTCCAAATCCCCTTTGTCAGGATTGATAATGATATCAAAATTGTCGTCAGAACCAAATTTTTTCTTTAGCGCACTTCGGAATACTTCTTCCAAAATCGCCATAAGGGTCACCCTGTCAATAAACTTATCGTCCTTAAACTCAGAAAAGGATTCGATGAGCGCTAGGTTTTCCATTTTCTACTACAATTAAAATTTTAATTTAACTTTTGCCTCTTGAATGTCAGAAAAGGCAATTTCCTGCTTTTTCTGTACGGTAACTTTTCCCTTACCTACAGGTTTGGGCTCTCTGGCCTTCCACTCCAAGGTAATACTATCTGTCGAGGTCGCCACCAATGTTCCCTCCAATTGTTCGGAGTTGGTTTTGACCTGTAATTTTCTTCCAACGTTTTTGTTGTACTGACGCGGCAATCGCAACGGCGATGTAGCACCTGCGGATGTAACTTCCAAAGAAAAATCCTCTTCCTCACGATCCAAATTATGCTCAATGGCCCTGCTAATATTCATGCAATCCTGCAGATTCACACCTTCATCGCCATCCAAAACCACTTTGATACTGTTATCGCCGCCCATTTTAAAATCGACCAAGAACAAGGAAGAGTGTTCTTCCAGCGCTTTGTTCAGCAACGATTCTACTTTATCCTTCAACATAAAAATGAGAAATAAGTAATAAAAGAGGGGACTCAAGGTCCCCTCATGAATACTTTTATATCCGTTCAGTTTTGCAAATATACAACAAATAATATCGCATGTGCAACCCCTCTCCGAACAAAAATAAGTTGTCCCCCATCTATTTTTCAATGAATTACCACGATCAAGAGAGAGAAAAGGAATTATGTAAGGCCGACTATGTTATGTCAAAAAGCCAATATCGCTGCCCATTGGAACTCCATCCTCCACATATCTTAATGTTAACACTCCTTTTACAACCGTTCACAACAAATATTTTGAAGCCCCTGTGCACCAGCTAATTTTGTACAACATTGAAATAAATACATGGGCACAACCTCGTTATTCAATAAAAAGATGAATCATTTTCCCATTGGATGGATGCTGATGTTGGCGTTTTTCCTTCTGGGAACTTTTCTTTCCTTTTCTCAAACGACCATCTGGAGTGAAAACTTTAACAGCTACCCCAACGGGACGGAGAACGGAACTGCTACTGGACCATCCGCATCAGGCTGGACAACCACCTTGACCGGAGATGTTTGGGTACAAAACAGCAGAATTGAGGCAAACCATTTACCTTCCAACACCGAAGGAGTCTGGCAAACCAACTCCATCAATATATACGGATATGATTCCGTTAGTTTCAGTTTGGATGTGGCCACTCAAAACAACACTAGCCAATTTGAAGCAGGAACAGATTATCTCATAGGGGAATACAGAATAGACAGCGGTGCCTGGGTAGAATTCGAAAATGCATCAGGAGACTCTAATCCCTCAGACCCATTGGACGCTTCCTACACGGTAAACCTACCTTCCACAGGCTCGACATTGCAAATTAGGGTACACTTTTACAATACAGCGGGCAATGAGTATTATTATATAGACAATGTTTTGGTCCAAGGCACTCTAAACCTATGCAACGGAGAGGTCGATTTTGAATTTTACGACAGTTCGCCATCGGGAAGCACCGTAAACAACATTCCGACAACCGGCTTTCTCGGCTCGGGCACTTTTACCAGTTTTGATGTGGACGCCCTTCAAAATCAAGAAGATCCTGGCGATTCCGATAATTTTAGTATTCGATATAGTGGTTTCATCCAAATCGACACTCAGGGCAGTTATACATTTTATACAAGATCCGACGACGGTTCCAAACTATATATTAATGGAACCGAAGTTGTTGATAACGATGGGGGCCACGGTTCTCGAGAACGCTATGGCGACATAACCCTCTCCCCTGGATTACACGATATCACAGTGCTGTTCTTTGAAAATGGTGGTGGAGAAATACTGGAAGTACACTATGAGGGACCATCCATTTCCAAACAAGACATTCCTTTTTCAAAATTATATTCAACCTGTAGCGTGGGCACAGGTGACCTAGATAGTGATGGAATTAATGACATCACAGATATCGACGACGACAATGATGGCATCTTGGATGTTGACGAATGTGGTGGAATGAGTGGAAATTATGTTAAGACAGCAACGAACCTTAGACACTTTAGCAATGCATCCGAAGCAGAAGGAAATCCCGGAACCACCTATGCAGCCAATCCTACAACCTATCCCGGTTCTAGCTCAAGATTAATGCTCGAATTTCCAGAAGCAATTCCAATTGGAACCAACGTCAGTGTTTTTCTTGGAGCCGACCCTGCAGTATCCAGCACCGACTATAATATACAGCGTACTGATGCATCTGGATCATCCAGTAGTTGGTTGGCAACTGCCAATAGTACCACTCCTGGATCTATACGAGAAGTAACATTCACAGTTTCCGGAAGTAGTTTGCAATACATCCTTATTGAAGCATGGCAAGCTGGGGCCAGGGTCTATGGCGCAAGTTACGGAGGTTCTTCCGTAGACTGCACCACGGTTGATACCGATGGCGATGGCATACCGAATCACCAAGATTTGGACAGTGATGGAGATGGCATACCTGACAATGTGGAAGCACAAACCTCTTTAAGCTATATAGCACCTTCGGGAATCGATGCCAACAACAACGGGTTGGACGACGCCTACGAAGGTAGCGGAATCACCCCCGTGGATACCGATGGCGACGGAACACCTGATTTTATGGATACGGATTCTGATAATGATGGAACACCCGACACCACTGAAGCTGCCTTAACTCTTTCTGGTTCGGATAGTGATAATGATGGTTTGGAAGACCATATGGATAGTACCTCTGATTATTCCGACCCGGGTGGTGAAATAGACAACCCGTTGAACCCCAACGGAGGTTCCTTAATGCTTCCCGATTCGGATGGAGATATAGCTTCAGGGGGCGATTTGGATTTTAGGGATGATACTGTTGATGACAACCAGCCTCCATCAATCACCGCAACAGGAAACCAAACATTTTGTCCAGGAAACACCATTCCCGTAGCAGAAAGTGTTGAAATCACTGACCCCGATAGTACTACTTTGGATGCAGTTTATGTACAAGTCACCTCGAACTACGATGTTTCGGGCGATGTTTTGAGTTTGACTGGCACACACCCCAACATTACGGCCAGTTGGGATACTTCCGAAGGAAGATTGTTCTTGGAAGGACCCGCAACCTTGGCAGAATTCGAAGCAGCCATTAGCGCCGTGGTCTTTGAAACCACCGCAACCTTAAGCAGTGGAGACACCAGAACTTTTTCCATAGTGATGAACGAAGCAAATTATCTGGAATCGACCGGACATTATTACGAATATGTTCCTTCATTGGGGATTACGTGGACGGCTGCCAGAGATGCCGCGGCCCTAAGAACTTTTTATGGACTACAGGGCTATCTGGCTACCATTTCCATACAGGATGAATCCGATCTATTGGGCTCGCAGGCACCGGGAGCCGGTTGGATCGGGGCAAGTGATGCCGCTACCGAAGGAGATTGGTATTGGGTAACCGGACCCGAAGCAGGAACTCTTTTTTGGAGGGGTACAGCCAGTGGAACCGCATTTGCCTACGAATTCTGGAATTCCGGAGAGCCAAATCAATCTGGTAATGAGGATTATGCCCACATCACAGCACCAGGGGTTGGATTGTCAGGGTCCTGGAACGACCTGTCCAATACCGGATCAGCCAGTGGTGATTATCAACCAAAAGGATATTTGGTGGAGTATGGTGGCATGCCAGGCGATCCACCATATCCCGATTTGGCAGCAACAACCACGATTACCGTGGAGACAACAGCACCTACGGCAAGTGCACCTTCGCCAATATCGGTGAATTGCACCGCCGACATTCCTACACCGGATGTAACCGTAATTACGGATGAAGCTGACAACTGCGACCCAAATCCAACGGTAACTTTTGTGAGCGATGTAAGCGATGGTGGAAGCAATCCAGAAATAATTACTCGAACATACAGAATCACGGATGAGGCAGGAAACACTTTTGATGTTGAGCAGACCATTACAGTAACTCCATTTGCCATTTCCGACCAACCAACAGACCAAACCGTAGTAGTCGGAAACAATGGTTCATTTTCCGTGACCGCATCAAATATTGACACATATCAATGGCAGGTAAGCACGGATGGCGGAAGTAATTTTTCCTCCATTGCCGACGGAGGTGAATACACTGGAACATCCAGCGCAAACCTGATTATTACAACTCCGGATTCCACAAAAGACGGTTATATATATCGTGTGCTTGTTTCCAATTCGACCGGAAGCTGTACCCCCTTAGCTTCCGACCAAGCAACATTGACCGTGAAGAACGGAAGAGTGATTACCAACAGGGGAATTACTTACCGGGTGAACAAAAACTGATCAGAAAATACTTTAAACAACAAACCCCGCAAATTTGACTTTGCGGGGTTTGTTGTTGCTACCCTATTGTTTCAATACACTAACAGGTTATCTCTATTTCGCCAGAATATTCTTTTGACTCCTCGTCCTGCCAAACGCTAAGATTCAGAAAACAATCCTCTTGCCATGGTGGTTCAGAACCAAAGAAGCCCGGATAAAAATCAAACTGATGGCACAAAAACATTTTATCCTAACATGGAACCCTACCATAATATGGTCCTTAAAAGGATTTTAAATTTTGAATGACCATCATTCTCCTTATTCAAAAAAAATATTTGTACCACGAGTCAAAATAAGACCTAATTTCGGCCTTCAATAATGACACTAGATCAGAAAGTTCGATTGGTTGAAACGTTATTCGACCAGTTGGAGCTAGAGACCCGGCAATTTCAGGAAAAATCGAAACTTGGCTGTGTTTCTGGATGTGGAAAATGCTGTACTTTCCCAACCATTGATGCCTCACCTTTAGAGTTCTTACCTTGGGCATTTCAGGTATTTTTATCAGGCAAAGCGGAAGAAGTACTGGAAAGTTTAAGTTCATCCACCGGCCAAATCTGCTTTTTGCTGACACCTGTTTCCATGCCAAGCAAAGGGCATTGCGGCAGTTATCGCCACAGGGGCTTGATATGCAGACTATTCGGATATGCGGCCGGTAAAGATAAGTATGGCAATTTACGATTGGCCACCTGTAGCATAATCAAAGAGGAACAAACCAATTGCTATAAAAAAACAAACAAAGCCATTGCCGAAGGGCTGTACGTTCCAGTGTTTACGGATTACTACATGCAGCTCAACCAAATCGATTATCAACTGGGCTCCAAAATAATGCCCATAAACAAAGCCCTAAAAATGGCGTTGGAAGAAGTGTTGCAGTATTACTCGTACAGGCCCGTTCCCAATATGGACAGGCAAATTGTGTGACCATCACCAAAGCCAAGAAAAAAGCCCCTCAAATCTAACGATTTGAGGGGCTTTTGTTGACCCACTAGGACTCGAACCTAGAACGACTGGACCAAAACCAGCTGTGTTGCCAATTACACCATGGGTCAGTGCCTTATTTGAGCGTGCAAATTTAAAACAAACTTTCGTTTCAGCAAATATTTTTGACAAGAATACACGCTATTTTTCTTGAACATGGGTGTTAAAGGTTTTCCAAAAAGGGCTAGGCATCTGTTCTAGATTTACTAAATTCGCCACAATTCGGTTAACAACCAACTCTTATGTTTGTAAAAGACTTCAAAAAATGGGATACCATCCTAGGGTGGGCATCCTTTGCCATCGCATTTATAGTTTATGCCCTGACCGTTGAACCCACAGGAAGTTTTTGGGATGCAGGGGAGTACATTTCCACTTCGGCAAAGTTACAAGTAGGGCACCCGCCCGGGGCTCCATTATTGCAAATGATCGGCGCCTTTTTTGCCATGTTCGCCTTTGGCGACCCCACAAAGATTGCCGTCATGGTAAACGCTGTATCCATCGTATCCAGTGCTTTTGCCGTATTGTTCACTTTTTGGACCATTACCAATTTAACAGGAAAGTTGATTGTTAAAAAGGAAGAAATGACCAATAGCAAAGCCATTGCCATCTTCGGCAGCGGATTGGTCGGAGCGCTTGCTTTTACATTTTCGGATAGTTTTTGGTTCAACGCCGTAGAGACCGAAGTGTATGCCATGGCCAGTTTTATGATGGCGCTATTGCTCTGGTTGGGCTTAAAATGGACGGACAACCTCGGCGACCCTAGGGGCCACCGCTGGCTCATGCTCATCTCTTTTGTGATAGGTCTAACCTTTGGAATACAGTTTATGGGCTTCTTGGCCATTCCATCCATAGGATTGCTCTACTATTTCAAAAAATATAAAACCACCACGGTAAAAAACTTTTTGTTGGCCAATATCATAGTAGTTGCAGTACTCATCTTGGTCTATAAATTCTCCTTGACCTACGTTCTGGAACTGTTTGGTTGGAGCGAGGTATTCTTTATCAACGAAATTGGGCTACCCTTTAATTCGGGATCCATCATCATGGGGCTATTATTTGTGGCCGCTTTCTATTTCGGTTTGAGATATACCCGAAAACACAATTATTACAATGCCAATATTATTGTGCTTTGTTTGATGTTCCTCATCCTTGGGTTCTCATCCTGGTTGATGCTTCCCATACGGGCAAATGCAAAAACGGTGGTCAACGAAAATAATCCGGCAGATGCCCGGGCACTATTGGCCTACTACAATAGGGAACAATATCCCGGGGTGGACAGTCCTGTGTACGGAGCTTATTACTCCGACACCTTTGCCACCTCCGGAGAGGATAGGGACGACAGCCCTAAGTATGAAAAAGATTTGGAAACCGGCAAATATGTAATCGTAAACCATTACAAAGGAGCCATTCCCGGACCCAACGAGAAACATGTGGGCCTATTGCCCAGAATGTGGAGCGATCAGCACGCTGAAAACTATATGCGCTATTTTGGCGCCCTGGAATTCCGCATAAAATCGGAATATATCTCAAACAACGACCTTCGGCAGGCTGTGAATCAATTCAAAACAGCCTATTCGCAAGGAGAACTGGATACTGAGCAGTACATACGATTTTTAAGGGAGTTTGGGGAATATATAGAAGTGCAGCCGCCTACCGTTTGGCAAAACGTGGAATACATGTTCGATTTCCAGTTCAGCTACATGTACATGCGCTACTTTATGTGGAATTTTGTAGGGAAGCAAAACGATATGCAAGGCAGGTACGATGAAAACGGAAACTGGCTGAGCGGTATCAATTTTATCGACAGTATAAGACTGGGAAGCCAAGATAACCTTCCCAGCGATTGGGAGAACAACAAGGGTCGAAACACCTACTTCTTCCTTCCGTTGTTATTGGGCATATTGGGCATCGTGTTCCAAGTTTCCAGAAACCCAAAACAGTTTTGGGTACTGTTCGTGTTCTTTATGTTCACGGGACTTGCCATTCAGTTTTATACCAACCCCTACATCTTTCAACCAAGGGAAAGAGATTATTCCCTGGTAGGATCCTTCTACGTCTTCTGTATTTGGATAGGTATTGGGGTTTATGGCCTTTTTGAAGAGTTTAAAAAACTGGTTTCTGCCAAAATAGCTGCACCTGCCATTACTACGCTTTGTATATTGGCCGTGCCTTTGCTGATGGCATTTCAAAATTGGGACGACCATGATCGGTCCGATAGGTACACCGCACCGGCAACCGCCAAAGCTTATCTGGACTCTTGTAAGGAAGATGCCGGGGCCATATTGTTCACCATTGGGGACAACGACACTTTCCCAATTTGGTACGCGCAGGAAATCGAGAACTATCGAACCGATGTACGGGTAGTCAACACCAGCCTCTTTGCAACCGATTGGTACATTGACCAGATGAAGCGAAAGGCCTATGAAAGCGACGCGATTCCATCGCAACTTACGCACGATAAGTACAGCTACGGAACAAGGGATGCCATTTATTATCAAAGTATCACCGACAACAGATGGGATATAAAAGATTTTATCGATTGGGTTGCCAGTGATAAACCACAAACTAAATTCAGGCACATTCTTACCAATCAAGGGGCAGATTTGAGCAACTACTCCGAAAGTACTTTGGACATTGTGTACTACCCTACCAATAAAATCAGGATTCCTGTAAACAAGCAGAATGTTCTGGAAAGTGGTTTGGTCAAAGAAAAAGATTCCGCGTTGATCGTGGATTATATCGATATTGACCTACCAACCGGGGCACTTCCTAAAAACAGAATACTCATGTTGGACCTTATCGCCAACAACGATTGGAAACGTCCCATCTATTTCTCCGGGGGTAGTTTTGACAGCGCCGAATACATTTGGATGAAGGATTATCTACAACTGGATGGTCTCGTATACAAATTGGTACCCATCAAAACGCCAAACCGAAACTCCTTTGAAATGGGTCGAATCGATACCGATTTGATGTACGACATCGTCAAGGATTGGGAATGGGGCAACTCAGGAAGCGATGATATCTACCACGATCCCCAAACACGCTCACAGGGACTTTCTTTCAGAAGTAATTTGGCTCGCTTGATGGAAACTATGATTGCGGAAAATAAGATTGACGAGGCCAAGGATGTGATCAACATTGCCATGGAGAACATGCCAGTGGACCATTATTATTTCTATGCGTTTGTAGAACCATTTGTAGATGGTTATTACAAAGTGGGGGAAACCCAAAAAGCGCGCGAACTATTCAACAAGCTCAAGAAGGTCTATCAAGAACATCTGGAATATTACGCCAACATTCCTTTGGATGAGCAATACGATAGAATAGACGACATTCTATCCGACATGCAGGCCTACCGCAGAAACATTGATATCTTAATTGAAAATGGAGATAAGGAATTGGCAGAGTCGGAGACAATCATTTTTAATGAATACATAGATAAGTTCTCCCAATTTGTAGATGATGAGGATGATGTAATGGATGAATCAATTCCTCCAATAGACCCGGACATGGAGGGTTCCGTTCCAATTGATGCACCGGACACTATTCCTGAATCCATAATTCCAGAAGAAGAATAGCAATAAAAAAAGCGAGGTTTTGACCTCGCTTTTTTTATTGAATATATTCGTTTAAAATACCGATGAGCGTATTGGCATCCTGCTCTCCGCTTTGGCGCCAGACCATCTCTCCTTTTTTGTAGATCATTAATGTAGGAAGGCCCTTAATTCGAAGTGCCTGTGAAAGTTCCTTGTTCTTGTCCACGTCAATTTTTATGACCTTTCCTTTATCGCCAAGGGCCGCGGCAACATCTCTCAACACCGGATGCATTGAGTTAGACTGCTCGTTCCATTCTGCATAAAAGTCTAATAAAACTGGGACTTGTAAATCTATAAGTTCTCCGAATTTGGACATGTATTCTAAGGTTTACAGTCAAAAATAAGAAAAAAGTTGAATGTTTTACAGCAAGTCAATACAATAGAAATACCCATTAGAAAATTTCGGAAAGTGATTTTTAAACCAGATTAAAAATTATCCTGAAAAACCACGGCTCCTTTTTCGTTGGCAAGCTCAACGAAATCAATCGAACCAGTGCCTTCAAATATGTAAGTGAGCCCCATAATATTCCCAAAATCTTCTAGGTAATTTTCAGAATATGTTTCCTTCCCATTCAACAATATGGTGGCTTTCTTTCCCACAACTTTTATCTCCAAATCATTCCATTCGTAAAGGTCTGTTCCGAGTTTGGATAGATCGTTGTCCTCTCCTGATTTGTATATCTCTCCCAATTTATAGCTCGCTCCTGTTTCACATCCATTTCTGACCAGACCTACCGAAAATATGTGCTCCGTAGTTATTATAATAACCTTTGCCCATGGACAATTGGATTCCATCGCCTTATCCACCTTTAATCTTGTCCTAAGACCAAAGTTGTCTGATGAAACGCCATAATCATCACTATGCGAAATACGCGACATAAAGTATTGGGATGTATCCAATCCCCGTTTTTTGAGCAGTTCGGAGGGCAGGTGCAACCGCCCTTCCGCAATAAAAGTTTCTCCTTTAAAATCGATAAACCTATCATCCGCCTCACTATAATAAACATGGGGTTCCCAGCAATCACTAATAATGTGGACCGGTTGCATGGCAACAACATCGTTGTTGGCAATCAATCTAGCACGGTGATAACCGCTCTCATAATAGGTAGAAGCGTAAACGGTTTTCTTCGGGTCTATTTCTACCTTTCGCCATCCGTTCCAAGATTGTTGGATAAAAAAGCTATCCGCCTCCACATGGCTAAGGTCATATTCGAAAATAAATGTATTTGGAACCCCTTTGGCCACCGTTTTATCGGCACTGAAACGTACTGGCCCATTTATTTTTACGGTAGAAGCCCCACTCTCCCCAAATGAGAGAACGAAGCCGATAATCACCAATGCCAAAACGCCAGCACCCAAATAAAATGGCATTCTGTTCTTTCTTTGTTTCCGATGCACCTCCAAGACATGCTCCTTTTGATGCCGAATTTTAAAATCCTGCCAATTTTTATATCCAAGTACCTGTACAAGGGCATTTAAAGTTGCTATTTGGGGTTGGGTTTTATAAGTCCCCTTCCAAAATCGTTTTAAAGTGGACAAACTAATGTGGTACCCTGTATGTTCATCAATATACAAGGAAAGCTGTTCCAAATCCTTCTGGGTATATCCATCTCCATTGCCAAAGGAAAACTTCTCTTCCAGCAATTTTTTACACAGTTCAATATGGTAATCATCAGGTCTGCTCATAGGATAGTCCAAGATATTAATATTCGTCCAAAATCGTTCATCTTTTAGCAAATGACCGAATTTTGAACCTGCTTTGAGTAGCTTTTGCTTGCCATTGAGATATGGTCTTGGATTAGTTTTGAATTTCAATCAAAAGCAAACATTATGAAATCTTTGAAAACATTTTTTTTACCCATTTTTCTCTTGACCATTTCTTATTCCCTTATAGGACAAGCCAACAAAAAGCTTGATGACCCTAAAAATTGGGAAGTGCACAATAGGGAAGTCAGTTTTAACAATGGCACCATCCACTTGAACAGCAAACCTGGAGATGGGATTTTATGGCTGAAAGGTTCCGATTTTCAGAACGGAAGCATTGAGCTAGATATCAAGGGAAAGAATCAGCCCGGGGCAAGTTTCGTAGGAGTGGCTTTTAACGGGAAAAACAATTCCATTTTCGATGCCGTTTATTTTAGGCCCTTCAACTTTCAGAATCCAAGTAAAAAAGAGCATATGGCACAATATATTGCCATGCCACATTTTGACTGGAAAACCTTGCGCGAAGACCATCCGGGAAAGTACGAGACGCATATTGACCCCGCCCCCGCCCCAGATAACTGGTTTCATGTAAAACTGGAGATCAATTATCCAAAAATCGAAGTGTATGTCAACCGTTCAGCGACACCGACCTTTACGGTCGATGAACAAATCAATGTAAGCGGCCACGGAAAAATTGGACTGTGGGTAGGAGAAAGCAGTGAAGGGTGGTTCAAAAACATTTCCATAAAGCAGAACAAGATGGATTCCTTTGCACACATTTTGATGGACGTTGCCCATGATCAGATATTCTGGAACGATCCCAAATCCATGCAGTTGGAGAATGAAAAAATTGGCAGGGTCTACATGATGACGGATGAACTGCACAAAACATCAAGGGCGATAAATGCTACAGTTGATTATGCTAAAGAAGAAATTGACTCGAAGATGTTGTCCGACATCGATATCCTTTACATCCATATTCCCAAAAAACAGTATACCGAAAAAGAAGTCAAGGCCATTCAAAAGTTTATAGATAACGGCGGAGGTCTTTTTATAATAATGGATAGTGATTATTGGTCATCTTTGAGCGATACCAACGTAAATGATATTATTTCACCCTATGGAATCCAATATGGTGAAGCCATACCGGACAAACTACCGGGCGGCCATACCATAAAGGGAGAAATACACGACAAACCTTTAAAAATATCCTATCATGAAGCCAGAAAAGTAATCGGTGGAACTCCTTTTGTTTATGGAGATGAATTGGGTGAGGCCTATCCCGCGGCTGCTTACGTAAAGACCAAAAAAGGTGGAAAACTAGTGGTCATGGGTGAAGCGATGGTATCCTTATACATGACCAGTTGGGAGGGCGTGGACGATTACCAATGCCAAGAATTTATGCAGGACGTCTTTGGTTGGCTCAAGCAATAGTTATTTTACACCAATCCCTTCTTCTTAAGGGTAATTACGGAAATCTCGGGCCAAATTCCAAAACGGCCCGGGTATCCTATAAATCCAAAACCTCTGTTCACGTTGATGAACTGCTCCATTTCCTTATAAATACCGGCCCAATATTTATAACGCCATTTTATCGGACTCCACTTTACCCAACCTGGAATCTCAACCCCGAACTGCATACCGTGGGTGTGTCCGCTCAGGGTCAAATGAAAATGATAATCATCGTGAATCACCACATCCTCCCAATGGGATGGATCGTGACTCAACAATATCTTAAAATCGTCTTGGGATATTCCTGCCTTGGCCTTTTGCAGGTCACCTGCCTTTTTAAAGCCACCTCTGCCCCAATTCTCCACTCCGATCAGAGCGATTTTTTCTCCGTCCTTCTCCAAGTAACGGTTGGAGTTGAGCAATAGATCGAAGCCCATATCCTTCTGCATCTTCTTAAGATCGAGCAGATTTTGTTCCTTTTCCTCTTCCGTATCCCAAACGGCATAATCGCCATAATCGTGATTTCCCAAAATGGAATACACGCCATCTTTGGCATTCAAACGGGAAAAAACCTCTTTCCATGGTTCGAGTTCTTCAGACCTATTGTTTACAATATCACCGGTAAAGAAAATAACATCACTGTTCTGCTCATTGACCAGGTTCACCCCGTATTCCACTTTTTTAAAATCATCAAAACTACCGCTGTGCACATCGGAAATTTGGGTAATTTGATAGTTGTGGAACGCATCTGGCAAATCATCAAACTCCAGTTCATATTTAAGCACTTGATAGTTGTATTTTCCACGGTACATTCCGTACAACAAAGCTCCAAATGGCAATGCCGCCAAACCTAGTGCTATTCCGCTTATAAATTTTCTGCGCGAGGGCAAATAACCTGCATCGGGACTGGAAACCCCTGTGATTTTATTGTAGCCAAAAGCCAATACACGGACAACATCTTCCAATAATAAAAAAAAGCCCAGCACCATGGCCAATAAAAAAAAGGCGGCAAAAATGGTTCCCGCAATCGCCGCAGTTCCCTTGAAACCATCTCCTTGGTCATAGGTCATAACCTTAATGGTCAAAAATACCAGCGCCCCTAAAAAAAGGATAATGTAAGCCCAATGCATCATCGGACTCTTAAAAAGGGTACGGAATGCCTGAAAACCATAAACGGCCAGCACCACATACAAAATTGCCAAAACGATAAAACGGGACATACAATTTTTTTTACAAAATTAGGGCTAATATGCTATAAAGTAGGACCTTTTAAATTTATTTAACGGCTTTGACAACAGAACGAAGGGTTTCCTCATCTGAAACGGCCACCGCATCCTCCACTAAATGTTTTGTGGAATTCATTGTGATTTTTCCTTCCAAAGCCACTCGGTATGTAAAGGATGTGCCCGAACAATGAATGGCGTTCAAACCAATTTCTTTAAATTTTGATGCATTCTGGGGCGAAACACCACCGCCTGCCATAATGGTCATTGATGTTTGTTCTTGCCAATTACCTAAAATACCGATCCCTTTTTCCGCTGATGTTTCGCCGCCCGAGGTAAGTATGGTATCCACCTCTATTCCTTCAAGCTGTTTAATGGCTTCCATAGGCCGGGCCACCCAATCAAACGCTCGATGAAATGTGAAGTGCATCGGTTTTGCAAGCTCCACCAGCTCTTTTGTTCTTTCGACATCCACAGAAAAATCCTCCATCAAAATTCCGGAAACAATGCCATGTACACCCAAGGCCTTGCAGGCCAAAATATCGGCTTTCATTACTTCGAATTCAGCATCCGAATAGGTAAAATGCCCGCCTCTTGGACGTATTAAAACATGGATGGGAATGGACAACTCCCTCTTTACCGATTGAACCAGTCCAGCGGACGGGGTAATACCTCCAACACCAAGTTCCGAACAAAGTTCGATCCTATCTGCTCCTGCCCTCTCGGCATTCCTTGCCGATTCCAAGGAATTGGCACAAACTTCTACCAGCATATTGTATATTTATAGCCCTTAAAATTAAACATACCACTCCATGGAACGACGCAAATTCCTTAAAAATTCCAGTCTGTCCGCTGCAGGACTGTTTTCCGCCTCCACATTGGCCGCCTGTAAAACGGAGCCTAGACCAGAAATAGCTCCGGCCGCAACCATTCCTACACCAACCGCTGTAAAACCTATCGTGGTGTGTACTTGGAATTTTTTCAATGCCTCCGAAAAGGCTTGGGAAGTGCTAAAATCGGGTGGAAATGCACTGGATGCAGTAGAACAAGGTGTTATGGTAGAGGAAGCTGACGAAACCAATGAAACTGTGGGAAAGGGTGGTCGACCGGACCGCGACGGAAACGTGACCTTGGATGCCTGTATTATGGACAAGGACGGTAACTGTGGTTCTGTGGTCTGTATGGAAAATATCGTTCATCCGGTTTCCGTGGCCCGAAAAGTAATGGAAGAAACCCCCCATATTATTTTGGCGGGCAAGGGCGCCGAGAAATTTGCTTATGAACAAGGCTTTAAAAAAGAGGACCTATTCACCGAAAGTACACGAAAACAATACGAGGAGTGGTTGAAAACCTCCAAATATGAGACCATCATCAATATAGAAAACCATGACACTATCGGGATGTTGGCGATTGATGATAACGGTGATATCGCTGGGGCGTGCACCACAAGTGGGATGGCCTACAAAGTTGCCGGTCGTGTCGGGGACTCACCCATTATCGGTGCCGGGCTGTTCATTGATAACGAAGTAGGCGGAGCAACCGCAACGGGTGTTGGTGAGGAAGTCATTCGTACCGTGGGTAGTTTTTTGATCGTGGAACTCATGCGTCAAGGAAAAAGTCCACAAGAAGCGTGTGAGGAAGGCGTAAAACGCATCATGAAAAAAAATAAAGGCCGAAAAGATTTTCAAATCGGGTTCTTGGCCATCAACAAAAATGGGGAGACTGGAGGTTATTGTGTGCATCCTGGATTTACTTATCGAGAGTATTCCTATAATGGACACGAGAATCGAGAGGTGACAAGTTTTTATGAATAAACCCTAGACTCAAGACCGCTGCACTTTTGGAAACAAGAATCAAGACTTTTTGACTCAATTATCTTGGTTCTTGACTCTTTGCTCTTGGTTCTAAAAAAAGTCTCAAACCTCACATCTGGAATCTCACATCTTTTAAACAGCAATTCGTACATTTAAAAACTCGTACTTCTAACTTTGTACTTCAAAAAATTATAAAATGTCTGACCAAAAAAGACTATTCCTACTAGACGCCTACGCGCTTATTTTTCGTGGTTACTATGCACTTATCAAAAATCCAAGGATAAACTCCAAAGGAATGGACACTTCCGCGATCATGGGGTTTATGAACTCCCTTTTTGATGTGATCAAACGCGAACAGCCGGACCACTTGGCCGTTGCCTTTGACAAAGGAGGAAGCGTGGAACGTACGGAAATGTTCGAGGACTATAAGGCAAACCGCGACGAAACGCCCGATGCCATTCGTATCGCCGTACCCTATATCCAACAAATTTTACAGGCCATGAAAATTCCGATCGTGGAACTGGAAGGCTATGAAGCGGATGATCTTATCGGAACTGTGGCCAAACAGGCCGAAAAAGAAAACTACAAGGTCTTTATGGTAACGCCCGACAAGGATTTTGGACAGTTGGTGAGCGAGAACATTTTTATGTACCGCCCCGCCCGAATGGGCAACGGCATTGAAATCTGGGGCATCCCAGAAGTGCAAAAACGCTTTGGCGTTAAGCGGCCCGAACAGGTAATCGATTACTTGGGGATGATGGGCGATGCCAGTGACAATATTCCAGGATTGCCCGGGGTTGGCGATAAGACCGCAAAAAAATTTATTGAGCAGTTCGATTCCATGGAAGGACTATTGGCAAACACCGACCAGCTCAAAGGCAAAATGAAGGAAAAAGTGGAAGACAATGCCGAGTTGGGAAGATTATCCAGAAAATTGGCCGAAATCAAAATAGATTGTGATGTACAATTCAACGCGGGGGATTACGAAATGTGTCCGCCCGATGCCGAAAAGGTCCAAGAAATCTTTGAGGAACTCGAATTTCGCAGGTTGAAAGACCAATTCATCAAACTATTTACAGACGAGGCCGAAGCCACCACACAAGTTACCAACACAAAAACGGCCAAAGAAGAAGCAAAAGTGGCTGGCAGTGGTCAATTTACATTGTTCGGGGGCGACCCGACCGAGGCCGCAGCGACCATTAAAGATGTGAACAGCCACATGACGATCGGCGATGTGCCACACTTTTATCAGAATGTACAAGAGGGATTGGGCATGGAGCTCTTTTTGGAACTATTGATGAAACAGCCATCGGTTTGTTTTGATACGGAGACCACTTCGCTCAATCCATTGGAAGCAGAATTGGTGGGCATCGCCTTTAGCTGGTCGCCCGGTAAGGGATTCTATGTTCCCTTCCCCGATAATGAAAACGATGCCCAACCGTTGATTGAAAAACTGCGGCCTTTTTTCGAGTCCGAAACCATTGAAAAGGTGGGGCAAAACCTGAAGTACGACATCAAAGTGATGCAAAACTACGGCGTGGAGGTCAAAGGCAAATTGTTCGATACGATGTTGGCCCACTACCTCATCAATCCCGATATGCGCCACAATATGGACGTGCTTGCGGAAACCTACCTCAACTACACGCCCATTTCCATCACGGAACTCATCGGCAAAAAGGGCAAGAACCAACTCAGTATGCGCGATGTTCCTTTGGAAAAACAGACTGAATATGCAGTGGAAGATGCGGACGTTACCTTTCAGCTGGGTCTAAAATTTACCCCAGAACTCAAAGATGCCCATACCGATACATTGTTCGATGACATCGAAATTCCATTGGTTCGCGTATTGGCCGATATGGAACTGGAAGGCATTAATCTGGACAAAGATTATTTGAACGGCCTTTCGGAACAGTTGGATAAGGACATCTTAGACCTGGAGCAAAAAATTTATAAAGATGCCGGCGAGGAATTCAATATTGCTTCGCCCAAACAGTTGGGTGATATTCTATTTGGCAAGTTAAAATTGGTGGACAAACCTAAAAAGACCAAAACCGGTCAGTTTTCCACTTCGGAAGATGTGCTGTCCTACTTGGCAAAGGACCACGAGATTATTCAGAATGTATTGGATTACCGTGGGCTGGCCAAATTAAAGAGTACCTACGTGGATGCCTTGCCGAACGAGGTCCAGAAAAAAACAGGCCGGGTTCATACGGATTACATGCAGACCGTTGCCGCTACGGGCCGTTTGAGCAGTAACAATCCGAACCTTCAAAATATTCCAATCCGTACCGAACGAGGACGGCAAGTGCGAAAGGCGTTTATCCCCCGGGATGAAAATTACGTGCTGTTGGCTGCGGATTACTCCCAGATTGAATTACGGATTATCGCAGCATTAAGTGAGGAAGACACGATGATTTCCGCCTTTAAAAATGGAGAGGACATTCACGCTTCCACCGCATCTAAAGTATTTAACGTACCCATTGACGAAGTGACCCGCGAACAGCGTAGCAACGCCAAAACGGTGAACTTTGGGATTATTTATGGGGTTTCGGCTTTTGGGTTGAGCAATCAAACGGATTTGAGCCGTTCCGAGGCCAAGGAACTCATTGACACTTATTACAAAACCTACCCAAAGTTGCGCAATTACATGAGCGAATTGGTAGACTTTGCTAGAGACAATGGCTATGTGCAAACGGTACTGGGCCGTCGCAGATATTTAAAAGACATTAACGCAGGCAACCAAGTAGTGCGTGGCGCTGCGGAACGCAACGCAGTGAACGCGCCCATACAGGGAAGTGCGGCGGACATTATCAAAATTGCGATGATCAACATCCATAAAAAGCTTTCCGAAGGAAAATACAGGACCAAGATGTTGCTACAGGTGCATGATGAATTGGTGTTCGATTGCTACAAACCCGAATTGGAGGAAATGAAAGAACTCATCAAAACCGAAATGGAACATGCCTACGAGCTTTCCGTTCCGCTAGATGTGGAAGTAGGTATTGGCGAGAATTGGTTGGAGGCGCATTAGGAGTTCATAGTAAAATTTGACATAAGCGAACTATCAAAATGACCAACATCCTTCTAAAAGCAAAACATTGGCAGTTATTTTTAATCATGATTGGAATTCCATTTCTTTCCCAAATCTATATTTATTCCAGAATCTGGATGATTGTATCCACCCCATTAATGGTGGAAAGTAAAGAAGGGTATACACAAGTCTTGGATGAAAAATTCATTCAGTTTGATTGGTATCCGTTTATTTTGTTTTTGTTTTCAATTTTGTTTTTTGGTTGGCTATGGTCATTATCCATTGGTTTACAGAAATGGGTGCCAATCGAGTTGAAAATGAAAACCACCCGGTTCAAGGCATTCTTCTTTGTGCCTTTGATTTATATCTTTTTTTTAATATCCTATATGAACGGGATTTTTACAGGAAATAGAAACCCTTTTTTTATGAATTTTGAGACAATTGCCGCAGTTATTGTGCCGCTACACTTGTTTTCAATGTTCTGTATTTTCCACACCATTTATTTTGCTTCGAAAACCATAAAAACCGTGGAATTGAAAAGAAAGGTAGGTTTTGGGGATTTTATAAGTGAATTTTTTCTTTTGTGGTTCTATTTCATTGGTATTTGGGTCATTCAGCCAAAAGTGAACAAACTTAGCGCAGAACAAATGCAGTTTTGAACCATCGAAGCCTCTCAACAAACTACTCCCAACAATTAAATCAGCTAATCTAAAACTCTAATTGAAACCCTCCAAACTCATCCTACCTATCATCGTGTTGTCGCAGTTTTGCCGTACCTCGCTTTGGTTTGTGGGCAATCGGGTTATGCGAGACCTTGCGGCAACTTTTGGTTTAAGTGAAAGGGCCGCGGGACATTTGACCTCTACACCATATTGCGTTTGACCGCGTTGGCTTCAAAAAACTTAGTGCCGAGAACTTGATGCCCCATCAAACTATCATCAAATAAATCCCTATCTTGAGACGTCGTTTGTAAATCCGCCTCGACAACCCACATCAAACTCAACTGCAATGAAAACCATCAAAATCCATTTGCTATTGCTCACAACAGCATTGGCAAGTTGCGGTAATCCTACCCCCGAAACAAAGGCAACCACTGAAACCGCAGAAACCGCAGAAGACCATAGGGAATTCTATCAACTTAAAATCTATTCGTTCAACTCCGAAAACCAGATTGCCACAACGGACAATTACCTGAAAAACGCTTTTATCCCTGCCGTTAAAAAACAGGGTATCGAGAAGGTCGGCGTGTTTAAATCCCGAGTCAGTGAAACCGATACTATCCAAAAAACCTATGTGCTTCTTCCATTCCAAAGGATGGAGGAGTTCAAGGAACTGGACAACAAATTATTGGAAGACGAAGCATATACCGCCGCGGGAAGTGCCTACATCAATGCCAACTACGACAATCCACCTTATGACCATATGGAGTCCATCCTACTTCAGGCCTTTACCGATATGCCCATGATGCAGGTTCCGAATATGGACAGCCCAAGGGCAGACCGCGTATACGAACTGCGTAGCTACGAATCGCCCACCGAAAAATACTATCGCAACAAAGTGGATATGTTCAATTCTGGGGGTGAGGTAACACTTTTTGACAGCTTGAACTTTAATGCAGTGTTTTATGGTGAAGTGCTTTCCGGGCCCAAAATGCCCAATTTGATGTACATGACCACCCATGCCGATATGGCCGCCAGGGATAAAAACTGGGAAGCTTTTGTGGATTCCCCCGAGTGGAAAACACTCAGTGCCATGCCCAAATATCAAAACAACGTTTCCCATGCTGATATTTGGTTCCTCTACCCCACCGAATATTCGGATTATTAGGCGAGTTATACTGGAAGAATTATATGATAGAACTGATTTATTTTACGGGCAAGACCTGTGGTGTTTGCAAAGTGCTCAAACCAAAATTGCTGGAAGCCGTGCAGGAAAACTTCCCAAAAGTGAACATCCGTGTGGTGGATGTGGAGGAAGAAGTTGAGTTTACAGGTCAATCCATGGTATTTACCTTGCCCGTGGTCATCATCAAGGCAGAAGATAAGGAAATGTACCGTTTTGCGCGAAGCTTTTCCATATACGAAGTACTGGAGAAACTGAAACGGCTTAGTGGAGCGTAATAATTGCTGCAGAAAACTGCGACAAATAAAAAAGGCACCCATCGGTGCCTTTTTCATTCCTTTTCATAGCAGCAAATACTCAATGGCCAAAACTATTGGCCAATCGTGGTCTTTGACTTTTGCTCCCCATAAACAAATCCGTAAGCGGTTTAAAGTGTCGCTTCCACTGGTAGGGAGCAAAGTCAAACCACAATTTAACTTCTGGGACCTTATTTTTTTCTACCTTGAAACCACCCTCAATCCGAAAGTCCAAACGGTTGAACGAGTTTGCGGACTCGGTTACACCATCTTGGTAAACAAACTGGTTGCCCCACTCCGCCATATAAAAGCGTAGTGCGGTATATGTGCCTTCGGGCAAAGAAAGTACGCTCTTGGAACGTATAAAGTTCCCTGATGCGATACCCTTTAACGGTACCGGATTCTGACCTGGAAAATCTATTATAAAATGTTCTTTACCTTGTTCGTCCATTGCAGAGAACTTGGTTATGTTCAGTGCCATTTCCGAAACATGGTGTGCCGTTGCTGCCTCATTGGACAGGATCAATTCAGCCCCCTTGCTTTCCGAACCGTACCAATCGGCAAGGACACTTGTGGCGTAAGGAGCAGTTGACCATATAGTTGGATAAAACATATTCTTTTTCATAGCAATTGTATATCTAAAGTTATACGGGTACAAAGTTGCGGCAGTTTTCCTACTTCCGCGTCCATTAGATTGTCCATTTTATATGCTTGATTATCCCAAAAACCTAATTTTAAGATTTTTTTCGGTTAAAATGACACAAAACCAAACTTCACAGGGCAAACCACACTATCTTTCAAACAAATGAAAATAAACTACATTTTTCTGTTGTTGGCCTTGGTCGCGGAAATTGTTGGGACCATTGGTGGGTTTGGTTCTTCGGTCTTTTTTGTGCCTATCGGTAATTTTTACTTTGATTTTTATTCCGTTCTGGGTATGACGGCCATTTTTCACTTGTCAAGCAACATCAGTAAAATCTTTCTCTTCAAACATGGATTGGATAAAAAACTACTGATCTACATTGGTGTTCCATCCGTATTGTTTGTCATTGTAGGTGGTTTTTTATCAAAAGTGGCAAACGGCAGTACGCTCGAGATTGTTCTGGGTATTTTTCTAGTGGTTTTCAGTCTTTTGTTCTTGATTAAAAGTGAAGTCATTGTACTCCCCAACAAAAAGAACTCGATAATCGGAGGGGCACTATCGGGCTTCTCGGCAGGCCTATTGGGAACTGGAGGGGCCATTCGAGGGTTGACCATGGCGGCCTTCAATCTGGAAAAAAGTGCTTTTATTGCCACTTCGGCTTTTATTGACTTTATGATTGATTTCTCCAGAACCTTCGTCTACTATGGGAATGGCTACATTGGAAAACAAGAACTAATGTACCTTCCATTTCTGTTCGCGATTGGATTGATCGGCACCTATTTGGGAAAAAAGGTACTGCATTTCATCCCGCAAGAAAAGTTCCGCAAACTCAGTTTGATTTTTATTCTGTTCATCGGGTTGGCCACCATCACCAAACTGGCGTTTGATCATTGGGGCTGATCTTCTTCGTAGTTCTCCCCTATTTTATCAAGCACTTTTAAAAAGATGACAAACTCCTCATCCTTTACATCTTTTATAGCAAGCTTTCTTAGGTCCATGGCACTGGGGAGCGTAATGTCCAGAATTTCCTGTCCTTTTGGGGTCAGTTCCAATTTAAAACGCTTTTGGTCCCCCTCAAACCGGGTCTTGGAAATCCAGCCCTTGCGTTCCAATCCCCCGATTACGCGAGAAGTGGTTGCACGGTTTCTAAAGTTCTCATTCACAATGTCGCGCTGACTGGCATCATCTCCCAATTGATGGATTTGATAAAGAATCACCCATTGCTCAATGGTCGTGTCCACACCAAGCTCATCAAATTTGCGCAAATAGGCCTTTTGAATCTTGCGGAGCACCAAATCCAAATGGAACCCCATCCCCTGTATTTCATCGATACGACTGAGCATTTTTTAAAAGAATAGCCACAAAAATAGGGATTCCGATTCTTTCGGAACGCATGAGGCATGCTGCTATCAAATTTTAACTCAAATTTCAATCATCAAAATCGCTTTCGTATCTCAAAATCATTATTTTTGTTGTTGATGCAACAATAATAAGGACTAAACAAAAAAATATAGACACCATGGAAACATCCACTATTCCGAAAGGAGCAAACACTACCGAAGATTTTATGCCCATAAACGGGACAGATTACATCGAACTATATGTAGGCAACTCCAAGCAAGCAGCACATTTCTACAAAACGGCTTTCGGTTTTCAATCGTACGCTCAGGCAGGTTTGGAAACTGGTCTTCAAGACCGCGAGAGCTACGTAGTGGTACAGGATAAAATTCGATTGGTACTTACCTCTCCCCTGAAAAGTGGAACCGAAATAGGCAAACATATCGACAAACATGGTGATGGCGTTAAAGTTGTTGCCCTATGGGTCGATGATGCAACCATAGCCTATAACAATGCCATGGAACGCGGAGCCAAATCATATATGGAGCCCAAAGTTGAAGAGGACAAAAATGGTAAAGTGGTCCGTTCCGGAATTTACACCTATGGTGAGACCGTCCACATTTTTGTGGAACGTAAAGATTACAATGGAACATTTCTTCCCGGGTTTAAAAAATGGGAAACACCCGATTACAATCCAGAGCCTACCGGTCTAAAATTTGTGGATCACATGGTAGGCAACGTAGGATGGAACAAAATGAACCATTGGGTGAAGTTCTACGAGGATGTTTTGGGATTCAAGAACATTCTTTCGTTTGATGACAACGATATCAGCACCGAATACACCGCTTTAATGAGCAAAGTGATGAGCAACGGAAACGGGAGAATCAAATTCCCTATCAACGAGCCAGCAGAGGGACAAAAAAAATCCCAAGTAGAAGAATATTTGGACTTTTATGAGGATGAAGGTGTTCAACATATTGCTGTTGCCACGGATGACATCATCCAGACCGTTCGCGACCTTAGAAGCCGAGGTGTAGAATTCCTACGGGTTCCAGCAACCTATTACGATGCCGTTACCGATCGCGTAGGCGAAATTGACGAGGACATTGCCCCGTTGAAAGAACTGGGCATCTTGGTGGACCGCGATGACGAAGGGTACTTATTGCAAATCTTCACCAAACCGGTAGAGCCCAGACCAACGATGTTCTTTGAAATCATCCAAAGAAAAGGTGCACAGTCGTTTGGAAAAGGCAACTTTAAAGCATTGTTCGAGGCCATAGAGCGTGAGCAAGAGCTTCGCGGCACATTGCATTAAAAATTGTAAATTATAGGTGTTAAGTGTTGGGTTCTGATTTGGAGCGCATCATTTAACACTTGTCACTTAAAACTAAAGCAATGCCTATTTATCATAAACTCGGGGAAATTCCGCAGAAACGGCATACCCAATTCGAAAAACCGGATGGAGGACTCTATTACGAGCAGCTTTTCGGTACCATCGGATTTGATGGAATGTCATCGCTTTCCTATCACGTACACCGGCCTACACAGGTCAAAGAGATTGGCAAAGCCTTGGATGTGAGTCCCAAGATTGCGGTGGAAAAGAACATCACCAGCCGAAAGTTCATTGGTTTTGATGTGGCTCCCAAAGATGATTTCTTGGAATCGCGCGAACCCCTTTTGGTGAACAACGACGTGCATGTAGGTTTGGCCGCTCCAAAAAAACCGCTGAGGGAATATTTCTATAAAAATGCCGATGCGGACGAGATGCTCTTTATCCACAAAGGCTCCGGAACCTTGAAAACCTTTTTGGGGAATATTCCATTTGAATATGGGGATTACCTCATCATTCCACGTGGGATGATCTATCAAATAGAGTTTGATACAGAGGACAACCGCATTTTATACGCTGAGTCCTTCCACCCTATCTATACGCCAAAACGATATCGAAACTGGTTCGGACAACTTTTGGAGCACTCCCCTTTCTGTGAGCGCGATTATAAATTGCCTCAGGACTTGGAAACTTTTGATGAAAAAGGAGAGTTTCTAATGAAAATCAAAAAGCAAGGCATGTTGCATCAACTCGTTTATGCCACACATCCTTTTGATGTAGTAGGCTGGGACGGTTACAACTTCCCCTACGGATTTTCCATCCATAATTTTGAACCGATTACGGGACGTGTACACCAACCGCCACCTGTACATCAAACATTTGAAACGGGTGCTTTTGTGGTTTGCTCGTTCTGCCCTAGACTATACGATTATCATCCTAAAGCAATACCTGCACCTTACAATCACTCCAACATAGATTCGGATGAAGTATTGTACTACGTGGATGGGGATTTTATGAGCCGGACAGGGATAGGGCCGGGTTATATATCGTTGCATCCAGCAGGGATTCCGCACGGACCGCACCCTGACACGTACGAGGCGAGTATCGGTAAGAAAGGTACAGAGGAGTTAGCAGTGATGATTGACACCTTCAAACCCTTGCAGGTTACGGAGAACGCCCTCAAAATTGATGATGGGAAGTATTATAAATCGTGGTTGGAGTAAATTTGATTGAATTGAGGGACATTTCGAAATGAGCCAACCGATTGAGAAATCTAAGATTTGGATTTCTCACATCCGTTCGAAATGACAAAAAAACAGAGTACTGCCAGAGTTAATGCTGAGCAAAGCCGAAATGCGGGAATTACACATACCATTCAATGATCATAGATATACCTGAAAACTCAGATTTTTCGATTCACAATATTCCCTTCGGGATTTTTTCCACCAAGGATAGAAGTCCGAGGGTAGGTGTTGCCGTAGGCGAACATATTTTGGATTTGGCCGCAGTGGCCGAATTGGACGTGTTCGATTTCAACACGGCGCTACTGGAAAAAGATACCTTGAATGATTTTATTTCCCTTGGGAAGGAAATCACGACACGGGTACGCAAAAAGATTCAGTATTGGTTAAAGGATCGCGAGTCAGTCTTGGCCGGAAAGCCAGAGCTCTTTGTGAAGCAATCCGAAGCCCAGATGCATATGCCCGTTGCCATTGGTGATTACACGGATTTTTATTCAAGTTTGGAACATGCCACCAATGTAGGGAAAATGTTCCGTGACCCAGAAAATGCGCTCTTGCCCAATTGGAAGCACATTCCAGTCGGCTATCACGGAAGGGCAAGTTCCATTATCGTGAGCGGACAGCCCATTCATCGACCCAAAGGTCAAACAAAACCCAACGACGCAGAGGCTCCCGTTTTTGGTCCTACGCAACGTTTGGATTTTGAATTGGAAATGGGATTCATTTGCGGAAAAGAGACGCCATTGGGCGAATCCATCTCTACCAAAAATGCTGAGGATTATATCTTCGGGCTGGTATTGTTCAACGATTGGTCGGCCAGGGATATCCAAAAATGGGAATATGTGCCGCTTGGCCCGTTTTTGGCCAAGAATTTTGCTTCCTCTATTTCTCCGTGGGTGGTGACTTTAGAAGCATTGGAACCCTTCAAAGTGGCAGGGCCCAAACAAGAACCCCAAGTATTGCCTTATTTGCAATTTGAGGGCAACAAGAATTATGACATCAATCTAGAAGTCAGCATCCAACCAGAAAAAGGTGAGGAAACCACCGTTTGCCTGAGCAACTTTAAACATATGTACTGGAATATGGCCCAGCAATTGGCGCATCATACGGTAAATGGATGCAACATCAACATTGGGGATATGATGGCCTCCGGAACCATTTCTGGCAAGGAAGAAAACAGCTTTGGTTCTATGCTGGAATTGTCTTGGGGAGGAACAAAATCTATCAAACTAAAAGATGGAAGCGAACGCAAATTCATAGAAGACGGCGATACGGTAACAATGAAAGGTTATGCACAAAAAGACGATATTAGAGTCGGATTTGGCGAAGTGACCACTAAAGTATTGCCTGCTAAATAATTTTGGCACCTGAGCGGAGTCGAAGCTACTGAATGGTGACTTCGACTGCGCTCAGTTACCCAGATAGAAAACGAATAGAGATTCCTGCGAAGGCTGGAATGACAAAAATATACTTGGATTTCCACCTTCGCGGAAATGATAAAAAACCAAAATATGATCAAAACCATAGATCCAACAACAATACCTCAACCAGAACTGTATACCATTTTATCCACTGCGGTGGCTCCAAGGCCGATTTGCTTTGCAAGCACCGTTGATCCCGAGGGCAAAGTAAATTTGAGCCCGTACAGTTTTTTTAATGTATTCAGTTCCAATCCGCCCGTGATGGTGTTTTCCCCAACGCGAAGTGGCAGGGACAATTCTTTGAAACATACGCATCAAAATGTGGTGGAAGTGCCGGAAGTGGTCATCAATGTCGTGAACCACAAAATGGCGGAGCAGATGTCGCTCTCCAGCACGGCTTATGACAAAGGGGTCAACGAATTCGTAAAAGCGGGCTTTACCGAAGTACCCAGCGTAAAAGTAAAACCGCCACGTGTGGGCGAGGCCCCCGTATCTTTTGAATGTTCGGTTTTGGAAGTAGTGGAAATTGCCCAAACCCCGGGAGCAGGAAACTTGATCATCGCGCAAGTGGATATGATTCACATCAACGATGAGTACTTAACGGACGATGTGTTGGACACCGAAAAATTGGATTTGGTGGGCCGTATGGGAGGTAATTGGTATATCCGAGCCATAAAAGAGTCCTTGTTTGAGATTCCAAAACCTATCCGTAGTCAGGGTATAGGTGTTGATGCACTGCCGAAAGGGATTCGTGAAAGCGATGTGCTCACAGGGAACAATTTGGGCCGATTGGGGAATTTGGAACAATTGCCCACTACCGAAGCAATTAAAACTGTTATTGAGGTTGATGGAGTTCAAAATACCTCCAAAACAGAACTGCACAGCTTAGCCAAACATTTGTTGGAAGATGGTGATACGGAAAAGGCGATGGCGTATTTATTGTTTGGGGAGGGTTTATGAAATTTATGTGATTTGGTAAGAACATGTCTATTTTAGCAGTATTATTAAGTATAATAACCTTTGCCTTTTTATATGAATAATTAGTTTAAAACATTAAGAATTGACTACAATATATTCATCCGAAACGCATAAAAATCTTGACCCTATTGCCGAAGTCATATTATTGATTTTGATGATTTCAGTAATTGCCTGGATGATAATCTACGTAATAAATGGAATATATTATCAAATACTAGCCAGTATTGTTTGGCTACTGATTTGCTTTTTGCAAATTAGGAATATGTATAAACGTACTTTCTCAATTTATTTTTTAGAAAATGAAATTATTGTAAAGTATCGTTTTATAAAAAAAGAATTGAACATACAATACTCTGACATTTATGAATATAAATATTTGAATGCAGCAAGAAGTCCAGAAATGAATCAATTAAGATACATTCAGAATAATAAAAAAAAACGTATCAATTATAGTTCAATAGATTACAACAAATACATTGAATTTGTTAAATGGCTTAAAAGCAGAAACAAAGAAATTGAATTTACTGTTTATCCATCGGATCATTATATGAACCATAGATTGCAAGAAGAATTTGGGTTTAAATACCGTAAATTCTTGAAAAAGACACTTTAAAATATTCCAATACACCAATTAAATGAATTGGGGGCAACAAAAAATGCAAAAAGACATAAAATCCATCTTCAAGGCCCATTTGGTGCCGAAAGAGGTTTATAAAGGCGGAAAAAACATTCCTCCGACGGATAAAAAAATATATAAACTGTCCTCCAACGAGAATCCTTTGGGTGCATCGCCAAAAGCAGTTGCCGCTATGAAAGCTGCGCTGGACAAGATTGATATCTATCCCGACCAGACCGATATTCGTCTACGCGAAGCCTTGGTGCAAGATTTTGATGGTCAGTTGAGCGCTGACCAGTTTTTGTGTGGGAACAGTGGTTCTGAGGTTATTGATATGCTGCTTCGGGCATTTATCAACGAAGGGGACGAGGTTATTTTTTCCAACCCCTGTTTTCTGCCCTACTCCGTTTTTTCGAGATGGTATGGTGCCAATCAGGTAGATGTTCCTTTACTATCTCCCAACTACGATTTAGATGTGGAAGGTATCTTGAACGCCATCACGGAGAAGACCAAAATCATTTTCTTGACCAGTCCCAACAATCCTACGGGAACTTACATTCCAAAATCGGTGATGGACGATTTTATGGCGCGTGTTCCCAAAAACATTGTGGTGGTTTTTGATGAAGTCTACCGACATTTTGCGGACGCTGAGGATTATGTTACCGCATTGCCCTATGTATTGGAAGGCCACAATGTGATTGGACTCAACAGTTTTTCCAAAACCTACGGATTGGCGGGGCAACGCATCGGATATGGGTATACCACGGCAACCATTGCCAATTATGTACGTTTGATCCACAAACCGTTTTTGCTTCCGCTGACCTCCATTGAAGCTGCCATTGGGGCATTAAACGATACCGAATTTATTACCGAAACTGTGAAAACCGTATTGGAAGGCAGAACTTTTGTAGCCAAAGCCTTTGATGAACTCGGCATCAAATATTGGCCGAGCCAAGCCAACTTTTTTATCATTGACCCACCGTTCCCCGAAATGGAGTTCACGGACAAAATGATGGAACAGGGCATTATGGTTCGACCTGTTTCACAATTTGGCGCCCCTGGAAAAGTACGTATTACCATAGGTAATAAAGAGGCGAATGAAGCACTTGTTAAGGCATTACAACAAGTAATACCCTAATTTTTCACTACCTTCTGACAAAAACCAGGGTAGCTTCTCCTTCGAGAGCTGCTACATATCCAGTAACAGTTAGAGTTTGGCCAGAAATATCGAATGTAGATTCCCCTGTTTCTCCATCTTCATCATCTGTGACGATCAAAGTATCTCCATCTACACTGTAGGTTCCTGATGTGGTAACGGCGCCACCACATGAATATGTAAATCCTGTTTCATCAGCGTTAAAATTTATTCCAGTCGTTGCGGATGAATAATCGCCTTCTGCAGTAAAGGTAGCCGTAGCAGCAAAACATTCTATTTCGTCCATCAAATTACTGGAGGACGTACCGTCTCCATTCCAATCAAAAGATTCGCCAAAGTCCAACTCGACAGCATCCCAAGTACCTACAATTGAATTGTTGCCCGAGTCATCCCCATCATCGGAAGAGCAAGAGGAAATTAGAACGGCTACAAACAAAAGTGTAAAAAAATTCTTTTTCATGAGGTTTGTTTTAAACGTTATTATCAAAACGAACAACTTACGAATGTAGTATTTTTACTACCCTATGTTTTTATCATAGCACAAACCGATACGTAGCTTTCAATAAGAAGATGTTCTGTGGTTTTTGTCCGAAAATATTGTCGCCCAAACTGGACAATAAACCATTTGTAGGATCTCCATCCCTTGAAACGTCCTGCGACCATACCAAGAATATTTCCGAGCCCGGGATGTACTCCCATCGAATCACCAAGTTGGAACGAAACTGCACAAAGGAAAAATCGGGATTATCAAAACTAAAATCGGCCACCCCGTCCAAATCCTCATCAATAGCATAAACGCCATCTGATAAACTAGTCTGTTCCGAGGTGTATTGGACAAATCTATCTTCAAAAACCTTGGCGACAGGGTCGGTAATATGTTTAAAATTGGAATAGCGTCCCCGGGAAATGAACGGTTGCCCCCAATACTGAATGGTCAGGTTGGGATTAATGGTATAGTTCAACCGAACGGACATACTCAAAGTATGCTGATCTATTTTTCCATTCAGATATCTTGGTGAACCATTTACATCGTCAAAATTATCAATGAACTGAAGTTTGTCATGATTGATTTCCAAAGAAGGGAATACGGAAACCCGCAAGGCATTTATCGGTTGGTACGCAAACCCTCCCTCCATATAATAGTTCTTGATGGAGTTGTCCAAAGCTCTTCGCCCATTATGATAAAAAGAAAAACGTAATTTTTTTCGATAATCCGTGCTGATATTATTCCAAAAGCTTACCCAAGGCGATTGCCTTAACCTAGGACCCCCACGCAGGGCAAAGTTGGAGTATTCAATCGGTGCTATATTGAAACCAATGTTGGATTGATAATTATTTTTCCAGTTTTGCCAACTGTTGGTATTGAACTGCAAATAATTGTGATTCCCCTGAAAATCCCATGCTGTCCAGTGGTTATAATTGATTCCCACACGCCTAAAGGTGCTATCCGGTTTTAAGGTTTGATATCCAATCCAAGTGTAGTGACGCACATCATCCGCCTGACGCTGAAACCCAATATCGTTGAGTTCCAGTTCAGGGGAACGCCATGTAGCCCCAGATTCAAATTTCCAATGTCCGTTGCCTATCTTACCTATTTGTACGTTGCCGCCGGTACCTGTCAACGATGTTCGGGCAGTATCTACGGCAACGTGGCCTGCCCCCACCCTATTGAATAAATGGGTGATAGATTCTTGGGTATTGGTTATGGCATTTTCACTGCCGCGAACATGGCTCATGGTCAGGTTTCCTCCCAAATACCAATCCCTATTCGCCCATTGGTGTTTAAAATCCAGTCCGCCAGTATAGGCCGCATCATGTAAAAAATTAAGTTGCTCGGGAATCTGTTCTCGATTGGTAGCCGTGAAAATTGCACCGATATAAGAGTTTCTTTCATTAAAATCCTTCTGCAATCTCCCCACAAAATAGTTGGTCAAGGGCTCTACCATTTCTTTTCGAGTCCCACCTTCATCATTTATTATAGTAGCGGTCCGTTGGGCGGTAACACTTTCGAGCACGCCTATGGCCCAACCATCTTTTGTTTTCCCACTAAACTTAGCTGCACCGATTATTGGAGTGTTGTCCGGTTGATCCACAAACTCATCGTCCGAAGTATCTGGGTCCCCTTGGGGACTTCTTCCGATTCTTCGGGAATAGAAAATATTGTCCGACCCAAAAGTGTTGCCAGCTTCGGATTGTGAAACCCTAAAATCAAAAATGTTCTTGTTTTCCACAAAAAACGGGCGACGTTCTTGAAAAAATATCTGAAAACCATCCAGCGCAATGGCGGAGGGGTCTGCATCTACCTGACCAAAATCTGGGTTTACGGTCAAATCCAAGGTAAGGTCATTGGTGATTCCTATTTTGGCATCGAGTCCAGCGGTGATATTGCTCTCGCTACCGTCCCGGAACGGGTTGCCCTCCTCTGCCTCGTAGGTTTCGGTTTTGGCGACGGTATAAGGCTGAATTTCCAACTGCTTTTGAGGTTCAATGTTCTTTAACCCATGCAGCTCTCCAAACTCGCTCACCCAACCGGGCTGATCTACAGGTTTACGTTGCCAGAGCGAACGTTCCTCACTTCTAAAAAAACGACGTGTGGACTGAAGTCCCCAAACTTGCTCTTCTGCATTTCCAAATTTTAACTGACTCAAAGGGATGCGCAGCTCAGCCGTCCATCCCTTATCATCAACATTGGTCTTGGCATACCAAATCGGGTTCCAGCTCTCGTCCCAATTGTTACCATTATTCGAGATAAACTCATCTCCCTTGACCCCTGCTGCGGTAATGGTAAAGGAGAAAGCGGTACGTTTATCAAAATAACTATCTATATTGAACTCCACCCAATCCCCATCAAAACCATCCCTTCGGGAAAGCCTTTTCACTATCTTATCAGGTTCATCGTCAAAACAACGTACACCTATATAAAGGTTCTTGCTATCGTAAAGTATCTTAAATTGGGTTTGATACGAGGGCGGCGTATTCTCATCGGGCTGCGATTCGATATAATCGCCTCCCCACTCCACAAGTTTCCACGCCTCATCTTCCAAAACTCCATTAATAGTGGGCGCAACAAACTCCCCCAGCGCTTGGGTCGTATATTTTTTTTTGATGATGACTTGAGTGGAATCCTGTGCTTGAGATGAAAAAATAAAGAGTAGGGTCAGTAAAACCAGTGCAGCATTTTTCACGTGTTTGTTTTTTGATTGATCGGTACGATAAAGACCACGGAATATCTGGAGCGTTACAGTTAGGCTATTTTTTAACTATTTTTAACATTTCCGTTTCCTATCTTTCTTGCAATTCTGAACCAAGAAGATTGAATTTGAAAAAAGTGAAAAAATATTCCCAATCAACCGTTTGTAATTCAATCTAATAATTGTACATTTGCAGCCCGTTAATCGGGATAGGTTATTTAAATCAATAATATTCGAGAAGTGGATACATTAAGTTATAAAACTATTTCCGCCAATAAATCTACTGTTGACAAGCAATGGTTATTGGTTGATGCTGAAGGACAGACCTTAGGAAGATTTGCGTCTAAAGTAGCCAAAATACTTAGAGGGAAATATAAGACCAACTTTACCCCTCATGTTGATTGTGGAGACAATGTGATTGTCATCAATGCCGAGAAAATCGACATGACCGGAAACAAGTGGGATGAGAAGGAATATCAAAGATATACTGGTTATCCAGGTGGACAACGTTCCGCTTCAGCGAAAGAAGTATTGGAAAAGCACCCAGAACGTATCATTGAGAACTCTGTAAAAGGAATGCTTCCCAAGAACAAACTTGGAGCCGACCTTTTTAGAAACCTTAAAGTATATGCCGGTGCAGAGCACGGGCAAGAGGCTCAAAAACCAAAAGCAATAAACTTAAACGACTACAAATAATGGAAGTGGTTCACAAGATAGGCAGAAGAAAAACAGCTGTGGCCAGAGTTTATGTTTCCGAAGGTTCTGGAAACATCACAGTAAACAAAAGAGATCTTAACGATTACTTTACCACAGGAACATTGCAGTATAAAGTAAAACAACCTTTTACTTTGACCGAAACCGACGGAAACTATGACGTAAAAGTAAATGTTTACGGTGGCGGTATTACAGGTCAGGCAGAAGCCGTTCGTTTGGCTTTGTCCAGAGCAATGTGCGAAATAGATATTGAGAACAGAGGAATACTTAAGCCAGAAGGTTTATTGACAAGAGACCCAAGAATGGTGGAAAGAAAGAAATTCGGTCAGAAGAAAGCCCGTAAAAAATTCCAATTCTCCAAACGTTAATATACTTTGGGCCACGTGCCCAACTATATATAAGTTCATTGAAAACCCTGAAAGTGTAAATATTTCAGGGTTATATTTTTAACCAAAGTTGTCGTTGTTCCAAAAGGGGATAAAAGTAAATCGACTTTTTGGAAACTAGTTTAGCATCTAAATGGACAGGGCGAACAAAATTTGTGACCACCTGTACATTGCTACTTACAACGGAACGTAAACTAAGTACAAAAAATGGCAAGTAAAATTGAAGTAAAAGACTTACTGGAAGCAGGTGTGCATTTTGGGCACCTAACTAGAAAGTGGAACCCGAACATGGCTCCCTACATCTACATGGAGCGTAACGGGATTCACGTAATCAACCTTTACAAAACGGTTGCAAAACTTGAGGAAGCCAACGAGGCCCTTAAGAAAATTGCCGCCTCAGGAAGAAAAATCCTTTTTGTAGCCACAAAAAAACAAGCAAAGGACATTGTAGCGGACAAAGTATCCAAAGTAAACATGCCTTACATCACAGAAAGATGGCCAGGTGGTATGTTGACCAACTTTGTAACCATTCGTAAAGCTGTTAAAAAAATGGCTGCTATCGACCGCATGAAGAAAGATGGTACTTTCAACACACTTTCCAAAAAAGAAAGGTTGCAAGTGGACCGTCTTCGTGCCAAGTTGGACAAAAACTTGGGTTCCATCGCGGACATGACCCGTTTGCCAGGCGCTCTTTTTATCGTGGACACCATGCGTGAGCACATCGCTGTAAAAGAGGCCCAAAAATTGAACATCCCGATTTTTGCAATGGTAGATACCAACTCCGACCCTCGCGATGTTGACTTCGCCATCCCATCCAACGATGATGCAGGTAAATCCATAGAAGCTATCTTGGAATCTGTAACCAGCGCTGTAGCTGAAGGTTTGGAAGAACGCAAGAGCGAAAAAGGAAGTGGCAAAGACAAAGAGGAGGACGCTCCAAAAAAGGAGAAAAAATCCGCTGAAGAAAAACCAGCCAAAAAAGCTGAAGCCACTCCTAAAAAAGAAGAAAAAGCTGAAGATGAAAAGCCAGCAAAAAAAGAAGCAAAACCAGAGAACCTTACCAAAATTGAAGGTATAGGGCCTAAGGCTGCCGAGGCTTTGGTAGAGAGTGGAATCACTACTTACGCTGAATTGGCAAAAGCTGACGCTGATGACATCAAAGAAACTTTGACAGAAGCCAGCTCAACTTTGGCACACTTGGACCCAACATCTTGGCCAAAACAGGCAAAAATGGCTGCCGATGGCAATTGGGACGAACTTAAAGAATGGCAAGACAGTGTAAAAGGTGGCGTTGAATAAACCCCTTGATTTAACATTGTCCTAAACAAAAACACTTTTTTAGTGTTTTACTTTACATAAAATTTTAAAAGAAAAGAAAAATGGCAAAGATTACTGCCGCAGAGGTAAATAAATTAAGAAAGGCTACTGGAGCTGGAATGATGGATTGTAAAAAAGCTTTGGTCGAAGCCGATGGTGATTTTGACCAAGCTATTGAGATCCTGAGAAAAAAAGGTCAAAAAGTTGCAGCTAAAAGAGCTGACAGAGAATCTTCAGAAGGTGCGGCCATCGCAAAAGTAAACGATGACAGCACACAAGGAGTAGTTATCTCTTTGAACTGTGAGACCGACTTCGTTGCCAAGAACGATAGCTTTGTAAAGCTTGCGACCGATTTGGCCGATTTGGCCCTTGGTTTCGACACTAAAGAAGATTTCCTTGCCGCTTCCTTTGATGGAATGACGGTAGGAGAAAAATTGACAGAGCAAACTGGTGTTATCGGTGAGAAAATAGAAATCGGAAGCTTTGAAAAATTGAGCGCTCCATTTATTGGTTCCTATATCCACGCCGGTAACAAAATTGCTACATTGGTAGGCTTATCCGCCAATGTTGACGGTGCCGCTGAAGCCGCAAAGGATGTTGCCATGCAAGCCGCTGCAATGAATCCTGTTGCCTTGAACGAAGATGGTGTCGATCAATCCATTATCGATAAGGAAATTGAGATCGCTAAAGATCAATTGCGTCAAGAAGGAAAGCCGGAAGCCATGTTGGACAACATCGCAAAAGGTAAATTGAACCGCTTCTTTAAAGATAATACTTTGGTGAACCAAGCTTTCATTAAAGATAGCAAACAAAGTGTAGCCGAGTACGTTAAATCCGTAGATTCCAGCTTAGAAGTTACCGGTTTTGCAAGAGTTGCACTAGGCTAATTCATCAGCAAAATAGACACAACAAACCGCTTCCTCAACGAAGCGGTTTTTTTATGCATATATCTAAGCTGTAATTCTTCATTTGCCATAAATATTTTTGATTATTTTTGTCCGGACTTCAAGAAACTTTCAATGCATTACAAAAGAATTTTATTAAAACTAAGCGGGGAAGCCCTTATGGGCGAACAACAATATGGCATCGATGCCAAGCGATTGGATGAATATGCCGAAGAAATACAAGGTGTAATTGAAAAAGGTGTTGAGGTCGCCATAGTGATTGGTGGAGGAAATATTTTTAGAGGTCTGGCCGGAGCAAGTCAAGGAATGGACCGCGTTCAAGGAGACCATATGGGTATGTTGGCAACAGTAATCAACGGTCTTGCACTTCAAAGTGCACTGGAACTTAAAGGAGTTCAGACCAGATTGCAATCAGCTATCAAAATCAACGAAGTGGCCGAGCCATTTATCAGAAGAAGAGCAATCCGGCATTTGGAAAAAGGTAGAGTGGTCATTTTTGGTGGTGGGACGGGAAACCCCTACTTCACTACGGATTCAGCTGCAGTTTTAAGAGCCATCGAAATCAAAGCTGATGTGATTTTAAAGGGTACTCGAGTAGATGGCATCTATACCTCCGACCCAGAAAAAGACAAAAATGCCACCAAGTTCGATTCCATTTCCTTTAACGAAGTACTTTCGAAAGGACTAAAGGTTATGGACACCACGGCATTCACCTTAAGTCAAGAAAACGAGCTGCCCATTGTAGTATTCGACATGAATACCCGAGGCAACTTAATGAAATTAATATCCGGAGAAAACATAGGAACAGTGGTCAATGTATAAAATGGCCCAAACTTTGGTCTCAATTTTATAAATTTGAAAATTATGGACGAAGACGTAAAATTTATTCTTGATAGCACAAAAGAAAGCATGGACGCAAGTATTGAACACTTGCAAAAGGCATTGACCAAAATCAGGGCCGGCAAAGCAAGCCCCATGATGCTTTCAACGGTAATGGTGGACTACTATGGTTCCCAAACACCACTTTCCCAAGTATCCAACATCAATACTCCCGATGCGCGTACGTTATCCGTTCAACCATGGGAAAAAAACCTATTGGGCACCATTGAAACCGCCATCATGAATGCCAATTTAGGCTTCAACCCTATGAACAATGGGGAAATGGTCATCATCAATGTTCCTCCGTTGACAGAGGAAAGAAGACTTCAGTTGGCCAAACAAGCCAAAGGCGAAGCCGAAGATGCCAAAGTAAGTATTCGAAGTGCAAGGCAAGAGGCAAACAAAGAATTGAAAGCCTTGGAAATCTCCGAAGACTTATTGAACAATGCCGAAGTTGATGTTCAGCAACTTACCAACAACTACATTGATAAGGTCGACAATATTTTAGCTTCCAAAGAAGCAGAAATCATGAAGGTATAAAACTTGGATTTTGACCCTCGGCTTTCCTAGGAACACAACATATCATTTTCTACCTTTGCGCCCAATAAAGCCCAAATGGTAGCAAAGCTCACGAAAGGATTTTGGCCCAAGGTCGCCAGATTGATTCTCCGCAATAGAATTTTAATTTTATTGGCTGTCGCAGGATTCACGGTCTTTTTGGGCTTTCAATGGAAAAACATGCAGTTTTCCAACACGGAGGCCAATATTCTTCCCGATGACCATCCCGCAAGCATACAGTACAATGCTTTCACCAAAATATTTGGTGAAGAAGGCAATGCCATTGTACTGGCCATAAAGGATTCTGCCCTATTCACACCAAAAAACTTCAACCGTTGGAATACGTTGAGCAAACAGCTCGATGCCTTCCCCGAAGTTGATTATGTGGTTTCGCTGGAAAATCTTAAAGAGCTTATCAAGGACAACGAGACCCAGACCTTCTCCATGGAGCCTTTGATACCAACCGCTCCCAAAACAAAACAGGAAATCGACTCCCTCACCAACCATTTGTTCACAGAACTTCCCTTTTATGACAACTTGGTGTACAATCCAGAAAGTGGAACAATACAGACGGTAGTTTATCTGGACAAGGACATTATGAACACCGCGGTAAGAAACGAGTTCATCCTGAACGATCTTGGCGAACTAGTGGAAGATTTTGAACAAGAGACCCATATGGATGTTCGTATTTCGGGAATGCCCTACATACGAACATGGAACACAAAGTCCATTGTTGACGAGATTGGCCTGTTCATCGTAGGCGCCCTCTTGGTCACATCGATTATATTTTTCTTTTTCTTTAGGAGTTTCAGAGCAACTTTTATCTCCATGTGTGTGGTTATCATCGGGGTTATGTGGGCCTTTGGAATACTAGGTCTTCTAAAGTACGAGATAACCATCCTTACCGCACTGATTCCGCCATTGATCATTGTGATCGGCATCCCGAACTGCATCTTCTTGATCAATAAGTATCAGCAAGAGGTCAAAAAACACGGTAACCAAGCATTATCCCTACAACGGGTGATTTCCAAAATTGGCAACGCCACATTGATGACGAACATTACCACTGCGTCAGGTTTTGCCACCTTCATTATTTTGGATAGTGATTTGCTCAGAGAGTTCGGTATCGTCGCCTCCATTAACATTATTGGGATTTTTATCCTGTCCCTTTTGATCATCCCCATCATTTACAGCTTTATGTCGCTTCCCAAAACCAAGCACTTAAAGCACTTGAACAAAAAGTGGATGGACCTTTTTGTGAACTGGATGGAAAACATTGTAAGAAACCACAGGATTGCCGTTTATATTACCACTGTAGCCGTACTGGTGCTGAGCATCATTGGAATCTATCAGATGCGAATCACGGGGAGCCGGATTGAGGATCTACCAAAAAAAAGCCATTTTTATAAGGACATCCAATTCTTTGAAGCCGAGTTTGACGGTATCATGCCCATGGAAATTGTAGTGGACACCAAACGAAAGAATGGAGTTATCAAACCAGCAACGCTAAAGCGCATGGACCGTTTGGGAACTGTTATAGATGAAATCCCGGAACTCTCAAGACCTATTTCCATCGTTGACTTGGTAAAATATTCCAAGCAAGCCTATTACAATGGCATCCCAAAATACTATCAACTTCCCACCAGTCAAGAGAACACCTTCATCATGAGCGCGGTTCAGAAATCAGCTACCGGCGGAGCCGACCTCCTACAGACTTTTGTGGACAGCACAGGACAAACGGCCCGTTTGACCACCTACATGCGCGATGTAAAAATCGACCGTATGGAAGAGATAGAAAAAGAGGTTAAAAATGCCATCACAAAGGAATTCCCACAAGAGCGGTATAATGTATTTATGACAGGAAAGGCTCTATTGTTCCTAAAGGGCACAAAATATTTGGTAAAAAACCTATTATTGTCGCTTGCCTTGGCCATAGGCCTGATCTCGCTTTTCATGGCCTACCTGTTCCGCTCCTTTAAAATGGTCATCATATCACTGGTGCCCAACTTATTGCCATTGGTAATCACAGCGGGAGTTATGGGATACTTGGGCGTACCCATTAAGCCATCCACCATTTTGGTATTTAGCATTGCCTTTGGTATTTCGGTGGACGACACCATTCACTTTTTGGCCAAATATCGGCAGGAGCTCACCACGCACCGCTGGCACATCAAAAGGTCGGTGTATGCCGCCTTGCGCGAGACAGGGGTAAGCATGTTCTATACCTCGATTGTCCTATTCTTTGGGTTTTCGGTATTCACTATCTCCAGTTTTGGTGGCACCAAAGCCTTGGGAGGATTGGTATCTGCGACCTTGTTGTTCGCCATGCTCTCCAATTTGATTCTATTGCCCTCTTTGCTATTGTCCTTGGAACGCAGTATTGCCAACAAACAGGTGCTTAAAAAACCGCAAATAGACATTCTGCCCCAGGACGAGGACAACATCAAGGACAAATAGTACTTGCCATCGGCATAAATTAGCCCGATCCATTGCCATCATTTTTTATCAAAAACCTATCTTTACCAATTAAATCACGATAGTTTTAGAATGATGTCTTATTCCATAAAAGAATTGCTAGAAAAGCAACCCGTAGGAGATTCCGTTGAAGTAAATGGATGGGTAAAAACATTTAGAAGTAACCGATTTATTGCCCTGAACGATGGCTCAACCATACATAATATTCAGTGCGTCGTAGATTTTGAAAATTTGGACGAGGCATTGCTCAAAAAGATTTCGACCGGGGCCGCCCTAAAAATTACAGGGACGTTGGAAGAAAGCCAAGGTCGTGGACAGAGTGTGGAAATCCAGGCCACGGATATATTTGTGCATGGAACGGCCGACCCGGAGACCTATCCCATCCAACCCAAAAAGCACTCGTTGGAGTTTTTAAGGGAGAAGGCACACCTTAGGGTAAGGACCAATACCTTCTCCGCCGTAATGCGTGTAAGGTCGGTACTTTCGTTTGCTGTGCACAGCTATTTTCAGCAGAATGGATTTTATTACATGCACGCCCCTATTATTACTGGTTCGGATGCGGAAGGTGCCGGTGAAATGTTCCGCGTATCCACTTTGGATGCCAAGAAACCACCATTGAATGATTCAGGCGAAATAGATTACTCCGAGGATTTTTTTGGAAAGGAAACCAACCTTACCGTATCGGGACAATTGGAAGCTGAAACCTATGCCATGGGCTTGGGAAAAGTGTACACCTTTGGCCCCACCTTTAGGGCAGAGAACTCCAATACCTCGCGCCACTTGGCAGAATTTTGGATGATAGAGCCCGAAATGGCCTTCTATGACCTGGACATGAACATGGACCTAGCCGAGGATTTTATCAAGTACATTATTCAATATGTGCTGGACCATTGCCAAGATGATCTCGAATTCTTGGAAAAACGTCTTTTGGATGAAGAAAAGAGCAAACCCCAGAATGAACGTTCGGAAATGGCTTTGGTAGAAAAGTTGAAGTTCGTCGTAGAGAACAACTTCAAAAGGGTCTCCTACACCGAGGCCATTGACATACTGAAGAACAGTAAGCCCAATAAAAAGAAAAAATTCCAATTCCCTATTGAAGAATGGGGGGCCGACCTACAAAGTGAGCACGAACGCTTCTTGGTAGAAAAGCACTTCAAGTGTCCCGTGATTCTTTTTGATTACCCAGCAAACATCAAAGCATTTTACATGCGATTGAACGAGGACGGCAAGACCGTACGTGCCATGGATGTACTCTTCCCTGGCATTGGCGAGATTGTAGGTGGGTCCCAAAGGGAAGAGCGCTTGGAGGTATTGGAGCAAAAAATAAAGGAACTCGATATAGACGCCAAAGAACTTTGGTGGTATCTTGATCTTAGAAAATTTGGTACGGCCGTACACAGTGGATTTGGACTGGGATTTGAGCGCATGGTGCAATTTGCTACCGGTATGGGCAACATTAGGGACGTAATCCCCTACCCAAGAACACCGCAGAATGCGGAGTTTTAATTTGATTTTATTATTTTAAAGAAGGTAAGATTGTAAATCATCAATCCATATGCTGAAACAACATCTACAGTTTAAACTTTCCCAGAAACTGTCTCCACAGCAGATTCAGCTCATGAAACTTATTCAATTGCCCACACAGGCTTTTGAACAAAAGTTAAAGCAAGAGCTGGAAGAAAATCCTGCATTGGAAAGTGGAAAAGAGGAGAGCGATGTTTTGGATGAAATGTACGAAGACACCTATGACGAATCGGACGACAATGAAAGCATAGACACGGATGAAATCAATATAGATGACTATCTGAGTGATGACGAAATTCCGGATTACCGAACCCAAGCGAACAATTACAGTGCGGACGACGAGGACAAAAGCGTACCCTATGCAGCTGGCACCTCTTTTACACAATATTTGCTGAATCAGCTCAATACCTTTTATCTGGATGATGAAGAATGGGCCATTGCCGAATTTTTGGTGGGTAGTGTGGACGAAAGCGGCTACATACGCAGACCTCTTCCAGACATTATGGACGATCTTGCATTCACCCAAAATATTTATGCTGAGGAGGACAAGATAAAACATGTTTTAAAAATTGTTCAGGACCTTGACCCTCCTGGAGTGGCCGCACGTTCGTTGGACGAGTGCCTTATCATACAATTGAAGCGCAAAGAGCCAAAACCTTCCGTGGAACTGGCCATCAACATTTTGGAACGTTCTTTTGAACATTTTACCAAAAAGCATTACTCCAAACTCATTCAAAAACATCATATTTCAGAAGAAGAACTCAAAGACGCGATTTCCGAAATAGAGAAATTGAATCCAAAGCCGGGAGGTTCATATTCAGGAAATACCCGGATGATAGAGCATATCGTACCGGACTTTTCAATTAAGATTGTGGACGGTGAACTGGAATTGAGCCTCAACGGAAGAAACGCTCCCGAGCTCCATGTATCCAAAGAGTACAGCAACATGTTGGAAGGCTACAAAAATGCCAAGGAAAAGTCCAAATCCCAGAAGGACACCGTCATGTTCATCAAACAGAAATTGGATGCCGCCAAATGGTTCATAGATGCCATCAGACAGCGCCAACAGACCCTGTATATTACCATGAGCACCATCATGGAATATCAAAAGGAATACTTTATGACCGGCGACGAGCGCAAGTTGCGCCCCATGATCTTAAAGGATATTGCCGACAAGATAGATATGGACGTATCCACTGTGTCGAGGGTAGCCAACAGCAAATACGTGGACACGCCCTATGGCACCAAACTGATCAAGGATTTCTTCTCTGAATCCATGAAAAACGAGCAGGGTGAGGACGTATCCACAAGAGAAATTAAAAAGATATTGGAGACCGTTATCCGTGATGAGGAAAAGAAAAAACCGCTGACCGATGCAAAATTGGCCACGATCCTAAAAGAAAAAGGGTATCCCATTGCCCGACGAACAGTGGCCAAATACCGGGAACAGTTGGATATACCCGTGGCAAGGCTACGAAAAGAAATTTAATGCGCCACGTATACAACATTGTATCCTATCTGTTCCATCCGTTGTTTATACCAATTGGAGGGACGATAGTATATTTTTTAGTGGCCCCGTACAGTACCTTGGAGACGCAAAGTGGAAACATACTCCCCATTTTTATATTGACCGTGATCATACCCATCATCTTTTTCCTGATTTTGAAAAATCTCGGTGTCATCAATTCCATATTTTTACCAACCATCCAAGAACGTAAATATCCGCTCTACATTAGTTGTATTATATTTTTGATGGTACTGTACAAGGTAATACCCAATAACTACGTACACGAGCTCTTTTATTACTTTACTGGCCTGTTGACAGCAACTACGGCAGCAATCATTTTACTCTTTTTCCGATTCAAGACGAGCATGCATCTTTTGGGCATGGGTAGTATCTTAACCTTTATGGTTGCATTGAGCATTCATTTTGAAATCAATATTACCATGGCCATAAGCTTGTTCACCCTATTTACGGGAATGGTGGCCACCTCCAGATTGTACCTAAAGGCACACACTAAAAATGAACTGCTTATTGGTTTTGTCCTGGGATGTTGTTCCCAATTGATCATCCTAAAATATTGGCTATAGAATATAAAAGGTGAGTCCAACCCGGAGTATTCTAAGTTCGATGGATTCACCGGCAAGCGAAACCTCTTTCTTTAATAACGGGTTTAAACCGTAATACACATGAATATTCCATGTGTTGTACCCAAAATTCAGCATAAGGCCGTACTGCAGCGCATCGATATCACTATTTGAAAAGGAAATATTCCCGTCATCTGCAACTAATTTAGACCTCCCTGAAAAAACGTACCCAAGCTTGGCCCCAGCATATATTCTCCAAAACTTATACTCTTCTGCCGTCGATGTACGCCATCTGATCTCGAGCGGCAGTTCTATGGCATGTGTTTCCAACTTACTGCGATTAAAGTTCTCATCATCCACAATCTGATAAATCCTTACATCACCGTCCTTTGTGACTCCCATATTGGAATAATATGAATTGGTCGCGTAGCCCAAGCCAACACCAAAACCAAAGTTTCTTCTTTTATTGAGCGGAATATCCTTGATAAACCCAAATTGTAGATTATAAGAAAGGTTGCGCTGGTCCAGCGCATCCGAACCATTCAACAACAAGTTATATCCGACACCTACGTAAAATTGATCTTCAAGGTATTTGCTATCAACCGGTTGTATTTGTAAGCTATCCGCAGCTGATTGGCCCAAAACAAAGCCAGAGAAAAGCATACAAAGTGAAATAATCGAATTTTTGTAAAACAACTGAATCATGCGACAATTTAAAACAAAAAACGCCCCAAATTAAAATTTGGAGCGTTTCCCACTAAATCTAAGCTATTGCCTACTGTAGATTGTTAAAAGCATCTCCCTCGTAAGTGGTATAATTCACTTTAAGGGCATTAACTTCTCTCAATTGTTGCTTAATGTCGGTAATCAGACCCATATTGGCCTCTTTATCAACCTTTAAAGCAGTAGTCAATACATTTTGAAGTTCTTGCGGTTTCTTTGCACGTTCTGCCAAAATAAATGAACCTACTTCGTCCACATTGGCAAATTTATCATTCAATTGGATTTTTGGTTCTGTTCCAAAAACCTTTTGATATTCTTGAGTAGGTGTCCCTACATAAATGTAAATAACGCGATCCTTCTTTTCCAACTTCTTAATTTCCGAAGCGTTTGGAAGGGTGTTGGCAACCATTAAAGAACTATCCTTCATTGTGGTCACTGTCATAAAGAAGAAAAGCAGCATGAAAACGATATCTGGCAACGAAGCCGTTGACACCGCTGGTAAATCTCCTTCCTTCTTTTTGGTAAACTTAGCCATATTAAATATAGTTTTTAATCGGTTGTTGTTTCTGCTTCTGAAAGCTTTTGTGGAAACATATCTTGGATACGCTTTACTTTATCTTTCAGTTCATCTCTTACGTTTGATGGTGTCTCTGGGTCCAAATATTTGGATTCCATCGTTGTAAAGTCTGAACCATACAAACGCTGAGCTTCACGGTTACGCAAGTCATTGTACGCTCCTACCAACTCGTTTTGGACGGTTATGTATGTACTATACTTGGTTTCCCTATCGTTCTTCAACGAAATGATCGCTTTTGTTGGGTTATCTGATGAAGAGGGATCCTTCTTACCTTTACAGTAAGTGCAAGATCCATCGGCGCCGTTTTCCAAAAAGGCTGTGGCCGCGTCTCTCAAATCCTTAATTTCCATCAAATTATCCTCAACCAAAAGTTGTCCATTTCTGTTGATGTTCACAGTAAAAATGTTTTTCTGCTTGATCACAACATCTTGCTCTGGCGGCTCTATTGGCGGTAGCATACGGTCCAAACCTGCATCTGTTTCAATGGTGGTGGTCACCAAGAAAAAGATAAGCAGAAGGAATGCAATATCCGCCATGGAACCGGCATTTACTTCCGGCGCACCTTTTCTTCTAGGCATAATTCAACTTTTTACTTTACAAACATTCTTTTCAAACCTGGTACTATCATTAGAATTACCGCTATAAGCGTAAGGATGAAAAATACGTTCAATCCCATTCCAATGTTTTTCACAGTTCCTTCCGTGGTCTCAATACCTCTTTCGGACATTGTTTCGACCACAGCCATATTATCTGAAGAAATCCCGTAAGATATAGCTACAATAATAGCTAATCCGCCAATGGCAAAAAGGGCTTTCTTAATACTTCCTTTTGTGGTAAACAATTTTGCCAGACCAAACACTAAAGAAGTGATCACGGCAATAGCCAAAAGGATGTACATTATAATGAACATGAAGTTCATTGCACCACTATTAATGGCATTTGGATCATCGGCAGACGGAAGAGAGAACCAAAGTACGGCCGCTACCAATCCGATGACGATGAGCAATATTTTTACTATTTTATTCATGATTCTCGATAGATTTTAATTCGTAATTATTTCTTGTGGGCAGCCAACATATCAATCAAAGCGATTGAGCTGTCTTCCATATCGTTTACGATACTATCGATTTTTGCAATAATATAGTTGTAGAAAATCTGAAGGATAATCGCTGTGATCAAACCGAATACGGTTGTCAATAACGCCACCTGGATATCTCCCGCAATCAAAGATGCACTCAAGTTACCTACTGCTGCAATTTTCTGGAAGGCCGCAATCATACCGATTACCGTACCCATGAACCCAAGCATAGGAGCAATAGCGATAAACAAAGACAACCAAGAAACGTTTTTCTCCAATTGCCCCATTTGTACACCACCGTAAGCCACTACAGCTTTCTCAGCAGACTCCAGTCCTTCATCCACTCTATCCAAACCTTGGTAGTAGATAGAAGCAACAGGTCCTTTTGTGTTTCTACAAACCTCTTTGGCTGCTTCAACACCACCAGAAGCCAAAGCGTCCTCAACTTGTTGCTTCAATTTGGTAGAGTTGGTAGTTGCCAAATTCAAATAAATAATTCTTTCGATGGCAACGGCCAATCCCAAGATCAAACAAAGAAGTACAATCCCCATAAAGGCAGGACCCCCTTGGATAAATTGCTCTTTCAACACTTGGGTGAAGCTAGCGCTGGCTTCAGCTTCTTCTTGTAACATTGCTGCAGATGCAGTTGTTGTTCCCATCACAAACATTCCAGCAGCAGCCAGAGTAAAGGATATTTTTTTCATTTTACTTAAACTTAAATTTAGTTAGTTAATAATATAAAGATATAAAAATTTTACAATTGTAAAATTAAAATACCTAGCAGAGAGGAAGGGATTCGAACCCTCGATACACTTTTGGTGTATACACACTTTCCAGGCGTGCGCCTTCGACCACTCGGCCACCTCTCTATTGTTCTATTTAGGCCGACCAATAAACGAAAAATTTATTAGTTATAGAAATTTGACGCGTTAATTTTACACCATTTCGCCACGAAGCGGCGTCTCGAAAATTGTCTTGAACAATTTGTCGGGAACCCCTGTCCCCAATAGGTACATCGCTTTTGTTACGGCAGCCTCCGTTGTAATATCCTTGCCATTAACCAGTTGCATCTCCTTAAGTTTTTCGCTCGTTTCGTAATGCCCCATGAAAACGCTCCCACCCGAACATTGGGTAACGTTAATTATGTGCAATCCATTTTGCACGGCTTTTTTTATCGCATTTAAAAACCATTCGTCCATTGGAGCGTTCCCTGCGCCATAAGTTTCCAAGATAAGCGCCTTTAAATCGGGAATACTTAACACGGATTGCAGCACATTTTGATTGATTCCCGGGAAAAGTTTCAGGATCGCCACCCGATCATCCATCTTTTTATGGACTTGGAGCGACTTGTTCTTGGTCACTTTTTTGATCAAATAGTTCTCGTGCACCTTTAAATGAACACCGGACTCCACCAAAGGCGGATAGTTCAGCGAATTAAAAGCCTCAAAATGCTCGGCATTTATTTTGGTGGTGCGGTTACCGCGATATAATTTATATTCAAAGTACAATCCTACTTCCTGAAGCACCGGTTTTTCCTTTTTTCGAAGCGCAGCGATTTCGATGGAAGTAATCAAATTCTCCTTGGCATCTGTTCGCAGGTCCCCAATGGGCAATTGCGACCCCGTAAAGATGACCGGTTTCTCCAAGTTCTCCAACATAAAACTCAATGCTGATGCAGAATAACTCATGGTATCGCTACCGTGCAGCACCACAAAACCGTCATTATCATCATAATACTCTTCGATGATGTCCGCAATTTTGACCCAATAATCAGGATTCATATTTGAGGAATCGATGGGTTCTTCGAAGGACATACCACGGAGATTACAATCCAATTGCTTCAGCTCCGGTATATTTTTCACCAATTCACCAAAATTGAAGGCCTTGAGCGCTCCAGTTTTGTAATCCTTTACCATACCGATGGTACCCCCGGTATAAATCAGTAATATGTTGGTTTTCTTTTTCATGAAATCAGATTCCGAAAATTTCTTTAGAGTTTTCCGTAGTGATTGTAGCAATTTCTTCCTCAGGCATACTATATATGGAGGAGAGTTTTTCCAACACCTTAACTATATAGGAGCTTTCATTTCGTTTTCCGCGATAGGGCGTCGGGGCCAAATACGGGGCGTCAGTTTCCAAAACGATATGTTTGAGGTCGATTTCATTCAAAAATTTATCGATTTTGCCATTTTTGAATGTGGCCACTCCCCCAATGCCCAATTTCATATTATACGACAAGGCTTGACGAGCCTGTTCCAAAGTTCCCGTAAAACAATGAAAAACACCGAAAAGGTCTTCCCCCTTTTCCTGCTCCAAAACTTCAAAAACCTCATCAAAGGCATCACGACAATGAATCACTATGGGCAATTTGTACTTCTTGGCCAATCTAATCTGATAGGCAAATGCTTCCCGCTGTTCTTTTAAAAAGATTTTGTCCCAATACAGGTCGACCCCAATTTCACCCACGGCGTAAAACTTTTTCTTGGACAACCACTCTTCTACATGAGCCAATTCCTCCTTATAATTTTCCTTGACGTGGGTCGGGTGCAGGCCCATCATCAAAAACACATTGTCCGGATAGCTGGTTTCCATATCCAACATGGATTGTGTATACGTTGAATCTATTGCGGGAATAAAGAAGCGATTCACACCAGCATCCAGGGCACGTTGCATCATTTCAACTCTATCCCCATCAAAAGCCTCACTATATAAATGGGTATGGGTATCGGTTATAATCATTAATATTGATATTTTTCTTGAACGGTTATTTAATCCTTTCTGTTCTTATAAAATTCCATGGCCTTTTGATACTTTATTGCACCTTCTTTGGTCTGATCATAAATAAATCCATTTAATTCAGGGTGATTTTCATCTATCCATGAGACCAGTTTTTCCCGTTTGGTGACCCACAAGGAATCATTAAAATCAACATATTCCACGATTTCTATACGATGTATCCCTCCATCCTTGATTTCCATAATCTCATTGGAAATAAAAGGCGCTTCATGCAGGAAACGAATTCTATCGCAGGTCTTGGAGATTTTCAAGTGAAGCTTTTCACCCTCTTTAGCCATATCCAAAATCTGATATTCCGGTGCAAACACAGAATCCCATTGAAATAATGAACGATAGCCCTCTTTACTGAAGGTGCGTATATACTCCATCTCGTTGAACCGGACACTATCGGCGAACAGCCCCGCCAACCGATTGTAGTCCGATTTGTTTAAGGCGCTGATATAATTTTCAGCGATTTTCTCCATATCAGCCTCCTTATCTTTCTGATTACAGGACATTGTCAAAGCCATAAACAGGACAAGGACAACAAGACTCTTAAATTTGAATTCAATCATAACGCAAAAATAGGCTTATCTTAGATGCCCCAAAACTTTGTTACTGATTTTACACCCCTAAAGTCCCCTCAAGGAGGCATCCATCATTATGGCTTCACTCAAAAAATTTCTCAAATCCAAAGATTATATCACAATACCTTTGGTATTGACCGAAACCAATCATTTTGAACTACGTGCAAGCATCAATGATGTTTCGGGCAAATTCATTTTGGACACGGGAGCATCCAACACTTGTGTAGGCATGGATAAAATAGAGTTTTTTGAAATGGCTTCCGAGGCTACGGATATAAGAGCTGCCGGAGCGGGCGCGACCGAAATGGAAACGTTGATCTCCAACAAAAACAAAATCCAGATTGGGGACTGGAAAAGCAAAAAGCAAAAAGTAGTTCTGTTTGACCTCAGCCATGTAAACCAGGCATTAACAGCGCACAATGCGCTACCCGTAGATGGCATTATTGGAGCTGACATCCTTAAAAAAGGAAAGGCCGTAATTGATTATGATAAAAAATGCCTTTACTTAAAAAAGTAAAGGCATTTGTCAGTTAGAGCGCAGTCGAGAACCTATCGCTTGCACTTTATTTTATAATTCCAACGCTTTTTTCACGTTTCCGTCCATCAATAATTCTTCCGGACTTTCCAATGCTTCCTTAACCGCCACCAAAAACCCAACAGATTCCTTACCGTCAATAATTCGGTGATCATAAGAAAGTGCAACGTACATTACAGGTGCAATGGCAATGGCTCCATCCCTTACAATGGCACGCTCCACAATATTGTGCATTCCCAAGATTCCACTTTGCGGTGGGTTGATGATCGGGGTGGACAACATGGAACCGAACACACCTCCATTGGTAATGGTAAAGGTACCTCCTGTCATTTCATCCACAGTGATTTCACCTTCCCTAGCACGTATGGCCAAACGTTTTACTTCGGATTCGATTCCCCTGAAGGTTAGGTTCTCTGCATTTCTGATTACAGGAACCATTAAACCTTTAGGCCCTGAAACCGCAATACTGATATCACAGAATTCGTAGGTGATCATTTCCTTGCCATCGATCATAGAATTAACGGAAGGATACATTTCCAAGGCCCTGATCACCGCTTTGGTGAAGAAGGACATAAACCCTAGACTTACTCCATGTTTGTTCTTGAACTCTTCTTTGTATTGACTGCGCAATTCAAAGATTGCGGACATATCCACTTCGTTGAAGGTGGTCAACATGGCGGTCTCGTTCTTTGCAGAAACCAATCGCTCGGCCACTTTTCTGCGGAGCATGGACAGTTTGGAACGGCTCTCACCTCGGTTACCTCCTGTTGGGGTTCCCATGGAAGGAACAGCTTTTACAGCATCATCCTTTGTGATACGTCCATCTTTTCCACTACCAGATACGGACGAAGGCTCAATACCTTTTTCGTCCAATATTTTCTTGGCTGCTGGTGACGGAGTGCCTGAAGCATAAGTTTCCTTTTTGGACTCCTCTTTCTTCGGGGCTTCTTTTTTAGGTTCCTCCTTTTTGGTCTCTTCTTTTTTATCGGATGAGCCCGATGAACCTTCAGGTTTTTCCGCACTTGTATCGATGAGGCAAACCACCTCCCCAACAGCTACGGCGTCTCCCACTTCGGCCTTAAGGGTAATAATTCCGCTCTCCTCTGCAGGAAGCTCCAATGTTGCCTTGTCCGAATCTACTTCGGCTATGGCTTGGTCCTTCTCCACATAGTCTCCATCTTCTACCAACCATTCGGCGATTTCTACCTCTGTAATGGATTCCCCTGGTGAGGGAACTTTCATTTCTAAAACCATTCTATTATAGTTTATACTTGAATTATCTTATTTTCATATTATCCTTACTCTTGTCAAAAACGTAGTCCAACACTTGGGCATGACGTCTTTTTGAGCGCACCGCACTACCTGCCGCAGGGGCTCCGTAGAACCTACGTGAAGCGACCCTGAACTGCTTCGCTTCATCCAAATGCATCAACATATGGCTCCAAGCCCCCATATTCCGAGGCTCTTCCTGGGCCCAAACAATATCGTCGGCGTTCTTATATTTTTTGATAATGTTTCTGATTTCTTCAGCCGGCAATGGAAACAATTGCTCCACACGGACCAAAGCCACATCGTCCCGCTCCAATTCTTCACGTTTATCCAAAAGATCGTAATAGAATTTACCTGTGCAGAAGACCAATGTTTTTACTTTACTTGCTTTTGCTTCGGCATCATCTATCACCATTTGGAAACTTCCTTCGGCCATTTCTTCCTTGGTGGACACCACTTTTGGGTGTCTCAATAAACTTTTCGGGGTAAACACCACCAAAGGTTTACGGAAGTTGGCCTTCATTTGTCTACGGAAAAGGTGGAACAAGTTTGCTGGAGTGGTCACATCCGCCACAAACATATTGTCCTTGGCACACAGTTGAAGGTATCTTTCCATGCGGGCCGATGAGTGCTCAGCTCCCTGGCCTTCATAACCATGGGGCAACAACAGCACCAATCCGTTCTGAAGTTTCCACTTATCCTCTGCTGATGACAAATATTGATCTATAATAATTTGAGCTCCATTACTGAAATCCCCAAATTGCGCTTCCCAGATCGTCAATGTTTTTGGGCTCGCCATGGCATAGCCATAATCAAATCCCATTACGGCATATTCTGACAGTAATGAATTATAGATATGGAACTTACCATTTTGGTTATCACCCATTTCGTTCAACAACACCACTTCTTCTTCGTGCATCTCTGTTTTGATGACGGCATGCCTGTGCGAGAAGGTCCCTCTTTCCACATCTTGACCCGTCATCCTAACATCGTAACCTTCCTCGATCAATGATCCATAGGCCAATAATTCGCCCATGGCCCAATCGAGTTTGTTATCCTCAAAATACATGGCATGGCGACCGTCTACCAACTTCACCAATTTTCTCAAGAACTTTTTGTCCTCTGGCAATTTGGTAATGCTCTTGGCAATCTCATCCAACTTTTCAAGGTCATAGGTAGTGTCCATTGGTTTTAACATTACCTCTTCGGTCACCTGCTCAAAACCTTCCCATTCATCTTGCATGAAAGGGGTTATTCTGGTCTTCTCGATTTTACGGGAATCCATGAGATCCTCCTCGAGATCATTCTTATATTCTTCTTCGAGCTCTTTTACGTAATTCTCGTCGATCACTCCTTCGGCAATCAATTTCTCTGCGTAAATGTCCCTTGGGTTTTTATGCTTGGAAATGGATTTGTACAACAACGGTTGGGTAAACTTGGGTTCATCCCCTTCGTTGTGCCCATACTTTCTGTATCCCAATAAATCCAGGAATATATCACGCTTGTAACGCATTCTATATTCCAGCGCAAAAGTTGTGGCGTGTACCACGGCCTCGGCATCGTCGGCATTCACATGAAGAACCGGCGAGAGCGTCACTTTGCCCACATCGGTACAGTAGGTGGACGACCTTGCGTCCAAATAGTTCGTTGTGAACCCAATTTGGTTGTTCACTACAATATGTATGGTACCTCCTGTGGTATACCCGTCCAAACGGGCCATTTGAATTGTTTCGTAAACAACTCCCTGGGCAGCAAAAGCGGCATCACCATGAATCAAAATCGGGAGTACCTCGGAAATATTGTCCCCATGGTCACGATCTTGCTTGGCTCTAGAAATCCCCTCCACAATGGAGTTTACGGTTTCCAAGTGAGATGGGTTCGGGGCAATGTTCATATTGACCATTTTCCCTGAATCGGTCTCACGTTTTGAGGTCCATCCCAAATGGTATTTTACGTCCCCGTCAAAAATGGTTTCCTCGTAATCCTTACCGTCAAACTCACTGAAGATGTCCTTTGGTGACTTCCCAAAAATATTGGTGAGCACGTTCAAGCGTCCACGGTGGGCCATTCCCACCACAAATTGCTTTACACCTTTATCGGCCGCTTTTTCAACGATTACGTCCAGAGCGGGAATCAGAGATTCTCCACCTTCCAGCGAAAATCGTTTTTGCCCCACATATTTGGTATGCAAAAAGCTTTCAAAAGATACAGCCTCGTTCAATTTTCTGAGGATGTTTTTTTTCTCCTCCGGGCTATAATCGGGATGGTTGTCGTTTTTATTGAGCCAATCCTGAATCCACTGGATGCGTTCCGGGGTACGGATGTACATGTATTCCACCCCAATGGCATCACAATAAATGCTTTCCAGATGACGGACGATCTCCTTTAAAGATGCAGGGCCAATACCCAGTATTTTTCCAGCATCAAAAACAGTGTCGAGATCCTCTTGTGCCAAACCAAAGTTATCAATGTCCAGCGTAGGGGTGTACTTCCTCCTTTCCCTTACTGGATTGGTTTCGGTAAAAAGGTGTCCACGGGAACGGTATCCATCAATTAAGCGGATGACCTGAAACTCCTTCTGCAAGGTCTCGGGCATCTCCACTTTCCGTCCATTGGAAAGCACGACCATGCCGCCCTTGTCGGATTCAATTCCCAAATCTTCGAGGGAACCTTCCAAACCAAAATCAAATCCTTGAAAAAAAGCCCTCCAACTGGGCTCTACATTATCGGGATTCGTTAGATATTTTTCGTATTGCTCCGCAAAAAACGATGTGTGCGCAGCATTTAAAAATGAATATTTGTCCATTCTTTCTGTTTCTCCAAAACTTTATGGAAAATTTTGTCAAAAATACGGGTTTTAGCATTTATATGCTTGAATTCCCGTGAAATTCTTATTCAAATTTACAACTATATCACAGAATAAACGGTAAAGCAATAAAAATGAAATTTTTAACTGAAATTAACAGTGGGAACTAAAAATAATTTAACTTGACCGACCAGCTAAACCGATCTAACATGTCCAAACTTAAAAACAGGTACCTCTCTCTTGATGTTTTCAGAGGACTGGATGTTGCCCTAATGATTATTGTAAACTCTCCGGGGAACGGCGCTACCACTTTTGCTCCATTACGCCATGCCGCATGGAACGGCTTTACCCTTACAGATCTTGTTTTTCCTACTTTTTTGTTCGTAGTGGGAAATTCCATGAGTTTTAGCATGAAGAAATATGAAAATATGGGCAATCCCGCATTCTTCAAAAAAGTTTTGAAGCGTACGGCAATTATTTTTCTTCTGGGCTTTTTAATGTATTGGTATCCATTTTTTGATGATGGTCAGTTGAAACCTTTTTCCGAAACTCGGGTATTCGGGGTTTTGCAGCGTATAGCGCTATGCTATATGTTTGCCTCTATTATCATCCATTTTTTGAAGACCAAGACCGTCATCTGGCTGAGCGCTATCTTTTTAGTAGGCTACCACCTCATCTTAATTGGCTTTGGCGACCTCACATTGGAAGGTAACGCAGTTCTTAAACTAGATGAATGGCTTATCGGTGGCGATCATATGTACCACGGTAACGGCATTGCTTTTGATCCCGAAGGATTGTTGAGCACATTGCCAGCTATTGTAAATGTGATCATTGGTTATTTGGCGGGTAGATTTATCCAGAAAAACGGCCAGAATTTTGAAACGGTGGCCAAATTGATGATGTTCGGATTCGCCTTGGTGTTTGCAGGTTTGGCGTGGGACCTTATTTTACCCATCAACAAAAAACTTTGGACAAGCTCTTTTGTATTACTGACCTGCGGCATCGACCTTTTTGCGATTGCCATTCTTATTTACGTTCTGGATATGAAAAAAACCAAGAGTTGGAGTTACTTTTTTGAGGTTTTTGGCAAGAACACCCTGTTCATCTATTTGTTGTCCGAAATATTTGTCATCACTCTTTTCGCCATCGACATCAATGGGGAATCGCTCTACAGGTGGATTGCCGACACCGTTTTTATTTCTTGGTCTGGCGGCTATCTGGGCTCCTTGTTATTTGCGCTCTGGGTAATGTTAACCTGTTGGGTCGTAGGCTACTTTATGGACAAAAAAGGGATTTATGTAAAAGTCTGACCAAAGGTCAGCTACTATATTTGGCCTTGTACCATACTTTTTGCCATTCTCTTTTTAAGAGCAAAAAGGACACCTCCGCCGAAATGTCAACAACATCTGACGGAGCTATCTTTTTAACTTCTTTCTCCGATATATCCACTACGTACAACAGGTTGAGATATTCCGGAAACTTTTCCACGATCAAATAATAAACCTTTTCGTGGATGGTACTTTTAAGGTGTTCTGGCGCAATGTCCAAAGGAATGTTGATGGGCACATTGGCCAGTTCAAAATCCTTTTTGAGTTGGAGCAATAGTTTTTGATAGAGTTGCTCTTGCTGGACCCCTTCCAGCAACTCCAAACTGTTATTGTAGTTGGGTAGCATATTCTATTTACGTACAAATTGCAGTTTAGGATTATAACCCCTAACTTCTTACGATCTTTTCCCACTCCCAAGCGGATTTCATAGCGTCATCAAGACTGGATTTTGCCTTCCATCCAAGTACTTTATTTGCTTTTTTGGTATCAGCATAGGCTTGAATTATATCTCCAGTCCTTCTGTCCACAATTTTGTAATTGAGCTTTTCACCTGAAACACGCTCAAAACTTTGAATGACTTCCAATACGGAACTCCCCTTTCCCGTACCCAAATTGAAGACTTCGTAGTTGGCATCGTTTTTATCTCCCAAGAGACGTTGCAAAGCTGCCACGTGTGCCTTGGCCAAATCCACCACATGGATGTAATCCCTGATACAGGTGCCATCCCCCGTTGGATAATCATCTCCAAAAACGGACAGTTGCTCACGAATACCAATACCTGTTTGGGTGATAAAGGGCACCAAGTTTTGTGGCACGCCAATGGGCAATTCCCCAATTTTACCCGATGGATGTGCTCCAATCGGATTGAAATAACGTAATGCAATGGCTTTGATCTCTTGGCTCACCTTGCAAGTATCCCTAATAATTTCCTCCCCTACTTGCTTGGTATTCCCATACGGGGATTCAGCAGGTTTTACCGGGGCCGATTCCGTTATCGGCATTTCATCGGCCTGGCCATATACTGTACAGGAACTACTAAAAATGAAGCTCGCTCCTCCTTTTTTCTTCAACTCTTGAAGAATATAGACCAACACACCAAGATTGTTCTCGTAGTACAAAAGTGGTTCGTCCACACTTTCCCCTACCGCTTTTGATGCCGCAAAGTGAATTACTCCGGCGACATCACTATGTTTTTGGAAGAAATCTTGGACTTTGTTCTTATCACGAAGGTCGAATTCTTCAAAAATGGGTTTCTTTCCTGTTATGGCTTCAATACCATCCAAAACATTAATGGACGAGTTGGAAAGGTTGTCCACAATGACCACCTCAAATCCTTCATTTTGAAGTTCAACAACGGTATGAGAGCCGATAAACCCCAAACCACCTGTTACGAGTATTTTCATTTTTATCTGTTTACGAAGTCGATTACCAAACTGGTTATGTATTCAATCTGCTCATCATCCAACTCGGTATGCATAGGAAGTGAAATCACTTCGTTTACCAATTGATTGGTCACAGGAAAATCAGCTTCATTGTATCGTTCATCCACATAGGCTTTCTGTTTATGCAATGGAACTGGATAATACACACCACAAGGAACGTCATTATCATTTAAATGTTGCACAAGGGCATCCCTTTTCCCATTTGTAATCCTCAAGGTATATTGATGGAATACATGGCAATCACAAACATTTTTTTCGGTACCGCAACCGCAAGATATTTTTGGTACAACAATATGCTCCTGTCCTTTAAAAGCCTCCGAATATTTTGATGCCGCCTCCCAGCGTTTTTGGTTGTAGAAATCCAATTTGGGCAATTTTGCCCGCAATACAGCGGCTTGAATGGAATCCAAACGTGAATTTACCCCTACTACATCATGGTAGTATCTTTTGTACATCCCATGGTTTACAATACCCCGGATAATATGCGCCAAATCATCGTCGTTGGTAAAAATGGCTCCACCATCGCCATAACACCCCAAATTCTTGGAAGGAAAAAATGAGGTTGCCCCAACATGACCAATGGTTCCCGCTTTTTGCTTGGAACCATCCTTGGAAAAATAGGAACCGCCAATGGCTTGGGCATTATCCTCAACAACATATAAATCATGCTTTTTGGCCAAGTCCATGATCTCGTCCATATTGGCACATTGTCCAAAAAGATGAACGGGCACGATGGCCTTTGTTTTTGGTGTTATCGCCTTTTCAACAGCCTTCACATCTATATTGAAGGTGTCGGGCTCCACATCCACCAAAACAGGCGTTAATTGCAGTAGACCGATCACTTCCACGGTAGCGGCAAAGGTAAAATCGGCCGTAATCACCTCATCGCCCGGTTTTAATCCAAGGCCCATCATACATATTTGTAGCGCATCCGTCCCATTGGCGCATGGAATCACGTGTTTCACGCCCAAATATTCCTGCAACTCATTTTGAAAGGCTTGCACATGGGGACCATTTATAAACGCCGAGGAATCCAAGATTTCCGCAATAGCTTCGTTGACCTCGGTTTTTATACCTTCATATTGACCCTTAAGGTCAACCATTTGAATTTTTTTCATCCGAATAAATTAATATGTCAAAATTAAGAAATTAAGATGCCATAATGGTCTCTGACCGAAAGAATGTATTTTAGCGAAAAATGATGCCCTTGCGTTTTATTTACAACATATTGATCAACATTGCGTGGTTTGGCCTTAAAGTGATTGCACTTTTCAATGCCAAGATCAAACTGTTCGTGCAAGGCAGAAAGCAAACTTTTTCCATGCTGGAAGAGCAGCTCGGCCCCACGGACAAAACCATCTGGATGCACGTAGCCTCACTTGGCGAGTTTGAACAAGGACTTCCCATTTTGGAACGATTGCGCTCCAAATATCCCGAACACAAAATGGTTCTTAGCTTTTTTTCACCTTCGGGCTACGAGGTCAAAAAAAACACCTCGGCTGCCGATGTGGTGGTATACCTGCCCATGGACAATAAATCCAACGTGAAGCACTTTTTAAATATTGTAAATCCCCGATTGGCCATTTTTGTCAAGTACGAAGTTTGGCCCAATTACCTGTATCATCTCAAGAAAAGAAACATTCCCGCTATTTTGGTTTCCGCCATTTTTTCCCGGCGGCAGGTCTATTTTAAATCCTTTGGTGGGTTCATGCGCAGGAGTTTGAGGAAATTCGACCATTATTTTGTTCAGGATAAAAAATCGAAAAAACTTTTGGAGTCCATCGGAATAAGCAATTCCAGTGTTGGCGGGGACACCCGGTTAGATCGCGTTTCTGAAATATTGCAAAGAGACAACCATTTGGATTTTATGGACCGTTTCAAGAACAATCAATTGTGTTTGGTTGCCGGTAGTACGTGGCCAGAGGATGAAAAAATCTTGATCGATTACATCAACAACACTTCTGAAAAGATAAAGTTCGTGATCGCCCCACATGAAATAAAGGCTTCCCATATCGATAAAATCACTTTGCTGCTCAAAAAAACCGCAGTGCGCTATTCCGAATTGGGGAACCAAAACCTCAAGGAAATCGATATTCTCATTATAGACACCATTGGATTGTTGACCAAAATTTATAGCTATGCCAACATTGCATACGTCGGGGGTGGCTTTGCCACGGGATTGCACAACACCATGGAACCTGCCGTTTTTGGTATTCCGATAATCATTGGGCCGCAGTTTGAAGGGTTTAAGGAAGCGGAGGACTTGGTCAAAGAAGGAGGTGTTATTCCGGTTTCAAGCCAGGACAGTTTTAACAATTTGATGGGAGACCTATTGAACAATCCTATTTCCATTAAAAAAATCGGAGATATCAACGCCGATTACATCAACGCCAACAGAGGTGCTTCCGAATTGATCATGAAGCATATCTCCAAAATTTTATAAAATTTGGTTAGCTTTAGCAAAATTCATCCTCCATGGACAAGCGTATTTTTAGAATTTCATTGACAGCGGCCCTAGCGGGCTTTTTGTTTGGGTTTGATACAGTAGTTATTTCAGGTGCCAACCAGCCCATAAAGGAAATATGGGACACCAATTGGTTTTTGGGCGATTCCATTTTTACTTTCCATGGCATTTTTATTATGTCCATGGCACTTTGGGGTACCGTTCTTGGTTCGCTGTTTGGAGGAATTCCCACGGACCGATTGGGCAGAAAAAAAACCTTGTTCTGGATAGGCGTGCTTTATTTTGCATCGGCCCTTGGTTCTGCCTTTGCGCCCGAACCTTACAGCTTTTCGTTGTTCAGGTTCATCGGCGGTATTGGTGTCGGGGCATCATCCGTGGCCGCTCCGGTGTACATTTCGGAAATCTCTACGGCACAAACAAGGGGAAGACTTACGGCCATGTACCAATTCAATATCGTTTTTGGGATTTTGATCGCGTTCATCTCCAATTACCTCATCGGGATAATTTTTGACGAAAGCATAGCTTGGCGTTGGATGTTGGGCATCGAGGGCCTTCCTGCGCTCATTTACACCGTCATGGTATTTCAAATTCCGAACAGCCCCAGATGGCTCTTGATGAAAGATAGAGCCGATGCCGTGGTCATCGAGTCCATAACCCTATTGGGCATAGCCAAGGACAAAGCCTCTCTTCATCTGGAACAAATTAAAATTGCCATAGTCGAGACCAAAGAAAAGAATAGCGACGGCCTGTTCTCCGGAAAGTATAATAAACCTTTGGTACTGGCTTTTTTAATTGCCTTCTTCAATCAATTATCGGGGATAAATTTTGTACTATACTATGCTCCGGAAATTTTGGAACGAGCGGGATTGGCGTCTGGTGAATCGCTATTTAGTTCCATATCCATTGGGGTAATTAATTTGATCTTTACCTTTGTCGGCATATCCCTTATCGATAAACTTGGCAGAAAACAGCTCATGTACATTGGTTCCATCGGATACATTGTGAGTTTGGCCATGGTGGGATGGTGTTTCTATTCAGGAGCCGGCTCTGTACTGTTGCTCACCTTTATTTTGATATTTATTGCGTCGCACGCAGTAGGACAAGGAGCCGTAATATGGGTTTTTATATCAGAGATATTTCCCAACAAAGTTCGTTCCTATGGACAGTCTTGGGGTACCGGAACGCACTGGGTGTTCGCGGCCTTGATCACTTTGCTCACCCCTACATTTTTAGATGCTGAAATCGGGATATTCAAGGACAATCCTTGGCCTATCTTCATCTTTTTTGCGGTTATGATGGTATTGCAACTACTTTGGGTCATTTTTATGATGCCGGAAACCAAGGGAATTACCTTGGAGGAACTTGGAAAACTGCTCAGCAAAAAAAAGGGAGACACCGAATAACGCTTCCAACACCATATGCCTATAAATCATCCGTTAATCGAATAGCGGAATAGACGTTAAAGGAAATGTGCAAATATTTTCTTAAATTGTTATAAATTACACTATTATGACAGATGAAATTAGCATAGGAAACAAACTCATGGTCGGTTTTTTACGAATCATGGTTTTTATATTGATTGTAATCTTAATAGCAATCCCTGTGTTGATTGCATTGGATTTTCTAGGTGTTTTGGAAGCAATGGGACTTTCTAATTAAAAATTACATCTTGCTCTCCCATTGACTTTGTGACCAATTTAATATAGGAGTCGATGGTTTTGTTCACATTTTCGGGCTCCGTTACATCCACATCGCCCCTCCAAACGAGTTCTATTTCCTTTCCAATACATATACAGTAGAGCGATGTCTCCGAATGGTATACGTTAAAGCTATCGTAGTACTCAGGGTTGTAATATATATTTTGATGCTCGAGGTAATCATTACTGAAACGAACGATCATGTTATCAATATTGTTGACCCGTTCTTGAAAGGTTCTTCTGTTTTCGGAGCCTACGATTTTGGTAATGAGGATAGCATCAAAACCCTTGTCCAATAATTGCTGCTCTACCTCTTTTAACTCCTGTTCCGATCTTTCGGCCGACGTAAATTCCACATCAAAAAGGTCAATACTGCGCACGGCATCCACTCCTTGGGTTTTTAGGGCATCTGCGAACTTGCTTTCAAAATCCATTCGCATGGCATCGTCCTGTACCATTCCTACGACCAACACCTGATACGCATCAAAAATCACGTTGTCAGGGTTTTTCCAAGTGCTGACCAACTTGGTAGAGGAACATCCCGTAAGGAGCACTAAAACTATACCGATTAATTTGAGTTTCATCGCGATTATTTTAAAGATTCGTGCGCAGCAAGAACCAACTATATTAATGTGTGGCAAACGTTGCCTGCCTTTTTTCCAACTGCCTTCTCAAATCCTCAATGGTCTTGGACATGGATTTTTCAAAATCATCGGTGTTGGACTTGGCAAAAATTCTCGGTCCGGGAGCGCTCAGTTCTATTTCACAGATCTTGCCCTCTCCAGTTTTATCGTTCTCTGTTTTAAAGAGCACGTTGGCCTTGATCAACCAATTGTATTTAGTTTCCAAACTTTCCAGTTTTTTCATTAATAATTGAGTCAATGATTCACTGGTCATCATCTTTTGATATTGAACGTGTACTTCCATGATTATTGTTTTGATTATATTCAAATCTAAGACGGGTAAAGATACTATTTAATGACAATTGTCAGTTAAAGCCTTTATCCCAAGAAAAAAGGTTGGCCCGTACTCTGTAGGACAGAGAACCAGAATTCGCCTTCCACATCAATTTTCTTGCGTTTTTTGGTCACTTGGTCAATTGGGATGTACACATACCTATTGTTCACCCTACTGGCAACGAATTTGGTCTTTCCGGCCATGGCTCCGTGCACCGCATGGTAGGCCAAGCGACTACAATAAACGCTATCGCTGGAATTGGCGGGGGCACAGCGCACAATGTAACTCGGATCTATATATTTAATGGTGACCGGACTCTTTCCTTTAAAGTATTCCGATATTTTTTCCTTGAGGTAAACCCCAATATCCTCGTGCTGTACATTACCTGATGCATCGGTGACAATCTGCCTTTCCTTGAACAGTTGCTGGCCCGCTCCTTCTGCCACTACGATTACCGCATGCTTTTTCTGAAGCAGCCTTTGTTCCAGAACCGCAAGGAAACCATTTTCCCCATCGAGCTTAAAATCCATTTCGGGAATCAGCACAAAATTCACCACGGGCATGGCCAAGGCGGCAGATGCAGCGATAAAACCACTGTCCCTTCCCATCAATTTGATGATGGAAATACCGTTGTAAGCCCCGGTGGCTTCGTTATGGGCATCCCTTAAAATGGGGCTGGCCACATCAAAAGCGGTTTGAAACCCAAAGGACTCATCAATCAAGTCAATATCGTTATCAATAGTTTTTGGAATCCCTACCACACTGATTTTCCCGTTTCTTTTGGAAATCTCTTCTCCGATGGCATTCACTCCTTTCAAGGTTCCATCCCCTCCAATGGCAAAAAGCATGTCCACCTTATTGTTTTCGAGCGTATCCACCATTACCGACACATCTTGGCCGCCACGGGAAGACCCTAAAAATGTCCCCCCAAATTGATGGATATCCTTGACCTTATCCGGTGTCAACCCGACCAGGTCATGTCCTTTTTCAGGATTAAGCCCTTCATAGCCATAAGGTATTCCTATGATTTTCTTGACGCCATAGAAATAATGCAGCGCCATGACCAAACCTCTTATAACATTATTGATGCCGGGACACAATCCTCCACAAGTAACTATTGCTGCGGTAGTGTTTTTTGCATCAAAAAAAATATCCTGTCTTGGCCCTGCATTTTCCATGCAAACAGGAGACGCTCCTTCATTCAAGCATCTATTGTAATAGTCCATGGAGAGGTCGAACACCAATCGATCGGACTCGCTTACAAAATTAAAAATACGATCGCCCTTTACGGTACTAAGTTGAAGGGGAGACTTATACTTGGGCTCCCCTAAACTTTCTATATCAAATTTATTTATGTCGCTCACTTTTACTGTTTCTTAAAAATGTTCTGCCAAGCTATGGTGCGAATCGATGAGCGGTCCACCGTTCATAATCTCATCCGAAGCCTGACTTGCAAATTTATCAAAGTTGATGTGAAACGAATGTGCCAATTGAATGGCTTTGCTCACATACGCTCCTTTTTGCAACCAAGTGTTCATGGGGTCCAAAATCTCCGTAGGCACCCCTGGGCAATATTTGGGCATGTGCAGTCCAAAAATTGGATGGATATCAAAGTCCACTTCGTCCAATTTACCTTCGAGAATAGCAGAAATCATGGCTCTTGTATACTTAAGCTTGATTCTTGAACCGACTCCGTAAGGTCCTCCGCTCCATCCAGTGTTCACCAACCATACATTGACCCCGGAGACTTTCATTTTCTCACTCAACATTTCTGCATAGACCGTTGGGTGCAATGGCATAAAAGGCTCTCCAAAACATGCCGAAAACGATGGGACCGGCTCGGTAATACCTGCCTCGGTCCCAGCGACTTTGGCCGTGTAGCCCGAAATAAAATGATAAGCCGCTTGACCAGGGGTCAGTTTGGAAACCGGGGGCAACACCCCAAAGGCATCACAAGTTAAGAAAAAGATGTTTGTAGGATTGGATGCATAAGAAGGTTCCTGAATATTATCGATATGGAAAATAGGATAGCTCACCCTTGTATTTTGTGTGATGGTGCTATCAAAATAATCCACTTCCTTTGTGCCTTCTTTGAACACTACGTTTTCCAACAAGGCACCAGGTCGGATGGCCCGATAAATATCAGGTTCCTTTTCTTCGGAAAGATCAATCACCTTGGCATAGCATCCTCCTTCAAAATTAAAGATGGTATCCTCTTTGGTCCAGCCATGCTCATCGTCCCCGATCAATTTCCTGTCCGGGTCGGCGGACAAAGTGGTCTTTCCCGTACCTGACAATCCAAAGAAAATGGCAGTATCGCCTTCTTGGCCCACATTAGCGGAGCAATGCATCGGGAGCACCTCTTTTTCGGTAGGAAGGATAAGGTTCAGTGCTGAGAATATCCCCTTTTTCATTTCCCCTGTATATGCAGAACCGGCCACCAAAGCAATTTTTTTGGTAAAGTTGAGTATGGAAAAGTTTCCGCTTAAAATGCCATATTCGGATGGGTTTTGTGCCTCATATCCCGGAGCGCACAAAACGAGCCACTCTTCTTCAAAATTATCGAGTTCGCTTTCATCCAAGCGCAAGAACATATTTTTAATGAAATAGTTGGACCAAGGATATTCGGTAATGGTCCTTACATTCATTCTATATTTGGGATCGGCACACACGTAGGCATCCCGTACAAAAACTTCTTTGCCATCGAGATAGTTGGTAACCTCATCATACAATTGATCAAAATTTTCGGGAGATATGGGCTTGTTGATCCTACCCCACCAAATTTTATCTTTTGTATAATCATCTTTTACCAAAAAACGGTCTTTTGGAGATCTACCGGTAAACTTACCTGTGTTAACGCAAAGGGTACCGTTTTCAGTCTCAACGCCCATACCTTTTTCAAGGGTTAGTTTTTGTAAAGTTTCGGCATTAAGATTCCATTGTGCTTGGACATTTTTCAATCCATATTTGCTCAGGTCTTTGGTTGTGCTCATATCTATTATTTTTAATGGTTAGAAGCTCCATATCCATGGAACCAATACTAATGTTGTTATAAAGAAAAGTAGGAGCAAAGGTCCGCCCACTTTTACGTAATCAATAAATTTATATCCACCTGCTCCCATTACCATGGCATTAGTCGTGGTACCCACAGGCGTCAAGAATGCGGTTGATGCGCTTATGGCGACGGCTATCATAAAGGGCTTTGGTGAAACTCCCAAGGTTATGGATGCCATTATCGCTATGGGCGCCATTAATACCGCTGTTGCTGAATTGTTTATGGTTTGGCTAAAGGCAGCAGTCAACAAGAAAATGCCCGCCAACAAAGCTACTGGGTGAATGCTGCCCAAGGTATCCACCAAACTATTTGCTGCTAATTGTGCCACACCAGTTTTTTGCAAGGCCAACCCCATGGGAATCATGGCGGCAATCATGACCACACTCGTCCAACTGATGCCCTTGTAGGCTTTGGAAATAGGCACACAACCTGTTAGCATCATAATCCCAGCACACACAAGAGCTGCAATGGCCCCAGGCAATATTTTGAACACCAAAAGCAAAATCATCAGTACCAAGGTTCCCAATGCGATGTAACTTCTTGTGGTCAATTGATCCACGTTTTTGGCCAACGCTTCAGGGCTCCCTGAAATTACAAGATTTTCGTACATGGATTTAAGTTCAATGATATTTTCCCATTGTCCACGGATCACAAAGGCATCTCCTGCCTTTATCTTTATTTTGCCCGTTAACGGCGTATTGTCCCTCGACACGGCCAAAAGCTGTACACCTGCTTGACTGAGGTAATGCCCCAAATTAATGGTCTTGCCCACAAACACGGATTTTGGCGTAATGATCATCTCCGCCATCCCGACTTCCTGATTGATCAACTCTTTTTTGAGCAAGTCTTTTTCAGGTTTTAGCGGGATAACCCCTAAATGAAAATTAATCACAAACTTATCCACATCTTCGGGTTCACCTTTGACGGTAATGATGTCATGATAACGCATTTCGGTATCCAATCCGGGCATTTCCACAAACTGAGGGATTCTATGGAGTTTGTTGGGGTGCCTTCGCTTTAAGCGCATTACCGAAACCTTGTGTTCGCTCTCAAAATTCCAATCGCCTATTTTGGTATCGATAAATTGTGACATGGAACGAATACGCAACCGGTATAGATTATCGCCAATGCTGTAGTTTTCTATCCACTTGTGCATTTCCTGATCTATGGCCATAGGCTTGTTCTTGGTCCTGTGCGAGGGTAACAATCTGTGCCCAACATACCTAAAGTAAAGCACTGAAATAATCAAGAGAGGTACTCCGATCAGTCCAAACTCAAAGAACGAAAAACCGGTAAATCCATTCTGCACCAAGGCGTTGCTAACAATAATGTTTGGCGGCGTACCGGTCAACGTGAGCAATCCACCCGTATTAGATCCGAAAGCTACGGGAATCAATAATTTTGAGGGCAACGTACCTGCGTTCCAAGCAGCGGTTACCGTTACCGGAAGTAAGGCCGCCACGGTTCCCGTATTGCTCACAAAACCGGACAACAAACTGGAGCCCAGTGTCACTATGACCAATAATCGGGATACATTTTTTCTTGCCCATTTTACAAAAAATTGTCCCGCCATGGCGGTCCATCCCGTTCTGGACAGCCCCTCTCCTATAATAAAAAGAGCGGCTATCATAATTACCGTTGGATTGCTAAAACCCGCCAAGGTCTCGCTCAAATCCAAAATGCCCGTGAGAAAGAGCGAGAGCATGGCCATGAGCGCCACAACATCGGGCGGAAACTTTCCCCAAACAAACAATACAATCGTAATACCTAGAATAATCAGCAGTGGCAGCATGCTAAAATTTTAAAAAGGTTAGTCCAAGGCAAGCACCGGTATCTCGGAATGCAGGGTCAACAGTTTTGTTAGCCTACCCTCCGATGGGGTAGTTTTTTCGGTATGGTTACGTGGCAATATAGTTAACAGGTCAATATTTTTCTCTTCGATGTAATCCAAGATACCCTGCTCTATATCTTCATTTTTTGTAAAGGTATGATCGGCATAAAAATGCTCCAGATAATACTCCAACAAGTTCTCATTGGATTCTTTTACGGCCTCTTCATCATAAATGGAATCCTTGTATATAGTGAGCACATGCACCCTGGCGTCAAAAGTTCTGGCCAAATCCAACAGAGTGCCCAAAACCTCTTTGTCATCAATTTTTTCACCGCCCATCACCAAGGCAATGTTTTTTGGTTCTTGTATGCCTGTTCCATAAGGAATTGAGATAACGGGGCAATTGGCCTTCAATACCAATTTTGAGGTGTTGGTAATGGCTTCATCGGTAATTTTATCGCCCATGGTCCCCATCATAATCAAATCGGCATTGCTCTTTTCTTGTGCGGCCAGAATGGTACTGATAACATCTCCCGTAGCGGTAATAAATTCAGGGGCCACTTTTAACTTTACTCCAAAAGAATCCAATAATTTCGAAAAATCCTTTTCCAGTTTTTCATTATCCGATTCACTGATTGGCATCGCACCAACGTAAAGCCCTAGAATACTGGTTGATCTTTCGGTTCCGACAAAATTTACCACATACTCCAAAGCGTTGACTGATGCTTCGGAAAAATCAAAAGGAATTAATATTTTATTTAAACTGCTCATACCTAATATATTTATTGATTATAATTCTAAATTCAAAAGTAGAATCGGCCTTTGATCTAAAACATGACAGAAATCAGGCTTTTCTACTTTTCTCCCTGATATTACCAAAAAATCCGTCATCATAAAAACCAATCAGGTTATTTTATTGATACCATATTGGTTATATTTAGAAACCGAAAAAACAACGCAACTTTTAAAATGGATTTAGTCATTGGAATTGATATTGGGGGCACCAAGACCAAGATAGGTTTGGTGGATGAACATGGTGAATGCTACGAGAAAACGTTTTTTAGAACCAAGGAGTATCCAAACTTGGACAACTATCTCGACAAAATAAAATCAACGGTTGATGAACTTTTAGAAAGTTTTGGTCCAGATGCCAACATCATCGGATGCGGCATTGGAGCTCCAAATGCTTCCAGCAAGAACGGTACCATTGAAAGTGCCAGCAATCTCGCGTGGAAAGGAAGCGTTCCATTGGTAAAACTCCTCAAACAGCGTCTGGATATTCCCATCCGTATCATGAACGACGCCAGTGCCGCCGCGTTGGGGGAAATGCTCTTTGGCGGAGCCAGAGATATGACCGATTTTATTGTGATTACCTTGGGTACCGGTTTTGGTGCGGGAATTGTGGCCAATGGTCAACTTATAGATGGTTTTGATGGATTTGCAGGAGAACTAGGCCATGTGGACATGACCATTGGCGATGGAAGATTGACGGGCCTTGGAGTAAAAGGGGGGTTGGAAGCCTATGTTTCGGCAACGGGCTTAAAACGCACCGTAATGTATATGCAGAGCAAATATTTGGTGGAAAGCCGTTTTAGGAACATTGCCTATAATGATCTGCATGGGGAGGACATTACCCAAGCTGCTGAAGAAGGGGATGAGATAGCACTAAAATCATTCGATTATACGGCACGCATTATGGCACAGGCCTTGGCCAACTTTACTGCCTTTACCCAACCGGAAGCATTTATCTTAATGGGAGGACTTACCAATAGCGGCAAATGGATCATGACGCCATTGGAAAAATACTTTAACGGTTTCCTACTGGATGTGTACAAGGGAAAAGTAAAACTACTGCATTCCTCCATGGAAGGAAAAACAGCCGCCATTTGCGGGGCTGCAGCCCTTATTTGGGAAAACGAGAAGAAAAAACAGCCCTAAAACATCTTATCTACGTTAAAAGGTGAATATATGACAAGTATCATACTATGTCATGGATTTTAATAGAAACCTTTGTACTCCAACAATCTAAAACCGCGGATTATGGAGCTCAAAAGGTTTTCTTCTGGTTTGCTTTGTTCCATAGTATTCACCCTTGTTCTCGCCCAACCCGGTCTTGCTCAAAATTCAGAGGAAAATGACTATGGGTCTTGGCTTGTGCTCTGCGGCACGGCCAAAATCCATGAAGATTGGAGCATCCCTGCCGTTGGAATTATTCGGCACCACCAAATGCTGGACAAATATGGATTTTTCTTTTTTAGAACCGGGGCATCCTATAAAATAAGTAAAGCTTCCTCTTTTACCGGTGGTTTTGCCATACTCAATTCCAACTCTTATTTGGAGCCCAACGACGTGGTCAACACCAACCAACTTTGGATATACGGAGAATATACCTTAAAAAATAAGTTCAGCGACAACTCCCTGGCGCATCGACTTCGTTTTGAAAACAGAAGGCTCATTAACACAGCAAATGCCAAAGTAAACAACAGGATTAGGTATCGGCTTCAATTTGTAAGGCCTATTTATAAGGATATCTACTTTAAGGCCTTTGATGAGCTGTTTCTTAATTTAGAAGGAAAAGCATATAGCCAAAACAGGATATTTATTGGTGTGGGGCGTCAGATCACTCCAAGTTTAAAAGCGGATATTGGATACTTTAACCGAAGCTTTGATAAATACAGTGAGGATATGATAAGACTGAGCCTATCTTTCAATATTGATCTCACCAAAAAAAATCTGGCCCTAAATTCAGGCTCAAAAGACGGCAATCTTAATAGAGTTGGCCAACAACATCCTTAAAACCTGATTATTATCATATTTTCTGATTTCGAAGTAAGGTACCTTTAACATAGTTAATACTAGAAGTCATGAAACCAAAAAAGAACCCAAACGTAGAAATAGGACGCAACAGCAGTCTCTATTTTATGATAGGACTTACTTCTGTATTGTTCATTACATGGCAATCCTTCGAAGTTAAGTTCTATGAAGAGGAATCCAAAGTTTCTGAAGTTGTACAATTAACCGACGAACTTAAGGAAGATGTACCTATTACCGAAATGATCCGAACTGCTCCGCCCCCACCCCCGCCATCCGCACCGGATGTAATCGAAATCGTGGAGGACGTGGAAGATGTAAAAGAAACCATAATCGAAAGTACCGAAAGTAGCCAAGAAACCTTTATCGAAGATGCGGTAGTAAGGATAGAAGATGTGGATGTGGAGGAAGTCGAAGAAGATGTTGTGGTACCCTTTGCAGTTATTGAACATGTACCTGTTTTTCCCGGATGTGAGGACCTACAAACCCAGGCCGAGCGTAAAGCTTGTTTTAACGAAAAAGTGCAAGAACACATAAAAGCTAATTTTAACTATCCTCCCTCCGCTCTGGAAATGGGAATCACAGGTAGAGTTTATGTACAGTTCGTAATAGATACACGAGGAAGAGTGGTCGGTATAGCAAAAAGAGGACCGGACAAACTATTGGAACAAGAGGCAGCAAGAATCATCGCCGCATTGCCCAAAGTAAAACCCGGTGAACAAAGAGGTAAGGCAGTAAGTGTGAAATATAGTATTCCAATTAACTTTATTATGCAAAACTAAAAACCTAATCATAACCAAAATTAAGGCTCAAGGATTGACTTGGGCCTTTTTTATGTTTTGTACCAAGTCGCCTTAATGTATTCCTTTTGTTTTGAGGCTCTCTCCCTATTTTTGGCGGTCAGGTGGGCTTTATCATACTTTCTTGCACGATAGCCCAACAAATGAAGAAAAGACTTGGCAAAAAAACGGGCAATTCTTTGATCTACCAATAGGGTGTCCTTGGCTTCATCCGTCCATTGAACTCCAGGTAGCTTTACCAAAAGATGATCTATCTTAAACCTCCTCAATTCTTTGGACAACCACAACCATATGTTTGGAATCGATCGTATGAAATAGAATCCTTCGTTTCCTTGTTTTTGGTAAAGTGGCATAAAAAGCTGTCGTTTTTTGGTCGCTTTCAGTGTTGCGCCATCAACTAGGGCCAAGCTTGTCCCTTTGGGCACAATCTGAAAATTGACAAAACCCGGGAACATTTTAAAACTGGTCTCCGGGCCTATATCATGCTGATGGTATATTTCATAAAACCTATTGGGAACACTACTGGATTGTGCTATTTTATCCTTTAAGCTGTTCAAATCTTGCTCCAACCCACCCACTGAAGAGGTAAGCGCCAAAGAATAGCGAATAAATCCAATACAATTTTGCACTGCCCTTTCATCTTCATGCTGACCACTTTCAAAACCAAGGGATACATAGCCAAGCTCATTGATATAGCTCAACAAGGCTCCTTTTAAATACTCTTCAATTCCCAAAATAATGGGCAAGGGATAGTTTGATGCATAGTTCCGGTTCAGCAAGCTATCATTAAGAACTATGAAGGGCGATGTGGTGCTCGATGTGGTATGAAGATCCAAAAAATAGAAAGGAGGTGTACCTGTTTCCAGAATATCCTGGAGCAGAATAAAAAGCTTATAAAGCTCGTCTTCCTCATAATGATGCATCTTCTCCTGCTTGACAATATGCTCTATCCTTTCGGTCAACCAAATCCGGTTCAAATCCTCCTTTTGAAAACGTTGTCTGGTCTCCAAAGCTCCTAAATTCCCAGATACCGCAAAGACGTGTCCGTTCACCTCCAACCTCTTCTCCCTGATTTCTTCAAAAACATGCTCTAAAGCAAAGATGCCAGCAGTTTCGTTGCCATGGATCCCTCCAAAAAACACAACGGTGGGACCACCTTCCTTGCCTTGGATATGGTCTAATACCCTACCTATCTTTATGGTTTTATCCAGTGCTTCGCTATGGACCAGTGTCATACTTTTACAAATCTACTTTACTTATTATACCCACAATATGGGTATTTACACATATCGGTAAACAACCTATTTTGTGTTCTTTCATTATATCTTTTGCGGTTGCTATCTCTGTTTTGGGAGATACACTGATTACATCTTTCACCATAATATCGGACACTCTTGCTTCTTTCTTGTCCAGTTTTTCAAACTTTGCTATATGGCTCCAGGTAAGCAAGCCCACCAACTCGCCTTTTCCATTTTCTACCGGGAGATGGTGTATATTGTTCCATTGCATAATGGCCAAGGCCAAATTGGCATAATCCTCTTCATAAAGCTTCACCAGTTTTGTGGACATAATTTGCCCTACCCATCGGAAGGAGTCCCTTGTCTCCATCATCTTATCTATAGGTTTCCATTCGTGCACAGGCTTGTTGGACTGCTGGTTCTTGTACATCGACTTGGTCAATTGTACAATGGCACTGTCCAGTTTTATCTGCTTACAAAGTTCCCTGAAATTATGGATTTGCCATTCTGCACCTGTGCCGCCTTTCGCCCTCTCTTCAATAACTCCCAGCAATCTCGAGATATCCTCTTCATCAATATTGAATTTTCGCAGGCCCTTGTATGCAATGGGCAAGAGTTCTTCCTTAACTATTTTCTTTGCGGTCATCTCTTTTCCCATCCAAGAGAACATGGCATGCCTGCCACTTGTAGCTGCGTGTAAAAAATTGAGTTTGGCTGTTCTAAAGTCCATCAGGCCAGGTAAATCGTCATACTTCTTGGGTCTGCCAGCCATAAGTCCTACCCAGAAAGCAAAATTGGCCATCTCATCTATTATTGTGGGGCCTGCGGGAATATATCTGTTTTCTATCCGCAAATGTGGTTTTCCGTTACCCACTCCAAAGCACGGACGATTCCAGCGATATACTGTACTATTGAACAAGCTTAGGGCCTCCAGCTTTGGGATTTCATTATTTTGCAGCAGTTCCAAGGAATTGTTTTGGATAGGTTTGGTCAATACAATGCGGTGGGTGGATATATCCTGTTTAAAAATATCGGTCGCGGAATTTTTATGCCATCGTTCGCCAAATCCCACTCGTGCCACTTCTTCCCTTAAGGCCTTGGTCCAAATACGGGTGTCCAAACTTTGCTGAAACAAGGCAATCCGAGTTTCTCGCCACAGCTCTTTTCCCAAAAGTAAGGGAGAATTGCAACACACCCCCAAAACAGGGCCCGAAATCGCCTGCGCCCAATTATAACTTTTGACAAAATCTTCCGGAGGTATCTGTAAATGGAGTTGAAAACTTGTGTTGCACGCTTCAAAAAGAATAGAATCGTGATGCAAGGATAATTCATCCACCCCTTTGATCCTTACTGTAAAATCACCCTCTCTCCAGGCCTTCAACACCTCGTTGATCCTATAGTATCTCGGGATAGGTGTCATGTAATCCATACCGATTTCGTCAGTGCTTATGGTAGGGAGAATTCCTGCCAACAAAATTTTTGTGTTATGTGCTCCGGCTGTTTTTTTTACCCTTTCCACCAGTTCCGCCAATTGGTCTTCCATAGCACGGAAGCAATTTTTATCAAGTTTGAACGGATCCAGATTTGCCTCGATATTATAGGTTGCAAATTCTGTGGTGTAGTGGTCATCATCCAAATCCCTTAAAATATCCAAGGAGTTGGAAGCGGGTCTATAATTATCGTCGATCAGACACATTTCCTGCTCAGCCCCAATACGAACGATATCATCTTCAATCAATCCATTTTGAATCATGTCCTCCAAGGCTTGGATATCATCAATCAAATTTTGCACGAACACCTTTCGTTCTTCCTCGTTAAATAAGCTTTCTTTGATATGTTCTCCCATGGAATCAATGTTTAAGAGCTTTGCTCAACCTTATAAAGTTACAATATTGGAAAATGGAAAAACATGATTGCCATCAGGGGATCCAAAGTTGGGCCGTTTGTGCATTAAATGCCAATACTGACAATTATCATGTTTTTTGCAAGCCATCAAAAGTAATTTTGAACTATAATGAAAAGGTATGCAGCTTATGTGCGAATTAGTTCAAAAATACAATGTTCCCGGCCCTCGATATACGAGTTATCCTACTGTGCCCTATTGGGACATTGAAAGTTTTTCAGGAAAAAAATGGAAGTCCAGTGTGCTCAAAGCATTCGGTGAAAGTCCGGATGAGGGCATCAGTGTCTACATACACCTACCCTTCTGCGAGAGTATGTGTACTTTTTGTGGTTGTCACAAACGCATCACAAAACGACATGAAGTGGAAGGACCGTATATCTCGGCAGTATTAAAGGAATGGGAGCTTTACGTAGATTTAATCGGAACCAAACCTGTGATCAAGGAACTCCACTTGGGAGGAGGGACCCCTACGTTCTTTTCCCCACAAAACCTTACAATGTTGATCAACGGCATTGTACGTCTCAGCAAAAAAGTGGATGATATTGAGTTTAGCTTTGAGGGACACCCCAACAACACTACAAAGGAACACTTACAGGCACTTTACGATGTTGGGTTTCGAAGGGTATGCTTTGGGGTGCAGGATTACAACTTGACCGTACAACGGGCCATAAACAGAATTCAGCCCTTTGAAAATGTAAAAAACGTTACGGAATGGGCCAGGGAAGTAGGATATACCTCAGTGGGACACGATATAATCTACGGCCTACCGTTCCAGGATAGTTCCGATGTGGAGACCACTATTGTAAAGACCAATGCCATAAAACCGGACAGAATAGCATTTTACAGCTATGCCCACGTGCCTTGGCTAAAAGGAAATGGCCAGCGGGGCTACAAAGAGGAGGACCTTCCATCCTCAATTGAGAAAAAAGCCCAATATGAAATGGGCAAACGAATGCTCAGCCAGTTTGGATATAAAGATGTGGGCATGGACCACTTTGCCTTACCGACAGATAGTTTGCACAAGGCTTTGGAAAATGGTACCCTACATCGAAATTTTATGGGCTACACCCCATCCAAAACCACACTTATGGTCGGTCTGGGAGCCTCCAGTATCAGTGATAGTTGGTACGGATTTGCCCAAAACGTTAAGAACGTGGAAGAATATCAAAATTTGGTTTCACATGGAGTTATCCCTATTTTTAGGGGACATATTTTAAATGAAGAGGACGAAATCTTGAGAAGACATATCCTCAATATAATGTGCCAGTTTGAGACTACTTGGAAGCCTGAGGAAGAAGAGGTCATCAATTTTGACAATATTTTGGTCAACCTATCCGAATTGGAAGCGGATGGACTGGTCAAGATTGACAACAGAAACCTGAAGGTTACCGGCAAGGGAAGGCCTTTTGTGAGAAACATCAGCATGGCCTTCGACCTTAAAATGCATAGAAAAAAACCAGATACCCGAATATTTTCCATGACCGTTTAACCTAAAAAAAGTAACAAAATGAAAAGCATAATCGTACCGGTTGATTTTTCCGATCAATCTGAAAAAGCCTTAAAAGTGGCCGCTGCCTTGGCCAAACAACAAAAAGCCGATCTGTATGTACTCCATATGTTGGAGCTTTCTCCTGCCATTATGGGAGAATCTGGATATATTTCCCAAGAGCAGGTGGTTCATCTTATCAAATTGGGCGAACAAAGGTTCACCGACTTTTTGGACAAACCCTATCTAAAAGAAATCAAAGTCACACCTGTAATCAAACACTACAAGGTTTTCAGTGAAGTGGCCGAAGTAGCTGAAAAGCACAAAGCAGACCTTATTGTTATGGGCTCCAATGGTGTCGATGGCCTGCAGGAAATCTTTATAGGTTCCAACACGGAAAGAGTGGTCAGGACCTCTGATGTTCCCGTATTGGTGATCAAAGGAAACGAAGCGGACGAATTCAACCCAAAAAACTTTGTCTTTGCCAGTGATTTTGAGGAAGAAAGTGTTCCCGCCCTAAAAAAGGCAAAAGAAATGGCCGAGCTTTTGGGATCAAAACTCCATTTGGTCTATATCAATACTCCCGGGGACGAGTTCATGAGCACAGACGACGCCTATTCCAAAATCTCTAAATTCCTGAGCAAAGCCAATCTAGGAGTGGAAGTTGAGGTTTTTAACGACTACACCGTTGAAAAAGGAGTGATAAACTTTAGTAAAAAGATCGGTGCCGACCTTATTGGTATACCAACCCACGGCAGAAGGGGCCTATCACACTTCTTTATGGGAAGTATTGGCGAAGATATTGCCAACCATTCAGAAGCCCCGGTAATTACCTTTAAAATCTAACGGATTGCATTTTTGATTGGTTTCGTGCAATTCAAATAAAAGGGGGCAATTTTAAAATTGCCCCCTTTTTTTATTGGTCTTTTGTGTTCATTTTAGCCATGAAACCTTTCATATGCCGCTTTTTCCAAGTCCTCCCTATGGTCAGGGTGTGCTATGGAAATCAAAGCCTTGGCCCGTTGCTGCAAGTTTTTCCCGAAAAGATTTACAACGCCATATTCTGTGGCCACATAATGCATATGGGCCCGTGTTGTGGTGACCCCGGCACCCGGCTTTAAAAAAGGTGTTATTTTGGAAACGCCTTTTTTGGTGGTGGCAGACATGGCTATAATGGGCTTTCCGCCCTTCGAAAGCGATGCTCCTCGCATAAAATCCATTTGCCCACCTACGCCGGAAAACTGATACCCACCAATGGTATCCGCGCAAACTTGGCCCGTTAAGTCAATTTCTATCGCGCTGTTTATGGCCGTTGCCTTGGGATTTCTTCGGATTCTGGCCGTATCGTTGGTGTACCCTGAATCTCTAAAATCACATATCGGGTTGTCGTCTATAAAATCATATAGTTTTTGAGAACCCACGGCAAAGCAGCTCACAATTTTGCCTTGTTTTACGGTCTTTTCTTTCCCATTGATCACGCCGCTTTCCAATAGGGGCAAAACCCCATCAGAAAACATTTCGGTATGGATTCCCAAATTTTTATGGCTTCCCAGATTGGACAACACCGCATTGGGTATGTTCCCGATTCCCATTTGCAAGGTTGCACCATCATCGATCAGAGATGCCACATGCCTACCGATTTTTTGTTCCACTTCCGAGGGTTGCGTAGGGAGGTGTGCGTGGATGGGCCTGTCCACCTCAGTGGCAAAAACGATTTCATCCACGTGAACGATTCCCGTTCCGTGAGTTCTGGGTACTTGTGGGTTTATCTGCGCCACGATTTTTTTGGCCGTTCTCACCGCAGGCAATGCCACATCCACCGAGACCCCCAAGGAACAATATCCGTGTTTGTCCGGAGGTGAAACTTGTACAAAAGCCACATCCAAGGGAAGGTAGTCATCGGCAAACAACCAAGGTATCTCACTTAAAAAAACGGGGATGTAATCGCCCAAGGGCGTATTCACAAAATTCCGCACGTTGCCCCCCACAAAACAGGCGTTCAAGGTAAAGGCATGGCAGTAGGGTTTTCTGGTGTACTTTGCATCCCCTTCGGTATGTATGGAAATTATCTCCACACCCTTCAATTCATGGTGACGCCCACAGAGGGCATCGATCAACTCGTTGGGGGTCATTGCCGCTCCTTGGAAAAAGACTCGGTCACCTGATTTTACAATTCCTACCGCTTCTTCCGCTGATGTTATTTTCATTTTGGATTAAATTTTTAGGGTTGATGGCACTCTATGGCCGCCGATACTGTATCTCCTGGGGCAGCTTTTGGAGAAACATAAGGTATTCCCAATCCAAGCCCACGTACAATAAACAAAATACCTATGATCACCACAAATACTGGAATCAATTTTTGTATTCTAGCTTTTATCGATGTACTGAACATCCCTTTGGAATAGACTACCAAGCTCATTAGGGGCACGGTTCCGAGGCCAAAAATCATCATGTAAAGTCCACCCTCCAAAGGACTGCCCATGGCAATGGCACCCAAAAGGGCCATATACACCAATCCACAGGGCAGAAAACCGTTCAAAAAGCCAATGGTCAAAAAGGTATCGGGCGTCTTTTTTTTGAGTTCGGCCCCGAGCTTTGATTTCACCTTGCTTATTATCAAATAAACTGGCGCCAAAAATTTATGTCCATTCAAGTATTTCCCGGGAATCAGTACTAAAATAATCATAAGGACGCCAATACCAATGGAAAGCTTCTGTTGTATTCCGAACAAGGACAACCCCTTGCCCAAGAGCCCAAAGAGCATTCCTATTACGCCATAGGCCAACAGTCTTCCAAAGTGATAAATGGACAACTGCATGGTTTTCTTGACCTGATTGTTCTGGTCCAACGGTAACATAAAGGCGATTGGCCCACACATGCCAAAGCAGTGCAAGCTACCTAAAAGTCCCAGAACCAGAGCAGAGGTCAACATAATCAGTACACCAATTTTTCTTTATGTAAAAAGGAATTATCTTCGTATTCCCAGTTTATGGAAATGTCCCAGCGACCGTCCACCAAGCGATTGTCAGGTATGAGCAAATGTGTATTGGATAAACTTATAGGAAAGTTAGAATCCAAATGCTTGTTAGACGGTCTGTAAAGGGACACTGTTCCACTTATTTTTTTAGGGTCGAATCTTTCGGGAAAATAAATCATCAGACCTTCATCTGTTTTTTCAACGGTAATATTGGCATTCATCTCCGCTGCGATTCTTGATGCATCTATTTCTTGTTGGTACGACAGTTCTTGCTTATAATATTCCTCTGTCACCAAATCGTGGTTGGCGCGATCATCCGTGCTCATCCTTATTACAAAGTATAGGATAAAACCTATGAAGCCAATAAACGCCAACACAATTCCTGTTCCCCAATTAATTTTCATCTCTATCTGTTTTAATTATAGCTCCTTGGTGCCAAAAACTGTGTCACCGTGGTTTCTATGAGTTTATCTCCACTAAAAACGCCTATCTTCAATTTATCCTTGTCGCCGTTCAATGCAGCGGCATTTATTTCGATGAACAAGGTTCCTTCCGCAAGTTGCTCCGCAGGAATGGTGAACTTGTCTTGGGACACCATTTTGATTTCCCCGTTGTGCGACATCAGTTCAAAATGAACACCCTCGATATCCTTAGTGGTTTTGTTCACCAGTTTATAGGTATACACATTACTGATCATATTGTTTTCCTTACGCTCGTACAACTGTCCTGGCAAACGCAGTATGTTCGCCTCAACTTCGTTCCGCATGAACAACATCCCGACCAAAACTCCTATCAACACAACAAGTACTGCGGTATAGCCCTTCATACGGGGGGTAAACTTGAACTTGTTCTTGTTGACAATCTCATCTTCACTGGCGTATCTGATCAACCCTTTAGGTTTATCGATGCTGTCCATAATGTGGTCGCATTCATCAATACAAGCGGTGCAGTTCACACATTCCAATTGAGTTCCGTTTCGTATATCTATACCTGTGGGGCAAACATTCACGCATTGGAGGCAATCAATACAGTCTCCATGTCCAAGTGCCTCCCTATCTTCATTTTTCCTGAACTTTTTACGTCCATTCTCACCTTCTCCGCGCTTGTGGTCATAGGCCACCACAATGGATTTATCATCCAATAGCACACCTTGCAATCTACCATAAGGGCATGCAATGATGCATACCTGCTCCCTGAACCACGCAAAGATGAAATAGAACACCCCCGTGAAAATCAACAATGGAATCATAGTGCTCAAGTGCTCCATGGGACCATCGGCAATATCTGATAGGAGCTGATCGCTACCGATCAAGTAAGCCAAAAATACATTGGCGATAAAAAAAGAAATAATGAAGAATATGGTCCACTTCAATACTCTTTTCCTGATCTTTTTACCCGTCCAAGGTGCTTTGGCCAATCTCATTTGTGCACCCCTGTCGCCATCTATCCAATATTCGATACGGCGGAAGACCATTTCCAAAAATATGGTCTGGGGGCACATCCAACCGCAAAAAATACGGCCGTAAGCCACCGTAAAGAGCGCGATGAAAATCACTCCAATGATCATGGAAATCACGACCAAATGAAAATCTTGGGGCCAAAACGGAAGTCCAAAAATATTGAACCTACGGTCCAGTACATTGAACAACAGAAACTGGTGCCCATTGATTTTGACAAAAGGAGCCGCTATCAAGAAAATCAGCAGAAAATAACTTACATATTTCCGGTAGTCGTAATACCGTCCGCTGGGTTTCTTTGGAAAAATAAAATTCCGTTTCCCTTCTTCTGTGATTGTGCCTATGGAATCCCTAAAGTTCTCTTCCATCGCATGTGTGGTTTATGATGGGTAAATATATTGCTACCAAATGCCCTATCGGGACTAATTCATGGCAACTTCTGTTGAATCCACGGTCTGCTCCATTTCTTCCGGTGCGGTTTCTTCCGTTTCAGATTCTGTTCCATTGGCGTCTTCAGGAGCATTGGGATCTACCCAAATCTCTCCTTCCGGTTCCTTTGGATTTGCAGGTGTGGTTCCTCCCAAAGTGATGACATAACTGGCCACCTGTGCTATTTCCGCAGGTTTTAAGCTTTGCTTCCATGCAATCATCCCTTTACCGTCACGACCCCCTTCAGAAATTGTGGTAAAGACATTTTTGATGCCCCCACCCAAAATCCAATATTTATCGGTTAGGTTAGGACCAATGGCCCCTCCTCCATCTTGTGTGTGACAAGCAACGCAATTGGTCTGGAAAATTTTCTCCCCGGCTGCCAAATCGGATTCATCTGAAAGAAACTCCACGGTACTTGCATCCACCAAATCTTTGGCAGTTCTTTTGTATTCTTCTATGGCCATTTGGGCAGCGGCAACTTCTTGTTCGTACTCCAGTTCTTGGTCATAATCCCCAATAACGTGGAACCGCACCAAATAAACAACGGCAAAAACAATGGTTCCATAGAACAGATATACCCACCAAGGAGGCAATACGTTGTCCAGTTCGCGGATACCATCATAATTATGGTCCAAGATAATTTCACCTTCGCGCTCAATAGAGCGGCTCTTGGTAAGTCGTTTCATTAGGTTTTTGGCCCATGTCCATTCAAACTTCTTGCTTTTTGCCTCCAAGTAGCGTTCCTTTCCTTCTTCTGAAAGGGTTTGGAACATGATGTTTTCTATGGAGGCCAAAATCAATTCTATGGCAATAAGAATCATCAGCACCAACAATAGGAAAAACTGTGTGATGGGGTATTCGATTATTGCGGGCTTGTCCCCGGAGTCTATAAAAAACTCCATCAATCCGAAGATCAAAAAGAATAAAACCGGGACTCGTATCCACCAAGGTGTTTTTGTACTCATAATATTATAGTTTGATTTGTTGATCATCGTTATCCAGTGGCAGTTCGGACATCTCCTTTATGTGCTCTTTGGTAGCGGTAAACACCCACCAGAACAGTAGCACAAAAAACACAAAGAAGATGAGCAAGGAAACCATGGGATAGTTGGCTATCCCGTCGATGGTTTCCATATGTTCTTTTACAAATTTCAACATGGTTATTTGTTTTGAGAAATAGTTTCTTCTGTTCCTTTAATTTTGATATCGGTACCCAATCTCTGCAAATAAGCAATCAAGGATACAATTTCACGATCTCGCATTTCCACAAAATCCAAACCGTTTTCCTCAGCGTATTTTTTATCCGCCTCATACGTTTTTACGAATTCCGGGTCTGCGTACAAACTCTTTTCGATTTTTTCCGCTTGCTCGGCCATGGATTGCGGAGCATTGGCAATATCCTCTTCGGTATAGGGAACACCAAGTTTCACCATGGTCTCCATTTTTGCCTGAACATCACTGCGGTCATGCTCATCGGTAACCAACCATTCATATGATGGCATAATGGAACCTGCCGAAGTACTTTGTGGATCGTACATATGGTTTAAGTGCCAGCTATCCGAATATTTACCCCCTATACGGAGCAAATCGGGACCTGTACGTTTACTACCCCATAGGAATGGGTGGTCGTAAACAAATTCCCCTGCCTTGGCATATTCGCCGTAACGTTCCACCTCACTACGGAATGGGCGGATCATTTGCGAGTGACAGCTTACACAACCTTCTCTGATATATAGGTCCCGCCCTTCCAATTCCAAAGGTGTATATGGTTTAACACTGGTGATGGTAGGAATGTTGGACTTTACCAAGATGGTCGGTACAATCTGAATGATACCACCGATCAAGATGGCGATGGTGGCCAAGATGGTCAACTGTACGGGTTTTCTTTCCAACCAATTGTGAAAGGTTTCCCCGGCCACTCTTCTTTTGGCTACGCGCTCCAATGCTGGTGCTTCAGCAGCTTCGTCCTCTACTTTGCTGCCCGACCTAATGGTCATTACCACATTATAGAGCAATACGAACATACCGAGAATGTACAAAGAACCTCCAATGGCCCTCATCCAGTACATCGGGATAATTTGGGTCACGGTTTCCAAGAAGTTACCATATACCAAAGTACCATCTGGGTTGAATTCTTTCCACATCAACGCTTGGGTAAATCCGGCTACATACATGGGCAGTGCGTACAATATGATACCCAACGTTCCAATCCAGAAATGGAAGTTCGCCAATCCTTTGGAGTGCAAATTTGTTTTGAACATTCGTGGTACCAACCAATAGATCATACCAAAGGTCAAGAATCCGTTCCAAGCCAAAGCTCCTACGTGTACGTGCGCAATAATCCAGTCACTAAAGTGGGCAATGGCATTTACGTTTTTCAGGGAAAGCATTGGGCCTTCGAATGTGGCCATACCATAACCGGTGATGGCAACCACCATAAACTTTAATGTTGCATCGGTACGCACTTTGTCCCATACCCCACGGAGTGTCAACAATCCGTTGATCATACCACCCCATGATGGAGCTATCAACATCACTGAGAATACAACCCCGAGGTTCTGTGCCCAATCGGGCAAAGCAGAATATAACAAGTGGTGAGGACCAGCCCAGATATAAATGAATATCAACGACCAGAAGTGGACGATGGACAGTCTATAGGAATAAATGGGACGGTTGGCCGCTTTGGGAACAAAGTAGTACATCAACCCCAAGAAAGGCGTGGTCAAGAAAAATGCTACCGCATTGTGACCATACCACCATTGTACCAAGGCATCCTGCACACCGGCATAAACGGAATAACTTTTTAATGCACTTACCGGCAATTCCAAGCTATTGAAAATGTGCAGCACGGCCACTGTTACAAATGTTGCGAGGTAGAACCAAATGGCCACGTACAGGTGCCTTTGCCTTCTTTTTAAGATGGTACCGATCATATTCCAACCAAAAACCACCCATACCGCTGCAATGGCCAAATCTATCGGCCACTCCAATTCGGCGTATTCTTTGGATGTTGTGTATCCCAAAGGCAAGGTCAAAGCTGCGGCGACAATGATCAATTGCCAGCCCCAGAAGTTGATGTTGCTGAGGGCATCACTGAACATCCTAGCCTTGAGCAAACGTTGCAGCGAGTAATACACCCCTGCAAAAATGGCGTTCCCCACAAATGCGAAGATCACCGCATTGGTGTGCAATGGGCGCAAGCGTCCAAAACTCAACCAAGAGATGCCTTCTGTAAGATTGGGGAATAAAAACATAAAGGCCAACAAGAGACCTACTGCCATACCCACAACGCCCCAAAGTATGGTGGCGTATAAGAACTTTTGTACGATTTTGTTATCGTAACGGAACTGTTGTATTTCCATATTTATTGGTTTGTACTTTTTAGTTGTTTGATTTCCTTTTTATTTTGGTTTGATTTATCCTTGTCCTTGACCACCTCGTCCTCAAACAGCATTCTTACCGATGGGGTATAAGTGTCATCGTACTGTCCGCTTTTTACCGAGAAAACAAAGGCTATAAAAAAGACTACGGCCACCGTTACACTTATGGCCAACAACACATAAATAACACTCATACCTGCCTTAATTTAGGTGTAAAACTACTGTGATGGTGTTCCTCAAAAAATGACATATATCAGCTTTCTAAAGTTTTTAATTCTTTACCAACATAATTGGTGGCCACTGTGGTGAACACTACAATACTGATAGAGCTCAACGGCATCAATATGGCAGCAATAACCGGTTGTAACTGACCTGTTACAGCGAAATACAAACCTACCACATTGTAGCACAGGGACAACAAAAAGCTCATTTTTATAATGCGCATGGACCGTCTGGACAGTTTAATGAATTTTGGCAACATTCTCAAATTGCTTGCATCCAAAATACCATCACAAGCGGGCGAAAACACATTGATATTCTCGGAAACCGCCAATCCCACATCGCTTTGCGCCAGGGCACCCGCATCGTTCAGTCCGTCGCCCACCATCAAAACCCTGTGTTTTTTCTGTAACCTTTTGATGTATTTCAACTTATCCTCTGGCTTTTGATCGAATAGCATCTTTGTTTTTTCCGGAAGTACTTTTTGCAATTGCACTTTTTCCCCATCGTTATCGCCCGAAAGAATACCGAGTTCCAAATCATTTGACAATTCATTGAAAATTTGGCTCATTCCGTCGCGATAGGTATTCTTGAAAACAAAACGTCCTTTTACATCTTCATCCGCACTTACATAAACTGAAGTATTTGTAATGGAGCCAGCCCTGCTTTCTCCCACGTAGGATGCCGAACCCACTTTTATGGAGTGTTCGTTGTATTTTCCTTCGATACCTTTTCCGGTATGTTCCTGAAACTCTTCCAAAGTCATTATTGCATTGGACTTTAAAATATCGTAAAGTGATCGGCTCAATGGGTGGTTGGATGCCCTCAAGGTGGTTTTTAAGAGTGCTGTTTCTTCTTCCGAAAGTTCCATGCCCTCATAGTGGATGGTATCTTTTATGTTTGTGGTAAGGGTTCCTGTTTTATCAAAAATGGCAGCATCGATTTTGGACAAACGCTCTATTACGTTGGTATTCTTCAAATAAAATTTATACTTCCCGAAAATGCGGAGCATATTCCCCAATGTAAACGGAGCGGCCAGAGCTATGGCACAGGGACAGGCAATGATCAATACCGAGGTAAACACATTCATTGCCAAGCTTGCATCAAAAAACAACCAAAAAATTGTAGCCAGTGCAGCAATACTCAACACGGCAATGGTGAACCGTTTGCCTATGCTATCGGTAAGGGTCTGGAATTGGCTGGCCTTATCTTTTGAAAACACAGAGTTGCCCCAGAGTTGGGTAAGATAACTCTGAGAGACCGATTTCAACACTTCTACTTCCAAAACTCCGGACAATTGTTTGCCGCCAGCAAACAGTTTTTCTCCTGATTCCTTTAAAACGGGATCGGACTCGCCCGTAACAAAACTGTAATCGATTTCGGCGCTTCCCTTGATCAATATGCAATCCACAGGAATGATTTCGTGGCTACGAATAAGCACCCTGTCCCCTACTTCAATATTATAAATTTGGATGTTTTCCTCTCCCCCATTTTTATTTAGTCGCGTAACGGCAATAGGAAAGTAGGATTTGTAATCACGCTCAAAGGATAGATAGGCATATGTTTTCTGTTGAAAAAATTTCCCCAACAACAAAAAGAACACCAATCCGGTGAGGCTATCAAAAAAACCGGAGCCAAGGTCAAATACAATATCGACAGTACTTCTTAAAAAAAGCACCAAAATTCCCAAAGCGATGGGCACATCAATATTCAATAATCTGGAGCGAATACCTTTGTAGGCGGAAACAAAATAATCCTGAGCGGCATAAAATACCACTGGCAGTGAAAAGGCGAACATCAACCAACGAAACACGTGCTTGTATTGATCCAGCCAGAATTCTTCGACCTCAAAATACTCGGGGAAAGAAAACAGCATCACATTGCCAAAGGCAAAACCTGCAACGCCCAATTTGTATATTAAGGAACGGTCGACCTTTTTCCCTTTCTTGTTGTATTCTTCCAAAGAGATGTAAGGCTCGTAACCAATACTCCCCAATAAAAGCACTAAGGATTTAAGAGAGAAATCTTCGGTTTTGTAGGTGACACGAATGGTCTTTTTGGGAAAGTCGACTTGTGAAACTTTTATCGCCGAATGTAATTTGTTCAAGTTTTCGAGCACCCAAATACAGGAACTGCAATGGATGGTGGGAATGCTCAGACTGACCACCTGCACGCCATCTTCATTAAACTCCAGAAGTTGCTGCACGATTTCTTGGTTGTCCAAAAAATCATATTTCTGACGAATTTCGTTTGGCGTTGTTCCTGCCTTACCCTCTATTTCATAAAAGGTGGACAGTCCATTGGATGTAAAGATTTCATAGACGGTCTTACAACCGTTGCAACAAAAATCTTTATCATCAAACCGAACGCTGCGGCTACCGCATTCGTCTCCACAATGATAACAGGTTGAATCTGCCATTTCACATTTGCTTTACCTGACGCAAAATTGTAATACTATTCTCCCTAAAAATATGATATTTATCAGTAAATTGTGGGCGTTTATCCACTAAATTTGTGCAATCAGGTAAACCAATAATCATGGAAAGCAGGTGTGAAAATTGTATTATCCGTCAGTTCAACTCCTTACGGGCTATGAGCAAGGAGGAGCTTAAGCAAGTTTCTGACTCCAAAACCACGAAGACTGTAAAAAAAGGTGAACCTATCTTTGAAGAAGGTGACAAACTCAATGGCGTCTACTGCGTAAGGAACGGTATATCCAAACTTTCCAAGCTTAGTGCCAATGGAAAAGACCAAATCGTTAAACTGGCCAGCAAAGGTGAAGTGCTCGGTCAACGTTCCGTGGTTTCCCAGGAAACTACAAACTTATCTGCCATTGCCGTAAATGATATGGAAGTTTGTTTTATTCCAAAAGAAAGTATAAACAACACTCTCCAAAAAAATCCAAACTTTACTTTGGAGGTGTTGCGCCATATGGCCCATGACCTTAAGGAAGCTGATGATGTAATCGTGAACATTTCGCAAAAGACCGTAAAACAGAGAATGGCAGAAGCATTCTTGTACCTTCAAAATAATTTTGGAGAGGACGCTGATGGTTTCTTGGCACTTACCTTATCCAGAGAGGACATTTCCAATGTGGTGGGTACCGCTACGGAATCGGCTATCCGGATTATTTCCGAGTTTAAAAAGATGGGATTGATCCATACTTCCGGCAAAAAAATCGCCATTAAGGACGAGCGTAAACTCCTCGAAATGGTTGAAGGCTTTTAGCCTATTTTTCAAAACCTGACATTTGTCATAGTATCCCCTATCCCTTGGTTCTAATTTTATCGCATCGTAAATCTTAGTCCGATGCAAAAGATATTAATACCTACGGATTTTTCGGAAAATGCATGGAATGCCATTGATTATGCCATGCAATTGTTCCGCAACAGACGCTGTACATTTTACTTATTGAATACGTATACCCCCGTTATCCCGAGTAGCCGATTTATGGCCAAAATGATTGATGGTGTACGCATTGTAGATGCGGTAAGAGAGAATTCTGAACAAGGACTGAACAAGACCGTCAGGCGTATCAAGACCAAATATAGAAACCCCAACCACAGCTTTGAGACCATTTCTTCCTTTAATCTTTTAGTGGAAGAAGTAAAAGATATTGTTGACACTTTTGGCATTCATCTGGTGGTAACGGGCACTAAAGGTGCTTCGGGCGTGGATGAAGTATTTATGGGCAGTAACACTGTAAGAATCATCAAAAGTGTAAGAAAGTGTCCTGTTCTGGCCATTCCCTACCACTTTGAATATGTTACACCCTCCGAAATTGCTTTTGCCACGGATTTCAACCGTTTCTATACTAATTCAGAATTGGTGCCCCTCTTGGATATGGCCAAAATGTTCAAGGCAACTATTCGTATTGTACATGTGCAGTACGGTATCAAAGCTTTAACAGAGCTACAGCAGTTCAATTTGAACATGCTACGCCGTTACCTGAACGATGTGGAGCATTATGTTCACACGGTTTCCGAGCTCAATTCAGTTTCCCACACCTTGGAAACCTTCTCCAAAGAACTGGGCATCCATTTATTGGCCATGTTGAACTATCAGCATAGCTATATGGAAAAAATGACTCGAGAACCGATAATAAAGCGAACTGCATTTCACACTCAAATACCTTTGTTGGTGATTCCCGAATTGGGCATGGAGGGTGTATCCATAAAACCACAAGAAAAACAAAAGGTTGAAGCCGAAGGTTAACGATTGGGTATATTATCTTTATACCATATCTATAAAATTGGTACAAAGATTCTATGGACAAACAGAGCCTTATCGATTGCCACAATCGGATAAAACCTTTTATCCACAAAACTCCCGTTCTATCCTCGCGCCTTATCAACGAAATGGCAGGCGCCGAGATTTATTTTAAGTGCGAGAACTTTCAGCGAATGGGCGCCTTTAAGATGCGAGGAGCCGCCAACGCCATTATGCAACTTACCGATGAACAAAAGCGGCATGGTGTAGTCACACATTCATCCGGGAACTTTGCACAGGCGCTATCACTTTCCGCAAAAAGCTTGGGCGTTAAGGCCTATATTGTAATGCCCGATTCTGCCCCTGAAGTAAAAAAGCAAGCTGTAAGGGGATATGGCGGTATTTTGATAGAATGCGAACCCACTTTGGAAGCCAGGGAACGAACCTCCGAACATATTACACAGGAACATGGGGCGATTTTTATCCACCCGTCCAATGATGACCAAGTCATCTTGGGTCAGGGCACTGCTTGCAAGGAACTCTTAGAGGAACAACCAAATCTTGAATACATTTTTACCCCTGTTGGAGGCGGCGGTTTGATTGCCGGCACGGCATTATCCGCTTATTTTTTCGGAAATCATTGCAAGGTAATTGGAGGAGAGCCATTTGAAGTCGATAATGCCTACAGGTCCATGAAAAGTGGAGAAATTGAAACCAATACAACGACAAATACCATTGCCGATGGACTTAAGACTCAACTTGGTGATAGAAACTTTCCCATTATTCAAAAACATGTGGAAGAAATTGTTAGGGTAACGGAGGAAGAGATTGTAGCCGCATTGCGATTGATATGGGAGCGCCTCAAAATTGTATGTGAGCCATCCAGTGCAGTGGCCTTGGCTGCTTTGTTAAAAAAGAAGGAAGAACTAGAGAACAAAAAAATAGGCGTCATCATCTCCGGTGGAAACGTAGATGTGGGCAAATTGCCGTTTTAGGTTTTAATAGTTTTAGGGAAGGTAATGGTAAAGGTGCTACCTACACCCTTTTTACTTTCCACTTCAATTTTACCATCCATTGCCTCTACTTGGGTCTTAACCAAATACAGTCCAAAACCTTTTCCTTCGGTGGCACCGCTCAACCTGCCGTAAATGTCAAAAATTTTGCGTTCTTTTTCGGGGGTAAGTTCCATACCAATTCCATTGTCGGTAAACTTTATTGAAATTGCATCAATAGTTTCTTCTGTTTTTATGGTTACGATGGCCGGAACATCTTCTTTTGCGTAGTTGATGGCATTTAAAATAAGATTGTAAAAAATATTCACTACGTAGCTCTTAGCTCCAAAAACCAAATCCACCTTAGTGAAATCTGTATTGATTGTGGCTTTGTATTTTAAGATTTCTTCGGATAAAAGGCCATCAACATCCCTCATTACATCTTTTAAGTGAACTTCCCTAAATTTCTCCTTGTCTGCAGATTTTAAGGATAAGGAAAGGTGAAGGTCCTTTATGGTCTGGTCCAGGGCTTCTGTAGTATGTTCTATTTTTTTGACAATATCATCGTTCATCGAATCTTTGCCCCACTCATAAATCTTGGACAGCATTAAAACATTGGAGATAGGTCCGCGCAAGTTATGGGAAATGATTCGAACAAAGTTCTGAAGTTCATGGTTCTGCTCAACAATTTGTTGATTGGAATGCACATCCTTGGTAACATCCTGGGCAGTGCCCGACATTCGATAAGGCTTACCGTTCTCATCATAGAACGGACGTCCTTTTTGATGCACATATCGTATTTTTCCGTTGTCCAGAACAATTCTGTGCACCACATCGTGCATTCTGTTCTCTTTAATGCTTTGCTCCACATCCTCAATAAAACCATCCCTATCCTCCGGATGGATAATTTTCATCAAAGAGTCAAAAGTGGCTTCGAATTTCCCCGGTTCTTGTTCAAAAATCCTGAATAACTGGTTGGACCATACGATTTTATCCTCTCGTATATCCCAGTTCCAATGGCCAAAGTCGGTTATTTCTTGAGCTTCCCTATACCTTCTTTCACTTTCCCTTAACTGATCGATATTGGTACTTTCCTCAGTGATATCGCGTTGCCAAATACAACATCCCATCACTTCTCCCAAATGGTTCATAAAGGGTTGAAAGGTAAACTCGTGCACAACCAACACTCCATTTTTCTCAAAAGTGTGTCTTGAAGTTGTGGCATATCTTGCCAAAGCACGGGAACAGCCTTGCTCACATGGATTAAAAAATCTTCCTTTTTTATAAACCTCACGAAGATCCATCCCTCTTTCAACATTCTTCCAGCCGTCTGCTTCGAGTTTTACCTTAAAAGAATCGTTGAAAGTGGTCAATCGATATTTTTGATCCATTGCCCAAACTACATCATCCCTATCTTCAAGGATTTCAACCTTGTTATCAATTAGAACATGTTGCGGCTTCACTGGAAAAATTTAATGGGAACGGTCAATATGTGGGAGACATTGTTGGTTTCAGGTGAAAGATAAAAAAATTACTTATTGGCGCTTTGCAAATAATTCTCCAAATGTTCGATTCTAAGCGGTTTTGTGATAAACTCCTTTACATATTTGGCGTATTTATCAGCTTCCTCTTTATCAGCTTCCGATTCGGAAGAGGTTACCAAAAGAACCTCATTGGATTCTGGAAAATCTTCGAGCATCATGAATTCCAAGAACTCAAAACCGCTCATTTCCGGCATATTGATATCCAACAAAATGAGTGTCTTAACGTTGGGATTGTCTCTATATCTCAAATCGTCCAAGGCCAACTCTGGATTGGTAAAGCTTTTTACCTTTTCTTCCATACCCATTCTTCTAAAGTGAATAGAGTTTACCGTATTCACTAGGTCTTCGTCATCGACCAAGTATATTTCCTTGTACATAGTTCTGGCCTTTTTTGTTGTTAGTTTCAGTTAGGTTTTAAAGTAATAAAAATTGACAATTGTCAATTATTCACACTTAATAAAACTTCAATAATAGTGTTTTATTGCAAATTAAAATACCTCTTAAACAATTAAAATCAAGAAATTGAAAACTTCCCATAAATCCTGTAGGAGTCAATACCTTTACAAACACCTGACTGACTTAAATTTACGATTATTATGATACTTTAACAAAAAATCAAGAAATTTTTAAGTTTCATCCGATTTGATTTTTTGGGCCATTGAAAAGTTGATTTCTTGTCATGTTTAAAAACACACATTATCAAAACAATGCTTCTTTTTTGAGTACTACATAAAAAAAAGAGTCTTAAAAATCATAACATTCTATTTTTTAGTGTTTTACCAATAGCTTTAACCAGCTACACAACAAAAAAACCTTGGTTATACTACTTTTCTATTTTTATATTGACGACATTTTACCTACATAATATCTAGTAAATGGGGTATTATATCAATATCATGCTTTTTATAGGCCTATATCTTCGAAACACTCAAGTTAAATCGGGGATAACCCAGGATCAATCTCAACCGAAACGGTCCCTACCGATGCCACAACAGAATATGACCATGGAACAGGAACGGTCTATACCATTCTTGTACGGGAAAAAACTACCGATGCCGTGAAAAAACTTTTGGCTTCCGACCTTAATCCAGTTCAAAGTGGGCAAGAAAGCTTCACCGCAACCAGTGGACAAATTGCTTACCCACCTACAGCCAAGTTTGGGTGTACCGTAACGGGATCAAACCCATAGCCAATGTTAATCATACTAAAACTGGATGCCAATGCAGGTTCCGTTCTGATGGACGGTAGCAGCCATTCAAGTTTTACAATCAATAAACTGCGGTAACCATGACGATAGCACTCGTTACATTACTAGTTTGCTACCGGTTGGCGATTGCACAACAGGGTATGCGAAACTTGGGAATCCCAAACATACACGAGCAGGGGCCATGGGTTTTCATGGAGACCTAATCAATGATGGCGTTTTTGATGACAATCAAGGCCTTACCGGGTTTTATAGCTTTCAAGCTATCAACTTAAATGGGCTTTTCCCTTCCAGATTCATGGACTTGGAGTTTTTCACCGAAGAAGGATTACAATTAGAAGTTTCCCTCGAAATTGAGAATTAATGTCAACTTTATTCTAGGTGACGTACAGAACCTCAAGAACAGGTTCCTTCGTGTCCCTTGAGTTTTACAGCGATTCATTTTACACAGGAACCACCAAAATCAGTAAAGTTGATGGCTATGTCTCATTCTAAAATAAGCAGCAATTTATCTTCCCAGTAGGCTACGACCAACAAATGCGAGCACTCATGCTACAATCGGAATCCATCAACCCCATGGCCTCCTGTGCCTATTTTTATTCGGACCCAACTAATTCAACATCCATTAGCCCCGATATCAGAAATGATATATTGATGCGAATAGGCCCTACGGAATTTTGGCGCTTTGTAGGCAACGGGTCCTCGACCGTTCAAAATTAGTGGAACCAACGCGTTCGAATGCCAGACATGGACAAACACGGTTGATGAAATTACAGTGGTTGGAAGGAGCAAAACCAATAATAGATGGGAAAATCTGGGAACTGGAGCAGTTGGAAACCTAACGGAAGGAGTGGCTTTTACAACCTCGTTTATTCCTGATAATTATTAAGCCATAACTTTTGGAACCTTAAATGCTCCTGAAGATATTCCGGATTTGGATAACTATGTACTCACCCCAAATGGCCATGGCATCAACAATTATTTAAATATTGATGGACTAGCACTTTCCAAAAACAATTGGGTGAGAATCTTTGATCGAAACAGCATGTTGGTTTTTGAAAAATATAACCACACCAACGAATTTAGGGGCTATGCCAACAAGGGCGATGTGGTGCTTGACCGTAATAATGGGCTACCACAAGGGGTGTACTTTTACTTTGTTGTGATGGACGACCTTGGTCCGGAGTATCAAGGGGATTCGTATCTGGCGAGATAAAATAAAAAAAGCTCCTCAGTTGTTGAAGAGCTTTTGTGCGGGTGAAGGGAGTCGAACCCCCACGCCTTGCGGCACTAGATCCTAAGTCTAGCGTGTCTACCAATTCCACCACACCCGCAAATTGGAGTGCAAATATAAATCAATTTTCCGATTTGCAAATGCCCTACCTTTAAAAACTTGTTTTTTGTACTTTTAGGGTTCTTTTTAAATCATTTATGAAAGATATCAATAATTACATCAACACCAACAAAGACAGATTTATCAACGAGTTGATCGAGCTCTTAAAAATCCCCTCCATCAGTGCGGACAAAGCATATTCCAGCGATGTTTTGGAAGCGGCCAAGGCCGTTAAAAAATCACTGGACGATGCGGGCTGCGAAAACACGGAGATTTGCGAGACCAAAGGCTATCCGGTAGTGTACGGCGACAAGATCATAGATCCGAACTTACCTACCGTTTTGGTATACGGACACTACGATGTGCAACCCCCGGACCCCATGAACCTTTGGACCTCCCCCCCATTTGAGCCGGTCATCAAAAAAACAGAACTCCATCCTGACGGTGCCATTTTTGCCCGTGGCGCGTGTGATGATAAAGGTCAGTTCTTTATGCATGTAAAGGCTGTGGAGTATATGATCAAGAACGATGAATTGCCCTGCAACGTTAAGTTTATGATCGAGGGCGAGGAAGAAGTAGGAAGCGATAGTTTGGAGGATTTCCTAAAGGAAAACAGCGAAAAGCTCAAAAACGACATTATCCTGATCTCCGACACGGGTATGATTGCCAACGACACCCCTTCCATTACTACAGGACTTCGAGGACTGAGCTATGTGGAAGTAGAGGTCACAGGGGCAAACCGCGACCTGCATTCAGGGATTTACGGAGGGGCTGCACCCAACCCGATCAATGTACTGGCCAAAATGATCGCCCAACTACATGACGAAAACAATCATATTACCATTCCTGGGTTTTATGACAAAGTCGAGGTTATCTCGGACGAGGAACGTGCCGAAATGGCCAAAGCTCCATTTGATCTAGAAGCCTATAAAAAGTCTTTGGACATCGCTGATGTTCACGGTGAAAAAGGATATTCAACAGGAGAACGATTTGGCATACGGCCCACCTTGGATGTTAACGGAATCTGGGGCGGCTATACAGGTGAAGGTGCAAAAACCGTAATTGCAAGTAAGGCCTATGCCAAAATATCCATGCGATTGGTGCCAGACCAAGATTGGCACGAGATTACAGATTTGTTCACCAAACATTTTGAATCATTGGCACCAAAAAGTGTAAAAGTAAAGGTGACACCGCACCATGGCGGACAAGCCTACGTAACCCCTATTGAAAGCGATGGTTACCAAGCCGCCTCAAAAGCGATGGAAACCACTTTTGGAAAAACTCCGGTTCCACAAAGAACAGGCGGTAGTATTCCGATTGTAGCACTTTTTGAAAATGTATTCGATAGCAAAACCATTTTGTTAGGTTTTGGATTGGACAGCGATGCCATTCACTCCCCCAACGAACACTTTGGCGTCTGGAACTTTTTAAAGGGCATTGAGACCATACCCTATTTTTATAAATACTATACGGAGATGAAGGCTTAGGTTTTTTTAACGTATTTGGTTATGATTACTATTTGTTGACCATCTACCTTGCCTTCAATATATTCTGCATTTTCGTGATCCAGGGAAATCCGTCTAACGGCGGTTCCCTGTTTTGCGACCATGCTCGAACCTTTTACCTTCAAATCTTTTATCAAAACAACGTTATCGCCGTTTTCAAGGATGTTGCCATTCACATCCCGATGCACAATCTTTTCACCTTCCTCTTTACCTTCACCGGTAGCTTTGGCCCATTCCAAAGTTTCCTCATCCAAATACATCATGCCCAGCAAATCCTGTGGCCACCCTTCGGACTTTAAACGATTTAGCATTCGCCACGCCACCACCTTTACCGCATCGTGTTCGCTCCACATACTATCGTTCAAGCATCGCCAATGATTGGCATCCATAGTATCTGGATTTTCTATTTGATTTTTACATGTAGCACTTATCAAAATACTTCCATCCAATCCTCCTGTGGAAACGGGCGGCACTTCATAAACCACTAGGTCATCTGCAGCACCACTTAGTTCACAAACACCTCCGCTTCTTTCCAGCAAATCTTCGAGTAATCCCATTAACAATCAATTGAACCGCAAATTTAACATTTTACCGCATTAAACCGATACCTTTTAAATTAATTATAGCTCTACAATTGTAGAATTAAAATATTTATTCTATGTTTGTAGAGCAAAGTTTAAAATCATTACAAGATGCAATTGTCAAAATCCGAAGAAGAGCTAATGAACATTGTTTGGAAATTAAAGAAGGCTTTTATGAAAGACCTATTGGAAGCCTATCCCGAACCCAGACCGGCCACCACCACCGTGGCTACGCTTTTAAAAAGGATGGCAGACAAAGGCTTTGTTGCCTACAACAGTATTGGTAGAAGCAGGGAATACTATCCTTTGGTGAAAAAGAAAGATTATTTCTCCAAACATGTGAACGGACTCATCAAAAACTTTTTTAACGATAGTGCCACCCAATTCGCATCGTTCTTTACCCAAGAAACCAATTTGAGCAAAGAGCAATTGGAAGATTTAAAAAAACTGATAGACAGCGAAATCAAAAAGAAATAGTTATGTTGATGTTTCTATTAAAATCCACGGCTTGTCTTGCTATTTTTCTAGCCTTCTACAAACTGATGCTGGAAAAGGAAAGCATGCACCATTTTAAGCGGTACTTCCTATTGGTCGCCCTGATTGCCTCCTTTACTATTCCCAATTTGGTCTTTACGGAATATGTTGATGTAGGGGAGCTCACTTTGGGCACCTATACCACCATTGAAAATATGGATTCCGCCGCTTTCACCGAACTGCCCCTACCGCAGCCATCGAGCTTTGATTGGGAGTTGTTTTTATGGTGTGTGTACACCTTGGGAGTTGTTGGATTTGGGTTTCGTTTTATGGCAAACCTATTTCAAATACGAAAGCGGATTAAAAAGAATCCCAAGTTCAAGGAAAGTTTTATGACCAAAGTGCTTTTACCACAGGCATTGCCCCCTCATACCTTTTTGAACTACATCTTTCTAAATCAAAAACAGTACAAGGAAAATAGTATTCCCCAAGAAGTGCTCTTGCACGAAGAGACCCACGCAAAGCAAAGACACAGTCTGGACATTATATTTATAGAACTTGCCCAAGTAGTTCTTTGGTTCAATCCGTTGATCTACTTTTTTAAATCATCCATTAAGCTGAACCATGAATTTTTGGCGGACAACGCAGTCATTAGAAAAGAACAGGATCATTCACATTATCAAAATACCCTCTTATCGTACTTATCAAACGATATTGAAAAACATCAGTCAGTTGGTATTGCAAATGCCATAAATTATTCATCAATCAAAAAACGTTTTACAGTCATGAAAACACGCACATCCAAAAAATCATTTCTATTCCGGAGCTTTTTACTTTTGCCTCTTACCGCCCTATTGTTATTTGGGTTCAGTGAGCATCGTACAATTGAGAGACAAAACCCCAAGGAACAAATCATCACAATGGACCTGGTGGATACAGAAACTGTACAAATTGAGAATAACATCGTTCATTTTAATGAAGTCGCACAAATAATAAATCAAAATTACTTGTCAGCTTTTGATGCTGATCAGACTAAAGTGAAGGTAACCGCAATTCAATCTGTACATCTGAACACTATCCATAATTTATCCAAAGAGATAAGAACCACGGGCATTGATATGATCGAAGTGTTTGCCGATGAAGTTATGATAGAGGAAAGTCAATTTCAAGAAAATGTTCCGATCACGCCGAGCACAACCCTCTTAAATGCTAATAAAATGACCATCGTTGGGGTTGACCATAAAGTTCAATCACGACAACAAAGCGCCACGCGAGAGGAAATGAAGGAGTACAACACCTTGGCCAAAAAGTACAATACAATGGACCGCGATCATATGACCATTAAAAAAAGTGAGGTGATGCGGTTAAAAGAAATTTACAGTAAAATGTCAGAGAAACAACGGGCGGACGCTGAGCCATTCCCCGACCTTCCTTCTCCTCCCCCAGCTCCGAAATCACCTGAATCTCCCGTATCTCCTGTGAGAGAAACAGGAGTGAAAGCAACCAAGGCCCATACTCCTATTTTACCTCCGGCACCTCCTGCGCCACCTAAACCTATCGAGCATATCAAAAAAATGGCGGCCAAGGGAGCAGCATTTATGTTCAATGGAAAAGAAATATCTGGCAAAAAAGCCATTGAAATGGTTCAAAATAACAAACGTATAAATATTGACTCAAGGGAATCCAATGGAGCCAAACCCGTTGTAAAACTGTCAACCGACCCCATCGTCATAGAAAATTAAGTTTTCGAGACTTAAAAATTGTTAAAAGCCCCACAATTGGGGCTTTTCATGTAACAAATTACCCAGAATCACGTTCTAATATCCTATCAATCAAAGAGAACACACTATGTTACAACGCTTTTTTATTTTCTGCTCCGGAGCGGACACCCAAATTTTAGAAACTTGTTCCAATGGGGAACGCAACAAATACGCCGGCATCGGCGCCACGGTATTCTTTACCGCAGTAATGGCTTTTATTGCTTCCGGCTATGCCCTTTACACGGTTTTTGACAACATTTACACTTCCATTTTCTTCGGATTGATATGGGGACTGCTCATTTTCAACTTGGACCGATACATTGTTTCCACCATTAAAAAACGGGACAATTTTAAAGGCGAATTGCTTCAAGCAGCTCCACGAATCGTACTAGCCTTGATCATTGCAGTGGTTATTTCCAAACCGCTGGAGATGAAGGTTTTTGAAAAGGAAATCAATCAAGTGCTATTGGAAGAAAAAAATGCCATGACCTTGAACAACAAGGAACAACTGGCGCTGCAATACACCCCTAAAATTGAAAGCCTCAACCAAGATATTGCCAACCTGAAGAGCGAAGTGGCTACCAAAGAAGCGGAGACCAATGCTTTGTACAACACCTATATTTCTGAAGCAGAAGGAAGAGCCGGCACAGGTCTTCTGGGGAAAGGTCCTGTGTACAAGGAAAAACGCGACAAGCACGATGCTGCCCTGGCAGAACTGAACACGCTGAAAGAAACCAATGCCAAAAAAATTGCTGCAATCGAATCCGAAATTGCCGCTTTGGATACCGATTATGGCACGGCAGTGGCCAACTCCCAACCCATTATCGATGGTTTTGACGGGTTAATGGCGCGTATCGAGGCCCTCGGCAAATTGCCCTGGTTTCCTTCATTCTTTATCTTTTTGCTGTTTTTGGCCATCGAAACAGCTCCCATCATTGCAAAATTAATGTCACCAAAAGGCGAATATGACTTTAAGTTTGAAGAGCAGGAAAGCGTGGTTGCTACGTGGGTGACCCAAAAGGTGGAACAGCGTAAATTGTTGATGGCGGCGGATGGCGAACTCAATCAGCAAATCTATGCGGACATTAAAAACGAAGAGGAACTCTATCGGTACAAAAAGCAAAAGGCGGAAGAGTTGCTCAGGTTGCAAGCAGATAGCTTCCATAAGCTTCAGGTTAAGAACCTATAATAGGTTTACGGCACATCGCCTGTTTTTATCGAGATATTCTTTATCACATATCAGCATCCCTCTTACACAATGCTGCCCTATCTTTACACCCAATTTGTAGCGATTTGTAAAATCAAAATGGTACAATCGCTCCAATTTAAGTTGTATGAAAAACAAAAAATGGAACCGGAAAAGAATCCTGAAAATTATTGGGAAAAGTATCCTTGTTCTGTTCATATTGTTTGTCGTATTGGTTTTAGTAATCAGAACGCCCTGGGCCCAAAACCGTATTGTTTCGGAAATCACCGCTTACGTATCCGGTAAAACCAACACCAAGGTCGAGGTGCAAAAGGTCTTTATCACTTTTTCGGGGAACATCATGGCCGAGGGTATCTATCTGGAAGACAAACAGGGAGATACGCTGTTGTACTCCCAAGAACTTCAATTGGATTTGCCTATTTATCCTTTATTGTTCAAGAACCAATTATCCATTGATGATGTGGAAGCAACCCAACTGGTCGCCAACATTTCCAGAAATACGGACCCGGAGAGTTTCAATTTTGCTTTTTTAATCGATGCATTTGCTTCTGCGGATACAACCTCAACTTCCGAACCCATGTCCATTTCATTGGGTGATTTTCAGTTGAACGATTGGAAAGTACGTTACCTTGATGACTATCTGGGGACAAAGATCAATGTTTCAATTGGAGAACTGGACATCGAGGTTACCGAATTCGATTTGAAGGAAATGATATTTGGTGTCGATGATTTTGTTTTAAAGAACAGTCAAATTTCTTATGAACAGACACATTCCCCGCCAACTTCCGATGATACTTCGACCTCAACCCCACCAAAAATTTCCATTGACGGCATACAGTTGGAAGAGGTAACAATGGTTTACAATTCAGAACCGGCCGGCATCCAGACTCAAGCCTTATTATCCGAATTTGATTTGACGGAACTCGCCGTGGATTTTTCCAAAAACAGCTATAAAACGGACGAGATAGCCCTAAAAGATTCGAAGATAAAGTTACATCTGGACCAGGAAAAAGATACCATCAAAAGCCAAGAACAAAACTCATCCTTTCAATGGCCGCAACTGGAACTTCAGTCGAACCAGCTAAATCTTGAATCGAATACCATCAGCTTTTCCAGAAATGCTGCAAAGCAAACCGATACCATATTCGACCCCAATGCTTTTACAGTGAGCCAACTCACCTTTAAATCGGATGATTTTCGGTACAGACCCGCCAACGTCAAACTAGCCTTGGAGACCTTGAGTTTTAGGGAAAGTAGTGGCATTGCATTGCAACAATTGGGCTTTGGAGCAAGCATTTCGGATACAGAGGCCGTAATTTCCGATTTAAATCTTCGATTGAACAATAGCAGCCTCAACGCCAATGCCGACATTAGGTATGCATCCTTGGATGCCGCGTTCAACAATCCCGAAAACAGCAGTTTGCAGTTGGTATTATCCCAATTGAACCTAGCACCTTCCGATGTTCAAATTTTTGCGCCCGAACTACAGGAAAACCGCTATTTGGATTCCTTGGCCACCAATACCATAACAGGTTATCTGCGGGCAACCGGAAGTTTAGAAAAGGTGGACGATTTTGAATCGGAACTACAATGGGGACCTTCCACCTTAGTTAAGCTTAAAGGAACCCTTTCCAACATTACCCAAATGGAAGCTTTTGCTTATAACTTGAAGGATTTGGAGGTACAATCAGACAAAGAAAGTCTTCAAAAGTTCATATCCACAGATAGCCTGTCCTTTAAAATCCCCAAAACCATAAGACTTGCGGGCACCATACAAGGAGACCTTGAAACAATTCAAACCAAAACCGTTTTAAGCATTCCAGAAGGAAAGACTAATCTGGATGCATTTGCGGATTTTGGAAATCAAAAACGGTTTGAGGGAAACATTTCGACCGACAGTCTTCATTTGGGGTCACTTCTTAAAAATAATCAGCTTGGTACCATTTCGTTTCAGTTTAAAAGTTCCGGTTCCGGAACGGAGTTGACCAATTTGGATGCCCAATTGGATGGCACCATCGCCCAATTTCAATTCCAAGAATATAATTACAAAAACATAGGTATCAAAGGGGAATTGACCAACGGAACAGGGGACATTTCACTCTCCATGGAAGACGAAAACTTGAATTTAAAGTCCAATACGCTTATCGATTTTAGGTCAGAAAGCAATAATATATCCTTTACTTCCAACATTATTGGTGCCGACCTACAAAAATTGGGCTTCACCAAAAATAATATAAAAGTTGCTGCGGACATCGAAGGTTCTTACCAAGGAAATTCCAATAAATACGCCGTTGAAGCTTCCGTAAAAAATGGCATTGCGGTCGCAGACAATAAACAGTATCAAATGGAGCCGATTTTGCTCAATGCACGGGTGGAAGACTCCATTACCGATGCAACGGTAAAGAGCGGGTTCCTAAATGGTGGACTGTTCTCCAATGCCTCGCTGAACCGGATAAATACCGCATTAAAAAAGCAACTGGAAAACTATTTTTCCCCGGATAGCACCCTATCGGAAAATTTGGATGATGTAGAAGCTCGGTTGGACCTGGCACTGGTACCTACCCCCATTATTTCCAAAGTCTTTTTTGATGGTTTTGAAGATTTGGATTCCCTGAACATTGATGCCAAGTTCAATGCTAGAACAAAGCAATTGGGAGGAAAGGTATCTGTTCCCAAGTTCACCTACGCGGGAAGCACCATAGATAGTCTCGAAGTGAACGTAAAAGGAGATGCGACCAATCTGAACTTTTACGCAGGCCTTAAAAATTTTGAACTCGACCCCATTCTGTTGAAAAGAACCTATATCGAAGGAAATCTGCAAAACAAGGAACTGGTGCTGGATTTTAATTCCGTTAGCGACACCACACAGATTATGCACATTTCTTCCGAATTGGTTTTTAAAAAAGATACCCTGAGCTTGCATATTTCTCCCAAGAACTTGTTGCTGAACAAAAAGCCATGGGAAATTCCGGATAACAATAAAATCACGATGACCGAAGCGTATACAAAGTTTCAAAACGTGGTATTGTCACGGAACAATCAAAAACTGGAAGTTTCCACCACCGTGCCCAAAATGGATAAAGAGCATATTGGCATCATTTTCGAAAACTTTCAATTACAGACTTTTTTAAGCCTTCTAAATCCTGAAGAACCATTGTTAAAAGGCACCGTGCAGGGTAATTTTGTGGTTCTCAATCCATACGAAGCTTCCGGATTGGTATCCAAATTGGACATTACCAACTTCAGCCTGATGCAAAATCCCTTGGGAACCCTTAGTTTAAATGCCTCATCAAAATCGCTCTCCGATTATGATTTTGACCTTGTACTTGAAAATGGTGGGGCCGATTTACGGTTGACGGGGGATTATGTAGCCCAACAGAACGATGCAGAATTGAACATGGACTTGGACATTCAAAAATTTGCGACCAAGATCATACAAGGGTTCTTCGATGAACAATTGTCCAATCCCTCCGGATACTTATCGGGAAATATTGATGTAGCCGGAACATTGAGCAGTCCGAGATATTCAGGCAGCTTAAGCTTTAATGAAGTTGGGCTCACGCTAACAGCTTTTAAAACAAATCTTGGTGTGGATGGCCAAACGCTGAACCTCAATGAGAAAGAAATCACTTTTGATAATTTCAGTATTACCGATGCCGACAAGGGAACTTTGGTTTTGGAAGGGTCCATCATTACCGAGGATTTTTTTAATCCCGGATTTGATCTTACCATCACGGCCGATAAGTTTAAAGCGCTCGACTCCAAAAAAGGCGACAACGAATTGGTGTATGGAAAAGCCGTGATAAATGCCGATGTCGAGGTCACCGGAAATTTAGAGGTTCCCATGATCAACGGAAATCTCACCATCGGCAACGAAACGGACCTTGCGTATGTGGTCCCCCAGGCCCAATACGAAATTCAAGGTAGAGAAGGTGTGGTCATATTCGTGAACCGAGAAAATCCTGATGCCATATTGACAAGGGATTCCAATGAAACCCCAAATTCGGTGTTTGCCGGGATGGATATTAGCACCAATCTGGAAATTTCGGACGAGGCTGTTTTTAAGGTAGTATTGGATGAAAAAACCAATGATATGCTACAAGCTTCCGGTAATGCCAATTTAAAATTGGATATCGATCCAAACCAAGATATTGGCCTCTCGGGCAGATTGGAGCTTAGTTCAGGGTTCTACAAAACGAGCCTTTACAATTTGGTGAGCCGAGAGTTTACCATCAATAAAGGCAGCAGTGTTACCTGGTCTGGAGACCCGTACAACGCAAAGTTGGATGTGACCGCCACCTACGAATTAGAAACGTCCGCCGCACCTTTGATGTCCTCCATTAGTTATGGTCAAGACACCGGTGTTTCCAACCAGTACCAACGCTCGTCCACCTTTTTGGTGTACTTAAATATCGGCGGTGAAATTACCGGGCCAGAAATATCGTTCTCCCTGGATATGCCCGAAAATGTGCAAGGAACTTACGGGGGAGGTGTTTACGGGCGCATTCAACAATTGAATCAGCAAGAATCCGAGTTAAACAAACAAGTATTTTCTTTATTGGCGCTGAACCGGTTTTATCCAACCTCCGGCAGCGATGGAAGTAGTGGGGGTGCTGTTGCATTGGCTCGCAACAATGTTAACAAAGTACTGTCCGGCGAGCTCAATTCCATTTCAAACAGGATACTGGGCAAAAGTGGATTGGAACTGGATTTTGATTTGGAAAGCTTTCAGGAAAATCAAGGTGACGGATTGCAAAATAGAACACAATTGAACATCAGTGCCCAGAAAAAGCTATTCAACGACCGCATAATTGTTTCAGCGGGTAGCGCTGTGGACGTGGAAGGTAGTGCTTCGAGCAATGAAACGGCAACGCCCGTGATCGGAAACGTAACCTTGGAGTATCTTTTGAACGAACAAGGTAATTATCGCTTGAAAGGATTTAGACGACAGGAGTACCAAAATATTATTGATGGTCAATTGATCGTTACCGGACTGGCATTTATCTTTGATAGGGAATTCAACAAATTCAGTCAATTGTTCAATCCTATAAAACCCAAGGCAAAAGGCAAAGACGAAGAAACCAAGGAAAAGGACAAGCAAGAGAATAACCCACAACCCTAACATTATTTTTTGAAAAATCAACTTACAAAATATCTGTTATTTAATTGCCTAGCAATGGTATTGCTTCACTCATGCAGTATACAAAAGTTTATTCCAGAAGGTGAGCGCCTGTATACCGGTGCCGAGTTAAAACTGGAAAAAGATGGTGAAGTAGGCCGGTTAAAGGAGGTAAAAGTTGAATTGACCAATTTGATAGAACCCAATCCCAACACTACATTTCTTGGCATGAAACCCGCCCTGTACTTTCATTATAAGGCCCAGCGGGAAAAGCCTGGTTTTATTTATAAGTTCCTAAACAAATCCTTTGGGGAAGAACCTGTGTATTTTTCAGAAGTGAACCCTGAGCGTGTAGAAGAACTTATTTTGAACCGTTTGGACAACAACGGATTTTTCTACAGTAGGGCAACCTCAGAAACCATGCTAAAGGAAAAACGAGCGTCCGTAAATTACACGGCAACAGTTCAAGAACCCTATACGCTCGAAAATTATCAAGTGGATAAAGATTCCCTTCCCATTTACGAAGAGCTAACGGATATTGTCAAGGAAACTCCCCTCTCCAAGGACGACCGTTTTGACCTTGACCTCTTGAAAGCGGAACGTGAACGATTGGATTTCAACCTAAAACAGCGGGGCTATTACAACAGCAATGCAAACCTTTTCATATTTGAAGCGGACACCAATCAATACAAAAATCGAAAATTTGACCTGTTTCTGCGTTTAAAAAAGAAGGCTCCCAAAAAAACAGCCATACCCTATACCATTGATTCCATAACGGTATATCCGAATTATTCCATCGAGGGCGATACTTTGCCTCTTTCCAAACAAAATGTGACCACGGTAAACGGCACGGATTTTATTCAGAACGAATACTATTTTAAACCTGAATTACTCGAAACTTATATTTTGTTCAAAGAAGGTGACCTCTACAATGCCAATACCTCCAAGATAACCGGCAATAGACTTTCCTCGTTGGGGAGTTATAAATATGTAAACATTCAGTACAAGGAGCTGGACACGACCATGACCAATGGCGAAGGGGGCTCACTTGCTGCGGATATTTATTTGGCACCTTTGACGAAGCGTTCGCTGCGGGCAGAAGTCCAAGCGGTGACCAAATCCAATGGATTTACGGGACCGGGAATATTGCTGACCTATAGTAACAGAAATTTATTCAAAGGCGGCGAAACACTGAGCCTCTCCACGCATTTTTCTTATGAATCCCAATTGAGTTCTGGGAATAATTCAAACTTAAGCAGTATCGCATGGGGCCTAAAAGGTGATTTGATTTTTCCACGATCTATTCCATTTTCACCAAGAAATTTTAGGTATTCCGTTCCAAAAACAAAGATCTCGGCCGGTATAGATTACTTGAGAAGAAGTCAGTTGTTCACCTTGAATTCCATAAACGGTTCGTTTGGCTATACTTGGAAAGAAAACCGATATGTATTTCATCAGTTGGACCCCATAAGCCTGAACTATTCCAGACTGACCAATGTTACCGATGAGTTTCAGCAAATATTGGACGACAACCCATTTTTACAACGAAGTTTTGAGCAACGCTTTATTGCAGGCTTGCTCTATGGCTTTACGTATGATGAAGTATCCGATGTGGATAAGGAATACCCCATCTTTTTCTCCACAAATATAGATTTGGCAGGTAATCTTTTCAGTTTGATTGATGGCGGTTCCGGTAGGATCATAGGTTCCGAATATGCGCAATATGCAAAAATGGATATCGATTTTCGATTCTATTTAAGATGGAACAGGGAACAAACCTTGGTGTCACGTCTTTACGCGGGATGGGGCGTACCGTATGGAAACAGTGAGACCTTGCCCTTTGTGAAGCAATTTTTCTCCGGTGGACCTTATAGTGTGAGGGCATTCGATATACGCTCGCTGGGCCCCGGGAATTTTAATGCTGCTTCGGAAGACTCCTCCACCGATTATTTTGACCGTTCCGGCAACCTAAAACTGGAAGCCAACCTAGAATATCGTTTTCCCATATTCTCGTACCTAAAAGGCGCCTTTTTTGTGGATGCGGGAAATGTATGGCTTACAGGAAATTATGAGAATTTGGAGGTCGACCAACAGAACAGTAATTTTTCCAATTCCCTTTTTACAGATGGTAAATTTGAGTCCGATTGGTTAAAAGAAGTGGCCGCAGGGTTTGGGTTTGGTTTGCGCGTGGACATTCAAAATTTCGTAATCCGTTTTGATTTGGCCTCACCATTTAGGGTACCTTATCAACCAGAAAATGACCGCTGGAACGTTCCCTTTTTTGGAAACAACGGTAACAAAGCGACTTTGAACTTTGCCATTGGCTACCCGTTCTAATCCTTGATAATGTCCATCTTTCTAAGCAAGAAAGAGGCATTCATATTCTGGCAGACCCCTTCTTTGAACTTATAATCAAAATAGAGCTCCCCATCAATAATTTGGGCGTCAAAATAGCGGTTTTCCACTTCTGGAAGTTCATCGGACAACGTGCACAGGCTCAAATCGTGGGTAGCCACCATTCCCGTGGACCCGTTCCGTACCAATCGCTCCACAAACTTTTTGGAACCTTCGGCCTTGTCCACACTATTGGTACCCTTCAATATCTCGTCCAAAATCACAAAACAATCATCTTTTTCCAACTCGTCAACAATATATTTTAAGCGTTTGAGCTCCGCATAAAAATAAGAGGTCTCATCCGCCAGCGAATCCGACGAACGCATACTGGTAAGCAAACGTACAGGGTTGTAATACACCTCCTGCCCCTTTACCGGCAACCCCATGTTGGCCATCACAACCTGTAGGCCAATGGCGCGCAAAAACGTACTTTTCCCCGCCATATTTGCCCCTGTAACAATACAAAAACGGCCCTTTTCTATTTTAAAATCGTTCAGTATATTTTTTTTAGGGTCGACCAAAGGATGCCCCACTTCCTTGCCACTGAGCACAACAGCACTATGTACCAATATAGGATAGGTATGGTCGGAATGGTTAAAGGCATAAGTTCCCAAACTGATATAGGCATCAAACTGGGCAATGGCCGAAAACCATCCTTCTACAGCTTCCCCGTAGGTCGAAATCCACTTTTCAACGCTATAAGCATAGTAAACGCTGTATAGGCCCAAACCTTGGGCGAACATAGAAATCAGCAGATTGTATTGCTGTTCCAGCAAGGTCATACTTTGGGAAAAGCGCTTCAATATTTTTGATGTCCTTTCCCCTTTGACCTCCAAATGCTTTTGAAGTTCTTGTAACAATTCCGAATTAAAGGTCCGCTCTTCAAGTTCAGAAATCAATCGTTGGTGTTGTTGGATGGTTTCCTGTGCTTCGGAGACCTTTGCCGTAAAGGAAAGAATCTTTTTTGCGAAACGCCCAACAATTCCAGCACCCAATACATACCAGAACAAAATCAAACTTTCCGGTATATATCCCAAAAATGCCAATGCAATCAAGACCAACGATAAACATGTATAAATAAGCGGTAGTGTCCCCGCCCACTTTGGCATAAATGGTTGGTGATTTTTCATCCAATCGGATACAACATCAGGTGATATTTTGGGTTGTGTCTCGCCGGCCAATGCCGAGAAATGTTGTCGCCACTCGGGCAATTGGGCCAATTCCTGGATCGCCAGTTGCTTTTTGGTTATATCTTTTGGATATCCTTCCAACAAAAGGCTTGAAAATACTTCCCTCCCCTGCACCAATGTGGTTCGGTTGGTATATTGATAAAAAGACCCCCGTCCGAAAATATCCAGATCCTGAGCATACGGGTGGTCCGGTTGTAGAAACTCCTTCCCCTCTGGCAAATGATGAAACCTACGTTCCAATATATCCAATTCGGTGCCATTGATCCCAATGAGCCGCTGCAAGTATTCTTTGTGCCTTTTTACATTGCTGAACTTGGTCACCAGATATAAAAACACTGCTATTCCCAAAGGCAACAAGAAAAAAACCATGGTGTTCCCCCAAAACCAGTAGATTCCAAAAGCGAGTACCACAAAAACAGACAACCGAAGCGTGGCCAATAGTCCTAATTGCTTTCTAGTTTTTTGTAGTTCTTGTTGATGTTTTTCTTTTTGGGCAGTATAAAAATCCTTTACATCTTTCATTAGGTATCAACGTAAATTATGGAGCTCGTTTTGAAGTTTTTTGGTCAATCCAGCTGCGACCAATCCATAAGAGTGGCCGACTAATTCCTTTATCAAATTGGGAGGGAGTTGATCCAAAAACAAAGTGTTCCAATGTTTCTTGCTCATATGATAGCCCGGTAAAATGGCACCGTCATATGCTTCACGAAGTTCTTCCGACCTGTCTGGATCGCATTTTAAATTACATTGGGGAGGTATTCGTTCCAAAGGCACCAAGGCAAACATTTTCCCCATCACCTTGAACACCAAAGTGCTTTCATCAAAAGGAAATTCCTCGGTCACCCCTTTTTTGGAGAGACATATTTCCCTTAACTCCTCAACATTCATTGTCGGATGCCCTGAGAGTCGTAGACGATCACTTTTTTCCAAAGATCCTCGCACTCTTCAACAAACACCTTGTGCGGTGCCTCTTCTTGATAGGCGGCCTGATCTTCGGCGGATTCAAAAGACAGGATCAAAGAGTAGGTAAATGAATCGTCCACCACGTCACGGGTCGCCTTTGGCGGCTTACCGATAAACTTGGTCTTCGCGTACTGCGAGTTGTCCAAAAACTTGGTCAAGGATGCTTCAAAAGTGGCCCTATCTGCCTGACTATCCGGATTTTTGAACCAGAAATATACCACGTGGGCAAAGGTGTGGTCAAAATTATTGTTCATATCGTTTTTGATTTGCACGCAACTGGAGGCCAATACACCTACCAAAAGCAAGGTTATAATTTTTGTTTTCATATTCATTTTTCTAAAGATTGCTTTTTACTGGTTGATATTTCCAGGGCGGAATAATCCAATGTCCACCCAATGGTCTCCACGATTTTCTCTACAACCATAACGGCCTGTAGGGCTTCCTTTTTTGCCGTTTCCATCAATCCGCTCTCCGGTATCCTTTTTCTGATATGCTCCTTGGCCTCCAAGTTGAGATTTGTCAAATCCGTAGGCGAAAAACTGTTGAAGATACCATTTTTAATGTCATAAAATTGCAGATCGGGTTCTATGGAAAGTACTTCTGGTTCTGGAAAGTGACTCAAAATGATTTTCTTATTATCATTTTCTGCCCTCATATCGAGCTTATTTAAATCATATCCGATATGCGCCTTGGCCTTTATAACGATCAGTGCCTTTTTTTTGCTTCTAAACAGGCTCATAAAACTGTCCTTGGTGTTCTCGTAATGATAGATTTCTGCAAAATCACCCTCTACCGACACCAATTTGCAAACACTACGGATCTTGTTCAAAATTACAGTGGACTGCTCCTCGGTTATTTCCTTATTACGTTTTTTACGGAATAGCGAATAGAACCAGTACATCAATATTGCACCCAAGATCAATCCTAAAACAATATCTACAATGTCACCCATTTTATTTACCTATCTCACCCAAATGAGTGAACTTAAATCCATTTTCATATTTTAATCCGTAACCCAACATCCTATCCAAAGACGAGTGGGAAAATAAAATTATCCCTATCAATTGGCATAAAGGTAGGAAAAAGTGAGAGCCTGATAAATAAATTAGAACTGCAACGCCTTTATGATGGAACAAGTTATAGCAAAAAGCCCCCGTCCTATTTCCGAAAAGGTAGCCCAACATTCCAATATCCGGCACGAGGATCAACACTAAAAACCACCACCAAGCGTAGTCCAACAAACCAAAAAGATGGATGCCCAGCACAAACATCATTAGTTCTTCCAATTTAAGGGTCGTTTTCATTTATTGGTCTTCAATTTTAAATAAAACAGGCCTGCTGGGGCTGGCATCATTTTCAAAAGGTGCCACCTGCAGATTCAAGAAATAAGTACCATCCTCTACGGGGTTGGGCACATAAATAAATTCCGTTATGGTAGCTTTTGTTCTGGGCTTTCCGCCCATGTTCCAAAACGCTTTGTGCGCCAAAAGCTCCCCTCCGTCCCTTTCTTTGTCAACCGAAGGAAGGTCTATGAGCAAATGCTCCACCCCTTTTTTTGCCAAATACTTGGCAGCAGCCTCGGTTAAATACGTTGGATTGGTATCCGAATATTTTTTGGAACGCTTGTCTCCCAAATTGGGCATCGTCCGGATAATAACGGCTTGTCTTTTTTTGTTGCCCAAAGCGTATTTTATTTGCTTTTCGGAAATCACAAAATCCTCACCCATCTGTTCAGGTGCAACTGTAATCACCTCGGACAAGAAGAAAAATTGCTTCAGTTTTTTGTTGATGGAATTGAACTCCTCGGATATATGCCCCAGACATTCTGTATGCGTTACGTGCGAATGGGGATTGAACCAGATATCGTTGAAATTAGTGGAAGCGCCCTCCGACACCTTCCCTGTAAAACCATCCTCTTGGTGAGGTGCGATTTTTGGTGGGTCCAAGTACCACGCATTCACGTTTTTGTCCCCACCTTTCAGCGGTATGGAAATATCAAGGGGTTTGGTGAGGTCTATTTTATAGTTACGGGAGTTGTGTTTTATTGTGGCAATCATTTAAGCTAAACTAGTTTTTGGTAATTAAGTCAATTCCTTGGATAAATGCAATTTATTTGATTGTGTTTTTGCTTCAACTTCAACATCTTGATTATTGCCATATAACTGGTTTAAAAACAAACTATATCTTAGTATATTGGGAGCAACATAATGCAAAACCAAACCTAAAGTATTGAAATATGAACGCTATAATAAAATTGAAAAAATCGAAAATTTTATTTTTCGCAATAGTTCAAGCATGGGTCGGAACAACTTATTTAAATGCCCAAAAACTTGAAAACAATATGGAAAAAGAAAAGCCTATTGAAGTTGCCTTTATCATGTTCGATGATTATGAAACCTTGGATGTTTTCGGGCCAGCAGAAATTTTTGGCCGTTTGGTAGATAAATATTCACTCAAATTTTATTCCCTCGAGGGAGGTGTGGTCACCAACAGACACAAGGTTCCCATCATGACCGAAAAATTTGAGACGATGGGCAACGATCCCAAAATCATTTTGGTTCCTGGGGGTATGGGCACCAGAAAAGAAGTGAACAATCCCCAACTTTTGCAAAAAATTGAAGAACTATCCCAAACTAGCGACTATGTGCTATCTGTTTGTACAGGCAGCGCTCTTCTTGCAAAATCTGGACTTTTGGAGGAAAAAAAAGCCACTTCCAATAAGAGAGCGTTTTCATGGGTTATTTCACAGAATACCAAGGTTGATTGGGACAAAAAAGCGAGATGGAAAGTGGATGGCAAATACTATACCTCCTCAGGTGTTAGTGCAGGCATGGATATGGCCTTGGGCTTTTTAGCCGATAGACATGGTATTGACTTTGCTAGAAAAGTTGCCAAGGAAATTGAATACAATTGGATTGAGGATAAGGATAATGATAATTTCATAGCGCAATAAACACTACTCTAGATTAAGCATAAAAAGGTCGGATGCAATGCCATCGGCCAAAAACTTGCCTTTTTTGGTGGTGAGCAATTTTCCATCCTTGACAACCAATAATTCCTGCTCCAAAAATTTGGATGATTGTTGGTTGAGATACTTCAGGTAATTCTCTCCAAATTCGGCAGGTATCCTATCCAAATCCACACCCCAAATGGTACGTAGGCCAGTCATCACATATTCGTTGTACCTGTCCGTTGTGGAAAGGGTTTCAATTTCCCTGGGCAATTCCCCTGCTTCTATCTTTTTGATGTAAGTGGGATTGTTCCTGATGTTCCAACTTCTATGTTTTCCATCAAAAGAGTGTGCCGATGGACCAACGCCCAAATAGGGTTTGCCCAACCAGTATGCCGTATTGTTTTTAGAGAAAAACCCAGATTTTCCAAAATTGGAGATCTCATAATTGATAAACCCTTCCGAATCCAACATATCCACCAGAATGTAAAACTGTTCCTGTGCCTGCTCATCATCGACATCGGGAACAATTCCTTTTTCAATGAATTTTTTCAGGGCTGTTCGGGGCTCCACGGTCAATGCATAGCTGGAGATATGGGGCAAACCGAAATCCAAGGCCTTTTGAATATTGGATCTCCAGCGTTCGTTGTCCATTTCGGGGATTCCGTAAATCAAGTCAATGGTGATATTATCAAAATACTGGGTAGCTGCTTGAATACATTGTTCCGCTTCACCTGCATTGTGGGCGCGGTTCATCAATTTTAAATCCTCATCAAAAAAAGATTGAATACCAATGCTAAGACGGTTGATGCCAGCATTCCTGTATTCCAAAAAGAGATCTCTCGACTCCGCTCGAGATGACACCAGATCATCCGGGTTGGCTTCCAGGGTGATTTCGGGATGATCGGTTACTTTATAAGTATCATACACTGTCTGTATCAAACGTTCAATTTCTTCACTGGATAAAACCGATGGGGTTCCTCCGCCAAAATAGATGGTCTCTACCTCATCATCCACCTCCGGTTTTCGCAGCTCCAGTTCTTTGGCAATGGCACCGACCATGGCTTCCTTTTTACCCAGTTGTGTGGAAAAATGAAAATCACAATAATGGCAGGCCTGCTTGCAAAAAGGAACATGGATATAAATACCGCTCATTCAATGATCAGTTAACAGTTGGCAATCAACAATTATTATTTTTTGATTCTTGATTCATTCTGCTTTACAAAAGCCTCCCAGCCCGTGTAACTTTTTCCGACCTCGACCCTCCCCTCATTATAGAAATGACACACCGCTGCGGCCAGACCATCGGTACTATCCAAATTTTTGGGCAAGGATTTTAATTTCAGTACGCTCTGGAGCATGCGGGCCACTTGTTCCTTACTGGCATTACCGTTTCCCGTGATGGCCATTTTTATCTTTTTGGGCATGTACTCGGTGATTGGCACCTCCCTGGATAATCCTGCGGCCATCGCCACCCCTTGTGCCCGGCCCAATTTGAGCATGGACTGCACGTTTTTGCCATAAAAAGGAGCTTCAATGGCTATTTCATCGGGGTGATAGGTATCGATGAGTTCCAGAGTTCGCTCAAAAATAAGTTTGAGTTTTACATAGGGGTCATCATACTTTCGCAGCATCAATTCGTTCATCTGCACAAAGTGCATTTGCTTGTTAACGACCTTGATGATGCCAAAACCCATAATCGTAGTTCCCGGGTCTATTCCCAATATGATTTTTTCAGTAGCCAAATTAGTTGGTGTTTAGTACCAGTGGAAGCCTGAAACGCAAGCTTACGGGATTTCCTCTTTTTAATGCGGGGGCCACCGTGGTCAAATCGTTCAAACGTTCGGAGATTTTGGTGTTGAAATCCGAGATTTCATTTAACACGGAGGTTTTTTCCTCCACATTCATTACCGAAATAAAGCCGTGCTCATCTATCAGAAAATCAATATAGACCGTATCGTTCATATCTTTACGGACCTGAAACTTGAGTCCGGCCAAGGCTTCGGAAAAATATTCGGTAATTACATTTTGGAAGCACTCCTGCTGGGCATCTTTGGGAGCGGTTTCGTCGCAATCATCAAAAAGTGGATATTGATCCACATCGTTCCAATCGATGGCCATAAGTTCCTCATTCACCAATTTTTGGGTCTTGTCCTCCTTGGATTCGAACAGCTCGCATGATACGAACAATCCCATAAAAATGATCAATAAAACACACTTCTGCATGACAGCCCCTAGAATTTGGCTGAAATTACAATTTTTTAAGGAAGAATGCATATAACAGTAAGGCCCAAAATAATTTTGGGCCCTACATGGTTATATTCAATTAAAGACTATTTTAATTTAAATGTAATAGGAATGGAAAAAAACACGTCTGCAGGTTTTCCGTCCTGTTTGGCAGGTTCCATTTTAGGTAATCTGGCGATTATTCTTTGTGCTTCCGATTCCAAAATAGGACTTGGTCCTTTGGATTTGATATCCACGATGTTGCCATCCGCATTTATACCAAATATAATGGCAACTCTACCTTGAATACCAAGTTCTTGGGCCTCTTGTGGATACCTAAAATGTTTACGGATATGGTTTTGGACATTCTCCAGGAAACAAGCTTTTTTATCTTGTGCATTTTCGCAGCCTGGAAAAACAGGAGCCTCATCAATAGCAGTAAAAGGAACCCAACCATCTCCACGCTCACCAAACTTTTGAATCTCTTTGTTAAATTGATTATCATCATTGCCATCTAACCTAAACGTGATTGGAATTGAAAATGGCACCTTAACATACTTGCCTTCATGTTTTCCTGGCTGCATTTGTGGCAACTTTGCTAAAATTCGTCCGGTTTCTTCTTCCAAAAGTTCGTGTGGTCCTCTCATGTTGATATCAACCACCTTCCCTTTTTCATCCATAATAAAAATAGCACTCACCCTTCCTTGAATACCCTGCTGTTGGGCAGCTTCGGGATAACGGAAGTTTTTACGGATATGTTCCTGAATTTTTTCTTGGAAGCAGGCCTTTTTATCCACGGCACCTTCACACCCTGGAAAAACAGGTGCTTCATCAATAACACCAAATGGAATCTCGTTTGCCGAAGCCAAGGAAACACCTTCTACCGGCTCCAACTCATTATCTTCTTTGTTCGTCTCGCAGGAAGTGTACACCAACATTCCCAAAACAAGAGGCAACAACAATGCATACTTTAATTGCCAAACAGCCCTAGATTTATTTTTTTGTAACATGACTATTCGTTTTTTGATTAATGATTTATTGAAAAATTGATTGACAAAACTGATGTTCTGTGTTTGGAACGCTTCCGACAACAGCATTTCAAAATGTGCTGCCTTGTTTTGTTTGACTGCTTTTTCATCGGCAATAAATTCATGAAGCTCTGCAAGTCTGTTCTGGTAGATATACACCAAAGGATTGAACCAGAAGACGATTCGGGCCAGCTCAAAAAAGAGCAAATCCAAGGTGTGCCATTGCTTTACGTGCACCAGTTCGTGGGCAAGGATATTGGCCTCTTTGTCCTTTTTGATTTCTTCTCCCATAAAAATGTTTCGAAAAAAGGAAAATGCCGTCGTACTTGCTGGAATCGTAACCTTTGTGAAATCTTTGTAATACTTTATCAGGCCCTTGTTACGAAGTCGTACAATTTGAATCAACTTGTAAACAAACCAAAGAGTTGCCAAAAGGCTTCCGGCTGCCAAAATCCAATAAGGCGATGGAATGCTCTGCAAAAAACCAGTTTCCGTAGCCCCCGGTCCCAGAACCACTTCGTTGAGCTGATTAAAAAATACCGTTGTAGTCCCAAACGCTTCGGGCATGGCGGTTTTGAACGCTTCGATTTTTATCCAAGGCAATAGAAAGGATAGTGCAAACGTGCCCAATAGGTAGGCACGGTTCCATTGAAAAAAGGTCTCCCTCTTTAGAAAAAGGTCATAGGTCAACAAAAACACCAATTGAAACGCCAAGGACTCTAAAATATAGGTGATCATTGCTCGTTGTCTTTAATATTCCTCATGATTTCTTCCAGTTCTTTCAAGCTGATGTCGTTCCTTTTCATAAAAAAGGAGACCATGCTGGAGAATGATCCTTGGAAATACCCATCCATCAATTTATTCAGGCTCTGATTACTATACTCTTCTTTTTTTATCAAAGGAAAGTACACATGCCCCTTGCCTACTTTTTCGTGGGACACAAAACCTTTATCCTCCAAAATCCGAACAATGGTAGATACCGTATTGTAGGCCGGCTTCGGCTCTGATAGTTCTTCCAGAATCGCGGCCACATTCCCTTTTTTAATTTTCCAAAGGAGCTGCATTACCTCTTCTTCTGCCTTTGTGAGCTGTTTCATTTTCAACTAATTTTTTAGTTCAACATAAGACAAATATAACTAAATATTTAGTTTAAACTAATTTTTTAGTTGAAAAAAATGGATTTTGTTTGTAACAATTGTCGGCTACATTTGTCTAACAGTAAAACACAACCATGGACATTGCACTGCTCATTCTGGGGTTCCTTTTGATGCTGGTCGGCATATTGGGTAGTTTTTTGCCTATTCTGCCGGGTCCACCCGTAAGCTGGGTTGGACTGCTCTTGCTCTATTTGACCAAAGCCGTGCCCGATAATTGGTGGGTATTGGGAATCACCTTTGTAATTGCCATAGCCATTACCATTTTGGATTATGTGATACCCGCCATGGGCACCAAACGGTTCGGGGGCAGCAAAGCTGGAATGTGGGGAACCATTGTAGGATTGCTCGTAGCCATATTTGTTCCTGTTTTTGGTCCTTTGGGCATTATTATTTGGCCGTTTATTGGTGCATTGGTCGGCGAATTATTGAACAAGGCCAACAAAAAAACCGCCCTAAAGGCGGCTTTCGGTTCGTTTTTAGGTTTTTTGACGGGTACTTTTATGAAGTTTGTCGTTACCCTGCTTTACGCCATTTTTTATGTTTATATCGCAATCAAGTACGCAGGCGATTTGTTCACCTTCAGTTAATCCAGCCACTCCACTTTTTCGGAAATAGGGGTCCTGGCAGAAGGGATTGTCTCACCATCAAAATAACCCATATAGAAAAAGCCCAAGCATTTTTCGCCCTCCTTCAAATCAAAGAACTCATCCATATGTTTGATAAGTCCGGGGGAGGACCAATAACTGCCGATACCGAGCTCGGTACAGCACAACCACATATTTTGCACCGCCATGGCCACGGAGGCAATCTCCTCCCACTCGGGCAGACTTTCTTTAGGGTCGCGTTGCATACAAATGGCGATCACCGCTCCCGAATTGGACGGGTTAAATTGAAGTTTTTTAATTTTCATCTGCTTTGGACTGGGGTCCGTTTCCTCATATTTATTGGCTAGAAAAATACCCAGTTCCTGTTTCTTGTCTCCTGTCAACACCTTAAAGCGCCAAGGCTCTGTTTTCTTGTGCGTAGGGGCCCAATTGGCAGCTTCCAAAATCTGTTCAATCGTTTCTTTGGCGATGGGCCTATCAATATATTGCGGAGGGAAAATACTTCTTCGCTCCTTGATCAAATCAAAAATCATAATTGTTTATTTCGTTGAATTCCAAAGTTACACTCCAAAACATTGCCGTCATAATTCCATGAGCAAATCCATACATTTATGTAGCGCAGGATTCCGATTGTCCGTTTTCCAGACCATACTCAGTACGGCCCTTTGCTTTATACTTTTCATTTCGATGAACTTCACCTTCATCCGGAATCCATATTGAAGGGTCGTTGGCACAATGGCAATGCCCAATTTATTCTCCACCAATTTAAAAATGGTCTGTGCGTGTACGGATTTGTGCGAAACACGGGGCACAAAACCGCTGTCCTCACAAATGCTGAGCACCGTTTCGTAGTACATCGGGCTGTAATCCTGAGAAAACAAGATGAAATCCTCATCCGCCACTTGATTGATGTCCTTGAAATTCTCTTGACCCAAAGGATGCTCTGATGGCAATACCAAAGAAAACGTATCCTCAAAAACAGGTCTTACCTCCAATCCTCTCGGCACCCGGGACAATCGGACAAAGCCCAAATCCAATCGGTCGGCCAAGATTGCATTGATCTGCGCCCGATTGGAAAGCTCTTCCAAAGTCGTGTGGACCGTTGGATACTTTTCCTTCAACCCCAACAGCAAATTGGGAACCACATTTTGCATGGCCGAACCCAAAAATCCGATGCGCACCTCCCCCAATTGTCCTTCTCCTATAAGTTTTACCTGTTTTTTGGTCTGTTCAAGATGGTTCAAGATAAATTCCACCTCCTTTTTTAAAAACTCACCCGCTGGAGTTAGGCTAACCTTTTTCTTGTCCCTCACAAAAAGCTGGGTGCCCAAAATCTCTTCCATCTGTTTGATTTGAGTGCTCAAACCCGGTTGGGAAATAAAAAGTTTTTCAGCAGCCCTTCTATAGTGGAGCTCTTCGGCCACCGCCAAAAAATAAATGAAATGTCGAAGTTCTATTTGATAATTCATACTTATTGATTGTTACAAAAATAAGTATTGGCAATTATTAAACCTAAACAGTAATTTTATGGAAAAGAAAATATGGAGACAGACCGAACATTTCACTTTGGCGAAGATCATTTGACCGCAAGCAAAGCTTTGGGATTGGCCCATGGCACCCTAAAGGGTGTTTTCTCCGACGAATGCCTCAAAAATGTCAATAGCAGTCATCAACGGGTACAAAGCATCGTGGAAAAAGGCGATACGGTGTATGGCATCAATACGGGGTTTGGTCCTTTGTGCAATACTAAAATTACCAAGGAAGATACCAAGATACTTCAATCCAATATATTAAAGAGCCATAGCGTGGGAGTGGGCAGACCCATTTCCACCGAATTGGCAAAGATCATGTTGACCCTGAAAATCCATGCCTTGGCGAAGGGCTATTCCGGAATTGCCGAAGCAACCCTGCAACGGATGCTTTGGCATTTGGAAAACGATGCAATTCCCGTGGTGCCCTCGCAAGGTTCGGTTGGAGCATCAGGGGATTTGGCTCCGTTATCCCATTTATTCCTCCCTTTGATTGGTTTGGGGAAAGTGGAATACCAAGGCAAGACGATCCCAACCCAAGAACTGTTCGACAACAATGACCTGAAACCATTGGAATTGGGGCCCAAGGAAGGACTTGCTTTGATCAACGGAACCCAATTTATCGCCGCGCACGGTGTGATGGTCATATCTAAACTACAGCATTGCCTGCGCCACGCGGACATTATTGGCGCCATGATGCTGGAAGGACTGCAAGGCTCCATGAAACCCTTTTTTGAAGAACTCCACCAGCTTCGCCCTTTCAAGGGCAACCAACACGTAGCGGGCAGGATTCGAACATTGCTTCAAGGTTCCGAGATTTTGGAAGACCACATCGATTGCGAACGGGTGCAAGACCCCTACTCTCTGCGCTGTATGCCGCAAGTGCACGGTGCATCCCGAAATGCTTGGCTCCACCTCAAGGAATTGTTGGAAATAGAACTCAATTCGGTAACGGACAATCCTGTCATCATCAATGATGAACTGACCATCAGTGGCGGTAATTTTCACGGGCAACCCTTGGCCATGGCCTTGGATTATGCCGCATTGGCCGCTTCGGAAATTGGAAACATATCCGACCGGCGTATCTATCTCGCCCTCGAGGGCAACAGCCCCGGTGTTCCCAAGTTGTTGATGAACGATACCGGAATCAATTCGGGCTATATGATCTTGCAATATACCTCTGCCGCCTTGGCCAGCGAGAACAAAAGCCTGTGTTTCCCGGCCAGCGCCGATAGCATTCCTACTTCCTTGGGACAGGAAGATCATGTGAGCATGGGTTCCATCAGCGGTAGAAAGGCACTCAACATTATTGAAAATGTGGAGAAAATACTGGCCATCGAATTGTTAACCTCAGCACAGGCCTTCGAGTACAGAAAACCATTGAAATCGGGCATTCTTTTGGATGAAATCCATACATTCCTGAGGACAAAGGTTGCTTTTGCTGAAAACGACCGTGTTTTTGCGGATGACATCGAAAAAGGAATCGAAATTATTCAGAACCATGAGATCATTGATTTGGTGGACCGTGTAATGGATGAGAAACAACTGAAGTGGAACACACCACACCTTCAAGAATTTGAAACATATTAAGAATGCACAAACCACTATTAATAGGACCATTCACCCAATTGCTGCCAATGACGGGACTCCCACTAAAAGGAGCGCTAAAAGATGAGCAACTGCCCATCATTCAAAATGGCGGCATTCTGATTTCTGAAGGAAAAATTCTAAAAGTGGGTGTTTTTGATGATTTAAAATCCGAAGATGTCGATGTGCACCATATCGAAGGCCAACATGTTTGCCTGCCCGGATTTGTTGATTCGCACACCCATATCTGTTTTGGGGGCACACGCGCTCGGGATTACGCGTATCGAAATGCTGGAAAAACCTATTTGGAAATCGCCAAAGCCGGTGGCGGTATCTGGGACACCGTTACCCAGACCCGAAAAGCATCACAACAAGAATTGGTTGAAGGGATTGTTTCCAGAAGTAAAAAGCATCTGAAAAATGGTGTCACCACCATCGAGGTAAAAAGTGGTTACGGTCTTTCTGTGGATGAAGAATTGAAAATGCTGCGCGCCATCAAACAGGCCAATGAAACTTCGAAGGCTTCTTTGATTCCAACTTGTTTGGCAGCCCATATGAAACCTAAAGATTGGAACCAAGACAAGAATTATCTCGATGTGATCATCAAGGAATTGTTTCCCATCATAAAAGAAGAAAACTTGGCCAATCGTGTGGATGCCTTTGTGGAAGAAAGTGCTTTTTCCCCGGAGGAAATCAAACCCTATTTTCAAAAAGCAAAAGAAATGGGATTCGACATTACAGTGCACGCAGACCAATTCACCATGGGCGGAAGTCAAGTTGCCATAGATTTTGATGCGGTAAGTGCCGACCATTTGGAAGCCAGTACCGAAAAAGAAATTGAATTATTGGCCAAGAGCAACACTATTGCGACCGCTTTGCCCGGGGCATCCATTGGTTTGGGATGCGCCTACACGCCAGCACGGAAAATTTTGGATGCCGGTGGCGCATTGTCCATTGCCAGCGACCACAACCCCGGCTCTGCGCCTATGGGCGATTTGCTCACTCAAGCCAGTATTTTGGGAACCTTTGAAAAATTGTCCAACACCGAGGTTTTGGCAGGCATCACTTCGAGGGCAGCCGCAGCTTTGCGTTTGTTTGACCGAGGAAAACTGGAAACCGGCGCACAGGCCGACTTTGCTATTTTCCCAACGGATAACTACCAAGAAATCACTTACCACCAAGGGCAATTAAAACCAAGTGAAGTTTGGAAAAAAGGAACGCCCATCCTCTAAAAAATTTGAATTATGACCGAATTTCAGCAACAGATATCACAAGGCCTACCTGAAGAGCTTCCACCTAGAAAGGCATATCCAAAAAACGGCAACCCAGCCCCAAAACGGAAGGACATCCTTTCCAAAGACGAGAAAAAATTGGCCGTTCAGAATGCACTTCGCTATTTTCCCGAAGCATGGCACAAAGAGCTCGCCCCAGAATTTGCGGAGGAGCTGAAAACTTTCGGCCGTATCTATATGCATCGGTTCAAGCCCGATTATGAGATGTACGCACGTCCCATTTCGGAATATCCTGCCAAAACACATCAGGCAGCGGCCATTATGCTCATGATCCAGAACAATTTGGATCCTGCCGTGGCACAACATCCCGAAGAACTTATTACCTATGGAGGCAATGGAGCGGTTTTCCAAAACTGGGCGCAATACCTGCTCACCATGAAATATTTGGCGGAAATGACCGAGGAGCAAACTTTGAATATGTACTCGGGTCATCCGATGGGTCTTTTTCCATCCTCCAAGGAAGCGCCAAGGGTGGTGGTCACCAACGGGATGATGATTCCAAACTACTCCAAACCCGATGATTGGGAAAAATACAACGCACTGGGCGTGACCCAATACGGACAGATGACGGCTGGCTCCTATATGTATATTGGCCCACAGGGGATTGTGCACGGAACGGCCATTACGGTAATGAACGCATTCCGAAAAGTATTGAAGCCAAACGAATCCCCCAAAGGCAAGATCTTTTTGACCGCTGGACTTGGAGGTATGAGCGGTGCCCAACCCAAAGCAGGAAACATTGCTGGGGGCATTACTATTTGTGCCGAAGTCAACCCCGAAGCTGCCAAAAAACGCCACGACCAAGGTTGGGTGGATGAATTGTTGGTGGATTTAGATCTGTTGGTGGTTCGCACCAAAGAGGCCGTGGAGAACAAGGAAGTCGTTTCCTTGGCCTACATTGGTAATGTGGTTGATATTTGGGAACGTTTTTATGAGGAAGATATTTTTATTCATTTAGGTTCCGACCAAACCTCTTTGCACAATCCTTGGGCAGGTGGTTATTATCCCGTTGCACTTTCTTTTGAAGAATCGAATGCCTTAATGGTTGAAAATCCAGATAGATTCAAGAAAAAAGTACAGGAATCGCTTCGGAGACAAATTAATGCCATCAACAAACACACGGCAAAAGGCACTTACTTTTTTGATTATGGCAATGCCTTTTTATTGGAAGTTTCCCGAGCGGGCGGTGATGTAATGGCCGAGAACAATATCGATTTCAGGTATCCGTCCTATGTACAGGATATTTTGGGACCCATGTGTTTCGATTATGGCTTTGGCCCCTTCCGATGGGTCTGTACCTCGGGCAATCCAAAAGACCTTCAAAAAACCGATGCCATTGCCTTGGAAGTAATGAAGAAGATAAAATCCGAAGCACCTGAAGAAATCCAACAGCAAATGCAGGACAACATCAAATGGATTTCGGAAGCGGAACAGAACAAATTGGTGGTAGGTTCACAGGCTCGAATCCTCTATGCCGATGCCGAGGGACGAAGCAAAATTGCAGATGCCTTCAACACCGCCATTGCCAAGGGAGAAATCACTGCCCCCGTGGTTTTGGGACGCGACCATCATGATGTTAGTGGTACAGATTCTCCCTTTAGGGAAACCAGCAATATTTATGATGGCAGCAAGTTCACTGCGGATATGGCCATTCAAAATGTAATCGGCGATAGTTTTAGAGGAGCCACTTGGGTTTCCATTCATAACGGTGGCGGTGTTGGCTGGGGAGAAGTGATCAATGGCGGATTTGGAATGGTGCTCGATGGTTCGGAGGAAGCCTCCAACCGATTGAAGAAAATGTTGTTTTTTGATGTGAACAATGGAATTTCCCGAAGAAGCTGGGCGAGGAACAAGGAAGCACGCTTTGCCATTGAACGAGAAATGGAACGCTCCCCCAATTTAAAGGTAACTTTGCCTTATCTTGTGGAATCCGATATTTTGGACGACCTATTTTAATGTGATGAAACACTATGCCCCCCCGAAAAAAGAACTTTGGACAGGTAGAGTATCCAACAAATGGCTGTACCTGCACGAAAAAGTGCATTGCACGCCCTTAGAGGAACTACCTGAAGCCCAGAAAAAATCCATTGCGCTTCTGGGCTATGCCTGTGATGCCGGAGTGCACCGAAACCAAGGGCGTGTTGGAGCTGAAGATGGCTCAGATGTCATTAAAAGTAGTTTTGCCAAAATGCCCAACCACTTAGGCAGTAACGTGCTTTTGCACGATGTAGGTTCAATTACTTGTTCCAATAGCGATATGGAAGCTGCCCAAGAACAACTTGCCGAAGCTATCAAGGTTCTCTTGGAAAAAAAGCAATTCCCGATTGTTTTGGGTGGTGGACACGATATGGCTTATGGGCATTATAATGGCATCAAAAAATACCTGGACGCCAAAAAAGAAGGCCAAACCATCGGCATCATCAATTTTGATGCACATTTTGATTTGCGGAAAAACACGGAGCAAAGTAACTCGGGCACCCCGTTTTATCAGATAGCGAAAGACTGCGAAAAAGAAGGCCTTGATTTTAATTACCTCTGCCTTGGTATACGAAAGGATGCCAACGATAGAAACCTGTTCCAAACCGCCAAAGAACTTGATGTCATCTATGTGATGAACGACACCTTTCAAATCCCACTATTAAATGAAATCACGACCTGGATCAATGCGTTTGCCAGAAATGTGGACCATATTTATGTGACCATCGATTTGGATGGTTTTTCATCCGCCTATGCTCCTGGGGTCAGTGCCCCTTCTCCAATGGGCTTTAGCCCATATATGGTTCTGGAATGTTTAAAAACGATTATCGGTTCTGGAAAATTGATCAGCATGGATATTTCCGAGATGAATCCGAAATATGATGTTGATGGACAAACGGCTAAATTGGCAGCCTCGCTGGTGCATCATGTGGCTCATACGGTTTCGGGAAGTTGATATTAGAGATTTCTCACACTCCCTCCGAGTCGGTTCGAAATGACATCATTTACAAAAGAAATTCAACTGGTCATTTCGAAATGAGGAGTAACACGACCGATTGAGAAATCTGATTGTCATTCTGAGGCAAGCGAAGAATCTTTTGCTTGGTTAAGTGACTCGAATTGCACTAATTATCATAAATACCTTGTGATTTGTCAGGTCGATAGGGGTTGAGACCTTTGACAATGAGACTTCTCGACTGCGCTCGAAGTGACATCCATTCTTATTTTGCTCTTTCCACCACAAACAAAAAAAGCCTTCCAAAAGGAAAGCCTTTCATTGGCGAGCATCGGTTTGATGCTTCAACCTGATTCCAATCATCGCGACTGGAATCCAACACAACGAGACAAAGATATGATGATTTTTCCGAAATAAGGGCAGCAGAAGTTGTTCATATTTATTTTATGGATTATTTCCATTTTATAGGAATATTTCCATAATTTAGCTTTCCCTCAACTGAACAATGGAAAAGACGATTTTGCATCTTGACTTGGATACCTTTTATGTATCCGTGGAACGCATCATCAATACAGAGCTTAAAAACAAGCCCTTATTGGTGGGCGGTACCAGCGACCGTGGCGTGGTGGCCGCTTGTAGCTACGAGACCCGTGGATTCGGGGTTCATTCCGGTATGCCGATGAAAATGGCCAAGGAACTTTGCCCTGAAGCCGTAGTCATCCGTGGCAATGCGGGTACATACAGCAAATATTCGGATGTGGTTACGGAAATCATCAAGGAACAGGTCCCTATTTTCGAAAAATCAAGCATTGATGAGTTTTATGCCGACCTCTCGGGCATGGACCGCTTTTTCGGTTGCTACAAATATGCCACGGAAATGCGCCAAAAGATCATTCGGGAAACAGGGCTGCCGATTTCATTTGGGCTATCGGTGAACAAAATGGTTTCCAAAGTGGCCACCAATGAGGCCAAGCCCAACAATCAGCTTAAGATAGATTTTGGTCTGGAAAAGCCTTTTTTGGCTCCACTTTCCATCAAAAAAATTCCGATGGTGGGCGACAAAACCTATCAAACCCTCAGAAATTTGGGGATACGGCAAGTAAAAACCGTTCAGGATATGCCCATGGACATCATGCAACGGGTGCTGGGCGCCAATGGCGGGGTGATCTGGAAAAGGGCCAATGGCATAGACAATACGCCCGTGATTCCGTTCCACGAGCGAAAATCCATCTCCAATGAAAGGACTTTTGACCGAGACACCATCGATGTTACAAAGCTGAAAGGCATTTTGATCGCCATGACCGAAAACTTGGCCTATCAACTCCGAAGGGGCGATAAATTGACCGCGTGCGTGGCCGTAAAGATTCGATATTCCGATTTTAACACCTATTCCAAGCAATCACGGATTCCCTACACAAGTGCAGACCACACCCTCATCCCAAAAATATTGGAGCTGTTCAACTCGCTGTACAGCAAACGGATGTTGGTACGTCTCATCGGGATTCGGTTCAGTCATTTGGTCTCGGGCAACTACCAAATCAACCTTTTTGAGGATACCGAAGAGACCTTGAACCTTTATCAGGCCATGGATCATGTCCGGAACCGGTTTGGAAGTCGGAGCGTGTTGCGTGCTTCTGCCATGGGCGCAAAGACCATCGGGAGCATGCACAACCCTTTTAATGGGGAACCGCCTGTGGTTTTGGCTCATCGAAAACAGTGACCAATTTCCAATGAGCAACAAACAATGAACAATTGATAACTGATAATTGTATTTAAACTGCCACACATATTATAGTTTGCGATTCGGGACTTTCTCGGAGGTGGAGTTGTTGCAATTGGCGCAACAGAACCACGTGACCCAACTGGTGCTCACTGACATCAACAATACTTCTGCGGGATTGAATTTTGTTCGAAAGGCACCCGAATTTGGCATCAAACCGATTTTGGGCATCGATTTTAGAAATGGGACACAGCCCTGCTTTATCGGCATTGCCCAAAATAATGAGGGCTATCTGGAACTGAACGATTTTTTATCCCAGCACCTTCACGATGGCTCAAAGATTCCAAATCGTGCTCCGCATTTTAAGAATGCGTTTGTGGTATATCCGTTTGAACAGGCACTGCTCAACGAACTCAATGATCTTCAAGCTCACGAATTCGTTGGGGTTTCCATTAACGACTTAAGACGGCTCCCCTTTTCAAAATTGGCATCCCTTACCAAAAAACTGGTGGTGCAGCAGCCCGTTACCTTTCGAAACAAACAGAATTTCAACGCACACCGATTGCTCAGGGCCATCGACAACAACGTACTACTGAGCAAACTTCCAAAGGAAGAGGAGGCCCACGAGGAAGAAAAGATGTATCCCGTCCAAAATCTGGCCGCTGCGTTTTCCGAGTTTCCCGTTATCTTGGAAAACACGGAAAAACTGCTCAACAAGTGCTGCATCCATTTTGATTTTTCCAAAGACAGAAAGCCCCAAAACCTAAAAACATTTTTGAACAGCGTAGAAGAAGATGAACAACTCTTGGACCAACTCTGCGCCGAGGGACTCCCCTATCGGTATGAAGATGTGAACGACTCCATCAAAAATCGATTGAACAAGGAATTGGAACTCATCAAAAAAATGGGTTTTGTATCCTACTTTTTGATCAATTGGGACATTGTTTCCGAGGCAAGGCGAAGGAGTTTCTTTTACGTGGGACGAGGAAGTGGTGCCAACAGCATTGTCGCCTACTTGTTGCGCATCACCGATGTGGACCCTATGGAACTCGACCTGTATTTTGAGCGATTCATCAACCTGTACCGCGCCAATCCGCCCGACTTTGACATCGATTTTTCCTGGAAGGACCGTCCTGCCATGACGAAATACATCTTTGAACGCTTTGAACACGTTGCCCTTCTTGGCACCTACGTCACCTTTAAGGAACGGGGGGTTATCCGGGAATTGGGCAAAGTGTTCGGACTGCCGCCACAGGACATTGATTTTTTGCTGGCAGGAAGATATGACTTCAACCAATTGGACCACGTATCAAAACTTGTTTTGAAATATAGCAGCTTGCTCAAAGAGAAGCCGAATTATTTAAGCATTCACGCTGGGGGCATTTTGATCAGCGACAAGCCCTTACATTGGTTTTCGGCCACCCATTTGCCACCCAAAGGATTTGCCACTACGCAATACGATATGGTCATTGCCGAGGATGTGGGACTCTACAAGTTTGATATTCTCGGTCAACGGGGACTGGGCAAAATCAAGGAAGCTATGGAAATCGTGGCTTACAACCAACCCGAAAAATATGGCAGCATCGATATCCATGACATCAAAAGGTTTAAAAAAGACTCTGTGATCAACAACCTCATCAAAACCGCACAATGCATGGGCTGTTTTTATGTGGAGTCGCCCGCTATGCGCATGCTGTTGAAAAAATTAGAGGTCGACAATTACCTGGGGTTGGTGGCCGCCAGTTCCATCATCCGTCCCGGAGTGGCCAAAAGCGGTATGATGCGAGAATACATTCTGCGTCATCGCAATAAGGGCAGAACCGAGGAAAAAGCACATCCCGTGATGTTGGAAATTATGCCGGACACCTACGGCGTCATGGTATACCAAGAAGATGTGATCAAAGTGGCCCACCATTTTGCGGGTCTGGACCTTGGTGAGGCCGATGTGCTCCGCAGGGGAATGAGCGGCAAGTTTCGTTCGCGGGAAGAGTTCCAAAAGGTGCAGGACAAGTTCATTTCCAATTGCAGAAAAAAGGGCTATGCAGAATCCCTGATCTCCGAAATCTGGAACCAAGTGGCCAGTTTTGCGGGCTATGCCTTTGCCAAGGGACACTCTGCCTCCTATGCGGTGGAAAGCTATCAAAGTCTGTTTTTGAGGGCCTATTTTCCCTTGGAATATGCGGTGGCCGTGCTCAACAATGGGGGTGGGTTTTACCGATCTGAATTCTATGTCCACGATGCCCGTATGATGGGCGCTACCATCCACCCGCCCTGCGTGAACAAAAGTATGGCCGTCAATCGCATTGATGGGACCCACATTTATTTGGGTATGATGTACCTCCGTGATCTGGAGAGCAGGGTCATGGAACGTATTCTGAAAGAGCGCATGCTTCACGGAAGTTTTTCCTCTTTGGAAGATTTCTTGGACCGCGTGTTCATCCGAATGGAACAACTTTCCATCCTGATTCGCATCGATGCCTTTCGTTTTACGGGAATCAACAAGCACGAACTGCTTTGGAAGGCCCATTTGATGCTATCCAAGAACGACCGGCTGGAACACCCAAAGCTTTTTCCGCCAAGGCATCAAAAATTTCAAATGCCCCAACTCAACACCACGGCATTGGAGACCGCTTTTGAACAATTGGAACTTTTGGGCTTTTGTCTTTGCAGTCCTTTTGAATTGTTGGAGGAAGCGCCCAAAAACGACAACGGACAAAAAGATTTGGAGCGGCACCTCAACAAATACATAGACATTTATGGGTATTTGGTGACGGTAAAAAACACCTCCACGCATCACGGCAAGCGGATGCACTTTGCCACTTTGGTGGACCAACACGGCGAAGTCTTTGACACGGTGCTCTTCCCTCCCGTGGCGGCCAAATACTATTTTAGGGGAAAGGGCATTTATCGTTTTTATGGCAAGGTGGTGGAAGAGTTTGGTTTTTTGAGCATTGAGGTCATCAAAATGAAGAAAGAAAACTATATCCAAGACCCCAGATATGCCGATATGAAGATGAGCAAAAAGTTATTTGATTCGAAGAAGTGAGCGAAATGCAGTAACTTACGAAGAAGAATTGTATCAATACATGAAAATCAGAATCAAAGGGAATTCCATACGATTTCGATTGACCCAAAGCGAAGTAAAACAACTGTCCGAAACAGGTTCCATAATGGAAACTACCGAATTTGGTTCCAATGCTTTTCACTATCAGGTTAAGCTGGCACCTTCCGTGAAAAATTTAGAGGCTTCTTACTCCCATGGTGAAATCGTGATGATGGTGCCCGAAACAGATGGAAAAAATTGGTTCCACAACAATGCCGTTGGTTTTGAACATGAGATGGAGCTTCCCAAAGGGAAAAAACTGCATCTGTTATTGGAAAAAGACTTCACTTGTCTTGAGAACCGGGCGGAAGACCAATCGGACAACTACCCCAATCCTAAATTGCAACATTGACCATAATGGAGAACGAAACCAAACGAAATATTTCCCTGACCGGGGACATCAAATTTACAGGGCTTCAACTTAAGGAACCTATGCAAACTGCAGCTGGCTTTTTAGGTGTTAAAGAAGCACTGAGACATAGTTTTAAGGAAATGGGGATTGTGAACTCTATGCGAAGTTTGCTGGAAATGAACCAAGAGGACGGTTTTCGTTGTCCCAGTTGTGCCTGGCCCGTTCCCGAACATCCATCCAAAATTGCCGAGTATTGTGAGAACGGGGCAAAGGCATTGGCCGATGAAGCCACTCGGGAACATATTGGAGCCGATTTTTTTGCGGAGCATTCCGTAGAGGAGCTTTCAAGATTAAGTGATTTTGAATTGAACAAATTAGGACGCGTTGTTGAACCGATGGTCCTAAAACCAAATAGTTTGCATTACGAGGCCATTTCGTGGCAAGATGCCTTTGAACTGATCTCCGATGAACTCCATCAGCTAAAAAACCCGAACGAGGCTATTTTTTACACCTCGGGCCGATCCAGCAACGAGGCAGCTTATCTCTACGGTATGTTTGCCCGTGCCTTTGGCACCAACAATATGCCCGATTGCTCCAATATGTGCCACGAATCATCTGGCGTGGCGCTTTCCGAAACTTTAGGCATTGGGAAAGGCTCCGTAAAACTGGATGACCTATATGGTGCAGAGGTGATTTTGGTTGTGGGGCAAAACCCCGGCACCAACCATCCCAGAATGTTATCAGCTTTGGAAAAGTGCAAACAGAACGGTGGCAAGGTCATCAGTATAAATCCATTAGCAGAAACGGGGTTGGCGAATTTTAAAAATCCTCAAAGCGTCTCCGGAATGCTGGGCAATGGCGAACCTCTAGCGGATATTCACTTGCCTGTAAAAATCAACGAGGATATTGCCTTGGCCAAACTCATCTTAAAAAAATTGGTTGCGTTGGATGCGAAAAACTCCAATGTTCTCGACCACGAATTTATCGTGGAACATGTTGATGGGTATGATGAATTATTAAACGACCTGGACCGCCACGATGCGGAAAATCTTCAACAGCGAAGTGGGGTCTATATGCACAAAATTGACAAGGTTGTGGAATTATTGGCTGAAAACTCCAAGATCGTCATCTGCTGGGCCATGGGAATCACGCAACACAAAAATGCAGTGGACTGCATCAAGGAATATGTGAATATTTTATTGCTCAAGGGTGCCGTGGGCAAACCCTTTGCTGGAACTTGTCCCGTGCGAGGGCACAGCAATGTGCAGGGGGATCGTTCCGTAGGCATTATGCACTACGTGAGCAAAGGATTAAACGAAAGAATACAAAAACACCTCAATTTTGACCCTCCTACGGAAAAAGGATATGATACGGTGGAGGCCATTAAAGCGATGCACGAGAAAAAAGCCAAGGTGTTTGTTTGCTTGGGCGGCAATTTTTTGATGGCTGCTTCTGATACAAAATATACCGCGGAGGCCATTCAAAATTGTGATTTGACGGTGCAGATCAGCACTAAATTAAATCGAAGCCACTTGGTGACCGGCAAAACTGCATTGTTGTTGCCAACCTTTGGGCGTTCCGAAAAGGATGAGAAGAACGGAGATCTCCAATTTTTGACGATAGAAAGTAGTACGGGAAAGGTTCGGCAGAGCAAAGGATTGTTGCAACCTGCTTCGGAACACATCAAAAGTGAGCCTGAAATCATTTCACTGTTGGCCCATACGTATTTTAGGGGCAACCACTCTATGAACTGGGACAAACTGGGACAAGATTATAGCCTTATCCGAAAATTGATTGATAAAACCGTGAAAGGATTTGAAAATACCAGCGAACAATCCAAAGGATTTGGATACTATTTGCCCAATAATGTTCGTAATCGGGATTTTAGGATGCTTCCCAATGGTATGGCACAATTGTCCATTACCCCATTGCCCGACCATCAATTGAAACCTGATGAATTGTTGTTGATGACCATTCGTTCCCATGATCAATTCAATACCACCATTTATGGTTTGGACGATCGCTATCGTGGCATACATAACGAACGCCGTGTGGTTTTTATGAATGAAGAGGATATGGGGGAAAAGGGTTTAGCCAAATTGGATGTTGTCAATCTCCACAGTAATTACGATGGGATTCGGCGGTCCGCCGAAAAATTCATTGTTGTACCCTACGAAATTCCAAAAGGAAACATGGCGGCCTATTTTCCGGAGACCAATATGCTGGTGCCCCACAATCATTTTGCGGACAAGAGCCAGACGCCCATCAGTAAATCCATCAAGGTCACCGTGGAAAAAATTTCCTGAACTTGACTATTTAAATGCTTGGATTCCCGTAATGTCGGCACCTGTAATCAGGAGGTGGATATCGTGTGTACCCTCGTAGGTAATCACACTTTCCAAGTTCATCATATGGCGCATGATACTGTACTCGCCAGTGATTCCCATTCCACCCAATACTTGACGTGCTTCACGTGCTATTTTAATGGCCATTTCCACATTGTTGCGTTTGGCCATGGAAATTTGTGCTGTAGTTGCCTTACCTTCATTCTTTAATTGTCCCAAACGAAAAGCCAACAACTGCGCCTTGGTGATTTCGGTGATCATTTCAGCCAATTTCTTTTGTTGGAGTTGGTAGGCGGCAATAGGTTTCCCAAACTGCTCGCGCTCCTTGGCATATCTCAATGCCGTATCATAGCAATCCATGGCGGCACCGATGGCTCCCCATGCTATTCCGTAGCGGGCGGAGTCCAAACAACCGAGCGGTGCGCCCAAGCCATTCTTGCCGGGCAATAAATTTTCCTTGGGCACTTTTACATTATCAAAAATAAGCTCACCCGTAGCTGATGCCCGCAACGACCATTTGTTATGGGTCTCTGGAGTGGAAAAGCCTTCCATGCCACGTTCAACAATCAATCCATGAATCCTGCCTTCCTCGTTCTTGGCCCAAACCACGGCAACATCCGCAAATGGCGAGTTGGAAATCCATAATTTGGCCCCATTCAATACGTAGTGGTCACCTGCATCTTTGAATTTGGTTTCCATTCCTCCGGGGTTAGATCCATGATTGGGCTCCGTAAGGCCAAAACAGCCCATCCACTCCCCTGTTGCCAACTTGGGCAAATATTTTTTGCGCTGCTCTTCGGAGCCATAGGCAAATATGGGATACATGACCAATGAAGATTGTACCGAAGCTGTGGATCGCACCCCACTGTCTCCGCGCTCAATTTCTTGCATGATCAATCCATAACTAATTTGATCCAAACCAGCACCTCCGTATTCTTCTGGAATATAGGGGCCAAAGGCTCCAATTTCGGCCAATCCTCCTATAATTTGTTTGGGGAATTCTGCCTTTTGGGCATATTCCTCTATAACGGGGGATATATCACGCTTCACCCATTGACGGGCAGCATCGCGAACCAGTTTGTGCTCCTCTGAAAGTAAATCATCTAGATTGTAATAATCTGGGGCTTCAAATAAGTCGGTCTTCATCAATACTAATTTTTAGTAAATATAACATTTCGTTCGTGTATTGTTACATTTTCAAGTAAAATGCTTGGGTCAATTGGATGTATTCTTCAGTGTATTGGTGTCGTCCCTTTTCGATTATCAAGGTATCGATTATCGGTTCCTTTTGATGAAAACCAAACTCCATCAAACTTCTTTTAAAATCTGTCTCTGGGTTTCCCTTAACCCTAGTTATCCGATTCGGAAAGAGACCAACGTTTTTAGCCAACTTGCTAAAATTCTGCTCTTCTTTAAAGGGAATGATAACAGCAAAAATTCCATCGTCATTTAAAAATTGAGAAGCCCCTTGAACCAATTCCTCAAAAGGTAACGAACTATTTTGCCGTGCCTTGTCCCTGGATTGATTGCTGCTTGCCACATCTTCCGAATAGAACGGTGGGTTGGATACGATTAAATCATATGTGTCCTCCATTTCGTCCACAAACTCATCAAACCCTGCATGGTAACAGAACAGTCTGTCTCCCCACGGCGATGCTTCAAAATTGGCCACGCACTGCTCGTAGGCATCATCATCCAGTTCAATGGCATCAATAATTTCGGCAGATGAACGTTGAGCGAGTTGCAAAGCAATAAGTCCCGTTCCCGCCCCTATATCCAAAATGGATTCCGGTTGTTTGTCCAATGAGGTCCAAGCCCCCAACAATACGCCATCGGTCCCAACCTTCATGGCACATTGGTCTTGGTGAATAGTAAATTCTTTGAATTTGAACGGTTTCATCATTTCAAAGGTAAGTAAGAAAGAAATTGGAATAGCCTCCTTTTCTATTCGCTATATTCTTGTTAACTCAAATAAAGTTCAACCAAGCCTTCAGGAGTTTTTACATGGATAGTTTTGTTCTCCCTGTCTACTTTGGTAATGATATCATCGGTGACAGGAATCAATAATTCTTTATCTCCTTTCTTTATCTCGAACAAATCTTGGGAAGCACTGTCGTTTATGGATTCAATTACACCAATATCTCCATGTACCTCATCCATTATTGTGAAACCTATTACTTCGTGGTAGTAAAATTTATTGCCTGTAAGCGGTGGCAACATTGTCAGTGGTAAGTAAAGTTCGGCCCCAATCAGGTTATCCGCCGTGGGTTCATCCTTAACCTCTTCAAAATCGATGCGAAGTAAATTGGATTTGTGTAATCGGCATCTATCAATAAAAAATGGAACCAGGTTGTTTCCCAAAGAAACAAGCACTGATTCCATATTATCGTAAATATCGGGTTCATCGGTGTCCAATTTGACCAACACCTCTCCCTTAAAACTATATTTTGAAACGACTTTGCCCAAGTAGAAACAGTCTTCCTTGCGCATCGTCCTACGTTTCTATGCTTCCTTTTTGTCAGCTTCTTCAGCAGCAGGAGCCTCTTCGGCAGGTGCTTCCGCTTGCGCAGCAGTTTCCTCTGTTGAGGCTTCTACAGCTTCTTCGGCAACTTCCTCTTCAGGTAACGCAGCAGCAGCTCTTTTCTCGCTGACCTCTTTCTCTGCTTCCAATGCTTTTGCTCTAGCCTCGGCCTCGGCCTTGCTCAATCCATCTTTCTTATCTTGGATTTTTTGCTCTTTCTCTTCCAACCAAGCTTTGAATTTTTCTTCTGCCTGCTCTTCGGTCAATGCTCCCTTACGAACACCGCCCAATAAATGATGCTTCATCATCACTCCTTTATATGAAAGGATTGCCCTTGCAGTATCTGTAGGCTGTGCACCGTTTTGCAACCATTTTACGGAACCATCAACATCAAGATTGATCGTTGCTGGATTGGTGTTTGGGTTGTATGTACCCAATTTTTCCAAGAATTTACCGTCTCTTTTTGCTCTAACATCGGCAGCTACTACCCAATAGAATGGTTTACCTTTTTTACCGTGTCTTTGAAGTCTAATCTTTACTGGCATATCACATTAATTTGTAGGGTGCCCGACCCTGATTATTAATTCATTTTAAATTGCTTATCCGTTAAGCGGGTGCAAATATACATTTATTTGTTTATAGCATAGTGTTTTTAGCCAAAAAAGTTAAATCTCCTTAACAGTTGGCCGTCATACCGTTAAACCTATGATAAACCCTCTTTATTCTTTGGAATTGCGCTCATTATGTTTAGCTTATATACAGATGTCGTCGAGAGTCGATGACTATTAACCTAAAATGAAGAGAGATTATGAAGTATACTGTAGAAATGTCGAACAAATTGAATGAACTTTTGGAAAGAACCTACGACGCTGAAAAAGGATTTAAACAAGCCGCTGAAAAGGTAGACAACAAAACGATAAAGCAATTTTTCATAGATAGTTCCAACCAACGTCAGAATTTTGGAAAGGAACTTAAAGCTGAAATCATGTCGTTCGGAGAAAAACCGGAAGACAGTGGAAGTACCAAAGGTACAATACACCGATCATGGATCAATTTTAAATCCGTGTTTTCTTCCAATAACGAAGAAGCAATGCTTGAAGAAGTGCATCGTGGAGAAAAAGAAGCTATAGAAACCTATAACGATATTCTTCATGATAAAGATTTTGTGCTGCCACCGACCACGGAAAGTTTGCTGATGAAACATAGAAATGCCATCAGGAACACCTTGGAAACGGCAAACATATTTGAAACAGCAGTATCGTAATTCCAAAAGTCAATAGATACGATCAGAGAGAAAAAAGTCGGGATTCATTCCCGGCTTTTTTAGTTGATAACTCCTAAAAACTCTATTTCACCAAATCTATCTTCTTGCTTACTTTTATCTATTCTTTTTTAGACCGAGACAATTAGCCTATGTATTTGATTTTTGATACGGAAACCACTGGTTTGCCCAAGCGCTGGGATGCTCCCATAACCGATACCGAAAACTGGCCAAGATGCGTTCAGATTGCTTGGCAATTGCACGATGAACTCGGTAATTTGATAGAGCACCAAGACTTCTTGGTAAAACCTGAAGGATTCAACATTCCCTACGAGTCAGAACAGATACACGGTATATCCACCGCATTAGCGGAAGAAAAAGGGGTGCCTTTAAGTGAGGTATTGGAAGCGTTCAACAAGGCACTTTTGCAAACTAAATTCGTGGTGGGCCAAAATGTGGGCTTCGATGTCAATATTATGGGTTGTGAATTCTACCGTGAAGGTGTGGAAAGCCCAATGGCCGAACTTCCCGTACTCGACACCTGTACGGAACATACCGCGGAACTCTGTAAAATTCCCGGAGGACGTGGAGGAAAATTCAAACTGCCCACACTTACCGAACTCCATGAGTTTTTGTTCGGCGAACCATTTGCGGAAGCGCACAACGCCACGGCAGATGTTGAAGCGACCACGCGTTGTTTTCTGGAATTGATCCGTAAAAAGCAGTATTCCTATCAAGAACTCGATGTCCAGCCCGACTATTTTGAGCGATTCTCGGAAGCCAATCCCCAAGAGATTGAGCTCATTGGGTTAAAGCACATCAACCTAAAGGCTGCATCCAAAAAAATTGCCGATGCCCTTTGGGCAGAAGATACCGGTGGTGTTTCCGAAGAGGAAATCAAAGAGAATGTGGAGACCTTAGAAGATGAACCCTTTGTTCATCTGCACAACCACTCCCAGTTTTCGGTACTGCAGTCCACCATCAACATAAAAGATTTGGTAAAGGCGACCGCCAATCACGGTATGCCTGCCGTTGCCCTCACCGACCACGCCAATATGATGGGCGCCTTTCACTTTGTGAAAGAAGTGATAGGGCACAACAAAGCGGCAAAAGCCAAGAATGAAGAACTCATAGCCAATGGTGAACAACCTACCGAGAAGGAAATCACTCCTATTGTAGGTTGTGAATTTTTTGTCTGTGAAGACCACACCAATAAAAATGTAAAGGACTATGGGCATCAAATTGTGCTCTTGGCCAAAAACAAAAAAGGATACCACAATCTGGCCAAAATGTCATCGATTGCCTACACCAATGGTTTCTACTACGTGCCTAGAATCGACAAAAAGGTCATTGAGCAATACAAGGAAGATATAATCGCACTCACCGGAAACCTATATGGAGAAGTGCCCAACAAAATCCTTAATGTTGGGGAAAACCAAGCTGAGGAAGCCCTCCTATGGTGGAAGGAACAATTTGGTGACGATTTTTATATCGAAATTATGCGTCACGGCCAAGAGGACGAAGATCGTGTGAACCAAGTTTTGGTTCGCATGGCCAAAGATCACAATGTTAAACTCGTTGCCACGAACAACACGTATTATTGCGATAAAACGGATGCCGAAGCGCACGATATTTTGTTATGCGTAAAGGACGGGGAAAAACAATCCACGCCCATAGGGCGAGGTAGAGGTTATCGTTACGGATTGCCCAACCAAGAGTATTACTTTAAGTCTTCGGACGAAATGAAGGAACTCTTCAAGGATTTGCCCCAGGCCATTCTGAACATCAAGGAAATCGTGGACAAAATCGAGCCCTACGACCTTGCAAGTGATATTTTGCTTCCAAAATTCGGTATTCCTGAAGAATTCAAAGACCCACAAGATGATGTGGACGGAGGCAATAGAGGTGAGAATGCCTATCTAAGGCATATCACTTACAAAGGAGCAGAGAAACGATATGGTGAACTCACAGATGAAATTAGGGAGCGGATAGATTTTGAGTTGGAGATTATCAAAAACTCGGGGTACCCAGGATACTTTTTGATTGTAGAAGACTTTATCCGGGAAGCAAGGAACATGGATGTATCCGTAGGACCTGGAAGGGGCTCCGCGGCAGGTTCGGTGGTAGCTTACTGCTTGACGATTACCAACATCGACCCCTTGAAGTACGACCTACTTTTTGAGCGGTTCCTGAATCCGGATAGGGTATCCATGCCCGATATCGATATTGATTTTGATGATGAAGGCCGTAGCCGCGTGATGGACTATGTAATCAATAAATACGGTGCCAACCAGGTGGCACAGATCATCACTTACGGCACCATGGCGGCAAAATCATCCATTCGGGATACTGCCCGTGTGCTGGATCTGCCCTTGGGCGATGCCGACCGTATTGCCAAGTTGATTCCCAACATGTCCAAGCTCAATAAAATATTTGGTGTTGCAGAGGCCGACCTCAAAAAGAAGTTCCGTTCTGAAGAGTTGGAAAAAGTCAATGAGCTGCTCAATATCGCCGAAACAGATGATTTGGAAGGTCAGACCTTAAAGATGGCCCGAGTGCTCGAAGGTTCATTGCGAAACACAGGAATTCATGCCTGTGGGGTAATCATCACGCCAGACGATATTACCAATTTTGTACCCGTATCCGTAGCCAAGGATTCCGACCTCTACGTTACCCAGTTCGATAACTCCGTAGTGGAAAGTGCCGGTCTGTTGAAAATGGATTTCTTGGGATTGAAAACCTTGACCCTGATCAAGGACACGGTAAAAATTGTAAAAGCAAGGACGGGAATAGAGCTGGTTCCCGATGATTTTCCGCTGGATGATGAAAAAACATACGAGCTTTTCCAACGAGGGGAAACGGTAGGGGTATTCCAATACGAATCCCCTGGGATGCAAAAACACATGAAAAACCTGAAACCTACGGTTTTTGATGACCTTATCGCCATGAACGCCCTTTACAGACCTGGGCCCATGGAATACATTCCAAGCTTTATTGCCCGTAAACACGGTGACGAAGAAATCACCTATGACCTTCCTGACATGGAGGAGTATCTTCAGGAAACCTACGGGATTACCGTTTACCAAGAGCAGGTGATGTTGCTCTCACAAAAATTGGCCGGGTTCTCCAAAGGTGATGCGGATGTACTCCGAAAAGCCATGGGTAAAAAGATTTTTGCCCTCCTGGAGAAATTAAAGCCTCAGTTCTTGGACGGTGGTGAGAAAAACGGACACCCACGGAATGTACTGGAAAAAATATGGAAGGATTGGGAAGCCTTTGCCTCCTATGCTTTCAACAAAAGTCACTCTACCTGTTACGCCTACATCGCCTATCAAACGGCCTATTTAAAGGCCCACTACCCTGCCGAATATATGGCGGCCGTGCTGTCCAACAACATGAACGACATTAAGCAGGTGACCTTTTTTATGGAGGAATGTAAACGGATGGGACTGGAAGTTCTGGGACCGGACGTCAACGAATCCTACTACAAATTTGCCGTGAACAAGAATAATGCGGTCCGTTTTGGTATGGGAGCCATCAAGGGCGTGGGTCGGTCCGCTGTGGAGACCATTGTGGAAAACAGAAAAGAAGACGGCTCCTACAAATCCATCTTTGACCTGGCCAAACGGGTCGATTTACGGGCAGCCAACAAAAAAGCATTCGAAAATCTGGCACTTGCCGGAGGGTTTGATTCCTTCGGAGACACCCACCGTGCACAGTATTTTCATGATGAGGGCGATGGCATCACCTTCTTGGAAAAGGCCGTGAAATATGGCTCCAAATTCCAAGAGAACCAGAACTCATCACAAGTGAGCCTTTTTGGTGAAGCCAGTGAGGTCCAGATTCCCGAACCCATTGTTCCACCCTGTGAGGAATGGGGCACCATGGAAAAACTACGCCGTGAAAAAGAAGTGGTCGGTATTTATATTTCGGGGCACCCGTTGGACGACTTTAAAAAGGAAATCAAGGCATTCTGCAAGAACACGGTCAGTGATTTCTCCCGTTTGGAAGAGCATGTAAACAGGGAACTTACGGTTGCCGGTGTAATAACAGATGTGCAGCACCGTGTTTCCAAAAATGGTAAAGGCTGGGGACTCTTCACGCTGGAAGATTACAACGAATCCTACGAATTGCGAATTTTTGGCGAGGAGTATTTAAAGTTCCGTCATTTTTTGATGATCAATTCCTTTGTGCACGTACGGGCGTTTGTACGCGAAGGCTGGGTAAACCGAGATACGGGCAAAAAAGGGGACCCTCGTCTTCAGTTCAACGATTTTAAACAGCTTCAGGACGTAATGGATGCCTTTGCGAAAAAACTCACCATCAAACTGAACATAGATCGCCTGCAAGAACAACGCATCAAAACTCTTAAGGACACTTTAACACTACATAAAGGTGACCATCCGATAAGTTTTGTAATTTATGAAATGCAAGAAGAAATCAAACTCAAATTATCGAGCCGAAAACAGAAAGTGAAGATAAACAGCGAGTTACTTTCTGAATTGGAAGCGAACGAAATTCATTATAAATTGAATTAAATCATAATTATTGTCAATGGCACAATAATTAAAACGAATACGGCCTATGTAAGTTACATGGACATTATTTGACTAACTTTGTATAATATTAAAATAAATAAGATGGCACTAGAAATAACAGATGCAACTTTTGACGAAGTAGTTTTAAAAAGTGACAAGCCTGTCCTAGTAGATTTTTGGGCAGCATGGTGCGGGCCTTGTAGAATGGTAGGTCCGATCATTGAAGAAGTAGGACAAGAATACGATGGCAAAGCTGTTGTTGGTAAGGTGGATGTTGATGCAAACCAACAGTTTGCCGCTAAATATGGCGTACGTAACATCCCGACCGTTTTGGTTTTTAAAGATGGTGAGGTAATTAATCGTCAAGTAGGCGTATCTCCTAAAAAAACGTATACAGACGCGATTGATGCAGCCCTGTAAAACGAATTTTGGAATTAGATTTTAAAAAAGGTTTGGCATATGCCAAACCTTTTTTATTTTATCTTGTTGGCAGAAATCAATTATGGACGTACGATCGGAACTTAGCAACGCGACCCTTTTCCAAAACTTGGAGCTTTTAGCACATCAAATTGTGGAAGGGTTTATCAGTGGCATCCACAAAAGTCCGTTCCATGGGTTCTCCGCCGAGTTTGCCGAGCACAAAATTTATAATCCGGGACAAAGCACCAAACATATTGACTGGAAACTCTTCGCCCGAACTGATCGGCTATACACCAAACGCTTTGAGGACGAGACCAACCTCCGTTGCCACATGATCCTGGACAACTCTGCGTCCATGTACTACCCAGAGGTAAAGGAATACTCCCTGGATAACCTCAACAAAATTGGTTTTGGAGTACTTTCCATTGCGGCTTTGATGCAAGTTCTAAAAAAACAACGTGACGCCGTAGGGCTCAGCATATACTCAGACACCTACGATTTCCACGCTTCGGAAAAAAACAGTGAGCGACATTTTCAGATGCTTTATTCCAAATTGAACGAGGTAGCGGTACACAGAACAAGCAGCAAAGAGACCAAAACCTATACGTTTTTGCATCAAATTGCAGAGAAAATACACCGAAGAAGCCTGATTTTTCTGTTTACGGACATGTTTCAGACCGAAACGGAAGAGGAAAAACTTTTTGAAGCGCTGCGCCATCTTAAATACAATAAACATGCTGTAGTTCTTTTTCACCTGTTGGACAAGGAACATGAACTCAATTTTGATTTTGACAATACGCCCAAACGTTTTGTTGATGTGGAGACTGGCGAACAAATAGACGTGTATGCCGATTCCATTAAGAAAGCATATTCTGAAAAAGTATTGCAGTACCAGAAGGATTTAAAATTAAAATGCACTCAATATCAAATAAAGTATGTGGGTGTCGATGTTCGGTCCGGCTTCTCCCAAGTGTTGAACTCTTTTATGATAGAGAGGCAAAAATTTGCTTGATTTTTTTAAAAAATGTTTTGCCATATCCGAAATGAGAATGTATATTTGCACTCGCTTTAAAAAAGCAAATGAACAAGATTTGAATCTGACTGTTGTCGGAGTCTTCTAAGATAAAATCATTGGTCTGGTAGTTCAGTTGGTTAGAATACCTGCCTGTCACGCAGGGGGTCGCGGGTTCGAGTCCCGTCCAGACCGCTTGGATAGCGTTAAAAAATCCGCAAAAGCCTGTAAATGAATAATTTACAGGCTTTTTAATTTTATATATCTCCAAAACTCACCAAATAATATCATAAAAAAGGTGAGTCTCGCGGTGAGTCTGAGAACCCCTTTGAAAGACTCACCAGCATCGCTATAATCGACTGTTAAAGAAATCTTTACGCCGAAATTTTAACATTTGGTTTTTATACCTTCCCCGCCAATCATTCAAAACCCTTGTCAATGTTTGGACCAATGAACATATTGTTCTATCCGAAAAAAATGGATTCGGACACCGATGGAAAAGTGACCATCTATGCCCGTATCACCGTTAACGGAAAGCGCAGTGAGTTCAGCCTACGCAGGAGGGTCGAGGAGCGCAAATGGGACCGAAGGGCGGGAAAACTCAGGGGAACGGCCCCAAAGGTGGCCAATTTCAACAGGTTCCTTGAAAACGTGAAAAACCGGTGTTTTGAGGTGTATGACAACCTACTGAAGGAAAGGGAGGATATCTCTGCCACGATCATCAGGGACACCTATTTAGGGAAGGGGAAGAACCAGCATATGCTCTTGGAGATCTTTGATGACCATAACCGGGAAGTCGAAAGCTTGATAGGTAGGGGCTTCACCAAAGGGACCTTGCAGCGTTACAATGCGGCCAGAAAGCATGTTTCCGATTATATCCACCATGCCCACCAAAGAAAGGACATCCCCGTCAAAAAGGTGGACCACAAGTTCATAACCGGATTGGAATATTTCCTTAGATCCAAGAAGAACTGTAACCACAATACCACAGTCAGGTACATCGTGAACTTTAAAAAGATCATCAGGATCGCCTATGCCAACCAATGGATCGAACGGGACCCCTTCTTCCATTGGAAGGCCAGTTGGAAACACAAGGAACGGCAATATCTCACCCAAGACGAACTGACCCGAATTTTTGAAAAGGAATTTGACATTATAAGATTACAGACCGTTAAGGATATTTTTCTGTTCTGCTGTTATACTGGCCTGGCATTCGTCGATGTCGAAAAATTGAACAAAGATCATATTGTCAAGGACATCAAAGGCCAAAAATGGATCAAGACCCATCGACAGAAGACCAAGGTATTGAGCAGTATACCCCTATTGAGCATTCCAGAGGCCATTATTGAAAAGTACGAGGAACATCCAAGGGTAGTGGCAAAAGGGACACTGCTTCCTGTCTACACCAATCAACGGACCAACTTTTATTTGAAAGAAATTGCCGCTGGCTGTAAGATCAATAAGACACTCACCACCCACTTGGCCAGACATACCTTTGCCACAACGGTGACCCTATCGAATGGCGTGCCCATAGAATCCGTAAGTAAAATGCTTGGGCATACTTCCTTGAAAACGACTCAGATCTATGCCAAGGTATTGGACAGTAAAATTTCGGATGATATGGAAAGGTTAAAAAACGACCCTGCTTTATTGGAGTTTGCCAAAAATATTTGATTCTTCATTTGTCTTAGAATCGGATATGCGCTTCCTCTTTTGATATATGCTCAGCAGAATTTGTAAAAAAGCATAGAAAAGAAGTCATTGTGAAATTACAAGTTGTGTTGTAGCCTTCCCTAAAAATGACCCTGTTAGTAATTCGCATAAAAACTACAAATGCGAAGGATAATATTTACATAATAGAATTGTGACCTATATATAAATATTTGAACCTGAAATACTTAAAATTAAATCTGTATCATAATGTTCTGTATTATGTAACCTTTCTTGGGTAAAGAAAAGTTTTATTTCTACAATTTCCCTTAAATTTTCTTCCAAAAACTCTCTTCTCAAAAGGTAAAGGAACACTTTTTATAGGAGCCGACGATAAGAGGGGAGTGTAATGTGTGTGTGGAATGAAATCAACCATATAAATTTAAGAAAACCAATAGTACTTTTTGAAACATTTGTTTGGTAATAGTGTTGTTTCATTCTATTAATACGAATGCCGCCCAAAAATAAGGATTAGGGTATTTACTTTTAATGAATTCTTGAGTGTTGGAATATGCTGTGTTGATATTCTGACCTTCATTGATTAAGTTATTGTAGAAATCGACCATATATTCTTTAGTAACTAAATCGTCAACTTTCCAAAGGGACAGTAAAAGGTTTTTAACTTCAGCCATTTTAAGCCCTCTTTGTAGACCAAAAACGCCCTCATTCGTCGATGACTCGCCCAACGCTGTTTCACAAGCTGACAAAACCGCTAACTCGATATTGCTTAAATCCAGTGTTGAAATCTCGTTAGCAGTCAAAATACCATCCTTAGAGTTCTCAGAAATCTTATCTCCGAATTTCCAAAAGTAATTGGCGTTAGAAAACACTAATCCTGATCTGTTCATGGGGTTACGTTCCCCCTTTAACCGTGCAAATCCGACCATATCCGTCATAAAGAATTCTTCCTTGACCGGTTTTAAATAAAAGGCGTGGGTTCCAATGTGTAAAATATCGGGGTTTGTCCTTACCGCTTTCAGTAAACTCTCTTCAGATGCTGAAGAGCCTGTGAATTTTGATAGCTCAATACCTCTCTGAATTAAAATTTTTTCGATTTCATCTATTTCTTCCTTTGTCCCAGGTAACAGATCAAAGTCGGAGCCCCTATTCGTGCTTTCCTCTTTTCTCTGACCTGTAACCTTGAACTTCTTTTCATCATAGTTGTATGCGATGTCTCCAAATAATAATGCTTTCTTAAATCCAGAGATTTTTTTAGACTCGACAATATGTTTTGTACTGCTTAATCGAATTAAATCGTATTTACTGCCAAGTGATTCTTTATTGCCGTCGGTTGGCCGCAAAGCCGAAAAAGAAAAGTTGTGCAGTATGCCTGAAGGAGAGAAATAGATTCTATTCATTCCATTCAAACTATTCTCCAACGGCTGCCAAATTAGGCGGTATAACGTTTCTCCATTTTCTTCATACAATTTGGATACTTGATTCTTAACCGAATTATTTTTCGACATAACAGAAGCTATTATCTCGTCTAACTCATCTTCATTGAAGAGATTGATAAATATGGGGAATTCTGAATCTTTAGTTAAAACGAAGGCGCCATATCGTACTTCATCATAATTATCATCGAACTTATAGGGGCTAAAAGTTACAAACTCTACTGCCGCTTCTGCTTCTTGCAAACTACTTTTTATATCCGTCCATTCCAATCTTGAATTCTCGAATAACTGCATAATGGATCTTTTTCCTCTCCCAATAAGCTCTTTTTCGTAAACTTTGGCATAATCCATCAACGAGTCCTTGTTCTCCACGTCCACCTCTTTCAATTTAGCTATGGTAGCTTTCCATTTAGTGTTGATTACCTTAAGCTCAGGAATTTCATTGATTGAAGCGTTTTTTCTAATGGTCTCTGCTGTATTTAAAAGTAACTGTTTTGAAAGTAGGGCATAATCATAGCCATAGGAAATCAACTTGTCAGAAGAAACATTTCGTTGCGATAGGTAATAAAAAATGGTATTTGGGCTGTATTCGTTCTGCGAAGAAATTGAAGCTCTATCATTTTCTGTAGAGCCCAATAACGATTTGAAATACGGAATTCTAAATGATTCGCAGAATACCATCATATTCTGGTCCGCTTTTTCTATGTCATTCTTTTCTAAATATATTATAGCGAGGTCAGATTGAATTCCTGTAGCGATAAAATCCACAGATTCGATATTCGTCGATGCCAATCCATTTTTGGCTAATGTCAAATATTTCTCTGCTTTGTCGAAATCATTTCCTGCCAAATAGGCCCTGCCGAGATTGTAATATGTCAATGCATTCATAAGGGCATCAATAGGAAGTGTACTCTTTTCCTTTAAGACAGAAATACCTTTTTTATACCATTCAATAGCTTTGGTATATTCTCGCATCTCATAGTAAATCATACCCAAGGTACCATACATTTTTTCGGGGTTATCGACTTCAGCATTTAAATATTTAAAAGAATATTCCAATGCCTTATCGTATTGCTTAGTGTAGCTATAATATGTTGAATATAATAAGTCGAAAGTGCTAAGTGTCTCGTCATTCCTCTTGTCATCCGGTAAATTTTTATAAAAGTGATGCGCTTTTTTTAACGCAACTAAAGCCTCATTACTATTGTTCAAAACTATATGAGACGCATAGAGAGAATTATAAATAAAATAGTTCAGCATTCCGTAGTCGCCAATATTTTCATTCTTTAGTCCTGAATTTTCTATTTCTTCAAGTAGATTATTTAGTAATTTAACCTGTTGAAAATACATTTCGGTTGCTGCCAAGCTGCTGATTCTACTCCATTCTTCAATAAAGTAAGCATAGTCTTTCTTGGTTTTTTCAATTTGGGATTTACTCTCTTGGTAGGATATATAGTCTTGATATTTACCTTCTTGAAGTTCTTTCTGTTTTATTTGGTCAGTAGTAGAAACTATGTCTTTCTTTATTTTTTCTTGTCTATCTATCTTATCCTCATCCGATATATATTTATTGGCTTCTAGTTCCGTTAAAAGTTCTTCTAATTTAGATTTGGCTTCTTTTAAAGCACTTAAAGAAGGATTTTGATTTCCTGTCATAAAGGGATTTAATGAAGCCGATTTGTACCAAAAAAAATCATCGGTTACCGATTCAATCAATCTTTTTCTTTTCTTATCATTATAAGCGGTATACTTATAGAGCTCGTCTAGTAGCCTTCTTGTCCTACTCACGGCACTTGTATACATTGTAGGTGTTTTATCTGCTCGTTGAACCGAATGTAGTATAGAACTTTTCTTATTGCTGAAATAAAAATCTATCAGGTTATCATTTCCATGCATTATCGATTTTATTTCGCTAGCGATTTGGTCTTCAAATTCTGAAAATCTCAAAAAGCCGTCTTTTTCCATATATATTATACCCTCATTACTCGCTAGCATCTCATAATTTGAAAACACCTCGTCATCTTTAAGACTATATTTCTTTTTGACCTCCATCCGAAAATGCCTGATTCCGTTTAAAGCCTCATCATATCTTTTTGCTGCTAAATGGGCCTGGCTGGCTTGAATGACCACCATAGTGTACATATTAAAAACTTCTACGTAGTTAATATCATATTCTTGCTTGATTTTCAATCTAACAGGTTCTATTACTTCGATTGACTTATCATATTGCCCTAACTCTTCATAGATTTCACTTTCAAGAATGACAGCTCTACAATAATCCTTGAAAATTTTAAAATCCTTGAAATTCTTCGCATTAGAAACATCGGTCTTAACGGTTTCTAGTAATGCTATGGCTTTATCAAATTTTTCATTATTACTTAAACTTCGGGCCTTACGAACGTTAGTGGAAGCTTCAGAAAAAGACTGTGATAGTGTAATTTGCGAAACAAGAACAAAAAGACTAAAAAATACTACTCTCATACTTAGAAGTTAATTTTCTTAAAAATAGTATTTTTAACAAAATCAATTGGTCGACCATGTTTAAAATAACAATCTCATTTTTGTGCTTAACTTTAAGTTGGCTAAATGCCCAAGAAACATTCCATGTATTACATGTAGAAGGCACGATTCTTTATGACACAATAACCAAACCCTTAGAAATGGGGGACGAAATCGTCGGAAATCCAAAACTCAAATTTTCTTCGGAGAATGACAGGGCCGTATTGCTAAGTAATCTAAGAGGGCGATTGATTTTATCATCATTACAAAGGGCGGATGAGAAAATTTCAGAAATTGAGTATTATTTCAAGAACAATATCTTACCCGTAAAAGAATACACAGCAACTCGGGGTGTCACAAAAGGTGTTATTCATTTATTCTTTGAAGATAGCTCGCTCTACTTACCCAAAAAAATCAAGGCCTTTACTATACCCAAAAATGATGACTCTTATTATATGCTGGAATACTTCATCCATGAAAAAAGGTATCAAACTAAGTTAAAAATTATTGATGATGGCTTCATAGAGTTAAACTCGAACGTTTTTTTTCCAGACAATGATTCGCTAGACATAGATGAATTAAGTAAGGTGAATTTAAAATACTACACTAAGGAGGATAATCAACTAATTGACATCAACAGTATAATCTTTAAATGGCATGAGATAGGGCACATCTCAAAAGAATTACTTTTTTTAAAGGATAGACTTAAAAAAAAGAATTTAAACGAAAAATCTATAAATCAAGAACTTACAAACTTCTTAAGGTATTCTTACGGTACAGATTTAAAATTACAAGATTTTGACGTTCAATAAAACCTTCTTTAAAAAGTATTTAGGGTTCGTTTTGGTTAATTCAGTAGTCGCGTTACTTCTATTATTGCTTCTACAGAAAACCTATTTGCTTCCTGGCGAGGATAGTAGTGTTTTTTTTTACGGCCCAATAATCAAGAACAAAATATTTAACTCCAATTCTTTGCCAGATTCCAATGATTTTGTGTTAATCAACACCCACTATGATAATATGTTGGTTAATGAGAAAATCGATGGAATTCCCATGGGTAATATTTCGATTGTCGATAGACAACATTTATTAACCTTATTTCGCAAAGTGGCAAAACAAGATTCGCATAAATACATTATATGCGATGTTCTTTTTGATCATGAATCTGCTTTAGACTTAGAGCTAAGTAAGGCTATTGCTGCTACCCGAAATCATATTATACCCCGAAAAGATAGCTTACAAGAGACTTTGGCATTATTTCGAGACTTAAATTCCGGATTGGTTGATTTGGCAACAGTGGGCGGAACCTTTTTTAAGTACAAACTGTATAATGAAAAACTAAAGGTCAAATCTTTACCACTGAAAGTATATGAAGATATACACAATGTGCAAATAAAAGATTATGGAATATTCGCACGGCTTGGTGAAAAATTGATTTTCAATGACTTTGTACCAGAACATAGACTAAATAGTTATAATGTTCTTGAGGCTAAAAGCTATCCAATGATCAATCTTAACGAAATCATTAGGGTCAATGATGTTAATTTTGATAGTTATATCAAAGACAGGATACTAGTAATCGGTAATTTCAACACTGATATGAAAAACACGATTTATGGTAACATTCCTGGCCCATTGATTATACTCAATTCATACCTGGCCCTAGAAAATGGCGATAACAAGATTTCATTTTTACTAGTTTTTATAGTCCTTGTTGTTTTTGCATGTTTTTCATTTATCATTATTTCTCCCAAAGACAAAATCGAAAATACACTTTTAAAAATACCTGTAGTCGGAAGGTTTCTTGTTGGTTTTGGGTTTGTGTTATCGATTTCACTAATTGCAGTTGTAATTTATCTTCTTTTCAATAATAATCTAAGCTTGGCTTATATTGGTTTCTTCTTTTATTTAGAAAATTTGATTTTACATAGAACACATTATTTCGAAAAGTTCAAGACAAAATTTAATTAGAAGATTGCTATGCTGCAAAAGACTCAATAGATGCTATTTGATATGAAACATATAAATGGCTTTGTCCAACTGTAAGCTTCCCTTAAAACCGAACTGTTTAAAAGTAGAATAATAATCTTAATTTTAAGCAGCATTATGAGGAAGAGCAAATTTTCACCAACACAGATCGCGAAGATTTTAAAGGAGTTCGACAACGGCAAGTCCGTTGCCGAGATAACCCGTGACCACGGGGTCAGCTCCGCCGCATTTTACAAGTGGCGTTCGAAGTACGCCGGTATGAGCGGCAAGGAGCTCAAGCGCATCAAGGAGCTCGAGGAGGAGAACCGCAAGCTCAAGCAGATGTACGCCACCTTGGCCCTTGACCACCAAATGGCAAAGGAGATCATCGAAAAAAAGCTCTGAGGCCCTGCCGTAAGCGAAGCATTGGCAAGGATCTTGCCCATTACGGCATCAGCAGGGCGTGCCGTGTCCTTAATATCAGCAAGAGCGTTTATTATTACAGTCCGTTGCCAAAGGATGACGGCGAGATCGAGCAGGCCCTTCGGGAAAAGGCCAGGGAACATCCGGAGGAAGGTTTCTGGATGGCCTATCACCGTTTAAGGGCGGAGGGAAGGCCATGGAACCATAAGCGCGTTTACCGTGTCTACAGGACACTGGGACTGCCATTGAGAAGAAAGGCAAAGAAACGCCTGCCTGCACGCGTAAAGGAACCTTTGGAGGTCCCGGCGGAGGCGGACCACACCTGGAGCATGGATTTTGTCACCGACGTCCTGGAGAACAGACGTCGGTTCAGGGCACTCAACATCATGGACGATTACAACAGGGAGGCGCTGCACATCGAAGTCGACTTTTCCCTGACAAGCAACCGGGTGGTATGGGTCTTGAACCATCTGATAAACCGAAGGGGCAAGCCCAAACGCATACGGATGGACAACGGTCCTGAGTTCATCGCTAAGCTAACGTCTCAATGGAGCGAGATGCATGATATCGAATTTAAATATATCCAACCGGGCAAACCGACCCAGAACGCATTCGTGGAAAGGTTCAACGGCAGTTTTAGGAGAGGGACCCTCAACAGGTTCATCTTTGAGGACATCGATCAGGTAAGGGAACAGGCACGAATTTGGATGGAGGATTACAACAATTATAGGCCACACAAGGCCCTGGGATATGTGTCCCCCAAACAATATCTGGAACTTAATTCCTTGTGCGGTACCGCACAAGGAATTAAAAACGATAAATTTGATGAAGTTTTAGAAGAATAAGCAGTTCTATCTAGGGGGAGCTTACATAATCAAAAAACCAAAACTTAAAAACCGTAGCTGACGATCACACCTCGGTTAATTTACCAATACTTCAACTTAATAGATATAGTTAGTTTTGTAGAAGATGGATTTTCCAACAAGGATGTTCTTTTATGAAATTGGAAAATCTTAAAATTTAAATATTCTTTAAAATAAGAAATGATAACAAAACAAGCATTAGGAAGTACTCTTTTTGGAATGGCGGACATTCTTCGCGACAAGGTAGAAGATTATAAAGCCTATATTCTTTCATTACTCTTTTTCAAGAGACTTTCCGACAACTACGAATGGGAAACTGAAAACGAAATCAAAGAATTTGTAAAACGTGAAGGCAGACAACCCACAGAGCGAGAGTTAGAAATTATTATGAGAGAAAAGCACGACTTCAAAATTCCTGAAGGTTGCTTTTGGAAAGATGTACGAGATGCTTCTCCCGACAAGAAAAATGAGGTACTAAATAAAGCTGTTAATGAAATTGCAGATGCCAATGTAGACAGAAATGGCAAAGCCGTACTGAAAGGAGTTATCAATACAGTGCGCTGGAACGAACCTGCCCCTGATGGCTCAGGAAGTAAAAAGTTAAGTCCACAAGTCCTGACCACTTTGGTGAGTTACTTAGATGCCGTGGATTTGAGCAATAAGAATGCTTCGGTAGATGTATTGGGTGATGCTTACGAATATCTAATCAAGCGGTTTGCCGATGAAAACAAGGGCGGTACCACCGCAGGTCAATTCTATACACCGCAGGAAGTGGTGGACATTATTGTGCGTTACCTAAAACCACAGAAAGGGAATACGGTATATGACCCGACCTGTGGTTCAGGTGGTTTCTTGATTAATGCCGCCAAATACTGCAAAGCCAATTACAACAATGCCAAAGCCATTCGCATTTTTGGGCAGGAAGATGTTTGGAACACATGGGCAATAGCCAATATCAATATGATTTTGCACGGCTTGGATGCCCGCATTGAAAAAGGCGATACGCTACTCGACCCAAAATTCACCGAAGAAGACAATGAATTGACGATTAAGCAATTCGATTTGTGTATGGCTAATTTCCCTTTTTCTCAAGAGAATTGGACCAAAACAGGGCAACCCAAAAAAGACAGCAAGGGCAAAACCAAAAACAAAAAAGACGGCTCACCACAATTGGAGTATCCCAAAGAAGGTTATACCGATCCCTATGAACGATTGGTCTATGGCACACCACCCTATTCCAACGGAGATTTTGCCTTTTTGCAGCACATTGTCGCTTCTATTAAAGATAACGGCAAAGCGGGTGTGGTTTGCCCCCAAGGTGTTTTATTTAGAGGACAACCTGAAAAAACCGAAGAAGAAGACGGGCAAAACCGAAAGGCAGATGATGAGTATCTCATCCGCAGGGGATTTTTGCAAGGCAAGGTTGACCATAATGGTAAGTTTACCGAAATGCAGAATATCATTGATGCCATAGTGGTATTGCCTGGCAACCTTTTTTACGGCACTACCATACCAGGCGCTATTCTCTTTATAAACAAAAACAAACCCGCAGACCACAAAGACAAAGTGTTGATGGTATATGCCGCCAAAGAAGGTTGGTACAAGGAAGAAGCCAATATGAATGTGCTATTGCCTCACGACATACTACGTATTTCTACCATTTTAGAAAGTTGGGGTGATATGGCAGTGGCCCAAGAACACATTACTTTGGAAAAAAACAGGTTATGGGGTATGATCCAAGACGATTTGGGTTTTAGACTATTGGAAATTGAAGAATATTACCAGGAGGATATAGAAATACTTACTGAAAAACTTGCAATAGCTAAAAGTACAATAGCAAAAAAAGAAACCGAAGGCAAAAAACCCACCAAAGGTCAGTTGAAAGCCTTTGAAACCGCAAATACTAATCTAGAAAAGTTACTGAAACGGAAAGCTGATCAAATAATTGCCGTGCACGAGCATGCTTCAAAAGAACGCCAAGCCATTGATGCCGTAGAGCAGGAGCTCATTACAATGCTGCAAGACCCCGAACTACGCAAACGCTATTTTGCCGTTGTCAATATGGAAGAGTTAGAAGAAAACGAGTTTAACTTGAATATACCCCGCTATGTGGACACCTTTGAACCCGAAGAAGAAATTGACTTGAAACAAGCCATTATCGAATTTAAGGCTGCGCTCAACCAAGAAACCAATTTGGATAATTCGGTTGATAAACTCTTAAACGTTTTATATTAATGGAAGACGAAATAAAAGGATGGGAAATAAAACGTGTAAAAGATGTACTTTCAGTTAATTCCTGTACTCTATCTTCAAACACAACACACAACAAAATCTTCAACTATATTTCAATAGATTGTGTCGAACAAGAAAAAATAGATTTTTCAAAAATTATAAAAGCGGAGTTTAAATACCTGCCAAGTCGTGCAAGAAGAAAATTAAAAAATGGAGATCTATTATTTTCTACCGTTAGACCGAATTTAAAGAGTTTTTCAATTTTCAAGAAACCCAATAATGAAGATTGGATTGCCTCGACAGGTTTTGCGGTAGCAAATGCCATAGGAAACAATAACTCAATTTTCTTTTTCTATCAATTGCTTAGTCTTATAGGAGAAAAACAATTTCATAGTCTTGTGGTTGGGTCAAATTATCCCGCAATAAATGAAACTGATTTCAAAAAATTAAAAGTCTTTGTTCCCCAAAACCCAGCCGAACAAACCGCCATAGCCACTTTTCTATCCAAAGTAGATGAAGCCATAGAAGCTACGCAAAATAGTATTAAGGCAGCTGAAAAACTAAAAAAAGCATTGATGCAAAACCTGCTCACTGGTAAATTAAAGCCTGATGGATCTTGGCGCACCAAAGATGAATTTCAGGAAACCAAAATTGGAATGTTACCTAAGACCTGGGCTGTGAAAACAGTAAAAGAAATTAGCACACAAGTCACAGATGGGGAGCATACAACTCCTGAAAGAGTTGAAAAAGGATACTTTTTGTTATCTGCAAGAAATATAAAAAATGGATACTTAGACTTATCCAATGTTGACTATGTAAAAGAGAAAGAGCTTGAAAGGATACAGAAAAGATGTAACCCTAAATTCGGTGATATTTTAATTTCATGCTCGGGAACAATTGGAAACGTTTGTATGGTTCCAGAAGGGTTGAATGCAGGAATGGTCAGAAGTGTTGCATTGGTTAAACTGAAAAAAGATGAAATAGAACCAGAATTTGCAGAATTGGTTTTTCAATCCTTTTCTCTACAAAATCAAATGAAGGTTTCTGTTTCCTCTTCCGTACAAGGAAATATTTTTCAAGGAGCCATCAAAAAATTAAAATTGCCATATCCTGTATCAAAAGAAGAACGGGATATGATTACAGATAAAATACAAGTGTATTTAGGTATTATCGTAAAAAAACAAACCAAAATCCAAACCCTTCAACGCTTAAAAAAATCTTTGATGCAACATTTATTTACTGGAAAGGTAAGGTTGCCTCAGGAGTTTATCGCACAATTTGAAGAAGTAGAGGAAACCTTTAAAAGTTAAAAGTAAATGACATGAAACCAGGTTGGGCAGACGACAAAGTATATAGTTTATTTAATGAGTTCCTTGACAAATGTGTACTCGCAAACGATAGCTTTCTTACGGATGAAAAAGATGTTATCACAATAAATGCATTAGACGATTGTATTGAAAGATTTATAGTCAAATTAATTGAAGGGGATGACTCTTTCGACAACAAAATAAAACAACAATTTGACGGTGCTTCGTATGAAACCATACTAGCCTTCGCTCATGTAAATTGGCTGTGGTGCATGTCCCCCAACGATTTTAAAGCCTCAACAAAAAGAAGTGTTCCTAATGAAATTCTTGGCAAGATTAAAAGGGTTACTATTCGAGAAGATATATTTCCAAGTGGTGGATTTGGCGATGCAGGTCCTTCCATAAAATTTAGAAAGCACCGAGAGATTTCTTTTTTGTTGCTTTTAATCAAGCAATTAAAAGTTAAAGCTCAACAAGGCTCAATTAAAAATAAGGATGATGCCCATAACTGGATTGAAAAAATATGCTTGGAAGGTAGATTCAATACAGACAAAACCACAAGTAAAATAGTAGATGAAGATATTTGGCAACTTTTCCAACCCGGCAGATTAGGAATGTATAACATTATCCTTCATCTATCAAAACCGGATTTATATGAACCCATTGCCTCAGATGGACATAAAGACAGAATAAGATGGGCTTTTCGAGAGTTTATAGAACAAGCCCCTCAAGCAATAAAAGAACAAAACCGCGAAAAGCAACTATTTTACATTAGAGAAAAAGTTACTGAAATTATAAAGAACAAATTTTTCACTTTTTATGATGATGGCATAGGGAACATTTGGGGGTATAATGGAACCGCCAATAAGTTTGAATATGATTTTGATCCTTTAACCGCTCTTCAATATAAAAAAGCCGTGATTCTTTATGGACCTCCGGGTACCAGTAAAACGCATTCAGCTAAATCAATTGCCGTTAATGCCATTATGCGATATCATTTGCCAAAATGCTCCTTAAAAGAGTATTTAACAACAATTACAGATGAAGAAAAAACAAATGAAATTATAAAAAATAGGATTCATAGATTACAACTTCACACCAATTACAATTACGAAGACTTCGTAGCAGGAATGAGAATTGTAGAAGGCAAAACCATTTTTGAAAAAGGAGATTTATTGAAGCTCATTGAAGATGTAGTTGAAAAAGATGAGTACCCAAATGTTTTGATTTTAGATGAAATTAACAGGGTGGATATAGCTCGTCTTTTTGGAGAATTTTTTTCTGCCATAGAAAATAGGAATGATGAGGTTAAAACCGCAGTGGGTGGTTTCACATTGAAAGTGCCTGAAAACTTATTGGTAATAGGCACAATGAACGAAATTGACTTTTCATTGGAAAGAGTGGATTTTGCATTACGTAGAAGATTTGTTTGGTTCCCTTTTGGTTTTAATGCCCAAACATTGAGGCATATCATTAACACTAAGCAAACAAATCAAAAATACAAAGTCAATCAAACAGACTTGCAACGGTTTATTAATAATTGTGATGCCTTGAATAATGAAATTGATAACACAGAAGAATTAGGAAGCCAATATCATATCGGCCATACGTTTTTTGCTGAAATCACTGATATATTTAATCAATTTTCCTCTATACAGGGATTTGAAATAAAATCAATATTTCTTAAAAATGGTCCGGCAAAAGTACTTTGGGATATTTCCATTAAACCAATGTTAGAGGCATTTTTGGGCAATATGGATAAACAAACAAGACACGATAAAATAATAAAACTAGAAACCATTTTTATGAATGGATAATGATGTAATTCATATACCTGCTTTAGATTGTTTGCCTTTTCAAAATGAAGAGGCAAAGGCAGGAGTATTACAAAGTTTTATTGAGTCACAACAAAGTAATGTGTTTTATCTAGCAAGTAGCAGAAGAGTCGATGAAGATTCAAAACTTGCTGAATTTGACTATCTAACTAAAAAGTGGAATGCAGGTCGTTTTATAGGCGAAGCTTTTTTTTATCACGAAAAACAAGGCTACAAAATCACAATAAAGCCTCGTTTTGGAGAAAAAGCTTTACTCCGAATGCTAGAAGAAATTTTCAATATACGAATTACAAAATCTGCAAGTATTCAGTCTAAAACAGACAATTGGCAACACTATATTAAAAGAATCATAGCATTTATTTGGATTCAAAAATTAGCAAATGCAAACCTACACGGTCTTCCAAAAATTCATATTTCTAAAGAATACAAGGGTCAATCCATTAAGGGAAGAATATCTGTAAGAAAATCAATTAAATCGTATTACACCAGCGGTGAAGTAATTTCAAACTACAGAGAAAAACAAGTTGATAACACGATAGCACAAATATTATATCAAGCGTATCAAACAATTCGTTCGGATTTTAGTTCGGGGATTGGTTTAAATTTTCCTGATGCCGCTCAAGATGCAGTTAATCAAATTAACGCAAGTATCAAATTTAAAAAACTAATTACAGAGACCGATTACCAAAACATTAAGTATAAAGAAATCTATTTAAGTTGGAAGCCAATTATTGACTTTTCTTGGGATATTTTGAAAAGGAAACAAATCAGTCTTAAACAGGAAAAATCAAATAATGGAAATGGTTTCTTTCTAGATATGGCTGAAATATGGGAGCAGTATCTCAGATCATTGTTGAAGAAAAACTTGCGGTCAATGGGATGGAATTTGAAAAATAATAACCTTATGGCCTATGAAGGTTTCTTTTTCAATAGAAAATTAATGCCAGATTTAATTTTTGAGAATGATAATGAAGTTATGGTGTGGGATGCCAAATATAAGAGAATGACGGCAGATTATAGGGATGTTGACAGAGCCGATTTCTTTCAAATACATACCTATCTGCTAACAAAAGTCAATAAAAAAATCAGGATTGGTGGATTGATTTATCCTTTATCAATAAGCAACGGCTATTCTGCGAATGTTTTTAGAAGTCCGTATTTATTGAATCCTGAAGTATTGAATATAAAGTTTGCAATTGAAGGGATTGAATTGAAGGAAAAACAAGAACAGGAATCATTTTCAAAAAAAGAACAAGAATTTATAGAAAGGATTAAACAAGATATATCTTAGTCAGATGGGGCAAATATCAGAACTAAAAGGGGTGGAACAACCCGTAACCGAATGGTTAAGCAAAATGGGGTGGACTTTCAAAAGTCGCGAAGAATTAAAGGTCTATGACCGTCCGTTTTCCAAACCCATTATTGAGCAAATTCTCATTGAGAAAACTGCAGCCATAAACGGTATTGGCAAAGATATTGCCCGCCATGCAGTGGAATTGTTGTTGCAAAATCTGAACAACCCTGTTCCCATTCTCGGCAACGAAACTTTTTTAGAAAAATTGGTTTCGGGGGTTACGCTTGCCGTAAAAGACAAAGACATTGATGTTCATTTTATAGACTTTGAGAACTTATGGGAAAACGATTTTATCGTCACCAACCAATATTGGATGCAGGGCTACAAAATGGTAAAAACCGATATTGTACTATTGGTCAATGGTATTCCCTTAGTGCCTATTGAAGCCAAACAGAGAGCCAGAAAAGGAACTAATTGGATGGAAGGCGTTCGCCAATTTTCCACCTACGAACAACGCGCCGATAAACTCTTTATGTGCCATTGTTTTGGTGTGGCTTGCAATGGGAGAATTACCAAGTACGGCATTCCGGGTGCGTCTTCTTCCTATTTCAACGAGTGGAAGGACACCATTTTAGACGTAAGCCATCAGAACCCAATCCTTGACCCCGCCAACGACCTTTGCCCCACCTATCAGGATAAAAAAGACGGTCTTTGGAATTTTGATGTGGCCCGCCTCCCCAATGGCGAAGTTTTGGAGCGAATGAAGATGGGTATCATTGGTTTGCTGCAACCCGCACGTGTGTTGGATATTCTTCAGCACTTTATTGTTTTTGAGCGAGCAGAAGGCAAAATCCTTAAAAAAGTGGCCCGTTATCAGCAACTTAGAGCCGCCAACAAAATTGCTGACCGTGTTATCAATAGCGACCTGAACCAAGGTGTTGTTTGGCACACCCAAGGTTCGGGCAAGAGTTTGACAATGCTTTATTCCGCATACAAATTGCGGCAAAGCAAGAAATTGAAGGACCCCACCATTTACATAGTGGTCGACCGCAAAGATTTACGGGAGCAAATAGGTGGTACATTTGACGATTGCGAATTTCCCAACGCCAGAGCCGTCAATAACATTGGCGATTTAAAACACATTATCAAAACCGCACCTTCTGGCGTGTTCATTACCACCATACAAAAATTTAATGAATTGGGCGATAGACAAGATTTACGGGATAATGTGATTGTGTTGATCGATGAAGCCCACCGCACACAATATGGAGATTACCAAATGGAGCTGCAAGCCGTTTTACCCAATGCCAAACGCTTTGCCTTTACAGGCACACCCATACCCAAAACACATCAAGAATTTGGGATTGTCAATCAGGAAAAAGACAAAAACGAATATTATTTGGACAGGTACAGCATTCAAGATGCCATTGATGATGGAGCCACCAAACCAATTCGCTACACTTTTGGCCCCGTTAAGTGGTTTTTAGATAAAGAGAAACTAAAACAAGGCTATGAAGAAATCACAGCCGAACTCACCGAAGACGAAAAACGAGCCGTTGAAAGGCGGGTTTCGGCTTGGAAAGCGTTTTTAAAGCATCCTGACCGAGTAGGAATACTAGCCAAAGATATTGCTATCGATTTTCGAGAAATGCTCGAACCACAAGGCTACAAAGCCCAAATTGTGGCTTGCGACAAGGAAGCTTGTGTATTATATTATAATGAATTGTTGAAATACTTCGACCGTTCAGAAATAGCAATTATTTTTTCAACTGGCAATTACGAAGAAGCTGGGAAATATGAACTTTATAAAGACCATTACAAAGAAGATGCAGAACGTAAAAGGCTGGTAAAACAGTTTAAGCGGAGAATTACCGAAGAAGAGCAGAAAATGGGGAATAATCTGAAAATCTTCATTGTCTGCAATATGCTTTTAACGGGTTTTGATGCACCCATTGAGCAAACCATATATTTGGATAGTCCATTGCGTGACCACAACCTTTTGCAAGCCGTAGCACGCACGAACCGCCCTTATGATGACAAAGTAACCGGGTTGTCCAAAGAGTTTGGTCGAATCGTAGACTATGTGGGCGTATTCCAGAACTACACGGAAGCTCTAAACTACGACCCTGAAGATATTGGCGAGTTTGAGGATGTTGAAAGTTTGGTAAAAACCTTCCCGAAAGTCCTGGAAGAAGCATTTAAGCCATTTGCAGAAATTGAATTGGAAGATAGCTATGAATGTACAATGGAAATTGTAAGAAAGCTATCGGAAATAGACCATGGAAAGTTTGAGAACGAATTCAGAGAAGTGGTGCAATTGTGGGAATCCATTTCGCCACACCCTGCACTTCGAGATTCAAAAGAAAAATACCTTTGGCTGAATGAGATTTATGAAATCTATTTAGAAGAATTCAAACGCTTGGATTTTGATGCAGAAATCTACGCAGCCAAAACAAGAAAGCTTATTCAGGAAAGTGCCAAACTACTAGACTTTAAAGGGCATTTGCCTTCCATTTCCATTGATTCCGATTATCTGAATAAACTGAAAGAGGTTAAACTCGACCCTTCAGACAAAGCAGAGAAAATCATTCGGGATATAGAAACGGTAATTCGTCAAAACGAAGTCAACAGTGCGATTTATGTAGAATTTCAAAACCGCTTAGATGAATTGATCAAGCAGAAACAGGAAGAAAGTTTGGTGATTGAAGAAATTTTGAACCGGTTGGGCTTGCTTTACACCGAATTGGACGAAGTGGCTTCATTGCCTGCACGGATGGGATTCCCTGACAAGGGCAGTTTTGAGTTTTATACCATATTAAAAAACGCTAAGGGTGAATCTTTCAATGAAGAATTGGTAAGAGAATTTTCATTTGAAGCAGCCGATAAAATCAAAGGCAAAATTTACAACGGTTGGCAGGAAGTGCCAAGAGAGTTTGACCGCTTGAAGTATGAAATATTGCTATTGTCAGTAAATCCGAAATTTGAAGAATTGCAGATTGACAGCAACGAAGAATTGATGGAGCAGATAATGAAAGCCGTTTTACAAAACTACAAGCTGAATTAATGGAGTTGCCCAATAACTATATATTAATCCGAAAGGAAGTAAAACACGCCCGACTACGAGTAAGTGAAGACGGACTTGTTCGAATTATTGCACCTCCCGCTTTTTCAGAAGAAGACATTGCCTCAATGCTCAAAAAGAAAGCAAAATGGATTGACACCAACCTGAAGTATTTCAAGGGAATGTCAAATATTGAGTTGCAACGAAACCAACTGCTCCTATTTGGCACTCGTTACAACTATTTTTATGACACTGCCTATGCCCAAAAAGTAATCGTTGACCATGAACACAAAACCATAAAGTCAAAGCGGGATTTGCTAGACTCAAAAGTTCAGGAATATTGGTACAAGTCTGTCGCCAAAAAACATCTAACCAAAAGGACTAAGGAACTTTCGACAAAATTGAAACTGCCATACAACAAGCTTTTTATTCGGGAATCAAAAACCAAATGGGGTAATTGTTCTACAGAAAAGAACATTTCGCTTAATTGGAAGCTCGTAAAAGCACCTGACCATGTAATTGATTATTTAATAATTCACGAACTATTGCATACAGTTGTAATGAGCCATACCACTAAATTTTGGACATTGTTGAAATCTTACTATCCTGACTACAAGGAATCAATAAAATGGTTAGATAAATATGGGAATAGTTTATAATTTACCAATTGCTCCTAAAATTTAATTTCTATGCAATAGAACCAAGATCCAATGACCTCCTCAATAGAAAGACTTATTACAGTAAGGGATATTTTTATCTTCAGCTGTTATACTGGGATTTCCTATATAGATATTGTTGGATTGACAAAAAGTAATATTGTAATCGGATTAGACGATAAGCCTTGGATAATGGCTGATAGGGTTAAAACAGGAACACCGTTTAAAATTCCACTACTTGATCAAGCTAAGAAATTAATAGAAAAATACCAAGAACATCCGAGAACTCAAGGTAGTGACGCTATTCTTCCACGACTTTCGAATCAAAAATTAAATAGTTACCTCAAAGAAATAGCAGATTTATGTGGAATAAAGAAGAACTTGACCTTTCATATGGCACGTCATACATTCGCTACAACTGTAACTTTAAGTAACGGCGTTCCCATAGAAACAGTGTCTAAATTATTAGGACATACTAAATTAGCCACCACTCAAATTTATTCTAGAGTAGTTGAAAGAAAAGTAAGCAACGACTTTAATGCTCTGAGACAAAAACTTATATAAATAACTCCACCACATCAGAAAAATTCTCAACAAATATTTTTGCAAATCTTTGAAAGTAACAATTACATCAGTGATACTAATAAGTAAAAAGGCTATTCTCCGTAGTAACTTTGCATTGTAAGTTTTAATAGATTGAGGTTTACTTCGTACGAGTGTTTGATCAACACAATGAAATCTAATAAAAACGACTTTAGAAACATTTAAAAATCTTATGTCGTACAGTTAATAATTTTAAAAAAGAGAAAAATGAAAACTTTAAAATCAAAACGATTTACTGGCATCCTTTTTTTGCTAGTGACAGGAATTACAAGTGCTTTCAACACAGCAGTTTCAAATGATGAAACTACCATGACAATACATTCAAAGATTGAAACTTCAAAAGAAGTTGCTGCCAAAAAAGCCGTACTCATAGTACTTTCGGCAGCGGACACTTGGGTACGAGCGGATGGTGCCAAATATCCTACTGGATACTGGGCTGAAGAATTTATCGTTATTCACGAAAAATTCGTTAATGCAGGTTATGATGTTCATCTTGCCACTCCTAGAGGTGCAAAGCCTACGGTGGACCCTCATAGCCTTGACCCAAAAGTTGCTGGGGAAGGTGTACCCTATTATAAAAAGTACCTAAGTAAAATTTCTAAAGACCTTGAAAACCCAAAATCATTGGCATCGATTAATATGAATGATTATGATGCTGTGATTGTACCTGGAGGTCACGGGCCGGTTGTAGATCTATATAAAGACAAAGACATGGGACGTGTGCTATATGATGCCGAAAAAAATGGTAAGATTATCGGTACGGTGTGCCACGGTCAAGCAGCGTTATTAAGTGCTGTTGATGACAATGGTAGATGGTTATTTGCAGGTGAAAAAATTACGGCGTTTAGTGATGAAGAAGAAGTTGAGTTTGGTACCGCAGATAACGCACCGTGGTTATTGGCTTCTACATTGAGAAAATATGGAGCAGATTATCAACGTGGTCCTAAAAACTGGGAAGCCTTTATTGTGAAGGACGAAAATCTAATTAGCGGTCAGAATCCTGCATCAAGTGCACCAATGGCAGATGCGGTTATTGAAGCGCTCGAAAGCAAGTAATAAAAGAGAATTGGAATTTACAAATAAGCACAGTATTCATTACTGTGCTTATTTTCTTGTTTTATGCTCTATTTACTTGATAATTAATTTAAAAATACCCGTTTTGTTCAAAATTTTATCTTTACGATATGAAAACCACAACTAAAATACCCCGTCATCATTTGTCTGAATTCGCAGAAACTAATTTTGACTTACCTACCTTTTCAGTAAATCAATATCCTTTGGATAGTAAGCAATTTGTAGTCGAGAATAGGGACAACTATCCTATTGAAGACTATATTTCTCCCGGACGTCGTGACTTTTATAAAGTTTTTCATATTTCTTCCGGTACAGGAATACTTACGGTAGGTCTCCATCAATTTGAAATGCAACCCGACCAGATTGCATTTGTACATCCTGATGAAATAATGTCTTGGCAAACAACATCGAAAGAAACTGGCGGACATTTTTGCCTTATACATCCGGATTATTTTGAAGGCTATCCTCATATCGCTAAACTTTTTAGAACCTATCCCTTCTTTTTAGCGGAAAAATCGGTAATCAAGTTGAACAAATTGTCCTCGAAGTCAATTGACATCAAATTTGCTAACATTCTCTCTGAAGAACGTGGAAAAAATGAGGATAAAAAGGAAGCAATCATTTTACATCTGCAAATTATTTTATTAGAAGCCAAACGAGCTGGTAAAAATATAAAAGACACCTCTGTTTCAGAATCATATAGCTATATTCACGACTTCCTTTCTTTATTGGAAACCAATTTCCAAGTGAAAAGTAAGAACAGTGTGGTCGCTTTAAGGACGGCATCAGAATTTGCTGAGGAACTACATTTACACCCAAATTATTTAAATACTCTAGTGAAAGCACAAACGGGAAAGACCATTAGTAACCATATACAAGAACGTCTCATTTATGAAGCAAAAGCATTGTTGACCAAAACTGATTGGGATATTAGTTCAATTAGTTATTCATTAGGTTTTTCAAGTCAAGCAGCCTTTACTTCCTCTTTTAAGCGTGTGGAACGCTTAACCCCTTCCAGCTTCAGAAAAAACATACAATCGCGATTTAATCTTTGATATTCATAAAAACCCCTGTTATTAGCATAAGAAAAAGGGTATTCTTTCATCGTTTCTTTGTACCATAAATTAAAATTATGGATACAAATAGAAAAACGTGGTTTGTAACTGGTGCATCAAAAGGCATCGGTCTCACTCTTACTAAAGAATTACTATCACAAGGCTATAATGTTATAGCCACTAGTCGTAACAAAGGCAATCTTCAAAATGCAGTTGGTCATCACGATAACTTCTTGGCGACCGAGGTAGATTTAGTCAACGAAGGAAGTGTAGCAAAAGCTGTCAAAGAGGGTGCTGAAAAGTTTGGAAGTATCAATGTGTTGGTCAACAACGCAGGTTTTGGAATGATTGGTGGGGTTGAAGAAGTTACCGATGCGGAAGCTCGCCAAAGTTTTGATGTCAATGTTTTTGGTATTCTAAATACAACTAGAGCATTACTACCGCACTTTCGTGAAAACGGATCAGGACATATATTTAATATTTCCTCAGTATTTGGTTTGATTGCGGGACCGGGCTGGGGTATTTACTGCGGAACAAAATTTGCCTTAGAAGGTATTACAGAAGCAATGTCCCAAGAAGTAAAACCTTTTGGTATAAATACCACCATAATAGAGCCTGGTTATGTTCGTACAAATTTCTTAGAGGGAGATTCAATACAGATACCGAATACTGTAATCGATGCCTATAGCGCTTTACAAGAAGAAAAACGTAAACATTTAGAAGATGTTCCGGGAAATCAACTGGGCAACCCTCAGAAAATAGCAGAAAATATTATTGAACTGTCCAAAAATGAAGATGCGCCTATGCGTGTATTGATGGGAAGTGATGCGCTGGAATTTGCAAATTATAAAGTCCAGATGCTAAAAGACAGTTTTGAGGCGAATAAAGAAATGACACTTTCTACCGATTATGCTTCGTAGTTAGTATATAATCCACTTATTTAATAAAGCCTCTGCACTGTTGTATTCTTCAACAGCTGTAAGAGGCTTTTTAATTTTAAATTAAAATTATGCCACTTATATATTTCAATTGTCCGGAAGGAACTTTTAATCAGCAAGTCAAAACAAAAATGGCTAGCGAATTGACCGAAATAGCACTTGATATCGAAAAACTTCCTAAAACAGATTTTGTAAAAAGTACTTGCTGGATTTACTTTAACGAGTATTCAAAGAATAATGTATATCACGGCGGTTCCAATACCGGAACCAATGTTATCAGTCTAGAAGTGAACGCTTTTAAAGGAGGACTTGACAAGGTTAAAAAAAAAGAATTTATATCAAAAATTACATCTACCATCCACTCCTACTTGGATTTAAAAGAGGATGTACTTACTCCTGTATATATCATTTTTAGAGATATTGAAACTCAGGATTGGGGCGTTTTTGGCAATACTATCGAATTGAAAGATTTGAAAAATCCTTCGATTAATACCCCTGCTATCTAATTTAAAATATTATGAAAAGATTAAAAAAATCCATTTCGCGTAAGCTATTTCTTAAAAATATGTGTGCTTTGGGTGCTCTGGCAACTATGCCAATAACTCTTGCCTTTAAAACAAAAGAAGATAAAAGAGATACTATGATACGTAATTCTAAATCAAATGTTGATAAATTATATATTCTTGATGGTGGTCTGGCCATAGCACCTGACCAATCTAGGTACACCCCAGGAAAATTTAAAGACAAACCAATTTCTCTGAGTTGCAATGTTTATTTAATACAGCGGAGAGATAAATGGATATTGTGGGATACCGGAATAGATGAATCTGTTTTTAAAGAAGTAGGCGGAAAAGTAATCGCCCATGGAATTAGGGGTATAGTTGTTAGACCGCTTACCGAACAGCTTACTGATATCGATCTCACTCCCGAAGATATTGATGTGGTCATTCTATCGCACGCTCATTTTGACCACGTAGGCAATGCTCATCTTTTTAAAAATGCTAAGTGGTATATACAAGCGGAAGAATACAAAGCTATGTTTGGTCCAAATTATAAAGATTATGGTTTTGATCAGGAAACATACAAGGAATTAAAAAATAGTAACGTAGAACAAGTAAATGGTGATTTTGACATTTTTGAAGATGGCTCGATTACAATTATTTCGACACCAGGTCATACACCTGGACATTGTTCATTGATTGTTCAGTTAGAGCAGGAAGGTTTGATTTTACTCTCTGCCGATGTAGCTCATTATCGATATAATTTTGAACATCACGGTGTTCCCAACTTCAATAGTAACAAAGAAGACTCTATAGCATCGATGAAAAAAGTGGAACAGTTGGTCAAAAAAACTGGTGCAAGTCTCTGGCTCAATCATGATATCAAAGAGTCTGGGTCGAGACAGTACATTCCAGCGTTTTACGAATAGTAAAGAAAATTTTAGAAATGTTGTAATTGGTAGCGGACCTGGTTAAGAAAAGTGAATTACAATTTAAAATTATACTTATATTTTACTTGGTACCATGTAGATTGGAAGACATTGAAATTAAACATGACCACAGATATTGGAAAAAATAGTCGATGAGTATAAAAATCAACTTGAAAAAATAAGTGATGAAGAACTTAGTGATTTTACAACGGTAGATAGAGCGATTAAAATATCTAGAAAGTGTCTTCAACAACTTCGCATAGTCATAAGAAACGGCTCTTTCATGAACAAAGAAAATGAAATTCGATTTTTTAAAAGACAAAAACCATTTATATACGGCAATCTCAAATTTTATGTAAAGCTATACAAGTATCTTCTTCAAAAACCTAAAGGTGGAAACGCCGGGCATAGTATACCACCTTCGCCGGATAGAATTGAGCACCCTCAAAACTAACGCAAAAGGCTGATTTTAAAATCACTAACTCCAAAAATTAGGTGGCTCTCATTTTCCGTTTTTGGTGGTCTCAACCATCCGGCTCATCCACTCGGAGGTTTTTTTGTTCTGAAAGTAAACTTCCGTATCGACCGTCCCCCACTACCTTTATCCTGTATGTAAACTCTCGAAGGTTGTCTTTCCTAATATTCTAGCCCCTTGGCAATCCATGCCCAAACCCAAATTGTAAGGCAACTCTAAAACCACCAAGAAAGTTTTCCGGAACAAAACTCACTGTCGTAATGCATGTTACCTTTTTGATTAAAAATTTACTTGTTTTTATTTATTCTTAATAAAAATAATATGTAATTTTGCGTCATAATACCGCATTCGACCTATGAAGCGCAAGCTTTCCCCCCTCATACTATCCTTCATTCTTCTTATTCCATTTATGTCTATAGCCATGTCTCTTCAGCAGATTGTCCAAGGGACGGTTTATGACAACGACAGTGGTCTTCCACTGAATGAGGCCAAAATCAGCATTGAAGAATTAGGGTTGGAAACCTACACAGATCAAGAGGGACATTTTGAATTCCAAAACATAGCCTTGGACCGATTTACCATCTTTGTTGAGCGGGATGAGTATTTGGGTCAAGAAATTCATGTGGTTAACCTGCAAGATCCATTGATAGTCCTCATGTTAAAAAACTCCATCGAACTGAGCGAGGTAGTGGTTACCGGTAAAGAGGGAAACAAGAACGGGACCACTTCCACCCATATCAAACGGAAGGCTTTGGAGCATATGCAGGCCACCAATCTTCAGGAAGTACTTCAACTGGCTCCCGGAGGACTGGTGCAAAACCCGGATTTTTCTAACACCAATCAAGTGGCGATTCGACAATATGCGCCCGACAACCTTGGGTCCTTGGGCACCTCTGTAATCATAAACGGTGCTACTCTATCCAACAATGCCAACCTACAACTAACATCTTCTGCCCGCTCCGGTTCTTCGGCAGGTTTTTCCACATCGAGTGGTGGCGGGGTGGACCTTCGGAATATCACGGCCGACAATGTGGAATCCATTGAGGTCATCCGCGGCATACCTTCTGTTGAATATGGGGATTTGAACAATGGGGCCCTAGTGGTAAAGACCAAAGCACACAAGGAACCCCTTCAGATCAAATCACGATTCAACCCAAAGCTTACCCAATTTTGGGCAGGTAAGGGGTTTGAATTGGATAAAAACAAGGGCTCGTTGTTCGCGGACATCGATTACACCCAAAGTTATGATAGCGAGACCAACAAATACCAAAAATATCAGCGGCTGACAGGCTCATTACAGCACACCTATATTTCAAACAGCACAAATAAGTGGACTCTCAATTCGACACTTTCCGTGGGATACGCCAAGGATTCCTATGACATGGATCCCGATTACGTATCCGACTCCGTGAGAACCAAATCCACCGATAAATACATTCGGTTCGTGAACAATGGTTCTTTTGACACCAACGCTCTCTTTTCAAGAAACATCAACTATACCTTGTCCGTTAACTACGCTGAACAACGAGGTTATCAGCAACAGTACTACAATGCCGATATTACAGCAGAATCCTATGCGTTGGAGAACAGTACCAACGAAGTCCCCTATCTGCCTTCCGCTTATTTGAGCCGAATGTGGGTGGAAGGAAACCCGCTGAACATCCATGCACGGATCAACAATAAATTTTATCTGTCCTTCGGTAATTTCAACCATGCCATTCTCATGGGGGCCGAATGGAAAATGGATGCCAATTACGGTTCGGGAAAAACCTTTACCCGCCCCCCACGAAATACTTCTGGGGCCGCCTACCGCGAACGTTCCTACAAGAGTATTCCCGCCATGCACCAAATTGGGGCATTCCTCCAAGATAAACTTACGGGCCATATAAAAGGAAGTAAACTGAGTATAACCGCAGGACTGCGGTTGGATATGATACAGCCCTTTGAAGGTAATTACACCTTGAATGCGGTTTCACCCCGTATAAACACCTTTTATGAACTTCCCATTGGATTGACACTCAGGGGAGGCTATGGAATTACGGTTAAAGCCCCAACCCTGCAATACCTCTATCCAGGAAACGCATACTTTGATTTCTATAGCCTGAACTATTATTCTTCAGATCCCGATGAACGGTTGGCACTGATCTCGACCAGGGTATACCCAACTGCAAATTATGACCTCAAGTTGTCCAAGACTAATAAGTATGAGCTGGGTACCGATATTCAACTGCATGCGGTAAGAAATGATCGGTTATCGTTGACAGGGTATTACGAGAACACCGCTAACGGCTACAGTATTGCCACTGGGTTAAATGCCGTAAAACTTGCCAATTATCCGCTTTATACCGTAAGTGAAGCACCGGATGGAGAGCCACCGATCTTGGACGACGAAGTGGAAAACAGGACCCGGTTCGTTTCGTATTACGCACCGACGAACAACATCAACAGGATAAACAAGGGGATTGAGTTCGATCTTAGTTTGGAGGAATTCAAGACCATTAACACCTCATTTAAGTTCAATGGGGCATTTACCTATACCAAATCGGTCAACAATGACCCATACATTCTGCAGAACAACCTTGCCGACAGGGAAACCACTCGCATCGGCGTATTTAACAGTGGGCGGGGCTCCGTCAACCAAAGGTTTGTGACCACCCTTAGGGCCATACACCATATCCCCGAAGTAGGTTTCATCGTAACCCTATCGGCACAGACCACTTGGATGGACAAGGATAAATATGTAGGTTACAATTCCCTGCCCATAGGATACATTCCGATCAACACTGAGGAAACGAACCCTCAAATCATTTATCTAACGGAGCAAGAAATACAGGCCATTGACCCCAATGCCGATGCCGATATATACCTACCTATCAACGAAGCCTATCATATAGAAGAAAAATGGGATCCGCTTTGGCTGTTCAATATAAGGCTTACCAAAGAGTTCAAAGGGGGGCTCAACTTCTCGTTTTTCGCCAATAATTTCATCAATCACAGACCATTGCAGACCAGTACAAGATATCCCAATACCTATTACAAAAGAAATATCGGATTCTTTTTTGGTTCGGAGATATCGATAAAACTATAACCTTTTAATTTAAACCTTAAATAATGAAAACAAAGTTCCTTTTATTGATCACGTTGGTGACCACATCACTTTTTATATCCTGTAGCAGCGATGATGATTCTGGCCCAGTTCCCATTGGTTACACCGTAACCTTGCAGTATCCCGAAAATTTTGGTAGTTCCTTGGTCGAGGGAGCCACGGTAACCGTTGTCAACCTCACTACAAATGAGGAAACCTTTGCCACCACCAATGCTACCGGAGCTGCAACGTTTGAATTGACTCCTGGAAACTATAGTGTTTCGGCATCCATTGAACTTATGGAAGAAGATGTTGAGGCATTGACGGGCATATACGAGTCACTTTTCCTTAACGCAACTGAGGCACAGGTCTCCATTCTGGATTCGGGTAATTTAAACCTACAGCTGGAAGGAAGTTCCATTGGCGACTGGGTCATCAAAGAGTTCTATTACGCCGGTGTACCCTCCTACTATTTTTATGATGGTTTCATTGAGATCTACAATAACTCTACCGGCACGTTGTATGCAGATGGATTATTGTTTGGAAATACAGAATTCACGTCTTCCAATTCTACCAGTGGCTTCATCGCATCGGGCGAAAATGACGTTTATCTTTCCATCATGATGCAGATTCCCGGCGGAGGTACCGATTACCCTGTGGAGCCTGGAGAATCCATCGTTATCGCCATTGACGGTATCGACCACAAAGATGATGAAAACGGAAATCCAAACTCACCGGTCAACCTAGGCCCATCGATCGCTGATTTCGAAGTGTATTTTGATGTGAACCCAACGACTCCTGATACTGATAATCCCGACGTGGACAATGTAAACATCCTGTATGCAGCTACGACTACGATGTTCGACTATATCCCAGGTGTGCACGGTAGCGGACTGGTAATTTTCCGAAATGATGCACCAGATGAACTTGAAAGGTTTACCGAACCCAACACCACATCCTCAAGGGAATACGTACGGGTTCCCAATGGCGACATCATAGATGGACTCGATGCAGTGGGTAATGAAACGGTAACCGCTGAATACAAAAGATTGCCCACCAGTATCGACGCTGGGATGAACACTGTGGGAGATTCCTACAACGGCACCTCATTAAGAAGGTTGGTCAAGCAAGAAGTGGAGGGCAGAAAAGTATTGTTGGACACCAACAATTCCACCGATGATTTTGAAGCCAACCCAACGCCCAACCCAAAAGGATGGTAATCGGTTAGACAGACCTTAACATGAAAAAACTTTCGTATTTAGTTTCCTTTCTATGCTTATCGATGGTTTACAGCCAAAACATGCCCCTGTCGCAGTGGGAGTCGGTGCGCTTTGAACAAAATGCACTGGCCTTTGACAATCCCATGTTCTTGGAACAATTGGACAGTTTGGACATTGGACGTTCCAAATTGGCTTATTTTAACCAGCATAATTCGTTCAGGGATGCCTACATGCCCGAAAGGACCTATGGAATTGCTATGCAGGCCGAACGGTTTATAAGCGTAAAAAACTGGAAAGTCTATGGAAACTTCCAATTTTCAAGATATGAGGATCTTGAATCGCGGTTTACGGCAATGGCCAATCCCTACAGGGACAACCCCTATATCGTAGCGGATTCCGCTCAAGCGGATTGGCGAAAACAATACTATCTTTTGGAAGCAAAAATAGTGTCTCCGGCCATCACCCACTATATAAAAGCTGGATTGGGAATTAAATACGAAGTGTTAAACGGGGCCAGACAAAAGGACCCCAGACCCTTGGATAAAACCCTGAACTTGGAACTGACACCAAGTTTCGTCTTTCAAGTAAACGAAAAGTGGCAAATTGGGGTCAACGGATTTTACAATCGCCTAAGGGAAGACTTGAACATTTCTCTTCAAAATCATTTGAGGTCCCAAGAAATCTACAAAATGTTGGGGCTTGGTGCTTACCTCTACAATGGGCCCATTCTTTTGAGCGGTGGACTGTCCCGTGTGTACGAGGGAAACACTTTTGGCGGTGGTTTGGCACTTGGGTATTCCCCTAACCCAAAGCACCATCTCAAATCCATCCTAACCTACAAGCATCACAATGAAAAAGCAACGGATGGTACCTCAACCCCGTTCAAGGCGGGAGAACATGTTTTTAATGATGTGGAGGCTCGTATATCGTACTCCATAAACGGGTCACAAAACAAACACAGCATTATGCTCGATGCCCTGTACCGAACCACATCGGACACGGAATTTATACAGACGCTCAATACCACCACGCAATTTTATGAAGTACTCTATTCCACTGAAATGCATAGCCTATCAAAGGCCAAAGTAGGACTGGATTATGAAATGTTGGTACCAGATAACAAACAAAACGTCAAATGGCTCTATCGCTTTGGGGCGCGTCTACATAATTTGGAAGAAGAATATCCCAGTACACAGAGCAGGCGTTCGCTTTCCAATATAATGGGAAAATGGGGGGCAACACGGTGGGTCCATCTCAAAAAAGGGACATGGTCCTTTTCCTATAATGGACGTTACTTGACCAACTTGGATGAGGACTTTATCTATTATGAAAATTCCACTTCCACAAATTTTGTGGCTTTTCAAATTGCTCGTCCCAATCATATGTACAACACCACCTCCCTTTTGAGCAATCAATTTGATATCCAGTATACCTTTGGACAATTTAAAAAATACAGGGCCCAATTTTACATTACAGCCGGGTTCCAAAATTTTAGGGCCATGGAATCCAATACGCATCATATCAATGGGATGGACAACAACAGGTTTACCCTTACCATTGGACTATACAATTAAACATGAGATTACAATTCCCCCACATCCTTTCACTTGGTTTTCTATGGTTTCTTTCCCACGTTTGTCAAGCACAGACCACATCGTTTGCCATTGTTATAGATGAAGTACATTATAAAGCCTTGACCACTGAAATCGGTGCATACCGTGAAGAACTTGAAAAAGATGGGCTTCAAGTACACGTATTATCACGTGAATGGCTAGACCCAGGTGAAATCAGAGGGGAACTCCAACAACTATACAAGAACCAACACCTTGAAGGAGCAGTTTTTATCGGCGATATCCCAATTCCAATGATAAGGGATGCCCAACATCTTACCTCCACCTTTAAAATGCCGCAGCATTTGGATTGGGTGGATTCATCGGTACCCTCCGATCGCTTTTATGACGACTTTGACCTCCAACTTGAATTCATAAGAAAAGACCCCGAGCACACCAATCTTTTTTATTATCGGTTATTGCCCCACAGTACCCATGAGGTGCAGATGGATATTTATTCGGGCCGTATCAAAGCCCCCACCGATATTTTTGAAGAAAGTATTGAGTATATTAAAACCTATTTGAAAAAACTAGTGGTCGAAAAGCGTAGGAGCAATCCCTTGAATCAAATAGTTACCTATAGTGGCCAAGGATATAGTTCTGACGCCCTAAACAGTTGGGGCAGTCTTTTAATCAGTTATCGCACCCAATTTGCCGAACTGTTTTCCTCTCCGAACCAAATAAAGTTCATGAATTATAGAAATTCGGAAAACATGAAGCCCATTTTGTTGGACCAGCTACAAAGGAACGATTTGGATTATGCTTACCTCAATGGCCATGGTCTTCCCTCAGAACAAATTTTGAGTGGAAACCCAGATGTTTCCAACCCAAAACCTTCCATGCAGAATGTAGCGCGTTATGTACGCTCCCAAATGCGCCGTGCCAAGGATAGGGACGAAGACCTGGATGAGGAGACAAAAGAACTCCAAGAACGCCTAGGGTTGAACGATAAATGGTTTCAGGGTATCTTCTCCCAAGAAAGCATTCAAAAGGATTCGTTGTACAATGCACAACAGGTTATTCACATCGAAGATCTTAAGAACAATCAGATCAATGCCAGAATCGCCTATTTGGATGCCTGTGAGACGGGCAGTTTTCAGCGCAATGATTTTCTGGCGGCACATTACCCTTTCAACAAAGGAAAGAACATCGTATCCATAGCCAATAGTGTGGGGGTACTTCAAGATCTATGGGCACATGAGTACATTGGATTGTTACAATACGGTACCCGTATAGGTCAAATTTTAAAGCACACGGCCTATTTGGAAACCCACATTTTTGGAGACCCAACCTTCCATTTTTCCCATGAGAATGCCCAGAAATGGAACTTACAACTGGCCCATAACAGCAATTTAGCTTTTTGGAAAGATCAACTGGCCATTTCACAAGCTGATCTACAAGCGATGGCCTTAAAACAAATAACAGGGCTTGAAGATAGAGATCGATCGATATCAATGCTCAAAGATGCATTTTATAAAAGTCCCTATGAACCTGTGCGATTGGAGGCCTTTTTATTGTTAAAACAACTACGTCCTGATGATTGGCAAAACGTGGTCATCGATGCTTCGGACGATAGCTTTGAGTATTTGAGAAGAATTTCCATTTACGAAATGGGGGAAATGGGCGATTCCGTTTTTATTGAACCCATGTTAGACCTGTATCTCAACGACCCACAATCAAGGCGTACCGTTTTCAATATTGAACAGCGGCTAATCTTCTTTGAAAAGCAGCTTGTCTTAAGGTCAATAGATAAGGTCATCAAGGAACATCCGCTACATTCAACAACACTGATCGATCAATTGAGGAACCAAATTGAGCGGGAAAGTTTTTTTGATGAAGCATTTAAAAACCTGAACCTTCCCGAAACCACGGCAAAAGATGCCAAGTTTGCCATAAGTATCATGAGAGCCTACCGGTTTCATCAATATGTCCCTCAGGTCGTAACATTCATACAGGCGAATTTACAACATGAAGAACTTGTCGTCCCAGCCTTGGAAGCACTTTCTTGGTTTCCTAAGTCCCGAAAAAAATCAATCATCATTGACCTTTGCCAAAGGTTGATGGAAAATACTGGATTATCCGAAAAAATCACATATGAAGCAAAAAGAACACATGCAATCATCAATAACGTGCGTTAGAAACATGAAAAAGTATCTCCTTACCTCACTGGGCATTTTTTTATGCTGGTCCACTAGCCGAGCACAAACCGTTATAAAACCGGACATCGTTTCAGAAACCTATTTTGCCATAGTGGTGGACAAAGCCACTTATAATGGTGCCACAGATGAATTAATGGCCTATAAAAAAAGTGTTGAGGATGATGGGCTTGGCACCTTTGTGATTTATCATGGCTGGAAAAACCCTGACCAAATAAAGAACGTCTTAAAAAAACTCTACACCGGCCGTAAAAGCCCTATTGAAGGAGCCGTGTTTGTGGGAAACATTCCCATACCCATGATTAGGGAGGCCCAGTATCTGACCTCCACCTTTAAAATGCCCGAACGTATCAGCTGGGAACGCTCTTCGGTACCATCAGACCGATTTTATGATGATTTTGATCTGGAATTTGAGTTTTTAAAGCAGGACGAGGATTCCACACGTAGCAATCTTTTCTATTACAAGATCAAACCTGAAAGTCCACAATATCTGGAAATGGACATTTATACAGGAAGAATAAAGCCTCCTCATACCAAAGGTGATGTCCCTGGAATTGAAATGATCAGGGCTTATCTGAGCAAATTGGTCCACATCAAAAATGAACAAAATAAATTAGACCGCATGATTGTCTCCACAGGGCATGGGTACAACTCCAATTCGACGGCCAGTTGGGGCGGAGAGGTCTTGGCTTTCAGAAGCTCTTTTCCTGAATTGTTCAAACCAGGAAACTCCATTAAATTCCTTAATTATAGAAATACTGATTTCTTGAAGGATTTTTTAATTACGGAACTGCAACGGGAAGACCTGGACCTTGCATTTATGACGGGCCATGGAACTGCCGACCTACAATTGCTCAACGGCTATCCCGATGTCTCTTCCCCCCAGCCTTCCATGGAGAATGTGGCCCGGTACATCCGTTCCAAAATGAGAAGTGCCAAAGAACGTGGCAGGGACATGGAAGAGACCAAGAAAAGATTCCAAGAATCCTTGGGCTTAAGCGACAAATGGTTTGATGATGCCTTTAACCAAGAACGCATACGGGAAGACTCCATATTCAACATCAATATGGACATCAACAAGAACGACCTGAACAATATCAATGCGCGGGTAGCCTATATCAACTCGTGCCTTACAGGATCATTTCAACTCGATGATTACCTCGCTGGTCACTATCCCTTCTCCAAGGGCAAGAATGTGGTCGCGTTTGCCAATTCCGTCGGTGTTCTGCAAGATTTATGGGGAACGCAATATTTGGGAATACTGCAACATGGTGTCAGAACCGGTCAACTCTTAAGGGAGACGGCGTTCTTGGAAACCCATATTCTAGGTGACCCTACCTATCATTTTTATGCTGAGGACCAAGAGGAGTTGAATACCTTGTTCGCCCAAAAAACAATCGAGGAAGAACCTTGGGAACATCTATTGGAAATCGGGGATGCGGATTTAAAGGCCTATGCCCTGAACAAACTTTTTGCCATAAAAGAAGAATCCGACTTTTCTGAGGAACTGTTCCATATCTTTAAAACAAGTCCCTATGAATCCGTTAGGGCCGAAGCATACTTTTTGTTGAGACGCTATCAAAACGACACTTTTTTCCAAGCTCACGAAATGGCCATGAAAGACAACTATGAATACATAAGGCGAAAAAGCGTTTTTGATATCGTTGAAATGGGACATAAGGAACTTGTGGAAAAATCCGTTGACATGTACTTGGAAAATCTGGAGGCCAACCGCATTACCTATAAATTAAAGTGGGCATTCCAGTTCTTGGATTATGACAAGGTTTTGGAAGCTTTGGACAAACGTTTAAAAAACAAACCAACCATTCACAACGCAACGGAATTATATAACAACCTCCACAAAAAGGTTTCTTACGAAAAAGAGAAGGCAAAAAAAATGAAGGATGTCCTTTCCAGTTCCGAGTCGACCGATAAACAACTACTGGGGGAGATCAGGACCTTGCGCGCTTACCGTTACCATTCATTGGTCCCTGATATCATAGCAATCGTGGCAAACAAAGACAAATCCGAAGAAGTTAGAATCAAATCCCTAGAGGCCCTTTCATGGTTCGGACTTTCCTATCAACAGGATAAAATCAAAGCACTTTGCCAAGACCTCATGTCTTCCAGCAACAACAAAACCATAATAGAACAAGCCAAAAAAACCTTGAACGTAATTCAAGATGTGGGCAAAAGACCTTTTTAATTTAAAAAACAAGGCCCTTGGATATCCAAGGGCCTTGTTTTAAATACTGCATTTTACCATATCAATGGTTGTGGTCTAGCGGTGGTGTTATCATAATGTGGGCCTTATAGGTCCCTTCATCCATTAGCCAGGGTGTGCCCAGGTTATTGGGCTTATTGGACATTCCAAAATCTTTTGCCATGGCCATGGGGGTATAGATTACATACCTTCTCTTACCATCAGTCATTTCACCTGTTTCCCTGTCAAGATTTTCCAAAGTGCCCCAGTACACATATAAAATGGATGGGGTTTTTGGTATTTTAAGCGTTCCCTCTTCATATTCCTTGGCCCTTACCTCGTTCTTTTCAGCTGCGCGGCCCTCGGCGGCCAACTCCCTTCCTCTTTTCATCAGGGGCTCCAAAGATTCTGGATAACATGATGATGCATAAAAATGAGGGGTTTTGTAATTAGGGGCCAGACAAATAAAACCATTGCTGCCCTTTCTTAATGTCACAAAATCCCCTTGCTTATCATACCCCATAACGGTGGCATTTTCCCTGAACTCTTCGGGTGCTGCCATGGTGGCCACTTTGATCTGCACTTCCGCCGGAAGAATTTCTTGCTCTTTTTTCTGTCCTGTCATTAAAAAAGGAAGTCCCAGGACCAATGCCAGTATACTTTTTCTCATGTTTAAAATTTCCAACAAATTTAAGCTATTCAAGCCCTAGAATGTACCTATGTTTTTGTAATTCTCAATCTATGGGATTAAGGCTGCTCACAATTCAGTACGTTCAAAAAGTGCCCGTATGGACTTTTGCTTTGATAATGGCACTATTTCCAAGGTGCTTTCATAAAGCTTGGAAAATACATGTGGTTGTTCATTCTCCTGATCTATCCATTGGGTCAGGTTGACCTTAAACCTTTCAAAACCAATAATCCCAATAACATCATAAAGGGCTATCGCCCCTTTGTTCTCTTCCAAATAATTCGTTCCATCCGCATATAACAAGATGGGCTCTACATTGGGCTCGTTATTTTTGTCCTTACCATATTTTTCCATCTTTTTCTTGATAAGCTGATTTACCGCTTCTTCACCAAGCTTTTTTTTCACATACAAAAGTCCCAAAGCCTCTGGCAACCCTATGGTAAGCATGTCGGCTCCCTTCACATTGGCAATGGTCAACTTTTTTTGCAACCACAATTTGGCCAACCCGCTACCAATGGTTTGATAGAGATAGGCTTTTTCCTGTAATCCTTCGGTATTGGCCACCCAACCTTCTTTTTCGGAAAGTGCAATGGTATTGGCAAAGGTATATCGGTCGTCCTGCCAACGATGTATTTCCACTAACTGAAGTTGATTGTCAACCGCATTGGGCCCAAAGTTGGTTTGCATAAAATCAACCCCCTGTTCAATTGCTTTTTGATATAGCGCCACATTGAACGTATGGGTGGGCTTATGCAAAATCGAATAGTCTATATCGCCAGCCTTCCCTTTGACAACGCTATAATCCGATGAACCTACCTGCCAATTGAACACTCGGGGATCGGAAATGGTATACGTCGCCACTGTCCGTCCGGCTTTGGCCTGCATTTTTTGCAAGGTTCCGGCCGCAAAGGGGGTTTGGCCTTCTTCGGTAGTAACGGTCAGCGTACCTGTAACCCAATCGGCATCCGTGGCAAAAACATTTTGGGTGAGGGCGAAGGCATCATCAACCCCTGCCATTCTGGAATCCAGACGTTTCAACCCCTGTTCTTGCCGCTTCCGATTTTCCAATAGCTCCTTGTCGCTATCATACCCTATCACAGGCAAAAAATCCTGAAGACTGCCAAAACTTCCCTTCTTGGTCAAGTCTGCCTGAAAATCGCTTTGCACAAACCCAACATATTGTTTGTTCCCTGCCAAAAAAAGCTGCAATATGCTATCTTTTTGTAAGGTAGACGGGATTGGATAGGCAATCAGGTTTTGCTCGACATCCTTTTTTGCCATGGTCAATTCCTGTCCGTTCAACTTCACATTGGATAATTGGACAAAATCCTTGGTATTCAAAAACAAAGTATCAGCCCCCTTTTCGTTGTTCAATGTGACATCAGCGGTAAATTCCGCCCTTCTTTTAGAGGGAAACAGGTCCAGTTTTACATCAAGCGTTTCATACTTGGGCTGTGGTTTGGTTTCCAGATACTTGTATTTCTTTTCATAAGCAGCGTCCAACCGCTCTTCTTCATCTTCTGGGGTAAAATTGCCATTGTCATACACATTTTTGGTGATGAACGACATCAAAAACAAGAACGACCCAAAAAACAGCACCATCACCCCTTTGGAAACCATACTAAGTTGCATATTCTTCAACGAAAGCCTGTTCTTCCACTTTTTATCCGAACCCCTCTTCCACAGCCAAACACCGGCCATAACCAAGGTAATGGCCAGCGCCAACCAGTAAAGGAAAAACCAAATGGCCGACTCTTGAAATATGCCATAACCGCTCATTTCCGAATAATCATCGACACCAGGGGTAAAACCGTATCCCACCCTTAAATCCTCCATAATGCCCATATCAAAGGAAACGATCAAGAAGATAAAAAAGGCCACGCAAAGAAGGTGGGTGAAAATTCGGTGGCTGGTCAATGCACCCACAAAAAACACCAGAGAAGCCCAAAGCACGAGGTTCAGAAAAGCCCAACGGTAAAGTAAGAGGTCTTCTGCAAATCGTCCTAAATCTATATATGAAGCACCTCCCAATAGCGCTTGGGTAAACACGGATACTACAATGAAACTTACACTTAAAATGAAAGACAATCCAATAATCGCTGCCAATCTGGAGAGTTGGGTGACCCAAACGGGAACTGGGAGCGAGTCAGTGATTTGCCAGATATTGACCGTCTTGTCCTTAAAAAACAGCTCACCTGCCCATATCATGACCAGCATAGTAATGAACACACCCCATTGCAATCTAAAATAGGTCATGTTACTACTGATGGGGTATTCATTGCCGATGTAATAGGTCGCATTCCAAGTAACATTTTGCAAAAACACCATCAATAAAATTATACCTAGGATTATTTTGAAGGATGTAGGACGAACAATGTTCAAAAACTCCAATTTTGAGAGTGACCACAGTTTAGAGAGAAAATTTGATACCCTGTATTGTTTCACGACCTCTGGCAATTTTAGGGATGCCGCAGAAAATGATGCTTTCTTGATTTCTTTAATTTTTTTGGATTTACCGGTGCCCGCTTGTATAAAATACTTGAAAGAGAAGCGTAGATATGCTGCTATGGCAAACACTATGGCAAGTCCCATCCAAAGCAATCGGTTCTTTAGAACATAGCCGGTCAGTTTGAACATTTCCGTGTTTTTTTGAGTTGGACTCAACAGTTCGGTATAGTGCTGTGCGGCCACATAACCTCCAGAATCGGCCAAGATGTATGCCATTAAATTCTCCCCGCCACCGGTGTCGTAGGATGTCTGCGCGATTAAAAATAGAATCACCACCAAGAAGACAGCCAAATAACTTGTGGTTATTCTACGGGTGAACACTATGGCAAAAAATACCAAGGACACATAAAAAAAGAGGTTGGGTACGGTAAACATCAGCCAACCGTGAAACAAAGGCCCCCATTGAAGCGGGCCAAAACGACTGGCCTCGCCAATGCCGGAATAGGGCACCAACAAATGCCCAACAATCATACCCGTACTTAGAATGACAAGGTATAGGAAAGCGGCCAAAAAGCGGCCTATAAAAAATTGTTTTTCATTTATGGGCAGTGCATAGGTCCACTGTGCGGATTTATACTTGATCTCCTTGTAAAGCACACCGCCGGTAGCAATGGCAATGATGATGATCATAAGCATGCCCATAGCCGCGTAGTTGCGGTACATAATACTGGAGGCATTCATGAGTACTCCCTCATTGGAGAAAAAATCAAATGACCCTTTGGTGTACCAGATCATTTGAAATGCCAGCATGAGAAAGAAGACGAGGGTTACCCAACTAAATACCCGTTGTTTGAGCTCATTTTTTACAATTGAAAGTATCGTTCTCATCTTAATTCTCGCTTAAAAGTTTAAAATAGGCATCTTCCAATGACGGTTTTTTAGCATCAAAATCACCATGGGGCAATTCATCGGCCAAAACGGTGATCATCAATTTACCGGCAAAAAAGCGCTGCGAGATCACATTGTATTTTGCCTGATAGTCTTCAAGTTTGTTTTTATCTATCGGCACCTCATACAATTTACCATTTAGTGCTTGTTCAATTTCATCGGGTTTTCCGGTAAGCAAGACTTTGCCTCCTCCAATGATGGCCATATCGGTACACAGGGTACTGACATCTTCCACAATATGGGTTGATAGGATGACCACCGCATTTTCACCCAATTCGGACAATAAGTTATAGAACCGGTTACGCTCCATGGGGTCCAATCCTGCGGTGGGTTCATCCACAATGATCAGTTCCGGATTGCCCAACAATGCCTGTGCAATCCCGAAACGTTGTTTCATCCCCCCGGAATAACCATCCAATTTTTTGCTGCGCACATCATAAAGGTTGACTTTGTTCAATAAAGCTTCAACGGTTTCTTTTCGTTCAGCCTTGTTCACAATCCCTTTCATATCTGCGATATGGGTCAGTAATTCTTCTGCCGTAACATTGGGATAGACCCCAAACTCTTGCGGAAGGTATCCCAAGGTTCTACGCAGTGCTTCCGGACTTTTGAGTACATTGATTCCGTTAAAGTCAATTTCCCCAGTATCCGGGTCTTGTAAGGTGGCAATCGTTCGCATCAAGGTTGATTTACCGGCACCGTTCTGGCCCAGTAGACCAAACATTCCCTTACCAATGGTGAGCGATACATTTTGAAGGGCCTTCACCCCATTGGAATATGTTTTTGAAAGGTTATTGATTATTAGTTCCATATTCTGTATTTAGCTTTTTCTGTTTATAGGTTTGGTATTCTGTGCATGTTCTGAAAGGTTTTCAGCCCGTATTACTTCCTGTTGTGACTTTTCCAGGTTTTGGAAACTCTTGTAAACGATATAGGACAGCCAAATGGTCACTACGATATCAATGGCCGTTGCACCATAATAAATACCCTTGATACCAATCCATTGAGGCAACAACAGCATCACGGGAACATAGAACACCACCTGTCTGGCCACTCCTATGATACTGGCATACTTCGGTTGCTCTATGGCCGGAAGGTGGGTCAAGGCCATAAAAACAAATGGTAAAAAAGGGATGATGGCCACATAAATCCTAAAATTCAGGATATCCTCGTGGTTCAATACCATATCGGGCAATACCAGATTGATGCTCAACTGTGGAAAGAACATCAAAAAAATCCAAAAAGGAAGTACCAACAGCACCCCGGTCTTACTGAACAGCAAGAAGCTATCTTTCACCCTATCAAACTGTCCTGCCCCAAAATTCACACCTTCCACAGGTTGTAAGGCCCGCATTAAACCAAAAAAGGGTGTCATCAAAAAAAGGAGTATCCTATTAGCCGCAGCAAAAAAGGCCAGGTCTTCTTCCGTTCCCACTTGTACCACGGCATTGAACACCACTATGGCCTGAATCGTCCCCATTAGTGTCATTATAAAGCCGGGAAAACCCAACTTCACAATACTGCCAAAAACCTTTTTGTCATATCCAATGGCATTAATATTCGCATCAAAAGAGGCTTTCCCCTTTTTGAAATACAAATAGCCCACAATACAATAGACCAACATTCCAATGTTGGTCGCCCACGCGGCTCCATCGACATCCATATTCAAGTAGCTTATAAAAATGGGGGTCAGCACAAGGTTGACCACTAATCCATAAACCATAATCAAGGCCGCCATACCCATTTTGCCCTCAGCCCGAACCACAAAATTGAGCTGTAGGGCATATACCCAAAGTGGTGAAGCCAGCAGGGTGATTTTAAAATAGCGTACACCATGGTCCAGCACCACTCCAGTTCCACCCATCATTTGGATCAGTGGTTCCGCAAAAATGTATGAAGGGAGCGCAAAGACCAAAGTCCCCAAAAGCGTGAACAAGGTGGCATTGGGCATTACTTTACGTTGTTCTTCCCTATCATCCATACCCAATAGCACACTGATATGGTTTCCGGCTCCAGACCCTACCCAAGAGCCCAATCCAAGCATCACGGATGTCAACGGGTAGGCCAAGGCCACCCCCGACAATGCGGTCTCGTCCAACAATTGGCCAATATAGACCGTATCCATAAAGGCATTCAGGCCATAGAATACCATGGCAAATATGGCAGGCAGGGATAATTTCCACATGACCTTTCTCAAGTCCTCATGGAGAATAAATTCCCTTCTTTTGTCCTTAAGGCTTAGATCCATGTACCTCTGTTTTGCGTTAATACCGGCCAAATCACCTTTAACCGTGGGATGATCAATGCGGCATTGAGCAGGAACATTGCCCCATCAAAAATTTGGTAAAAGCTGTTGTCCGAAATAAAAATATGAATGCCCCAAAGGCATAGAATAAGGGGCACCAACATAATACTCCCCAGTACATAGGTTCGTTTAAAAACGAGCAAGGCGCCACACAAAAACTGAAAAAAGCCCACAAAATATAAATATCCGCTATGCTGTAGCAGGTCGTAAAGGTTGAAAAAATCAACATTGCAATCTGGGCATCCGGCCCTAAAGGCCTCTGCATTGTAGGGTAGAAAGAACTTTTCATAACCTGCCCATAAAAACAGGGCCGCCAGCAAAAAACGGATAATGTAGGTAGCTATTTTCATCTTTTTAGATATTCAGATTCACTAATCATGATGCAAGCTGTCGAATTTTGCCCTCAGGGTAATGCCTAGGGTACGTGGCGAATCACCATAGAGAACCGGGGCTTGATCTGCTGTGGAAGTGGCGTAGGCAAAAGAAAGATACTTGGTGTCGGCCAAGTTCCTGCCCCACAAACTGATTTCGTATCCCTTATACTTAAGGCCAAGGTTAAGGTTGAAAAGGCTAAAGGAATCCTGCACCAAATCGTTATAATAGTTGAAATATTGTTTGCCCAACAGTTTCCACTGGGGCACTACGTACAGCTCCAGGTTCTTGTCTAAATTCCGATTGTATGTTAGGGACAGTGTGCTATTGAAACGGGGCGTGAACACCTGCTTATTGCCTCTGTAGTTTTGTTCCACCCCATTGGCATCCGGAAGGATAAGGGTTTGGTATTCTGCATCGGTAAATCCAAAGTTATAAGCAACCTCCAAGCCTTTAAGTGGCAATGCGGTAACTTCCAACTCTATGCCCTTACTGGAAAGTTCACCTACATTTTCAATATAGGTATTGGGATAGTTCACGCTTTGTTGTTGGTCCTTCCATTTAATATAGAACAGCGCCAAATTGGCACGCAACTTATGGTTTAACCATTCTGATTTCGCTCCAAACTCAAAATTGTCGGTATACTCGGGGTCATAGGTAAAATGATCGGGATCGGCGGTATAAAGATTGAAGCCACCTTGACGAAACCCTCGTGCATACCCTGCATACAACATAAAGTCATCATTAGGGCTAAACGATATGTTCACTTTTGGAGAAATGGCATTGTTGCTGCCCTCGACCTTGGTTTCTTCTGAAACCACAATGGGGTTGGACGCCTGTTCAAACTCAGTATAGGTTATCATATCGCGATTTTCGGTATCGAAGCGTAGCCCTGCAGACAACTTCCATTTATCGGAAAGGTCATACGTTAAATTGCCGTAAGCTGCAAACCCGTACAAGCTGGCCGTGCTCAACAGTGTATTCGCATATGGGGCATTGGGATCGAACACGGAATAATCCTCATTGAACCTGGTGGTAATCGGAGATTGAAAACGGTCATAATACCCAAAAAGACCACCTGTAAACTGCCACTTTTCCTCTTGGTCCGTTACAATTTTGAATTCCTGGGTCAGCGTTTTCTGATCTTGCTTCATAGACTCATACACGATAAGATCCAGAGGAGTAAAATCCTGGTCATAGTCTTCATAGGACTGCTGTCTGTACGTATAGCCGGTTATGGAAGAGAGTTTATACTTGGAAGCGGTATAGTCAACGGACAGTGCCGTATTGAACAGGTCTCTTATTTCTATATTGGTCCCGTTTTGGTCAACAGTACGCGGGTTTGCCAAGGCTGCTTCCAGGTTTATGGCATAAGGAAAAGCTCCTTGAACGTCGTTGCTTTCTGCTTTGGCATTCAAGGTAAACCTAAGTTTGTCCGAAGCCAGGTATTTTAAATAAAAATTCCCATTATAGTTCTTGGGTTGATCATAATCCTCCCCTGTAAATTCGTTTACAAAATAGCCTTTATGAGAATCGTACATCGCATTGAAACCAGCGAACAATTTATCCTTCACCAGAGGGCCCGATAATCCCACCCCATAGCGCTGATAATTATAATTCCCAAAACTAACTTCAGCAAAACCACGGGTATGGTTTGTGGGCTTATTTGTAATGATCTGAATGATCCCACCCAAGGCATTTCGACCGTAGAGTGTACTTTGTGGTCCCCTTAAAATCTCAACCCTCTCAATATCCATTAACTGCAAGGAACTACCGTAACCTGCAAACATGGGAACACCATCTATATAGACGCCTAAGGCCGGGTCTGTTGAAAAGGTAAGGATTCCTCTGGAAGCTATTACGTTCAGCGTTGGCGAACCTGCATTCATGGCCATAAAGTTGGGTGAACTCATTAAAAGGTCACCTATTTGAACTACCTTTTGTTGTTCTATCGTCTCCGCGTTCAAGGCCGTCATAGCCACCGGTACTTTTTGAAGTGTATTTTCATATTTTTCTGCGGTCACAACAACCTCTTGAAGTTGCGTATCGTTTTCAGGGCAGACAAAATCAATATGTATTGTTTGGCCATTACTCACCGTTATTCTCTTTGACACCCTAATATGTCCTACCATAGAGGCAGTAACCGTATAATCCCCGAAAGGGATACCTGTAATCTCAAAGCTCCCTTCGGCATCTGATACAGTACCCTTTTGTAGTTCTTCAATCAATATATTGGCAAAGGCCATTGCTGTTTGATTTTCTCCGTAAACACTTCCTGCTATTCCTCCTTGATTGGACTGCGCCATTACAATTGTCAATGGAAGAATCAATAAGAAAAACGATACTTTTAGTTTAAGCATGGGATTAATTTTGGCTATTTGTATTTCATACTGTCGTTGGACATTATAATGACAGAAAAGAAAATTTATTTAGATTGATTTTAAATAATTATATTTATCACGCTAAAGTAGTAGGTGAATAAAAATAACCGCATACGTCAAACGGAATATATAGGACGCAAAACGGAACAATATGGAAATATGCTTTAACGCCAGTGATTTACCAGATGTGATTTTTGAATACGGGGCAAACTATACTGTCAAAGAAGGACAGCTTTATAATGAAAAGCATTACAATTTTGATTATCAAAACCTAAAGGCGAGTTTTACTGAAATCACCACAGATCACCTAAGAATCACCTATGGCAATGGTAATTTTGGCAGCCGCACCCGTTTGGATTTTGATTTTTTGGGTGAAACCGTAGAAATGCACTTTACCCTAAAGGGAAATTCCCTGACTACGATTGATGGCCACATTAAGGAGCACCGAATTGATGGAAGTGGACATAACCTGTTTTACTGTAAAGATATACAAGGACATTTGCTATGGGAATCTCCCGAAATGTACATTTTTGAAGTGAACCTAAGACCGGACTTTTTTTCCAGTTATCTTCCAGAAGATTCTTTTTTTGATTCGTTTAAGAGTGCGATTCATAATGGTGATACGTGTCATCTACATCCTGATAATTATCCCGTAACGCCCCATATGAAATCCATCATACAGGAAATCATTCATTGTCAAAGAACAGGGCTTTACAAGAAAATGTTCCTTGAATCCAAAGTAATGGAGCTCCTGTTATTACAACTGGAACAAATCAATACGTACAAACCAACCTCCACATCGCACCTTTCAAAATTAGAAATTGAAAAAATGAGATATGCTCAGGAAGTCATTCAAGAGAATTTATTGAAACCGTTGAGCCTACAAGAACTTTCAAAACTGTTGAACACGAATGAATGTTCCCTTAAAAAAAGTTTTAAGGCCGTTTACGGCATCACTGTATTCGGTTATGTTCAGCAACTCAAAATGAAAGAGGCAAAAACATTGATTTGTGATAAAAAATTGCCCGTATACCAAGTTGCCGATAAAATAGGCTATAAGAACCCACAACATTTTAGCGCTGCATTTAAAAGGCACTTTGGATATGTGCCAAGCAAACTGATTGGGTAATGATAAAGCGAGTGAAACTAGGTTTCGCGCCGCAAGCGTCCCAAATTCTTACCCCCAACTTTTGCGCATGGATCCTGTCGGGTTTTTGTAGTGATTACTATTATAAAAACTACTAATTTGTCAATTTTATACCACTAAACCCTTTTGATACAGTTTGTCATTCTTTTGCATTTGGCAAATAACCTTGATTGTAACTTTAGTAAAAGCTCATCGATCAAGCCTTTAAATTCCTTTTTTTGCTCCATATATTCAAGTCTATTCATACGGTACTCTCCAATGAGTTCCAATAACAAAAGTGTTTGTTTATACGAAACCTTATTGGAAACGCCGGACATAGTATACCACCTTCGCCGGAAAAGAGTGAGCCTAGCAAAAAAACTAATAAAGTATTAACACACAACCTACTACAATAAAATATTAGGTGATCCATATTTGCCGTTTTTAGTGGGCACAACCATCCGGCTCATCCAGTCTTGAATTGGATCCATTCGCTCCATCGTTTGCCATCCCCTACTCGATAGGCATACGTAGTATCACTTTTTAAATCCGTAAACCACACCGAATGGTAGTTTGCCCGCACTTCCGCCCCTTTAATCTCCAAGGCATCGAACCCTGTCGTTATTGCTTTTATGGTTTTTGCGTTGCGCCAAAATTTAGGAGCTCCGGTGGCTATGGCAATCTCAGCATAGGCGGTATCAATGTCGGTAGTTGTTCTCCAAGTGACACTGGCTGATGTGGCAGGATCTTCCCCAAACGAAAGGACAATCCGATCTGGATGCTTTGAGGGTTTTCGCCATTCCAGATCAAATTCAGGTGCTTTGTAAGTACGGGGCATTTCTTGCCCACAGATTTTGTTATGTGCCACTAAAACGAGCAGCGAGACAAGTAATTGGATTTTCATTCTCATAAAAGGTTACATATCATACAATTAATCAAGATGCAGCCTTAAAACCGGCTGCATCCCTGCTAACTAAACAAATAAACAAACTCAATTGAACCGACCAATTTCTCAAGGTTAAGTTTTGATCAATCTTTTTTCATACTGGTATGGGTCAGATATTGATCTTCTGTTCCCCACTTACGATTGGGAACGCTATCGGTTTCCATGATCAATTCCCCTCCATCCATGATCTCTTGATGGGTCAACCAATTTCTATACAAAGGCTTTCCGTTCAAATGAACAGATTTGATGTAAAAATGGTCTTTATGGTAATTGGACACCTTAATTTTAAATGATTTATCAGCGGACCAGCACAATGCTTCTTCTTCAAAAATGGGTGCCGTCAAATAGTACACGGGCTCACCAACATTCACAGCGGATAATCCCATGGCCCGAAGTACAAACCAAGATGACATGGTTCCCAAGTCATCATCCATGGTCTTTACATAGGCCCTTGGCCTATTGTTATATATTCGGCCTATATAGGGGTCCACTCCTTTACTATTGTTATTGAAGTACGTTTGGACCACCGTATCCAATAGGAGATTGCGATAGAGCTTTTGAGATTTCCAGGGCTCTTTGGTCGAGTTGTACAGCCCAGGCACTTGTAGATCGGGCTGATTGGCGTGATTGTAATTGTCTTCTTGAAAAAACTGATCCAATTGTTCCCTAAAGGATTTCTCTCCCCCTGTCAAATCCTGCAATCCTTCAATATCAAAAGGGACAAACCACCGATACTGCCATAACGTACCTTGGTACAATCCTCTGGCCCCCATACGGTCCACATCGGGCCACCCCATATCGGCAAAGTCCTTTTTCCAATAGGTTTTGTATTCCATTGCTTTATCCAAATAGTTATCGGCCAAAAGGGTATCCCCCAATTCCAGCATCAACTTGGAAGAGGCCCATAGATCATAGGAAGATTCCAAAGCCTTGTCCGGCGAACTAAAATCCAATCGCACAATTTCATGGATCAAAGAATCCTTTATCTTTTCCAAAGGAAGTCGGTGTCCCTTCCCCAAGGCATCCAAAAGCACCACTTGGGCATGTTCTGTGCGAACGGAATTGGAAGGCTCATGCATGGTTGACCAATCATTTTTACCATAACGGTACAGATTAGCTATCGATCGGGCAACGTCGCCATATTTTTGAGGGTATAGCAGCGACAATAAAGGCATTTGTTCCCTGTAGTTGTCCCATATGGCCCATCCATGATAGATGGAGTCGTTGGATTTTTGCACCGATCCATCTATGGCTTTATAGCTACCATCGGGCTCAGAAATCAAATATGGGGATTGAAGAGCACGGTACAACAAGGAATAAAAAAGGGCAACCCTATCCTTTTCCCCCCATACTTTTACCCGCCCCAATAGGGAATTCCATGCCAATGTACTTTTTTCAAGGGTTTCTGACAAACCTCCACTATTTACCACCCTTGCCTTTGCAAACGCTACATTCACGGATGAAAAACCAATTCTTAGCCCCATTGTTGGCGCATCTGTTCCCTTGATGACATAGGTGTTTTTTTTAGCTGCTGAAATGGAGGAAGCATCATCGAATTCCATATAAAAATACAGTCTATACCTGCCACGATCGCAAACGGTCTTGGTATCCACCCATCCCTTAATGGTATTCCCGACCGCAGTGTGTTCTGCTTCTACGAACCGATTTAAAAAAGCATAGGACAGGTCGATCTCTAACTTTTTTTCCGAATCCGGAAAATGATATTGATGTACTCCATAATTATGGATAGTGGTCATTTCGGCACTTATACCATTTTCAAAGACAACTTTGTAATAACCCGGTTCGGCTATTTCATTTTTCTTGATCAACTTTTCATTCAGACCATCATTTCCAAAAGGCTTCACTAAAATGTTACCTCCTCCCCCTCTACAACCGACTCCTTCGATATGAGTATGTACAAACCCTATAAATTCCTTGGCATAATGATCATAACCGGTATGTGTACCCGGGTGCGTTACCGGGCCTATTGAAATCATATTGAAAGGGGATCCAGCTGCTGGCGACATCTGACCATGATCCCCAGAGGTGCCTAAAAACACGTTCACCTGCTCGCTTGGGGATATTTTGCCCTTCTTGGGATGTTCAATGGTTTCGCCTTGTTGACATCCAAATACAAGAAGTAACCATGGAACAAGTACACCAATTTTTTTCATGTAATTATGGGTCTAAAGGTTGATATGGGTTTTGATGGAACGATACCCTATTGCCTGTAAATTCAAGCGTTGTTGGGGAAAGTCTATCATGGAAATCCACGGGCTGGTACCCCAATTCGTCCCGACAACGTTTTTTAAAAGTTTCACTAGCTGTATAAGCACTATGTGAAGGATTGGTCACCACCAAACTTTTATGATTCAAAGGAATTCCGTAATCCACCATTAAGCGAGTGGCATTTCTCATATTGGTGGTCGTATGCCTCGCATAGGGCTCAATAATGATGTTTTCCTCTGGAACCCTATATTCCTCCATGAGCTCTTGCTTCATTTCCAGTGCCTCACAATAAGGTGTCATATACGGATGCACATGACCTCCTGAAACGATAATAAAGGGTGCTTTTTTGGCACGGTATTCCTTCATGGCCAACTGTAGGTTGATCTTGCCCGCGATGGATAGCTTGTCCCGATAATTTTCAGGACCTCCCCCAAGAACCACAATGGATCCATAGGGATACGCTTTAAAGTCCGTTGCTTTTATGGCCTCGATGGCTTTGGCATTCTCTTTTTGGTCCAATGGATCATAGCGAACCGCTTCATCCTTATGGTTTGCGTACAATAGGTTTAAGGCAAGGTTCAGACTTGGTTGAAAAAACAGCTGTGTTTCTTGGGCATCTTCAATGGCCTCGGTCTTTAGAATGGAAAGGGCATATAGGTATCGTTTTGATTTCGCATCAAAGGATACCGAGTCAATATTCCTATAAAATGGCATTTTGCCTGCTCCATAAACTTCCAGAACGGTATCCAATCCTTTAGCACACTGTTCCCAGATTTTATAAATGTATTCATCGTCGGGCGTATTTTCAAAATTGGCATAACGATTGGATTCCCGAAGTTTTTGAATCAAATTTTTAAAACCAACATTTTGTTTTGACAAATCCACCAATCGTTTTCCAACGGTTTGGATATCATGCTCCGACCATAAAAATGGTGCAATGATCTTCGCCCCATTATTTGGTGTTGATTTCGACGACGATGTCATTTTATCCCAGTACAAATTCAAATGTTCATCCCCCCTTAAGAGCTCCATAAGCTCCCTATCATTTTCCATGGCCGAAAACAAGTAGAAATTTTTTTTCTGTAACCTTTCGTGGGTCTTATTGGGATAGTTTTGACTTTTGGTCTGTGCATGGGAAATAAAGACACAACCCATAACCAGTGAAAAAAGTAATAGTTTTTTCATGCTATTGATTTTAAAAAGGTTGGCTCCAATTATTATGGAGCCAACCTTTCATTTAAAATTTTGGTCAGTATCTGTTGTTCTGGGTTATTAGACCATCGTCAACACTGTCAATATATTCTTGTGGTATTGGCCAGTACTCATTTTTGCCTTCGGTAAATATGGCATTGGTCAAGTGGGACCTTCTGGTCCTTTCCACCTCCAAATACTCATCGATCACTTCTTTGGCAATGCCCCAGCGAACCAAATTAAAGAAACGGTGTCCTTCCATGGCAAGTTCCAAACGCGATTCCATACGGACCTTGTCCATGGCATCGGCGGGGTCGGTCCAAACAGTATCATAGGTTCCGATATTGTAGTTCGCGGCATCTCCAGAACCGTCCAAGGTTTGGACGTATTGGGAATTGGCGGCACGTTCACGAATTTGGTTTACCAAACTTCTCGCTTCTTCCAGGTTACCCAATTCTACAGCGGCCTCCGCCCTCCACAACAATACTTCGGCATATCGGATGATGTAATAGTTTAGGGCATCCACGTAGGGCCAAACAATGGTATGATAAGGAGAATTCGCAGAAAGAATCCGTTTTTTGGGCCCATAAGGCCCATAAGTCGCCAAATCCCTGGCCCAACTGGCATCATACAAAATATCCAAGTCTTTGTAAGGAATCCCAGGCCTTCCGATGGTAATATCCAATCGAGGGTCCACAAAATCGGTCTCGGTCACATCAATATTGTCGTTGACCGGCAAACCGGATGTATCGGTTTTAAAGGCATTCACCAAATTTTGTGAGGGACGGTGAAATCCATATTGGGAATAAAATGGACCTCCAGGGGCGGTCAAACGGTCGCCAATACTACCGTTATAATTGTTCCCTTGGCCATCGTTCACCGAATATTGCACTGCAAAAATCACCTCGGTTCCGTTATCGTTTTCAGGTAGGAAGACCGATTGAAAATCATCCATCAATGCATAGTTCCCTCCCATTACCAAGGTCGTGGCATCAAAAGCGGCCTGCCATTTTTCTTGAAACAGATAGGTTTTCGCCAAATAGGCCATAGCCGCAAGATTTGTAGGTCTGCCCACTTCATCCTGAGTGCTTGGCAAGACGTCGTATGCAGCCTGGAAATCAGCCTCTATTTTGGCCCAAACTTCCGAGGAGGAAAATTCTGTGTTGGAACGTGCATAGTCGGACACGGTTTCTGCAGTTTCGTCCACATATGGAATTTGATTATAGATTTTTTTAAGTTCGAAATAGTAATGTCCTCTTAAAAATCTAAGTTCTGCGGTTCTTTGGGTTTTTAAATTTGCATCGAAGTCCTCTGATGCATTCAACAGTTTCATGGCCTCATTGGTCCTTTTTACACCTTCGTACAATGCCATCCATTTGCGTTCCACATCATAAGTGGCGGGCGTAGTGTTATAAAGTTCCATTTGATGGATTTGGTTCTGGTCACCGGTACCACCACCCCCTTTATAGCAATCATCGGAAACAACGTCTCCAAAGCTCCAATTGGACGCCGGGGAATTGTAGGCATTACTGGCCCCGTCTATCTGACCGTTCAATACACTGTATGCAGAAATAATGGCTTTCTCCACATTTTCCGCTTTGGTCATTTCTGTTGGGGAAACCTCCCCATAGGTCACTTCCTCAAGAAAGTCCTTGGAACAAGATCCCAAGACCGTAAGTGCCAAGGTCGCACCTACCATTACATATTTTGATTTTATTTTCAACATGGTTTTCATGGCTTTTTTTAAAGTTTTAAGTTACATCCGATTACAAAAGTCCTGCTCGGAGGATACAATCCTCGATCGACACCGATATCTAGATTACGGTTGCTTCCCCCATAGTTCTGTAGCCCCACTTGTGGGTTCATTCCACTATAATCAGTAATGGTGAACAAGTTGCTCGCCTGTGCATAGACCCTAAGGCTCATCCCTCCCAAAAGTTCCGGGTCGATGGTATATCCGATTTGAAGATTGGTCAATCGAACATAAGAACCATTTTCCACGTAATAGGTCGAGGGGCGGATATTGTTATTGGGATCATCCAAGGACAATCTTGGAATGCTGCTAGCAGTATTGGATTCCGACCAAGCGTTCAACAATACATTTTCCTTGTTGTATGCTGCTTGGTTAAAGAAATGGTTCTTGTACTTGGTAAAATTGTACGTATCATTTCCAAAACTTCCGTTAAACAAAATCCCAAGGTCAAAATCCTTGTAATTGAACTGAAGGTTTAGGCCCAACATAATATCAGGATGTGGAGATCCAATGAAAGTTCTGTCATCTGCATCCACATCACCGTCACCATCCACATCTTTGAACCTAATGTCCCCTGCCTGCGCATTGGGTTGCAGACCATAACTGTCAACCTCAGCCTGACTTTGGAACAATCCTTCCGCAACATAACCATAAAAGGAGGCTATGGGCTGACCAACCGCGCTTCTAGAGATTTCCTGATCAAAGTTGACACTGTGCAATGAAGAACTTGGAATCCCCAAATAATCAGAGGTGGTCAACTCCGTAAGCTCATTCTTGGCACCGGTCAAGTTCAATCCAATACTATAGCCCAAATCACCCATCATATCGTTATAGTTGATGTCCAATTCAAAGCCATTGTTCTTCATTTTTCCATCGTTGACCCACTGCCCGTCATTGGTGCCTCCATACGTCAATGGTACGGTATTGTAGACCAAGATATCGTCTGTTTTTTTCACATAATAATCAGCGGTAATGTTCAAACGGTCTTCCAAAAGCCCCAAATCCAAACCTATGGATGTTTGGGTAGTCGTTTCCCATTTCAGATCGGGATTGGGGATTCGCGATTGGGTAAGTCCAATATAGACTGATTCCTGTGCTCCATCAATTGCATAATTGGAGTTGGCATTGTTGTTTCGATAACTATCCACAGTGGCGTAATTGGAAATCTCTTGGTTTCCCGTTTGCCCCCAGCTACCACGTAACATCAGGGAAGAAATAATACCATTGGAGTTGAAGAAATCTTCGCGATCCAATCTCCATCCCAAGGAGAATGCAGGGAATGTTCCCCATCGGTTATCTTCATTAAACCTAGAACTACCATCACGTCTAACAGTTGCGGTGAACAGGTATTTTTCATCAAAGTTATAGTTCAATCTTCCAAAGTAGGAATTCAAGGACCAACCGTTGGCGCTACCCGAGTTCAACATATTTTCCGTACCAAAGCTCAAGTATCTAAAGTTTAAATCCTCATATAAAAACTCACTCACGGAAGCCCCAAAATCTTCATAATTATATTCAATGGCCTCTTGACCGATCAAGGCATCCACATTGTGTTTTCCAAACTGCTTTTTATAGTTCAAGGTATTGGTAAAGGAGAACTGATAATTAAAGCTATTGGAGGTGGACAACGAGTTGGTATTGTTGGTGGACAATATCTCATCATAGGTAGGTGAAAAACTTCTAATGTTATAGTTTTGGTAATCCAGACCAAAAGAAGTTTTAAATGTAAAATCGTTTACATACAGATTGGCATACACATTTCCCAAAGCTTGAACCCTTTTTTGCTTATTGTCCTTGTTTCTGTACAACTGTCCCATGGGGTTGTTGCTATCATTGATAGGATTGCCTGCATATTCCCCATTGATGTCCTTTACCGGAACAATGGAAGGAAACTGCATGGCAGTAAGTATAACACTTCCCAAAGCGGAGTTGGTTCCAACGGACACTTGCTCTTTGTAGTTGGCCGTGAAATTTTCTCCAATGGTAAGGAAATCACCAATATTGTAGGAAGAATTGAATCTTGCCGAGTATCTCTCAAATCCGGTATATTTGATCAAGCCTTCCTGATTGTAATATCCTAATGAGAATATGCTTTGGCTCTTGGAATCACCTTTGGCCAACGATACATTATAGGATTGGATCATGGCAGTTTGCATAATTTCTTTTACCCAATCGACATCAGCATTAGGAATTGTTTGATCGGCATCCAACCATTGTGGGATTACAGCTTGATTGGGGTCATCCCCATAAATATCATTGGAAGGTGTCCCCCCATCATTGATGGTAGCTTGCCACAACAAATCCCCATATTGCTGGGCATTGAGCATCCTTGGCAAATTGTATGAAGATTGAAGACCTGCATAACCATCAAATGAAACCACATATTCCCCTTGGGTATCAGATCCTTTTTTAGTGGTAATGATGACAACACCATTAGCGGCCCTTGACCCATAAATGGAAGCAGAAGCAGCATCTTTTAATACTTGGATGGTTTCAATATCCGTAGGATTAATTCCATTAAGTCCATTGGAAGCTGGAATTCCATCGATAATCACCAAGGGGTCGTTGCTGTTAATGGTACTAAAACCCCGAACCCGGATAGAGGTTCCACCACCTGGTGAATTATCACTCATAATTTGAACGCCAGGTAGGCGTCCATCCAACATTTCTACTACGTTGGCCTTGGGTTGGGTCACAATTTCATCTGGGGAAACCGATGCAATGGCCCCGGTAATGTTTCTTCTGGCCTCGGTACCATATCCGACCACCACAATCTCGTCCAGTTGGGAAGCGCTTTCAAGCAAGGTAACCGTAACTTGGCTCAATTGATCAATATTGACATTTTGTCTTTGATAACCGATATACGTAACGGACAACAACTTAAAGTTTGAAGGGATGTTCAAACTAAAGTTTCCATCAAAATCAGAAACGGTACCATAGTCGGTTCCATCCACAAAAACGTTGGCTCCGGGAATAGGGGCACCGGATTCATCGATGACTTTTCCAGAAATGGTCCGTTGTTCTTGGACAAATTTTACAAGAATTCCTTGCTCTGTGACTTTAAAATCCACATTGGCCTTATTTTTAAGGTCTTCCAATACAGCTTCCAAATTCACTTTGTTGGCATCAATACTGATGCGTTGTTGCAGGTTTTGGGCATCTGCGGCATAAATGAATTTTTTGCCCGTTTGCTTTTCGATAAGATCGAAAACCTTTTCCAGAGCAACACTTTTAAGGTTAAGATTGATGATCTCAAAATTTTGGGTGTTTACCGCTACGTTGGCCGATTTCGGAACAACAGTTGCCAGACCCAACAATGGCAAACACAACAGCAGCGCTAAGAGGTTTAATTTTTTCATTTTAAAAGAGTAATTTACTATTGGTTTTCAATAATTTTTTAGTTTTCAATTCAGGGTTACAGTCTTGTTTTTGTCATATAATGATTTTGTGAGGTAGGGGTTAATATTGTTTGTTCTTGACAACCATATTTCTAATGGTTTTGAGGGCTATGGCCATATGGCTTTCAACGGTCTTCACGGAAACCCCAAGGATATCGGAGATTTCCTTGTACTTGAGTTCATCCAGTCGGCTCATCTCGAAGATCTGGCGGGACTTTTTGGGAATATGGTCTAAGATTCCTTGTATCTTCCTGACATACATTTCCTTTTGTTCTTGATCGATGATCTCTTGTTCAATGCATGGACTCGTGGCGTATTCATCCACCAATCCCTGATTTAGTGATTGTTTCATTTTTTGGTACGAAACCGGCTCCATGAGTTTATTCTTGACCACTACAAAGAGGTATGGTTTGGGCTTTTTGATCTCTTGGAGACGTTCATGGGCATTCCATAACTGAATAAACACATCGGACACTTTTTCCTCCACAACATCCAAATCATGTTCGTAAGCGATTCCAAAACGACAGAGACTTTCATAATATCTGTTGAAAATGGCCTCCAGCGCCCCTTTGTTCCTTTCTTTGATCAATTGGAACAGTTCCAAATCTGTTTTTTGATTCAACTCCTTGTATGTGGAAGACTTACTTTTCATCACTTGGGGCTATGGAAAATTTTTTCGGTGCAATTTTTGAAATCTTCACATCAGCTATAAACTCCAATGTTTGGATGAACTGATCGAGGTCTTGATTTTCGAAGGCAGCATTGATTCTTTTGTTGGCGACCAAACTGTCCGAAATCATGAACTCGGCACCATAAAATTCATTGATGGTAAGTAATGCCTCTTCCAAGGTAAGGTCGTGCAACAAAAGAATGTTGTCTTTCCATGCAGTGGTTTTGGAGACATCAAAGTTGCGTTTTATCACTTCTCCAGTTTCTATGTCCCATGAAAGTTCCTCATTCGGCCTTAATCGGATCTTATCGCCCGAATCCTCCAAGCTTACTTGCACTTTCCCGCTTTCCAAGGACACGGTTTTTACTTTCCCCTTGGTGTTGACATTGAACTTGGTTCCCAAAACCTGCACTTCCAATCCATTGATGCTCACCGTAAAAGGTCGGCCTTCATCCTTTTTAATATCAAAATAGACTTCTCCTTCCATCCAAACATCTCGATTGGCCTCGGTAAAAACTTCTGGATATTTGAGTTCGGAATTCGCGTTCACGATGACTTGTGAACCATCCGGAAGCGAAACCTCTTTTCTTTCCCCTTTCAGGGCAATAATATGGTTGGTGTACCTCGATTCGTTATCCTTGGTAAACAGAAAAACACCAAAACCGACCAAAACAGCAGCTGCGACCGCAACCAGTGTTTTCATTTTGGTGCTGAGGAAAATACGTTTAGACCTTGTTTCTTGTGAAATTTCTTCCCGAACCCGTTTTGCAAATTGTTCTTTTCGCAGCGGCAGGTAAGGTTTTGGGTAACAGTCCCATACTAGTTTGTAGTCTTGAAATCGTTCGCGAAAACTATCATCCAGCAGTAGGTCCACTTCAAACATGGATTGCTCTTGATCCATGCCCAATTCCCCCGAAAGCTTTCGAACGCACTTGATATCCTCCTTGGATATTTCCATACTTTGTCTTTTACTTATAGGAGGGTGAAAAGGTAGAATTACCCCTAGATCAGTATGTCATCAAAACGGTAAGTGTGGATTAACTAAAGGTTAATATTTAAGAAAGATATCAATGGGGTATAATTGGATTTTTTCGTGAACCACGCCAACTTTAGCAAGGCCGGGCATGAATCAAGGGTTTCAGCTTGGTTAGCTTTACGGAATGATCAAGGCAAATCGAATTATTCCCCTTTCCTGCGCCAAGAGTTAATCTGACCAAACACTTCCTTAAATATGCACTTGACCAATGCTATGGTGGAAACGTCGGACATAGTATACCACCTTCGCCGGATAGAATTGAGCACCCTCAAGACTAACGCAAAAGCCTGATTTTAAAATCACTAAATCCAAAAATTAGGTGGTTCTCATTTTCCGTCTTTGGTGGTCTCAACCATCCAGCTCATCCAGCCTGGTACATTGATAAGCTTCAAAAGCTAATAATATTGAATGATTTTTCATTTAAAATAATTCATATATTGCTATTTTGCATGATTTATCATACATAATAAATATAATGTAAACACAATTTTTATTAAATTTGTATTGTTTTTCATACAAAAATTATAATTTTAGGTCACTATGACTGATATATCATACAATTCTTGGTACTCAATGAGCGATAAGGCCTTAAGTGAGGTCATTGGTCGCTTCATAAAGCACCACCGTCTCCAGAAGAACCTGAGCCAAGCAACAGTGGCCCAAAACGCGGACATCAGTCGTTCCACTTTAAGTCTATTGGAAAGAGGGGAAACGGTAACGGTGTCCACTCTGCTACAAGTCCTGCGCACCTTGGAACTACTCCATGTGATGGACGTATTTGAGGTAAGACCCCAGATCAGTCCCATGCATTTGGCCAAGATGGAGCGTGAGCGTCGCAAACATGCCTCGGGGAAACCCCATAAGGACCAACAAGAAAGTGATTGGTAATGGCGACCAGTGCGTTTGTTCGGATTTGGGGAGAATTGGTAGGTGCCGTGGCCTGGGATTTAGATCAAGGACTGGGTGTGTTCGAATATGCCAAGGATTTTAATCGAGAACTCTCACCCTTAAAGATGCCTTTGAAGGGGGGCAATGGCATATTCAGTTTTCCGGAACTCAGGGCCGGTCGCAACAGCAGCTATGATACGTTCAAGGGACTGCCCGGTCTACTTGCCGATGTACTTCCGGATGCCTATGGGAACCAACTGATCAATATTTGGCTCGCCCAACTGGGACGTCCTGAAAACAGTATGAACCCTGTGGAACAATTGTGCTTTATCGGAAGCCGCGGCATGGGTGCCCTGGAATTTGAACCCGAAGTCTTGAAGCCAAAGAAAAACACGGTCCAACTTGAAATTGACGGTCTGGTGAACATTGCCCGAAAAATGCTGGAGAAGCGGAAAACTTTCCACGTGAACCTACAAAATGAGGAAGAGGAGGCCATCCGTAAATTGATCACCATAGGTACTTCTGCGGGAGGTGCTCGGCCAAAGGCCGTAATCGCATACAATGAAAAGACTGGGGAGGTCCGGTCCGGTCAGACCAATGTCCCCAAAGGATTCGGTCACTGGCTCATCAAACTGGACGGGGTGAGCGATGTACAATTGGGTGACACCCAGGGCTACGGAAGGGTGGAAATGGCCTATTACCTCATGGCCAAGGACGCTGGCATTGACATGATGCCCTGCCAATTGTTGGAAGAACATGGAAGGGCACACTTTATGACCAAACGGTTTGATCGGGAAGAAGGAAATGTAAAGCACCACATACAGACCCTATGTGCCATGAAACACTATGATTTCAACTTGGTCAACAGTTACAGTTATGAGCAATTGTTCGAAACGATGCGCGAGTTGCGGTTGGACTATCAGCAGGCGGAACAAATGTACCGGCGTATGGTATTCAACGTACTGGCCCGCAATTGTGATGACCATACCAAGAATTTTGCCTTCCGGCTCAAGAAAGGGGACAGATGGGAACTGGCGCCGGCCTATGACATCTGCCATGCCTACCGTCCCGACAGTATTTGGGTGAGCCAACATGCCTTGAGCATCAATGGAAAAAGAAAGCAAATTTCGAAGGAGGACCTATTGACCGTGGGCAGGTCGATGAGCATCAAAAAGGCAAAGGACATTGTGGAACATATCCATTCCGTTTTGGGTGATTGGAATACCTATGCAGATCAGGTACAGGTCGAACCTAAAAAAAGGGAAGCTATTGCCTCGACCCTTATCCGGTTCAACTGATTGACGGAAGACCCGAAAAAGCTTGGACAATTTTTTGGACAACGTCACAAAAAATGGTTCAAAATCGAACCAGAAAGACTATTTCCAAGTTTTATCCAAACAAATGTATATTTATAATAAAAAACACATAGTTAAACCAATATTGAAACCAAACCTCTATTTTGAGTCAAAATCCATCATTTTTTATGTTAAATAAGTTAAAATTTGTTAAAAGGTGAGCAATTCGGTGCCTCATGATTTTCATCCTTTGGGAAGCCCTAAAAAATGGGGTGTTTTGGTTAAAAGTTCGAGTCCCGTCCAGACCGCTTGGATAGCGTTAAAAAATCCACAAAAGCCTGTAAATGAATAATTTACAGGCTTTTTAATTTTATATATCTCCAAAACTCACCAAATAATATCATAAAAAAGGTGAGTCTCGCGGTGAGTCTGAACACACCTTTGAAAGACTCACCAACATCACTGTAATCGACTGTTAAATAAATATTTACGTCGAAATTTTAACATTTGGTTTTTATACCTTCCCGGCCAAACATTAAAAAACCCTTGCCAATGTTTGGACCAATGAACATATTGTTCTATTGGAGGTTATAGTTTTTTAATTTTTATGTTTCTGAACCAAATTGGACTTGAATGGTCCTGCAGGGCAATGTACCCAGTTTTATATTTTCCATAATCAGGGGCGTTGTCCCATTTTCCCGATGCTTTTTTTGCATTCCATTCTTGTGACCAGGGAACGAATTCCAATAGTTTTTTACCGTTGAGCCAATGCTCTACCTTTTCGGGGGTAAATATGATTTTGGAAGAATTCCATTCTCCTACAGGATTCAATTGTTTTTGTGATTCATCGGCAACATGCATGGCATAATCGGCCCCTGTTTTTTGCCAGTCTTGCAGCAGTTCCGGATGTTCAGCGCCAAACTGGGAGTTGTACCCTGTAAGATCATGGATGTTGGCATAGTTTTCATCATCGATGATCTGATATTCGGGGGCCACCACGGGAGGCCCATCATATCCTTCCTTTACATGATAGAATATGCCACTGTTGGCTCCTTCAGGTATTTTCCACTCCAAATAGAGTTCAAAATCATCGAACTCTTCGGCACCGTAAACAATATCTTTTCCACCGGTATAATCCTGTTCCAGACCAAGTTCGGTGTCAAAGGTCAGGATGCTGTCCTTTATGGTCCATCCGGGAGGAAGGGAATCCATTCCGTACCCGCGCCAGCCGTCCAAATTTGTCCCGTCAAAAAGGTAGGTCCATTCGGATTTTTTCGCTTCGGGTTCGCTGATCGTTGTTGCTTCTTTTTTGTTGGATCGATCTTTGCACGAGGCCATTAACAGCACCATTATTGACAGTGCCAAAACAGATCTTTGTTTTGTTGTATTGGAATTCATTTGTTTATGTTATTATATGATAGTGAATAAAATGTAAAGTCCAGTAATTGTTTAAGCCCTATATCTTTTCATAAAAACCATCATAGACTTTTCTGCAATGGAACAAACACCCATGTGATTTTAAAGGGATATATTTTCCTCCGACCTTATACGTACTTGGGCCTGTGGGAAACCCATGAACAAAACTCCAAGTTCTTCTATGGTGACATTTCCTTCTTGGGCGATAAACTCTGGACTATTTTAATAAAAAGGCTATGAACATGTGTTCAAAACACTTTGGTCCATAGCCTTGCTTTATAATTCAAAAAATAAATAGATCAAAAAATTAATCTAGCGTAGGGTCAAAAGATCCGCCCCAGCCTTCATTTTGTTCCAATTTTGGATTTCTATTTATCACATCCGCTTGAATGGGAAAGAAATAGTAGTTATCTGGAAGCGAGCTTTGTTTTACTCCAGAAAGTGGTACCTGCAAAGTTGAATATTTAAAATCAGATTCATCGAGTGCATAATCATCCGCCAAACTTCGGGCCGTACTTATGGGCATCTCACTACCTTCGGAGTTTATGGCAATCGCCTCTACACCATGCTTATCGGTGCCATCCAATCGGTCTAACAATCTCAACCTCCTCAAATCCCAAAAGCGATGTCCTTCAAAGCAAAACTCAATATTTCGTTCGGCCAATATAGCCTCTCTGATCTCTTCCCTTGTGCTGGCGGAAATTCCAAAATTACCATCAGCACCGGGCTCGATTCCCGCTCTTTCCCTAATCCTTTTTAGAATGTTCAACGCAACCGGAGAGTTACCCGTTTCATTTGCTGTTTCCGCGTAGTTCAGCATTACCTCTGCAAAACGCATGAGCACGTAGTCCACATCATATTGCTCCACCTCGGCCTGAGTTAGGTTCAAAAGACTATTTTTTTGAATAAAGAACCCTGTGTAGCGATCTAAATTGGTAGAATTGGTATTTGCATTGGGGTTGACCCCAAAGTCATCCAGTTCGTTGGCTATACCCAGTGCGGTATATTGTCTTTTGCCCGATTTCCCTGAAACCTCATACGTTTTCCCGTTCCATACGATGGACTTATCAAATCTTGGATCACGGTTTTGCCAGTAATTCTGAAGAAATTCCTCCTCCGTCATGGTATAGGCACTTAAGGGATCATTATATAACCGCCCATCTTTCATTGGAAATTGCTTTACAAATTCCCATGTGGGACAAGCGGAGGCCGGACCTCTACTTTCCGAACCAGGGCGTACCCCACTATCCCATGAGGCTGTTTTATTGGGATAACTATTGATAACGGAGAAGACCACTTCTTTGTTCCTTTCCTCCAGGGCAATGTTGGAATAGTCCTCTACCAATTCATATCCATGGCCCATAAGGGTCTCATATGCCTTCTTGTTTGCGGCATGGGCTTCAGACCAATACGGGTTGTCCCATGGTTGGGAAGGATTGAATTGGGGAGAAGCTTTGTACAAAAGGACCTTAGCCTTAAAGGCCAATGCAAAATCAGCATCTATTCGTCCATAGTCATCCGATCCAGTTCCAATACTTTCTGGTAGCAGTTCAATGGCCCTATCCATATCTTCCTCAATAAAAGTGAAACACTCTTGGGTAGAGTTCCTCGAGACATAAAGATCATCTTCATACCTGTCCTGCGGAACTTTAACATACGGAACACCGCCATGGTACATGACCATATCAAAATAGGTGTATGCGCGCATGAATAGGGCTTCACCGGTAATCCTATTCTTAATCTCTTGCGGAAGTGTTCCACTTTCTACATCTACAATAGCTTGATTTATGAGTCGAATTCGGTTATAATCCCAATTCTTAAAATTGTCATTGGAAATGGTAATCCGGTTAGGATACCATTCGATACCTGCAAGTTGCTGACTTAACCTATCGCTTCCGGCGTTCCAATTACCGAACATCGGATATAAATTGATCATATACGCATTGGCCAGGTTTTCATCATTCCAGACAGATTCAGGACTATAGTGGTTTATATCTTCAATATCAAGAACATCGGAGCAGTTTGTAAAAAGAACAAAAAGTCCAAATATGCATATTATTTTTTTCATGTTTCTATCGATTAAAATTTAAAATTCATTCCTAGCGCAAACGTCTTCATTACGGGATAAGAATCGTAATTGGCTTGTTCTGGGTCATGAAATTCATTAACCTCCGATATGGAGAAAAGGTTGGTCGCATTTAAAAAGATACGTGCATCGGAAACGCCTATGGTGCTCAGCACGTCTTTAGGCAGATTGTATCCTAGATTCAGGTTCTTTAATCTTAAATATGCGCCATTATAGATCCAAAAGGAAGTAGATCCGGTACCGGACTCATACCAACTGCTACCCACTACACGTGGATATTTGGCATCTGGGTTTTCAGGTGTCCAAACATCGCCCGCCCAGATAGGGTAATAAGGACGGACACTGCCACCATATTGTCTCATTCCGGCTCCTTCTTGGTTGCTTATTATACGGTCGTAGGAACTCACCCCTTGAAAGTGGGTGTCCAAGGTAAAATTCCCATAGCTCAGATTAAACCCGAAACCATAGTTGATTCTGGGAGCTCCTTTGGTGGAGAGCAATTGAAAATCATTACTGTCTATCTTGCCGTCAGGTCCAGGAGAATACCCATCGCCACGGATGTCCTCAAAATAAAGGCCGCCCAAGTACGGATCCCTGCCAAACTGCGTAAGTCCCTGAGCCAAAAGGTCATCCAATTGCTCTTGGGTTCTTATGATCCCCATAGACTTAAGCCCGAATATCCTATTTAAGGGCTGGCCGATCATTGATTCCGACTCCCTAAGTCCTCCTTCTTGAAAAATAGGCTCTTGGTCAATCTTGTCCCACTGATCTTTGGCATATCCCATATTGGCATAGATGGTATAATTGAATTTACCGTCATCTGTAAAATCTCGCCACTTTAAGGATACTTCACCCCCGCGCCAAGACCTTTCCGCATAATTTTCGGGAGCCAATGATTGTCCATAGTTATCGGGAAGGGTTACCAATCTGGAACCTAAAATGTCCGTTTCTTTTTTATAAAAGGCATCGAGCGATCCTTCCAGCTTACGGTGTATAAGGGCAAAATCCAAACCAACGTTATAACTGGTCATTGTGGCCCATGTCAAATTGGGGTTTGGAGTTGCCCCTGGACTGATACCGCGATAGAGGTCGTTCCCAAGAATGTAACTTCCTCCGTTACCATAAGTGTTCCTAAAAGAAAACGGCGATATTTTCTCGTTATCGATATCCAAATCGTTTCCTGTTGTACCATAGGACGCCCTGAGCTTAAGTTCATCCATCCAAGTCACTTCTTTCATAAAAGCTTCTTGCCCTATTCTCCAAGCTGCCGAGACGGAAGGGAAGAAACCCCAGCGGCCATTTTTAGGGAATAGTGTGTTCCCATCGTACCTAAAGGAGAACTCTGCGATATAACGCTCATCGAAATTGTAATTTAAACGTCCTATCAGCGATTGTCTTGCACCAATTTCCTCATAACCGGACCCATACCTTCTTTCGGAATCTGTGGAATATACAAAGTCCTGATCGTAATGGGTAACGGGATCTTCCGCTCTGGAATAAGCTCCATAAAGACCGTTCTCGGCTTGTTCAAAAACCATCATTGCATCCACCCCATGATTACCGAACGTACGTTTGTAGTTAAGGAACCAGTCTACTTGATATTGCCATTCGGTATTGATGTCATAACTTAAAAACTCTTGGTTTTGGCTAAAAGTAAAAGTACTGACCTTGTTAGGGTCGGGAGGAGCAGGAATGAACCTATTACCATCTGGGTCCGCTTGGGTAAAAATGTAGTTTTGTTGATGCGTCATATAATATTTCCGCATATAGTCCTTGGCCAAATAACTGCCCGTGAACTTGGTGGACAGACCAGGCACAATTTTGTCCAAATCGATGTCCAATGAAACAATGGAGCTAAGTTGTCTTCTACGCGTCTTAATGTAACGATCGCCAACAATTTGATCAATAACGCTCCATGCCAACCAACTGCCCATTGGTGTCTGTACCGGGTAGTCTGTGATGTAATTGGCGGGCGTGCCGTCAGCTTCCAAATAAAATGGGTACGTTTTTGGCCAGTTGAAGGTCACCCTATAAAGATCGGCAACGTCATAATCGTCATCTTCTGAAAAAGGCCAATAAAACCTATCGTGATTTTGTTGACTGGCCGCTAGATTGAAATCCAAGGTAATGCTATTGGATAACTTGGCGGACAAATTGGACCTAAGGTTGTATTTGGCATAATCCAAACCTTTAAAAGACCCTTCCTCTCCGCGATAGCTGGCCAGGGTGTAATATGTCAACGACTTGCTTCCGCCATTGACGCTCATGGTATAATCCTTGCTGGCCGGGTTTCGCCAAATCATATCATTTACATTATAGCCCCTGTTTTTAAAATATTCAAACTCCGTTTCACCGTTTGGTGGGGCCGTACCCAAGAACTCGGCTACCCGGTTTTGGTAAATAAGTTCATCTGTTGCCGTAGTCTTATCAGAAAGCAATTCTTGGGTTGGCAAAGAGGATGTATAGGTAGTCTGAAAACTGAAAACCGGTTTTTCCTTTTCACTTCCTTTTTTAGTGGTTACCAGTACCACGCCATTTCCTGCCCTTGAACCATATATCGAAGCTGTTGCTGCATCTTTTAAAAAAGTCAGCTGGTCCACTTCATTGGAGTTCAGTGCATCAAAGGCTTCTTTGTCCCTTACAATACCATCGATGACGAACAACGGTTCGCCAAAACTTCCCCGCATCCTAATACTGGAAGAGGCACCGGACATACCCGAAGTATTAGTAATGTTTACTCCCGGAGCACGTCCCGCCAAGGTGTTGGATAAATTATTGGTGGGTATTTGGTTTAAGTCTTCGGCTTTGACAGCGGTTGCCGCCCCGGTTAGGTTCGCCTTCTTTTGGGTACCATATCCAACTACAACTACCTCATCCAATCCTGCTGCATTCTCCAATAATTGTACTTCTATTTCCATTTTTCCCTCAAGGGCTATTTCCTGGGTAGTAAAACCAAGATAGGAAATAACCAAGATGGCATTGGCGTCGGAGACATTTATGGCAAAGTTGCCATCAAAATCCGTCTGTGTTCCATTGGCGGTTCCCTTTTCCAAAATATTGGCCCCGGGCAATGGAACTCCTTGTCCATCTTCAACCTTTCCTGTTATGAGCAGATCCTGCCGGTTGTCAACTTTAGATGTTTTTGGTTTGATAACAATCGTTTTGGATTCCGTAACCTCCATAACTACCGAAGCGCTCATCAAGCTCTGCTCCAAGAGCCTGTCTACCTTAATTTTTCCTTTTTTCAGTTCCACTTTGGGCTTCCCTTTGAAAAGGTCCACTTGATAGATAAAGTAATAGTCCGTTTGTTCCATAATCATATCGAACACTTGGTCTATGGTCAATTTTTGATCCCTATCTACAAGGATAGTTTCCTGTGACAATACATCTGTACCGCTCATCCCCATGACCAAGGTGCAGAAAAAGAGTAAATAGGCTTTCATAAACAATAGCAAGAACCTTTTCCCATATAGAAAAAGGAAACCTTCCTTCAATTGGTTTTTCATAAATTTGGTTGCATTTAATTAATACTTGTTAGTTAATCTGTACAGGGGGAAGTATTATCGTCGGTGAGATGTTGGTAATACTGTCCCTCTTTTTATTTATAGTGAATCCCGTAACCTTTGTTTACCAGATGACCACTTTATCTTCGGCTATTCCATAATTGTTGATGAATTTAGTGTTCTTAATAAGTTCCAATATCTCTTCCAGTGGTTGATTCTTGCTCAAGGCTCCCTTGAACTCTATGGTCTCCATGGAATTATCGGTAATATCTATATCAATATCATACCAACGGGACAATGTGACCGCGATTTGTCCCAAATTCTTGTTCTTAAACATAAAAAGACCGTGGCGCCAAGCGGTTTCTGCCTGTGCATCTACTTGGTGTATGGCCATTTTCCCCGATTCAACATCATTAACCGCCTGTTTATTGGGGACAAGCAACGTGGATTCATTCCTTGCGGTAACTTCTACCTTCCCTTCTACTAGCGTAGTAAGAACCTGTTTCTCTTCGGCATAGGCCTTAATGTTGAATTCCGTACCCAAAACGGTTACTTTTTGGTGGTCTTGCCGCACTTCGAAAGCACTTCCCTGATTATGTGCTGCAGGGGACACATCAAAATAGGCTTCACCATAAAGCAGTTCTACCGTTCTCGTTTTTCCAGCATCAAAGCTTACCGGGTACTTTAACTTGGAATCTGAGTTCAGCCATACCCGTGTGCCATCGGAAAGGGTAAGTGCAAACTGCTTGCCACGGGCCACGGCAATGGTATTGTACAGATTACCATCTCCAATAGGGTTTTTCGCGTAGACCAGTTCTTCGCCATTTCTACTACTGGTAACATAGGAATTCTCGTAGGAACAGTCTTCTTCCAAAGCAACCTCTGTTCCATCCTCCAGGGTCAAAATAGCACCATTGGTGCCCTGCTCTACCGAGGTTTTTACAACCACTGGGGTCTCTTTGATGAGCGGGGTGGACTTATGGTAGGCTCCCAATGCCAGTCCTATCAACAAAATAAGCGATGCGGCCACTGCCCACCAGTATTGTTTTGGCCACGGTTTTGTTAACTTTTGATCAGCGTTATTATTTATTGACCTTGATAAAGTATCATAGGATAAGGGCACACCTTCTTCTTGATAGGACATATTCAGTAAAAAATCCGTTTTAACATAGGAATTGAACACCTCCTTGTTCTCCGGCTTTTCCAAATAATCCAACAAAGTCTTCCATTCTTCCTCGCTCAGCGTCCTGTTTAGGAATTTATGGAACAATACTTCTTCGTTTTCGGTCATTGTGTGTTAATTTATATTGGTTAAACGGATGCGATTTAAAACATACTTAAAGATTACTTAACTTTTTTTACATTTATCCCAAATCGAATTGTTTCATAAACAAATAGGTTCCCCCTCTAATGGATGAATGTGAGCATGAAAAGAGATTGAGCCAAAGCATCATTGAAGGTGATGAATTAGCCTTTAAAGCATTTTTTGAAAAAAATAACAGATCGCTCATGGCCTATGTACTAACACTTACACAAGATCATGAACAGGCCAAGGATATAGTACAATTGAGTTTTGTATCCTTATGGAAAAAAAGAGCGACCCTACGACCTACACATTTTGGCCCTTTGTTGTTCACTACTGCAAAGAACCTGTTCATTGATCATTATCGCCATAGATTGACGCAGGCCAAGCACTACGCTGAACTTACCCACCAAGCCTTGATTGATGAATCGGAAGACGATGAACACCTAAGGGAAAAGATTGCAAAGCTCAGAAAAACCATTGAGATTTTACCGGAACGATGTCAACAAATCTTAAGAATGACAAAATTGGAAGGGTTGACCCAACAGGAAGTGGCCGACTATTTGGGAATATCGGTCCGTACAGTGGATGCACAAATCAGAATCGCCTACACCAAGATCAGAGAAAGCTTTGATACCAGTGATGCGGTAATCCTCTTTCTATTGTTGCAGGCCTTGCGCCCATCCCATAATCCGTTGACATTGGCATCCACCTATCCATAGGGCGCCCAAAGGACGGCGTCCACAACAGGCCTTCCACATCCTAAAAAAATTATTGTGCAGGGTCATTTGGAGGATGCCGTAATTGAAGCTGCACTAGCTACGGTAAACAAAAAACAACACCTTTAGGATTTTGATCAGGGAATGCTCTAAATAACTTCCGTGAGTTTCGGCTTTTCAATAGAATTGAGTCTTTGAAAAGTGACATATCCGATAAAGATGCCCATAAAAATATAATGAGCATTATAGAATGGTAGAAATCAGTTGTAAAAAACCCTAGCCCAACCGAAATTGACCCCGGATGCACCAATAAACGTTGGTCTACCTATGAAAAAGCGCCTTTTGACCATTTAACAGGACTGACTATTCCAATATATGCACTCTTCGGGACCGAAGATGAGAGTACGCCCTTGAAACAGCTTATTTGCTTCCAATTAAATTTATAGAAAAGAGCATTTAACTTTTGAAGTTTGTATTGGCTGCAACCATTCTTATGAAGAGAAAATGGAAGAAGGGAAAATATCCCATTGGAATGGGCAGTTTACTAATTTCATTGAATGTACCGGTAAAACAGAATAACGGACTGCCAACAAAGTTGGACATGATTACGAGCAAACGCATAAATTTTGTGGAGCGCCTTTAAGGTTCAAAAACAAAAAAGCCCCTATCACCTATGGCAAGAGGAGCTAACCCTATCAATCAAAATTTAACTGCTAAGAAACAATAAAAAGGCTGGCAATTGCAACCGCGTCATCTCCTGAGAGTGCTTCATCATACGCTTCCGTGGAAGCTTCCATACCAAATGCAGCTCCACTTCCCAGCGTGGTCACATCCACTCCGCCCTGAGTTACGTTTTCTTCACCGTTGTACACCAGCTGTGTAGCTTCGGGCATTCCGGCTCCGCGTTCTTTGTTTGTGATCCATCCTTTGAGTCCCCTAAGCCTTCTAACCTCGGAGGCATGCATGGCCTCTACCGCATGTATCTGCAAAGCAGGCGTCAAAAAGTCCGAACCCAACAAATTACCGGCCTGTCCCTTATACGCTCTTACACCAGTATCCTCAAATGCTTGAGCTAGTGCCAATAACTGGGCATAAGCCGTTTCTTGGCCCACGCCATTATCATTAAATGGGTCAAAAGCACCTCCCGCCGTAAAATCGAAAGTAGGTTTTTCTACAGGGGTAACTCCCGCTCCTTCCAATCCCGCAATCAAAAAGTCAACATGGGCCTGTTCATGCTTTGAAATCTGCATATAAACCGTTTCCGGTCTACCACTTGGCAATACTCCAGATTGAAGGGCCAGATCATAGAACTCATCTTCCAAATATTCCAAAGTCAACGCCAATTGCAATGCACTTACCGGGTCGTTTCCGGAATCTTGGGCAAAGGTTTTATTTGGCATTGTGGCCAATCCAAAAGGAATTGCGGTCAACATTGCTTTTTTACCAAGGGATCCCAAGGCACCGAACATCTCGCGGCGTGAAGGCGTGCCCTCCAATAGGGCTTCATTCGTAAATCCGTCCAAAAATTTTATAATATCCATATCGTTTATCTTTTTTAAAGTTTAAGGTAAATTGTTTGCTGTGAAAGGGGTTGTGATAAACCCTGTATCTCCAACTGCGGCAAGAACCTCGGATGGGTCCAATGCGACAGAAAGACCGGTATCGGTCGTCACATAATCATCACCGGCAAAATCCGCAGAACCAGGATTTAGCAGTGTTCTAACAGCTGATGCATGTCTGGCCTCCACAGATACTATTTTACCTGCCAATAACAGATATCCAGGATCACCGATCAAACGACCCGCACCATTGTAGGCGGCCACGCCGGTATCTTCCAATACACTTGCGGTGGTAAGTACCTGTTCGCGGTTTCCAAAATCCAAGTTTCCATAATCAAATTCAAGCGTTGGGAGCACCAAATCGGTATTCCCATCCACAGCTGCGGTAATGGCAGTCTTGAAAAAATCCCTATGGTTTACCTCATGATAATAAAGGTCGGTCAACACTTGCATTTCCTCATCCGATATATTACCGTAAAAGGAATTTACGACCTTGGTATAAAAATCAGCTTCTAACTGTTCAAGGGCATATGCGTAATTTAAAACTCCTAAATCTCCCTGACCAAGATCAAAAATATCTGGATTTGGATTAGGGTCGGAATCGGGAATCATGCCCATTCCGTTGTCATCATTACTACAGGCAACCAATAGACTTGCTCCAACAACTCCCATGCCCCCCAATTTTAAAAACTGCCGGCGGTTTGTTGCCTTTTTGACCGGTTCTACTTTGACTATACTTTTTCTCATAAGGCGATTCATTTTAAATGGTTAATACAACCTTACTTACGAGGTATATGGGATGTGGTTTGGTCTGAAATGTTAAAAATATGTGAAGACACTAAAAATTTCGTTCCTTTCACTCAATAACATCATAAAAAAGTGCAGAGAATTAGTTTACAGCACATTGCGTACATTTTTAAAAAAATATCGTAACTATAGGTTTATACACATTTCCTAAACTAACATCAATATTTTTTCATTAAACGGAAGGTCTGCAACACAGTTATACCAAAATCTCTTATATACATCAAAAACCATAACGTTTCATTATATTAAATTGGGCATCTATAACGTTATAGGTAACATAAACCCCAGTATTATTGGGATTTAAGCGCTGATTTTCTTATATTTGTACCGATGAACGTCAAGCTCCACGAGAGAAAAAACTGTAGAATCCTAAGTTTTAACTATCTGGTATTTCGAAACCAGTCAGATAAGTTCATTCCGCCTACCTTATAATTACCTTCCCTTTTGGAAGTAGACCTATTGCCTTGGAAATTATAGTTGATTTGATCTTATGTTTCCATTTTGCCCGATTCAAAACCGTTAACTAACAACAAAAAAATTAGAACTATTATCGTTCACAACAAAAGCATGGTAATTAAGACCTACGATGCCTATACTAGACTTTCGACCATGGAAGCCAATAGGTTCGCCAACTTTCTTTTTGACCATCAGGAAGGAAAAAAAGCTACAAAAAAGGCTATTCGAAAAGCCATTCAATATTCCACAAAAGATATCCCCGGTTTGGGAGGATATGTTTTTGCCATGGAGGAAAACGAGGAAATTTTGGGCTTGGCCGTGGTGAACAAAACAGGTATGGGGGACTATATTCCCGAAAATTTTCTGGTGTTTTTTGTAATACACAGAAATCACAGGAATGATGACATTGAGCAAAAACTGTTGGATTATACCCTTCAATATTGCAAAGGTGACGTTGCCATCCATATAACAGATGAAAATCAATATCCAAACAAAGAATTTTTTGAGGATAAAGGGTTCAGTGCAACCCATTTAGAAATGAGATTGAACAGATAAAACACAATATGCTAAAAATCGAGGTTAAGCCAGGCGAAAGTATTGAAAGGGCTCTAAAACGCTACAAAAGAAAGTATAGAAACACAAAGCGTTTGGACCAAATACGAAGCCGTCAAGAATACACTAAAAAATCAGTAGAACGCCGAAAAACACTTAAAAAGGCACAATACAAGGAACAATTCCTGAAAGAACAGGAAGACCAATAACATCTAAAATTTAAGTATCAATAACAATAAAATGAGACTTTCAAGAATTAAAAGGGAAACAAGATATGAAAAACGCTACAGCGTTAAAATGGGAGAACTTACGACCCGTGTCACCTACATAAAAAGGTGCATTATGGGGCTTCCCGTAAGCACTTTGCACAGATACCGTTCAACATACTACGGTAAGGTCAAAGATTGCCACGAATGCAACGTATTATCATAACATCATTAGAACTTTTTATATAAACCTTTTAACATAAACAATGAAAGTATTGGTTATTGGCGCAGGTAACATGGGACTTACCTATGCCACAGGTATGTCCAAATCCAAAATGTTGAAAAAAAGAAACATTATGGTGCTGGACAAGTCAAAAGAAAAATTGGAAGAAGTAGGTAAAATCGCCTATTTCGATGCCATTGATAAAATCGAAGACTGCGTACCACAAGCAGATATTATCTTTTTGGCCGTAAAACCCTATCATGCCGAAGAACTTTTCCAACGCATGAAACCCTTGGTGAACCCAGAACAATTGTTCATATCCATCATGGCAGGGGTCACTATCAACTTTATCCAAGAAGCATTGGGTATTAAAAAAGTAGTTAGGGCCATGCCGAATTTGCCGGCACAGGTCGGCAAAGGTTTGACCAGCTACGTATCCGCCGAAGAAGTTTCCCGATTGGAACTCTTTATGGTGGAAGGTCTTTTGGATACCACGGGAAAATCCCTCAGGGTAAAAAGTGAAAAATATATCGATGCCTCTACCGGAATTTCCGGAAGCGGCCCCGCGTATGTTTTCTATTTTATGCAGAGCATGATGGAGGCCGCCCTCCAAATGGGGTTCTCCGAAAATGTCTCCAAGGTATTGGTGAGCCAAACATTCACAGGTGCCGTAGAGCTGTTCAACCAGAACAATCTTAATCCGGACACTTGGATGGAAATGGTAGCATCAAAAGGAGGAACAACCAGGGCCGCCTTGGACTCTATGGAAGATAATAATGTTAACGAATTAATCAAAGAAGCCGCCTTTGCAGCATTCGGAAGAGCTGTGGAATTGGGCGAAGAATACTAAAACATGTACAAAGAACTAGTGGTCGTTAAAGTTGGTACAAATGTGATGACCAACAAAGACAATAGAATCGTAAGACCCGTGCTCAACAATTTGGTACAACAAATTGCAGAGCTTTACGAACGAGGCATCATGACCATTTTGGTCTCCTCTGGATCGGTAATTGCCGGTAAAGAGGTTTTGGGGAAAGCCAAAATCAAGGATAAGACCCAACGTAGGCAGGTATATTCTGCCATAGGGCAACCCAGAATGATGAGACATTACTATAATATTTTTAATGATTATGGAATGAAGTGTGCACAGGTGCTCCCGACCAAAAGGGATTTTAACCCAGGTGTGCACCGCGACAACATGATCAATTGTCTGGAGGGGCTCCTTTCCGAAGGAGTAATCCCGATAGCCAATGAGGATGATGCCGTTTCCGTTTCCATGTCCATGTTTTCGGACAATGATGAATTGGCCACATTGCTGGCACAGTTGATGAAGGCCGACAAACTGATCTTAATGACGGATATTGACGGGCTTTACGACGGACACCCGGAAAAAGCCGATTCCAAGGTAATCGATAAGGTAGAACCGAAAGAAGACCTTGAAAAATATATCGAAGAAGGAAACAAACAAGAAGGTGAAGGCCGTGGCGGTATGGGCTCTAAATTGAGCTATGCCCAAAAAGCCGCAGCAGCAGATATTCCATCGTACATTGTAAATGGTAAACGAGATAACGTAATCCTGGATATTTTAGAAGGAAAGAACGTAGGAACAGAAGTTTCAAAATAACAAGAATGAAATTATTAAAAACAGATTTAAAAAATAAAGTATTACAAGATATGGAGCGCATCCTTGATGAAAATCGGGAAGAATTGCTCCAAGCAAACAAAAAGGATCTAGATGCATTCAACCGCGATGATCAGGCATTGTACGATCGTTTGGTAGTCGACCAAAAGAAGGTAGACCAAATGATTCAGGCCGTACAACAGGTTCGTGAGCAAGATGATCCCGTTAACAAAGAAATCTCGACAAGGGAATTGGACAACGGGCTTAAAATCATCAACCGAACAGCACCTTTTGGCACCATAATGATCATTTACGAGTCCCGCCCGGATGTAACTATTGAGGCCGCCGTACTTGCATTCAAGGCCAATAATAAAATATTGCTCAAAGGAGGTAAAGAAGCTTACCACAGCAACAAGGCCTTGGTTAAGTTTTGGCATCAAGCCTTAACAGAAAACAACCTCTCCACAGATTATATTCAGTTTATGGAGATGGACAGGACACAAACCCAAGAGTTCCTAAGGAATCCAGACCAAGATCTGGACCTTATTGTACCCCGTGGAGGCGAGCGTTTGATCGCTTTCGTAAAAGAACATGCCAAATGTGCAGTACTTATAAGTGGTAGAGGGAACAATTTCCTATATGTGCACAAGGAGGCCGATTGGGCAAAAAGTTTAAAAGTGATTTTGAACGCAAAAACCCATAAAATATCGGCTTGCAATGCATTGGACAAAATTTTGATGGACACCCAAATTGATGGTTATGAGGACAAGCTCAAGGAGTTGCAGCAGGTACTTACCGCCAACAACGTCTCCATAACGGTTGATGGAGAAGTCAAAAAAACCTTGACCAATGAGGATACCATTACCGATGAATCCATTTGGCAAGAAGAATTTTTGGCCATGAAATGTGTAATTGGTGCCGTCGATAGCATTGACGAAGCCGTACAGAAAATCAACAAAAATTCTGGTGGACACTCCGCTTCCATAATGACGGAGAACAACGATGTGGCAAAAACCTTCATGGAAAACGTGGACTGTGCCGCAGTATACCAAAATGCATCCACCCGATTTACAGATGGCGGTCAAATGGGCGTTGGTGCCGAATTGGCCATCAGTACCGATAAATTACATCACAGAGGCCCATTGGGATTAAAACAATTGGTCACCAACAAATATTATGTATTTGGTGATGGACAAATCAGGGTATAATCTATATATTATATCAAACTAAAAAGGGAGGCCAATGGCCTCCCTTTTTATATGGTATCTTCAAAAGATAAAGTCTAACAAAAGTCAGAAACTTTATTTTATCATCAAATTTCAAAGCATTTATTGGTAGTTTTTTCAGAAATTCTCTAGATTTATTACTTAAACAGATAAAATATGGGAAAATTTGAGATTGCAACGGATAAAGCCGGAAAGTTCAGGTTTAATTTAAAAGCTGGAAACGGTCAAATTATTTTAAGCAGCCAAGGATACACTACTAAATCCGCCTGCGAAAATGGCATCGAGTCTGTAAAAACACATTCACAGGACGATGGAAATTTTGAAAGAAACACGGCAAAAGATGGAAGTCCATACTTTAACCTAAAAGCATCCAACGGACAAGTTATTGGAAATAGCGAAATGTATTCCAGTGATTCGGCCATGGAAAATGGTATTGAATCGGTCAAAAAAAATGCACCGGACGCATCAGTGGAAGAAATTTCCTAAAAACCCAGTGCCATTTTACAACGATTAAGACAGCCCCAAAGGGCTGTTTTTTTATGCCAAATTTTCACTCACCAATTCAAATGGACCATTCATTGGTTCAAACGGGCCATTCGTTAGTTGGCCACCTTAAATCCCATTTATTGATTCTATGTTTGTCATGCAATAGCGTTAAACATATTGAATTGCAAGATCAATTTAACGCATGCACATATAGCAATTCACTTTTGACGACTGTTGGTCATAAAAGTGTTTAGTTTAGTTGAGGTTTCCGTTACGCCAAGGAGCTGTTAAAGTTCCTTGGTCGTAATGGTTTTTTGTTTGTCCCCTACCCTTTTCACTATCCTTCATTCAGAGGATAGCCATCCAGCGCAAGTAATTATAAACACCTCATATCCCTCCAAAAAATGGGAGGTAAAAAAATCTAGGTAAACCCAACTGCCCCATCCGTCAATTCAAACCCCTCATCCATCCATTGTCCCCTTCAAAATCCATTAATAAGTATTCTCTTTGAAATTGATTCAAAATAAAACAAGTGATAACACTTACCCTTTTTCAGGTATTAAAATTTAAAAACATGATTACAAAGAATACTTTTTTGAGTTTGGTCCTACTCTTATTTTCGTATGTGCTATCCGCACAATCGTACATTGGTTTTTTGGAGGACAACTATAATGGTGTACATGGTATAATTTCCAACCCGGCCAACATTGCCGACTCCAACCTTAAAATGGATGTGAACATTTTTGGAGTAAGCGCTCTTTATGCAAACGACTACATAGGTTTTAACCTTGGTGATGCCTTTGGTAATGCCAGTGAAGCTTTTGATAATGCAGAAACATTCCCAACAACCAATAACTTTTTAGCCTTTAATGTGGATATAATGGGTCCATCCGTAATGCTGACCATGAGCAAAAAACACTCATTGGCCATTTTTACCAGGGGAAGAGGCATCTTCTCCGTAAACGATGTCAACGGGAACCTTTTGGAAAAAGAAGGTGGTTACGACGAAGGTGAGGATTTTTCGCTTGTTGAAGATGATATGTCGAGTTCATTTAGTGCCTGGGGCGAAATTGGAGCAACCTATGCCCGTGTTCTTTTAGATGATAAGGAGCATTTCCTTAAAGGAGGTTTATCGGTCAAGTACATTCAAGGACTCGCAAATGCCTACATCAATGGTTCGGACATTTCTGTGGATTATAATTCCACAACGGAGGAAGTAACCACTACTGGCCAGTTCCGATATGGAAGTACAGGAGAAGTAAGTGAAGAGGGCAATTTGGGAAATGTATTCGAATCTGGTGCAGGTAGAGGCTTGGGAGCAGACCTAGGATTTGTATACGAGTGGCGGCCAAACCACGCTGAATTCACCAAACTAAAGAGTGATGGCAACACGGTAGTTAATCGTGGTGTGAACAAATACAAAGTAAAGCTTGGTATTTCAGTTACCGATATAGGTACAATTGGCAATATAAATGGTATCGATAGGATTTATGATTTGAACAAGACCCAAGATGCCAATAATTTTGATGGCGACGTGCTTGAAGAAGCCCTCATCGACAATTTTGATATAATCGGTGAAAGAACCGCCGTAAGTTACACCCTTCCAACCGCATTGCACACCAATGTCGACTGGAACGTAGGCTCCAAAGTATACATGAACTTTAATGGAGATATGTCCCTGACCTCCAAAAATGGGGTCAATATCGGCAGGATTGTCAACCAATATAGGCTAACTCCAAGATTCGAAACCACATGGTTGGCAGTTTACTCACCATTGAGCATCATTGAAGGAGGTACGTTTCAATGGGGAGCTGGTTTACGATTGGGGCCTATCTATTTAGGTTCTGGTTCCATCCTATCTTCATTAGTGGGCGAAAACACCAAAGCCTTGGACCTGTATGCAGGGCTAAAAGTTCCACTCTATCATAATAAATTAAAGGATAAGGACAATGACGGCATCATCAACCAAGAAGACAGATGCCCCGAAACTCCCGGGCCAGTGGAAAACCAAGGTTGTCCTTGGGAAGACACCGATGGGGATGGAGTTTTGGATAAGGACGATGATTGTCCAGAAGTAGCAGGCCCCACAGAAAACAAAGGCTGTCCTTGGAAGGACTCCGATGAAGATGGAATTTTGGACAAGGATGATGAATGTCCAGAGGTAGCAGGACTAAAAGAATTCAACGGATGTCCAGATACCGACTCAGATGGAATTGAGGATAGAAATGATCGTTGCCCAGAAATACCAGGCACCGTGGAACACAAGGGATGCCCAGATACCGATGGCGACACCATTCCGGATGTGGATGATCTATGTCCTAAAGTAGCAGGAACCATTGCCAACAATGGTTGTCCAGAAGTGACCGCCGAAGTTCAAAAGCAGTTGAACGATTATGCCAAGACCATTTTGTTCGACACAGGAAAAGCGACAATAAAACCAGAGTCAGTTTCAGTAATGGTGGACATCATTCAAATATTGAATGAATATCCGAATGCCAAATTTACAGTTGAAGGACATACCGATAGTGTCGGCAGCAACTCCACAAATCAAAGCCTATCAGAAGCTAGGGCCAATTCCGTGCGTGATTTCTTGATAAACGAAGGAGTATCTGGAACAAGGCTGATGGCTATAGGTTATGGTGAAGACAAACCAATTGCTTCCAACGCAACAAAACTTGGAAGACAACAAAACAGAAGAGTTGAGATTAATTTAATCAAGTAAAACCATTCAACCCATATTTCTATTTAATTCTTAGAGCAAAGGTTTGGTGTAACTCGGTTCTTATTAAATAATTTGGATGGTAGATCCGCCAAGAAATACTTGGCGGATCTTTTATTTAAACAAGTAAAATCCTACAATATTACAGGTTTAAAGAAAAGGAACTTTTTTCACTCATTGATCCAACTAGGGCATTCGTCAATTGGAACAGCCCATAGGTAAATTCACCTCTACTTCTTAAATAAATAGTCCTTTAATTTATAATACCAAATCTATTTCTTGATCGGCCCCAGCAAGAAATCTTATTAAAACTTAACAAGTTATGGCTAAACTTCTACTTAGTTTCTTTTCCTGTGCATTGAATTTATTTCAAGGGCAAAATAGACCTATTACAAAATACAAGAATCCAAAAGTCTTGGCCATTAGTACCTTGTTAATTATCCTGCTCACCGGCAACAACGCTTTTGGACAGGTTGAAGTAGATACATGGTATAGTGCAGATCGCGCAGTGAACAGCGCGCCAACCCCAAATGGATCTTGGCACTTGTTTACACCTCTTGCTCCTGGTGACGGAACTACCGTTACCACTTGGTACGACTTGATTGATGAGACTGATCCCGATAGGCAAGATGCTATAGGACACCCATCTGCAAACTTCGATCAAGCATTTCCAGTTGGTTTTGATTACCCATTTGGAATCACACAATTTTTAACACCTTCGGGTTCAACCCCAGGACTTCCAACGTTGCGGAGAAATGATATGAACTTTAATCCATCCATTGAATTTGATGGAAGTAATGAAGGAGATGCGCTAGTTATGCGTTCTATTTCTAGAGATGATATAACCGTTTTTATTGCTTTTCGTGCAGAAGGAGCAGGAAACACAGCCGAGACCCAACGCCTATTGTTTGGTGGCGATGTAGATACACATCACAATTCGGTGAATGTTGAGCAGCGTACAACAAATTTATCTTTGGGCGTATCCAATGGCAACCGTTTCTCCGTAGGAAGAACTTGGCTCAACGACTCTGGAGGATATTTTCAATCAGGCTCAATAAATCTACAAAACAAACCCACCATAGGGGTATTTGTCAGAGATGCGCTCCCTGATACGTTTCAAGAAAATCTGGACACTTTTGTTAATGGAATACACGATATTTCCGACACAAGAGGACCTGGCTTTTATGAAGCAAATAGACTGTTTTTTTTTAATAGTATCGGTAAACACTTCAATAGTAACGACCCCAACCGCAACCTGACGGGGAATATTGCCGAAATACTATTGGCAGACGGTGCTTTGGATCCAACTTCCATAATACAGGCTCAATCCTATCTGGCAATTAAATATGGTATTACCTTGAACAACGCTGTTGCTTTGGGAAGTTCGGTCGGAAATCAAGGTTTCACTTACCTGGCAGCAGATGGTACAACCATATGGGATCCCACTATCGATTCCAACTACCGTTTTGACATAGCAGGATTGGCTAGAGATAGATACGAAGATGATGGACCAGATTTAAGGTATAACCTGCATCAACGTATTGCAAAAAGTGAAAACGATGAGGCCATTGTCACCATGTCCACCGATTCAAACTTTACGACAGATAATCTAGATCAGTCCAGACCGGAAATTGATAATTACCCTTGGTCTGGAACATCATTAACCTCATACCGCCATAATTATTTGATATGGGGGAATGATCATGCAGGTTTGGACACAATAAATATTGAACTACCGGCATCAAGCGATATTGTAACCAGAATTCCTCGAGAATGGAAAGTCCAGAAAAACTTTACGGCCGGAGTTGATCCCATTTACGGGGTCAGTGTTCGGTTTGATCTTTCAGATTCCAATGTTCTTCCAAATGATGCCTGCCGTATACATCTTATGATAGATCGTGATGGAAATGGTGATTTTACAAATGGTACTGTTGACCTTATTATGGCAACAAGTGCAGATAGTCAATATGTCTATTTTGATAATGTTGATTATGAACATCTGGATGTATTTTCAATTGGATTGAAAGCCCCCCTTAGCATCATAGTGGTGGACAGCACTTCCCCTTCTACCTGCGGAGGAAGTGACGGAGAGATACAGTTCACATTTGAGAACGTTCCCGACGGTACCTATGATATTATATATGATGAGGGAATCTTCCCCGACGTCGAGGTCATCTCGGACGTGGCGACCGTAACGGGGCTCTCCGAGGGCAATTACTCCAACCTGAAAATAACCGCCAACGGATGTACCTCTCAGCAGGACCCCGATGTCGTGCTCTCCTCCCCGGACGCACCCACCATCGAGGCAGTAGCCGTACAGCCATCCACATGTGGGGCCAGCGATGGGGAAATAGAGTTCACCTTTGAAAACGTGCCCGACGGCACCTATGATATTACCTATGACGGGGGAACCTTCACGGACGTGGACGTGGCATCCAATGCCGCTACCGTGGACAACCTTCCGGCAGGCAACTACAACAATCTGGCCATTACCGTCAATAGCTGTACCTCACAACAGGACCCCGATGTCGTGCTATCGTCACCCGACGCACCGACCATCGCAGCGGTCGCCGTACAGCCGACAACCTGTGGCGCCAGCGACGGGGAGATAGACTTTACCTTTACAAACGTGCCCGACGGTACCTATGATATTACCTATGACGGGGGAACCTTCACGGACGTGGACGTGGCATCCAATGCCGCTACCGTGGACAACCTTCCGGCAGGCAACTACAACAATCTGGCCATTACCGTCAATAGCTGTACCTCTCAGCAGGACCCCGATGTCGTGCTATCGTCTCCGGACGCGCCCACCATCGAAGCGGTCGCCGTACAGCCGACAACCTGTGGCGCCAGCGACGGGGAGATAGAGTTCACCTTCGAGAACGTGCCCGACGGCACCTATGATATTACCTATGATGGGGGAACCTTCACGGACGTGGACGTGGCATCCAATGCCGCTACCGTGGACAACCTTCCGGCAGGCAACTACAACAATTTGGCCATCACAGTCAACAGCTGTACCTCGCAACAGGATCCCGATGTCGTGCTATCGTCACCGGACGCACCGACCATCGCAGCGGTCGCCGTGCAGCCATCAACCTGCGGGGCCAGCGACGGGGAGATACAGTTCACCTTTACAAACGTGCCCGACGGCACCTATGATATTACCTATGATGGGGGAACCTTCACGGACGTGGACGTGGCATCCAATGCCGCTACCGTGGACAACCTTCCGGCGGGCAACTATAACAACCTGGCCATTACCGTCAATAGCTGTACCTCTCAGCAGGACCCCGATGTCGTGCTCTCGTCACCGGACGCACCGACCATCGCAGCGGTCGCCGTACAGCCATCAACCTGCGGGGCCAGTGACGGGGAGATAGACTTTACCTTTACAAACGTGCCCGACGGCACCTATGATATTACCTATGACGGGGGAACCTTCACGGACGTGGACGTGGCATCCAATGCCGCTACCGTGGACAACCTTCCGGCAGGCAACTACAACAATCTGGCCATTACCGTCAATAGCTGTACCTCTCAGCAGGACCCCGATGTCGTGCTATCGTCGCCCGACGCACCGACCATCGCCGCCGTGCCCGTACAGCCATCAACCTGCGGGGCCAGCGACGGGGAGATAGACTTTACCTTTACAAACGTGCCCGACGGTACCTATGATATTACCTATGACGGGGGAACCTTCACGGACGTGGACGTGGCATCCAATGCCGCTACCGTGGACAACCTTCCAGCGGGCAACTACAACAATCTGGCCATTACCGTCAATAGCTGTACCTCTCAGCAGGACCCCGATGTCGTGCTATCGTCGCCCGACGCGCCAACCATCGCAGCGGTCGCAGTACAGCCGACAACTTGCGGGGCCAGCGACGGGGAGATAGACTTTACCTTTACAAACGTGCCCGATGGCAATTATTCCATATCCTATGATGGGGGGTCGTTCGCCAATGTTACCGTGAGCAGCGGGGCAGCCACAGTAGAGGACCTGCCAGCCGGCAACTACACTAACCTGAGCATTACCGCCAACGGATGTACCTCACAACAGGACCCCGATGTCGTGCTATCGTCACCCGACGCACCGACCATCGCAGCGGTCGCCGTGCAGCCGACAACCTGTGGCGCCAGCGACGGGGAGATAGACTTTACCTTTACAAACGTGCCCAACGGCGACCATACCATATCCTATGACGGGGGGTCGTTCGCCAATGTTGCCGTGAGCAGCGGAACAGCCACAGTAGAGGACCTGCCAGCCGGCAACTACAACAATCTGACCATCACCGTCAATAGCTGTACCTCACAACAGGACCCCGATGTCGTGCTATCGTCACCGGACGCGCCCACCATCGAAGCGGTGGCCGTGCAGCCCACCACCTGCGGGGCCAGCGACGGGGAGATTCAGTTCACCTTCGAGAACGTGCCCGACGGCACCTATGATATTACCTATGATGGGGGAACCTTCACGGACGTGGACGTGGCATCCAATGCCGCCACCGTGGACAACCTTCCGGCAGGCAACTACAACAACCTGGCCATTACTGTCAATAGCTGTACCTCGCAACAGGACCCCGATGTCGTGCTATCGTCACCGGACGCACCGACCATCGCAGCGGTCGCCGTGCAGCCCACCACATGCGGGGCCAGCGACGGGGAGATTCAGTTCACCTTCGAGAACGTGCCCGATGGCGACCATACCATATCCTATGACGGGGGGTCGTTCGCCAATGTTACCGTGAGCAGCGGGGCAGCTACCGTGGACAACCTTCCGGCAGGCAACTACAACAATCTGGCCATTACCGTCAATAGCTGTACCTCTCAGCAGGACCCCGATGTCGTGCTCTCCTCCCCGGACGCGCCAACCATCGCAGCGGTCGCCGTGCAGCCCATCACATGCGGGGCCAGCGACGGGGAGATAGAGTTCACCTTCGAGAACGTGCCCGATGGCGACCATACCATATCCTATGACGGGGGGTCGTTCGCCAATGTTGCCGTGAGCAGCGGAACAGCCACAGTAGAGGACCTGCCAGCCGGCAACTACAACAATCTGACCATCACCGTCAATAGCTGTACCTCACAACAGGACCCCGATGTCGTGCTATCGTCACCGGACGCGCCGACCATCGCAGCGGTCGCCGTGCAGCCGACAACCTGTGGCGCCAGCGACGGGGAGATTCAGTTCACCTTCGAGAACGTGCCCGATGGCAACTATACCATCAGCTATGACGGTAGCAGCTTCAACAACGTGGCCGTGGCATCCAATGCCGCTACCGTGGACAACCTTCCAGCGGGCAACTACAACAACCTGGCCATTACCGTCAATAGCTGTACCTCTCAGCAGGACCCCGATGTCGTGCTATCGTCTCCGGACGCGCCCACCATCGCAGCGGTCGCCGTACAGCCGACAACTTGCGGGGCCAACGACGGGGAGATAGACTTTACCTTTACAAACGTTCCCGACGGCGACTATACCATATCCTATGACGGGGGGTCGTTCGCCAATGTTGCCGTGAGCAGCGGAACAGCCACAGTAAAGGACCTGCCAGCCGGCAACTACAACAACCTGGCCATTACCGTCAATAGCTGTACCTCGCAACAAAATCCCGATGTCGTGCTATCGTCGCCCGACGCACCGACCATCGCAGCGGTCGCCGTACAGCCCACCACATGCGGGGCCAGCGACGGGGAGATAGACTTTACCTTTACAAACGTGCCCGACGGCACCTATGATATTACCTATGACGGGGGAACCTTCACGGACGTGGACGTGGCATCCAATGCCGCTACCGTGGACAACCTTCCGGCAGGCAACCATAACAACCTGGCCATTACCGTCAATAGCTGTACCTCGCAACAAGATCCCGATGTCGTGCTATCGTCGCCCGACGCGCCCACCATCGCAGCGGTCGCCGTGCAGCCGACAACCTGTGGCGCCAGCGACGGGGAGATAGACTTTACCTTTACAAACGTGCCCGATGGCAATTATTCCATATCCTATGATGGGGGGTCGTTCGCCAATGTTACCGTGAGCAGCGGGGCAGCTACCGTGGACAACCTTCCGGCAGGCAACTACAACAATCTGGCCATTACCGTCAATAGCTGTACCTCGCAACAAGATCCCGATGTCGTGCTCTCCTCCCCGGACGCGCCCACCATCGCAGCGGTCGCCGTACAGCCGACAACCTGTGGCGCCAGCGACGGGGAGATAGACTTTACCTTTACAAACGTGCCCGACGGCGACCATACCATATCCTATGACGGGGGGTCGTTCGCCAATGTTACCGTGAGCAGCGGGGCAGCCACAGTAGAGGACCTGCCAGCCGGCAACTACAACAATCTGGCCATTACCGTCAATAGCTGTACCTCGCAACAAGATCCCGATGTCGTGCTCTCCTCCCCGGACGCGCCCACCATCGCAGCGGTCGCCGTACAGCCGACAACCTGTGGCGCCAGCGACGGGGAGATAGACTTTACCTTTACAAACGTGCCCGACGGCGACCATACCATATCCTATGACGGGGGGTCGTTCGCCAATGTTACCGTGAGCAGCGGGGCAGCCACAGTAGAGGACCTGCCAGCCGGCAACTACAACAATCTGGCCATTACCGTCAATAGCTGTACCTCGCAACAAGATCCCGATGTCGTGCTCTCCTCCCCGGACGCGCCCACCATCGCAGCGGTCGCCGTGCAGCCGACAACCTGTGGCGCCGGCGACGGGGAGATAGACTTTACCTTTACAAACGTGCCCGACGGCGACTATACCATATCCTATGACGGGGGGTCGTTCGCCAATGTTACCGTGAGCAGCGGGGCAGCCACAGTAGAGGACCTGCCAGCCGGCAACTACACTAACCTGAGCATCACCGTCAATAGCTGTACCTCACAACAGGACCCCGATGTCGTGCTCTCCTCCCCGGACGCGCCCACCATCGCAGCGGTCGCCGTGCAGCCGACAACCTGTGGCGCCGGCGACGGGGAGATAGACTTTACCTTTACAAACGTGCCCGATGGCACCTATGATATTACCTATGATGGGGGAACCTTCACGGACGTGGACGTGGCATCCAATGCCGCTACCGTGGACAACCTTCCGGCAGGCAACTACAACAATTTGGCCATCACAGTCAACAGCTGTACCTCGCAACAGGATCCCGATGTCGTGCTATCGTCGCCCGACGCACCGACCATCGCAGCGGTCGCCGTACAGCCGACAACCTGTGGCGCCAGCGACGGGGAGATAGAGTTTACCTTTACAAACGTGCCCGACGGCAATTATACCATATCCTATGACGGGGGGTCGTTCGCCAATGTTACCGTGAGCAGCGGGGCAGCCACCGTGGACAACCTTCCGGCAGGCAACTACAACAATTTGGCCATTACCGTCAATAGCTGTACCTCTCAGCAGGACCCCGATGTCGTGCTCTCCTCCCCGGACGCGCCAACCATCGCAGCGGTCGCCGTACAGCCATCAACATGCGGGGCCAGCGACGGGGAAATTCAGTTCACCTTCGAGAACGTGCCCGACGGCAATTATACAATATCCTATGACGGGGGGTCGTTCGCCAATGTTACCGTGAGCAGCGGGGCAGCCACAGTAGAGGACCTGCCAGCCGGCAACTACAATAACCTGAGCATCACCATCAATAGCTGTACCTCTCAGCAGGACCCCGATGTCGTGCTATCGTCTCCGGACGCGCCCACCATCGAGGCAGTAGCCGTACAGCCATCCACATGCGGGGCCAGCGACGGGGAGATACAGTTCACTTTCACAAACGTGCCCGACGGTACCTATGATATTACCTATGACGGGGGAACCTTCACGGACGTGGACGTGGCATCCAATGCCGCTACCGTGGACAACCTTCCAGCGGGCAACTACAACAACCTGGCCATTACCGTCAATAGCTGTACCTCTCAGCAGGACCCCGATGTCGTGCTATCGTCTCCGGACGCACCCACCATCGAGGCAGTAGCCGTACAGCCATCCACATGTGGGGCCAGCGATGGGGAAATAGACTTTACCTTTACAAATGTGCCCGACGGCACCTATGATATTACCTATGACGGGGGAACCTTCACGGACGTGGACGTGGCATCCAATGCCGCTACCGTGGACAACCTTCCAGCGGGCAACTACAACAATTTGGCCATCATAGTCAACAGCTGTACCTCGCAACAGGATCCCGATGTCGTGCTTATTCAAGCTAATCTAAGCATCACTACAAATGTTCAGGATGTGAATTGTTCTGAAAGTAATAATGGTTCCGTTTCTGTAGCAATTGGGGATGCTGTTTTCCCCGTTACAGTTCAACTTAACAATATGGAAGCTATGGTATTCAATACAGATTCGTTCTCCATAGAGGATTTATCCCCAGGAAATTATGAAATGAATGTATTTGACACCACAGGTTGCCAAACCAATACGAGTTTTGAAGTTAAGTCAGGCGGACCAAACCTTGGTGGTACAGTGGATGTCATGTATTTATGTGACGCAAATTCACCATCAAACACAATTGAAGTGACTTTATCCGATCCATCAATCAGTAATGACGTACTGTATGCTATGGATTCAACAAATCCAAATGACTTTATATTAACTCCGGACTTTGGAAACCTTAGTTCTGGAAGTCATAGTCTTTTTATTATGCACAATAATGGTTGCCTGGCAGAGATTCCTTTTGAAGTTGAAAACTTTGAAAAATTGGAACTATCCCTAACCAGTGAATACGTTAATCAAATTACAGCAAACGTTTCAGGCGGTAGTGCCCCCTACACCTATTACTTTGATGACAATAGCGGAACCAGTTCCAACACCTACACTATTAATAGAAGTGGCACTTTTACCGTAAGGGTCGTTGATAGCTATGGCTGTGAAGTAATACAGAGTACCACGATGAACTTGGTGGAAATCACTATACCGGATTTCTTCACTCCAAATGGTGATGGAGAACGTGATTTTTGGTCCCCAAAAAATTCCGAACTCTTCCCTGATATCCATACGCACATTTTTGACAGGTATGGAAGGGAGATTCAGATTTTAGGCACATCGGATGCTTGGGACGGGGAATATGATTCCAATCCAATGCCATCAGGTGATTACTGGTATATCGTGAGACTAAACGATGGGTCTGGACGCGAATTCGTCGGGCATTTCACCTTGTATAGATAAAATTTTGATAAATGAAGAGAGTTGTAGTTTTCTTAATATTCATTAACCTGTTCCTTGTAAAAGGACAAGAGCTGACCATTCCGCAATTGTCCCAATACTTGTCCGACAATCCTTTTGTGATGTCCCCTTCCTACGCAGGAATTGGTGATTTTGTAAAGGTACGTATGAATGGAGTTACCCAATGGGTCGGCATTAAGGATGCCCCTGATACACAATCGTTATCGGCAGATGTACGATTGGGGAACCGTTCTGGTATTGGTATAGTCATCTACAACGATTCCAATGGTGAAACAAAACAACGTGGAGGAAAAGTCTCTTTTGCACACCACCTTACCCTTAATAAATATGATGACCAATATTTCTCCTTTGCCCTGTCTTTTAATTTGAATCAATTCAGGATAGATATTGAAAACTTTGATCCAAACAGTGATCCGGCTGTGATCAACGATAGATCATCGAGCAATCCAAATTTTGATGTGGGCCTACTGTACCGGCGCAAAGGATTTTATCTCAGTGTGAACTCCGCCAATATTCTTAACAAGGAATTTGAAAAATTCAACCCAATTTTCGAACCCAACACGCTGCGAAATTATTATCTGTATTCTGGATATAAATTCAGGAAAAACTTAAGAACGGATTTTGAAATCGAACCTTCCATACTCTTTCAATATTTTGAAAGTGATGGAAGATCAATTACCGATATAAACACAAAATTTAAATGGTATGACTTTCTCAACTACTACTATGCCGGTATAACCTATAGGTTTTTGAACGATCAATTTGGCTCACCACTCTATATAGCTCCTGTTATTGGACTTAAAAAAGGTGACTTCTACTTCGGATACTCCTATCAGGTTATCATGAATGAAATACTTGGGTACTCAAAGGGTACCCATGTTTTGACCTTGGGCATTGATTTGTTCCAAGGAGTTTCTAATTGTTCCTGCACTTATTAATATGAAATTATGAAAAAAACAATGTCAAAATTATTTATTAAACTTAACCTATTTCTGTCTGTATCGTCTTTATTTTTTATCTCTTGCAGCGAGGATGAAGGTGAATCTACCCCCTTTGCAAATGCTCCGGAAGTGATAATGGCACCATCTACCTTGGACACCATTATCTATGTCCAAATACAACAGGACAAAATCCCTATTTACCTTTCAATCCCGGAGGGTTGTGGGAATGAAAATTATCCTGCAGTAGTAGTAATGCACGGTTCTGGTGGAATGTGGTCGAACGATGACCCAAGTACTGGAAAAATGTCCAGTCAAAATCGGGATTGGAGAGAAATCTTTGATAAAAATTGTATCGTTGGTGCTTTTGTTGACAGTTATTCTGGGAGAAATGTCAAAGAAAGAACCGGAAAGTGGAAAGATGCTCCGGACAACTTCAGAATTAGTTCACAATTTGTTCGTCCCAAAGATGCCAACATGGCCCTAGAGGTCCTCAGAAATTTAAAGCTTGACAATGGAAAACCAATAGTACGGCCAAATGACATTGCTTTACTTGGTTTCTCGGACGGAGCCAGCGCATTGGCCGCAACACTATATGATACCAGCTCAACACCTGAAGATTGGGAATGGACCCAAAGTTTTGATGGTAAAAAATATGATGCTTCATCGGGAGTACAAGCACCTCAAACCAAACCAGAGAATGGCTTTGCAGGAGGAGTTTTCTATTATGGCGGATCTACAGGATATGGTTATTGGGGCACGGGACCTTGCAAGGAGGATGCCATAACCGAAAATATATATAAACCCTATGCGCCAATCCTATACCAGATTCCATCAAAAGGTTACCTAACAGAAAACACGCTCTGTATGGTGGATTTATTGGAAAAAAAAGGGGTGCCATTAAAACTCCATATTTATGAAGGTGTGGGCCATGGGTTTGATACTGAAGGGAAAAACCAAAGTGAAATTGCCAGACAAAATACCATTAACTGGCTAAAAACCATATTACATATAACAAAATAAAAATAACATTAAAAAACAATCCAAGTATAGCTTTCAACCTCATTAAAGATTTATTGAACCATTGATCAATTGCCGATCAAAATCAGAACACCTAAAATTTAAATGACATGAAGGATAATTTTCTGGAGAAATGGATTTTGGACCTCATCAAGTCTGAATATGAATTTGGGAACATACCCAAACATGCGAACTACAAGTTAAGAGAACGAATGGATGATTTTATTGAAGTTACCATTGATTGGATGGATTCTGATAATAGCAACTATAAAATTGTCTACCATGCAAGAGCGTATGGAAAAATGAAAGTGAACAGTAGTCTGGAGATTGCCAAAGATCCTGTTTTTGAACTGGAGAACTACTACACGCTTGAAATACATACCTACGTCAACCATATCAAAAGAAATTATAGTACAAGAAAAATTGCAAATTATGATGTAATGGGTGTAATAGGTCAATTAGAAAAGAGCAATAAGGCCAATTAGTATGAGTATTTAATCAAATCCTTTTAAGAAAGTAGCCATTTAAGGAAAAAACCAGTGTATTTCACCTATAAAAAGCGTCATTTTATCGGTTGTTTCTCATACGTCAATTCAAAAGGCCCATCCGTATATTCATGGGGTTCAGGTACTACAATTCTTTGTTACTTCGTATCTGAATAAGGTTCCCGAATTTTTAACCTAAAAAAATAGTTATGCATTTATTGACCATTTTCTGGACATTGATTTGTGCCGCCGTTATAATAGGCTACCCTATCTATCTTATAAATAAATCCAGTACCGCATTAAAAGATCATGAAAAGTCCTGCGCATCCAATACACCAAATACAGTGGAACTTTTGTCTTTTGATATTAGGGAACAATTACCCAATTGGTCATTTACCATAGATGTCCCAGAAATAACAGAAGAGGTACTCGACAAAAACCCCATCCTATTTTATTTGGAATCGGATGACACATGTCTAAAACTACCATTGAACAACACAAGTATTGGTTATACGGCAAAAGTGTACAAAAATGTTGGCAAGGTGTATGTAACCTTTAAATCCCTAAAGGATGGGGTAACCAATTTCTATGTTCCAACCTGGCATTTAAAAAAGCTCAAGATACTGATCATAAGATCTAAAGACGCAAGAATAAGCGGAAATTGGGAAAACAAACACAACAAATCTGTTGTTCAAAATAATTTGAAAAGCGAAGGAATCAATATAAATGATTATGAAGACATTCTTGGTTATTTAAGCAATATTGCCTCGATAGATTTTAAAGGACACTTTGTAGCTAAAATGCCCTTAAAAAAGAAGGCTTTTTCCAAAACAACCAAACACATTGGTCACCAAGAATTATATCACAGCGCTTGATTGGCTTCCTCATAAAAATCTTTTTAGTGTTCTCCTGTTGTAAAAATGGGATTTCCTTTTAATAAAGGAGTCCCATTTTAACCATAAAAAGGTTGAATTCAAAATTCCGTAAACTCAAAAGGGGCATTCATGAACTCAAAACCCACTTACGTCAAATAGCATAGATTTATTACATATGATACATGTAGATTTAACAATGAAAAAATGACTATTGGGCTGCACATAAGAAAATATTCTTGCCTTTGGTTCTGGCGATAAAGGCAGTGCAGTCCATAATTTATAAGTTGTATAATAAAACTCACCATGAGTAATTCCTTAAGCTGAAAGCAAGTATGGGGTTATGCTGCGCAACAGTTAACAATGGAAATGAAAGTGGTGAGTTATTTTTATATGTACGCCCCCCTAAAAAAACTATTTTCATAGTAACATGGCAACTCAGCGGTTTTTTGCCACTATTATACTTCCCCGATAAAAATGTTTAACTTAATAGAGTAAAAAACAATTTTTGTTATTAAGAAAAGTGAATTATTCAAAAACTTTACGTTTGCTATAATAGCATAATAGCTAACAATACAAATGTTGACAAGATAGCTTCACTTGAAAAACGAATGAATACTGAAAAATGCTTTAATTTAAATTAAAACTGAAGACGGCACACTATTACCAATGGACCAAATATATAAATAATAATCAATTTCCCGCTAAATATGAAAGAAAAATCTTTTATATTTTTTGAATTACTTACAATTCATGCATTGGATTATAAGGTAGCACCAATTTTAAACTAATCCTGCGCCTATAATTAAACTCAATAACCCCTAAAAATAACCCTATGATTTTAAAAGCAGTAATCATTGAAGATGAAAAACATAGCAGGGAAACTTTAAAGTCCATGCTTGAAGAATTTTGTAAAGAGGTACAAGTTATCGCCATGGCCGGGTCGGTTGAAGAAGCTGTAAAAGTATTGTCCATCTACAGTCCAGATATTGTCTTCTTGGATATAGAGCTACAATCCGGCGTAGGGTTCGATGTACTTAACCAAATTAAAGACCCAAACTTCGAAGTGGTTTTCACAACCGCCTTTGAAAAATATGCCATTAAGGCCATTAAATTCAGTTCGCTGGACTATTTATTGAAACCAATCGATCTGGACGAACTCCAGCAGGCCGTGGAAAAAGCAAGAAACCGGATGGACACCAATGTTTACAGAGAACAGCTGGACACGTTGATGCAAAGCATTTCTCGAGGTAAAGTACGTCCTGAAAAAATTTGTTTGGCAACGACGGCGGGAATGGAGTTTATTGCCATAGATGATATAGTTGCCTGCAAGGCGGATGGTTCATATACCTGTTTTACTTTAGAAGATGAGACTATGTTTTTAGTGAGCAAACACCTAAAGGAATATGAAATGCTCCTTTCGGAACACAACTTTATGCGGGTCCATAATAGCTTCCTTATCAATTTGAAAAAGGTTAAAAAATATGTCAAATCGGATGGAGGCCACCTCATCATGAGCAATGATATGCAGGTGAATATTTCACCTAGGAAAAGAGATGATTTGATAGAGGCAATGAAGCGTTTGTAACCTTCTCATTCATTCTTGTTCACCAAGCCTTTGGTGAACTCGTTCAACGCTTCGACCTTTTGTTCAAAATCGCCTTTTAAGGTTTTTCGGTATTCGTTCAAATTCTTGACCAAGTCATCAATATTTTCAGGAATTACATCCTCAAAAAATTGACGCAATCTTTTTGCCGTGGTCGGGGATTGTCCGTTGGTCGAAATGGCAACTTTTACATTCCCCTTCGTCACAATACCTCCCATATAAAAGTCACAAAACGGAGGATTATCCGCAACATTCACCAATTTGCTCAGCTTTCTACAATCGTGATACACTTGCTCGTTCACTTCGGGTTTGTCCGTGCAGGCGACGACCATATGCTTGCCTTCCAAATATTTTTCTCGATAAATATCCTTTGTAATTTCCACATTGTGCTGTTCTGCCAACTCCAATGTGCCCGATAAAAACTCGGGAGCAACCATCTGAACTTGCGCGTTGGGGCTCGATTTCAATAAAAAGGTAAGCTTTTCCAAACCCACGTTTCCTCCGCCGACAATGAGTACCTTTAGGTTATTTACCTTTAAAAAAACGGGGTAGAGTTCATTCCTTTCCATAGCTTATCATTTTTAGGAGCATTTTGCTGTTTCAAAGTTAAAGATAACGACTATTTCCGCCATTCCCGTTCAGGCCTAAAATGTAGGCGCCTCCTTTTGTTTTTGGGAGGATTTAAACTCGTACCGTACAAACAATTCGTGCGACCCGCCCATATAACTTGCCAAATTTGAAGTAGTGAGGTCGTAAGCATAGCCGGCACTAAAATTCGGGGTGATCTGCATTCCCAGTAAGGTCGAAAAGGAATCGTCCCAACGATAGGCCAATCCAAAGGTAAAAGTCTCCCTTAGCATCGCATTTACCGATAAATCGGCTATGATCGGGGCACCTGGCACCCATTTAACAAAAAAGGCTGGCTTAAGCTTCACATCCGGGGTCAATTCCACCACTTTTCCGCCAATAAAGTAGTAGTGCAAACGCTCCGCGGCAATTTCCTGTTCTTCACCATCATAATGCTTTTGTGAAAAGAAATTGGGTATGGCAAATCCCAAATAGCCCTTCTTCGTATCATAATAGAGACCGGCTCCAATGGTGGGGAAGAACTTGCTCTTGATACTATTTTGAAAGGCCACATCCGCATCCTCGGTAAGTCCTTTGGAGAAATCCACATCAAAAACGCGACCGCCGAGCTTCATCCCAAAGGATAATTTGCTATTGGCACTATCCAACTGAACGGTGTACGAAACATTTCCATCCACCGATATTTCCGAAGAAGGCCCCAAAGCGTCACGGGAGATGATGCCCCCTGCCCCAAGTTTGTTTTCCAAAGGCATATCCACGGACAGCACCTGCGTATTGGGAGCGCCATTTGCACCTATCCATTGCGAACGGTGCAACAATAAGGCCGTTAAATGGCCATTATTGCCCGCATAGGCGGGATTGACGCTCATGGTGTTGTACATGTATTGCGTAAACTGGGGATCCTGCTGTGTATAACCGAAAATGCAGCATAAAAAAAGAAGTAACATACATGCATGCCTACAGCCCTTTATTTTATATTTTGATGAAACCAACTCCATTTTTATCTGTTTAAATACAACCAATCCGTTCGTGGTTCCGAGCCATCCCCCAAATCCAGCACATAGTAGTAGGTGCCCACGGGCAATTGGTCTTCAGGTTGGACCATAGCACGTCCGTTGGGGGTGCCGTCCCAATCGTTTTTATAAGATTTGGTCTGGTACACAATATTCCCCCATCGGTTATATACTTGAAGTGTATTATTTGGATAACGACCTAGGCAATCAATCTTAAAATAATCGTTGACCCCATCTCCATTGGGAGAAAACTCGTTGTAGACAATTAGACAACTTGGGGATACAAACGCTTCGGCAGAATTATTACTTTCATTGGTATCCCATTGGTCTACATAGGCCAAACTTGCCCTGTTCACATAATCGTCAATATCTGCCACCTCAACAATAAGTCGTAGTGTTGCCGTTTGAGAAACTGGAAGCGACTCCATTTCCCAAAATGAAGATTCGGAATCGTAGGTACCCACCGTAGTTTCCGAACTGATAAATTGATAGCCCAAAGGCAGTTCTTCCAGTATACCCAAATGGGTAGCCTCATCAATACCTTGATTGGTCACCGTTATTTCAAAAACAACTTCATTTCCAATATTGGGCATGGCATCATCAACACTTTTTGAGATGGATAAATCTATGGTTCGGGGCACCACAAAGGCAGTTGCTTCATCATCATCCGCTATACCATCAGCAAAATCGTCATCCCAAATGCCCGTTGATGGGTCGCTATCAGGGTCAGGATATAGACTTGAGGACACAAAAGCCCCGTTCACATACTCATTTTCTACACCTGTTGGCGCATTTACCACGGCCATAATCTCCAAACTTTCCGTATCCTGATCCAGAATGGTTCGGTTCACGTTCCAAATTCCAGAAGCCACATTATACACTCCCGCAGTAGAGGCGTGCGATTGGTAGGCATAGCCCGACGGCAATATATCGGTCACCTCCACATTTCTGGCATCGGATGGTCCGCTGTTGGTAATGCTTAATACAAAACGAACTTCATCTCCCACATCGGGGTTTTCATTATCCACGGTTTTGGAAAGAGACAAATCACTTAGCCCCCCCTGGGACGGGTATCACGGTTGACTGATCGTCCTCGGACCCCAAATTGTTGTTGGGAGCAGAATCTGGGTCGTAAAGATCCGAAGCAATAAGTTCGGCCGTATTCTTATACTCTCCATTTGAAAGCACTCTAGCCCTGATTTCTAAGGTTGCCGTGATAGCATTTGCCAAATCAGGCAAATCCCAAGTACCGGCAATTTCATCGTAAATTCCAGCTGATGTGGTTGCCGAAACAAATTGATAACCACTCTCCAACTCATCCTCAACAATTAATCCTGAGGCATCGTTGGGGCCATCATTTCGCACTTCAATGAAAAAAACTATCTCATCCCCTACCTCCGGATACATATCGTTGACGGTTTTTGATACAGAAATATCCGCCACATGTCTTGGCACTACTGTTTGCTCATCCTGATCATCTTCTGAAAGCATATGGTTTCCGGGTGCGGAATCGGTATCGAAAAAAATGGCACTTATCAACTCAGTAGCTACCGTGTAATTCCCGGAAGGATTTACTTCGGCAACAATTTGAAGCTCCCGTTGTGATTCCAAGGCCAAACTGCCTACGCTCCAAAGTCCGTTTGATGGATCAAACAAACCTGATGAATCATCGGAAACATAAGTAAACCCATCTGGAAGGCTATTTTCGATAGTGATCCCAATGGCATCACTTGGTCCCTCATTGGTCAAAGTAATGGTAAAAACAACCTCTGTTCCCACATCGGGAGTTGCGTTATCCACACGCACCTCCAAGTTTAAATCTGCCGAAGGCACGGGAGTGGTCCCGGCATTGTCTTGATCGTTCTCAAAAATGCTATTGTTGTTGGGGATGGAATTGGGGTCGTACTGGTCGGAGGCAAATACCTCCGTTACGTTAAAGTAATCCCCTGAATTGTTCACCGTGGCCACCATGGTGAGGGTCTCCGTACTTGTGTCGTCCAGGGTACCGTTCAGGTTCCACATTCCAGAACTTTCACTGTAAATTCCTGCCGTGGTTCCGTGGGAAACATAGGAGTATCCGTTGGGCAATACATCCATTACCGCGACCCCGGTAGCATCACTTGGGCCCAAATTGGTAATGTTGATGGTAAAAATGACATCTTGACCCACATACGGGCTCAATACATTCACAGATTTCTGCAATAGCAAATCGGCCACTGGAATTACGATGGGTTCCACGGTATCCTGGTCATCCTCCAATTCGTTGTTGTTGTTCGGGCTCGAATCCACATCCATCTCCGAAACATTGGTCAACTCGGCGGTATTGGTATAATTTCCTGTTGGCAATACTTCTACGGTCATCTCCAAAGTTTCGGAAGCTCCATTGGCCAAACTACCAACGACCCAAGAGCCATTTGCGGCGTTATAGGCACCCACGGACGCATTGGAATTCACCAATTGATAACCAGAAGCCAAAACATCGGTGACCACAATATTGGTAGCATCACTTGGTCCATCGTTTTGTACCGTAACCGTAAAAAGTATCTCTTCACCCACCTCCGGTATCATTTGATCTACGGATTTGGCAACAGATACATCCACCAATGGTAACGGCACTACGGATACACCATCTTGGTCATCCTCCGCTGGAATATTATTGTTAGGGGCAGAATCCATATCAAAAGCGTGCGACGCGATTATTTGTGCTGTATTTGTATAGTTTCCTGAAGCATTTACATCCACTACGATAGTAAGCGTCTCTGTAGCAGCATTGCTCACCGTTCCCACTTCCCAAATGCCGGTGATGGGATCATAAGTTCCCGTTGTTGCCGAATAGGAATCAAAGCTGAACCCGGATAACAATTGGTCTTCCACTTGTACATTGTCTGCGTCATGAGGGCCATTATTGGAAACGGATATTTCAAAACTGATCTGTGAGCCTACATAAGGGGACACGTTGCCACCAACTACAGCTTTGACCAACGACAAATCGGCCTGAACCGGAGCCGCACCAATACTATCCTCATCATCTTCGCTCTGGTCACCATCATCATTGTTCGCAATGCTGTCCTCATCAATTTGATCGGCATAGATCACTTCGGCAACATGAGTGTATTCACCATTTGCTCCGGTTGGGGCAAGTACCGTGGCATTAAAGTTCAAGGCAACGGTGTTGCTCCCCACAGGTACATTAAACCCAAGCCAAGTTATTTTTTGTGACCCATCAACGGAGCCTGAATTATCGATTGCGCTAATATTGGTATAGCCAGCAGGCACAAAATATTCTACGACGACATTTGTGGCATCGACATCCCCAAAATTGCTCATGTTTACGGTAAAAGTCACTACCTCGCCAATATCGGGCTCGGTGTTGCTTGCCACTATTTCCATTTCAAGGTCTATACCCTGTACGGTAACGCCAACAAAATCCGAACTGGTATCGCAACTGGGACCCGAAACGGTCCACTCAAAAATGTAATCTCCCGGCACCAAATCCAATAGTTGGGTTTGGGGGTTGTTTATTTCGTCAATGGTTACAGAGGTAGGACCTGACAAACGACTCCAAGTTCCGGAATTACCTACCGCCGGCAGGGTAGCGTCCATAAATACGGAGGTAATCTCTGATGTAATTTGGTCTGGACCGGCATTAGCCTCACAATCTTGAGCAGAACCCTCGTGAACCGATGCAATACCAAGAAAAATCAGCAGTATTAAACACCTAGATATTAGGGAGAATCGGGGTTGGTCCATAGTTTGGATGATGAGGTTGCTCCTTACGTAGTAAGGCATACCCAAACTTATCAAGAACGGTATTCAAAGGAGAAGTTATGTTGTATGGCAACTTGGTTTTGTTGTGAAATGGCCTATAATTGAAGAAAGAATCGTGTCATTTTAACAATTTATTAAAACAAAAAAGGCCCTGATAAATCAGGACCTCTTTCTTTATATAATTGGTTATTTACCTTTTATGCCTCGCAGCTCACACAATCCTTCTTTTGTTTGAATTTTTGTGCAGCATTCATGCTGTGCTGGTAATACAGGGATTTAAGACCCAGTTTCCATGCGGTTACATGGATTTTGTTGACATCCTTTGTAGGCATATCGGGATGCACGATGATGTTCACCGATTGTCCTTGATCTATGTGGTTTTGTCTGTTGGCTGCTTGATAGATAATATCCAACTGATCCAATTCCGAATACGTTAAAAAGACAGCCTTCTCCGCCTCGGTCAAGAAATCCAAATGTTGTACCGAACCGTCCATATCACGAATGCTTTTCCAAACTTCATTGGTGTTTTGTCCTTTTTCTTCCAACAAATCCATTAAAAATGGATTTTTGATGGTCGTCTTGATCTTGGCAATATCCTTCACATAGCAGTTGGACCAAATAGGCTCGATTCCCTGTGACACCTGCCCCAAAATAAATGCCGAGGAAGTAGTAGGTGCGATTGCGTTCAACGTAGCATTACGTCTACCGTATCCTTTCAATACATCTGGCTCGCCAAAACGCTCTGCCAATTGCTCAGATGCTTTGTAAGAACGCTCCTTGATTTCTTTGAATATCTCACTGTTCAGGTTATAGGCTTCCTGGCTGTTGAATGCATATCGTTTGGACTGCAATAAAGAATGCCAACCCAAGGCTCCTAGACCCAACGCACGGTTTTGTTTGGCAAAGTTGTAAGCTCTTTCCATAAACAGGAAGGTTTGTCGGTCGTCCCTGTCCGACGAATCCCTATAAGCTTCCAATTTTTCGATAAACTCGGTGATTACCGCATCCAAGAAGTGTACCATGGTCTCAACAGCATCGGTCTTCTTCCATTTATCGTAGTGCAGCAGGTTGATACTTGAAAGTACGCAAACAAACGACCAATCATCATTGGAAGGCAACATGATCTCCGTACAAAGATTACTCGCATGTATACGGTGGTTCTTGTCTTTATAAACATCTACGGCGCCATCGTTGGCATTATCGGAGAAGAATACATAAGGATATCCCATTTCCCCCCTGCGTTGCAACACTTTGGCCCAAACTGTTCTTTTATCAACATCACCCTCGACCATTTCCTGCATCCATTGGTTGGTCACGGTAACACCGTGGGTCAACTGCTGAATGGGGTTTCCTTCGGTACCGATTTCCAAGAATTCCAAAATATCCTTGTGATCGATGGGCAAATATGGAGAAAAACGACCACGACGAACAGAGCCCTGGCTTACTACATCCACCATGGATTCGAACAACTGCATAATGTGGACCGCTCCAGAAGCTTGTCCGTTATTTTTAACAGGGGCGCCTCTATGTCTTATTTTTCCAAAGTATCCGGATGTTCCACCACCAAGCTTCGACATCATCCCTACCTCCGATTGGGTGTAAAGGATGTTCCCCATATCATCATCAATATGGGAACCAAAGCAACTAATGGGCAAGCCTCGTTTTTTACCAAAGTTGGACCACACCGGCGAAGCTAGGGAAAAGAAGCCTTCGGACATATAGCCGTAGAACTTGTCCGAGTACCCCGGAATCTGCAAAATCTCCTCTGCCCTATCTCCGATCTCACGGATACGCCCCTCTGGGGTAACCCCTTCGGTAAGGTATCCCGATGCCAAAAACTTTCGGCTATATTCGTTCAACCATTCAAAACCTTTATCGTCCTCGTTCTTGAGTTTGGACAACGTATCCTTTCTTGCATTTACAAGTTCTTGTGTTTTGTTGTCTTGCTTCTGGTGGTCAGTGGCCGGGGTTTGTGTTCTATTCTCCATAATTTAAAAAAGGTCGTCGCTTGTTATACTTTGTGTTCTTTTGCTATAGTTGATGGATCTTTTTACAAAAAAGTCTCCGTGTTTTGTTCCAATGATTTCGTCGTCGAACCACTCGGTCTGCTCCAATAATTTTTGGTCGACATCGAATATTTTGGAGATGCCGATGCTCTCCAATGAGTTGTTGAATCTATTTTTGATGAATTCGTTCACCAAGTTCTTTGGCAAGAAATCCAATTCACCATCTTCAAAGATCCAATCCACTATCTTACTTTCTGCCTCAAATGCTTTCTCGCAGATATCCTGAATCATTTCCTTATAGGCATCATCGAACCACTCCGGGTGTTCCTTTTTGATGATGTTGATGATATCGATTCCAAAATCCCCGTGGATCTGTTCTTCTTTTGATGTGGCCTCGACAACATTGGAAATTCCTTTCAACACATTTTTGTGCTTGTTGAAGGCCATAATGATCAAAAACTGGGAGAACAGGGATACGTGCTCTATGAAAAGTGAAAATAGCAATACAGATTCTGCATAGTCCTTATTGTTCTCGCTCTTTGCATTCTTCAGCGCAGTCTCCAAATACTGCACCCTTTTCATAATTACGGGCTTTTTCTTCAAGTTTTCGAACTCCCGGTTCAATCCCAAAATTTCCAAAAGATGTGAATAGGCATCGTGGTGACGCACTTCACTTTCGGCAAACGTCGCACCAACAGAACCGATTTCCGGTTTTGGCATTCTATGGTAGATATCGCCCCAGAAAGATTTTACCGCCACCTCGATTTGAGAAATGGCAAGCATCGTGTTTTTGATGGCACTGCGTTCCACTTCCGTTAACCCGGATTTAAAATCCTGGATATCACTAGTGAAGTTAAACTCGGTATGGATCCAATAAGAATGACGGATTGCCGGAACGTATTCATACAATTGCGGATACTCATAAGGCTTTAGGTTGATGCGCTTCTCAAAAATGTCCGACTCACGCATTTGGGCCCTTTTGTTCCTGTAAATAATGTACGCTTTTGCCGCATCGTGGAACTCACTGTCCATAAGTTCGTTCTCAACTACATCTTGTACTTCCTCAACGGTGGGCAAATAATGTTCGTCCTGGCTTTTTCTCTCCAACAACACTTGGTTAACGTTGCTGGCAATGGTCTGCGCATCAGTGATCTGACCATGCTCCACAGCTGTCATGGCCTTCAAGATTGCATTTGTAATTTTGTGTAAATCAAATTCTTGCGTACTAAAATCTCTTTTAGTTATCTGAGTAATCTGCATGAGGAAAACGGTTTGGAGTTGTAAAAAATAGCTTGAGTGTAAAATTCATATTTTCTTTACTTTGATTCGCGGTTTTAGCAATTAGGTTCTTAACACTTTTATCAACATTTAAGATTTTTCGAACTTAAAAACCTTGCGAACAAACGTATAGTAAGGTCTCCCAAAAATTTACAGATTTCACTATTTGACAGAAATAGTTTTTCACAGTTTTTTAACAATTATGCGAACGGGTACGCCCTGAAGAAAAAAACAAAAGGGCGCAGGCCCAGCTTATTATTAGGCACTGAACCACGTAATCGACGAACTACACCCTGTTTTACCGTAGATTAACAACAAAAAATTCTCGAAAGCACCTAAACACCATAACTTGGTATCTGTTTTCCAAAAAGAGAATCAAACCAATAGACTAAACCTTAATTACATCTTGACATACACACGCTCCCTTCTTGGCCTAATCCTGATCGCTGTGGTTTTGTTCAATATTGAATTTGACAAAATTGATGTTACGGACAATTCGTCTAAAAAATCCACCATTACAAATTACGTTAATCCCGATAGTGATGGCGATGGCATTGCCGACGATATCGACCAAGATGATGATAACGATGGGATTCCTGATATTTATGAAGATGGCTGCGAGACCAATGTTGGATTTGGTTCACCGCCACCCACCAATAACACCACAAATTACGTTACCTCTATCTATACGGACTATAATGGTTTTTGGTCCTCATCCACAGGAAGCCTAAACCCACAACCTTACGACAACACCTCCACACTGCTTGGTTTTAGCGTGGGCAGTAACACCTATGCCACCGGGGTCGCATCAACAAGAATGATCGACAACGACGGCAATGGCAAATATGACCAAATGGATACGACAGGGGACGGCAATGGAGACCTAAACGTACAAGAAACTTCATGGACCGCCCTAAAACCCGTTACAAAAATTCAATCTGGCATAAGGCTCGAAGGAAGGTCTGTGGATGGGAACAATGGACAAGCAGCCGGTCCCTTGCTGACAACGGGCGGCATTCCATTCAACCCATATTTATACCAAGGAGAGCGAGGACTGGACATGGCCTACGCCATCGCCAACATCGGCAACGCCTGGTATTTCAGATTAGGGGGAACCAATACCCCGGCCTACGGTGATGGCATCATGGACATTCTGTTGACCCAGGGAGCTCAACTATCCGGGGGATCCAATTACAATAGATTACATTTATTGGACAAAGATGGCAATTACCTTGGCAATGGCGTCGAAGTAAACTGGAACAACACCCCCATTGTGGGCAATTCAATGATTGACCAATACAATGTCAACGACTCTCCCAACAATAAAAACGTGAAAAAGAATATTAGATTGGCTGCCGTAGAACTATCTGAATTTGGATTGACAGCGGCCGAGAGAACGGAGGCCGTGATCTTTAGACTTGAAATATCTGCCAACGCAGACCCTGTTTTTTTTGCAGTTAACGATGAAAGTTTCAGCACAGGTTGCTCCCCAACCGACAGTGATGGGGACGGCCTCGCCAATGGTCTGGACCTCGATAGTGACAACGATGGGATTTTAGACGCCATCGAGGCAGGTCATGGTGTAGCAACGGTCAATGGACGTATCCCCGGCCCGGTCGGCACAGACGGTATTCCTGATGCGGTTCAGGCCCCATCACAATATAATAACGGAACCATCAACTACAATATTACCGATTCCGACAACGACACCTTTTTAAACTATACATCCATTGATAGTGATTCGGACGGATGCTACGATGTTTTGGAAGCTGGCTTTACAGATCCGGATGGAGATGGCTATCTAGGCACCTCACCAGTCTCCATTAATTCATTCGGAATGGTTACCGGACAAGGAGGATATACCACTCCGGCAGATGGTGACGGCAACACCGTGCACGACTATACCGAAGCCGGAAGCAGCCCCACGATTTCCACCATTCCAACAAACGCCATTATTTTTGACGGCCATCCGGGCAATATCAAAATCACAACCAGCAATACTACACAATACCAATGGCAAGTAAGCACTGATGGCGGCGCAAACTTTAACGACCTTGCGAACTTTGGCCCATATTCGGGAACGGACACCGACACCCTAACGATCAACGATCCAGACCTGAACATGGACGGGTATTTGTATCGTGTTCAGTTATATAACGATGCCTATGTTTGTTCACCTTCGTCAACCTCCAACATCATTACATTGGACATCAGGACACAAACAGTTATCACCAATAGAAAAATAACATACAGGGTAAACTAAAAAAAGCCTGAAAATCAATTGATTTTCAGGCTTTACCTCTGGTACCTTGGGTGGGAATCGAACCCACACGTCCGAAGACACTGGATTTTGAATCCAGCGCGTCTACCAATTCCGCCACCAAGGCATTGGCACCACATTTTTAAATGCGAGTGCAAAGCTAAAAAATATTTTTTATTTATCACCAAAAAATACTTCGATTTATCCTTGAGCAACCCAATTTAATTTTTAAATTTGCACCTCTTTATTTTAAAGTACTTTAAAACGCTAGTTAACAAGAATTTGTAATGGCCTACCAAGTTCCCGAACCTAAAATTTTTGCTTGCACCCAAAGTGTTGAGCTTGGCAAGAAAATAGCCGCTTCCTATGGTGCAGAATTGGGCAAAGTCCAGTTCTCCCGTTATAGCGATGGTGAGTTTCAGCCTTCATTCGAGGAATCCATTCGTGGTGCACGTATCTTTATCATCGGTTCCACAAACCCAAGTTCAGAAAATTTGATGGAAATGTTGTTGATGCTGGATGCGGCAAAAAGGGCCTCTGCTAGACACATTACAGCTGTTATGCCCTACTTTGGTTGGGCCAGGCAAGATAGGAAGGACAAGCCCCGCGTTCCCATAGCCGCAAAATTAGTGGCCAAAATGTTGGAGACGGCAGGTGCCACAAGGATTATTACTATGGACTTGCACGCGGACCAGATCCAAGGTTTTTTTGAAAAACCTGTGGACCATTTGTTCGCTTCCACCCTATTCTTACCCTATTTGAGAGGTCTGAACCTGGATAATCTGTGCATTGCCTCACCGGACATGGGAGGCTCCAAAAGAGCTTATGCCTATTCCAAGGCCTTGGAATGTGAAGTGGTAATCTGCTACAAACAACGGGCCAAGGCGAATGTAATCTCCCACATGGAACTTATCGGTGATGTACAGGGGAAAAATGTAGTTTTGGTTGATGATATGGTAGATACCGCCGGAACACTTACCAAAGCTGCCGATTTGATGATGGAGAGAGGAGCAGAAAGTGTACGCGCCGTAACAACCCACGGATTGCTATCGGGCAAAGCTTATGAACGAATCGAAGAATCAAAATTGTCGGAATTGATCGTAACAGATTCCATTCCTGTAGACCACAATAAAGAAAAAATAAAAGTATTGTCCTGTGCGGACCTATTTGCAGATGTTATGCACAGGGTGCACCACAACACATCGATATCTTCAAAATTTTTAATGTAAATCAATTTTAATATAGAACAATGAAGTCAATTACAATCAAAGGATCCCAAAGAGAAAGCGTGGGCAAGGTCTCTACCAAAGCCTTACGTAATGCTGGAAAGGTCCCTTGCGTACTGTACGGAGGGGATAAACCAGTGCATTTTTCAGCAGATGAAATCGCATTCAAAGACTTGGTGTACACCCCAAATGCACACACAGTAGTAATTGAATTGGAGGAGGGCGAAAAGTTCGCTGCCGTATTGCAGGACATTCAATTTCACCCTGTAACGGACAATATTCTTCACATCGATTTCTATCAGTTGTTCGAAGACAAGCCTATCACCATGAAGATTCCTGTACGTTTGGAAGGGAACTCACCAGGTGTTAGAAACGGTGGACGTTTGCTTTTCAGAAAGAGAAAACTTTCCATCAGAGCGTTGCCCGATTTGCTTCCTGATTTTATCACTATTGATATTTCCAAGTTGAGAATCGGTCAAACTATAGCAGTGGAAACCATCCTAAACGATGATTACACCTTCCTTCACCCAGATAGTACTGCGATCGTTCAGGTCAAAGCTTCTAGAACATCTGTTGATGAAGAGCTTGACGATGAAGATGAAGAAGGAGTAGAAGGCGAAGCTACCGAAGGTGGTGAAGCTCCAGAAGCAGAAGCTGCGGAATAGCACTCTTAAGATTATTTCAAGAGCATCCCTTTTTTACCTTGGTAAAAATTTGGGATGCTTTTGTATTTTTGGGCAAACCATTGCAGACAATGCCCAACTTTATCCACAAGATTTTTGGCAAACCAGAACAACTACTACAAGAAACCGACCCCATGAAAAAATTTTTAATCGTTGGCCTCGGAAACATCGGTTCCGAATACGATGAGACCCGCCATAATATTGGGTTCAAAATTCTTGATTTTTTGGCCGAACAAGAGGATTTTACTTTTGAAAGCGCAAAACTCGGCGCCGTGGCAACATTCAAACATAAGGGAAAAAGCGTTATCTGCCTTAAACCGTCGACATACATGAACTTGAGCGGAAAGGCGGTAAAGTATTGGATGGACAAAGAAAATATTGGTCTGAACAATATTTTAGTGATAACAGATGACATCAATCTGCCCTTTGGCACCATCCGATTAAAAGGAAAAGGTAGCGATGGCGGACACAATGGCCTTAAGGACATCCAGAACGTTCTACAAACGACCACTTACAATAGATTCAGGTTTGGTGTGGGCTCCGATTTCGGGAAGGGCCAACAAGTGGATTATGTATTGGGCAAATGGGATGGAGACCAACAAAAAACAATGCCGGAACGTTTAAAAATATCCACTGAGCTTATCCGCTCTTTTATTTTTGCAGGAGCTAAAAATACCATGAACCAATTTAACGGAAAATAGTCTAAAGCACTTTAAAGTCAAACACTGAAGATATTGAAGTGTTTCCTTCCAAATCTGTGGTAACCACCCTCCAATAATACACTGTTCCAGAGGTAACACCAACAGGCCGCTCCATAGTTGTGGCACTGGTAAGTCCCACGGATGTTGTTGGCGGATTGGTTTCCGAGAAGAAAACCTCGAAAGAATCGATATCTGCGTCAACATCGGCACCGGACCACTCCAAAAGCACTTCGTTCGCGATATCCTTAAGCACCGTTGCACCCGACGATGGACTCGTCAACTGAGCTGGAAAAGGCGCATAGGTGGTTAGCTCCCCTGCATTGTAAAACAACCAAGTGGGGCTGGATGCAACTTGATCAGAACGAGAGTTTCGCGAGGTCACCGACCACGCGTATGGCGCCCCCTTGGAAATGGTCAAACTAGCAGAGGTTGATGTCGTAGAAATATTTTGGGGAACATTGTTATTCAAGTTAACCACGGTAAGCGTATAACTATCCGTATTGTTGGACGCCGTCCACCTAAATGTGATCTGCGTAGCGTTTTGATTGATATCCGTTCCGGTGGTACACTCCGAATTTTCTTCCGGGAATACCAACTGGGCACCTTGTGGTACTGGAGCTGGCCCATCGTCCCCACCACAACCGACCAACAAAACCAAAATGAATAGGCAAATTATATTTCGAATCATCTCTTTATCAGTTTGAACATTTCTTTAGCACCGGCCTTTTGCACACCTAGGTAATAAATGCCTTTGGGAAGACCGGATAGGTCTAATTGTAAATCATCTCCCAGAACCTTTCGATTCGCCGTTCGAACCAATCTACCATTTGATGTAAAAATCTGTAGCACAACATCGCCTTGATACCCTGCCATGTAAACCGAAGTAATCGCGTCTACTGGATTTGGGGATATTATTGGCCTTGAAGAATAGAACAAGGTTTCTTCTATCACACCTTGACAGGGCAGATTGGAATACACCTTCAAGGTGTTAGAGCCCTCTTTAAGAGCGAGCTGGACCTTGGACTTCTCTGTTTGAGTGACCAAACCGTTTAGTTCCACATTATAAAATGTAGCACCGCTCAATTCAATACTTAAAATACCTGAGTCTATCAGCGCATTGATATCCAATACATCCGGCTGAGATACCATGGTATCAAAACATACTTCCTCATAGGTAATCAAACCATTGGTTCCTGTTATACAAACTGAGTATGCCCCGGCAATAAGACTGTCAAAGGTAAGCGTGTCGGTGAAGTCAAAAGATTCCACACCTGTAGGGCCATCCAAAACCGCTGTATAGTTAATGGAAGTATCAACAGGAACAATTGTTATGGAGCCATCATCATTGCTACGGCAGGTTTCACTCCCTATTTCTATTTCAAAATTATCGGATGCAAACCTATACACTGCGCATCCATTGGTATCCACCTCAATTCCTTTCGGTGTTCCAAGACAGAGATCGTCACCGTCATCAAAAACGCCATCATCGTCTTCATCCGGCCTATAACTTCCTTCAACACATATATCTAGCGAAAAATCTATTAGAACCCCTCCATCGCTCGCTGCCGTATCCTGTATTTCCAAAACCCACTCGCCCAAAATGGACTCTCCCTTTAAAGAAGATAAAAAACCAATCGGTGCCACTGTTCCAGAAATAGCAGGATCTCCCGAACATACAATAGGGTCCCCATCATCGTCAAAAACAGCATCCAAATTTTCCAGGTCGCCGCAGGTGTTTGTTATCAAAGTTACCCTTGTACCCATGGGCGAAATAAGGGTAACTACTAAATCTTCCAGATACCTGTGGTCCAATTCCAGGTTCACATTTACATCGGATACGGGCAAGTCCTCCACAAATAAAACCGATGTAGTAATTATTGGTGTACCTGATGATGATATGGTAATGGGCAGATCATTGGATTCCCTATTCTTACAATTTACCTGTGAGGTTGTAAAACTGAAGGGTGGGCCAAAAGTTCCGGTACCACAGCCGTTGTTGGGTCTCACCCGCCAAAAATATTCGGTTTCGCCCCCCAAACTATTGGTTTTAAAAGTTGTGGACGGAGTTGATGCAGACTCAACCATATCCGTAAACCCAGCATCGGTGGCCACCTCAACATCGTAGCTCGAGTATAGGACATTCTCCTCCCATTTAAGCTCGGCATCTAAAGAAATTCCCACTTCCCCATTTGCGGGCGACAACAATGCAATACCAGGAAAGCTGCCATCTTGAACGCTAAGGGAAACAACAACACTTTTAGTAACCGAGGCCGACATGGAAGAAATAGTAATATCATATACACCTGGGGCAATATTGTCTGTATTGGACAACGTCAACTCTACAGGAGTTTCATCCACCGTTGCGTCGGTCGGGGCAAAGTTTGCCGTTAATCCCGCTGGCACATCCGCCGAAAATGTAGAGTTCTCACTGAAACCCGCATAGGTTTCATAGGTAAAAGGAATTATGATATCATCTGGTTGACAAACTTCATACTCCAACGATTCAAAACTTAAGACAACTTCGGATTGTTCAATAATAAAATCCGAACTATTTACAGCAAAGAATATATTATCCCTGGCCTTTACCATAATCCTCCCAGCATCTGTTACATTTCCGGGCAAAAGGATTTCCTGCGAACCATCGTTAGGGGTATTTTCCAAAAGTGTTATGGGAAAAGAAAGGCCTCCGTCCAAAGAGAGGAATACATCCACGTATTGAGCATTTACCGGAGTAAGATCCGTATTGGCCACATCCCATGTTATCTCTTGTACGGAACCGGCCCGATATACTTGCGCCTCAGTTTGGGAGGTTACCGAAAAAGGGCCCGAAGACTTTAACACTCTTACATTGAGAACATCGGAGACCACCTGCCCTCCTCCTTCCACATTATCACGCACAGTAAAGGCAAAAACAAGATTTCGTTCTATTTCGGAAACGGTTTCCCACGCCGCGCCTAATACTGGGTTGGTCTGTGTGAGATTTCCTTGTACCACTTGAGATAGTCTAGGAAAATATCGTATTGGTGAGGTACTTGGCGGAAGAGACCTAAAATTGGCCCCACTAGGGTTCAAAGAACCAAAGGATGCCCTAGTAACCAAGCCATCATCTATTTGTTCCCAAGTATAGGTAAGCACATCCCCGACATCCGGGTCCGTAGCACTACCCTCCAAAACAAAAGCGGTTCCCTTGGGGATCATATAATCATCAACAGGCGTTAAAACCGGCGGAGAATTCACCAATGCCATCGTTTGGGCGCAAGAAGTCGTTGCCAGATAAGTGGAAATTTGCAAGATGCTATAAAAATGAAAGTAATCATCGCCATCGGCCGCCACGTTATTTCCTGTAACGATTCCGGCATACCCCATTATTGTGGAGCCACTTGCAGGTTCTGCTTGCACCCCGGTCCCCTCCGACTCGAACGACCATGTATGGTTGGCTCCAAATTGATGCCCAAGTTCATGCGCTACGTAATCCAGATCATAAACCTCCCCCTGGGGATTATTGGCCGCAGAAAAAGCACTTCCCTTCCTGTTGTCGACACAGACCGAGGCAATAAATCCAGCATTTCCATTGTCCAGACCTTTCCCAACCTTATGAAAAAGGTGTCCAACATCATAATTCCCCTCTCCGATCCTAGAGGTAATGGTAGATTGCACTTCAGAATTTAAACTGTTACCGTACGGATCTGTATTGGGATTGGTGAAAATGATTTCATCATTATTGGGGATAAGTTCTAAGGTCACGCTCAAATCTGTTTCAAAAACTTCATTGACCCGAGTCAATGTTGCATTTATACCCGCCAAGGCATCCGCAACTGTACCTCCCATTTCCTGAGTATATTCTCCCGAAGCGGAAACGGCTATCCTATATTTTCGTAAAATTTGTCCATCTACCAAGGGAACAATCGTCTTAGCAGAAGCCCCCGATGATTTGCCTCCAGAGCCAAAGAGGTCCTTTGCAGTTGCACAGATAAAATCCAATTTGGAGGAAAGCCCGTCTTCCTTATCATAAATGACATAGGTGTCGGGCACGTTGGAAACCGGCTCCATAAAAGCTGTTTTATTGTTCTGTAAGTCCACGACCATGGATTGTAGCCCTTTGTGGGAACTGCTCAACTTTACCTTGTATCTCCCATCCAAACTTATCCCGGTGTATGATTTTATGTTGGGATATTTTTTGGCAAGATCAGGATGCAGTACGGATGTCTCCTTCAAAGTAAACGGAACAATGACACCTTCCCCATTGGGAAGGTATACCATTGTACCTATCGACTTTGCCTTAGAAAAAGATTTTACCTGCTTTGAAAAGGCATTTTTGTCCAAAGAAAAAACCTTTGTAGCTTGCGAAATATCTGCAAGGGAAGCACTTCGTAGGTTGGGCTGGTTAGGTACTGTCCTCCAATAACCTTGCTGCCCAAACATGCAAAAGCAGCTAAAAAATATGGTTATTGAAAAAACAAGATGTAATTTAGCTTTCATACACGGTTAGGGCATAGTATAATTTCAAATGTAAGCCTTTTTTATTTCTTTAATTTAAGTTGGAAACAATCCACAACATTTCTGGTTTTAAGGACATTCCGCACCGCACCGTGGTGACAATAGGAACGTTCGATGGCGTACACTTGGGACACCGCCAGATATTGGAACGCCTCACAAATAGTGCCAAAAATACGGGCCTGAAGTCAACGGTACTCACTTTTTTCCCACATCCGCGGATGGTATTACAGAAAGATGTGGACATTAAATTGCTGAACACCCTTGAAGAGAAAAAGCAGATTTTGAAAACCTTGGGGCTGGATTATTTGATCATACATCCGTTTACCAAACAATTTTCTAGGCTTTCTGCCGTAGATTTTGTTCGTGACATCCTTGTGAACAATATCAAAAGTAAAAGAATCATCATCGGGTACGACCACAGGTTCGGGCGTAACCGAAATGCCAATATCCAAGACCTGATCGCATTCGGCAATACCTTCGAATTTGAGGTAGAAGAAATTCCCGCTCAGGAAATCGATGATGTTTCCGTGAGCTCCACAAAAATCAGAAAGGCCCTTTTGGAAGGAGATGTGGAAACTGCGAACAACTATTTGAGCTACTCCTATATGCTTACAGGAACCGTAAAAAAAGGAAAGGGTCTGGGAAGAGATTTCGGCTTCCCAACAGCCAATCTTCATATTGAAGAAGAATATAAGCTCATTCCAAAAAATGGAGCATACGTTGTCAAAAGTCAACTTAACGGCAAAGAGTTTTTTGGAATGATGAACATTGGATTTAATCCTACCGTAGATGGTTCCCAAAAAAGCATTGAGGTCAATTTTTTTGATTTTGAAGGAAACCTTTACGATAAAAAAATTCAAGTGCAGCTGTTGCACCGCATCCGTGACGAGCATAAGTTCAATTCCATTGAAGAACTTAAGGAACAACTGAAAAAGGACAAGAACCACTCGTTGGACTTAATCTCCAAGTAAATGCTGGACCAATTTCTATTTAAGAAAATCGACAATGCACAACTTGTGGTTTTCCGGGTTTTTTATGGGTTATTGGTCAGCGCAGAATGTTATGGTGCCATAGCTACAGGTTGGGTGCGCCGAACCTTGGTGGAACCTGAATTCACTTTTTCCTTTATCGGATTTGAATGGTTGCAACCGTTGCCCGGCAACGGAATGCACATCTATTTCGCCGTAATGGGCACGTTGGGGCTTATGATTGCTTTAGGGTTTAAATACCGGTTTAGCGCATTGGCATTTGCCATCCTTTGGTCCGGCGTGTATTTTATGCAAAAAACATCTTACAACAACCATTACTATTTGTTGATGTTGCTCGCCTACATCATGGCATTTTTGCCGGCGGGTAGGGACGCTTCCATAGATACAAGATTGAATCCAGAGTTACGCTCACAATCCATGTACAATTGGATACGGCGGACCATTATCCTGCAACTCTTCATTGTATACACCTACGCATCCATAGCAAAACTGTATGCAGATTGGTTGGATTTTAGCATGATAGACGTGCTCATGAGCTCCAAAAAGAATTACTTTTTAATCGGTGATTTTCTTCAAAAGGCATGGGTACATAGAATAGTGGCATTCTTCGGGATTTTCTTTGATTTGCTCATCGTGCCCGCCCTACTTTGGAAACCTACGCGCAAAATCGCTTTTGTGTTGGCCATCTTTTTCCATCTGTTCAATAGCATCGTATTCCAAATTGGGATATTCCCCTACCTATCCTTAGCGTTTATCGTCTTCTTTTTTGAACCACAGACCATCCGGAACATATTTTTAAAGACCAAAACGATAGTTCCAGAGACCAAAATAATCATTCCGAAGACAAAAAATATCACATTGACGATTTTGGGCATCTATTTTCTATTCCAACTGGTTTTGCCATTACGGCACCATTTCTTCCAAGATGATGTACTGTGGACCGAAGAAGGCCATCGTTTGAGCTGGCGGATGATGTTGCGTAGCCGTGGCGGAAGCATCACATTTAAGGCGGTGAATATCCAAACCAAGGATACCACCAAAATCAAGCTGAACGATTATCTTACCAAAAAACAACAACGCAGGGTAGCCTGTTACCCCGACTTTATTTGGCAGTTTGCCCAACACCTCAAAAAAGAATATGCCGAACAAGGTGAAGAAATCCAGGTTTTTGCGGAAAACAAGGTCAGAATAAACCAAAAACAATATCAACAATTTATTGATCCCTCCGTTGATTTGGCCAGCGTTCCTTGGAAACATTTTGCCCATAACGATTGGATTCTACCCTCCTCCAAAGAATAAAGTTGGGCACTTCTACAGATTAAATTAAATTTGCGCCACAAAACAAGGCCATGCTTCAAATACAGAACATCAGGGAAAACAAGGAAAGTATCATCACTGCGTTAAAAAAGCGCAATATCGATGCTGCACCTATGATATCAAAGGTTTTGGAACTCGACGAAAAAAGACGTTCCATCCAAACGGAACTCGATGCTACCTTGGCCGAATCCAACAAGCTTTCCAAAGAAATTGGCATACTTTTCAAAACTGGAAAGGCCCAAGAAGCCAATGTTCTAAAAGAAAAAACCGCTGGACTCAAAGAAGCATCCAAAACATTGGGTGATGACCTCAACACTACTGCGGATGAACTTCAGCAGCAATTGTATTTGATACCCAACGTTCCTCACGAATCCGTTCCTGCTGGTAATTCCGAGGAAGACAACGAAGAAATTTTCAAGGAAGGTGACATCCCGACCTTGTCTGATGGTGCACTTCCACACTGGGAATTGGCGAAAAAATACGATATCATCGATTTTGAGCTAGGTGTTAAAATAACGGGCGCAGGTTTTCCAGTGTACAAAGGAAAAGGCGCCCGTTTACAGCGTGCCTTGATTTCCTATTTCTTGGACAAAAACACCGAAGCGGGCTACACTGAAATGCAGGTGCCACTTATGGTAAACGAAGATTCCGGTTATGGAACAGGTCAGTTGCCGGACAAAGAAGGGCAAATGTACCACGTACAGGCCGATGATCTGTACCTCATTCCAACCGCCGAAGTACCTGTGACCAACTTGCATCGCGGGGATTTGTTGGCAGAAAGTGATTTTCCCATCAAATATACCGGGTACACCCCCTGTTTCCGTCGCGAAGCAGGAAGTTATGGGGCACACGTTCGTGGTTTGAACCGTTTGCACCAGTTCGACAAAGTCGAAATCGTGCGATTGGAGCACCCTAACAATTCATACCAAGCCTTGGATGAAATGGTGGAGCACGTAAAAAATATTCTTCGTGAATTGAAATTGCCCTATAGAATCCTTCGTCTTTGCGGAGGGGATTTGGGCTTCACTTCTGCATTGACTTTTGATTTTGAAGTATTCTCGACTGCTCAGGATCGTTGGTTGGAAATCAGTTCCGTATCCAATTTTGAAACCTTTCAGGCCAACCGCCTAAAATTACGTTACAAGGACGAAAATGGCAAAAGCCAATTGGCCCATACCTTGAACGGAAGTTCATTGGCATTGCCCAGGGTTTTGGCCGGAATCTTGGAGAACTATCAGACCGATGAGGGCATAAAAATACCCGAGGTTTTGGTTCCTTACTGCGGTTTTGACACCATCGATTAAGGTTTTCCACCATTAATTTGGATTCGCTTAACAGAATCCCCCACATTTCTGCGTTATATTTGAAAGAAAACAAGCTATTGCGACGTCTTTTATTTCTCATATTGATGCTGTCAGGAGGTATTGGAACGGCCCAAGAAGATTTCTTGGCCAAACAATACTTTCAGGATGGTGATTACGAGAAAGCTGTGGTGTTCTACGAAAAATTGGTAGAGACCAATCCAAGGCGCACGGACTATGCCGAGGGATTGGTGGCCTGCTACCAACAATTGGAACGCTATGACGATGCCGAATCATTTTTACTTCAAAAAATAGGGGACAGCTACGCCTTCCCCACGTTTTATATTGAGCTAGGATACAATTTCACCCTAAAAAATGAAGCGGAAAAGGCCAATACCTACTATGATAAAGCCATCAACAAAATAGAGGATAATCCCAACTACGGGTACAGTGTAGGCTATCGCTTCCAAAAATATGCCCTGCTGGATTATGCCATCCAAGCCTACACCAAGGCAATGGAATTGAAACCAGACCTCAACTACGATTTTCAATTGGCACGCATTTATGGGGAACAGGGCGACATCGCAAAAATGTACCAATCCTACCTCAATCTTATTTGGGAGGGACGAACATCCCGTTCCAACGTACTCCGCAATATCGACGATTTTATCTCCGAGGACCCTTCAAATGAAAACAACGTACTCTTGCGAAAAGTACTGCTTCAAAATGCACAGAAAGCCCCAGATATTCTCTGGAATGAGTTGTTAAGTTGGCTTTTTGTACAACAAAAACAATACAACAGTGCTTTCAGTCAAGAAAAGGCCATTTTTAAAAGAAGCGAGGGGCAATCCGTTGACCGACTGGAAAACTTGGGAAGCATAGCTTTGGAAGATAAAGACTTGGAAACCGCCACCGAGATTTACGAATATATTGTGGACATTACCGAGAACCCACGGACAAAACTCAATGCGGAACTCAGCTTGATTGATATTGCTTTGGAAAACCCTACGGAAAAAGTGTTGAAAGAAGTAGAGAAACAATTTGAAGACTTGGTGGAAACATACGGCAACCAAAGTCAAACCCTTCAGCTTCAGGTTGCATATGCGAACTTCCTGACCTTTAGAAAAGAACAGCCCGAACCCGCTATTGCGATGCTCAAACAAAGTTTGGAACTCCCCATGGGCCGAATGACGATGGCTTATGTGAAGTTGGCGCTCGGTGACATTCTGGTGTTCGACCAAAGGTTCAACGAAGCCTTGATTCTTTTTACACAGGTACAAAAAAGCGTCAAAAACGATGTACTTGGCCAAGATGCCCGGTTCAAAGTGGCACAGACCAGTTTTTATAAAGGTGATTTTGACTGGGCCCTCACGCAACTTAAGGTGTTGCGCAGCTCAACCTCTCAACTCATTGCCAACGATGCGATGCAATTAAGTTTGCTGATTTCGGACAATTCATTGGAAGATTCCACACAAACCGCATTGAAAAAGTATGCCAGAGCGGATTTGCTGGCCTATCAAAATAAGGATAAAGAAGCCATTGAGGTGCTAGAGGATATTTTACAAAATCATAAAGGAGAAAAAATCGAGGACGAGGCCTTGCTGAAACAGGCCGAACTATTGGTGGGGCAGAAAAACTACGAAAGTGCCGAATTCAACTATCAAAAAATAGTAGAGTTTTATGGGGATGGCATTTTGGCCGACGATGCCCATTTTGCCTTGGGAGAACTGTACGAAAAAACCTTGAACGAACCCGAAAAGGCAAAAAGCCATTACGAGAAAATCATCTACAACTATCAGGACAGTTACTATTTTACCCAAGCCCGTAAGAATTTTAGAAGGCTGCGTGGGGATGCAATCAATTAATTTTACCCTCAAAGAAAACAGAAGAAGCAAATGCTCATTTACAACGTTACCATCAATATAGATAAAAGTGTTCACGACCAATGGTTGGATTGGATGAAGGACAAGCACATCCCCGATATGCTGGCCACGGGAAAATTTTCACACGCCAAAATGGTAAAGGTATTGGTAGAGGAAGATATGGGTGGAATCACCTATTCCATACAATATACCACCCAGAGCAGGGACACTTTGGAAGCCTATTACAAAGAGGATGCGGAACATTTACGTGCCCAAGCACAGCGAATGTTTCCCAACAAATTCGTTGCCTTTAGAACAGAACTGGAAGTCATCAGTCAACAAATACCTTAACCATTTTGGAATATTTATTTTCCTACGGAACACTCCAGGACCATCAAGTACAACACTATATTTTTGGCCGTTTGCTCAAGGGAAAAACCGATTCCGTTTTAGGTTTTAAAAAATTGGAAAATGCCATTTATGGGCGTTACCCGTTGGTCATCAACACCAACGATCCAACGGATAAAGTTGAAGGTGTAGCCTACGAAGTGAATGACATAGACCTAAAAAAGGCGGATATTTATGAAACCAGTGCGTACAAACGCCAAAAATTTCCTTTGGATTCTGGGGATGAAGCTTGGATCTATATCGAAAATTCCAACTAACTTGCAAAAAAACCGGCCGTGTCCAAAAAGAAAAACAAGAAGTACTCCAATGGCGCCCCACACAAGAATAAATATGTGCAGGAAGATGGTGCCGTAAAGGCAAAAAAGCATTTGGGCCAGCATTTTCTTAAAGATGAAACCGTAGCCCAAAAAATTGCGCAGACCCTATCTTTGGAAGGATACAAAAATGTATTGGAAATCGGGCCCGGCATGGGAGTGCTCACCAAGCACCTCCTTCAACGTGATCTGGACTTGGTGGCCATGGATCTCGACGAAGAATCCATTGTGTACCTCAACCACAGTTTTCCTTTGGAGCACGCCGCTATTTTAAAACAAAACAATCGCTTGAATGTCATTGAGGCCGATTTCCTCAAGTTTGATCTTACCGATCTGTATGGGGAGGAACAATTTGCGATTATAGGTAACTTTCCCTATAACATATCCAGCCAGATTGTATTTAAAATGCTGGAAATCCGGAAACAGGTACCCGAATTTTCGGGAATGTTCCAAAAAGAAGTGGCCAAACGCATTTGCGAAGGACCTGGAAACAAAACGTACGGCATCCTCTCCGTATTGGTTCAAGCCTATTACGACGCTGAATACTTATTTACCGTGCCTCCGGGTGTTTTCGACCCGCCCCCAAAGGTGGATTCCGGTGTGCTTTGTTTAACAAGGAAAAAGGAGTTGAACCTACCCTGCGACGAACGCCTTTTCTTTAAAGTGGTGAAATCATCGTTTAACCAAAGGCGAAAAACTATTCGTAACAGTCTTAAAGTCTTCAACCTCTCCCATAATCTAAAAGAAGATGCTATCTTTGACCAACGTCCGGAACAGCTAAGCGTAGCTGATTTTGTAACCTTGACACAGAAGATAGCCGATGACTCCGTTTAAACTCACAGACGAACTTTTAGAAGAGATCAGGGAACTGATCGCCGAGAACAAGGACGCCGAACTTCAATTAATGATGAAGGAGTTCCACTATGCCGATATTGCGGAAATAGCGGACGAAATGGAAGTCGAGGAAGCCACTTATCTGATCAAGCTACTTGACAGTGAAAAAACCTCGGACATTCTTGCTGAAATGCACGAAGACATCCGTGAGGCGGTGCTTAAAAATCTTACTGCCAAGGAAATCGCGGAAGAGCTTTCGGAACTGGACACGGACGATGCCGCGGATATCATCAACGAACTTCCAAAAGAACTCGTTCAAGAAGTAATCTCGGAAATTGAAGATCGCGAGCACGCCAAGGACATCGTGGACCTTTTGCGCTACGAGGAGGATTCTGCGGGTGGTCTTATGGCAAAGGAATTGGTAAAGGTAAACGAGAATTGGACAGTTACCAATTGTGTAAAGGAAATGCGGGCCCAAGCAGAAAATGTGACCAGGGTACATTCCATATATGTCGTAGATGACGAAGGCAAACTAAAGGGACGTCTTTCTCTAAAAGATTTACTTACAGCATCCACCAAAAGTCATATCAAGGACATTTATATTCCTAAGGTCGATTCCGTAAATGTCAACGAAAAAGGGGAAGAAGTGGCCAGGATCATGTCCAAGTACGATTTGGAGGCCATTCCGGTAATAGACGAAATAGGACGCTTGGTGGGCCGTATCACCATTGATGATATTGTAGATGTGATTCGTGAAGAGGCCGACAAGGATTATCAAATGGCAGCAGGTATCTCTCAGGATGTAGAAGTAAATGATAGCATCTGGATACTCACGCGCGCACGGTTACCTTGGTTGATTTTGGGCCTATTGGGCGGTTTGAGTGCAGCGGCCATTATGGGAACCTTTGAGGATATGATCTCCAAACACGCGGTGTTGTTCTTTTTTACTCCATTGATTGCCGCGATGGCAGGGAATGTCGGAGTGCAGTCAAGTGCCATTGTTGTGCAAGGTCTTGCCAACGACGACCTCAAGGGCAGTGTTGGAAACCATTTGCTGAAAGAAATGTTATTGGCACTGCTAAACGGACTTATTTTGGCGCTGCTGTTATTGCTCTTTACTTGGATATGGAAAGGATCTTTTGCAACCGCCTTGGCCATTTCGCTATCTTTAGTGGTCGTGATCGTGGTCGCTGGTCTGATAGGGACCTTTATCCCCATGTTCCTTCACAAAAGAAACATTGACCCGGCTATCGCCACAGGCCCCTTTATCACCACCAGCAACGATATTTTTGGGATCCTGATCTATTTTTGGATAGCTAAAATGATTTTGGGAATATAATTCTAGCCATGAAATCCATCAACCTAAAAGAGAAACACACCGAGTTTACCAAACAATGGCATCCCCACCAAATTGCCATTGTTGATGATATGCAGGTGCTTTTGGCCAAATTGCAAGGTGAATTTGTCTGGCATGCCCACGAGAATGAAGACGAATTGTTCCAGGTTATCAAAGGGACGCTCTACATGCAATTTCGTGACCGGACAGAGGTCGTGAACGAAGGTGAGATCATTGTGGTGCCCAAGGGCGTAGAGCATAACCCTATGACCAAAAATGGTGAAGAGGTGCATGTGCTCCTTTTTGAAAAGATGAGTACGGCCCACACGGGCAATGTACAGCACAAAAAGACACAAACCCATTATCCAAAAATATAGGAGTTGTATATTTACCCCCATGAAAATTCTCCACCTAGACACCAATCACCCATTGCTGATTGAACAATTTTCCCAGCTCGGGTTCGAAAACCACGAAGATTACACCTCTACCAAAGAGGAAGTAGAAAAGAAAATCTACGAATACGATGGTATCATCATCCGCAGCAGGTTTACCATAGACCAACAATTTCTGGAAAAAGCCACCAACCTTAAATTCATTGGAAGAGTGGGGGCTGGCTTGGAGAACATTGATACTGACTACGCAAAATACAAGGGGATATTTCTGGCCTCTGCCCCGGAAGGCAACCGAAACGCGGTGGGAGAACACGCGTTGGGCATGCTGCTCTCCCTAATGAACCATATGGGCAAGGCGGACCGCCAAGTGCGAAAAGGAAAGTGGAAGCGCGAGCAGAACAGAGGTGTTGAACTCGATGGCAAAACGGTGGGGATTATCGGTTATGGAAATATGGGCAAGACGTTTGCCAAAAAATTACGGGGTTTTGATGTTGAGGTCATCTGCTACGATATTGTCGGTGGTCTTGGAGATGAAAACGCACGTCAAGTGGGAATCATGGAATTTCAACAACGATCCGATGTCGTTAGCTTGCACGTACCCCAGACCGAGCAGACCATGGGCATGATAAACACGGGTTTTATAGAAAAATTCCACAAACCGTTCTGGCTACTGAACACTGCTCGGGGCAAATGTGTGGTTACCGACGATTTGGTCGAAGCATTAAAATCGGGAAAAGTGCTGGGAGCTGGACTGGATGTACTCGAGTACGAGAAAAAATCCTTCGAAAATATGTTCGCCCAAAAGCCAAAGGCCTTTAAATACTTGCGAAAAGCAAAAAACGTTCTGCTTACCCCACACGTAGCTGGTTGGACAGTGGAAAGCAAAGAGAAATTGGCCCAAACCATTGTTGATAAGGTCAAAGAAAGATTTTCTTAACTTTAAGAACCAATTCTATCCTGCTTTTGGCTCTGGTATTGGATAAAACCTGACCAGATATGACCATAGAAGCCAAAACGCCCGATGAGTACATCGAAAAATTACCTCAGGAACGAAAAGAGGCCATTTCCAAACTTCGGGAAACCGTAAAACAGAATTTGCCCGCCGGATTTGAAGAATGCATCAACTATGGAATGATCGGGTTTGTGGTCCCACACTCCACATATCCAGATGGATATCATTGTAACCCTAAACTTCCTCTTCCCTTTATCAATATTGCATCACAGAAAAACTTTGTTGCCCTGTACCATATGGGAATTTATGCCAATAGAGCTTTGCTGGATTGGTTTGTTGGGGAATACCCTAAACACATAGAAACAAAATTGGATATGGGAAAAAGCTGTATCCGATTTAAGAACATCAATAACATTCCTTACACGCTAATTGCAGCACTTTGCAAAAAAATGACACCACAGGATTGGATTACGCTGTATGAAAAAAACACTAAAAAATCATGAAAAACAGAGTAACAGGATTAGGAGGATTCTTCTTTAAGAGCAAGGACCCAAAACACATAAAAGAATGGTACAAAAACCATTTGGGATTGGATACCGACCAATACGGCTGTACCTTTCCGTGGAAGGATCAAGAAGGCAACGATTGTTCCACCCAGTGGAGCCCAATGGACGAGAAAACGGAATACTTTAAACCCAGTGAAAAACAGTTTATGATGAACTTTAGGGTAGAGAATTTAGTGGAACTGCTCGAAGTCCTAAAAAAAGAAGGGGTTACCGTGATCGGGGAAATAGAAGAGTACGAATATGGTAAATTCGGTTGGATTTTGGATCCCGAAGGCAACAAACTGGAACTTTGGGAACCTGTTGATAAAGCATTCCTCTAAGTATTGATTTATTTGCTACATTTAGCCCTCATTAACCAAGATATTGAATAAACATATGTCAGAAGAAAAAAAGGACTTCGGCGATAAAGCTGAAGAAGCAAAGAGCGATTTTAAAGAAGAAGCAAAAAAAACTGCAGATGAATTCAAAGAAGGAATTCAAAGTGCAGGAGGTGATAACAAAAAAATCCTATCTGGTATTTTAGCCATTTTACTTGGAGGTTTTGGAGTTCACAAATTTATATTAGGCTACAACAAAGAAGGTTTTATCTTGTTGGGTGTAACAATTATTTTGGGAGCCATTACCTGCGGAATCGGTGCCTCGGCAGCATGGATTATCGGATTGATAGAGGGCATCATCTATCTCACAAAAACTGATGAAGAGTTCTACAACACGTATCAGGTTGGCAAAAAGCCTTGGTTCTAAAAAAATTAAGGCCAGATAAACTATCTGGCTTTTTTTAAACACCTATTCATCGTAATATTGCAATTAATAACTCAGGTATGATCGTCAGAAATATGATGCCTTCGGATTGGCAAGAGGTCTCCAGTATATATTTGGAAGGAATCGCCACCGGTTTTGCCACTTTTGAGACTAATGCACCTTCTTACGAACAATGGGACAATGCACATATTACAGCGTGCCGTTTAGTTGCAGAGCATGATGCTATAATTGTGGGTTGGGCGGCACTATCACCTGTTTCCAGCCGCTGTGTGTACGGTGGAGTGGCCGAAGTGAGTGTTTATATTTCTGCTAAAAGCCGCGGTAAAGGCGTCGGAAAACTACTGATGCAGCGTTTGATCGATGAAAGTGAAAAGGCAGGATTTTGGACCATACAATCCGGTATATTTCCAGAGAACACAGGAAGCATCAAACTACATGAAAAAGTAGGTTTCCGTTATATTGGAAAACGTGAACGTGTTGGAAAGATCAACGGTGTATGGAAAGACAATCTCCTGTTCGAAAGAAGAAGTAAAAGGGTTGGGGTAGATTAGCCCTCCTCCGCAACACCATTTCCTTCGGCCTTACGTTCCAGCTCGGCCTGAAACTCTTCCATAACCGGCTTGACCGTACTCTCGGGCAAATCTGCAATACGGATATACATTAATCCGTCCACAGAGTTATTGAACAACGGATCCACGTTAAAGGCAACCACTTTGGCGTTTTGTTTGATGTATTTTTTAATCAAAACCGGCAAACGAAGACTTCCCGGTTCCACTTCGCTTATCAACTTATCGAACTTATTAAGGTCGGCCTGGGTCTCATCGAACACAAATTCTTTATCGGCATCTTTTAGCTTTACCCTAAATTCCTTTTTAGGGCGAATATATTGTGCCACATAAGGATCCCAATAATTCGATTTCATGAACTCTATCATCAGTGACTTCGAAAAGTTTGAAAACTGGTTACTGATGCTCACACCGCCAATCAAATATCGATGCTCTGGATGCCTTAATGTCGTATGTACAATGCCCTTCCAAAGTAGGAACAAAGGCATGGGTTTTTGCTGATACTCCTTTACGATGTAAGCCCTGCCCATCTCGATTGACTTCTCCATCATACCATAAAGTTCGGGCTCGAACCGGAAAAGGTCCTGAAGGTAAAAACCATCTATCCCATATTTTTTGAAGATTTCCGAACCCAATCCCATTCTGTAGGCCCCCACAATCGCTTTGGAATCATCGTCCCACAAAAACAAATGGTGGTAATAGGAATCAAACTTATCAAGGTCGATGGCGTTGTTTGTCCCCTCCCCCACTTCCCGAAAGGTAACCTCTCGCTGACGGCCAATTTCGTTCAAGCAAAAGGGCATGTCCTTGGCCTGGGCCAAAAACACCTCATAGTTCTTGCTCTGCAGCATACGACAATCCTTTTCCCTCAGCTTTTCAATCTCACCTTCCAGCACCTTTGCACTAATCGCAGTGGCTATTTTCTTGGGCGGTTTTGGAATTTTAAGGGACGTTGGGACCTTATCGATAAAACGCTCTTTTTCAAAAGCATTGGCCAATAAATAAGTTTTCTTTCGAAGCAACTCGGCAAAATCCTCCAAAGTTTCTTCCTCGTTTTGGGTATTTACCGCAATCGGCTGACCTATGCGGACCTTGATAGGACGACGGCTTTGCGAAGTAAGCTCCGAAGGTAATTTTGCCGTTCGAAAGACATCATCAATTTTGGACAACCTATAAAATAACCTGCTGTTCTTGGCATGAAAATAAATGGGCACCACGGGCACCTCGGCCTTTCGTATCAATTTTATCGCCGCTTCTTCCCAAGGCCGGTCCACAACCAATCTTCCATCTCGGTAGGTAGACACCTCCCCAGCAGGAAAAATTCCCAAGGGATGACCGTCGCGAAGGTGCTTTAGCGCATTCTTGAAACCCACGATGCTACTCTTGGCGTCCTTGTGGTTTTCAAAAGGGTTCACGGGCATAATATAGGGCTTCAAAGGCTCTATCCTGTGCAATAAAAAATTAGCGATTATTTTATAATCGGGTCGTTCGTTCAATAATAGTTTGAGCAGCAATACGCCATCGATTCCACCCAAAGGATGGTTACTAATGGTGATATACGGACCGGATTTAGGAAGCCTTTTTAAATCCTCTTCCGGAATGTCAAAATCGATTTCGTAGTGATCTAAAATGGCATCCAGGAATTCTGGACCGGAAAGGTCTTTATTTTTATCGTAAAATCTATTGATGGTACTAATTCGGGTGGCTTTCATCAACAGCCATCCCACAAACGTGCCCAAAATGCCATATTTGTCCAGATGGATGACTTTCGCCACCTCTTTAGCAGAAACCAAACCCATAAAAAAAGTTTTTAGGTACCTGTAAAGATAGAAAATAAACCTAAGAGCTCTTGTTAACCGATTATTAAGGCTAACCCCTTATTTTACAACCAACTGAACAGTTTCCTTGCCTCTTTGTTCCACCAAAACGGACTTTCCATTTTGAAGGGATTTGACGGATTCATCGTTAAAATGACGGATGGTATAAAGAGATACGTCCTCGTGGCACACCACTTTGAATTTTCGTTTTAATTCTTCCAATAGAGGTGGCAACCCCCTAAACTTATTGTCCAAACAAACCGAGAAACTGATAGCTGAATTCTGGATCAAGTCCACTTTAAGTCGATGGTCAGAAAATAGTTTGAAGATTTCGCTGATGTTATCCTCAACAATGAAGGAAAAGTCCAGAGAAGACAATTTTAGCAGGACTTGATTCTTCTTTACTATGAAGCAGGGAACTTTTGGTTCTATGCCATTTCCTTTTCCAACAGTGGTCCCTTTGTCCTTGGGATTCACAAACGATTTTACTTTTAAGGGAATTTCCTTGCGCTGTAAAGGCTGCAAGGTTTTAGGGTGAATTACCGAAGCTCCGTAAAATGCAAGTTCAATGGCTTCGCGATACGAAATTTTATCCAACAATTGGGCATTCTCAAAGTTTCTGGGGTCCGCATTCAACACTCCCGGAACATCCTTCCAAATCGTGACCGATTCCGCATTTAAACAATAGGCCAAAATTGCTGCGGAGTAATCGGAACCTTCCCTGCCCAACGTAGTGGTAAAGTTGTTGTCATCGCTTCCCAAAAAACCTTGGGTAATATTCAATTTGGATCTATCCACTTGGGCGACCACTTCTTGTTGCGTACGTTCCCAATTTACTTGGGCATCCCTATTGCTGTTGTCCGTTTTGATCATTGTACGCACATCCAACCATACGTTGGCAATACCGATTTCGTTTAGGTAAGCACTCACGATGGTCGTGGACAACAATTCGCCATAACACACCACCTGGTCATACACAAAAGCATATTTAGGTGATTTGTTCCAGGCCAAAAATCCTTTTACTTCTTCAAAAAGAACTTTCACTTTTGCATACACCGGATGGCCCGCGTTTTGAAAAAGATCGGACAAGATTCCATGGTGGTAATCCATAACTTCTTGAATGGAGGCATTCACCTGATCCCTATCGTTAAAATAAGATTCCACCACCTTTTCCATGGCATTGGTGGTCTTGCCCATGGCAGAAATGACCACTAATGTATCGTTGTAACCTACCTCCTGTAAAACGTTCACTACATTTTTTACCGCATCCGCATCTTGGACCGATGCTCCTCCAAACTTAAATACCCTCATGTATTTTATATTCTGATATTTGGTCGGCCTAGTTTAGGCTTTCCATATAATTTTTGATTCCTTTTTCATCCAATTGAACCACATCCCAATCTCTAAGCACATTGGCTCCCTTTTTCTCGTAAAAGGCAATGGCGGGTTCGTTCCAGTCCAACACCTCCCAACAAATGCGTTTTACCCCTAATCTGGCACCATACTTCACTACTTCATCCAACAAGGCGGTCCCCAGACCACTCCCTCGCATCTTTTCAGATACGATCAGGTCTTCCAAATGAATAGCCGGACCCTTCCACGTAGAGTATCTTGGGTACACCAAAGCTATGCCCGCAATTCCATTTTGTGTATCTGCCACAAAACAATGGAACAACTTGTGATCACCGAAACCATGTTCCACTAAATCCCGCTCAGTGACTTCCACAGCATCAGATTCCTTCTCAAAATCAGCCAATTGTTGGATCAAGTTCAAAACCTGTTCCATATCCGTTGGTCGCGCTTCTCTAATTGTATATTCCATAATTGTTACAAATAAAACTCAAAGTTATAAAATTACATAATTAAAGCTCTCCGAAAACGTTGTAGTTTCACAAAATGCCCGATATTTGTCGGTAAATAAAACAGTCTTTTGCAATGTTTGACAAACAACGACTAACCATGGGCGAGTTCATCATCGCCAACCAAGAATCATTTCAATACACTTCCGGAGAACTTTCAAGATTGCTGAACGGTATTCGTTTGGCCGCAAAAGTAGTGAACCATGAAGTGAACAAAGCCGGGCTCGTGGATATCATCGGAGCTGCAGGTGAGACTAACATTCAAGGTGAGAACCAACAAAAATTGGATGTTCTTGCAAACGAAAAGTTTATTCAAACCTTGAAGAACCGTGAAATTGTTTGTGGTATTGCTTCAGAAGAGGAGGACGATTTTATCACCATCAATAGTTTCGATAAGCAACATCAAAATAAATATGTGGTTTTAATAGACCCTTTGGACGGTTCTTCCAACATTGATGTGAACGTATCGGTAGGAACCATTTTTTCCATCTATAGAAGAATTACACCCGTTGGAACCCCGGTAACTTTGGAAGATTTCCTTCAACCTGGCAAAAACCAGATTGCTGCTGGTTACATCATCTACGGAACCTCCACCATGTATGTTTACACCACGGGACATGGCGTGAATGGTTTTACGTTGAATCCTGCGCTGGGTACTTTTTACCTATCCCACCCCAATATGCAATTCCCGGAAACAGGTCAAATTTACTCCGTGAACGAAGGTAACTATATTCATTTTCCGCAAGGAGTAAAGGATTACATTAAATATTGCCAAATGGAGGAAGGTGACCGACCCTATACTTCAAGATATATTGGATCGTTGGTTTCAGACTTTCACCGAAACATGATCAAAGGGGGAATTTACATGTACCCCAAAAGCAGCAAGGCCCAAAATGGCAAATTACGTTTATTGTACGAGTGCAACCCCATGGCTTTTTTGGCCGAACAGGCCAACGGAAAGGCCAGCGATGGTTATCAACGGATCATGGACATACAACCTGCCGAACTGCATGAACGTGTTCCTTTTTTCTGTGGAAGCAAAAAAATGGTGGAAAAGGCAGAAGAGTTTATGGCAAAGTCCTAGCTCTTGCGCTGCATCAATTCGTGGTAATCCTCGAAAGGGATTCTTCCAGTAAATATTTTGATGGATTTGTCGACGATTTCTGAAGCTGATTTTGGTGAAAAACCAAGACCTACAGCATACTTTTCTACAATTCTGCGCTCCTCATCATCAATCTCATGGTCAGAGAAGATAATCTGAAAAAATTCGAATAGCCTCATATACCTTTGCTCACCGCTGTGAGGTGTCTCAATAGGATACTTGTTCTCTTTTCTCATCACCTCTTTGAATTCTTCCTCGGTAATGTCGAGCTTAAAGGCAAACTTATCCAAAATGGCTTTCTCTTTTGGATTGATTTCCCCGTCTACCGCAGCCAAACTCGCCAAAGTGGCAAAATGGGCCAAATTCTTTCTATGGTCTCCGTGCTCGTAAAGATCTAAAATCGGCATATTTCAAATTTTGTGGCACAAATATAAATGTTTAATAGAGATAAAAATATTAAAAAAGGCACCAAAAGAAATTTGTAATTTACCACTGCTATGAAAACACCTTTGCTCGAATTTACCTCCAAAGGAATCTATTGTAAAAAAGCAGATGTTTATTTGGACCCCTGGAAACCGGTAAAAAAGGCCATCATTTCCCACGGGCATGCGGATCACAGTAGATGGGGCCATAACAAGTACATTACCCACCATAAGAATGTTCCTATCGTGAAGCATCGTTTGGGCGATATTTCCATTTCAGGAAAAGACTGGAGCGAAACATTCAAGGTAAACAACGTGAAGTTCAGTTTCCATCCCGCCGGACACATTGTGGGCTCTTCACAAATACGGGTAGAGCACAATGGCGAAGTATGGGTGTTCACCGGAGATTACAAAATTGAAGATGATGGGCTCACCACTCCATTTGAGCTTGTAAAATGTAACACCTTCATCACCGAATGCACCTTTGGGTTACCAGCTTTTCGCTGGCGACCACAAAAAGAGGTGTTCAGTGACATCAACCAATGGTGGGCGCAAAACCAATCGGAAGGAAAAACCTCGGTGCTTTTTGGTTATTCCTTGGGGAAGGCACAACGTCTGATCAAACATTTGGACACTTCCATCGGAAAAATCCATACACACGGTGCGGTCGAAAACATGACCGAAGTGCTCCGGCCTTTGGTTGATTTACCACCAACCCATTTGATCACCAAGGAAACCAAAAAGGAGGATCTTTTGGGAAACATTGTTGTGGCACCGCCCAGTGCCCATGGAAGTACTTGGATCAAAAAAATGGTCCCATATGTCACTGCTTCGGCAAGTGGTTGGATGGCTTTTCGAGGCGCACGAAGACGGAGAGCGCTTGATAAAGGTTTTGTACTGAGCGACCATTGCGATTGGAGAGGACTATTGCAGACAATCGAAGCAACAGGTGCGGAAAAAATAATCTGCACACACGGCTACACCGACATTTTCTCCAAATATTTGATGGAATTGGGCTACGATGCCCGAACCGAAGCTACGCAATACGAAGGCGAACTGTCCGAAATCAATGCTAACGAACAAGAAAAATCGGAAGCGGAATGAAACAGTTTGCCAAGCTCATAAAAACATTGGACGGCACCAACAAAACCAACGTAAAAGTGCAAGCACTGTCCCAATACTTTAAAGAAGCGAGCGACCAAGACAAGGTTTGGACCATCGCCATACTGTCCCACAGAAGACCTCCGCGTCCCGTGAACACAACTTTGCTACGCACTTGGGCCGCTGAACTATCCCATATTCCAACTTGGCTTTTTGAGGAAAGCTATCATATTGTGGGAGATCTGGCGGAGACCATTGCTTTGGTGGTGCCCTCAACAGAAAAAGGCTCAAAAAAATCACTGACCACCTTTTTACAGGAGATGATGGCCTTGAAACAAAAAACGGAAGCAGAAAAAAAGGAATACCTTTTTCAACACTGGACCATATTGGATTATTACGAGCGTTTTGTTTTCAACAAACTGATTACGGGCAGCTTCAGAATCGGAGTGAGTCAAAAATTGATGACCCGTGCACTATCCAAAGCCACGGGTATCGAAGAGGACATTCTCGCTTATAAATTAATGGGCAATTGGGACCCGAACCGCATCAGTTTCCACGACTTGGTTTTGGAGGAGAAAGAGAGCGATTACCTCTCCAAACCCTATCCCTTCTTTTTGGCATATGCCGTTGAAGACGACGTCACAGATTTGGGTCAGGCAACCCAATGGTCCGCAGAGCATAAATGGGACGGCATTCGGTCTCAAACCATTCTACGAAATGATGAAATCTTTGTTTGGAGTCGGGGTGAAGAACTCGTCACCGATAAATATCCAGAATTTGAAGCCTTTGTGGGCAGTATTCCAAATGGGACCGTGTTGGACGGGGAGTTGTTACCGTATCCCAAAGGGGAAATCGGCACTTTTAAAGACCTTCAGACCCGAATAGGCCGCAAGAACGTTTCAAAATCATTGTTGGAAAAAATCCCTGTCAAGTTGAAAGTCTATGATATTTTGGAATGGAAGGGGAAGGACATCAGGAATAAAACGTATCTGGAGCGAAGACATATCTTGGAAACTTTCATATCCGAAATACGAAACATCGGGGACGCTGAGCGTAGTCGAAGCGACACCTCTTATAATGAATTACCCATACTCCTATCCGAACGGATGCAATTCAATTCTTGGGAAGAAGTGGCAAAAGAAAGGGGATTGTCCAGAGAAAAACACAGTGAGGGCCTGATGCTCAAACACAATGACTCCACCTACCAAGTGGGACGAAAAAAAGGGGATTGGTGGAAATGGAAGGTCGACCCGCTCACTATTGATGCCGTGCTCACATACGCTATGCGTGGCCATGGTCGGCGAAGCAACCTCTTTACCGATTACACCTTTGCCCTCTGGTATGAAAATGAAGAAGGTGAAAAAGAACTGGTCACCTTTGCCAAGGCCTATTCGGGCTTAACGGACAAAGAGTTTCGACAAGTGGATGCTTGGATCAAGAAAAACACATTGGAGCGTTTTGGTCCTGTTCGGAGCGTGACCCCGCAGCACGTTTTTGAAATCGCTTTTGAAGGCATTGCTCCCTCCAAGCGTCATAAAAGTGGTGTTGCCACACGCTTTCCCAGAATTTTAAGATGGCGGAAGGACAAAAAAATCGATGAGGCCAATTCATTGGATGATTTAAAAGCACTGATTCCGAGCAGAACTAAGGAATCTCATAAAAAATGAATCAAAAGAACCTTTTCCATATCGCCGAAAATTGGTTCCAAGAACAAGATTGGAAGCCATTCCCTTTTCAAAAAGAGAGTTGGAATGCCTTTTTGGAGGGCAAACATGGCCTTTTGAACGCTCCCACTGGAAGCGGCAAAACCTATGCACTTTGGTTTCCGATCGTGCTTAACTACATCAAAAACAATCCTGATTACAAGACCAAGCACAAAAAAGGACTAAAAGCCATCTGGATCACGCCATTGCGAGCACTTTCACAGGAAATCAAACAATCCGCAGAGCGCATCACCCAAGACTTGGAAACCCAAATGACCGTGGGCATTCGCACGGGGGACACTTCGACAAAAGAACGGGCAAAAATGCGAACCCATATGCCCGACCTATTGATCACCACACCCGAGAGTCTGCAGTTATTGCTCTCATCCAAAGACTATAAAAGAACATTTAAGAACTGCTCCGCCATTGTGGTGGACGAATGGCACGAACTTTTGGGCACCAAACGGGGCATTCAAATGGAGTTGGGAATCTCCCGATTAAAAACTATCTGCAAAGAACTGCGCATTTGGGGCATATCGGCAACCATCGGAAATCTGGAGCAAGCTCGCGAAGTCCTGTTGGGGCCAACATCGCCAGAATTGGAAAATTCGGTCTTGGTAAAGGCCAACCTCAACAAAAAAATCACGGTGAAAAGTATTGTTCCAAAGGAAATGGAAACCTTTCCTTGGCGCGGACACTTGGGATTGCATCTTTTAGATCAGGTGGTGCCCATCATCAATAACAGTAAAACCACCTTGCTTTTTACCAACACGCGAAGCCAATGCGAAATCTGGTTTCAGAAAATCTTGGAAAAATACCCTGAGTTTGCCGGCGAAATGGCGATGCACCACGGCAGCATCAACAAAGAAACCCGACTGTGGGTGGAGCAGGCCATCCGAAACGAAAGTCTAAAAGCAGTGGTCTGCACATCGAGCCTGGACTTGGGAGTGGATTTTGCGCCTGTGGAAACCGTGATCCAAATTGGCGGCCCCAAAGGCGTAGCTCGTTTTTTACAACGTGCCGGACGTAGCGGTCACCGGCCTGGCAAAGAAAGTGTCATCCATTTCTTGCCCACGCACGCCATCGAATTAGTTGAGGCTTCGGCCATGCAAAAAGCGGTATTGAACAGCGCCGTGGAAGACCGCATACCATACCTCAACAGCTTTGATGTCCTTATTCAATATTTGACCACTTTGGCGGTTTCCGATGGGTTTTATCCGGATGAGATCTATCCTGAAATCAAACAAACGTTCTGTTATCAGACCTTGACCGAAGAACAATGGCAATGGCTGTTGAATTTTTTGGTGATGGGAAGTCAAAGTTTGAAGAGCTACGACGAGTATAAAAAGGTGGAGGTTGAAGAAGATGGCAAATTCAAAGTGAACAGCAGGGCGGTTGCTATGCGACATCGGTTTCAAATCGGGACCATTGTGGGCGATGCCACCATCTCCGTTCGCTATCAAAAAGGAGGATACATTGGCAGTATCGAGGAATATTTTATTTCCAAATTGAGCTCCGGCGATGTTTTCACTTTTGCAGGACGTAATCTGGAATTTATTAGGATCAAAGGGATGGCCGCACACGTTCGAAATTCCAAAAAGAGAACCAACAAAGTACCCAGCTGGATGGGAGGGCGTTTGAGTTTTTCCGCAAAGATGTCCGAACTGTTGCGGCAGGAATTGTATACGGCCGAATTGGAGTTTTCGGAACAGTCGGAAGAAATACAAGCATTGCAGCCGATGTTTGCCAAGCAGCGGGAAGAAAGCATAGTGCCACAACCACATCAATTTTTGATAGAAACCTTTAAGACCCGTGATGGCTACCACCATATGTTTTACCCTTTTGAAGGTAGGGCCATTCACGAAGGGATGAGCAGTCTCTTGGCCTATCGCATCAGTTTGTTGATGCCGATAACCTGCTCCCTCGCTTTTAACGATTATGGTTTTGAGTTGCTATCGGACAGGGAAATCAACATTCAGGAAATTTTGGACAACAACCTTTTTACCCCGGAGTATATGTTGTCCGACCTTCAAAAAAGTTTGAACTCCAATGAAATGGCACGCAGAAAGTTCCGTGATATTGCCGTCATCAGTGGAATGGTTTTTACGGGCTATCCCGAGAAAGGAGTCAAAATGAAGCATCTGCAAAGCAGTTCGGAATTATTGTTTGATGTGTTCCGTGATTTTGAAGATGATAATCTGCTCTATCAGCAAGCCTATACCGAAACTTTTGAGCATCAATTGGAAGAGGGTCGACTACGATTGGCGTTGGAGCGAATTGCACAACAAGATATAGTTTGGAAAAAATGTTCACAGCCCACACCTCTCTCCTTCCCGATAATTACCGACAGGCTGCGCGAAAAACTATCCAACGAAAAATTGGCGGATCGCATCCAACGGATGGTGAGTAAACTAACCAAATGACCAACAAACATCCAAGCACCTGTCATTATGTGCCCCGACACGGAATCTAATCTTCCTGAGATGCTGAAACAAGTTCAGCATAACGTGAGAAGGTGTCATTTCGAAATGAGGAGGGTAACAACGATTGAGAAATCCCATTCATTCCAAAACACATTGAAAAAAAAGATTTCTCACGCTCCCGCTGGTCGGTTCGAAATGACAATTGAACTAAATTTGTAGTATCGAAGGCAAATGAGACAAAATATTCAAATACATAATCAAGAGTTTCAACTACACTCTTTGGGTGGATTGTTTTGGGAGGAAAAATCACTCCTGCTGATCAGTGATGTACACTTGGGCAAGGTATCCCATTTCAGAAAATTTGGAGCAGCGGTACCCCGAAAGGCCATTCACAAAAACTTTCTGCTTTTGGATAAAATCTTTTCGGATTTTCAGCCTTTTCAAATCTGTTTTTTGGGCGATCTGTTCCATTCATCGCTCAACAAAGAATGGGAATTGTTTGAGAATTGGGTAGGCAAAACACCTGTCGAAATCCTTTTGGTGGCAGGCAACCACGACATTATTGCCCCCGAAAAGTTCGAAAAACTTAAGATTTCAATATTTCCAGAGTTGGTTATTGACTCTTTTTTATTGACCCATCATCCCGAAGAACGTGAGGGCTATTTTACGTTTTGCGGTCATATTCATCCTTCCATTAAACTCAAAGGTTTTGGAAGGGAACGCATCAAATTGCCCTGCTTTTTTAAATCGAAAAATCAAATGATTCTCCCTGCTTTCGGTCAATTCACGGGCACCCATTCCCTTGACCCTAAAGATTCGGATGAAGTTTTTGCCATTGTTGAGGATAGTATTATTAAGGTTTAGAACCCATAATGTCCCTTCGACTCCGCTCAGGGACCTTTAGCCAATTGTCATTCCGTGCGGATGCTGAGCGCTGGTCATTGAGCGAAGTCGAAATAAGTCGAAGCATAACACGGAATCCCATATGAGTGAGACGCTGAAACAAGTTCAGTGTGACGATAAGAAACCTAAAAAAACATTTTTAACACAAGTTTTCGCGGTTTATCTTTGCCGCAAAGTTTTTTGGATTGACCAAAACCCTAATTCCCAAATTATTCGAACAGTCTCCCCAACTCGGGAAACTGAGGGATACTATTGCCCAACCTCTCGACTCCGCTCGAAGTGATAGTCAAAAAATAAGCCTTAAAGGACTTGTAGGTTCTTCCCTTTCCTTTGTGGTTTCAGAAGCTTTCAAGTCTGCCGAATCACCATTTTTATTGATTTTGAACGACAAGGAAGAGGCTGCTTATCTTTTGAATGATTTGGAGCAGTTGATTGGAGAAAAAGATGTGCTTTTTTACCCTGGAAGCTATCGAAGGCCTTATCAAATCGAGGAAACGGACAATGCCAACGTACTTCTGCGTGCCGAGGTATTGAACCGCATCAATTCCAGAAAGAAACCGGCTGTAATCGTTACGTATCCCGATGCCCTTTTTGAGAAAGTGGTGACCCGAAAGGAACTGGACAGGAACACTCAAAAAATTAAATTGGGCGATGAAATCTCGTTGGATTTTTTGAACGAAGTGCTGTTTGAATATCAGTTTAAGCGGGTGGATTTTGTAACCGAACCCGGTGAATTTTCTGTTCGCGGCGGTATCGTGGATGTTTTCTCCTTCTCTCACGATGAGCCTTATCGAATCGAGTTCTTTGGGGATGAAGTGGACAGTATCCGAACTTTTGATGTGGAAACCCAGCTTTCTACGGACAAGGTGAAGAAAATTACCATTATCCCAAACGTAGAAAATAAGTTTACCGAAGAAATACGGGAAAGCTTCCTAAAATATATTTCGGCCAACACAGTAGTCTTTGCGAAAAACCCTGCGCTAATCTACGATCGCATTGATTCCTTTTTTGAAAAAGCTGAGGAGAGCTTTGCCAAGTTGAGTCAAGAGATCAAACACGCGAAGCCCAAAGAACTCTTTTTGGATTCAGCTTTGTTGAAAGAGCAGTTGAAGGATTATTTATGTTTTGAGATTGGTACTTCGACTCCGCTCAGCAACCAACATACAGGAGAAATGGTCACTGAGCGAAGTCGAAGTGACATCATCCAATTCAACACCAAACCCCAGCCAGCTTTCAACAAAAAGTTTGATTTGCTCATTGAAAACCTCAATGACAATCGAGATGCGGGTTACAGTAACTATATTTTCTGTTCCACCGAACAACAGGCCAAGCGTTTTCACGACATTTTTAATGAAGTGGATGAAACGGTGCACTACCAGACCATCATTTTTCCATTGTACCAAGGTTTTGTTGATGATGACCTTAAATTGGTTTGCTATACCGACCATCAAATTTTTGAGCGGTACCACAAATTCCATCTGAAGAATGGCTACGCCAAAAAGCAGGCCATCACCCTAAAAGAACTCAACAAACTGGAAATCGGCGATTATGTGACTCACATTGATCACGGTATCGGCAAGTTTGGTGGGTTGCAAAAAATTGATGTGGAGGGCAAAAAGCAGGAAGCCATCAAACTAATTTATGGCGACCGTGATATTCTCTACGTCAGCATCCATTCGCTGCATAAAATATCGAAATACAACGGCAAGGACGGAGCACCTCCCAAAATATTCAAACTGGGTTCCGCAGCTTGGAAAAAACTAAAGCAAAAGACCAAGGCAAGGGTCAAAAAGATTGCTTTCGACCTTATAAAAGTGTATGCCAAACGGCGATTGGAAAAAGGATTTCAATATGCCCCGGACAGCTATTTACAGTACGAATTGGAAGCCTCTTTCTTATACGAGGATACGCCGGACCAAGAGAAAAGCACTCAGGACGTAAAGAAGGATATGGAGAGCGAACGCCCTATGGACCGCTTGATTTGTGGGGATGTTGGTTTTGGGAAAACGGAAGTCGCGATACGGGCTGCGTTTAAAGCCGTGGACAACGGCAAACAGGTGGCTGTTTTGGTTCCCACCACGATTTTGGCTTTTCAGCATCATAGAACATTTTCCGAACGATTGAAAGAAATGCCGGTAACCGTAGATTACCTCAACCGTTTTAGAACAGCGAAGGAGAAAAGGGAGACCCTAGAGAATTTGGAAAGCGGCAAAGTGGATATCATTATTGGAACACACCAGTTGGTCAACAAGAATGTAAAGTTCAAGGATTTGGGCTTGCTCATTGTGGACGAGGAACAGAAATTCGGGGTATCCGTAAAAGAAAAACTGCGTTCCATCAAAGAAAACGTGGATGTGCTCACGCTGACCGCCACACCGATTCCAAGGACGCTACAGTTCAGTTTGATGGCCGCTCGTGACCTTTCCGTCATCAATACGCCGCCACCGAACCGGTACCCTATCGAAAGCCACGTGATTCGATTGAACGAGGATATTATCCGTGATGCCGTGTCCTACGAAATCCAACGGGGCGGACAAGTGTTCTTCATCCATAACCGCATTGAGAACATCAAAGAAGTAGCTGGGATGATTCAGCGTTTGGTGCCCGATGCCAAAATTGGGATTGGACACGGACAAATGGAGGGCAAAAAACTGGAAACCTTGATGCTTTCCTTTATGAATGGTGAGTTTGATGTTTTGGTTTCGACCACCATCATTGAAAGTGGTTTGGATGTGACCAACGCCAACACCATTTTTATTCACAACGCCAACAATTTTGGTTTGAGCGACCTTCATCAGATGCGTGGCCGTGTGGGGCGAAGCAACAAAAAGGCATTCTGCTATTTTATCACACCGCCTTATGAAGTGATGACCACCGAGGCCCGGAAACGTATCGAAGCGCTGGAGCAATTTACTGAACTGGGCAGTGGTTTCAACATTGCGATGAAGGATTTGGAAATTCGTGGTGCGGGAGACCTTCTGGGAGGCGAACAGAGTGGGTTTATCAACGAGATTGGATTTGAGACCTATCAAAAAATACTGTCCGAAGCCATAGAGGAGCTCAAGGAAAACGAGTTCAAGGAACTGTATGATGAGGTTGAGGGCGATAAGGAAAAAGTGTACGTGAAAGAGATGCAGTTGGACACGGATTTTGAACTGCTCTTCCCCGATGATTACATCAACAATATTACCGAGCGCCTGAACCTCTATACCCAATTGAACGATGTGGAGGACGAGGAAGGTCTACAGGAATTTGAAGCGCAATTGGTGGACCGTTTTGGCGAGTTGCCCGAGCCTGTAGTGGATTTGATGAATTCCGTCCGTGTTAAATGGATCGCCACTCACATTGGTTTGGAAAAGGTAATTATGAAGAAGGGCAAATTTATCGGTTACTTTATTGCGGACCAGCAATCCAGTTTTTACCAAAGTGCCGTGTTTACCCAAATATTGCAATATGCACAAACCCATCCACAACTGGTAAAACTCAAAGAAAAACAGACCCGAAATGGGTTACGATTGTTGTTGGTGTTTGATGGGATTACAAGTGTGGACAAAGCGTTGAAGGTTTTGGAACCTTTTACGCCACAAGGGCAAAATGTTTCAGCATAGGATTAGATTTCTCACATCCGTTCGAAATGACAAGTAAGCACTCGTAGTCATTTCGACAGAGCGTAGCGACGAGAAATCCCAAGTAGCCAAGATTACCTGTCCTACTTCGACTTCGCTCAGCATCCGCACAGAATGAATTTAAAAAGCCTCATACACCTGCTTCACGAACTCCCCGATTTTTGAAGGTTCCAGCCAGCGCGTCACAATGACCAAACCACTTTTTTGGTCCACCACAATAAAGTTGCCTCCAAAACCTGCGGCGTAGAACACATGTTCGGGAACGCCCTCCCAGTGGCGTCCTCCTTGTTGGTTCAGCCACCACATATAGCCATAATTCACATTGGGCACAGAAGGCGTAGTGGCTTTTTTGATCCAATCTTCGCTAATGATTTGCTCATCTTCCCATGTACCATTGTTTAAAAAAAGTGTTCCAAATCGGGCCATATCCTCTGTGGAGATAAAAAGTCCAGCTCCTGAATGTCCACCACCGGTCACGGATTTCATCTGTATCCCATCGACTACGGTCCACGCATCTTCGTAGCCAAACCAACGCCAAGTTGTGGTCGCCCCGATCTTATCCATCACCTCTTCTTTGAGGACCATGGGCAGCGGTTTTCTCCACACATGGGTCAACGAATAGGCCAATACGTTTACGCGAACATCGTTGTACTCCATTACCGTACCGGGTTCGTTGAGCTTTCGGAATTTCCAGTCGTCCAGACCACCTTCACTCGGTGGACGGTCCGCCCAATCCTTACCACCCCACAATTGCCCTGACCAGTCAGAATTTTGTTGCAATAGGTGTTCCCAAGTTATTTTGGAGTTGTGCGCACCATCAAAAGTGCCATCCCAAATGTAGTCCCCCACTTTATCCTTGGTATCATTGATCAAACCTTGGTCTTCGGCCAGTCCAGCAACAGTGGATAAAAAGCTTTTGGTGACACTGAAAGTCATATCCACACGTTGGGTGTCTCCCCAAGAAGCCAACACGTAGCCATTTTTCATGATCATACCTGCTGGACCGCCTCGCTTTTTGGTGGGCCCCAGAATTTGATGAAACGGTTCATGTTTGAAGCCTTCCAATATGGCAATACGCAAATCCCTGGAACCTGAATATTCATTGGCATTGGCGTATTCCACTGCTTTGTCCAAAGCTTTTTGGTCCCACTTAAATTGTCCTTTTTCCGCTGCTTTCCAGGTTTCGTAGCGTTGTGGGAAATTGATTTTTTGGGCGTTGACAGTAAAGGTTGTGGTGAATGCAACAAGAAGTGCTGCTGCAACTAGGGTGTTTTTCATTTTTGAGGTTTGGTTTGGACCAGAAAGGTAGTGATTGTTGGGGATTTAGCCTTTGTCAATTCAAAGGATATTTTTATAGATTCTTCGCGGCGCTCAGAATGACAAATCAGATTTCTCACATTCGTTCGAAATGACATGCAATGATCAAGAGCCTTTTCGACAAGGCGTAGCGACGAGAAATCTAAAATCGTTTTTTATGAACTTGATCACCCTCTTTGTTGTAATAGCGCCACGTGCCCACTTGCTCATCATTGCGGAAACGGCCGCGGATTTTTCGGGTGCCATCGGGATAGAATGCTTCGTAACGACCGTGCTTTAGGCCATCCTTTAGATCCACTTGAAACCGAATGTTTCCGTTGGCATATTTTTTACTGAAGGACTTGGCATTCAAATCCGTTGGATAGATGGGCCTCAGGTTAAAAACCGCATCCGTGATTTCCGCCGAAGTCGTATTTTGATTTTTGGGAGTCGTTGTGTTGGCACTTTTTGGAAGATTGATGGCTTTCTTCACTTCTTCCACATCCTGATAATTGAGCATCAATCTGCTTTCAAACAAGTCATCTTCTGGGGACAATTGCAATCCTACTTGGGGGAAGCAGATAATAAAATCCTTGTTCTTCCGCATTTTTTGTTTGGTAGATGCATCGGCCAGAGCGTACATATTATCAAACAACAAAGGCACATTGCTGTAAACAAACACGGTGGATTCCGAATCGAACTGTTGATCAAAATTTTTGAATGCTTCCGAGGTCGCAAGTATTTCCCCTTCGGATACATTATCAATGATACCCTTTAGGGTATTGGGGCTATCACTAAAAATGACAAAGTCATCAATTTGGGTAAAGTAGGGTTTATCAAACTCATCAAACCTACCGCCCAAGAGCATTTTAAAGAACCCTTTGATGGACAAGAAATTGATTTCATAATCCTTGTAATTGACGGCTTTGAATTTGACAGGTGTTTTTTTACGAATCTGCTCCACCACAAAATCCATATTGGTCTTGGCATCCTCAGCATCATTGGCTTTGAGCACCAGCGCCACATCATTTTTACCTTTAGTAATGTGGGATTTAATCTGAAGCACCGCAATTTCGTCCCCGATCCAACTTACAAAATTCTCTTTTACATCAATCTTTAGGAATTTCTCCACCTTGGCAATGCCCTTTTGATAACTTTCGAACTGCTCGGGGTCGTTTTGCTGGACCATTTCGAAATTGTCGTAGAACTCAGCGAAGCTGTCAAACCCATAGCTGATGTAAAGTGCCGTACTATTTGGCGCAACTTGTGGAATGGAACGTTCTGCGGTACCCGACTTTTGCAACGCTTCCAAATAGTATTCGTTTACAGCGCTAATGTTGGTGTATCCATTGGCGGTCAACGTGCTGTTCTCGTCCAAATCAAAATAAAATCCAGAGAACAAAAAGTTTTCACTTGCACGGTTTACCCAATCGGAAGGTTTATCGGAATACATTTTAACGTAATCATCAAAATAATGGTATTGCACGTACATTCGGAAGAGATCTTCGTGGCCCACTTTTCGGTTGATTTCCAAAAAATTGAGGTTACGCCCCAATACAGGTTCTTTATATTGATCTATGGAAGCCTCTACCAAGGTATGGGTATACGAGGCCACCAATTGATTTTTGATGAAGGCCAGATACATCGTTTCCTTGCTCTCGCGATTGTGTACTTCTAAAATCTCGTGTTCGTGGTAAATCCGTTTGCTCAACACATAGCCATCGTCCAATAAAGTGTTCAAATAGGTTTTGAGCAGTTGTAGTTTGGCAATGCGCTTTAAATCCAGCACGTAGAAAATTCCATAATCCTTCGGGGAAATCATATGGATGGAAATGAACAGGGAACGATTATCGAAAAACTCGAACAACTTGTGGTTATCATTGAAAATCGTATCCACCTTTTGAATGTTCTCGGTAAGCTCTGAAAAATAATCGTTCTTTTTGAGGTGGTGCCAACCTTCACTTTGGCTGACTTTTTCCCAACTTTCCACGGGCTGTTCCGATTCAATAATGAAAACTGCATCCTTCGGAATCAGATAAATGGACTGAAGATTGGTCTTGGGAGATAGAATAAAAATATAGGCCAAATAGCACAAGTACAGCACAAACAGGCCCAACAAACCGAAAAGAATCCTTTTTTTGGTCATTTTTCCAAAAAGTGTCTTTTTCTAGAACGAAGAAGATTTCGTTTTAGTTTAGACCGAGAAAAGGAATCTTAAATTATAATGATTTTAAATCTTTAATGGTCTTAAAAGCAACGTCTACCTGCTCATCATTCACCAAAATGGTAAACTCATTGGTCGTGGAGATGACCTCGTAGAGCACAATGCCTTCCCAAGCCAATCGCTGGAAGATAAAGTAGTAGATTCCAGGAACCGAGACATTCTCCGCGGGCAATTTTACGGTAATGGAAGACAGCCCCTCTGCTTTTTGGGTGCAGCGTTCCATTTTAAAGTACTTCTCCACTACCCCGTCCATCACATTACTGATCACAATATTGATTTCGTTCACACCACGTGAAGACGTATAAAAAACATCTTGATTGGCATTCACTTCCTCCAACAATCGAGCTTGTTGTTGCAAAATAGTGTCCGATGCCAAAAAGGTGTAGTCCGTAAGGTTGGAACGCACGGTAATCTCCCCGATGTTCTTGAGCACTTTTACGATTTTATGGGTCGCCCTGAATTCCAAATCGTCAGATAGTCGCTTAAGTGCCATTACAATGGCGCCATCCTTTACATCTTTGCCCAGTTCTTCCGCAATCTCTGGTTTTATCTGTCTGGACAAAGAAGTTAAATTGATAATCCCTTGCGCCAGAGCCGTCTGTAAAAAAGGTTTTTTCTTGATGTAGTGCTCAACTACGGCAGAAATTGTTTTCATCTTTGGTTGATTTTGAACAAAAATAACATATTGTTACAAAACAAACAAATGGTTAAAAATGATAAAATGCATTTTCAAAGTGTTCAATCTCAAATTTTTCACCTTTTTGTATCACCGTGATCACATCAAATCGCACCTCAAAATCGTCGCTCGACCCCTCTACAAAATGATTGGCGGCCATAATCAACAACTTGATTTTTTTAGCTGAGATAACTTCTGAAATTTCCTTAAGGAACCCCATTTTTCTTGACTTCACCTCAACGATCACCAAAACGTTATCCTTGGCTGCAATAATATCAACCTCAGCATTTAAATAGCGATAGTTTTGTGCTCTAATTTCATAGCCGGAAGCCTTTAAAAACTCCACCGCTTTTTGCTCTCCGAGCTTGCCAAATGTGTTATGATCACCCATACAATTTATAAAAGTCCAAAAAAAATATGCATTTCATCGAAAAATTTGGTAGTTCATGGACTTTAGAGCGTTAAGATTGTACTTTGTTGGCTCAATTGAACCACATCCAACATTAGCATAAGCATATAGTTACCCCAACTATGTACCATATTAACGCCAGAAATTGCTATGGAGTACTTTATCAATTGTAATTCCTCAACCTTGGCGCCGTACACTACTCCATTGGACGGGTTACGTGCGGCCCACTTATACCGAAGACTTGGTTTTAGCGCCTCTGTGCGGACCATTAATGCAGCTGTTGGAGAATCAGCCGGAGCTCTTGTGGACAACTTGGTCAATCAAGCGCTAGCCGCAATACCCATACCAGCGCCGGAATGGGCAGATTGGAACAATGCCAACTATCCTGCCGATGAAGATATGGCGCGCACATTACGAAGGGCACATATCGAGGACTTTACCACAGCTTACGGCAATGCAATGGTAAACAATGAATTGTTGGACAGATTGAGCTTTTTTTGGAGCAATCATTTTGTTACTCAACTAAGCACGTATAACTGTCCCGGCTTTCTGTATTACTATATCAACTGTCTGCAACGGAATGCCCTGGGCAACTTTAAGGCCTTCACCAGTGAAATTGGTCTCACCAGTGCTATGCTCTATTATTTGGATGGCGTAAGAAACCGCGGGGACAATCCCAACGAGAACTACGCACGTGAGCTTTACGAGCTTTTCACTCTGGGAGAGGGAAACAATTATACAGAACAAGATATCATCGAAACCTCCAAAGCGATATCGGGGTATACCGAGCGTGGGGAAGAAGGTTGTACCCCGGTAACTTTTGACCCCACAGAGTTCAATACAGAGAACAAGACCATATTCGGTCAAACTGGGAACTGGGACTACGATGATGTGATCGATATTCTTTTTAACGAAAGGGCGGATGAAATTGGCTGGTTTATCTGCAAAAAACTATACGAATTCTTTGTCCACCCAGATTCTACCAATGATGAAGGCGGAATTGCCCCACAGATTATCGATGGTATGGCCCAGACCTTTATTAGCAGTGGGTTTGAAATTGCCCCAGTACTTCGACAATTGTTTAAAAGTCAACACTTTTTTGACGAAACCGCAATCGGGGTCATCATTAAAAGTCCGGCCGACCTTTATTTCAATCTTTTAAAAGAAACAGGTTTCACCTACGATGACACAACCATTTTGAACATGATCGATTCATGTGCATTGATAGGGCAGCGATTTTTTCAGCCCCCCGAAGTGGAAGGTTGGCAACGGGACCGAACTTGGATCAATACCAATTTCTTTATCGGTCGATGGCTGACATCTGAAGTATTCTTGGAAGGATTCTTTCGGAACGATCCAGAACAATTCAGAACCTTGGCAATGGATGCCGTAGGTCCAGCCGATGACAACACAAGCAACCCAGAAATTGTGGTTAGGGCTTTAGTGAACAAGTTTACGCCAAATGGCCTTTTGACGGATGCTGATTTTGAAAGGGCCATGGCTGCCTTCAAAATTAACGATGTGCCCGAGGATTATTACTCACCCGATTATTTTCCAGGCGGTACAAGCCAATGGATGCTGCAAATGAGCCCAGAAGTCCCAACACAGGTATACATCCTGTTGCGTCATTTATCCAGAGAACCTGAATTCCAACTCAAATAACCCCATCACCATGTGCGATAATCACCACACCCACGATAATTCCCCTCACAAAGGCATCGAGCACGATGGCCACGATTTGGAACATAAAAAATGGAGTCGACGCTCCTTTGTCCAAGCTTTGGGCATTGCAGGATCGGGTTCCATGTTTTTGGGAAGCCATATGATTTCAGCTTCCTCCCCATCACCGCTTACAGCTGCCGTAGCTGCCGCGGAAACCGACAATATTTTGATCCTAATCCGATTATCGGGAGGGAACGACGGACTCAGTACCGTAATCCCGGTCCAACAATATGATACGTATGCAAATGCGAGGCCCAACATCTACATCCCAGAAAGCAAGGTCTTAAAACTTACCGACGATTTTGGGGTGCCCACTTATATGAGCGCCCTGGAATCCCTTTGGGGAGATGGCCAATTCAAGGCCGTGCACGGTGTAGGATACGAGGGTCAAAGTTTGTCCCACTTTACCGGTTCCGATATTTTTGCCAATACCGATTTGACTACCACGGGTTTCTCTGGTGAGAACACTGGCTGGATGGGCAGACATTTTGAGGAGCTTTACCCCGATTATTTGATTACTCCTCCCCCTGCCCCCGCTGCCATTCAAATAGGGAACTTGGCCAATATGGTTTTTCAAGGAGAGGAAACCAACTACGCCTTCGTAACGAACAATGTGGACCAATTGGAGCAAATTGCGCAGACAGGGGCTTATTATGAGGTTGGTGAAGACACCCCTTTTGATGACTGTATGTATGGTGACCAACTTAGGTTTTTGCGAGGCGTGGCCAACACCACCTACGAGTATGCGGGCACCATCCATGATGCTTATATGGCCGGTCAGAATCAAGTGGAGTACCAAGACAATGGCTTTGCTCGTCAATTGGCGCTCTTGGCACGCTTGATCAAAGGAAATTTGGGCACCAAGGTGTATATGATCTCTTTGGGAGGTTTTGATACCCACGGTAATCAGCCCATTGTACACGAACGTTTGATGTCCAACCTATCCGTTGCCATCAACAATTTCTACGAGGATTTGGCTTTCACAGAGCAGGATGACAACGTACTTAGCATGACCTTTTCAGAATTTGGTCGAAGAATCTTTGAAAACGGTTCCAACGGTACCGACCATGGAAAAGCCGCTCCTACCCTGTTCTTTGGTTCCGGATTGAGCGGAAGTGCCTTTGTGGGCGAACATCCGTCCCTGGACGAACCCAACAACCGCGGAAATCTGGAATACACCATGGATTTCAGGAATCTTTACGGGACTGTATTGGCCGAATGGCTATGTGTACCAAGGCAAACCGTGGAGCGGCATTTATTGGGCCATCCCTATCAGGCCATCGACCTTGGATTTAATTGTAGCGGCGAAACTTTTGATGACATCGCCATGGACAACGACCCACCCACTTTGCCAGAAACACCCCCTAGCCAAGACCCTAACAATCCAGATATCGATATTTTGGACGGCATTGCACATGCAGCGATATATCCAGCAACATCGCCACGGAACCCGCATATTCATTTAGAAATGCCGGTTGCCGCACATGTGGACATTGAACTGTTCAATATTTTGGGGCAACGCGTTGGCACCTTGTTCAATGAAATGATGTTGGAGGGCGCCGTGGACATCAACATAAGGGAGCGTATGCGCGATAGCCTATCCACAGGAAAATATATTTATAGAATATCAGTAGGAGAAAAAAAGATGAGCAAATCAGTAATGATTGCTTAAAGAAGCGGGACACTTTTTTATCCATTATTTCGAAGCCCCTCGGTAATGCACCCCTCACCCCAAATAGGGTCGCATTTCCGGGGGTTTCCTTTTTTGTGTGTATCCCGTTAAAATCAGTATTTTTGGGGCCTAATTAGATTTAAATGGCTCAAAATACTTCACCTTCCAGATACACCATTACAGCGGCACTGCCCTACACCAACGGCCCCATCCATATTGGGCACTTGGCCGGCGTATACGTTCCCGCTGACATTTACTCCCGTTATTTACGATTAAAAGGCAAAGATGTGGCCTTTGTTTGCGGTAGCGATGAGCACGGGGTGGCCATCTCCATGAAGGCCAAAAAAGAAGGTGTCACGCCCACAGAAATTATAGACAAGTACCACGGCATCATCAAAAAATCGTTTGTTGACTTTGGTATTTCTTTTGACAATTACTCCAGAACTTCAGCCAAAGTTCATCACGAAACTGCTTCCGAATTTTTCAAAAAAATGTATGAGCAGGGTGATTTTATAGAAGAGGAGACCGAACAATTGTACGATGATGAGGCCAAACAGTTTTTGGCAGACCGATTCGTCATCGGAACCTGCCCCAGATGCGGACACGAAGAAGCTTATGGTGACCAATGTGAAAATTGCGGGTCATCATTGAACGCCACGGATTTGATCAATCCAAAATCGACCATCACGGGTACCGTTCCAACTTTAAAAAAGACAAAACATTGGTTTTTGCCCTTGGACCGCTATGAAGGATTCCTGAAAAAATGGATTCTCGAAGAACATAAATCCGATTGGAAACCCAACGTGTACGGACAATGTAAATCTTGGATCGATGAAGGCTTGAAGCCTCGCGCTGTAACCCGCGACTTGGATTGGGGCATTCCCGTTCCCGTGGAAGGCGGGGAAGGTAAAGTACTTTATGTATGGTTCGATGCACCCATCGGCTACATATCCTCTACCAAAGAGTGGGCCGAACGTGAAGGCAAGGATTGGGAACCGTATTGGAAAGATGAAAGCACCAAATTGGTACATTTTATCGGTAAGGATAATATTGTGTTCCACTGTATTATCTTCCCAAGTATGTTAAAGGCCAATGGTGATTTTATTTTGCCTGACAATGTGCCTGCCAATGAGTTTCTGAACCTTGAGGGGAACAAACTTTCCACTTCTAAAAACTGGGCAGTTTGGCTGCACGAATACTTGGAAGAGTTCCCGGATATGCAGGATGTACTTCGTTATGCATTGACTGCCAATGCGCCAGAGACCAAGGACAACGATTTCACATGGAAGGATTTTCAGGCGAGAAACAACAACGAACTAGTGGCCATTTTTGGAAACTTCGTGAACCGAGTCACCGTTTTGACGCATAAATACTATGGCGGAGAAGTGCCCACACCTGCTGAATTAACCGATGTTGATAACGAAGCCTTGCAAGCCCTAAAGGAATTCCCAGAAACCCTGTCCAATTCCTTGGAGCGGTACCGTTTCCGTGAAGGAAGTCAAGAGTTGATGAACTTGGCACGATTGGGCAATAAATATTTGGCAGACCAAGAACCTTGGAAACTCATTAAAACCGATGAAGAACGTGTGAAGACCATTATGTATGTGGCACTTCAAATTGCAACTGGATTGGCAGTGCTTAGCGAACCATTTTTACCATTCACTTCGGAGAAATTAAAAGGAATTGTAAACCTTAATTCAAAAGAAGGTGAGAAATCTATCGAGTGGGATGATGTTAGTTCAAAAGAAACCTTGCTTCCCGCAGGACACACCATAAACAAAAGCGAGTTGCTCTTCAGAAAAATAGAGGACAAGGAAATTCAACAACAACTGGAAAAACTGGAAGCCACCAAAAAAGTTAATGCGCAAATGGACAAAGAAGTAGCCCCTCAAAAAGACACCATCACATTTGATGATTTTTCCAAATTGGATATGCGTATAGGAACCATCATCGAGGCTGAGAAAATGCCCAAGGCCAACAAGCTTTTGGTATTGAAAGTGGATACAGGATTGGATACGCGAACCATTGTCTCCGGTATTGCCAATAGCTTTAAACCAGAAGATATTGTGGGCAAAAAAGTGACCGTTTTAGTAAATCTTGCTCCACGAAAACTACGTGGTGTAGAAAGTGAAGGGATGATATTGATGACAGAGGACAAGGATGGCAAACTCGTATTTGTCAATCCTGATGAGGACGGTGTTGGTAATGGCATAAATATTAGTTAAATTATGCATATATTGTTCGATGTTAATTTTTAAGCACTTAATTTTAATAATTAAGAGTCATCATTAGATGAAGTATCCAGATTTAGTAACCACACCCATCAAAGAGACTATTTTTTCAGTTTCATATCAGGAAATTATTGATAAGAAATGTTTTGAAGAGTTTATCAATTTGGATACTATCAAATCAGATTTCAATGATATAAGACCCTCTATCAACCAAAATGTTGAACTCAAGAAAGATGGAAAGATTTCAATCTCCGAAATATCAGATGGCTTTCACTTAAAAAGTGATAATGAAATCTTACAGTTGAAAAAAGGACTCTTTTCGTTACATTACATAAATGGCTATAGAAAATTTGATTCACTACTAGAAGCTTTCATTAAATATTGGGGTACTTTTGACAAAATCACTCAAGATGATTTGACAATTACCGATTTTTCTGTAAGGTACATTAATGTAATTGAAACTGATAGCGAAAATCAACCTACGCACTTAGTACAATTGTATCCAAGGAAGTCAAGTGATAGGGATGTATCAAATTTTCAAAATTCAATAGAATTTAGATATAAAGAAAATTCTGACTATCTTGTAAATGCAGTTTCAACCAAGTATAAAGATATTGGTGTAATACTTGATATCTCAGTGAAAGGAACAAAAGATAAAGTTGATTCACAGAATTTTGATTTAATTAAAGCGTTTAAACCTTTACAGGAAATAAAAAATAAAGCTTTTTTCGATTCTATAACTGCAAGGGCATTGCTGAAATACATTCAACCAATAAAGTAAAGTGCTACAAACAATGGAAAACTTATCTTCTATTACTAACAAATTAAGTTTGAAACAATCTGAACTTTTTAGTGAGGTTTATGAGAGCCATGAATCTAAAGAAATCGAAACTTTCAATGAAGTAAGTATTAATAATCTTAATGACTGGTATAATAGTATTTTGACTAAATATAACTTCATTAATAAAGAACAAGAGAAATGCCTTCAAGCATTCTTTTTAAATCTCATATATATTCTGGCAACTATTGATCCAGAAAAATTGAGATTTGAGTATGCTTTGATTGAGGAGACTGATGTTATGATATGGAGAGAATCATCTTTTGGCATATCAAAATTGGTATTTGATGAATACGGCCAAATAACTTACGCCTATAACGGTAATAATGGCGAAAAGGTTAAGGGCGTCTTTGATATTAATGTAGATATGGAGAAACTACTCTATCGATTTATTGCTAAATAAGATTATAAATATTGGTCTGCTCATTAGACTATATACCTGAATATTTACATACAAATGACAAACCAATTGTTGAAAACTTTTCAATTGGTGAAAAGCTCTTTTATCGTTGTAAATCAAAAGATTTTCAAAAACCTTATGACAATATCTCCCTTTATGATATTTCCCATAACAGGAATTTTGGGGATTCCGACACCTATAAGGAACATGATGTATTATTTAACATTGTACAGAATGATTCCAGAAAATTATATGAAGGATTAGATGTAGTGGTCTTAAACATCCAAAATATAGAAGAAAACTCTACTTACCTAAAGGAAATTGTGAGCAAGGATGACCCTAAAATTATAGTTGTAATCCAATTAAAACATGCTCCTGTACCCTGTATGTACCCACATTCTGTTTTTGAAATTTCGTTAAATGGGACAGTTATTGACAATCAAAATTATTCTCAATCACTTGGTAAAAAAAACGTGACCTATAAAAATCTAAGAAGTGATATTCGTCAGGAGCTAACTTCAATTATTCAAACAGGAAATATAGATTCATCAAAAGATATTGAATTTATTGATGAACCTTAATAGTTAGCCAAAAGCAATCCTTTTATCCTCAATCCAAAACATACTTCATTTTAAAAACAATGCAACTTGTCCCCTATATCGTTCGCCATACCAATCTTTCGGAGAAAAGTGTTGAGAACACTGTGGCCCTTTTAAACGAAAATTGCACCGTTCCTTTTATTTCGAGATACCGAAAGGAACGCACGGGAAATCTGGACGAGGTGCAAATCGGTTCCATTGTGGAGTTCAAAGCGCAGTTTGAAGCACTGGAAAAACGAAAAGCAGCCGTCATCAAAGCGGTAAAGGAACAAGATGCGCTAACTCCCGAACTGGAATCCAAATTTCAGAACTGCACCGACCTTACCAGTTTGGAAGATCTTTATCTTCCCTTCAAAAAAAGCAAAAAGACCAAGGCGGAAACCGCACGTAAAAATGGTTTGGAGCCATTGGCCAAGATCATTATGGCACAACGTAGCGATGAAATCGAGTTTATCGCTTCCAAATATTTGAACAAGACGATCATCAATGAAGATGATGCCCTCGAAGGTGCTAGACACATCATTTCGGAATGGATCAATGAGCGTACCGATATCCGAAATCAGCTTCGCGGTCAGTTGGAGCGCCACGCTTTGATCTCCACCAAAGTCATCAAAACCAAAAAAGATGACGAGAAAGCACAAAAGTTCCGCGATTATTTCGATTGGAGCGAACCTTTGAGCCGCTGTCCATCGCACCGTTTTTTAGCCATTATGCGGGCTGAAAAGGAAGGTTTTATCCGAGTAAAAATCGAAATAGATGACGAAAGAGCTATTCAAAATATGGAACGGCGCTTGATCAAAACCAACAATGCGTGTGCGGAACAGATTGAATTGGCCATAGCCGATGCTTACAAAAGACTTTTGTTGCCATCCTTGTCCAATGAACTTTTAAAAGTGGCCAAAGAAAAAGCAGATGCTTCGGCCATTCAGGTTTTCTCCAAAAATCTGAAGCAACTATTGCTAGGTGCCCCACTTGGCGAAAAACGCATCTTGGCCATTGACCCCGGTTTTAGGACCGGCTGCAAAGTGGTTTGTCTGGACGAGCAGGGCGATTTAAAGCACAACGAAACCATTTACCCCCATCCACCACAGCGCGATAGTTCCGGAGCCATCAAAAAAATAAGTTCGTTGGTAGATGCCTATAAAATTGAGGCCATTGCCATAGGCAACGGAACGGCATCCCGAGAAACCGAGCAGTTGGTAAAGCGGGTTGCGTTCAAAAAACCGATTGAAGTGTTTATCGTGAGTGAAGCAGGGGCATCCATTTACTCTGCATCAAAAATTGCACGGGACGAATTCCCCAATTATGACGTAACGGTACGGGGTGCTGTGTCCATCGGTCGCCGTTTGGCAGACCCTTTGGCCGAATTGGTAAAAATTGATGCCAAATCCATCGGGGTCGGACAATACCAGCACGATGTGGACCAAACCCAATTAAAAACCTCTTTGGACACGGTAGTGGAAAGCTGCGTGAACTCCGTTGGGGTCAACATCAACACGGCGAGTGTTCCGCTTTTGAGTTATGTATCGGGTATTGGGCCGAAACTGGCCGAAAACATTGTTGCCCACCGTAACGAAAATGGAAAGTTCGAGAACAGGGAACAAATCAAAAAAGTGCCTCGATTGGGCGGCAAGGCCTTTGAACAGAGTGCAGGATTCTTGCGCATCAAAAATGGCGATAATCCTTTGGATGATTCTGCCGTACACCCAGAAAGTTACAAGTTGGTATCTAAAATGGCCAAGGACCAAGGGATTTCCTTGAAAGAAATTGTGGGAAATAAATCGGCCCTGCAAGGCATCGACCTAAAATCGTATTGTACCGAATCCATAGGTATGCCAACTTTAGAGGATATTTTAAAAGAACTAGAAAAACCTGGCTTGGACCTTCGCGAAAAAGCCAAGGTGTTTACTTTTAATCAAAACATCAAGGAAATTACTGATTTGCACGAAGGACAATTGCTACCTGGCATTGTCAACAACATTACCAATTTTGGTTGCTTCGTAGATATTGGAATCAAGGAAAGTGGACTCATTCATATATCCAATCTATCGGATACTTTTGTAAAAGATGTCAACGAACATGTCAGTCTCCATCAACAGGTGGTGGTTAAAGTCTTGGATGTGGACGTGCCAAGAAAACGGATTCAATTGGCATTGCATAAACAAGGTGCCTAATGCTCAAAATCGCCTATCACCCTATTTATAAACACCCTTTGCCAGAAGGGCATCGGTTCCCGATGATCAAATACGAGTTATTGCCACAACAATTGCTCTACGAGGGCACGTGCTCCGAGGATAACTTTTTTGAACCCTCATTACCGGAAGACCATCATATTTTGGCCGCCCATGATGAAGCTTATTTCGAAGATTTGGTTGGTTTGAATCTCTCCAAAAGTGCCGCCCGTAAGATTGGTTTTCCGTTAAGTGATGAACTTGTAAAACGTGAACGTATTATAGCAGACGGCACCATCAAAGGTTGCCATTTTGCCTTGGAACATGGGATTGCCATGAACATTGCCGGGGGAACGCACCATGCCTATTCGGATAGAGGCGAGGCCTTTTGCATGCTGAACGACCAAGCCATCGGAGCTCGCTATCTTTTGAATCAAAAATTGGCGAAAAAGATATTGATTGTGGATTTGGATGTGCACCAAGGCAATGGCACGGCAGAAATCTTCCAGACCGACCATTCTGTTTTTACTTTTTCCATGCACGGCAGAGGCAATTATCCCTTCAAAAAAGAAACTTCCGACTTGGATATACCCTTGGAGAAGGGCACTACGGATGAGGAATACCTTTCCATTCTAAAAAAAACATTACCTGAATTATTGCAACAAGTCCGGCCAGATTTCATCTTTTATCTCTGTGGTGTGGATGTGCTGGAATCGGATAAGCTCGGCACGCTGTCCATGACATTGGAGGGATGTAAGGAGCGGGACGGTTTTGTACTTCAAACTTGCCATGGTGCCAAAATCCCAGTTCAGTGCAGCATGGGCGGCGGCTATTCGCCAGATATAAAAATAATTATCGAGGCACACGCCAATACTTTTCGTTTGGCAAAAGATATTTATGCCTAATTTTGTCGACTACTTTTGTTTATAACCTCATGAAAGTTTTTAGATACCTCGTTCTTGTTTTATTGACCTCTTCCGTGACTGGTCAAGAATTAAAGCCAAAAAAGGAAAAAAATCTTTGGAACAACTTTACCTACGATGTGGGCAATATGTTCGGCGGAGTCGGATATTCCTATTCACGCCCATTTCACTGGCAGGGAAATGATTGGGCCAATTTCGGTTATCTCACCGGGGGAACGCTGCTTCTTTTCACTGTTGATGAAGAACTCAACCGCTGGAAAAATGGTTTTGATCAAGACATCCCCGATGTGATCATGGACTATGGTCACGAATACGGAAGTCCAGAAAACAATTATATGCTCACCGGTGGGGTATACTTGGCTGGGCTGTTCACCAAAAATGAAAAATTGAGGCGAACCGGAGTGCTATTGATCTCATCGGCCACTGCTGGGGGCTTTCTTCAACAAGTGAGCAAACGCATTATAGGCCGGGCCCGGCCCAAAAGCGGTGCAGGTTCGGCAACCTTTGACCCATTGCATTTAGACCGGGTGTACGATTACGACTCATTTCCATCCGGCCATGCCATGTTGGCCTTTAGCAATGCCTATGCGATTGCCAAACAGTTTAAGAGCCCATGGGTAAAGGGAGGGCTATATACCATTGGTATGATTCCGGGATTGGTAAGGGTAATGGATGATTTTCACTGGGTGTCCGACGTGGCTTTTAGTACCGTATTGAGCATCTTTATCGTGGAGTCCATTGACAGATACCTCGATTCCAAATATGATGAAAAGTATAATGACCAAAAGCCCAAAAACGTAAGCTGGAACCTTTCCTTTGGACCGAACACCTTGGGGCTTTCCCTTCATTTTTAACCGTTTGCGCATATATTTTCTGTTAATTTTTTATTTAGATTGATTTAAAATAATTATTTTCATCCCCACATTTCGCAAATGCCATGGGCAAAAAGAAAAAAGAAAAGAAGAAACTTAAAAAAGCTTTACTCCGGGAATTACCTCCGACAGGTAAGGTAAAATCCAAATGCTGCGAAAAATATCGGAAAAGCGAGAAAAAACGCTGCAAAAAGTGTCCTTGCTTTGACTTGATGAAAAAAGTGGCTTAACTCCACCTCTCTTAAATTCCTTTTGAAGGATATTTGGTTTCCGTATTTGTCCTATTTTTAGGACAAACTAGAAACTATGATCAAAAAAACCTCTTTTTTACTTACCGTTCTCCTTATTTCCAGCATTTCAATACTGGCGCAGGACAAGGATGCCGTGATTGAAGCAATTATTCAAGAGGCCAATGAAAACTCCCAACTGGAAACACTCGGCCATCAGCTTATGGATGGCATTGGACCCCGTTTGGTGGGCACCCCTCAAATGAAAAAAGCCCATGATTGGGGCGTTGCGAAATATGAAAGTTGGGGCATTCCAGCCCGCAATGAACAATGGGGCGAATGGAAAGGCTGGGAACGTGGCATAAGCCATATCGATATGGTTCATCCCAGAGTACAAAGTCTAAGAGGTACACAATTGGCCTGGAGCCCAAGTACACCCAAAAAAGGAGTTACCGCCGAGTTGGTTGTTCTACCCAAGGTTTCTGACTCCATGGAATTTAAAAATTGGCTTCCGAATATCAAAGGAAAGCTCGTCATGATCTCCATGCCACAACCTACCGGAAGACCTGATTATAACTGGGAGGAGTTCGCTACAGAAAAGTCGTTTGAAAAAATGAAAAAAGAGCGCGAAGAACAGTCAAAGGCCTGGGATCAAAACATGAACAATATAGGCCTGAACAGACGATCCTTGCCCATTGCCCTTGAAGAAGCCGGTGCAGTTGGAATCGTTGCCTCTTATTGGTCAAAAGGTTTTGGGGCAAACAAAATATTCGGGGCCTACACAAAGGAAATTCCTACCGTAGATTTGGAACTGGAAGATTATGGGATGTTGTATCGATTAGTGGAATCGGGGCAAAAACCGCAACTACATGTGGTGGCCGAATCCAAGGAATTGGGCAAAATGCCCACCTTCAACACCATTGCAGAGATTAAGGGTTCAGAAAAACCAGATGAATATGTGGTTCTTTCCGCCCATTTTGATTCTTGGGACGGAGGAACCGGAGCTACGGACAACGGTACGGGAACCTTGGTGATGATGGAAGCCATGCGTATTCTTAAAAAAGCCTACCCCAACCCAAAACGAACCATTTTGGTAGGGCATTGGGGCAGCGAAGAGCAGGGCTTAAATGGATCAAGAGCCTTTGTCGAGGACAACCCTGAAATTGTGGAAGGCGTACAGGCCCTTTTTAATCAAGACAATGGTACGGGAAGAGTGGTCCGAATTTCAGGTGGTGGATTCTTGAATTCCTATGATTATTTGGGCAAATGGTTGCATGAAGTACCAAAAGAAATCACAGATGAAATTGAAACTACCTTTCCCGGAACACCAGCACGTGGTGGTTCCGATTATGCCTCTTTTCAAGCAGCAGGGGCGCCAGCTTTTAGTTTGAGTTCCTTGAGCTGGTCGTACTGGAACTATACTTGGCACACCAACAGAGATACTTACGACAAAATTATTTTTGATGATGTAAGGAACAATGCCATTCTAACTGCCATTTTGGCCTACATGGCCAGCGAGCATCCCGAGAAAACTTCTCGAGAAAAAGCCGTACTGCCCATTAGCAATAGAACAGGCCAGCAATTAGAGTGGCCTACGCCCCGTTCACCGGAACGCGACGGAGGACAAAACTAATAGGTACACCACAAAAAAACGCCCCGAAATCGGGGCGTTTTTCAACTAACCAACTAAAATCCTAATTTATAAAATATGTGGTGACGCTATTTGGGGCGAGTTTACGATAACCTCCTTCGAGATATCAAGTTCGTTTTTATAGGTAAAATATATACTCGCTCGGTGATAATAATAGTCGCTATGCGAGCAACTGTTTCCACAAGATTGCGCATGATCCGAATACGCGGATTGTTTTGCCTTCATATAAGAATGGTAACATATATTATCATGGGCCTTTAAGTCATTTTCATAACTTGTCTGGTCATTCCAAAAGTCCTTCTCATCCTCGGTGGATGAAAAAACCATCAATTGTTCGTGCTGAGCATCCTTTTGGGCCTGCTTTTCATAAAAGGACAACTCCCTATCCTGTGCCGATAGCATTGTGGCCCATCCAAAGGCTAAAAGTGCTGTTATTTGAACTTTTAATCTCATACTTCGCATTTATTATATTTACGAGGTTTATATAAAAAAAGTTCTGGCGTTTATATTTATAACAACTAAAAAAATATTTACCCTAATATCAAAAACAAAAAGAGGAGGCTACGCCCCCTCTTTTCTTTATCGCTACCAATTCTCGATTATTTTCCAAGCATCAACAATTCGTTGCACTTAATTTCGGTGATATACCTTTTTTCTCCCTCGTTGGTCTCATATGAACGATTGATAAGTTTCCCCTCGATGATCACCTCTTTTCCTTTTGATAAAAAATCTTCTGATATTTCCGCCAGTTTTCCCCAGGCGACGATATTGTGCCACTGTGTATCCGTAACCTTTTCGCCTTTTGCATTCTTGTAAGATTCATTTGTGGCAATGGAGAATTTCGCTAATTTGGTTCCGTTTTCCATAATGATGATTTCTGGATCATTCCCTAAATTTCCAATCAATTGTACTTTGTTTCTAAGTGAATTCATTCTAGTAAGATTTAAGATTTGAACATTTACTATCGAACAACATTGTCCGACGAGGCAAACTTAGAGGGAACAAAAATTCATATTCGAATTGTAACCATTTGTTTTCGTTTGTAAACGTATGTAATCAATTAAACGTAATTAAAAGTGACCCATTCCTACTGACTGTGTCCAAATAATTAACCAGAAATCGCTTAGTACATGCCCATCCGAAGTATCAATAAATACACTGTTATAAAAAGATTCAGTTTAGGCAAAATGCTCTACGATACATTGGACATCATATATGTACAAGAACAAGACCCGATAAACAAAGAGTCTCAAAAAGTGTTCAACGGCGAAAAGGAATATGTAACCGATATTTCTTCGGAAGTTTACCTTTCCCTATGTAAAGAATTTATTGTAAGCGACCAAGAAACCCCCTGACACCTACACTTTTCAATAAGCTTTGATTACGGTGTAGAGCACTCCCAAACAGCCACTTTAAAAGGATTGGCCATTAAACACGTCCTTTTCACCATATATAATGCACTAGATTACCTTTTGCATTAATATTTACATCGTTACAATCAATCCTTCAAGGCGTTACTGTGTAATTTTATAATCAACAAATCAAAAAAATCTTATATGAAAGCTGTTAAAGCACAAAATAAAACCTTTAAAAAATTAGGGTTCACATATTTGGAAACTGCCGAAATCGTGGTGAGCTTAAACACACTCTTGGCCAACTATCAAGTTTTCTACAACAAATTGAGAAACTTTCATTGGAATATTGAAGGACCAGATTTTTTCGAATTGCACGAAGAGTTTGAAAATGAGTACAATACCGTAAAGGAAAATATTGATATTGTTGCCGAAAGGATTAGAGTATTCGGGGTAAAAAGTAATTTTTCGCTCAAGAGAACACTCGAACTTTCAAAAATCGAGGAACATGAAAAGGATATTTCCGCTCTTGAAATGGTCAGGGAAGTGTTGCACGACTATGAGATTTTGCACGATAGCATGTTGGATGCCGTAAACGCCGCTCTTGAAACGGGCGATGTGGTGACAGAGAACATGTTAACCGAATTTATGACCGAATTGGAGAAAAGACATTGGATGTTCACCGCTTACCTAAAGTAGGCCCATAAGTTACATCCATTGAACTGATTTATTAAACATTAAAAAAAATCCTATGAAAAAATTAATGACCATATTATCACTAGCAACCCTAACTGCATTTGCAGGTTACGGACAAAGTAAAAATTCTGGGGTCATGCAGGCTACTACGCAATTAAAGACTTTTACCATATCCGAGAAAGGCGTTGAAAAGGAGTACAGCGTAAAAGTGATGGAACGCAGAAACTATACCATGGAATTTGACAGCAAAGACCAAGGCATGGTAGATCAAGATAGGAAACCGTCTTCGGCATACGTGACCAAACTGGTAGCCATTGACAGTGATGCCGATGCAAACTATGACGATTACATGGTACTAAAATATAAAGGTTCTGAAAAAAACCATTTGGAAGTGGTGCAGACCGATAAAGGTTTTGACATCACCGTAAATGGCAAAACCATGCATTACAATGTATTGGAGAACAATTATCTCATCGATAAGAAGGGTAAAGACTTCTTTATTGTTGAGGAATTTAAATCGGAATAGTTGATATGATTTCGTTTTTTGATTGATGATGGGGCCAGGGACTTTCCCTGGCTTTTTCTTTGTTCAAATCGATGGATTAAAACTTATATTTGAACTTTAAATTCAACCTATGGAGTCTTGGCTACGTCCCGTTCAATTGGAAGGCGAATCGGTAAAGCTTGTCCCGCTGCAAAAAGCGCACAAAGTGGATTTGGCCTTTGCCGCATCGGACGGGAAACTTTGGGAACTTTGGTACACCTCCGTCCCATCCCCTAAAACCGTAGATTCCTATTTGGACACCGCACTGTCCGAACAGGCATCCGGAAATGCATTGCCCTTCGCCATTATCGATAAAAAAACAAACACCATTGTGGGCACCACGCGTTTCCTTAATGTGGATGCCAAGAACAAGCGCGTGGAAATAGGCGCTACGTGGTATGCCAAGAAAGTTCAGCGAACAGGAATCAATACAGAATGCAAATACATCTTGCTAAAATATGCATTCGAGAATTTAAACTGTATTGCAGTCGAATTCAGAACCCACTTCCACAACCATCCTTCCAGAAATGCTATTTTGAGATTGGGCGCCAAACAAGATGGTATTTTAAGGAATCACCGCTTGGATGAGTCTGGAAACCTTCGGGACACCGTGGTATTTTCCATTTTAGACAGTGAATGGAAAACCGTTAAGACTTCGTTGGAATTTAAAATGAATCGAAGTTATTTGAGCTAACCTTTGCCCAACTTTACCAAGTTTGCAAAATTGTAACTGGACAATTTCAAGTTTTCGACAGTCCTGGCTTTGGCCTCCTCTAAGTTTCCTATTTGATTGAGGATAGAGACCGCATAATCCAATCCCATTTGATGCATCTCATCAATATTTACATCCACAGATCCGCAAAAAGCGGCAACGGGAACATTTTGTTTTTTTGCAGACCGGATTATCCCGCTAATGGTTTTTCCTGAAAAAGTCTGGCCATCCAATTGTCCTTCGCCCGTAATCACCCAATCTGCTCCTTGCAACGCTTCATCAAAATTGGCAAGCTGCATGATCAAATCGACTCCGGAAACCAGTTCGGCATTCAAGAAAACTACCGCTCCCCCACCAACACCTCCGGCAGCTCCGGCACCTGAAATATTTTGGACATCCATATCAAAAGATGATTTAAGAATTTTCGAAAAGTTTTTCAACCCCATATCCAAAAATTCGATATCCTCTTCCGATGCACCTTTTTGAGCACCATAAATTTTGGCGGCTCCGCTTTCTCCATAAAAAGGATTGTTCACGTCGCAGGCCACTTGGATTTTGACATCGGACAACCTCGGATTCACCTTATCTTGATTGATTTCCTTCACCTTGGCCAAGTTTTCTCCAATAGGTTCCAATTCGTTCCCATTAGAATCCAAGAACATATACCCAAGTGCTCTGGCCATACCCATTCCGCCATCATTGGTGGCGCTGCCCCCAATTCCCAACAAAATGGTTTGGGCCCCACGTTGCAAAGCGTCCGAAATCATTTCACCGGTACCTAAAGTAGTGGTGCGCATACAGTTCATTTCCGATTTTTGCAGCAACTTATAACCGGATGCTTCGGACATTTCTATAAAAGCCGTTTTTCCATCCTCCGATAGCAAATATTGTGCGGTGATCTCCCTAAAAAGAGGGTCCTTGACCTTTACGTTCATCTTTGATGCATTGAGATAGTCCGCAACAACATCAATAGTGCCGTCACCGCCATCGGCCAAGGGCTTGTTCAAAATTTCCGCTTTTGGGAAAACTTTATAAATACCTTGAGCAACGGTTTCACAAAATTCGCGTCCAGAGAGGGAGCCTTTATATTTATCGGGTGCCAAAATAAATTTCATCCCTACAATGTACTCAAGTTAATTGAGTTAAACCAAAGATTTGATTCAATACAAGGGAGTAGAATCTAAAACGGCACAGGTTTTGAACATAAGGCGGAAGTACATATCTTTAATAAAATTACATCATGAAAAAGACTATAATTTTTGTAGCAACAGCTTTAATTACTATGACAACCTTTGCCCAATCAAAGAACTTTTTGGACACCCCTTATCTGGAGACCTCTTCGCAAGTCGACACTTTGGTGACCCCGGATAAAATCTATCTCAACATTATTATTCAAGAAAAGGACACTAAAGGCCGCGTTTCCGTTGAGGAACAGGAAAACCAAATGGCACAGCGCTTTAAGGCTATGGGCATTGATTTGGATGAGCAACTGGTCATCAAGGATATGGGAAGTAACTTTAAAAAATATTTCCTGCGCCAAAAAGAGGTGCTCAAAAGCAAGCAATATTCCCTAGTGGTTTATTCTGGAAAAGAACTGGGCGAAGTAATGGTTGCCCTGGAACAATTGGACATCGCCAACACAAGCATTGAAAAAACCGAGTACTCCAAAATGGAAGAACTGGAACTCGAATTACGAACAAAGGCCGTAAAAAAAGCGTTGCAAAAAGCGGAAGCCTTAACAAAACCGTTGGGTCAAAAAGTGGGAATGGCCATTCACATTGCCGACAACTCGCAGTATTACCCGCGATACAACCAAGCTCCCATGATGGAGATGAAAGCCGTTTCTTCCGATATGGGCAATGCACAACCCCTGGACATCGATTTTGAAAAAATAAGGGTAGAGACCACTGTAAACGTAAAATTTGCCCTTTCCAATTAACGGAGAGGGTCTATCAATCGAAAAACCAATCAACCCATGAAATCAATCAAATTTATTTTACTGTTTTTCGCAGGAATCGTTTCCGCTCAGGAAACCCTGTAATTTTCCGAAGGAGAATCATCTCCCAAAGCAAACTTGGAAGATGTCTCTTGGGTAGAGGGACATTGGCAAGGAGAGGCCTTTGGGGGTGTTGCCGAAGAAATTTGGAGCTCCCCCATGGGCAATTCCATGATGTTCGTATTCCGCATGGTGAACGATGATAAAGTCCCCTTCTATGAATCCGGACACATCCAACAATTGGACAATTCCATCATACTGCAGCTCAAACATTTTGATGGAAATATGAGAGGTTGGGAAGAAAAGAATCAAACCATCGATTTTAAGCTAGTCAAACTAGAGCCCAACAAAGTATATTTTGAAGGCCTCACCATGGAAAAAATTAGTGATGACCAAATGAATGTTTGGGTGCTTATTGAAGAGGGAGGAAACCAAGAAGAAGTCTTATTTGCCTACAGAAGAGTAAAATAATTCCGTTTTAACATCAGAATTTGAATTAGTATCTTTAACGGACTAACTAATTCCAACACTCTCGTGAAATTAAAACCTCTACTTTTATGTGCCATGCTATTGGCATTGCATCCTGTTGATGCACAACGACGAAGCAAAAAATCGAATCAACCATCTATTGCAATAAACGACTCGCTTTTTCCTGGTCTAAAATGGCGAAACATTGGCCCTTTCCGGGGCGGTCGGAGCGTTACTTCCTCCGGGGTCGTGGACCGGCCCCATACCTACTACATGGGAACCACTGGTGGTGGTATCTGGAAAACCACCGATGACGGCATCACTTGGAAAAACGTTTCCGATGGATTCCTAAAAACAGGTACCGTAGGTGATATTGCCGTTTCCGAAAGCAATCCCAACATTGTGATAGCCGGAATGGGAGAACACCCTGCCCGTGGGGTAATGACCTCTATGGGTGATGGTGTTTATAAATCCACCGATGCAGGAAAAACTTGGAAACATATAGGGTTAGATCGTACACGTCACATTTCCGATGTAATTATCCACCCTAACAATCCCGACATTATTTTTATTGCTGCACAAGGTGCACAATACGGTCCGTCCGAAGACCGTGGCATATACCGCTCCACCAACGGAGGGAAAACTTGGGAAAAAGTCCTTTATGTCAACGACATTACCGGGGCTTCATCCCTGAGTATGGACATGAACAATCCGCTTATTCTATATGCTGCGATGTGGCAACACGAAAGAACTCCATGGACCATTACTTCTGGGGGAGCCTCATCTGGATTTTATAAATCCACCGATGGCGGAACTACTTGGGACAAAATGGAGAAAGGTCTTCCGAAAGAGTTTGGAAAATCAGGCATCTCCGTTTCCAGAGCAAATTCTGATGTGGTCTATGCCGTAATTGAAGCTGAAGGTGAAAAAGGCGGGGTATATAAAAGTACGGATGCCGGAAAGACTTGGAAACAGACCAACAAGGACCGAATCAACATTGCGCGATCTTGGTATTACATGGAGATTTTTGCGGATACGCAAGATGAAAATATTGTGTATGTACTCAATGCCCCCGTGACCAAATCCATTGATGGAGGAAAAACCTTTACACCCGTTTCCACCCCTCATGGCGACAACCACGATTTATGGATACACCCTGAGAACAACCAAATCATGGTCAACTCCAACGATGGTGGCGCCAATGTATCCAACAACGGAGGTGTTAGCTGGAGCTCCCAGCAATACCAACCTACCTCACAGTTTTACCGGGTGATTACAGATAATTTAGTCCCCTACAATGTGTACGGAGGACAACAGGACAACTCTTCCGTAGCCATTGCCAGCCGCACCCGCGATGGCGGTATAGATTGGAAGGACTGGTACGCAGTTTCCGGTTGCGAAAGTGCCTATTTGGCCTTTGACCCCGATAATCCCGAGGTTGTGTATGGTGGCTGTTATCAAGGAATCATTGAAAAGTGGGTAAAGGCTTCACGATTGGCAAAACCTATCAAAGAATATCCAGAATTGGGTCTCGGAAACATTCCGAAAGATTTTAAGTTCCGTTATAACTGGAATGCCCCTATTATTAGTTCACCACACGACCGCAATACCATTTACCATGCCGGCAACGTGGTATTTAGAACCACGGATGGTGGATATAGCTGGGATGTGATAAGTCCAGATTTGACGAGAAACGAAATTGAAAAACAAGGTCCAGGAAGCGGCCCGTACACCAACGAAGCTGCAGGTGGCGAAAATTATAACACCATCATGTACTTGGTAGAATCCCCACATGAGCAAGGTATACTATACGCAGGTTCTGATGACGGACTGGTACATATCACCAAAAATGGTGGTGAAACCTGGGAAAATATCACTCCTCCCAATAGTAAAGAGGGTATCATCAACAGTATTGAAGTATCCCCACACGACCCCGCCACGGCCTACATCACCTTGATGCGATACAAGTTCATGGATTTGGATACCTACATCTACAAAACAACGGATTATGGGCAAACATGGACAAAAATCACCAACGGAATTGATGGTGAACACAATTTTGCACGCGTAGTGCGGGAGGATAAAAAGCAAAAAGGATTGTTGTATGCAGGTACCGAAACCGGGCTATACGTGTCTTTGGATGATGGGCAACATTGGCAACCTTTGCAACTGAACTTACCTGTAGTACCCATCAATGATTTGATTATTCAGGATAATGATCTGGTAGCCGCTACGGCAGGAAGAGCCTTTTGGATATTGGATGATTTGGGTGCAATCCAAAATAGTTTGAAGCCGGCAAGTTCCCTTCAAATTGTGACGCCAAAACCATCATACCGCATTTTTAACGGCAGCAACGATGAGTATGTACCGGGATTGGGCCAGAACCCAAAATCTGGGGTAACCTTCGATTATTTCCTGCCCAAAAAATTGGATTCCACCGAACTGAAGTTAGAGGTGCTTTCTGGTGGAAAGGTGATCAGAACCTACACCAACCAAGCCCCCAAAGATTTCAAAAGCTGGCCTGGCGGACCATCTAAACCAAAGGTTTTGCCTGCAGCCAAGGGGTACAATCGATTCACTTGGGATTTTTACCGCGAGCCATCCCCCGCTATAGCAAACGTATTTGGATATGATGGTTACGGAAGTTCACGAGTGGCCCCGGGCACATACACGCTTCGCCTTACCATGGAGGATGAGATTGTGGAGACCAATGCAACAGTATTGGCAGACCCATTGGTCGATGCTTCACCTGCCGATTATGCAGAGCAACAATCCTATTTGACCCAAATCGATGAGACCTTGGTAAATATGCACAAAGCAGTCAACCAGATGCGTACGGCAAAAAGCCAGCTTAAGCGATATAAGGAACTGCTTGAGGACAACGAAAGCACCAAAGAATTGCTGGAGAAGGGCGATGCACTTTTGGAACGCATCAATACATGGGAAGAGAACTTGATTCAGCCCAAACAAAAAACCTTCCAAGATGTGGTGAACTTCAGCAGTAAACTCAATGCAGATTTTATGCATTTGAGAGGGTTTATCGATGTACCGGAACCAAAGGTAACTGAAGGGGCCAAAGAACTGTTCAAGGACAATATGGCCGAATGGAAAACTTTTGAAGACGAGAAAAATACCATCGTAGGAAGTGGCATGAAAGAGTACAACGATATGTTCAAAGCATTGGACATTCCTGCCATTATTTTAACAGAAGAATAATGGATACAACCTTTTGGACGGATCGGGAGTTCACAAAACAGGATTACACACAACAAAAATTGCCCAAGGGCGATTACGAAAATTGCCGTTTTGTGGACTGCCTGTTCTCCAAGGTTTTTTTGGATAATCAAAATTTTGTGGAATGCACTTTTGAAGGATGTGATCTCACCAACACCAATATTGCCAACACCATTTTTAATGATGTTACTTTTGAGGATTGCAAAATGGTAGGACTACAGTTTGAAACTTGTAACCAACTTTTGTTGGCCCTACATTTTATAGGTTGCAATTTATCCGTGGCCTCTTTTATTGGCATGAGCTTGCCCAAAATCCTATTTGAAGCGTGCAGGCTCCATCAAGCCGATTTTTCCGAAACGGATTTAAAACAGGCCAGATTTCCGAATTGTGATTTGGAAAATGCGGTTTTTGAGAATACAAACCTTGAACAAGCTGATTTCACCTCTGCCATCAATTTCAATATTGATCCAGCCATCAACAAGATGAAGAAAACCCGTTTTAGCAAGGACGGACTACTTGGTTTATTAAAAAAGTATGATATTGTAGTGACCTAATCTTATCCTATGTCCGAAAGAAAATGCTTGGTTTGCGGTGAAAAACTGCTCGGCCGTATCGACCAAAAATACTGTTCCGACCATTGCAGGAATGCCTACAACAATCTACTGAACCGAGATAGCAAAAACCTAGTGCGCAACATTAACAACAAGCTGCGCAAAAATTATAGGATACTGGACAGTTTTCCTTTGAAGGATGGTAAGACCAAAACCACCAAAATGCGATTGTTGGACAAAGGTTTTGATTTTGAGTATATCACCAACCTGTATACCACCAAAAAAGGCAGCACCTACTACTTTGTCTATGATTTAGGCTACCTACCGCTAGACAATGACTATTATATGATCGTAAAAAGGGAATAAACTATTTCCAGCTATGGGAGGTTAATTTAAGCGCCGCAACCACAACATCTTTTCTACTGATCTGCCCGACCAAGATATCGTTTTTCATTACGGGCAACCTTCGCCTGTTATGCCTGTCAAAAACACCGGCAACATCAAAAATGGACATGTCGTGAGGTACAGTCTCCACATTTCTGGTCATGAAACGCTCCACGCTCTTATCCAAAATAGGTTGATTGAAATATCGGCTCTCGGAAATTTGCTTCATGCAATCCGCCTCGGAAACAATACCCACCAAAAAACCATTTTTATCCAAAACAGGCCCACCAGAAATATGGTGTTTGGCAAAAGTCTCCATCACTTCCAAAATGGATTGGTCAGGAGAAAAAGTGATCAATTTTTTGGTCATATAATCCTCCACCAAAATCGGGGCATTGTATTTCTTCTTAGCCTCCTCTTTGCATCGTACGCCTTGAAAACTTTTGATTGCCATATAGTTAGATTTTAAAGTTAAATAATAAATATATGCTTTTTTAGCGAATAACCTAATTTTTAACATCAAAATATGAGAACCTTTTAGAAATTCATACATTTAGATTCCAATAACGCTATACCATGAAATTTTCTAGAACTCTTGCCCTTATCCTCCTCTTTGCAGCTGTTTATTGGAGTTTTAAATCTTTAATGCCAACTTATAAAACCAATGAAGGGGTTTCTTTGGAATCCTTTTCTACGGATAGGGCCTTGGAGCATGTTAAACAATTATCCAAAGAGCCTCATGCCGTCGGATTTGCCGGGCACGAACGCGCCAAAGATTATATCATCTCCGAATTGAACAAATTAGGATTGAAAACCACTATACAGGATGGGTATACTGCCGGAGATTGGGGCAACTTGAGCAAGGCAACCAATATTTTGGCAAGAATAGAGGGAAGTGGAAACGGCAAGGCGCTCCTTTTGCTTTCTCATTACGATAGCAACCCACATTCCTCCTACGGGGCAAGTGATGCCGGTAGTGGAGTCGCTACTATTTTGGAAGGAATAAGGGCCTTTTTGAGTGAAAACAGAACACCTAAAAATGACATTATTATCCTTATTACAGATGCTGAGGAACTAGGACTTAACGGAGCCGACCTTTTTGTGAACAACCATCCTTGGGCCAAAGAGGTAGGACTCGCACTTAATTTTGAGGCACGGGGCACTGGCGGTCCAAGTTACATGCTTATTGAAACCAATCGGGGCAATGCCAAACTGATAAAGGAATTCAAGGAGGCCAATCCAAAATATCCCGTGGCCAATTCACTCGCCTATAGCATTTACAAAATGTTGCCCAACGATACGGACCTTACCGTTTTTAGGGAGGATGGCGACATAGAGGGCTTCAACTTTGCTTTTATTGACGATCATTTTGATTACCATACCGCTTTGGACACCTACGAAAGATTGGACAGGAATACCCTGGCACATCAAGGCAGCTATTTAATGCCGTTGCTCACCTATTTTAGCGATGCCGACCTGAACAACCTTAAAAGTTTGAGCGATGAAGTCTACTATAATCTCCCATTTTACCGGATGGTCTCTTACCCTTTTGAATGGATCTGGCCCATGTTCGGCATAGCAGTACTGGCATTTGTTCTACTGCTCTTTACTGGCTTAAAAAAGAAGAAACTGAACGCTGCAGCAATTTTTAGGGGATTTGTTCCCGTTCTCATCACCTTGATCATTAATGGACTTGCCGGTTATTTTTGTTGGAACATGATCACATGGTGGTATCCCGGCTTTAAGGATATGCTTCATGGATTCACTTACAATGGACACCTATATATTGCGGTGTATGTCTTGTTCTCGCTCTTCGTTTGCTTTTACACCTATCATAAATTCCGAAGAACCAGTACGCCCAATTTATTGGTGGCCCCTATATTCATTTGGTTGATTATTTGTGGATTGGTGGCCCACTACCTTAAAGGAGCCAGTTTCTTTGTGGTGCCCTTGTTAGGTTTATTGGCCGGACTTTTGGTAACCATCAATCAAGAAAAACCAAATCCGTTCCTAATGGTATTTTTGGCATTGCCTGCGGTACTCATCTACTCCCCTTTCATTAAAATGTTCCCTGTAGGCCTTGGTTTAAAAATGATGGTGGCCGCAACGCTGTTCACAACACTTTTGTTCTTCTTGTTACTTCCGTTCTTTGGTCAGTTGAAAAGTAAAGGGCGATTGGCATATCTATTTTTGTTTCTCTTCTTCGCATTTGGAATCACGAGCCATATACAAGCTGACTTTAATGAAGATAGGCCAAAACCAAGCAGCCTGCTCTACGTTTACAATGAAGACAAAAATACTTCCCATTGGGCTACCTATGACCATGTTCTGATTGATTGGAACGATCAATTTTTAGGGGATGACAAAAGACCACCCGAAGCGGAGACGATTTCCAGCAAGTACCGCACCAAGCTAAGTTATGTGGCCGATGCGCCGAAGAAAGAGATTCCGGTACCTTACATTGATACGGTACTCGACACCATTGTTGGCGAAAAAAGGGTAATTGAATTATGCATTTCCCCGAAAAGGGATGTAAACCGTCTAGAGGTATTCACCAATCCCATTGACATTTCCTCCGCCAAGGTCAATCGGATTGCATTATCCCCATATTTTTTGGAAAATCGAAAGAATAGATTGGTCACACATTACATCACCGACAACAATTTCACGGAATTGCAGTTGGAATTTCCCAAAGACTCGGTTTTAGAACTTACGTTGTATGAAGCTTCCAACAATCTCCTGAGTCATCCCGATTTTAGCATTCCGGAACGTCCAAAAAACAGCATTCCCATGCCATTTGTTCTAAATGATGCTATATTGACGATTAAAACGTTACGATTTGAGTAAAAATATTGGTGTTTTGGGCTGCGGATGGCTAGGATTGCCCTTAGCTAAAAAATTAATCGAAGATGGGTACAACCTTCACGGGACCACTACATCTTCTCACAAGCTATCAGTTTTGGAAAATGAGGGAATCAAACCATTCGAGGTTCGTTTATCCGAAAAAGAAATAGAGGGCGACATCGAGAGCTTTCTTTCCCAGATTGATACGGTAATTATCAACGTACCGCCAAAACTCCGTGGCAAGCAAACCGAAAGTTTTGTTGACAAGATCAAGCATCTCATCACGGAGATAAAAAAGAATGAAATGAAGCATATCATTTTTGTAAGCAGTACGGCCGTTTACGGAGATGCGGAAGGCGAAGTCACCGAAAAATCACCTACACAGCCCGTCACCGAATCGGGCAGACAATTGATGGAATGCGAAAGCTTATTTCGCAACGAAAACGGATTCAAGACTACCATCATCCGATTTGGTGGCTTGATCGGTCCCGATCGACATCCAGTAACAATGCTTTCGGGTCGGGAGAAGCTCACCGGCGGCAACAACCCATTGAACCTAATTCATCTTGATGATTGTATCCACATGATACAAACAATTCTAGAGCATGACTACTGGGGAGAACTCTTTAATGGTGTATATCCGTATCATCCCAAAAAGCAGGTATATTATTTTGAAGAAGCCCAAAAACGAAACTTGCCCGCCCCTATTTATAACCAAGAACCCGACAGCAACGGTAAAATTGTACTAAGCCAGCATTTCGAAGAAAAAGGCCATAACTTAAAAACTTCCATTGTTTCCTGATAGGATGGGGCCTTTACTTATCTTATTCTTAACAGGTGGGTTGGGATTAATTTGTTAGATTTGGCGCACTAAATTGAAGATCAATGAAAAAGACTGTACTCTTGCTGCTCCTATTAGTGGGCTTTACAGGTATTTCCCAAACAAATGACGCACTCCTAAAACATTACAATGCCTATTACAAGGAAATGCGCCTTCAAGGTGATGTAAATGGCGTAATAAGTGCATTGACACATTTAAATGTTATTTCCCCTTCCAAGGAGAGAAGGGACACTTTGGCCTTTGTTTACATGAATAACGGCAAGCACATGCAAGCGTTGAATACCATAGGCATTGAGAAGAACGCAGAGGACTCGGACCTGGCCGTTCAGGTAAAAGCTTTTTCCTTAAAGTCTTTGAACCAGCCCAAAAGGGCATTGGAACATTTCGAGGAGTTGAATTCCCGGAACCCATCCCCTTACTTGGCTTATGAAATGGCCGATCTTAAAATTCAAACAGGGGATATTGCGGGTGCCGTTGCAAATATCGAATATGGCATTGCCAATTCCACGGATGACATGAAGTATGCTTTTTACGAAAGACAACAACCATATGAGGTACCGTTAAAAGCTGCTTTTTACCATTTAAAAGGCTTATCAGACTTCAACCAGAACAGGGAAAATATTGATGCCGCCATCGCCTCCATAGACGAAGCATTAAAAATTGCACCCAACTTTAATCTGGCAAGCTTGAGCAAACAAGCTTTGGAGTCCAGAAAAAATGAAGCTGCCTCGAGTACGAGCACCGAAAACTAACTATTGTTTCTTTTTTAGCTCTTGTAACAGGGCATTGTCCTTCTCTTCTTTGATTTGGATAAGTTCGTCCACATTTTCATTGGGCACCGCTATTGAAAGTACATAATGGGCAATCTTCCATTGCCCATTTACTTTTTTAAGCACCCCAGAGCCCCGGCAGATTTTCATTTGGGTGTCCAACAATTCATCGAACCAGGCAAAATCGCCAGACTCCCCTATATAAATATTTCGCTGTACCGCCGTAAAGTTCCAGGCCTTGCCTTTGTCAAAATACGGTTTGGAAAATTCCTGGAACTCATCATTTTGCCAGTTTTCCATGGCATCGGTCCCCAAAAACACGCCATCTTTCGTCATTTTATCAAAATATGCATCGAAATCGGCATTTGCGGCAGCAAGGTGCCAACCATCCAAAACCTCATTTATTTTATCCTTTTCCGTATCCTGAGCAAATAAGCCCAAAGACACCATCAAAAATCCAAGTATTAGAATTTTATGTTTCATCTAGAATCAATTTTTTGTCCAACTGACTGTTCATGATTACGTTCAACTGCTTTCGAATGGAGTTGTATGCTTCCAACACTTTTATGGTAGGTGCCGTAGTCGGTTGATTCTCCAGAATGCTGGTCTTTGCCTTGTAGAGAAAAGTGCGCATCACCATTTGTCTGCTCTTCACCTGAAACGAATCGAACAATTCGGGATATTGACCAGCTTCCAGTTCCTTCTCCTTTTCTATCAAATCATCGATTGCAAGGGCCAAATCCTCATTATTGGTTGCCTTGTAAAGTACATCGATACTGGCGTTCAAATCTTTGAACTGCTGCCAATTTGCAACGATGGCGCTTGCTTCGGGATTTATCTCGGTTTTTTCAGGCATTTTTTGATAGTTGAACTCCAGTTCCTCGGTGTTCAACTCAACAGGGGCTTCCTCGACCTTTTTACAAGCGTTTAGAAGCAGCATCAAAACAAGAATACCTAACAATTTTTGCATAAGCGAATGTACAAATTTTAATAAAGGGTATCTTTGCCCGCGAACTAAATTAACTTCATTTTTAATGCATAAGCCTATATTGATCATTGGCGCCTGTGGCCAAATCGGAACGGAACTCACCTTTGAACTTAGAAGCATGTACGGTGCTGAGAATGTTATTGCTAGCGATATTCGAGAAGGCGGCGATGCTTTGATGCAGTCAGGGCCTTTTGAGCTGTTGGATGCCACCAATTACGCCGCAATTGAAGATGTGGTGATGCATTACGAGATCGATGAAGTTTACTTAATGGCGGCCATGTTAAGTGCTACTGCGGAGAAATTTCCGATGCGTGCATGGAACCTGAACATGAACTCTTTGTTCAATATTCTAAACTTGGCAAAGGACAAAAAGATATCCAAGGTGTTCTGGCCGTCGAGCATAGCTGTTTTTGGCCCAAACACCCCAAAGAACAGCACACCACAAAATACCATCATGGAACCCAGCACGGTCTATGGGATCAGCAAGCAATCGGGGGAACGATGGTGCGAATACTATCACAAAAAATATGGTGTGGATGTTAGAAGTGTGCGTTACCCTGGCTTGATAAGCTGGAAAACCATGCCTGGCGGGGGCACTACCGATTATGCTGTTGAAATTTATCATGAAGCGCTTAAAAAACGTACATACGAATGTTTTTTGAAGAGTGATACGGAACTTCCCATGATGTACATGGACGATGCCATTAGGGCAACTATTGATCTAATGAAAAGTCCATCGGAGCAAATAAAAGTGAGGTCTTCCTATAATTTGGCGGGCATGAACTTTACTCCCGAGCAAATGGCCGAAAGCATTAAAAACCATATTCCTGATTTTGAAATCAGCTACGCTCCGGATTTTAGACAGGAGATTGCTGATTCTTGGCCCAGCAGCATTGACGATACAGAAGCAAGGAATGAGTGGGGCTGGGAGCCCAAGTTCAACTTGGAACAAACTACCAAAGAAATGCTGGATAACCTGAAGGGTTAAGAATTATTCGTCTTCTTCGGAGTTGGAATCATCGTCGGAATCTGAAAAGTCCTCATCTTCCTCAGGTATTTTTTCGTAGTCCTCGGAATCAAAATTATCTTCCTCACTATCATCCTCGTCAAAATCGGCCATGGTTCGTTCCAGTTTAGAACTGATTTTCACAAGATATTTGGTATCCTCGGTGGATACTTCTACCGCTTCGATATACTCTCCTTTTAGGTTTTTAAAATTGATCACATCATCATCCCCATAGCCATCAGGATATTTTTCCACCAAAAGCTTAAGAACCTCGGAGGTGAGTTTTTTATAGTCTACAATTACGCGTTTGAGGTTGTCCATGCTGTTACGGGTTACTTATCCTAAGTTATATAACTATTGTGATTGTATGGAAAAATTATAAAAAAAATCTTTGCATTTCAAAATTGGGGCGATTTTATCGACCAAAAATGAAATTAATCTGAAGTTGGCATTAAAAAAAGGGAAAGAATACATAAAAGTACCCTCTTAGAAAAGCGAAGTATTCTGCCCACTTGATGCCCTACCACTTTCTTTACAAGAATTGTGTATCTTAACACAAGATAAAACAGGGCTTAACCTACAAACCCAGGAACATGAGTATTCTCAACGACCTGCCAGAACTTGTACAGGCCGGGGTAATCTCCGAAGATACCGCGGCAAGGATAGAATCGTACTACAAAAGCAAGAACGGTACATCTACCAATAAACTTTTCGTGGTTTTTGGCATATTGGGAGCTATTTTGGTCGGGTTGGGCATAATTTTAATAATTGCCCACAACTGGGACGAACTTTCCCGTGGTTTAAAGACGACCGCTGCGTTTCTTCCTTTATTAATGGGTCAGGTTTTATGTGCATTCGCCTTATTAAAAAAAAGGCAAAATACTGCTTGGAAAGAAAGCACTTCGGTGTTTCTGTTTTTTTCCATTGGGGCTTGCATTGCCCTGATCAGTCAGATTTACAACATTCCAGGAAACTTAAGTTCCTATCTCCTTACCTGGATGCTATTGGCCCTTCCCCTTGTTTATGTAATGAGGTCTTCCATGGTTTCCCTGCTATACATTTTGGGAACCACCTATTATGCTTGCGAAACCGGTTATTGGGATTCCCCTACTACCGAACCCTACAGCTATTGGTTAATGGTTGCCGCCATTGTTCCGCACTATTATCTATTGTTAAAGAACAATCCGAAAAGCAATTTTGTCCGTTTTCATAATTGGTTTATTGCGCTATCCCTTACCACCGTGCTGGGCGCATTTTCCGGTAAATTGAACGAACTTATGTTCGTGGCGTACGCCTCGTTGTTCGGCCTATACTATCTTTTAGGTACAAGTAATATCATTGTTAAACAAACAACCAAAAACGGCTATACCATAGTAGGAAGTTTGGGTACCGTTATTATTTTGATGGTATTAAGTTTTAACGAGTTTTGGGAGCATTTGATAAAAAAAGAAATATCCTTGGGAGAGATCATCCTTGCTCCAGAATTTATCATCTCCAGCATTTTGACCGTGCTGGCCATCGCCTTTTTGTATACGAGATCAAAAACATCATCAGTCAAAAACCTCCCTCCTTTTTCGGTTGCCTTTTTGTGGTTCATCCCCATATTTATCATTGGAACATTCTCATCCATAGCGGTATTCTTTATAAACTTTATGGTTTTTGCCCTTGGGATTCTCACCATCCGAGCAGGATCAAAACAGAACCATTTGGGCATTCTTAATTACGGTCTCCTTATAATTGCAACATTGATTATATGTCGATTTTTTGATACGGACCTAAGCTTTGTAATCCGTGGACTGTTATTTGTATTGGTAGGTATAGGGTTCTTTTTTGCCAACTATAGAACGATTCGAAAAAGACAGCAAAATGATTAGGAAGAACAAACATATACTCCTTTTTGCCCTGGTGGCATTGGCCCAACTTTATGTTCCTGCCAAAATGATATGGAACCAGGAAGGCATATTGAAAGATGGAACGGAATACAAATTTAAGACCGCACCGGTAGACCCCAATGATCCTTTTAGGGGAAAATATATCACCTTGACCTTTGAAGAGAACACCGTTACAGTAGAGGATGAGATGAATTGGTCCCGCGGAGAGGAAGTTTATGTACTACTGACTACGAACGAATCTGGGTTTGCAGAAATAGCTTCCGTTTCCAAACAATCACCCGATAACCTCACCGACTTTGTAAAGGCCAAAGTATGGTTTGTATCCGGAGAGGGCGGGAGCAGGTTGACCATCGACTACCCTTTTAATAGATTTTATATGGAAGAGTCGAAAGCCTACGATGCAGAAGTCACATACAGAGAATCTCAAATGGATACCACAAAAACGACTTACGCGTTGGTTTCCATTAAAAATGGTGATGCTGTACTAAAAGATGTGTTGATAGATGGTGTTCCTATCAGGGAGCTTGTTAGGGAGCAATAAACTATTCGATACTGTAAAAACCGAATCCCATAGGACTACCCGTAATAGCTTTGGGAAGAATCTCCACGGTAATGGTAAGGCTGTTGGCAGTAGTTTTTATTTAGTTTTCAGCTTTATATTGTTCCAATACTTTTCTTAAATGAATTCCGAATTCTTGATTTAAGGAATCTCCATTATAGATCAAATTATGTTGTTCACAGTATTCTGCAAATTTCTTATACTTTCCTGAATTAAATCTCATAATTGCATGATAACCAGGCAAAGTGTCAATTTTTTGATGTTGTATTTTCCCATTTATAAAACTATAGACAATTTTAAATTTTCGAGGTTTCCTCTTCATGGCCACATCAAGAAAATTGGTGTTTTCCTCAATAGTGACAATAGTGTTCCCGTCAGTCTCAATATCTAGTAATTTTATCTTCGAATCAAGTTCTTTTCCCCATAATATTCTGTCCATCAGCTGGTTTTTGCCTTCTATTTCTTTACTCCCGTCTATAAAGATTTCACTATAATTTTCTTCAATTAACGCACCCACTTTTTCAATGTTATAATTATTCCTTGCTTTGATAAAAGATTTAACCATCTCCTGATTTTTTGAAGTTTTGGTTTTAATTGAAGAACAACCCGTTAAAATCAAAAAAAACAGTAAAACAATCGGTTTAGAAAAAAAGGTTGTCATTCTATGGTATAATTACACAAAACGTCCTGCTAAACGCAGTGACGTTGCGGGGTTAGATTTGGTGAATTTATTCACAAATAATTTGAAAGACAATAAGAACGTTGCCAAATTGCTTTTAGGAGCTGCTGGGAGGGGTTTTTGGTGTTTTCAACAGAGTGGCGGGGTCTTTTTCCAGGGTATTAATAGTTTCGCGGGTTAGCACTTAACTTTGCAAGCCTGCGGGCAGGCATACACCAAACTGAAAGTCCGCAAGGGTTTTTAGAGTTGGCTTACACTGGCAATTAATTGTATACGTCTTTGTTAGCCACCGTATTTTGTATTATTTTCTTCATTGCGATAAATTCAAAATTTTCTCTCCCAATTTGAAAGTCGTGATTACCGATTTTTTCAAATCCATTTTTCTTGTAAAAGCTTATTGCTCGCTCATTGGCATTTAGTACAGAAAGCCAAATTTCCTTAAATTCCAGTTCCTTGGCTTTTTCCAAGAGTCTATTTTGCAATTCAAATCCAATTTTCATTGACAAAAAATCTTTCAAAACGTATATTTTTTGAAGTTGACAAGTGCTTTCCGAATCGATAAATTCTGATTTGGAATTCAATTTAAGTTTTGCGTAACCAACAGGTAATCGGTTTTCAAAAGCTATCCAGAAAACATTATTTGGTTTGGTAATTCCATTTTCAATTTTTTCAACTGAAAATGTTGAATTGTAATAATGCAATAGATCTTGCTTATCCCTAAAAAAATGTCCGAAAGTTTCGGTAAAAGTAATTCTTCCAAGAAGAGCTATAAACTGCGCATCTTCCTTATTCGCTAATCTGATTTCTATATTGTTCATCTTCCGATGCATTTTGATTGCGGCCAACGGTCTCGTATAACCGTCAGTTACGGATTAATATGCGTTAATTTTCGGTTTGTCACTGACCTTAGCAATTCTGAGTGGATTCGGACGTAATCGAATCCGCCGTAATTGCGGTTATATATTGTTGGGTGTAGTGTTTTTATATTCTCTAAAAAGCGCAATGTCGATTATAAATCTTTTATTTTTTTCCTCCAATTCTTTCGATAATAATTCTATGTTATAATGGTCTTTTTCAGTTACTATTTGTAAACCGTAGATAGTAAATTGAAAATCATTTAAATTTATACTATTCGTTTTTAATTTGATTGGTCGGAACAATAATTGACTTAAAAGTATTTGAATAAACTTTATCCAATAATCTTCATAGTCCATTCGGCTTACTTTTACTTTGTCGGAAACATTCGTCCATAATATTTCTTTCAATTCAGTAACTAGTTTTTTTAATGAAATAGCATTGTTGATTTTTTTAATTAGGTCATTTTTAGAACTGAATTTTTGAAAAGAATATGCAATTTCTTCAATTATTTCAGATGGGTTTTTTCCTCGGTCAAGCTCTTTGTGTAAAATCCAATTACAATATAGATTTGTGACACTATATTTTGATTGATTTCCGTCAATTTCCATCAACACTCTCAAGGATTGCATAAAAAAACAAACATTGGCAATTGATAAATAATCGCAGGCAATAAATTGCTCAATTTGTTCTAATGTTTTTCGTCGTAATTCCACTTTGGATAATATTCTTCAGTTGTTTCGTCCGTTTTTTTTTACATTACGCTCAACTTGTTTATACCCCCAATTTGGGCGGCTATGCTGAAGTTTCTTACTGCCAACAAGTTACCATAAATTTTAACAATTACCGGTTCACTGATTTTAAAGTAACGGTATTTAAATAACACAGCATATAATGTGCTATTCTTATATCAATTTCCACGATTGAACCTTTAATTCAATGATAGAATTCGTTCCATTTGGATATCAATTTTCGGAAAGTTTTATATCAGGCTTTGTCTCCTTGCCTTTTGCACGGCCTCCAATTTGTTATGGACTTGAAGCTTCTTATAAATATTCTCGATATGCTTCCTAACCGTACTCGGTGAGAGAAAGAGATTCTTGGCAATCACAGTATAACTCAACCCTTCCGCCAGTTGTTCCAACACCTCCTTTTCACGGGAACTTAGTGAAATATCCTCTTGGTGTGCGGCAAGTGATTCCTGTTTTTCCGGATACCGTAATAATTTAAGGGTCTTTACGGCGATTGAAGGGCTCATTGCCGCACCTCCCCCAATGGTCTCGGTAATGGCATTATACAATTTATGTCCTTCAATCTCTTTGAGCAAATACCCGTCTGCACCGGCCTGTATAGCATTGAAAATATTCTCATCATTATCAAAAACGGTAAGCATGAGCACTTTAATGTGAGGATATTTCTGTTTTACGATTCGAACAGTTTCAATACCGTCCAAAACAGGCATTTCAATGTCCATAAGCACCAAATCCAGATTATGATTTTTTTCTAGCTGGGCCAACAGCTCACTCCCATTGTAGACCATGTACTTGATGTCCAGATCCTTAAAATGGACCAATTTCTCTTTAATGGCCCGGGCCAAAAAGGTATTGTCGTCCACTATGGCCAATTTGATCTTGCTCATGGTCTCATCATTTTTAGTGTTTAAAGAATTATGCCTTTACCTGCAATGTTACCTTGGTACCCTTACCGATCACACTTTTTTGGTTGAAATCAATACCAGCTTTTTCGGCCCTGTTCCACATAATATGAAGTCCGTTTCCATTTGATTCCTTGGACATATCAAATCCCTGTCCAAAGTCTTCTATTTCAATCTTGACCATTTCATCAACTTCAGCAAATTGGATTTCAATCTGTTCACCTCCCGAATGTTTTACGGCATTGTTCACGGATTCTTGAATAATCCTGAAAAGATTCATCCCCACAAACGCATTGAGTACCTTATTGGTCGGGTTTCCTTCAATCTTCACCCGGATTTTATCATCCGTGGCTTCATGAACGGTCGCGGCCAATTGCTGTGTCCGCTCTTTGATGTCTTCCAAACTGATCTCGTCCTTGTTCATGGCCCAAATGGTATCCCGAAGTTCAGAAATGGTGACCAATGAAAACTGTTTCATTTGGGTGAGTTTTTCCATCAAAAACACCTCCCCTTTATCTATTCCAAGTTTGGCCGAATCGGTTATGGATGTTAGATAGGTGAGCTGCGACCCAATATTATCATGCAGGTCGCGGGCTATCCGTAAACGTTGTTCCTTTAGATTTTCTTGGGCACGGGCCTCGGCCATGGCCTTTTCCAGAGCGGTCTCCCGTGCAACGTTTTTCGCCTTTACCTTTTGCTCGCGGAAGATTACAAAACCGACAATGAGCAGTATTGCCACAAGAGCTCCACTACCCATAAGCATATTGTTCCGGTTTTTCAGAGACAGTTCGCCTTCGACCAGTTCGTTCTGTTGGCGGAGAATCTCGTTTTCCTTCTGTTCGGACTCGTATTTTTCTTTTAAGTTGAGAACTTCTTTGGCTATTTCCAAACCTTGTAAACTATCGAGCAATACCCCATGTTTTTCAAGATAACCATAGGCCATCTTATATTTGCCCATGTTTTCACTTATTGAGGATAGTGTTTTTAGAATATCGGCCTCGGCTAATGCCAGTTTATTTTTCTGCGATTCATTGAGAGCTTCAATCGCAATAGTTTCCGCCTCCGCAAACCTACCTTGCTGGTTCAGTGTTCCAGCTATATCGTTTTTTAAGTGAACCGCAGTGTACCAATCGCCTTTTTCCTTTTGGATTTCCAAAGCTCGCTCAAAATATTCCCCCGCTTTGTCAAATTCCTTTAAAGCTTTATAACCATAACCCAAATTATACAAAGGTGAGGCAGATTCGAATTGAACACCTAGGGCATTAAACCCCTTGTATGACTTTTCGGCATATTCAATGACCTTTGGATAATCCTTGAAATGAAGATAGGCACTGGCCAAGTTGTTATAAGTAATGGCAACATAGTAATCCTGCCCCAAATGCTCATAAATTTCCAGAGCTTTATAATAATATTCCTTGGAAAGTTCCCATTCATTTATGGCTTGGTACCTACTTCCCAGGTTATTAAAGCTTCCCGCAATCCAAATGGAGTCATTTGAGGCTTCGAATTCTTCCAGCGCATCCAATTGATAAGCAACAGACTTATGCACTTCCCCTGTCTTCTCATAGGCATTGGAAATATTGGTATAAAGTGCTCCAATGGCAAAATGATCCTGGGAGCTTTGTATGGCAGGCAATGCCTCATTATAGTATTTTAAAGCCTGGACCATATTACCTTTTCCATTTGCCAAAATCCCATAGGACACCTTCATCCTCGCTTTGAGATATTCATTTTGCTGTTTCTCTGCCTCAGCATATGCCATTTTGGTATAGTACCATGCACTATCATAATCAATGGAACGAAACTTCATCCCTATATCCTTCAGCACAAGAATTCTATCCTCACCCTCCTTGATTTCCAAACTATCTTTCAAGGCATCGATGGCTTCTTGAATATCCTGTGCCAAAATTGACTGTCCCGCGAATACCAAAAAGAATAGAACGGTGATTGGAAATTTGTAGAAAGTGGTCATTTGAACTAAAAGGAATGGTTGATGCTTAAAACTAATCCAATTGCTTATATAATCTTAATTTTTGTAATAAAAATTAATTCGCCTTGTCCACCAATTTTTGAATGGTGGCATCCAAAAAGGCTTCTATGGCCAGTTCTGCACCCTTTTTATACTTGTCGGGATCGCATTTTACAACAGATAGATTGATGTCTTCCTTGTCATCTACGCTCCAAACATGGAACACCCCTGCATCCATTCCGCGCTTGTCCACATCCGCTCTCTGTGAGGCATCAAATTTTTGCTTTTCAAGTACGCCTTCCACTACTACGCCTCGGTTGGAAACTATCTGGCCTATGTTGAACCTGTTAAAGCTGGACGCATCAATCTTAAAATCGGTTTCTGCCTTTACCTGTGCATATCCGGCATGTCTGTTCAAGGCTCTTTTCGCTTCGCTCAATGCATTGTCGAAAGCCAGTACGTTCAACACTACCTTGTTAAAAATAAAGTCCTTTTTCTGGTTGGATACCTTCATTTCTACCTGCTCTTCATAATTGGCAAGTTTTAAAATTCCGGCCTTCTTATTGTCCATGGGTTGTTTGTTCACAATGAATTTCTGTCCTGTGGGACGCATCACAATGGCGCCGAACTCGTCCCCTTTTTCTCAACCTCGACCAGACCTCAAGTCCCATCGCTTTTCACGGTTCTTCGCATAGGCAGAATGGTTCCATAGTTCTTCAATGGAAGCTATCTCAAACCCTTTTGCTATAAGGTCCGCCTTGTATTCTTCAAAGAGCTTATCGGTAAGCTGCTGAAGGTCATCGATATTGAGTCCATCGAGTACCAAGGTCAAAGATGCCTTTGCATCTCCTTTTAATCCTCCTCGCCACATTTTTCCGCCTTTTTTCTTGTCTTCCAATTGCAATGCTGTTTGAAAATTGACCTGAAAATCCGAGATAACGATTCGTTTTGGGCTCTTTCTGAAATTGAGATTGGCCGGCCCCAACATTATTATTTTAAAATCCTTGGCATTTGCGCATTGACCTCCGGAAAGACACACATTAGGATCAATAAAAAAGACAACATGGGTAATTTGATACGTTTCATACGATTGGTTTTAAGTTTTGAGCAAACCTAGTCTCCCTGTATCTTGGTTTCAATAGGGCAATTGTCGTAAAATGAGGGAAATGCATAAAGATTTAGTAGCATAAACAGTAAGCAATCCGAGCTATTTATGGAAAATGAGCACAGTTTGGCCTTCTAACACAACAAATAACGTGGAATTTCACAAAAAGGAGTTTGGAACAATTGCCAATTGAACGAAATATAAAATTAGCCTTTAGCCGTAGTACCCTTCCCCGGGCCCTGATATAGTGGGACTTTATTTTTTATCCCAACTTTTCGACTGATTTTAAATGTTTTAGGATTTTATCATCTTTGTAAAATATTTAATTCTTTTGTATAAAGTAGGCTTCATAGTAATTTGTAATAGTTGATATTTACAGACTACATTTTGTTTTAAAAAATATGGACAATCTGGATTTCAGGTTTTTGAATACGATTGTATTTACCGCCATTTTTGGAGTTTTTGCGGTCTACCATCTATGCTCATACATAATTCTGAAGCATAAGATCTTGCTTCATTATTTTATTATGATTTTGGGTCTTACCCTGCATTGGAGCCTATATTTCTTCGTTGACAACTCATTTGGTGAAACCGTTGCAATGATTGCGGAAAAAGCATCGCTTTTCACTGCCATGCTCACCACTTTTGGATTATTGATGTTTACCAAGAATTACCTCAACATCAAAAAGGAAACGTATCCCAAATTATCAAAAATTTACAATGCATTCGTAGTCGTGGTGGTCAGCCTGCCGATCATGTACCTACTCAACAACCTGTCGGTACAAGTAATATGGTTAAATGACATCCTATCCATACTTGCCGCGCTTACCGCAATGTTCACCATATTTCTGAATATCTATTCCGGCTTTTGGCTTTTCAGCGCTCAAAAGTTCAATAAGTACTATATATATTCTTACGCACCAATATTACTGGCAGCGTTATTGTACATAAGTACCTGGTTATTGAAAAGGCATTTTAGTTTCAATGTAAATCCCATATTGCTGATCTCCTCGATTTTGGTCACCCTTCAATTGATCCTATTCTCACTTTTGCTCGGTTTTAAGTTTAAATTAATTGAAGATAAGAACTTGCAAATTCAGTTGGAAGCGAACCAAAAGCTTATATCCGAGGTAGACCGGCAGACCAAAAATCTCCAAATCGCAAACCATGCACTTGAAGCTCAAAATGAAGACCTGGAGCGAGTAAATAAACTTAAGAACAAATTGTTCTCCCTCATGACGCATGATGTCAGGGCTCCGCTCAACAATCTAAGTGTTATCGTAGCCATGATGGAAGAACATCTCGCAGATGATGAAGTGAAGCAGATCATGGAAAAACTGAAAATCGAAATTTCCGATAAAATAGATATGCTCAACGGGGTACTCCAATGGTCCTACAGTCAGCTCGAAGGTATGGAACTCAACAAGAAGAGATGCGATTTACAGGAGATTTTCACCACTGTTAAAAATGAATTTGAAAGGACCGCTAAGGATAAGAACATTACAATTGTATTAGATACTTCATATCCCGAAATCGTAGCGGATGAAAACATTTTAAAAGTGATTTTAAGGAATTTGATTTCCAATGCCTTAAAATTTAGCAGCAAGGGACAAAAGGTAGTGTTGTGGTCCCAAGAAAATTCTGAAAATATTGAAATAGGTGTGAAAGACTTTGGAACGGGTATGGACCCCAATTGGTTCGATCGGATTAAAAGTGGTGACAGACCAAAATCAACAAGAGGTACCTCTGGCGAAAAAGGTACGGGTTTTGGTCTGTTGATCGCCAAAGATTTTGTGGAGATGCTAGAAGGTGAAATGCGCTGTGAAAGTGAAATGGACGAGGGAACCAATTTTACCTTACGATTTAAAAAGGAGGTTTAGAAGCGTGTTTTCAACTCAATTTCAGATAGGATATTGGAATTGACCATTTATCAATACGATTTGCAGCGGATATATTGAGTTGCGGTTATTATCTCAATACCATCATCGTAAAAGCAAGATTTTTGGATAAACCTTTTTTGTCCAGAATTCATAACAAAACCCTTATCATATAGTTCGATGGAAGAAGTGTAAATTTGTTCGGACAATCAAATCTTCATCTGGTCAGAAAACAAACAGGTATTGGCAGCTACTTCACCTATAAAGGAATCCAAAATAGTTTACCTAAAAACAGATGGGCGGCAGACATTGCCCGAGCGATTTGAATACCCTCATTTTTATACCCCTATTGCCATAGCCAAGCAAGCAGCGAAAGATCTTCAAAATAGATTGCGAAAAAACTTGCCCGAATTGATTCATCAACCAAATGGGCGTATGCTAGGGGTTCTTGTGGTGCAAACCAAGGACAATAAACTTGGTTATCTTAGTGCTTATTCGGGTGAATTACGACCAGAGTTGGAAATTCTACCTTTTGTACCTCCTGTTCACCAATTGCCCAAAGGCGAAGATTTTCCAGAAATGGCCGCTATCAATGCCATTGGCAAAGAATTTGAACAGTTCGAAGGAAGTGAGGCGTTCATCAACTCCAAAGAGCAATTAAAACGGATAACCAAAGAGACCAAGGAAAATATACTAGCGGCAAAGAAAGCTGCAAAAAAGGCCAAATCGGAACGTGACAAACTTAGAAAAGCGGCCGTTCACCTGCCTGAAAAAAAACAAAAGGAACTACTGGCCGAATTAACAAAGCAAGGCACTACTGATGGAATGAACCTGAGACGCTTTACCCGCTCGGAAAATCTACGGTTGGAAAAAGCAATTGCCGAAACCAGGGCATTTGAAGAGCGATTGGAAACGCTTAAGACACAACGAAAAACCAAATCCACTGAACTGTTGGATGCCATTTTTAAATCGTTTGTTTTTTTGAACAGCCTAGGAGAAGGTAAGGATGTGAAAACAGTTTTTTCAGATTTTGGCATAGAGGTCCCTCCTGGCGGGGCCGGAGAATGTTCCGCTCCTAAACTATTTCAATATGCTTTTTTGAATGACATGGAACCTGTAGCCTTGGCCGAGTTTTGGTGGGGGGCTTCTCCAAATTCTCAAATTAGGGAACACGGTAAATTCTACCCGGCCTGTAAAGGAAAGTGCCAACCTATTTTAGCACATATGCTAAAAGGAATTCCCGTGAAACCAAACCCCTTATTGGAAAATGTTGGGGCAGGTATGGAATTGGAAATATTATTTGAAGACGAGCATTTGGCAATCATAAATAAACCTTCCGGACTGTTGTCCGTTCCAGGAAAACACATAAAAGATTCTGTTCACACCCGTATCCAAGAACAATATCCTAAAGCTACCGGACCTATAATTGTACATCGGCTGGATCAAGACACTTCTGGAATAATGCTTGTTGCTCTCAACAAAGAAGCACACAAACTGCTACAACAACAATTTTTGGAGCGTACCGTTCACAAAACCTATTTGGCGATTCTGGAAAAACCCCTTGAAAAAACCACAGGGGTTATAGAACTGCCCCTGATTTTGGATATTCACAATAGGCCCATGCAAATGGTAGATTATGACCATGGCAAACCTGCAATCACACATTATGAGGTAATAGAAAAAACGGAAAACCGTACCTTGATCAAATTGAAGCCTATCACGGGTCGTTCCCATCAATTACGAGTGCATTGCGCCCATAAATTGGGGCTACATGCACCAATCGTGGGAGACAATTTGTACGGCACCCCACTAGACCGACTGTGTTTACATGCCGAAAAGATAGAATTTACACACCCCATTACTAAAAACCCAATGAAGATTAAAACGGAAAAACCATTTTCTATTGAATAGGGGAATAATCGAGGATTTTCTAATTTAAAAAGTAGCCCCGGCAAGAATCGAACTTGCATCTAAAGTTTAGGAAACTTCTATTCTATCCATTGAACTACGGGGCCATCTATGAAAATGGATTGCAAAAATAGCGTTTTTGATGGATTTTTTGCAAACACGCCTATCTATTTGCATCAAAAAGGCCGAGAGAACTACCTAGGCTCGTTTTGCCTTTTCCTCCTTCAATATTTTTTCCATATAAGAACGTGATAACGGTTTGTCCACATAACCCGAGATCATCCCGTTTTTTTTAGCTATGGCCCGATCTTTTGCATTGGTAAAGGCGGAAAGAACATATACACTAGGTAACAGATGCCCTTTGAACAAATTTTTTAGATTTTCCAAAAAATCCCATCCGTTCATTCCGTCCATGACCAGGTCCAAAAAAATAATATCAGGTAACCGGTCATGCAGCTCAATCGAACTCAAACATGCCTTAATACCTTCCTCTCCGCTGGAACAAGTGACAATATCAAAATTTTCTTGGGATTGTTGTATGCAGTATCGAGTCGCAAATTGCGAGACCAAATCATCGTCTATAATAAACGTAGTAAGTTTCATTTAGGGACTATTACGTAAGTTTTGGGAGACCAAATCTAGAAGCTAACCCTCAATGAACCATTCATTTTCGTTGATTTACCCAAATATCCTGTCAAGTCAACCTCAATGGGGCAATTTACCCCTAACCATACCATAGACAAAAGCACCCAATACCGCACCGATGAGCACAATAGATATGGGCCAATAGCCCGCCCCCACCAAAACATATATGGGTCCAGGACAAGCACCTGCCAAGGCCCAACCCAGTCCAAAGAGAGTTCCTCCAAGAATATACCTCGTAAAGGATTTTTTCTTATCGGGTATTCGAATAATGTCTCCTGAAAAGGATTTTACCTTGGATTTTTTAATCCAGAATACCAGAACAATGCCCACAGCCAAAGCAGAGCCAATTATGCCGTACATATGGAATGAATCGAACTGGAACATTTCATAGATCCTGAACCACGAAGCCGCTTCCGATTTGTAGAGCACAATCCCTAAAAAGGTTCCCAATAAGATGTACACCATATTCTTCATACCGTAAAAATTAAGGGAAACAATAGGTGGACCATGATCAGTCCGCCGATAAAGAATCCGATGACCGCGATCAAAGAGGGCCGTTGCAAGTTGCTCAACCCAGAAATGGCGTGGCCCGATGTACAACCTCCGGCGTAGCGAGTGCCAAAACCGACCAAAAAACCGGCCACAAGCAGAATGACCCAGACCTTTGGGTCCGCCAAGGATTCCATACTAAAAAGCTCTGTGGGCAAATAGGCCTTTCCTGCACTGTCAAAACCAAGTTCTTGCAGTTTGGTCACGGTTTTATCCGAAATATTGACGGCTGGATTGGGAGAAAGCCAATGTGCCCCAAAAAATCCACCGATCACAGCGCCAAGAACGACCAAAAGGTTCCATCGTTTTGATTTTACATCTATTTTGAAGTAATCCGAAAACTTTCCTGCTCCACCAATGGAGCAAAATGTCTCCAAGTTGGAGGACATTCCAAAACGTTTACCCATTAAAATGAGCAAAGCCATGATAATGGCAATAAGTGGGCCCGATACATACCAAGGCCAAGGTTGATGAAGCATTTTTGTGAGGTTTTGGACAAAGGTCACCAAAATGCTTCAATAAACAAACTTGTGGGATATCAGCAGCAGTTCTTATCAGAATCTGAAACTCCAAATTTCTTCAGAATGTCTTCCAACAAACACCACTTAGTGAGCGATGATTGCAGCAAGTTGGCCCCTACAAATGCAGTAAACCAAAGCCAATTGATATTTACATAGATGGCCAAGGCCAAACTGATCAAGATAAAGGTTCCTGCAACCCCTCTTACAATTCTATTTTTCATTTTTAGCTTTTTAAACGGTTCTTTCAATAGGTACTTCCACGGCCCTTATAGGGTTGGTGGTATCCTTTGCCTCGTTGAATTGCTTCAATAACTTGAACAATTCGGTCACTTTTTCGTCCTCGGTGAACGAAAAGAACATGTTCGATGCAGCTCCGCCCTTATCACTGGGAAACCAACTACTGGTGTACATCAGTGGTGCGGCACTTTTGTACCCATCTATATCGGATTCGCTAAAACTTTCTACGCCTGCTTTCTTGAACAGTTTGAAGAGTTCGCTTTTATATTCCTCGACCGTGGTAACAATGATCATTTTCATGTGTTTGTTTTTATTGTTGTTTCAATGGTCACATGGAACCTTTGACGACTAAAAGAATCATTGCATTATATATCTAAAGATTGTTTTAGTCGTGTCGGTTTCATTTTACTTGTAGTTTTTACGTTCAATCAAATAATACACTAGTGGCACCACCAATAGCGTCAAAATGGTGGACACTATGGTTCCTCCCATAAGTGAAATGGCCAACCCTTGAAAAATAGGGTCGAACAAAATCACAAAGGCTCCTATAACCACGGTGCCCGCTGTCAATAAAATAGGCGTTGTACGCACGGCACCAGCTTCTATCACGGCCTGTTTTAGCGGAATATCTTCTTTTAGCCTCAAATTGACGAAGTCAATCAGCAAAACCGAGTTCCGCACCATAATTCCAGCCAATGCAATCATACCGATAAAGGATGTAGCGGTAAAAAATGCCCCGAGCAACCAATGCCCGAGCACAATCCCGATCAATGAAAGTGGAATGGCCACCATCATCACCACAGGTGCCTTAAAGTTTTGAAACCATCCGACGATCAACATATAAATAATGACAATCACCCCTAAAAAAGCAATTCCCAAATCCCTGAAGACCTCAAGAGTTACTTGCCATTCGCCATCCCATTTTACGGTATAATCATCTTCAAATTGGGGCTGTTCCATATACAGTTCGTTGAGGGAATATCCTTGTGGAAGCTCCAATTGGTTCAACTTGTCCGTCATACCCAAAATGGCATACACGGGACTTTCCAGTTCACCTGCCATATCGGACATCACATAAACTACTCTTTTTTGATTCTTTCGGTAAATGCTCTTCGCCTTGATGCCTTCTTTGACTGTAACCAAATCACCAACGGAAACCATATTTCCTTGTTGGGATGCTATTTTTATTTGTTTGATTTCATCCAAGCGGGATTTATCCTTTTCGTCAATAGAAAGCACAATTCCAACTTGCTCAAAGGCATCTTCACGATACATATGGGAAACCGGTTGCTCACGGAAAGCCATCGCCATTACTTGGACAATTTGCTGCGGAGTAATGCCATAAAGCATCGCTTTTTCCTTGTCGACCACAAAATCATACTCCACTTGGTCATCCTCGACCCTCCAATCCACATCCACCACATCGGTCGTGTTGTTCAAGATGCCCTTCACTTTATCAGCAAGTGCTATCTGCTTGTCGTAATCGGGTCCGTAAATCTCGGCCACTATGGTTGAAAGCACGGGAGGCCCTGGCGGCACCTCAACAATTTTGATGTTCGCTTGGTACCTTTTGCCCAATTCCTGAATCTTTGGCCTGAGCAATTTGGCAATATCATGACTCTGCTCGCTTCTGTCATGTTTATCCACTAGATTGACTTGGATATCGGCCATATTGCTGCCACCGCGAAGGTCGTAGTGTCTTACCAAACCATTGAATGTTATCGGCGCAGAGGTGCCCACATATGCCTGATAATTGACCACCTCGGGTCGTGTGGAGAGATATGCGCCTATTTCCTTGGTCACTGCCGATGTCCGCTCCAAGGTAGTGCCTTCCGGAAGGTCTATGACCACTTGGAACTCGTTCTTATTATCAAAAGGAAGCATTTTTACCGCCACTGATTTGGTGAAGAACATGCCCACCGAAGCCATTAACAACAAAAATGTAATCCCCAAGAACAACCATCTTTTTTTCTTGCTTTCGATCAAAGGTCTCTCAAATCGAGCGTAGGCTTTGTAAATAAAGGTATCCTGAATTTCGACGGGTTTTTTTTCCTTTTTCTTCTTTTTGTCCTTTTCCCTTAAGAAAATGTATCCCAAATATGGTGTTATCGTCAAAGCCACAAACAGCGACAACAACATCGCAATCGAAGCTCCGATGGGCATGGGCGACATATAGGGGCCCATCAAGCCGGATACAAAGGCCATGGGCAATACGGATGCAATTACCGTAAACGTGGCCAAAATGGTAGGGTTGCCGACCTCGTTGATGGCATAGATAGCGGCATCTTTGAACGGCAAGCGTTTCATTTTAAAATGACGGTGCATGTTCTCCGCAATAATGATGGAATCGTCCACCACAATACCCGTTACGAAAACCAAAGCGAACAAAGTGATTCGGTTCAAGGTGTAATCCAGCATATAGTAACTCAGCAAAGTCAATGCAAATGTGATGGGAACGGATAGGAACACCACTAGTCCTCCTCGCCATCCCATGGCCAACATGACCACAAAGGTCACTGCAATGATGGCCCCGATCAAGTGCATCAACAGCTCAGATACTTTTTGTGATGCGGTTTGTCCGTAGTTACGGGTCACTTCGACCTTTACCTCATCTGGAATGAGTGTTGTTTTTAGGTGGTCTACCTTTTCCAGTACCACATCGGCAATCTGCATCGCGTCCGCACCTTTTCTTTTGGCAACGGATATGGTGACCGCGGGATATTCAGATTTATAGGTCTCCGCTTTTTCACTGGCAGCCCCAAATCCTAGTGAAACATAGTTTTTTGGAAGCTCTGGGCCATCCAAAACGGTGGCCAATTGCTTCAAATAAATGGGTTGACCCTGTTTCGTTCCCACGATCAAGTTTTCGAGATCTTCTTTGGTTTCCAGAAAATTCCCTGTGCTGATATGGAACTCTGTATCATTGGACAGGAAGTTGCCGGCATCCATTTGCTGATTGTTGGCCTTGATCATTTGGGCAACGGCCAACATATCCAATCCAGATTCCGCCATTTTATCCTTATCCAACACCACGCGAAGTTGGGGACTGCGCCCTCCTATCCTTTTGGTGATGGAAACCCCGTTTACTTTTTCAATCTCGTTGATAAGCTCTCCTGAAATCTGCCTCAACTGAAAATCATCGTACTCCTCGCTCCAAAGTGTCAACGCCAGCATAGGCACATCATCAATGGCACGGGTTTTCACCAAGGGCATCGTCACACCGGCGGGCATTTCGTCCATATGCTTGTTGATCTCATCGTATAGGCGCACCAAAGATCTTTCGATATCTTCTCCCACATAGAACTGCACAATGGCCATCCCCTGCTCTTGCATCGAGGTGGTGTACACGTATTCCACACCTTTAATGTTGGATATAATTTTTTCCAGCGGTTTTGTGATCCTGGATTCCACCTCGGTTGGGCTGGCCCCTGGATACCCCACAAATATGTCCGCCATCGGCACATCTATCTGTGGTTCCTCTTCCCTTGGGATAAGGAAAGAACTGTACACCCCAATGACCATAAATACGATCATTAGGAGCACCGTTAGTTTAGAGCTGATAAACCCTTTGGCTATTTTTCCTGCAAGTCCGTCTTTCATTGTTAGCTTTTTTGGGTTATTGAATGCTTACTTTGACCCCGTTGTAGAGTTTTCCTTCGGCGGATACGATGTACTGATCGCCCTCGGACAAGCCTGACAAGACTTCTACTTCCGCTCCATAATTTTCACCCAATCGCAACCAGCGAAGCAAGGCCACATCATCTTGGCCCAAGGTATACACTCCTGTGAGTTGGCCTTTATGCACCAAGGCTTCGGACGGTACGGTCACAACAGTTTTACCTTCGCTTCCGTTTTCCGCCTCGAGCCTAACGGTGGCATACATCCCTGACAAAATCTTGGCATCCGTTTTGTCCAATGATACTTTCATTACGTATTGTCCTCCGGTATTTTGTGCGGAGGCACTCAATTCCGATACTTTACCGGTAATTGTGGTATCCAGAGCCTTGATCAAAACGTATGCTTTGGTCCCCGCTTGGATGGCCGAAATGTTGTTCTCCGCTACCTTGGCCTCCACCTCAAATCCGCCAGGGGATTCCACTGACACCAAAGGGACCCCTGGGTTGGCCATATCGCCCTCATCGATGTAAGTATTGGTAACCACTCCGCTGAAGGGCGCTCGAATATTGGCGTAGGCGAACTGGGAGTTCACTTCGTTCTTCATTTGGTTTGCGGACTCCAATCTGGCCTTGGCCATTTCGTAGCGCGCGGTCATATCATCCAGTTCCTTTTGGGAAGCACTGTTTTCTTTAAAAAGGTTCTGGAATCGTTCATAATCTTTCTTGGCATTGGCGAACGCTACCTGGGCCTCGGTAATGGAGGCTTCCACTTGTGCTTTTTTGGCGCGTAGGTCCACATTGTTTATGGAGATCAACAAATCACCCTTGTTTACTTTCTGGCCAATTTTCACGGGCAGGGATTCCACGTAGCCCATCATTCGGGTACTCAAGGTGGCACTGTTCACCGCCTTTATTTGACCACTGCCCGCCATAATGGTGGAACTATCGCCGATCTCGACATCGGCAACGGTTACTGGGACCGCCTCCGTGTTGTCCGCAGTTTGTTTCTCGTCACTTCCACACCCCATCAGGAAAAATCCCAAGGATACGGTTAGCATAAAACTTTTATATATCGTAGTGTTTTTCATCTTACAATTGTTATTTGGTTAAAAATGTCAATAGGGATTGTGCCTGATTGTATTCAAAAATGGTCTGATAATACGCCAATTGCTTTTCGGCATAGGTGGCTTCGGCCATCAATAGGTCGGTTGTTTTTTCCAAGCCCTCTTTGAATCTGTTGGTGCGAATCCTCAATGATTCTTCGGATTGCTCCATAGCCAATTTTGAGGTCTCGAGCCTGCTTTTCGCATCCTCGACCATCCGTTTGGTGCGTTGAAGCTCCATAGTACTTTTGGCGACGTACTGTTCGTATTCCTGTTTCGCTTTTTCATAACTTGTTTTGCTCTTTCCCACTTTGGCAAAGCGTTGGGATCCTTTAAAAACATCCCAGCTCAAACTTGCCCCGATAATGTATCCTTTGGCATCGGCCTTAAAGATTTGATCATCGTACATTTCGTAGCTCGCAAAGGCGTTCAACCTTGGCAAAAAGGTCATATTGTCGGCCCTCATGTTTGCCTTATACGCTTCGGACACCAAATCCATCGCTTTTATATCGGCCCTGTCCACCAATGAACCTTCCGTAGTTTCAGCAAGATTCTCCGGTATGAGTTCTTCTGATGGCTCATAGACCACGTCCCCTTCTTCATTCATTAAATAGGATAGATAGTCCGATGCGTTTTTCACATTGCTCTTGGCTGTGTTCAACTGATCGAAAACTTCCGTCACCCGAACTTTTACCTCCAACAGATCCGCTTTTTGAAGCAATCCCTGATCGTAACTGTTCTGTGCCATGTTCAGGTTGGCGTTTGCCGCTTCATGCGCCTTTTGCAGCACCGCAACAGCTCTGTGTGCCAATTGCAGTTGTCCGTAGGCCTTTTGAGCCTCAAAATCAAGGTAATCACGGGTGCGCATGGCCTGAAGTTCCTTGGCCTCCATAGTAGTTTTTGCTGCTTTACGCTGGTAAAATCCGTCCAAATTGATCAAGGGCTGTTCCACCGAAACTTTGGTGGCATAGTTCTCGATCTGGTCGGGATTGTTCAAAAGGGCAGGGTTAAAATCTGCCTGGGTCAAGATTTCTTGGTTCAGCTTGGAACCAAACGCCATCAATGGGTTCGTGGTGGCCATTCCCGTATGCGACACAGCGATCTGCGGCAAAAAGATGGAGTTGGAAAACCTATAATCGTATTTGGCCATTTGGGCTTCCTGCTCGGAAACCTTAATGCTGGCATTGGACTCCTGCACCTTGACCAGGACATCCGCCAAGGAAATCTTGATATGGTCTTGGGCAAACAGTTGCCCCTGAGTCCAAATTAGCGTAGCTATAATTAATACTCGTTTCATCTACTTATTTAGTTTGAAGCAAAAGTAGATTTGACAGGGCACCTACACAGTAACCTTGGTTACCGAGAAAATTTCAAAAAAAACACCTCAATACGAAGACATCCAAACAAAGCAAGCCTGTATTGAGGTGTTCCACGATAATGAATGTCAGTGACTAAACATTTCGGGTTCCACCGTGCCCGCCTGCCACCACGATCAGTACCTTAATGCTCAAATAAATGAACTTAAAGAACTGGATAATGGGGTTCATCATCGTAAATCGTTTGTATTTTGAGATTCTTCGTGTCATAACTTTCTATTCTGGGATTAACCACCAAAAGGGTTTCATTTTTGCTTTATAAATAAAGGCGTAATGCAGTGCCAGCTTCAGCCAGTGACCTGCAAGACCGATTGTGCCAAAGGTTTTACCCAATTTTCTTCCTTGGGTATCGGGATATTTATTGTAATCGGGAACAATGGGATAGGTTGTGATGCTCACACCGCTTCCCTTGGTCGTACCAAAACCTGCGGAGGCAATACACGCTGCGCCCATATTTCCCATAGATCCTTTGTGATGGAGTTCATCATTGGAATGCTTGATCATCTCAATAATGTTATCGGCTACCAGTTTGGCAGTGATTCCCGATGGCATGCCCGTTCTTGGCGGAGCAGGGGTAATATCCGTTCCGTTTTTGCTCTTCCTGGGTTTGGAAATGCTGTGGGGTGGTGCAAAAGCAATACCGGGAGCAAAGATATTGGCGTATGATGGGTTTTGATACGTTTCCGGCCAATCCTGAACACTCCATTCTTCATAAGGCTTGGGGGTGTAATCGGCATCCACGATCATAAATCCTCTAAAGAGTTTATCGGTAATATCTCCTCCCTCTTTATCGTAAGCTTTAAAACCATGGCCCGAAAAGGAAGGTATCAGCATGGCAAAGTCGTAGTTTTTCTTTTTATATTCTCCATCCAAGGTCTCGTAATGGACCACTCCGTCCTCCACCTTACTGACTCCAGCTTCCAAAATCCATTGAATCCCTCTGTCCTCAAAGATCATTTCCACCATTTCGTTGGATTTCATGATGTTGCTTCCATAGCTCATCAGCATACCGTCCATACCAAAATCGCCGAGGTTGTATTCATTGGAAATCCAAGTGATTTCGGCCATATCCCGCACTTTGTGCTTTCGGAGCTCTTGCTCAACATTCAAAATATACTCAAAGGCGGCTCCTTGACAGGTGGATTTCGCATGTCCCGTACCGATCAATATTTTCATTTTTTTGCCCGCTTTCATTTGCTTGATGAGTCCTTCCAGAGCAATCCAAGCTTCTTGGGCGTGGGTGTAGGTGCAAACAGAGTGGGTTTTGTTTTTGCCCGGAGACAACCCTTCCGTGGCTTCAAAATTGAGTTTGGGTCCCGTGGCATTGATCAGGTAATCGTAGGTTACCTTCTCCTGCGTTCCTTTTTCATCGCCCGTAACATATTCAGCCAGTATATAGGGTTTGATTTCTTGCGAATCGCCTTCGGGATGAAAACTGACCGCTTTGGCCTGTTTATAATCAATATGTTTTTTGGCATATAGGGGCGCCAATGGGAATAGGATATCCTTTGGCTTCATTCTACCGATCCCGACCCAAATATTGGACGGCACCCATTGGTAGTTTCCATTGGGGGACACCACCACAACCTCATGCTCTTTGGAGAGCTTTCTTCTTAAATGGGAGGCTGCCACATGACCTGCAATACCAGCTCCCAATACGACTATTTTAGACATTTTTGAACTATTTGCCCAAATTTACTCGCCCTCAACCACATAGAAAGTGACCTAGGTCACACAAAAAAAAGAGCACCACGTTTGGTGCCCTTTTCTTCAATTGGAACAAAAAATCTACAATCAATAACTGGTCTCGTCCAATTTAACTTTTCCCCAAAAGGTCCTGTACACGAATATGGTGTAGAAAAGCACCAAAGGTGTGCCTATAGCCACTATGGTCAGCATAATCTGCAAGGATTTTGTGGAGGATGCCGCATTGTAAATGTCAATATTATACTTTGGGTCTATGCTGGAATTGAGCAAAACAGGATACAGCTCAACAGCTACCAAGACCAATAAAAATGCTATGGTCAACGAGGAGAACAGAAACGCCCATTTGTATTTGCGCTTTTCGGCCAAACGGGGCACATTGGCAATACTGAGAAACGTGAGCAAAGGCACCACGAACAAAACCGGGTTACTTTTAAAATCATCGGACAGATGGGGAATATAGATCAAGGTATACAGTGTGGTTATCGAAAAACTTAGTATGAACAATATCATTCCACGTTTTAACAACCTGGTCAGTTTGGCAAACAATCGCCCTTCGGTTTTCAGTAAAAGAAATATGGCACCATGCGTCATAAACAAGAACAATGTGGTAAAGCCCGTCATCAACGCATAGGGGTTCAAAAATTCCAAAAGCACACCTCCTTGATACTGGTAGTTTTCGCCAATGGCTATTCCTTGCAATACATTGCCCAGCACAACACCCAATAAAAAAGCGAGCATGATACTTGAAATACTGTAGCAAACATCCCAGAGCCTGCGCCACCACAACATGGGTTCCTTACCCCTGAACTCTATGGAAATGGCCCTAAAAATGATGAACAACAAAAACAACATAAAGGGGATATATAAAGACGAGAACATCGTGGCATACATTACCGGAAAACCAGCAAAAAGTGCTCCCCCGCCAATGACCAACCAAACCTCATTCCCATCCCAAACCGGGCCAACGGCATTCAATGCAATTCTACGGCTGTTCTCTTTCTTTAGAAAGAGATGCCATGCCCCTGCCCCAAAATCAAAACCATCCAATATGGCATATCCTGAGAAAAGTCCTCCTACTACCAAAAACCACCAAGTGGGATAATCCAATCCTAAAAAAGTTTCCATAAGCTTAGTTCATCATATGAGTTAGTGTTCCGCCAAAAGGGGTGTCGTCCGATTCCGATTCTTCAAAAGGCCCGTGTTTGATTTTCTTGTGCAATAAGTAAATAAACAATACAAACAACAGGGCATATACCAAAAAGAACAAAATCAGGGAGAACAGGATCTGATTATCAGAAACGGCCTGTGAAAAGGCCTCATTGGTTCTCAACAGACCGTAGACCACCCATGGCTGTCGGCCCATTTCGGCTGCAAACCATCCCACTTGATTAGCTATCTGCGGAAGAAATACGGCAAATACGAAAATCCAAAGCAGCCATTTTTTATGGAAGAGTTTCCCCCGCCACCATAAAAATGATGCAAAAAGGGTCAAAAATATCAGGGCTATCCCTATGGCCACCATAATGTGATAAAACTGAAACACTGCGTTTACCTGTGAGGGGCGTTCATCTTCGGGAAAGGCATTGAGGCCCGTTATGGGTGCATCAAAATCATCTTCCACCAAAAAGGACAATCCTCCTGGCACCTTGATTCCGGATACTTCTTGATTTTCCTTGTCCACCCAACCCAAAATGTACATGTCCGCTGGTGCCGATGCTTCAAAATGGCCTTCAAGTGCCGCCAGTTTTGCCGGTTGGTTCTCCGCTACTCCATCTGCTGATTGATGTCCCGTGAACAATTGGCCCAAAGAAAAGACGGTGGCAACCACCAAGGCTATCTTAAATGCTTTCTTGGAAACCTCCACATATTTTCCTTTTATCAAATAGTAGGCGTGGACACTCAATACCAGAAAAGCTCCTGCCAAAAATGCACCGAGCCAAACATGGGTCAATCTATCCATACTGGAGGGATTGAATACCATGGCCCAAAAATCGGTGATCTCGGCCCTGGCATCCATTCCTTCGCCCACAATATGGAATCCCGCTGGTGTTTGTTGCCAACTATTGGCCACAACGATCCAAATAGCGGAGAACATGGAACCCAGAAAAACTCCAATAGTCGACACTAAATGTACCCAGGGCTTGACCCTGTTCCAACCGAACAACAGAACGCCCAAGAATCCACTTTCCAAAGCAAAGGCAAAGATACCTTCGGCAGCAAGGGCACTACCGAACACATCCCCTACATATCGGGAATATACTGCCCAGTTGGTACCAAACTCGAACTCCATGACAATGCCCGTTACAACACCAATACCGAATGTCAAGGCGAAAATTTTGGTCCAGAAACGAGCCAACTTATGGTAGGTCTCATTTTTGGTTCTGATATAAATGCTCTCAAAAATGACCAGTAACAGACCAATGCCTATACTTAAAGGCGGATAGATATAATGAAAGGCTACTGTGAACGCAAATTGAATCCGGGCAAGAATTTCGGTTTCCATGGATAATGTTTTGTGCCTCAAAAATAAGAAGCAGAACATGTTTTATAAGTTACCCATGTTACAAATGAAATGGATTTAACATAAAAAGATCTGCTATGCTAAATCCATTTCTCTTATGTTTGGTCAGTGTTATTTCTTACCGCTGTTCATCAAGGCGAATATTGCAATCACAAGAACAATGACAACTAGGGCAAAAACGCCTATCATCCAGATGCCGTTTTCCCATGATACCAATGGAATATTTATTAATGATTTCACGATGTATTGGTTTTAAGTTTGAATCAAATTTAGTTGCTAAGGAATAGCCAAAACATGATAATGCTCATAAATCCTTGACAAACATCCGAACTTTAAACACTCGCTATGCAATTCTCGGTTATTGAAAACAAAAAAAGCCGCTCTTAAAAGAGCGGCTATTCTTATCAAACAACCAAAAAACCTAGTTCTTGACCTTGCACGTATTGATTCCCAATAGGGTGTACAACGGACAAAAACTTACAAAACTTGTCAAAACAAATATCACTGCAAAGGCCAAGAGTACATAGGCCAATGTTCCTGTTATTACATTAAAATAGTACAATGCTCCTACACCAAGTGCTAGGATAATCCGAATTGTGCGGTCTGCACCGCCCATATTTTTTTTCATAATGGATAGTTTATGATTGTTGCATACAACTTATTTTCAAAAATCGTATCAGCTTGCACCTTGCCTCTTATTGATTTTCAAATACTTACTTCAAAAGTAACGGTTCATCACGGATTGTCCGGTAACCTTGGTTACATAGCTTTGTTTATTTTTATGATACATTTAAATTTTGACCTGAATGAACAGAAGAGGTTTTACAAACAAAATTTCGTTGGCGGCCGTGGCCAGTATTTTGGGTTTAGAGATCGTATATGGCCATCGGATGCCAAAAGGATATCGACCACTAGGCCTACAGGATCCCGATCCCTTTAAAATGTTCCACAAAGACAAGGAAATGGTTGTGCTCAACAACAAACCATGGAATATGGAGGCTCAGGCCCATTTGTTGAACGATGACATTACTCCCAACAAATATATGTTCGTTCGCAACAATGGAAGAATTCCTGAGAATATTGAAGCTTCCCAATGGACATTGACCTTAGATGGTGAGTCCGTCAAAAATAAAAAAACCTATTCCCTGGCAGATTTAAAAGATAAGTTCCAACACTACACCTATCAATTGACTTTGGAATGTGGTGGAAATGGCCGAAGTGAGTTCAATCCACCCGCAAAGGGTAATCAATGGACTGTCGGAGCGGTTTCTTGTGCCGAATGGACCGGAGTAAGGCTTCGCGATGTCCTTGAAGATGCAGGAATCAATTCCGATGCCGTTTATATTGGCTACCATGCCACGGATACCCATTTGAGTGGCGACCCGAATAAGGAACCTATCTCCAGGGGCGTCCCAATTCGGAAAGCACTTCAAGATGAAACCTTGCTCGCTTTTGCCATGAACGGGGAGGATATTCCATTGGTTCATGGCTATCCATTGCGATTGGTCTGTGGGGGATGGCCCGCATCCACATCGGGAAAATGGGTAAATAGAATAAGTATCAGAAATAAAGTGCATGATGGCGAGAAAATGGGAGGCACATCGTACCGTGTGCCCTGTGAAACTGTTGCCCCGGGCAGCAAAGTTGCAGATTCCGATATGTGCATCATAGAATCCATGCCGGTAAAATCCTTGATCACCTACCCAAAAAGCGGGGCACTGATTAAAGAAGGTCAAACATTGCAGATCAATGGACACGCATGGGCCGGTGAACTTGAAGTATCAAAAATGGAATATTCCATTGATTTTGGTAGTACTTGGCATCCCTGTTCCCTTAAAAAACCGGCAAATCGATTGTCTTGGCAACACTTCAAGGCCACCGTTACATTCCCCCAAAAAGGGTATTATGAGGTTTGGGGGAGAGCCACGGACTCCAATGGAAAAAGTCAGCCCATGGTGCTCCCCGGGTGGAACCCGAAAGGCTACCTCAACAATGCTTGCCATCGTATAGCCGTCAAAATAGTGTAACATGGGTAATGAGTTTCAAAAACAGGTGCGTGCACTTTCCAAGACCCTTTTCTCCTTTCTAATATTGATTTTGGTACTATTAGGGGGACTATACTATGGGGCCAATTACAAACCAAAATCCAATATCGTAGAAATTCCTTTGGAAGAATCTTCCGAAGATTACGACAAAGTAGAAAATGGTATCCACGTGGCCACGGGATTTATATCGGATACGGGAATGCAAGAAACCATACAAAATTGCACCGCCTGCCATTCTGCGAAATTGGTCACTCAAAACCGAATGAGTCGAGAAGGTTGGAAAGCCACCATAAAATGGATGCAGGAAACCCAAAACCTTTGGGATTTAGGGGCGAATGAAGAATTAATTTTGACCTATTTGGCAAAAAACTATGCCCCTACCGATAAAGGACGCCGCCAAAATCTGGAGAATATTGAATGGTATGAGCTAAAATAACTGTGATGAGATATATTGATGCATTGGTCAACGGATTTCTAGGTATGGTCCAATGGACCTGGAGGTCCATTATTTTCGATGTTCCTTGGTACACCAACTATTTCTGGGGGTTAATTGGTATTTCTCTCTTGGTATGGGCTTTGGAAATTTTTTTTCCATGGCGCAAGGAACAATCCATTTTTAGGAAGGACTTTTGGTTGGATATATTTTACATGTTCTTCAACTTTTTTGTGTTCGCCATTATCATCAACGGGGTTTACAAACTCTTGACGGTACTCTTTGCAGATATTGGAATCAGTCCCAAATCATTGGCAGTTGTAGATATTGCCCACTGGCCGCAATGGGTGCAGTTGCTTGTTTTTTTTGTGGTGCTCGATTTCGTTCAATGGTTTACACACATTCTTTTGCACAGGGTACCTGCATTCTGGGAATTCCATAAAGTGCACCATAGCGTAAAGGAGATGGGGTTTGCTGCCCACATGCGTTTCCACTGGATGGAAAACATCCTCTACAAGCCTTTAAAAACTTTGGGGTTGATGGTTCTCGGAGGGTTTGAGCCCGAACAGGCCTATATTGTCCATTTTGCCGCCATTGCCATTGGCCACTTTAACCATTCGAACATTAAAATTACCTATGGTCCGTTAAAATATATCTTGAACAATCCCGTGATGCATTTATACCACCATGCCTATAATCTTCCAGAAGGGCGTCGCCATGGAATGAACTACGGTATCAGCCTAAGCCTATGGGATTATATTTTTAACACCCATTATATTCCCGAAAGTAGCGGCAACATTGAATTGGGGTTTCCCGGTGATGAAAACCTCCCGAAGGGGTTTTGGGGGCAATCGGCCTCCGGTTTTAGAAAAAACAATAAAGGGTGATGCCTTTCCCCTACCTTAAGCCAACTTCCCACTTGCACAACTTACAAAGGATTTTGCCTTGTCCACAAAACCGTTTTCATCATCAATGGTAGGATATCCCATGGGTTTGAGGACATCTTTAACTAAGGAAGCATCATCGGCGCTTTGATGATCAAAGCTAACCGATGAGCTATCCTTCTCCACAATCACATCTTTGATTTCTTTAATATCCGAAAGCTTATTGGAAATGGTTTTGGCACAGCCTCCACACTTTAGATTTTGTACTTGGAATGTTGTTTTCATTATGGTCAAATCTGAATTAATAACACCAGCTTCCATACCCGCCCCTAAGGTCGTACACCTTGGTAAAACCCATGTTTACGAGCTTTCTAGCCGCTTTCTGACTTCTATTTCCGGATTGGCAATAAATATAAACGGGCGCGTCTTTCTTCAATTTGGAAAATGCCGATTGAAATGCGGAACCTTGGAAAAGATCAATGTTCTTGGCACCTTTGATATGCCCGGACATAAATTCTCTTTTGGTCCGAACATCCACAAGCTGCACTTTACCTTTGGAAATGCCATCTCTATAGGATTCACGGTCCAAAATCTTGATCTGATCGGGCAAGGTTTGTTCTTTGAACAAAAAACTGAATATTGACATAGTATTTTTCTTTGGAGGCACTAAAGTATCCCAAACTACCTATGCCCGTCAGTAACGATGGTTACACAAAGACTTTTTTTTGATTTTTTCGAAACTATCGCCTTCCTATTTCAAAGTAGTGGGGCAAACATAGTCGGTAACGGGTATTCCCGCTTTCTTAATATCTGCAAAACCACCGGTTACATCCACCAAATTGTGGATTCCCCTACTTTTTAAAATGGAAGAAGCTATCATACTGCGATATCCTCCTGCACAGTGGACATAAAAGGTTTCTTTTTCAGGAAATTCGGTCAAGTGATCGTTGATGTAATCCAAAGGCGTGAGGCGGGCATCTTCTACATGTTCTGCCCGATATTCCGATTCTTTACGGACATCGTATACCGGAACCTCTTTTTCTTCAATCCGTGCTTTGAGCCCTTCAGCATTAACGCGGTCAACAGTATCCACTTCTTTTCCTGCTTTTCGCCAAGCATCGACACCACCTTTTAAATAACCTAAGGTATGGTCGAAACCTACGCGGGATAAGCGAGTGATGGTTTCCTCTTCCCTTCCTTCGGGTGCAACCAGCAGAATGGGCTGTTTTACATCGGCAACCAAGGCTCCTACCCAAGGGGCAAAGCTTCCGTCCAGTCCAATGAATATAGATCTGGGAACATGTCCCTTTGCAAACTCATCTTGATGGCGGACATCAAGTACAATGGCCCCTGTTTCATTGGCCGCTGCTTCAAAAGCTTCGGGCGCAAGGGCCTGAGTGCCTCTTTCCAATACCTTGTCAATATCCTCATAACCCTCTTTGTTCATTTTAACGTTGAGCGGAAAATATTGCGGAGGGGGCAAAAGACCATCGGTCACCTCTTCGATAAACTCCTCCCGTGTCATATCGGCCCTTAAGGCGTAGTTCATCTTTTTTTGGTTGCCCAAGGTATCCACGGTTTCCTTCATCATGTTTTTTCCACAGGCAGAACCAGCGCCGTGCGCGGGATAAACGATTACATCATCGGCCAAAGGCATAATTTTGGTCCGAAGGCTATCGAACAAGGTTCCTGCCAATTCTTCCTGGGTCATATGGGCTGCTTTTTGGGCCAAATCCGGGCGACCGACATCACCTAAGAACAATGTATCACCACTGAAAATCGCATGGTCCTTCCCCTTTTCATCACGCAACAAATACGTTGTGCTTTCCATGGTATGGCCAGGGGTGTGAAGCGCAATTATGGTAATATCTCCTATTTTGAACTCTTGCCCATCCTTGGCAATGATAGCTTCAAAGGAAGGCTCTGCGGTGGGCCCGTAAACAATGGGTGCACCCGTTTCTTTGGACAGCGTAAGGTGTCCGCTCACAAAATCTGCATGAAAATGGGTCTCAAAAATGTACTTGATCTTGGCTCCGGCCTCTTCTGCAGTTTTTAGGTAAGGGTCAACTTCCCTTAGCGGGTCGATGATTGCCGCTTCGCCTTCACTTTCTATATAGTAGGCACCTTGTGCAAGGCAACCTGTGTAGATTTGTTCTATTCTCATTTTTTATGATTTTTACCAAAAGTACTATTATGCATCCTTAAATTCAGTTACTAAAGTTACAAACTCCTCCTTTTGAACTGAAGCGACACTTTTTTTTGCATAAGGCTTCTCTCATTTTGATCGCTACACCCGTTTACCGCATCAATGGTCTGTACATAGAGGTTTTCTTCCCCTAGAATATCAACAATTCCACTAGTATACAAAATGTCCCTTGTGGGTCCAATTGCCGCGGCAATCAAAAAATGGATGCCGCGCTGCCTCAAATCCAATATAATCCGCTCCAGCATGGAAGCCGCACTGCTGTCTATATAATTGATGGGCTCCGCATTCAGGATTATAAACTTGAGGACAGGCCCCTTTTTTTCAATCTGTTTGTAGAGTTGCTTTTTAAAATAGTCCTTGTTGCCGAAATACAATTGGGCATCGAACCGTAATACCAGCTTATCAGCTTCTACCTCGACATCGCCCGAGAAACGATCTATATTCTTGAAATAGGTCGTATCCTTAATTCTTCCTAAAACGGCCATGTGCGGTTTGGATATCCGATAGACCAACAACATTAAAGACAACAGTACTCCGAAGAGAATTCCCTCCATCAAACCAATAAAAAGGGTCATCAAAAAAGTGGCAACCAGCAGTAAAAATTCGTCCTTTCTGTTCTTCCAAAGCAAGGATGGGTATTTGATATCGATAAGGCCCACCACCGAAACTATGATTATGGCACCCAGAACTACTGCCGGAAGGTTATAAAACAACGGTGTTAGAAAAAGCAGTACCCCGGCGATAATCGATGTACTAACGATCAATGACATTCCTGTTTTAGCCCCGGCCCGTTCATTAACCGCGGTCCTGGAGAAACTCCCCGAAACCGAAAAGGACTGGAAAAAGGAACCTAAAATATTGGCCAGCCCCAATGCCCTAAGCTCTTGGTCGGCATCCAATTCATTTTCTGGGTGTTTTTCCTCTACTGTCTTGGCAATGGAAACAGATTCCATAAACCCAAATAGGGCCACCGTGATGGCAATGGGCATTAACTGCCCGATTTTGTCCCACTTAAATTCGGGGGGCTGAAAATCTGGAAGTCCTTTTGGAATTGCTCCCACCACATGGATTCCCTTATTTTCCAAACCAAAGATCACTACCGCCAAGATTCCGATCACTACCAAGAACAGGGGTGCTGGCAACTTTTTATTGAGCTTGCCCAAGAGGAATATCAAAAGGATGGACACTACTCCAATACCGAAGGTAAGCCAGTGAATATAGGGTACACTACTGAAAATATTGGCTATGAGTTCATGGATCCTACTGGACTGGCCAAAATTGGTCCCCATGATATGGTTCAATTGACCGAAACCGATAAGGATTGCTGCTGCCGATGTAAAACCACTGATGACCGGTTTGGACAAAAAATTGACGAAGAAACCCATTTTGAGCACCCCCATAAGAAACTGTATCGTACCAATGAGCAGCGTCAAAAAAAGTACGGTAGAAACGTAGGCTGCTTCATTGATCAATTGCAAGGCTCCAACGCCGGCAGCGACAAGTAACGAGTCCATGGCCACTGGCCCAACGGCCAATTGCCTAGATGTTCCCATTAGGGCATAGACCAACTGTGGCACCAAGGCCGCATATAGTCCATAAATAGGGGGCATCCCCGCAATCATGGCATAGGCCATTCCTTGAGGGATCAGCATAATCCCCACCGTAAGACCTGCAACCAAATCACTATTGAATTTTGAGCGATCATAGTTGGAAATCCACGATAAAAAAGGAAATATCCTTTTGAGCATGCAATTGGTTTTATGCAAAATTAGGCAGCTTATCTGTAACCTACAGTAACAAAGGGCACAAACTTACAAACCTACAATCTGAATGTAATTTCGATGTAGTTCCAGTTTCTTCATCTTTTCGAGTTTTTTCAGCAACCTGGAAACCACCACCCTTGAGGTGTGCAAATCGTAAGCAATTTCTTGGTGTGTATTTCGAATACGGTTATCGTTGGTGACCTCTACTTTCTTTTTGAGATAATCCACCAACCTTTGGTCCAAGTTTTTAAATGCGATACTGTCAACCGTCTGCAACAACTCGTTCAACCTGTTCTGATAGCTTTCGAACACATAATTGCGCCATCCCTTGTACTTGCCCATCCATTCTTCCATTTTTTGAACAGGGACCATTACCAATTTGGTGTCAGTTTCAGTAATCGCTCGTATTTCACTTTTGGTCTGGCCCATACAACAGGCCATGGTCACCGAACAGGTTTCCCCCTGTTCCAAATAGTACAAAAGCAGTTCGTCGCCTTCTTCATCCTCCCGGAGCACTTTGATGGCTCCCGACAGCAAGAGTGGGATGCTCCGTATGTATTGCCCGATATCCATAATGGTTTCGCCTGCGGGAACCTCCATCAGTTTCCCTTGATCTAGGATTTCATCAATTAGGGCTTGCTCAAAATAGTTGCTGAATGTCGTTAAAAGCGCTTCTTTCATGAGGTTGGAATATGCCGCCCTAAGGTAACCATTTTAGTAAAAATAGGGCTTATCCGAGCGAGCTTAAAAAGCAAGACCCGCGCTTGTGGCACGGGTCTACTGCGAAAACGCAAACTAATAAACTGAATCAAACGAACTTAAACTTATAATTTGATGGGAACCCCCTCTATTTCTTTGGCAATGGGCGTTCCTAAAATTTCTAGAATAGTGGGTGCAAACTGATTGGAATACAGTTGTTCTTTCCGAGCAACCTCTCCCATTGACTTGACACTTTTTCCAAAAGCCATCATCCATACCTGATCTGCCCCTTTTATATCGCCGCCATGGCTTCTCCAGGTATCCAAAGGTTCTGTTCCCCGTCCATGATCGGTTGTGATGATAAAAACGGTTTGCCCCTTGTAAAAGTTATCTTGTTGTGTGAAATCCCAAATCTCTTTGATGAGAGCGTCCGTGTTATGGGCCGATTTTAAATAGGCTTGATAATCCCCATCATGGGCAAAATCATCGGTTTCCCCGTATGAGATATAAACAAGCTTCGGATGCTCTTTTTTCATATGTTCCAAAGCATAATGATGGGTAAAGGCATCCAACCGGACCGAGCCCCAAGGACTTGGTATCTGTTTCTGAAGCTCGTTCAAGAACTCCTCTCTTTCGTTCAAATTTCCCGTAGCGGCTTCAAAACCTGCGTTTACAGGAACGCCTGAACGCTCTTCGTTGATGATGTACGGAAACACATCCCAACTGCCAAAGGCAGCTACTTTGCCTTTGCCTTGAGTGGTATTGTTATACACTTCAAGAATCGTAGTATTGGGATTGGGTATTTTGTCATTACTTCGGATGTTTTTGTCATCTGCGGATCCCGTCAAAATTTCATTGTAACCCGGATAGGAGAACCACATGGAGTTGGTCAAGTTGACTTTGCTTCCCAACGTTCGATTTCCATGTATTTGACCCATTTTTTCCACTTGATTCCATATAAAGGGCAGTAACGCTTCTCTTCTTGCTGCCGGTGTTGTTCTCCAAAAAGCTTCTTTTAACATTTCTGGATCATGAACATACTTTTTGTTGTCAATCAAAAGGGAATCTGCTCCCGTAAACAGTTCCTGCCAGCGAAAACCGTCCAAAGTGATCAATATTACCTTGGTGTCCTCTGCGTTTTGCGCATTGATATTAAACATTGCTAGGGCAGCCATCAAAAGAATAGTTTTACTTTTCATTTTCCTGTGGTGTTTTAAATGATGCTATTTCGGACCAATCGCTCCAATTGAGGTTTTGGTCACGATATCGAACCTTCCAATAATAGGTAGTGTTGGGTTTTAATCGTTTGGTTTCTTCATCGGTCAAATCGTCTTCTTTTTGACGGTTTTCCTTGTAATACCAGTTTTCGAACTGTTTCCAACTGTCCAAGGCCAACTTTTCAAAATCGGGCGACTCGGAAACTTGCCAATGTGCTGCGGCATGGAAAGCACCGCTCAGCGGACTTGAAAATTCTCCAGCTTTCAGCATTGCGAATTCTTCATTCACCATTTCATTGTTTATTGGAGAAACCACTTTGGGGGCTTTGGGCTTTTTTTCCAATCGCCAAATGGTAATGCTATCTCGAAGTTCGTTGTTTCTCTCCTTAATGTTGTTTCCTTGACTTATTCTTTTGATGGTAAATTTGGGGTCATCTCGGTTTCCGTCCACCTCAACCATCACAAAACCGTACTCGTCCTGGGTAACGGTGAACTCGTCATAATCCCTGCCTTCAAACTCGCCCCAATTGTCAATGGCACCACCTGCGGAGGCCACATTGATCCACAAGTGCTTATGATCTCTGGATTGCCCTCGGGAATAACCGTGTGTATGTCCAAAAAAATGGATGCTCGGCTTGCCTGTTTTGGTAGAAAATGCCTCCAACATCTTAACCACCTTTCCCGTCGATTCTTCTTCGCCTGGAATCCAAAGTTCCGATTTATGTGGATGGTGAAGCTGTGCGAACACAAAATCGATGTCATCGTTCTTTTCGGTATCGGCGAGCACCTGTTCCAACCATTCATATTGTTCCCGAAGGTCACGGTAGCCTTCGTTGGAATTTAACCCAATAATTCGCGTATTGCCATAGTCCTTGTACCACCAATGTTCGGCATAAGCCGGGGTTCCATTTTCGGGAAGGCTAAAATATTTGAAGTAGAAAACGGAATTACGTTCATGGTTTCCCAAAACGGGATATACAGGTACCTCAGCAAATAATTTTTGGGCCGGGTCAAAAAAATGTTTTTTCCATTGGTAATATTTGCTTCCACTCTGAACCAAATCCCCAGGTATCATGACCATGGCCAGATTGTTGGGCAGTTTGCCGCCATGTTCTTTTTCGAGATATTGAAGCACGCCTTGATTTACGATTTCCGAAAACTTGTTCGGATGCTGGCTATCGTATTGCATATCGCTCATGGCAACAATGTTGAACGATTCCTGGTCACTGGAGAAGGGCGGAGTCTTGAACTGATAGATATCGGATTTGGCCTTGCCCGTTTTTACCCGATAATAGTATTCCGTAAAGCGTTTGAGGCCTTCCAACTTTACAGTATGCACCCTGGAATCCGAGAAATTGATGTCGTGGGCCTTTCCAAATGTTTTTTTGCCCAATTTCTTTGTGGTTCCCCATTCCACGATACTTTCCTCGCCGCTAGTGGTTTCCCACATGATCACGATGGAGTTCGGTTCGGCATCCTGAAGATAGGGTTGCACCAAAATTTGAGGTTCGGTCTGTGCGTTGACTTGCATCAAACCTGCACAAAATACGATTACAATAAGGAGTTGATCGATTTTTTTCATTAGGATATGGCATTGGTTTTTAGAAACGCCCCGTTTAAAATTTCAAAGGCTTTTTCAAGTTCTTCTCTGGTTATGGTCAATGGCGGGGAGAGTTGGAGCACGTTTCCTTTGGAAACTTTAAAACTCAACCCCTTTTTCAGGCACTCGTACATGATTTCCTCGGCTTCGGATGTAGCTTTTTCCTTCGTGGTTCTATTGGTGACCAATTCAATGCCCCATAGGAGTCCAACCCCGCGCACATCCCCGATCAAGGAATATTTACGGTGCATTTTGTATAAGGCTTTCCTCATGAACTCTTGGTCTTCTTTTACTTTTTGCAAGATGTTTTCCTCTTCCAAAACCTCTAAAAGTGTCAACCCCGCCATGGAACCCAACGGACTTTTCTCGTGGGTATAATGCCCTAGGGAGATATGCCCAAATTTGTTGTATTCTTCACGGGTAACAATAGCGGCTTGCGGAATTATTCCTCCACCAAGCCCTTTGCCCAAGCACAGAATATCGGGTTCAATATCAAAGAGTTCATAGGCGAACATGGTACCCGTTCTCCCAAAAGCGATAGGGATTTCATCCAAAATCAATAAAACACCGTGTTTAGTACATAATTCCCTAGCGGCTTTCCAGAATTTTGTTGATGGAATCTGTACATCGGTATTGCGAATGGTCTCTGCCAAAAAAGCTCCGATCTGTTGGTCGTTCTCCAAAACATACTTCAAATATTCCAATGCTTTGGCCTCATTCCCTTCAAAAATACCACGATAAGTAATTGGGGGCGGAATACGCTCCACACCGGGCATCAATGGCCCCATATGTTCTTGAAAGACCGCTTCGCCACCCACACTGATGGCATCCAAAGAGGCTCCGTGAAACGAATCCCAAAAGGAAACCACCTTGTGCTTTCCCGTAATGGCCCTTGCCAACTTTAAGGCAATGCCGATTGCTGAGCTACCATTCGGGGTAAGCAATATCCTGTTTAGACCATCTGGCGTATATGATGTTAATTTTTCAGCAAACTGAACCGCTGTTGCATTGGCATATCTTCTAGTGGAAAAAGTTAAGTTTTGAAGTTGCTCTGTTAATCTTGAAATCAATTTTGGATGGGAAAACCCGATTTGATGCACATTGTTTCCATGAAAATCCAGATACTTTTTTCCAGAGACACTTTCCATGTACGAGCCTTCACAAGTTTGGAGCACGTCCAAACAGGGAGTGGACATGGATTGATGCATAAAATACTTGGCATCTTTTTCCAATACCTCCTTGGCTTCTTCGCTCACTTCGTTTTGCATCCATTCAACCCGAGCAGGAGTCAGGTTAATGTCGCCTTCCACAACAGACGCCGCGTTGTGCTTATCGTGTTTTGTATGATCCACTTCTCAATTATTTTCTCTGTACAAATGGTTTGCCGGAATGATTTGTTTTGGGATGTTGGGCCCTGAATACTTTACATCCAAATGATAGCCTCCGCCTCCATTAAAAAACTCCACTCGAACCAAATGCCTACCCTTGGTCAGTTCCAAAGAACCGCTGCGCTCCATTACGCCATGATCGCCATCGTTGTCCACAATTTCACTACCATCCACATATAGTTTGCTGCCATCATCACTATTGGTGAAAAAAGTATATTTCCCTGTTTTCTGGACTTCCAAATAACTTTCAAAAACCACAGCTACTTGTTCTTGGGGCATATCATCGGAAAGTGCCCGTTTATCGGAAAATTCGATGACAAAATCTTCAAAATCAGGGCTCAAAGCTGTAAAATCGGGCAGCTTTTCCATCCCGCTCACCGGATACACCCGGAATTTCACGGGATCTTGTTTGGTCTTTGGTACAATTCTGAAATTTCCTTCGGCAATGGCACTTACCAATTGATCATCTTGAAAGACCCCTGCCTTGACAATCTCCGTTTGCTTTAAGTAAAAGGTATCTTGATACACTTGGCTATTTTCCAATGAAGGTAAGCTATTGCCAATCGTATAGCGAATTTCGCCCTCGTTGTTGGGGTTTTGCATGACCACTGCAACAGAATCCGCTTTAAAAACTCCCCCAGCTGGCTCATAATGGCCCGCATCCGGAAGGATTCTTGGTTGGGTTATTTGTTCTTTTCGCTTGTAGATCAGGTTTGGGGCCTTATTCCCTTTGAAAGCGCCTTTTACAGGTCTGCCTATCCAAGCTTGCGGAGTTTGCAAGCCCATCGCATAGGCAACGGTCGCCGCATTGTCATACTGATAAACGGTTTCTTCAATCTTGTAGCCTTTTTTGATGCCTGCTCCATACAAAATGAAAGGTATTTCCATTTCGGCCAAGCTCTCCCCTCCGTGTCCAAAGCCCAATCCTCCATGATCTGCAGATACGATGAACATGGTTTTTTCGAAGATGCCAGCATCTTTTGCTGCATTCACGATCTCGGCAATCAGGGAATCCGCTTTTTCCACCGATCGATAATATTCAGGGCTACCGTGTCCCTGCGCATGACCTGCATGATCCACATGATCTAGGTGCACAAAAGTGAATTCTGGCATGTGTTCTTTAATATAATCTACCGCTTCCTTTGTGGTTTTGTCCTCATGGTCCCCATCAATATCAAAATCCACATCGGATCTTTCGAACAAGCGCCCAAATCCATCCCAATCATAAATGGCTCCCACATGGGCTTCGGGCTGCTGGTCTTTAAACAGCGTAAAGATGGTCGGAAAGGTTCCAGTCTCGGTAACCACAACGGGCGGCAATTGATGGTCGAACTTTTCCCATCCGTTGGAAGTTACGCCATGTTGTTCGGTATCGGCCCCAGAAATCATGCTTGCCCAGTTGGGGCTGGAACTTGATGGAAGTACGGAGCGAGCGTGCATGGTTGCGGCACCATTTTGGATCATACTGTCCAATGTAGGGGTATTTGCTTTTTGAATGCCGTTGGGGCTCATCCCATCGACTCCAATGATAACAACGTGCTCAATATCGGTGGGCAGGCCTTCTTTTGTGGAGCAAGATACCACCAAAACAGTCAATAAAATCGGTACTAGTAATTTTTTGGACATCCTAATATTTTTAATAGCAAAGGCTGCCCTGAAAAACAGGGCAACCAATGGCTCGTTCCATGAACAATTCTTTTTGCTAATATCTTGTTCCTGTTTCCCACCAACTTGGTGTGTTGATGTTATCGCCTTCACCTCCCATGGCCTGCACCGCAGCTTCATAATTGGCGGTATTCAAAGTTTGCTCAGAGGATGGGTATAGGAAACGAACTGGGTATCGCCCTCCGTTCAAATCGTCCTGACCTGTCTCCAAGGCGGGCATTCCTGTTCTTCTGTAATTCATCCATCCTTGGTAATCCACGTTCCAAAGGGCAATGGTCTTTTGGGTCAAAAGCAATTCCAATGAACCATCGTACTTTACCAACGGCTCCTCCAAATAGGCTTCAATGTCCTCGTCGTCTATGCCCCAATAAGACAAGCTTGCTCTGATTCCTGCATTGTAATAATCTTCGGCACTTCCGGATATAAAACCTCTTTCGGCTGCTTCGGCCAAAATAAATTGTACCTCAGAATTTTTCATAATGAAAGCTTCAGCTGCCGTTGAAGAGAAATAGAACAATTCCACATCCAATCGACTGGGGCTATACTGATCATCATAGGCACGTGCATTATCTTGGTTGAGACCAATGGGAATTCCCACCCATTCTCCGTCACTGTTCCGATCGAACCAAACATCCAATCTTGGGTCGTTGAAATCTTCAAAATAACCCAGCAGTGTGGTACAGAGACTTTTCTCATCAAAACCACCGATACGTCCGGTACTTTGTGGCCATGAATCGGTATTCGAGGTTCCACTATACACCAATACCGCGTTATCATCATTGGAAGCAATATAATTTCCCGCACTTACGATGGCCTGCATTTCTGCGGACACATCTCTTTGCTTGGAGATTCTCATCAGGTAACGAAGACGTAGGGAATTGGCCAATTTTCTCCATTTGGAGGCATTACCATCGTAGATAACGTCTCCCGTTGAGCCTGTAATGGCATCACCCTGAGCCAATGCGGCATCGGCATCGGCCAAATCCTGAAGTACTCCGTTGTACACTGTTTCTTGATCATCGTAAACCGGTGTAAAGATTCCTTCCGTTTCACCTGCCATGGCCTCGGTATAAGGTACGCGTCCGTACAGATCGGTCAAGTTGGCAAAAGAAAGCGCTCTAAGGGTAAGGGCAATTCCTTCGTAGGTTGAGTTTTGCGATCCTTCAGCACGGGAGATTTCGAGAATATCGTTTATCTCTGGCAAATAGCTATAAAAGAAATTCCACATGCCTTGATCGCCCCAATCGAACTGGCTAAAACCAGAGAAGTTGTTCTTGGCCATCAACTGGGTAATGGTATTTCCGTCGCTATACCCTTCGTCGGTTAATTTTCGAGTAATCTCGGAGGTAACCGTAGAGATAAGCAAGTTGGCACTTACTTGTTCTGGAGCATTGGGGTTGGCGTTGATACTCTCAAAATCGTCCGTACACGAAACCAATACGGTTCCTGCAAACAAAATGGATGTTATGAAGCTTGATGTTTTCATCATTCTTTATCTTAAATTCTTTTTTTAAAATTCTACGTTAAGGTTAAGTCCAAAACTTCTTGTACTTGGCAGTGCCATATCTTCCACACCTGGAACTATGTTACCTCCTGAGAAAGAAATGGTTTCGGGATCTACATGGTCGTTTTCCGTCCAAAGTGCCAGATTACGGCCCACTAGAGAAATTGTTGCGGATTTAACCGGTGTATTGGCCAATAATTTCCTAGGAAGCGAGTAGCCTATTTTCACTTCTCTTAGTTTTACATAGGAAGCATCGAACATGGAACTTTGCTCGTTATCTCTGTCATAGACATGCGAGTAATAGTTTGATGCCGCAACTTTTACCGTATTTGGGGTATAGTTTCCGTTTCCATCGTCCACCACACCTTGGGCAACGATTCCTGTTTCTCGACCGGGTACGGTAAAGTCCAGCATACCGGTAGTACCTCCAATGGCCACTGTTCTGGAATGGTATACACCACCTTGTCTCCAGTCGAAAAGGAATCCAAATCGAAGGTTTTTGTAACGGAAACTGTTCTGGAAACCAACCATAAAATCCGGGTTATAGTTTCCTAGGTTTCGTAGTTCATCACTGGTAATAGGTAAGCCCTTATCGTTTATTATCCATTGGCCATAGTATTGGCTATTTTTATCGGTGACCTGTTTAAACCCTGTTCCGTAAAGGTCTCCCATACGTTCACCCACTTTTGCGATAACTTGGAGATAATTTGATTTTACCAGATAATTATCTAAATCATCTATAAGCTCTTTTACCTCGCCACGATTGGTGGTAAAGTTAATGTTGGTATCCCAGCTAAAGCTGTCCGTTCTTATGGGGGTTGCGGTCAAGGTCACTTCCAGACCTTTGTTCTCTACCTCACCGGCATTAATGATTCTAGAGCTATACCCTGATGTATTTGAAACGGGAAGGGAAAGAATCTGGTTTTTGGTTACTGAGGTATAGGCGGCCACATCCAGACCCAAACGGTTGCCGAAGAACCTTACATCGGCACCCACTTCAAAAGAATTGGTGCGCTCTGATTTTAAATCTGCCAATTTTAATTCTGATGGGGAATAAGCCCTTGAATACCCATTAAAGGTGTTGCCGAATCCATATGTGGCAGCCAAATTGTATGGTGTTGTATCGTTACCAACACTAGCCCAACCTCCTCTAACTTTTGCAAAGCTGATGGCTTCTGGCATTTGGAACATATCGGAAAGGATAAAACTTAATCCCACGGATGGATAGAAATAGCTGTTGTTTCCATCCGGTAGTGTGGAAGACCAATCGTTACGGGCCGTAACATCCAAGAAAGCATAGTTTTTATAGGCCAAGTTCGAGAAGGCATACAAACTGTTTACCGTAAACTTACCGTCATAATCGCTTTGGGTCAATGGCTCTGCAGCATTTCCAAAGTTGTAAATGCCAGGAATTGATAAGGAGTTGGCACTTATACGCTGGTATCTGTTTTTTGCTGAACGGTTGTTCCCTCCGAAGGATACCCCAAAATCAAAGTCTTGGTTCAGCTCCGTGCTGTACGCCAAAAGGAAATCTGTGTTCTGCTCGTAGGCATATATAAAATCCTCTCTGTACTGGCCATTTGGGAAACGTTGTGTGGAATAGGCCCTTTTTCGCCTATCCAGCTCGTTGGAATAATCGAAACCGGTTCGCAACATCAAACTAAGGCCCTTGGCCAACGTCATATCCGCTCTTAGGTTTGTTATCACCCGGTCTTTGTCAAAGGCATTTGTATTTTCGTTTACTGTAAAGAAAGGATTGTCGTGATAGTTATAGTTGTAGTTGAACTGCTGTACTCCTTCCAATCCCGGCTGCCAGTAATTCCTTAAACCGTTCATATCGATGTGGCGACCGAACCAAATCCACAGGTACATAACATTCTCTGTTCCATAAGAGTTGTTTGGGCGGTTGTGGGAATTGGAGTTGATATAGTTCATTGAACCTGTAACCTTCAACCAATCGGTAAGATTGTAAGACCCATTTACTTGATAGGATCTTCTTTTGAAGTTGGAGTTTGGAATAACACTTTCACTTTGTAAATCCGTAAAGGAAACCCTGAAGTTTCCATCTTCATTGGAACCGGTCAACGCAATGTTGTTGCTCATGGTAAAGCCCGTTCTAAAGAAATCATCAATATTATTGGGCTGTGGAGAAAAAGGGGTTGCGATTATTTGGTCAGCAAATACTCCTTCAGAATCTCTTGGCCTAACATGCACATCACCCGCTCTCAACCCACTGGTAGTTGGACTATCGTGCTGGGGTATCAATTGTCCATTTAAAGCCGGTCCCCAGCTCTCGTCCACATGATCGTTAACCCCCCCGGTCAAGGAACGGTTCTGACCGCCATCATTAAAAGCGAACTGCCCTCCGGAACCTTGTCCGTAGCTATTTTGATATTTTGGAAGCGTCAATAAATCCTCAAAAGTAGTGTTGTGGGTATACGATACACCGATTCCTTTGCTGCCCTTACCAGATTTCGTGGTAATCAGAACAACCCCATTCGCGCCTCTTGAGCCGTAAAGGGCTGTTGCGTTAGGTCCTTTTAATACTGTCATAGTTTCCACATCGTCCGGGTTGATGTCCATAGCCCCATTACCATAATCCACTTCCATGTTTCCTTCGGAACCTCTGCTGCTCACATTGTTATTGATAGGGATACCATCCACAACAAATAATGGTGAGTTGGCATTGGGACTTGGGTTCAGGGAGTTCTCCCCTCGAATAATGATCTGGGAAGTAGATCCGACCCCAGAGTTGCCTCCCGTAATCTGAACCCCCGCCATTTTACCTGCCAAAGAATTGACCACATTGGTTTCTCTAGCTTCGGATATTTCCTCTCCGGAAACTTTTTGCACGGCGTAAGCAAGTTTTTTGGTCTCCCTTTGAATTCCCAAGGCAGTTACAACCACCTCATCCAATTGTTGCGAATCGGGCTGTAATACAATGGTTGCCGTTGTTTGTCCCACTGTTTCCAAATCCTGTGGAATATACCCTATATAGGATATCACCAAGGTTTCCCCGCCTTGCGGAAGCTCAATTTCAAAATTTCCATCAAAGTCGGTGGCCACCCCTGTGGAACCACCCTTTACAACCACCGATGCACCTGGCAATGGTACGTTGTTCTCATCTAATACCTTTCCCGAAAAGGTGACTTGCGAATAGCCAATTATACTTACGGTGAAAGCAAGTAAAAAAGCTACAATCGATTTTTTCATTTGTTGAGTATTTGTAAAAATTGGTTAATTATTTATCAACAAATATCCAACACGATAGTTAAGGCAAGCCTTTAAACAGATTAAAAAAATGATACGGAAAGGTTAAAAGAAACTATGGAATGTTATGTAAACATTATTTACAAATACTCAATTTATTTAACTTGTTAAAAAGATGGAACTTACAATATACCCCAGCAATCCACTGGATTAACGGTATTTTTTTAGTAATCTTGATCTATCCAAAAATATGATAAATACTAAAATTAAGGAGCCCCATAAATAATGGAAGATTACCTGATCGGAATTGGGAAAAGAATAAAGCAAATCCGCAAGAACAATAAAAACACCATTAACGATGTTGCGATAGCTGCCGGGGTAACTGCAGGTCTTATTTCGCGCATTGAAAATGGGAGAACCATACCATCTCTTCCCGTATTTTTAAAAATTGTGGAAGCATTGGGTACCCAGATGACAGATTTTTTTGATGGTATCCCGAAAGGTATCGGTCAAAATTTTATTGTGACCCGTAAGAACGAACAGTCCATTATCGAAAAAGAGGATGAGGCGATAGGGTTTACCTACAACTATATCTTCGGTAAACAATTGAATTCCGTGGGTTTTGAAAGTGTTCTTCTAGAAGTACAACCGAACTCGAAACGAGACAAAGTGGTCACCGATGCCTTTGAGTTCAAGTATATTTTAACGGGAGAATGCTATTACGAGATCGGCGACCAAGAAGTACTCCTAAAAGAAGGGGACTCTATTTTTTTTGACGGTCGAATCCCCCATGTGCCCATCAACCGAGGAAAAATTCCCTCTAAAATGTTGGTGGTTTATTACTTTATATGATCAAGGGAACAATACTTCTTCCAGGTCAGCCAATGATTCCAAAATGATGGATGGTTCGGCTATCGCCAATTGTTCCCGTGTTTGGGCGCCGGTCAACACCCCCACTGTCCAACCGCAATTCGCATTTTTTCCTTCTTCAATATCGATGACGGAGTCACCAGCTTTCAACACATTTTCAGGCTGGGTAATACCGAACATTTCCATGGCCTTGTCTATCATTTCCGAAGAAGGCCTTCCCTTTATCACATCATCTGCCGTAATCACGGCATCAATTTGATTGCCAGGGACCCACCCCAACTTGTCCAAAAGTGTGTTGGCCGTTTTCTGGTCATACCCAGTATTCAAAACTACTCTAACATTTTTGGCCTTTAGTAGCTTAAAAAGTTCCTCGATACCATCATAGGAAGTAACCTTCAAATTGGCATAGGCCTCTTCCAACATTCCTTTAAAATCCTTGAAAACCGCATTTGCATCCACTTCATTTGTCTTGGTCCGAACCAAAATATCGGTAATGGCCTTAAATTTTTCCTTACCTGCACCAAACTCCAAAACGGTATCCAGGGAAACATCCACCCCGTTCTTGGCCAAAGCCGCCCTTACTGTTTTATACACCACATTATCTTCGTTCACCGTGGTACCCGCCATATCAAAAACGGCCAGTTGTATTTTTTTCATAATTTGATTTTTTGTGCATTAAATATTGTAGCAATATTCTTTTTCGAAAATCCGGCACTTCCCGTCATCCCCTTTCCACCAATGCCCGTTATAATATGAATATTGCGATCGATGGTTTTTTGAAAAATATCACTGTTCTTACATTGAGAGTACATTCCGTACCATCTTCTTTGAATTTGATAGGTGGGCAGGTCGATTATTTTTTTGGCTTCATCAATCATAAAATTATCGATATCCATATCCAGGTCGTAACCCAAATCCTCTATCCTGTTGGCATCGGCATATTGATGGGAATCGCCCAAAATCACAGAACCATCCACCGCTTGTTTAAAAAGAATATGCACTCCCCATTTTTTTTGCAGGCTATCCTTAGGTTCTTTCTGCTTGATTCCGGCAAATGATGGACATTCATGGAACGCCTCATACCTTCTAATGGACCATCCCGTTAGGATAGACCCCTTTAATTCGTAGTTCTTTTGCGGTTTGGTCTGCATCATTTGCAGTTTGGAAACTTCAAGATCGCTTGAGGCAAACATTTCAGGATATAAATTTTTAAAATCCGCTCCGTTGCAAATAATTACTTTCTTGCCGAACACCTCTTCATTTTTTGTGCTTCGAACCGAAACCCATTCATCCTTGGATTCGCAGGAGACCACCGGAAAATCAAACTTAATGTCCAACCCTTTTTGCCCGATCAGATACTTCTGGAGCTTATGGATCATGGTCCTAGGCTCTACCGTTACCTCATCCGGAAAAAAAAGTCCTGCCGTCACATACTCTTTTCTAAGTCCGGGATAATTGGACAAACATTCCTGTTTGGCAAGCATTTTTGATGCGTAGTCGTTACCCATATTGATAGCTCTCAACTCGACCAGCAATTGCTCCTCCTCTTCATTGGAGGCCACGTACACCGTTCCGTTCTGGCGGATACCTATATCGAACCGAGATTGGATATCTTTATAAATCGCCAAGCTTTCCCTTCCGAATTCCTGCCATTTGGTATTCATGCCCGAAGGAACCACTTGTCCAAAATTTTGGGTGGTCGCCCCTTTCGGATAGGCATCTTTTTCTACCAAGCAAACTTTTAGGCCAAGTTCCAATGCATGGTAAGCGTGAAAAGTTCCCAAAACACCCCCACCTACAATGACGGCATCATATTTATTGTCCATATTCCAATTGTTTATTAAGTTCTTGCGACCTGCGACGGGCCACAAAATGTGCATATAATATCAATGTGCTTACTATCCCGATTACAGCAACGGCATAGGTTCCGTAGACAAAGAAATTGAGCCAAGATACGTGGGCCTGACCAAAATTCTTGTAGAGCAACACCAAGATGCTTCCCAGATATCCAAAGGCATCGGCTATGTAGATAAGAAAACCTGAGTTTCCCTTTACTTTAAAAGTGGCAATAAACCGATCAAAAAATAGACAGTTGAACGGCACATAGCAAATATAAAGTCCAAATCCGGTGCAGACCATCCAAACGAACGGATCCAAAACCCCTGCTTGAAACATGATGGTGCTGATCACCAACACCAAGGTCCCTAAAATCAGCAGAATGTGATAGGTGAGCAATGCCTTAAAGTTATCTTTTACGTAAAAAATGGTCCCAATGATCAATAGCACCACAACGGCAATAATGATTTCCGATGTGGAAAAAACGGAAGCATCACCTTCGTAACCGATACTGTCCCAAAGTTCCCGGGCAAAATTGTCCCGAAAATCCCGGAAGGCCGTCAAAAACGTATAGAACAGCACAATAATGAGCAACGGGAACATGAACTTTTTCACCAAGTTCCTTCTATCTGCAGCGGTCATTGGTATTCGCTCCGTTCGGTTGGCAATATCTTCGGGGGTTGGCGGAGGCACCCGTTGCAACAAATATGAACAGATCAAAAGGGGCACAAAGAAGAGTGCCCCGGTTACGGACGGCATCCAAAATTCACTGACCCCCCAAGAATTCATAACAAAAAGTCCCACCGATTTTACCACTCCGCTAGATACAATAAAGCTTGCGGATAGCACCACGCCCAAAATATCGGTAAACCGGCGTCCTTCAATATAGGAGAACACAATGCCCCAGATCATTCCCAAAGGGAATCCATTGAGGAACATGAAAGGAATATTGTACGGTGCCGGCACCCATGCAAAGAGAAGGAGTGAAATCTCTGCAAGTACGATCAGTGAAATAAGATATAGCAATCTTTTATTGGGCTTTAATTCGGATATTACCTTAATGCCCACAAATTTGGAAAGCGCATAGCCAAGTACTTGGGCGATTACCAAAAGAATCTTGTAGTCCACTCCTATAAAGGAGAGCCCTTCAAAAGTGGCCACGGAAAATGGCTTTCTAAAGGCATACATACAAAAGTAGGTTCCAAAAGCGGCAAGCGAAGCATGCAGCAGAAACACAAACCCTGGTCGCTTAATGACCGTACTTTTATCCATGGATGTTTACAAATAATAAAATTATGTTTCAAATTACTCAAATTTATAAGAAAAAAAACCACCTTTTCAGTTTAAATAATTGTTAGCGATTCATTATGTTTTTACAAGTGTTGTAGGTACATCATCTTTTCGAAATACCGAGGTATTAAAATAAAATATTGAGTTTAGGGCTTCGCCCACCATTTCGGAAAATTCAGGTTATATTAGCGTGCACAACCAGCTAAACAAATCGTTTTGTCCGTGGACAAAACACCAAATAATATAATATGGCACTTATTTCGTTTTTGGGATTCACCATTTTAGTAGGAATTATCTCTTGGTGGTCGGTTAGAAAAACAGATGAAACATCGTCGGACGGTTATTTTTTGGGAGGCAGGAGTCTTACCGCAGGAGTCATAGCCGGCTCCTTATTATTGACCAACCTCTCCACGGAACAAATCGTTGGACTAAACGGTAGTGCTTACAAGGACGGACTCTCCGTTATGGCTTGGGAAACCTTGGCTGCCCTCGCCATTGTAGTGACGGCCATTTTCTTGCTCCCCCGCTACCTTAAAGGAGGACTAACAACGGTGCCCCAATTTTTGGCCAAACGTTTTGACGTCGCCACAAAAACCATAACCTCTGGACTGTTCCTGACAGGTTACGTAGTGGTTCTGCTTCCAGTAATCTTGTATTCCGGTTCCGTGGCCATTAGTGGCATGTTCGATGTTCCCGCACTATTGGGCGTATCCGACTCCACAGCCTTGGTAATCTGTATCTGGGGCATCGGTATCATTGGTTCCATTTATGCCGTTTTTGGTGGGTTGAAGGCCGTTGCCGTTTCAGATAGTATCAATGCCGTTGGTCTTATTATTGGGGGGATCATGATTCCCGTTTTTGGTTTGATGGCCATAGGCGATGGAAGTGTAATGGGCGGATTGGAAACTTTGATGGCCGCTAACCCAGAGCGCTTTGATTCGACCGGAAATCCAGGACAAGAGGTGCCCTTTTCCACTATTTTTACCGGAATGATGCTGGTTCAGCTCTTCTATTGGGGAACCAATCAACAGATTATTCAACGGGGCCTGGGGGCCAAAAACCTTGCTGAAGGACAAAAAGGACTGTTATTGGCCGCATTTTTAAAAATTTTGGGGCCAATCATCCTTGTTTTGCCCGGTATGATAGCCTATTACTATTTTGAAGGCGGATTGGCAAGTAGTGACCTTGCCTACCCGGAACTGGTCAGGGCCGTACTGCCCAAACCATTAATGGGCTTTTTTGCAGCCGTGCTTTTCGGAGCTATTTTGAGTTCTTTCAACAGTGTACTCAACAGTTCGGTAACCTTGTTCGGAATTGACATCTACAAGCAGCACATCAATAAAAATGCATCGGAAATGACCGTGGTAAAATACGGTAAAGTGTTTGGGGTCTGTTTGGCACTTGCAGCAATGTTCATTGCCCCGCTTATCGCCAATGCGGGCAGTTTGTTCAACTATCTACAAGAAATCAATGGCATATACAGCATCCCCATCTTTACGATCATCGTGGTGGGCTACTTGACCAAAAGGGTTCCTGCCATCGCGGCAAAAATTGGTATACTTTCCGGTTCCGTTCTTTACATTATCAGTCAATTTATTGTTGGGCCAAAAATGGTCGCCAACGCGTTGGCCGAAGCAAAGGCGAACGGAATTACCGACCCTGTGGAACTCAACTTAATAGAGGCGGGTGCCTATCCGCACTATCTACACGTAATGGCAATCTTGTTCATTTCCAATATCATTATAATGCTGATCATTGGAAAGTTCTACCCACGAAAGGAACCTTTCCAATTGGAATACACCAAACAAGTATCCATAGAGCCTTGGAAGCATGTGAAACTGGCAAGTGTATGTATTGCCGTAATCGTAATCGGGATCTATATCTATTTTGCAAAATAGGGAACAAATCGAAGAAAAGAAAAAAGCCCGGATGTTCCGGGCTTTTTTATAATATGCTTTTTAGGAAGTTATCCTTATAGGCCCTCCCCATGGGTATTTTGGCCCCATTGCCCAGCATTACAAGGTTTCCTGATATACGATCAATCTTTTTTGTGTTGATGATATGGGATTTATGTATCTGGTAGAATTGACTTCCGCCCAATACTTCCATCCAATGCCGTAACGGTTCGTTGGACAATATTTTTTTATCCTTAAGGTGTATTTCGGTGTAATCGGAGTCCGAAGCAATGGTATAAATATCTTTCACCAGCACCTTTATGTGTTCGTGACTGGATTTCACATAAATTTCGGTAAGTGGTGCCGTATCATTTTTGATACTTACATGTTCGTGCTTTGCGTTGACCTTGTTGACGGCCTGCAGGAAGCGTTGAAAAGAAAAGGGCTTTAAAAGATAATCCACGACGTTCAAGTCGTATCCCTCGAGTGCATATTCCGAAAAAGCAGTAGTTAATATCACATGTGGCGGGTTCGGGAGGCTCTTTAGAAAATCCAGCCCATTTATTTTGGGCAGATGGATATCAAGGAACATTAGATCCACCGACTCCATGTTCAGGAATTCCATAGCCGTCAATCCATCGGAAAACACCTGAACCAGTTCCAATGTGGGCACATCCTGAATGAATTTCTTCAATATCCGCTGTGCAGGCGGCTGATCTTCGACAATTATACATCTCATAATCTAAACCTTTTCCAATTCCAGCTTAAGAAGTACCTTGTAACTGTTATCGGCCTCCTCTATCTGCAAAATATGTTTTTTTGGATAAAGAAGTTCAAGACGTTTCCTTACATTTTTCAAGCCGATTCCTTTGGCCACACTATCCAGGCTAAATCCCGGCTCATAATTGTTCTTGCATCGAAACTCCAATATAGAATTTTTGAGTTTTACCGAAATATCTATCTCAATATCGGAAGATTGCCCGGATTGGCTATGTTTGAATGCATTTTCGATGAAGACAATCAAAATTAAGGGCGCGATCCTATACTCACCATCAATATCGTCCACATCAAAATGTACTTCGCCCCTATCCTCTATCTGCAACTTGTACAGGCGTATGAAGTTGCCCAATTGTTCCAGTTCCTTTTTCAAGGAAACCAATTGTTCTTTGGATTCGTACAACATATATCGTAGAACGCCACTCATCTCGAGTATGATCTCGGGGGTCTTTGGCGACTCCTGTAAGGCATAGGAGTATAGATTGTTGAGATTGTTGAACAAAAAGTGAGGATTTATTTGGCTTCTTAAAAATTGAAGTTCACTTTCTTGAATAGTGGTCTCAAGTTCATCTATCTGAGCCTGTTTTTTAAGGGCGTCCCACCCAAATTTACAGCCCGAGAGTATGAACATTACGGGCAAAACTCCCAGAAGTGAAATATAAATGCCCGGAAATGTATTGGCCCTTTTTGTATTAGGGAATATAAGGGGTTCCAAAATGGCTTCCTCCACGGCAATTACCATGGCAACAACGATGGTGGTACCCAAAAAGAATTGCCAGTATTTCTTTTTGTACAAGAACTTGGGCATCAGATAATAGGTGACTCCCACGGTGGCGAAAGAATAAAACAAAAGGAATATGGCCCTGTGCACCACTATGCTCCCTGTATTTCTATCAAAAGAAAAGAACAGGAGAACCAATACGTGCAATACTATTTGAAAAAGAAGTTCCTTTTTAGAAATCAATGCAATATAGTTAGGTGAGTCAAAACTATGTATAAAACCGCGTTTTAAGAAAAGTAGGTTTACCAACAACCATATTTAACCCCTCAACGACATTTTGTTCCTTGCAACCCTTAACCGATTGGTTGATTGGAGGTTAACCTATGGTGTTCACGGAAAATATTTATATCTTAAGTTTTAATTGATCATATTTACCTAAGACTTTCATCCAAGTTTGGATAAAAGCATTATAATCAAGGTTACTAACACTTAAATCACACAATAATGAAAAAGACACTTTTTGCACTGGTATTTTTGACAACCGCTATAGTTGCCGCGCAATCTACTTGGAAATCGGACGGGGCCCACTCCAAAGTAGGTTTCGGTATTTCTCACTTAATGATCTCCACAATAGAAGGTCATTTTAGCGATTTTGATATAACGGCAACAGCAACCGATACGTTTGACGATGCCGAGTTTATGGTGGACATAAAAACCACTAGTATCGACACCGACAACGATAGACGGGACGACCACTTAAGAAGTGCCGACTTTTTTGATACAGAAAAGTATCCTTCCATAACATTTAAAAGCACGGATTTTGAAAAAACCGGTGACAAGACGTTTAAGCTTACGGGCGATTTGACCATTCATGGTGTGACAAAAAAGGCGACCTTGGACGGAACGGTAAACGGCATTATCACGGATCAAAGAAGTAAAAAATTGAAAGCAGGGCTAAAGCTCACGGGAAGCATTGACCGCTTGGAGTTCGGCGTTGGCGAGGAATCGGCTTCGATTGGAAATGAGGTGAAGTTGACCATTCACTTGGAAATGGCACAACAATAAAAATTATACCAACAAAAAAGCCACCGAAATTCGGTGGCTTTTGCTTTAGATGCTCCCCCTCTTGGGCTCGAACCAAGGACCCTCTGATTAACAGTCAGATGCTCTAACCAACTGAGCTAAGGAGGAATATTTTACCTTAAGCGGGTGCAAATATAATGGATTCTTTTTTACACCACAAACAAAAAAATTGCTTTTCTATTTAAAAAGCCATTTGTACAAATCGTTGCCATTGGCAAACAGCAACAAAGCAATCAATATAAAGAATCCTATCATTTGGGCGTACTCCAAAAATTTATCGCTCGGCTTACGTCCCGTAACCATCTCGTACAGCAAGAACATCACATGCCCACCATCCAACGCGGGAATGGGCAAAATATTCATGAAAGCTAAAATAATGGATATAAAAGCTGTTGTGGCCCAAAATGCCGGCCAGTTCCAAGTGTCGGGAAACATGCCGCCAATTGCAGCAAAGCCACCAACTCCTTTGTAAGCTCCCGTCTCTGGATTAAATATCTTCTTTAACTGCTTTACGTAACTGGACAACGTGGTAATTCCCTTTTTAATACCGGCAGGAATAGACTCTAAAAAGGAATATGTCTCGGTTTCCACCTTTAAATATCCTTTTTCTTCCAAATCTTCCATGGTCACAGGTGCCGTTACAATGCCCAATTTTCCATTGCCGTTCACTTTTGCCGTGATTCGGTCTTCGGAACCGTTTTCTCTGCGCACAAGAACATCAATCTCCTTACCTTTGTTTTTATCCAGCTGAGCCATTACTTCGTCCCTGTAAACGGCCTTGGAACCGTTTATCGCCAAGAACTCATCCCTTGGTCTAAAACCAGCGTTCTTATTGTGCGAAGTGTCCGGGACATTGTTCACTAAAAAAGGAAGCCTGTAAGTCAAAAACCTCACTTTATCCTCATCCTCTATCAAGGTAGATATAAAGTCAACCGGGATTTCCTTTTCAATGCGCTCTCCATTCCTTTCAATAGTATATCGGTTGCCATTTACGAACATTTCAATCACACTCCTGAAGGTTTTTACCTCCTCACCATCCACAGCTAGTATCTTATCTCCGGTCTGTAATCCAATTTTATCGCCAATCTCTTTTTCGGTCACCCAGACACCATCCTTCAAACTATCCATGGGCACGTACTGTTCACCGTAAGCATAGGCCATCCCAATGTAGATAACCACGGCCAAAATAAAGTTTACGGTAACCCCTCCCAGCATAATGATCAAGCGCTGCCAAGCAGGCTTGCTACGAAATTCCCAAGGTTTGGGTTCCTGTTGCATCTGCTCCTTGTCCATGCTCTCATCGATCATACCGGATATCTTTACATATCCGCCCAGAGGCAACCAACCAATACCATATACGGTTTCCCCTATTTTCTTTTTGAAAAGTGAAAATTTCACATCAAAAAAGAGGTAAAACTTCTCCACCCTGGTCTTAAAGAGCTTTGCAGGGATAAAGTGTCCTAGCTCATGGAGCACGATGAGAAGCGATAAGCTCAGAAAGAATTGTATGGTCTTTATAACTATTGGGGTCATCCGTCGTCTTTTGTTAAAACGCACAAAAGTAACCTTTTAGAGATTGATAAAAAAACCTCAAATTTTATCCTTTCATGATTTAAGAAAGATTTAGCAACAATAAGTTGCTTTATCCTTGAGGAATAGTCATTTGGGCCGTAATTTTGCAACTATGGGATCATTCTTTGCCAAATACAAACTGTTCGGAATCGTTATGCTAGGGCTGTCGGCCGTAATTGTCTATCTGTTTTACAATGCCTTACAGCCCCAACAGATGCTTCCCGTTTACCAACCCTCCATGGTAGACAAATCATTGGTGGATAGCACGTTACACTACACTAAAAAGTACCACAAAGTAGCGGACTTCTCCCTTGTGAATCAAAATGGGGAGACCATTACACAGGAAAACTATAAGGACAAGATCTATGTGGCAGATTTCTTTTTCACTACCTGCCTTACCATTTGCCCTATAATGACAAAAAACATGGGAGAGGTTCAGGAAGCTATTAAGGACGACCCAAACATTATGCTTCTCTCCCATTCGGTAACGCCACAGATTGATACCGTAGCCCAATTAAAACGCTACGCTCTGGAAAAAGGAGTGATCGATAGTAAATGGAACTTGGTCACCGGGGATAAAAAGCAAATCTATGAGTTGGCAAGAAAATCATATCTGGCCGTTAAAAATGATGGAGACGGAGGGCCGTTTGATATGATCCATACCGAAAACTTTATTCTGGTAGATAAGGAAAAGCGAATTCGTGGCTTTTATGATGGTACCAACCGAGAAGAAATCAGCAGACTGCTCAATGATATTAAGATACTTGAAGCCAGCTACAAAGAATAGCACCAACACGTTTATTCATGATTAGGCATTCAAATTACCCATTTTTACTTATTTTTGGCCTTAATTAAATTTATTCTAAATAAGAACAGTGGTGACCGTTGCAGACTTGAAATATGGACAAAAGGGGATAATCAAAGATTTTACGAAACATATCCTTCCGATTAAATTGTTGGAACTGGGGTGCCTACCCGGAAACAGTGTAGAACTCTTGCAAATTGCTCCTTTGAACGATCCTATTTATATCAACCTCAGTGGAAGCCATTTGGCAATCAGAAGATCCTTGGCAGCACTTATTGAGCTGGAAATTATTGAAGAAACGCAGGCCAAATGAGCAAAAACATCAATGTAGCCTTGATTGGAAACCCCAATACGGGAAAAACCTCCGTATTCAACCAACTTACAGGGCTCAAACAAAAAGTAGGGAACTATCCGGGCATCACTGTAGAAAAAAAAGAGGGTATCTGTAAACTTCCAAGGGGAGTCAAGGCACATATTCTTGATCTTCCGGGAACTTACAGCCTTAATACCACTTCCTTGGATGAGAGCCTTGTTGTGGAACTGTTGCTCAATAAAAACGACAAAGATTATCCCGATGTCGCCGTAGTGGTCAGCGATGTGGAGAACCTTAAAAGGAACCTCCTGCTCTTCACACAGATCAAAGACTTAAAAATACCCACAATTTTGGTGGTGAACATGGCGGACCGGATGGACCGCAAAGGTATCTCGTTGGATGTGGGGGCCATGGAAAAAAAGCTGGATACCAAAATTGCCTTGGTCAGTACACGAAAAAATACCGGGATAGAGAAGATCAAAGAGTTTATTGCGGACTACAAGAGCATTTCTTCGAAACCCATATTGGACACTTCCAGAATATCGCCCGAGTATTTTGAACGCTTAAAAAACACCTTCCCCCAAGAAGACCTCTACAAATTATGGTTGGTCATCACGCAAGACGTGAACTTTATGCCCATTGAGAAACAACGGATTCAAGATGCCACCGATTTCTCGACCAAGTCCAAGGACGAACTCAAAAAATTACAGCATAAGGAAACCGTTCTTCGATATCAGCTCATCAACAATATTTTAAAGGAAACCTACAAGGTAGACTTTATGGCGGCCAAGGGCTTACGTGCATCTTTGGATAAAATACTTACGCACAAAGTTTTCGGCTACCTCATATTCTTTGCCATTCTACTGCTGATTTTCCAGACAATTTTTGAATGGAGTTCCTACCCAATGGACTTTATCGATGAAAATTTTGCGATGGCGGCAGAATGGATCAAAAACACCTTGCCACCTGGGGTTTTCACGGACCTACTGGCAGAAGGGATTGTTGCCGGTATTGGGGGAATCGTCATATTTATTCCGCAGATTGCCTTTTTGTTCCTGTTTATTTCCCTGTTGGAAGAATCAGGATATATGAGCCGGGTGGTATTTTTAATGGACCGATTGATGCGGCCTTTTGGTTTGAGCGGGAAAAGTGTTGTCCCGTTGATTTCCGGAAATGCTTGTGCCATTCCTGCCATTATGGCCACGCGTACCATTGAAAACTGGAAAGAAAGACTCATCACAATTTTGGTGACCCCTTTTACCACATGTTCGGCCAGATTGCCCGTCTATTTGATTTTGATAGCCTTGGTAATCCCCGAGGGCAGTGTTTTAGGCCTCAGTTATCAAGCATTGACCTTGATGCTCCTTTATCTTATCGGTTTTGGAACCGCACTGTTATCTGCCATGGTGTTGAACAAAATCCTTAAAATAAAGAGTCGTTCCATCTTTATGGTGGAAATGCCCACCTATCGCTTGCCCCTATTAAAAAATGTGGCATATACCGTGATCGAAAAGACCAAGAGCTTTGTGCTCGGTGCAGGTAAGATTATTTTGGCCATTTCCATTGTGTTGTGGTTTTTGGGATCCAATGGCTATTCCGATGATTTCCAAAATGCCGAAAGTATTGTGACCCAAAGGATCGAAACCGAAGGTTTGAGCACCTACAGTAAAAATTACGTCCAGAACAATATAGATGCCTACCGTGCCGACGCAGAAGCAGAAGGGATGGCTGCAAGCATAGTACAAGATTCTATCCAGGTCCTTAGGGAGGATCTTTCCGAAAGGGCCGTTGCCCAAGAAATTGCAAGCTATAAATTGGAACACTCCTACATTGGACAAGCGGGAAAAGCTTTTGAGCCACTGGTGGAACCTCTGGGCTACGATTGGAAAATTGGAATTGCCGTATTGACTTCCTTTGCAGCACGAGAAGTGTTCGTAGGGACCTTGGCCACTATTTATAGTGTGGGAAGCGATGAAGAAGAAACCATACAGAACCGAATGGCCGCAGAACTGGATGAGGATGGCGAACCACTCTTCAATTTGGCTTCCGGAATTTCACTGATGTTGTTCTACGCCTTCGCCATGCAATGCATGAGCACACTGGCCATAGTAAAAAGAGAGACCAATTCGTGGAAATGGCCCATGATACAGCTGGGCTTTATGAGTGTTTTTGCGTATATTATAGCTTTACTTGCCTATCAAATATTAAGTTAATTCAAAGATGGTTCAACAAATTTTAGCATACGGAACATTGATTATCGCAGCGGGATATCTGGTCTGGAAATTCTTGATTCCCAAATCCATCTTTAGTAAAAGCAAAGGCAACTCCAATTCCTGCGGAAGTGACAATTGCGGTTGCAGCTAATCTAGCCTCTGCATTTATGTATGAGTAGTGTGAGGTCGAGCGCAGTCGATACTACTGGCTTTTAATTGTGCCAACCTCTCAACCACGCTTGAAAGTGATATTGCTGCGTCTTGTTTTTCAACACCTTACCCTTTTCCCAAACAATTTTTCATTTTTTACATACCCTTTCTGTAACCTTTCTTAATTTCCTGACTATATAAAGTAAACGCCAACTAAAAAGCAGCATTTGGAAACACTTTCAGATGAAATGATCATGCAAAAAGTATCCGAGGGCAACTTGGACCTGCTCAAGGAACTTTTTGACCGACACCACAAACACGTGTACAATTTTCTGTACAAAATGTCGGGCGATCGCATGTTGGCCGAAGATCTTACACAGGATGTTTTTTACAAACTGATCAAGTATCGGAACTCCTATAAAAATGGGTCTTTCCTGTCTTGGATGTTCACCATAGCTCGCAACAGCTTAAAAACACATTACACAAGAAACCAAAGACCCTATGACGATATCGAGGTGCTGGCATACAAAGCAGTGGAAGAGGAAAACGATATTTCCGAAAACAATGCCCATTTGCAATATTCCCTGAGCCAGTTGGACCCTTATGACCGTGAACTGGTGATCTTGAACCGGTACAATGAAGTGAGGTACGAAGATCTGGCGGAAATCATGGGAAGCACTCCCGGAGCCATAAAAACACGAGTGTGCAGGATTTTAAAAAAGTTGAAGAATATTTATTTAGAAAGTATATAGCCATGGAAAAGCAACATGTTTTTGACCAAATACCTGATTATCTGGATGGCAAGTTGGACCCGTCGGAAAAGACCAAGTTGGAACAGCACGTAGCACAATATGCCGAATGCCAAAAGGAATTGGAAGAGATGAGAGCTTTTTTCAACGTTTTTGAAGAAGATGCTCCCGTGCCAACGGATAGACTAAAAGCAAAGTTTGATTCAGTCCTTGAAGAAGAAAAAATGAAGCAAGGCAAAGTGCTTCAACTAGAATCCAAATCTTCATCCGGTTGGGCAGGAAATGTATTGAAGATTGCGGCCAGCATTGCGCTTTTGGTCGCCGCTTTCCAGATGGGAAGTCTGTTCCAACAAAGAAAAGTGGATCAAGATATTGCGCAATTACAGGATGAAACCTATCAAATGAAGCAAACAGCCATGCTCTCGTTGATGGAAAATCAATCCGCAAGCAAACGTATTCAAGGGGTCAACTATATCGAGGAATTTGAACGACCCGACGACGCCATCATACAAGCACTCGCCAATAGATTGCTGTACGATGAAAACGACAATGTTCGGATGACGGCCTTCGAGGCATTGGTCAACTTTACCTCCTCCGAAACCGTAAAAACCACTTTTATCGAAGCCTTGGAACAAGAGCAAAATCCAAGTATCCAAGTGGCCATCATTCAAGCTTTGGTTCAAATCCAAGAGAAAAAAGCGGCCGAACCCATGAAAAAATTATTGGAGAAAGAAGACACACAACCCTTTATCAAAGATCAAATCAAGGCAGTATTGCCAAGTTTAACATAAACATCAAAAAGCGAAAATCATGAAAAAATTCACATTCATTTTAATGGCCCTTCTTGTAGGCGGTATGGCCACGGCGCAGAGCGATTACACCAAATCCCTAAACGGCATCCAATGGGTAAAAATCGAGTCGAAAACGGACATCACGGTAAAAACACACAATTCTAACGAGTTATTAATTAAATCCGGACCCGAAATTAAAACCCCTGATCGTGCCAAAGGCTTAAAATTGGTCGGCGAAGGCGGCACGGACAACACCAACGTGGGCTTTTCCGTAGTGCAGGACGGCAACACATTGATCGTTTACAATCTCCGGAAAAGCAAAGGTGCCGAAATCTATTTGCCAGCTTCACAGAACATTGCCGTAAAAAGCACCTGGAACGGAGATATCGAAATCGATGGGTTTTCCGGTGAAATCGAAGCCGATGCACAACTCAACGGAGGGGTAAAACTGTTGAACGTTAACGGGCCCGTAACCGCCAACTCGTTGAACGGCGAACTCGAAGTTACTTTCGGAAAAGTAACACAGGACTCCCCCATTTCCCTATATTCCACCAATGGCGCGGTAGATGTGAGCCTTCCTGCCAGCACACCGGCCAATTTGGCCCTGAGCACCCTCAACGGTAACGTCTACACCGACTTTGATGTAAAATCCGAGGACAAAGGTGGACTAAAATCAGTTTTGGGAAGAAACATCAAAGCATCCATAAATGGAGGCGGGGTGAAAATCTCCATGAAATCCACCAATGGAAACATGTATCTCAGAAAGAAATAAAACTGTCATATCTATTCAATATTAAAATCAAAAATCGAACAGTCATGAAAAAATTAATCATCACCGCATTTGTGGGATTGGCAACGCTGTCCCTTACCGCACAAAAAATCATCGAGAAGAATTTTAACTATTCCGGACAATCCATTGACCTTGATGTAAAATTTGCGAACAACATCGAGGTAAAAACTTGGGATAAATCCACCGTCTATTTCAAGGCTGACATCACTATTGAAGACGGTAAGTATTTGGATAAATACAAACTCGATATTGATGAAAGTTCCAGCTCCCTAAATATTGCTTCCAATGTTGAAGATGTTTTTGACGCTTTTAAGGAGGAATGGAAGAAAACCCGCCCCGATAAAAAAGGCTATTATTTTGAAGGTGACACTTATGAGTTCAACTACGTCCTTTATGTACCGAAAGGAGCCACTTTAAAAGTAAGTAGCATTAACGGTGACCTTCAATCCGAAACCATGGAAGGGGACTTTACCGCGGAATTGATCAACGGTGACATCGACATCAAAAAATACAACGGTGATATGGACCTACAGACCATAAACGGGGAAATAGATTTGGTAATGAAGAACTCCAGATTGGTGGCAGAAACCATACATGGCAGCATTTATGCCGACGAGGGCATGGAGCTTACCGTAAGCGACCGTTATGTGGGCCAAAAAGTGGAAGGGCGATTTGATAGTGCCACCCACCGCCTAAAATTGAACACCATCAACGGGAATATGTACCTCAGGCTTTAAATTAAATTTCCAACAAAGGAATAGAGCAACAGCGTCCAGCCCACAACCAAAAGCAGCCCCCCCACCGGGGTAACGAGGGCCAAAAGACGAGGTTTATTGCCTTTTACAGCACCCAAACAAAGGGAATAAATGCTGAAAGAAAAGAGCAGCGTTCCAAAAATGAAAAAGTTTACTATTGCGGAATCCAAAGATCTGTCAAAATTGAGGTTAAACCCCAGGACCAGCAGAACAATGCCGTGATACATCTGATATTTGACCCCTGTCTCAAAACTTTGAAGGAGCTCGGGGGTCAATTTCTTTTTTAGGGCATGGGCACCAAAGGCACCAAATATTACAGCCAATAATCCGTACAATGCCCCCATAACCTGGGCCATAAAAATTGTTCCCATTCTTTAACTTTTAAAGTTCAATATTGATTTCATAATCCGAATGTACCTGAAATGCACACTCTTCGTATTTTGGCGGTCCAAAAGTTTTCATTTTCCCTTTGGAAAAGGCAAATTTTTCCTTGGGTATGCCCAACCAGTTGGTGTCCAGTTCACCATTTCCGTTCTCATCATGGAAAACAGCCAAGGCATATTCGCCAGAGGGCAAATCCTTGATCAACAATTGCACAATTCCTTCGTGGGCGATTGCAGTACCAGCTTTAAACACTTCATCAAAAGATAAAAAGGTAGCCTCCGAATTATAAACGGCTACATTTATATGTCCCTTATTAGATGGTACATTGTGCACATGGACAGAGATGCTATTTTGTGAAAACAGGCACAAAGGCACTAAAAATAGAACAAAAAGGAGTATTCTCATTATGGTTTAGGACTATTAAGGCATTATTTGGGTTGCTCACTTTCACCTGACAAACTACGCTGCAAAGTAGCATATAATTTTTGGGTTTCCAGACTGTCCTTAAGATTCAGGTACATTTTTAGGGAATCGTGGTGCACCAATTTTATTTTCTGTTGATAGAGGTCGTCCACAAAAACATAGACTTTGGTATTGGTAATGGAGTCCTTGAAAACCCCTTTTTCCCTTTCCATCCAAGAAAACCCGCTGGAGCGTTCCATTTCGGGGAGTTTCTCCACAAAAAGCACGCTGTCCAATTCAGCTAAAGGTATTTTTTGATAGTAGATACCGGAGAAGATTTTCAGGTTGCCCTCTTCAATCTTGTGCCAGTTTTTATAGTGCTCCACAAAAGCCAGCACACATATCACCAAGGTCAGAACTATCAACACGTTCCATAACCAATGTCTTTTTCTTTTGCTCATCTTCTTACTGTCTGGTGCTATTTGATAAGATTTAAAGGTAGTTCAATTCTTTTTAAGCGTCAAGAACATACAATCCTAGTATATTTGAAGTATTAAGCATTGTTTATGGATTTCAAAGGAAAAAACGTATTGATAACAGGCGCCTCTCGGGGCATTGGAAAAGCAACCGCCGTGGCTTTTGCCAAAAAAGGAGCGAAAGTGGGCATCAATTACAGAAGTAACGATGAAATAGCACAACAAACCTTGGCATCATTGCCGGGTGAAGGCCATCAACTATTTAAAAGGGACGTCTCCCAAAAACAAGAGACCGAAGCTCTCATGGAAGATTTTGTAAAAGCATTTGGCCAACTGGATGTTTTGGTGAACAATGCTGGCATTTCCATTTTTCACGAAATTGATGACGTTGATTTTGACCATTGGACCAACGCCTGGGAAAAAACTTTTGAAACCAATCTTTTTGCCGTGGCCAATCTCTGTTATTGGGGAGCCAAGGCCATGATGAAAACCGGAGGCGGACATATTGTAAGCGTATCCTCTCGGGGTGCGTTTCGGGGCGAACCCACCAAACCGGCTTATGGGGCCAGCAAGGCCGCATTGAACTCCATGAGCCAATCCCTTGCCAAAAAACTGGCACCGCACCATATTTATGTTGGCGTCGTTGCCCCCGGATTTACCGAAACCGAAATGGCAAAAGAAACCCTAACCCCGGCCGAGCGGGAAAACCTGCTTCGCGAATCACCCTTTAAACGAATGGCTCAGCCCGAAGAAGTGGCCCATGCCATTCTATTTTTGGCATCTTCAGAGGCTGCCTATTCTTCAGGAACAATCATAGATGTGAACGGAGCTTCTTATTTAAGATAATCGATTATGAAAGCTGCCACCGTTGCACAACTCAAAAAAGAACTCCAATTCAAGTCGCAAGAAGAGATCATGCAGCTCTGCCTGCGTTTGGCAAGATTCAAAAAGGAGAACAAAGAATTGCTTACCTACCTGCTTTTTGAATCCGACAGCGAAGAAGGGTATATCGAAACGGTGAAGGAAGAGGTGGACGCCATGTTCGCCGACATCAACATCAACAGTTATTTCTACATCAAAAAGAGTGTTCGTAAAATCCTGCGAACCATCAAAAAATACATTCGCTATTCGGGTAACAAGGCTACCGAGGTGGAACTGTTGTTGTATTTCTGTGAAAAACTAAAATCGTTTCGGCCATCCATCAACAGAAACACGACACTGAAAAATTTGTATAACCGACAATTGGAGTACATCAACAAAAAAATCCCTTTGCTCCACGAAGACCTGCAACACGATTATGGGGTCATTCTTGAAGAATTGCACTTTTGAATATTATACAATAAAACACAGCAAATTCTTAAGAACGCACCAAAATATTCAAGGATTGGATTGATTTAGCTAAATTTTCTCATCGATATTGATTAAATTGTGCACTTATTCTAACTACTCATAACCAACCTTGACATCATGAGAATACCAACAACCTCAACAAAGATATGGACACTGCTTTCCATATTTTTTTCAACCTTGTTCATTTACGCACAAAATGCATCCCCCATTACCATCGACACTAGTTTTTACAGCGGTTTCGAGTGGAGGAACATTGGGCCCAACCGAGGGGGACGTTCCTTAGGGGCTTCGGGAAGTCCATCCAGGCCCAATGAATATTACTTTGGAGCCACGGGAGGTGGTTTGTGGAAAACCATTGATGGTGGAAACACTTGGAAGTCCGTTACCGACGGCCAGATCACCAGTTCCTCCGTAGGAGCTGTTGCGGTGGCCGAAACCAATCCGGATGTGGTATATATCGGGATGGGGGAAACCCAATTGCGAGGAAGCATTACCCAAGGTGATGGGGTGTACAAAACCACTGACGGTGGAGAAACCTGGACCCATCTAGGGCTGGAAGAAACCCAAGCCATTTCAAGGGTTCGCGTAGACCCCACCAATGAAAATATTGTTTACGTTGCCGCTTTGGGACATCCTTATGGAGAAAATGAAGAACGTGGCGTTTTTAAATCCGTGGACGGAGGCAAAACTTGGAAAAAAGTCCTTTATGTAAGCGACAAAGCTGGTGCCGCTGATTTGATCATAGACCGAAACAATACCAATATACTCTATGCCACCACATGGCAGGTATACCGTAAAGCGTGGAAAATGTGGGGTGGTGGTCCAGACAGCAAACTGTGGAAATCCACGGATGGTGGGCAGACTTGGACTGACCTTACCGAGAACCCCGGAATGCCCGAAGGCCCCATTGGTAAAATTGGGGTGACCGTATCACCAGTCGATTCCAACCGGGTTTGGGCCATTGTGGAAGCCAACGAAGGCGGCGTTTTCCGTTCCGATGATGCCGGGAAGACCTGGAAACTCACCAACAACGAACGTAAACTGAGACAACGGGCATTTTACTACTCCAGAATCTATGCCGACCCTAAGGATAAAGATGTAGTGTATGGCTTAAATGTAGGTTTCTTTAAATCTACGGATGGAGGTGAAACGTTTGACGAAAAAATAACTACTCCCCATAGCGACAACCACGATCTTTGGATAGACCCCAACAACCCCGAAAGGATGATCAACGCCAATGACGGTGGAGGCGTGGTGAGCATCAATGGAGGAAAAACATGGACTGAACAGGATTATCCTACTTCGCAGTTTTATCATGTAATGGCCACTAGTGACGTACCATACCATGTGGCAGGTGCCCAGCAGGACAACTCCACCTTGGCCATGCCAAGCGATGGCTGGGACTTTATGCAAGCCCGGGGACCAAGTTCCGAATGGTACTACGCCGTTGGTGGCGGTGAAAGCGGCTGGATCACACAAAGCCCTACCAATCCCGATATTTTTTATGCAGGTAGCCAAGGCGCACTTTTGACACGCTACGACCGAAGCAACGGCCAAACCCGTGACATTCAAGTGTACCCGCGATTTTTCTCGGGGGAACCAGCAAGTGCGTTGCCAGAGCGCTGGCAATGGACCTTCCCCATCATGTTCGCTCCCAAAGACCCGAACGTAATGTACACCTGTTCCCAACACGTTTGGAAAACCACCAACGACGGACAGACTTGGGAAAAAATCAGTCCGGACCTTACCTATGCCGACCCGGAAACCTTGGGCAAAACGGGAGGAATTTTAACCATGGACATGAACGGTCCAGAGATTTATGCCACCGTATTCGCTTTGGCACCATCCCATCACGATATCAATACCATTTGGGCCGGTTCTGACGACGGCAAAATTCACATCACAAGGGATGGTGGTAAAAACTGGGAAGATATTACCCCGGAAAATCTACCAAAATATTCAAGGGTGAGCATTATTGAAGAGTCCATCCACAATCCTGGAACTTTATATGTGGCGGCCAACAGATACCAAGTGGATGACAGGGCGCCTTACGTTTTTAAAACACACGATTATGGCAAAACCTGGACGAAGATCATTACTGGAATAGAAGAGGGTCACTTTGCCAGAGCGATTCGCGAAGACCACAAAAGAGAAGGTCTACTGTTCCTGGCCACCGAGCACGGGGTCTATTTTTCCATAAACGATGGTGCTGAATGGCAATCGATCCAATTGAACTTGCCCGATACCCCTATCCGGGATTTGGTCATCAAGGACAACGATGTTGTTCTGGGCTCCCACGGTAGAGGATTTTGGATCTTGGACGACATTCAACCCTTTAGGGAATATTCAGAAGACCTAAAAAATCAGAAAAACGTATTATTTAAGCCTACCGATGCCATTAGAGGCATTTACAATGCCAACTTCCAGTATTATTTGGAAGAAGAGGTGGACACGGTCACTTTTTCCATTTTTGACGCCAACAACAACCTCATCGAATCGTTTGGGGGCAACAAACCAAAATATGAAGATGATGGCGGTTCATCATGGTGGAGCCGTTTTAGCAGCACCAAGCCCACTACGGCAAAAGGCATCAACACCTTTACTTGGAACTTAAGGTATCCTGGACCTGCCACTTTTGATGGCATCATTATTTGGGGTGCTTCGGCCGAAGTGGGACCAAAAGCACCACTGGGCACCTATACCGTACAAATGAAGGTGGGCCCTGAAGTCATCAAAAGCTATCCGTTCGAGATTAAAATGGATCCCAATCTCAAAGGAATTACGACGGAAGACCTTCAAAAACAATTTGAGCTGGCTTCCAAAATCACTGAAAAAGCCACTATTGCCAACGAAGCGGTCATTCAAATAAGGAGTATCCGCAAACAATTGGATAGTTTGGGCAAGGGAATCACCAGTAGAAAGTTTACAAAGCTTTCCAAAGATTTCATGGAAACCTTGACTGAAATCGAAGAGGACCTCTATCAAACCAAAAACCAATCGGGGCAAGATCCATTGAACTTCCCCATCAAATTGAACAACAGGTTCAATGCCTTGCAAAGAAGCATTGAAAATGGAGATGCCAGACCAACGGATGCCGCCTACGTGGTATACGAAGAACTGACTGAAGAGTTGAACGGCCACTTGGCCAAACTGAACAGCGCATTGGAGAATGACCTTCCAAAGGTGAACGCTATTTTAAAAGATAACGGAATTTCAACCATCGAGGCCCAATAGGGCCTCTTGGTTATTAAATAATCAGACTCATTCTAAATTAGGTGCCGTCATTTACCCTACTACCTAATATTCGTAATTTTACGTTGTCAGGATGAATAAAATTATCACCATAGGAATATCCTTCCTCATTCTGCTCCAAGGAGCCAACATTCATTTCAAGGATTTGGTAGAACTTGGGCAGCTTATTGAGCACTACCAATTCCACAACGAGGAATATGGTGATGACTTTACGGTCTTTGTTTCCAAACACTACGGAGAACTCAAAGCCGATCACAGCGAAAAACACCAAGAAGAACAAAAAGAGCATGAAAAATTGCCTTTTCAGCATCAATCCCATTGTTCGCAACCGCATGTTTTTGTTCTTGGAGCGGATAATTTTATCAATTCCCGTTCTGAAATTCCAGTTACAGAAAAAGGAAATTTCCACTATCAAATATCCTATTCCCATATTTGGGGAGACAATCCTTTCCAACCGCCCAAACACGCATAATTCATAGTACTTCAGCTATGCTGAACACTTCTAGCAAGCCTTATTCCATTTAATAATGCTCTTATTTCTATGAATCATGTTTTCAAAAATTATCAACCTTAGTATACGGAACAAATTTATTGTTCTGCTATTTACAGCGGCCATAGCCTTGGTCGGGCTATACTCGTTATCTCAAATACCCATCGGGGCCGTACCCGATGTAACCAACAATCAAGTACAGGTATTGACCACTTCAAACCGTCTGTCCACTCAGGATATGGAGAAGTTTGTGACCTATCCAATAGAACTGGAAATGGCAAACCTTCCCGGGGTAAAGGAAATCCGTTCGATATCCAAGTTTGGATTATCGGTGGTTACCATTGTCTTCGAGGACGATATGGGCACCTTTCTGCCAAGGCAACTCATCGCCGAAAAAATCAAGTCCGCATCCAGCCGGATACCGGAAGGATTCGGAAACCCCGAAATGGGTCCTATAACCACCGGTTTGGGAGAGATATATCAATATATATTGGATGTAGATCCAGAGTACAAAGACCAGTATTCCTCCACGGAACTCAGGACCATTCAAGATTGGATTGTAAAACGCCAACTTTCCGGTATTCCCGGTGTAGTGGAGGTCAATACTTGGGGAGGACACCTCAAACAATACGAGGTGGCAATACAGACCCAAAAACTAAATGCTCTAAACATCACTGCAAGGGAGGTGTTCACCGCGTTGGAAGAGAACAACAGTGTTACCGGCGGAGGCTATATCGAAAAAGCGAACCAAGCCTACTTTGTAAGGGGCGAAGGTTTGGTGGGCAATCTCAAGGATATCGAGAACATTGTGGTGACCAACCGTAGCGGTATCCCAATTTATATAAAAGATGTTGCTAAAGTTGGATTCGGAAGTGCCCCTCGTTTTGGCGCCATTACAGGTAATGGAGAGGGCGAGAAAGTGCTCGGCCAGATTATGATGCTAAAGGATGCCGATTCCAAACGCGTTATCGAAGCCGTAAAAGAACGTGTTGCCACCATCTCCAAATCCTTGCCCGAAGGCGTTTACATCAACCCATTTCTGGACCGCAGCGAACTTATTGGAAGAACAACTTTTACAGTTACCGAGAACTTGGTCCTGGGTTGCTTGATCGTGATTTTCGTGGTGGTCTTGCTCTTGGGCAACTGGCGATCAGGGCTAGTGGTGGCTTCCGTAATACCCCTATGTTTGCTGTTTGCCCTTACCCTGATGAACATTTTCGGGGTGGATGCCAACCTGTTGAGTCTGGGCGCTATCGACTTTGGAATCATTATAGACGGGGCTGTGATCATTGTGGAGTACATCGCCTTCCAAATTACCAGACGGCAAGGAGAGCTAGCCAATATAGGGAAGAACGAAATGCAATCCATCAAAGATAGAATAACAGTGGAAGGAGCCACCAAAATGATGAACTCCGCCGTATTTGGACAGCTCATTATTTTGATCGTATTCATTCCCATACTATCCCTCAGCGGTGTGGAGGGCAAAATGTTCAAACCAATGGCACTGACTTTTAGTTTTGCCCTACTGGGAGCCGTTCTGTTATGCTTTACCTATGTTCCTGTTGCTTCTGCCTTGTTCCTAAAACCATCACAGGAATCCCAAAAAAACATATCCGTACGTTTTGTCAACTGGATCAACAAGAAGTACGAGCCTATTATCGAATGGGCCATGAGGAGCAAAAAAATGGTGCTGTCCATAGCAGGAGCCCTACTTGTTGGAGCCATTGTACTTTTCTCCTCCATGGGAGGCGAGTTTGTACCCACTTTGGATGAAGGGGATTTTGTGATTCAGCCCGTGCTGAAAACGGGAACCACCCTGACCAAAACCGTGGAAACGACCACCAAAATTGAAAAGATTTTGATAGAACAGTTTCCCGAGGTAAAACAGGTGGTAAGTCGAATCGGTGCCGCCGAGGTACCTACGGACCCGATGTCCATGGAAGAAAGTGATGTGATGATTGCCCTAAAACCCAAAGATGAATGGGTCTCCGCGGACACCAAAGATGAATTGGCCGATAAATTTAAAGAGGCACTGTCCATAATCCCTGGAATGGAGGTTGAATTTACCCAACCCATCGAAATGCGTTTTAATGAATTGATCACAGGGGTAAGGGCCGATATTGCCATCAAGATTTTTGGACAGAACCTGGAAACCCTTAACAAAAAGGCCAATGAGATCAAGGATTTGATCGAAGGTGTGGAAGGTGCATCCGACATTATCGTGGAAAAGGTTGAAGGCCTCCCCCAAATGAATGTTTCTTTTGACCGCGCAAAAATCGCGCGCCATGGCCTCAACATTGCCGACCTCAACGAAATGATAGCTATGGGGTTTGCCGGTAAAATTGTAGGAAGCATATTCGAGGGCGAACGCCAATTTGATATGGCCGTTCGATTGGACTCTGAAAACAGAAAAGATATTTCGAACCTTAGAAACTTGTACGTGGATATTCCCAATGGCGGAAAAATTCCCATGAGCGAACTTGCGGATATTACCTATCAGAAAGGGGCTGCGAAAATCTCTCGTGATAACACACAGCGACGTATCGTAGTGGGCATCAACGTAAGGAACCGAGATCTTCAATCCGTGGTGGACGATGTGCAACTTTTAATCAATGACAATATAAGCTTGCCCACGGGATACCTCATTACGTATGGTGGACAGTTTGAAAACCTTCAGAATGCCAAAGCCAGATTGATGATTGCAGTGCCCATTGCCCTGTTGCTCATCTTTATCATGCTCTATTTTGCATTTGGCTCGGTAAAAGAAGCCTTGCTGATTTTTTCGGCCATTCCTCTTTCGGCGGTGGGAGGCGTGCTATTGTTGTGGTTAAGGGATATGCCCTTTAGCATTTCCGCAGGAGTGGGCTTTATCGCCCTTTTTGGTATTGCTGTACTAAACGGAATTGTATTGATCGAGCATTTCAAAGAACTCAAAGGAAAAGATTTTGATTCCATGGAGGAGCTCGTTAAACAGGGGACCAAGGATAGGCTCCGCGCCGTTTTGTTGACCGCTTCAGCAGCAGCTTTAGGCTTCTTGCCCATGGCAGTATCCACCAATGCGGGTGCCGAAGTACAACGACCGCTTGCCACCGTGGTCATCGGTGGATTGGTAACGGCAACGATGCTCACTTTGGTGGTCTTGCCTGTTTTATATGCGTATTCACACAATATCAAGTTTCGCGGGATAGGAAAAAAAAGGAAAGAACTTAAAATGAGAAAAAAGAATGCATTGACCCTTATTTTGATCTTAGCAACCACTTCTGGATTCTCCCAGACCAAATTGAGTCTCGAGGATCTAATGGCGCTTTCCCTTGAAAACAACAGGGGAATCCAAGCGGAGTCGCTAATGGTAGATCAGGCGGAAACACTGAAAGGAACCGCTTTTGAGTTTGACAAAACCGATGTTTACTATCAATACGATGAGAACAATCTGGCACTCAACGGGGAACCGCTAAAGGTTTTTGGGGCGCAACAACAGTTTGAGTTCCCAACGGTGTACGGTGCAAAGAACAGGCTTCAAAAATCGAACTACGAACTTCAGAAATCATCGTTCGAGATCAAAAAGAAGCGACTGTTCCAAAATTTGAGCGTTACATACTATCAGTATCAGACATTGAACCAAAAAGCAAAGCTTTATGGTACGCTGGACAGCATCTACAGCAAATTTGCACATGCGGCCAACCGACGTTTTGAACTCGGAGAGACCAATTACCTTGAAAAAGTGACGGCCACGGCAAAACAACGTCAAATTGCAAACATGTATTCCAAGGTACAACAGCAAATCTTGACCACTTACGGTCAGCTAGTGAGCTTGGTGCAAAGCGAGGATACGTTGAACATTGCAAACGAAAAACCGGAAAAATTAACCGTTTTGAATGCGCAAGGGATGATGGAAACGGAAACCTCCTTTTTGGACAAGCGACAAGCATTGAGCAATGCAAAAAAGAGTCTGGAGGAAAATAAGTTATTGCCCGACCTTAACCTTGAATATTTCCAAGGGACCAATAGCAATCTAGGTACATCTTTGTATGGAATACAATTAGGTGTTCGTATTCCTATTTTCTTCTTTGGACACAGCAGCAGGGTAAAATCTTCCAAAATACAGACCAAAATTACGGAAATGCAAAATACCGAGGTCACCGTTGCCATGAACCAACGCTATGAAACCTTGCTGGGACAATTGGAACAGCAGGCCAAGGAGCTTTCTTATTATGAGGATGAAGGCGGTCAACTTTCAGATCAAATTTTGAAAGCGGCCTCTGGAAACTTTCAAAACGGGGAAATCGACTTTTTCCAATATATCCAAAGTTTGGAAAATGCGTACGACATCCAATTGAATTATTTGGATGTGCTCAACCAATACAATCAAACGGTAATCGCCATTAACTACTTGACAATAAAATTATAACGATGAAACATATCATTCAAATAGCTACTGTTTTCCTTCTACTGATGGGCTGTGGCAACAAAAACAACAAAGAATCCGTTTCCGAAGAACAAGAAGGGGAAACAGGAATCATGGTCACCCAAGATCAATTTGACACCAATGGCCTAATGATCGGTGCCATGGAAAAAAGAACCTTCCCCAAAATGGTGGAAACTTCTGGAATGATCGATGTTCCACCGGAAAACAGAGCAAGCATTATGGCCTTTATGGGCGGTTTTGTAAAAAAAACCTCATTGCTGATCGGAGACCGAGTGAAAAAGGGACAGCTATTGGTGGTCTTGGAAAATCAAGAGTTCTTGAAGATGCAGCAAGAATATATGGAGGTTTTCAATCAATTGGATTACTTAAAAGCGGAATTTGAAAGAAACGAAACGCTTTTTGAAGAAAAAATCGCATCACAAAAGAATTTTCTTCAGGCCAAAAGCAATTATGAAACCGTCAAGGCCCGTTACCAAGGTTTGAGGGAGCAATTGCAAATGCTCAACATTTCACCAAGCAAGGTGGAGCAAGGCAATATTTCATCGCAAGCCGCCATTTATGCGCCTATTTCGGGCAGCGTCACCAAAATGAACGTTTCCAAAGGAAGTCATGTTTCGCCAGCCACAGAGATTTTGGAAATCGTGGACAACGATCATGTGCATTTGGAACTTACCGTTTTTGAAAAGGATATTCTTAAAGTGAAGAAAGGTCAAAGAATAGCATTTAAGATTCCTGAAGCCTCGGAAGAGACTTTTGATGGCGAAGTACATTTGGTGGGAACCTCGATTGACGATGCCAAAAGATCCATAAAAGTACACGGGCACCTGGAAAACGAGGAGGATGCGAACTTCTTACCAGGGATGTTCGTGGATGCCAAAATTATGACGGATACGATCAAGACCTTGTCATTGCCCGAACAAGCTATAACTGAATCCGAGGGAGCTTCATATGTCCTTAAACTGATCGGTAATCAGGATGGCAGGTACACTTTTCAACGTGTAGCCATAAAACAAGGCAACACCTATGGTGGATATACCGAAATCATTTCGTCCAATCTAAGTGAGGCAGACCAATTTTTGACCAAAGGTGTTTTTGATTTGATCGGTGGATAGTCCAATTAGCCAAGACCAACATCCAACGTCATCATAATAATAAATCCACCGATAAAGCCCATAGTGGCGATATCGGTGTATTTGTCTTGTTGCGTTTCGGGAATCACTTCTTCGACCACCACAAAAATCATGGCGCCCGCAGCAAAAGAAAGTGCGTAGGGTAAAATCGGCTGAAATGTCAATACGGCCCAAGCTCCCAAAACAGCGGCAATAGGTTCTACCAAGGCAGAGGCCTGACCGTACATAAAACTTTTGGTTCGACTAAGTCCTTGCCTCCGCAAAGGCATGGCCACCGCAAAACCCTCTGGAAAATTCTGAAGACCTATTCCCAGGGCCAAGGCAACCGCCCCACCAATGGATGCCCCTTCGAAACCGGCCGCAACCCCGCCAAACAGAACCCCTACGGCCAATCCTTCGGGTATGTTGTGCAAGGTAATCGCCAAGGTGAGCAAAGTGGTCCTGTGCCAAGGCGTCTTTACCCCTTCGGCCTCGCTCATTTTAAAATTAATGTGCAAGTGAGGAAGAATTTTGTCCAAACCAAAAATAAAAGCTGCACCCAACAAAAAACCTACCGCTGCCGGAATCACTTTTACGAAACCGTCACCGGGACTCATCTCAATTCCCGGTGCCAACAGGCTCCAAAAACTCGCAGCGACCATTACACCGCCCGTAAATCCCAACATTCCGTCGAGAAGGGCTCGGTTCATCCCCTTAAAAAAGAAGACCAAAGCTGCTCCCGCCGCCGTCAGTCCCCAAGTGAACAATGTGGCATAAAAAGCCGCCAACACGGGGTCAATTTCTTGAAAATACTGTATTACTTCATTCATCGGTCGTTCTTTTTTACATAAAGGTTAGACGCTATTTGGTATGATATTCGCATTTCCTTCCCCTCCATTTGAATGCGCAAAGAATTGTCGAAATCTTCTTTGTCCATTACTTTGATGGTGTTGCCCAAGGCAATTTTGTTTTTGTCCAAAAACTTAAGAAAAGGTACGGAGGAATCCTTCACCCCAACACATATTCCTGTGGAATTGATGGCCATTTCACTGAGGAGTTTTTCATCCCGCTCCTGAAACTTTCCATCCTTTGTGGGAATGGGGTCCCCATGTGGGTCATATTTGGGAAAATCAAGGAGTTCATCGAGTTTATCGATTAACTTTTCACTTTTGATGTGTTCCAACTGCTCCGCGACTTCATGCACCTCATCCCAGTTAAAATCCAATTTTTCGACCAAGAAAACCTCCCACAAGCGATGTTTTCTGATGATGGACAAAGCTGTTTTTATACCGGAATCCGTTAAAGACACCCCTTGGTAACGCACATAATCCACCAAACCTTTTTCCGATAATTTTTTGGCCATATCGGTCACGGAAGACGGCTTTGTTTCCATTTGCTCTGCAATGGCATTGGTAGTAATGGACTTGGAATCGCCTCCACCCAAATGAAAAATCGTCTTTAAATAGTTCTCCTCTGATCGGGTCATCAAAAAATCTTTTTTCAAAAATACATTTTTATTTGACAAAATCTATTTTTAGATTTGTCTAAATTTAATTTTTAAATCAACTAAAAATGAATTGTAAACACCTATCCCTCTTATGGTTTGCCATGGCAAGCGGTTGTTGTTTTGCACAAACAGCCTTGGTAAACGGAAAGGTTACGGATAACGGTGAGCCCCTCCCGCTGGCAAACGTGCTGCTCAAAGGGACCAAAATAGGAGCCGCTACGGATATTGATGGTTTATATGAGTTGAACAATATTCCATCAGGGAACTATGTATTGTTGGTAACTTCACTGGGATATCAACCCTATCAAACGAAGATCAGTATCGAAGCAGGAGCGAATAAAACCGTCAACATACAACTGGAACCCTCCGCACAAAATTTGGAAGAAACCGTGGTGACAGGGACGCTAAAGCCAGTTAGCCGTTTGGAAAGTCCTGTGCCCGTAGAGGTCTATTCCCCTACTTTCCTAAAAAAGAACCCTACAGCGAGTGTTTTTGATGCACTCCAAAATGTGAACGGGGTACGTCCACAAATCAACTGTAATGTGTGCAACACGGGCGACATCCATATCAATGGATTGGAGGGGCCCTATACCTTGGTTCTTATCGATGGTATGCCCATTGTAAGTGGTTTGGGTACAGTTTATGGTCTCACTGGGATTCCCAACTCCCTAATCGAGCAGATTGAAATCGTAAAAGGCCCTGCATCTTCACTTTATGGCAGCGAAGCAGTTGGTGGGTTGATCAATATCATTACCAAAAGTGCATTGGACGCTCCCGAATTTTTTGCTGATGGCTTTGCCACAGGTTGGGGCGAATACAATTTAGATGTGGGGAGCAAGATTAAAATTAGTAAAAAAACTGACTTGCTTTTGGGAGTAAATTACTTCAATTACAATGTTCCTGTGGACAATAACGGTGATAATTTTACGGATTTGACGTTACAAAATCGCATCTCGTTATTCCAAAAATGGAATTTTAAGCGAAGTGATAACCGTTTGTTCTCTTTGGCAGGACGCTTTTTTTATGAGGACCGTTGGGGCGGGGAAATGCAGTGGACGCCAGATTACCGAGGTGGTGACGAAATTTATGGAGAAAGTATCTACACCCGAAGGTGGGAAGTTCTGGGAAAATATCAACTGCCGTTGGAAGAAAAGTTGCTCCTCTCCTTTTCCTATAACGATCATAACCAGAACTCGGTCTACGGCGATACGGAATATTTGGCGGACCAGCGTATTGGTTTTGCGCAACTGACTTGGGACAAAACCGCCGGTAATCACGATTTGCTGTTCGGAAGTGCGGTTCGGTACAATTATTACGATGACAATACACCTGCGACCACCGAAGCGGAGAATGTTTGGATTCCCAGTCTTTTTGCACAGGATGAATACAGGTTTGCTCCCAAACATTCCTTTTTGGCCGGACTCCGGTATGATTATGACCAAAGGCACGGCAATATTTTAACCCCTCGGGCTGCCTACAAATGGAACATTTCCGACAACGATATTTTTCGGGCGAATGCCGGAACCGGATTTCGAGTGGTCAACTTGTTTACCGAAGATCATGCGGCACTCACAGGGTCACGGGAAGTGATCATTTCCGAAGAACTAAAACCCGAACGCTCGGTAAATGTCAACATCAATTATTTGAAGAAAATTTACAGCGACAACGGCACTTTTGTGGGGCTGGATGCTTCTGCATTCCATACCCGATTCTCGAACGTGATCCTACCGGATTATGAAACCAACCCCAACCAAATCATTTACGATAATCTCGATGGAAAATCAGTTTCGCAAGGAGTAAGTGCCAATTTGGATATTACTTTTCCCAGCAGTTTTAAGATTATGGTAGGCGCTACTTGGCAAGATGTCAGCAGCACCGAAAATGGGGTTGCCCAGCAGCAAATCCTTACGGAAAGCATAACCGCTACGTGGAATTTGTCGTACACTTTTCACTCTCTAAAATTGACGGCGGACTACACAGGAAACCTATATGGCCCTATGCGATTGCCGCTTTTGGGGGAATTGGACCCAAGACAGGAATATTCGCCCACATGGAGCATTCAGAATATCCAGTTTACCTACAAAGGATTGAATAATGTTGAAGTGTACGGTGGCATAAAAAACCTGTTGGATTGGACACCGAACCGCGGCAACCCGTTTATTATTGCCCGGGCCAACGACCCATTTGATAAAGAGGTTACCTTTGATAGCAGCGGTAATGCCGTTTCCACACCGAACAATCCTTATGCCCTTACTTTCGACCCAAGTTATGTGTACGGACCCAACCAAGGCATTCGTGGTTTCTTTGGATTGCGGTACACGGTCCTTTAGGTAGTGGCTTGTATGCTCCTCATCCTAAACATACAAAGACCAATTCTATCAATAATTTGTCGGAATGAGCTAATCTTCCAAGAACATGCTGTTTATCTTTATCTTAAAACAAAAAGCAATGAAAATTTACAACGCCATTAAACAAGATCACAACATACAAAGAGATTTGTGTGATAAAATAAGTAATACATCCGGTGATACTGAGGAAAGAAGAGAACTTTGGAAAAAACTCAAAAAAGAACTGGAAGTCCATGCCGTGGCCGAGGAACGTTACTTTTATTCTCCTTTGGTGGATAGCGATGAAATGCAAGAAGACGCCAGACATGGGATGGCGGAGCATCACGAAATGGACGAACTTATCGAAGAAATCAACAATACGGACATGAGCTCTCCACATTGGTTGGCCACCGTAAAAAAATTGATTGAAAAAGTGGAGCACCATTTGGATGATGAGGAAAAGGACTTTTTTGACAAAGCAAAGAATCTTTATTCCGAAGATGAAGCTGAATCTTTGGCAAAAAGTTATGAGACTACAATGACCGAATACCGTAATTCTTGGCCGGACTCTATTCCAGGCAAAGATGAATAAGATTTACCTGTCAAAAGATTATTATGAAGGGAAGACATCGGTCTTCCCTTTGTTTTGTTTGTGTATTTTTACTCCATGCCCGAATACGATTACATCATCATAGGAGCGGGAGCTGCCGGACTTTTGTTGGCCGATGCTTTGGGCAAGGATGGGTTCTTTGCCGACAAATCCATTTTGGTACTGGACAAGGACGACAAATTGAAAAACGACCGTACATGGTGTTTTTGGGAACGTGGCGATGGACAATTCGATGACTTGACCTACAAAACCTGGGACACTATTTATGTGGGTGGTCGGCAGCTTCAAAAGACTACCTCTATTCTGCCATATACTTATAAAATGCTTCGTGGCATTGATTTTTATGACCACTATGTACCAAAGGTAAAAGCATATCCAAACATTACTTGGGTGCGGGAAGAAGTGCAACACGTAGAAGAGCATGAAAGTAACGTTTTGGTGACCACCTCATCTCAAAGATTTTTGGGACAAACGGTATTTTCCAGCCTATACAATCCATCCCTCCCTTTAAAACAAAGCAATTTTCCTGTTTTACAACAACACTTTGTAGGATGGCAAATAAAAACCGAACAATCGGTTTTTAAATCAAGAGAGGTCACTTTTATGGACTTCTCCGTGCCCCAAAAGGGAAATACACGCTTTATGTACGTGCTTCCTTTTTCACATAACGAGGCGTTGGTGGAATACACTTTGTTCTCCGAGGATCTCTTGGAAAAAACGGAGTACGAAGACGCCATCAAAACATATATTGCCACAAATCTTGCCGATACTCCATACACTATTGAGGAAACCGAATATGGCAGCATTCCGATGACCTGCTACCCGTTTCATCAAAATAATACCAATCGGATTTTATATATCGGAATTGCAGGTGGATGGGCTAAACCAAGCACTGGCTACACCTTCTACAACACGAGTCGGCAAATACCTAAATTGGTGGACTATTTAAAAACCGGCAAACCGTTGACCGAATTTCACAAAAAGAATAGGTTCCTGTTCTACGATACGCTTCTATTGGATATTCTTTATAAGAAAAATCACTTGGGACACGAAATTTTTGAGTCGATGTTCAAAAGAAGAAAGGCCTCCCTGATCTTAAAATTCTTAGAGAACGAAACCAATTTATGGGAAGAGCTAAAAATTGTGACCGCCCCCAAACCAATGCCGTTCATCAAAGCACTATTGCAACGAATCATCTAAACGGTCCGCTCCATTAAATTTTCGCCAAACTGCCGTAGCAATAGCTTGTTTTTTTCTGGGAGCCCGGTTTCTTCCAAGGCCTCAAACGCCTTTTGCGTAAAACTCTCAATGGCTCTTTTTGTTTCCTCCACTGCCCCACTTTCCATAAAAATGGCTTTTACTGCCGATACTTTATCCGTAGGATCTTCCGGCTTTATGGAATAGAGGTGTACCAATCCCCCATGATCGTCCTTGGAAGCTTTTTCCAGGGATTTTAAGTACAGATACGTCTTTTTGTTCTCCATGATATCCCCTCCAACCTGCTTGCCAAATGTCTTGGGATCGCCAAAAGCATCCAAATAATCATCCTGTAACTGAAAAGCAATGCCCAAATTTCGTCCAAACTCGTAGATGGCTTCCGCATCCTTTTGGGACGCATTTGTCACAATAGCTCCCATCTTCATGGCAGCCGCCACTAGAACAGAGGTTTTATACTCGATCATTTGTAGATATTCCGGAATCGTTACATCATCACGGGTCTCAAAATCAACATCGTATTGTTGGCCTTCGCATACCTCAAGTGCAGTTTTACTGAACAATTTGGTAAGTTCTGCGAACGTTTTGGCCGGATAGTTTTCAAAAAACTGATAGGACAAAATCAACATGGCATCGCCAGATAGGATTCCAGTATTCACATCCCACTTTTCATGCACGGTGGTTTTTCCCCTTCGCAATGGTGCATCATCCATAATATCATCATGGACCAAGGAAAAATTGTGAAATATTTCCACGGCCAATGCGGCATCCATAGCATACTCCATCTTGCCTCCAAAGGCCTCGGCAGTCATTAAAGTGAGGATTGGTCGCATTCTTTTGCCCCCCAATCCCAATATATACCGTATGGGTTCGTACAAACTCTTGGGCTCTCCCAATTTTGTCCTTTCCGCTAGATACGTAACAAACTGTTCCCTATACTGACTAATGATATCGATATCTGACATGGAGCCAAAAATACATTCAAATATTGAATTTGTGCCAATGGCTGCTGCTTAAAGCTGGATTCTTTGTATCCAAACCAGAAAACCAGCATTGGTTTGAAAAAAAACACAGAAAAACTGCAATGAAACAGTTTTTGTTCGTCTCTATAAGTGAAAAGCAACCTGATTCGACCCAATGGCCGCCAAAACCGATAAACGCAATAACCTGACCGACTTCTTTAACGAGGAGTATGGCTCACTGCGCTCCTACGTGCAGTCGAAGATCAGGGATACATCGGAAAGGGATGCGGAGGATATTGTGCAGGATGTTGCGCTGCGGATGTTTTCCCGGTCAGATGATGCCTTGCCCATAACCAATGTGGGCGGTTTTGTGTACAATGCCATTCGCAACAGGATCATAGACATCATGCGCGGCAAAAAGGAAAGGAAATTGCCAAGTGAGGACATTGACCAACAGTGGAGAGAATTTGCCGAGTTTTTTTATGGGGATGCGGACAACCGCTATTCTCCAGAAATGGAACAAGCCCTCAAAAGTGCCGTAGAAGACCTAAAACCTGCATATAGAGATATAATTATCGCCATCGATTTTGAAGGGTACAATTACAAACAAATAACGGAAAGAACAGGAATACCACAAGGTACCCTAATGTCGAGAAGGCATAGGGCCATGTCGGAGCTATCAAAAACATTGGAAAATTTAAAAGAACTGAGTTATGGAACATAAAAAAGAATTCGAGAAATCCGTAGAAAAGAAGGTAGAGAGAACCGTGAAAAAGGTGCTCAAAATTATTGCCATGGTCATATTTGGGGTCCTGATATTCCTATTGGCCACTTACCTGTTGATGCGATTGTGGAACTGGTTGATGCCAGACCTTTTTGGTGTGGGAGCCGTTACTTACTGGCAGGCCCTGGGAATATTTGTTTTAGCCAAACTATTGTTTGGCTTTGGTGGGGGCGGTGGAAAAAGCAAAGGGCGTTCCAGTCACAAAAAGAAGTTTAAATCGTCGAATGCATGCGCCCCATGGAGAAGAGACTTTAGGGAATGGAAACACTACGATCAATTTTGGAAAGAAGAAGGCGAACAAGCTTTTAAGGAATACGTTGAAAAAATCAAAAACGACAATCATGATACATCAAAAGAAAAATAGCCCAAAAAAGAAGTATTTGCTTCAGTTCAGTCCCTTTTCCTGGCGATTGGGACAAATGGATTCCGATGATGCCAGCAAGGACGCCCAACTAAAGCCCGTCTTTGTGAGTGGCAATGGGAAGCAATCTATTTAAAACAAATGATCCATCTCTCGTTAAAAAATTGTAAAACTATGGAAACTTTTTTTGTTTTTAAAGTTTCCGTAACTACATTTGGCCCTGATTATGAGGGAAAAAATTATTCAAAAAGCAGGTGAGATGTTCCTAAACCTCGGTTTTAAGAGCATTACCATGGACGACTTGGCACATGAGTTGGGGATATCGAAGAAAACGATTTACTCCCATTTTAAGAACAAAACAGATTTGGTTCAGCAGACCGCTATGTCAATGACCGATTTTATCGTATGCGGCATAGATGATATCGTAGCCTTGCAAAAAAACCCTATTGAGGAACTTTATGAAATCAAAAAGTTTGTGATGCTTCATTTAAAAGATGAAAAGTCATCTCCGCTATATCAATTACAAAAATATTATCCAAAAATCCATATGTCCCTTAAGGAAGTACAATTTGAATGTACCCATCGTTGTGTGGCCAAAAATGTTAGGCGTGGTATGCAAATGGGCATTTACAGGGACAACCTAAACGAGGAATTTGTTTCTCGAATCTATTTTACGGGAATAACCAGTTTGAAGGACAATGGCCTGTTTCCCACGGAAATTTTCAGTAAGGTAGAACTAATGGATTATTATCTGGAATATCATTTAAGGGGCATTGTAACCCCGGAAGGAAGAAAAATACTCAACTCAATCATCAATTCAAACAAAGAATAAATGCAAAAAACATTAATCAGTCTATTCCTAATACTACCATGGCTGGCATCTGCCCAAGATACCATACCCAGCTTTAGCTTGGACCAGGCCATTATTTATGCATTGGAGCACAACTATAGTTCCATAAACGCAGAACGTGATATTTTAGATGCCCAAAAGCAAAAATGGGAGACCATTGCCACGGGACTTCCCCAGATCAATGGTGGTGTCAGTTATCAAAATCAATTAAAGCAGCCCGTTTCCCAAATTCCTGCCGAATTTTTTGGGGGAGAGCCGGGAACCTATCAAGAAGTTGTGTTTGGGCAGGCTCAATCCATGTCGGCCACGGCCACGCTACGGCAGCAAATCTTCGATGGGTCGTACATTGTTGGCGTACAGGCGACCAAGACCTTTTTGGAATACAGCCAGAACAATAAGGAAAAAACCGAGCTGGAAGTCCGAAAATCGGTTGTGGAAGCCTATGGAAATGTGCTCTTGGCGCGAGAGAGCGTTCAAATTTCGGAAAATAACAAATCCACATTGGAAGAAAACCTATACGAAACCAAGCGCATCTATGAAAACGGCCTTGGCGACGAGGAAAGCGTGGACCAGTTGCAGATAACACTCTCCACCGTGGACAACCAATTAAAAAATGCCCGCCGAATGGAAGAGATAACCCTTCAAATGTTGAATTTGGTATTGGGCCTTCCCATTGAGACTCCCACCGTTTTAACGGAAGATCTGGACGACCTTACCCAGAAGGAAATAGACCTTGGCTTAATCGATTCTGAATTCAACATTGAGAACAATGTGGACTATAAAATGGCGGCCAACCTAAACGAACAACGGTTTTTGGAGCTAAAGTTGGCCAAGAGTCGAGCTTTGCCCACATTGAACGCGTTCGTAAACTATGGAGGAAACTCCTTCAGCAATGATTTCAACTTTTTGGACAGTGGTCAGCAATGGTTTGGATCATCCATTTTAGGGGTAGACCTCAATATTCCCATCTTCAGTTCTTTGGGAAGAAGTGCAAGCACCCAGCGTGCCAAGATTGCCTTGGAAAAGGCCAAGACACAATTCACCGAGGCACAAGCGCAAATCCGTCTTCAACTGGAAAGTGCCAAGAGCGATTACATTCTTGCCATAGAACAGTATGGTACTTCCAAGGAGAATCTAGAACTCGCAGAACGTATCGAAAACAAAAATCAAATCAAATACGAAGAAGGATTGGCTACCAGCTTTGAACTTAGACAGGCCCAGACCCAATTGTACACAAGTCAACAAGAATATTTACAATCCATGGTAGATGTCATCAACAAAAAGACAGCACTGGAAAATATTTTAAACCAATAACAAAGAGAAAACCATTCCATCATGAGAAAAGCGATATATATAACACTAACTGCAGCCGTTCTTGCTTCTTGCGGGGGCAACAGCAACAAATCTTTTGACAAAGCATTGGCCAGCAAGGATATTCAGGTCATCCGTACCAAACATGCAGAAATCTCCAGTCAAAAGAAAGCATTGGAAAAACAGTTGAAATCCCTGGATTCTGCCATTGCACTGCTGGACAACACCGCAAAGCTTCCCTTGGTGACCACCATCGAGGTACATCCTGAAAAATTCGACCATTATCTGGAACTCCAAGGAGACGTAATGACCAAACAGAATGTACTGATCTACCCCGAAATGTCCGGGACTTTGAATCGTGTTTACGTAAAAGAAGGTCAAAAGGTTTCCAAAGGACAGTTGCTTGCTACTATAGATGACGGTGGTTTATCCAGTCAATTGGCACAGCTCAAAACACAGGCAGAATTGAGCAAGACTACTTTTGAGCGCCAAAAAAGACTTTGGGAGCAGAATATTGGTTCAGAAATACAATACCTACAGGCCAAAACCAATTACGAAGCACAGCAAAGTGCCGTAAAACAAATGGAGAGCCAAGTAGGCAAATCAAGTATTAGAGCTCCGTTTACCGGTATAATTGACGATGTAATCAAAGATGAAGGTACCGTTGTAAGCCCGGGCCCTGGTTCCGAGGTCTTCAGAATCGTCAACCTATCCAATATGTACATTAATGTAGAGGTTCCAGAAAGCCACTTGCCCAATGTTACCCCAGGTAAGAAAGTGAAAGTATACTTTCCGGTTTTGGGGGATAGTGTTACCACTACAGTTAGGCAAACAGGAAACTTCATCAATCCGAGCAATCGATCCTTTACGGCTGAGATTGCGGTGCCCAGCCTTGACGGCAAAGTAAAGCCAAACCTTACGGCAAGGGTAATGATCAATGATTACACCAGTGAAAATGCCATTCTGATCCCACAAAGCGTATTATCCGAAAATGCAGATGGGGAGCAATATGTATATCTGGTAGATGCAGCTTCGTTGGAGAACGATCCCGTAGCCAAAAAAGTGGTGATAAAAACGGGAAAAACACAGGGCGATTATGTAGAAGTGCTTTCTGGAATAAATGAAGGCGACGCCATAATTGATGAAGGTGCCCGTAGTGTAAAAGAAGGACAACAAGTCAATATAAAAAATAGCTAGACAGCCAAAGCAAAACAATTATGAGCAAACAAAAGAAAAGTGTAGACAAGGAGTTTCGGCTGTCCTCGTGGGCCATCGATAACCAGACCACAATGTATGTGCTGATTCTGGTTATTCTTATCCTTGGCGGCATGGCCTATTTTAGCATGCCCAGGGAAAGCTTTCCAGAGGTAAAGGAAACCAAAATATATATTAGCTCCTTATATCCCGGGAATACTGCCGAGGATATTGAAAAATTGATCACGGACCCGCTTGAAGACGAACTCAAGACCGTGAGCAACCTGGTGGAAGTCACCTCTACCTCCCAGGAAGATTACTCCATGATCATTGCAGAGTTCGATGAAAACATTTCGGTTGAGGCGGCCCTGCAAAAAGTAAAGGACGAAGTGGATTCCAAATCTGCCGGCGAGGACTGGCCCACCTTTAACGGGGCCAAGGTGGAACCCAATGTTTTTGATCTGAGCCTTTCGGAAGAAATCCCGATTTTGAACATCAACATTTCTGGGGACTACCCCGTTGAAAGACTCAAAGAGTTTGGCGAATATCTTGAAGATGAAATAGAAGGACTTCAGGAAATCAAACAGGTAGATATCCGAGGAGCGCAAGAGAAAGAGGTAGAAGTTGCTGTTGATATTTACAAAATGATGGCGGCCAAGGTCAGTTTTAACGATATCATCAACAGCATCACCAACGAAAACTTAACTACCTCTGCCGGGAATCTGGTCGCCAGTGGGCAACGTAGGACCATACGTATCGTCGGTGAAATTGACGAGCCCCAAGAACTTGAAGATTTTGTGGTAAAATCCGAAAATGGCAATCCCATTTACTTAAAAGACCTGGCAAAGGTTACTTTTAAAGAGGAGGACAAGACTACGTACGCCAGAGAGTTCGGACACCCGGTAGTCATGTTGGATGTGAAAAAGCGTTCCGGTAAAAACATGGTTGATGCTGTGGACCAGATCAAAGTGATTGTGGACGACGCCATAGAAAATCAGTTTCCGCAAGACCTTACGGTAACCATAGCCAACGACCAATCTTCCCAGACCATAGGACAAGTGGACGATTTGGTGAACAACATCATCTTCGGTATTATCTTGGTGGTCACCGTTCTGATGTTCTTTTTAGGTTTCAAAAATGCATTGTTCGTAGGTTTTGCCATCCCAATGTCCATGTTCATGTCACTAATGATATTGGACGCAATGGGCTATACCATGAACACGATGATCTTGTTCGGCCTTATTATGGGGCTAGGGATGTTGGTAGACAATGGAATTGTGGTGGTAGAGAACATTTACCGGCTTATGGACGAGGAAAAAATGCCACGAATCGAAGCCGCCAAAAAAGGTATCGGGGAAATCGCTTTTCCCATTATCATATCCACGTTGACCACGGTTGCAGCCTTTGTTCCGCTAGGGCTTTGGCCCGGCATTATGGGGCAGTTTATGAAATATTTCCCGATAACACTGTCTGTAGTTTTGGGGTCGTCCCTTTTTGTGGCCATCTTCTTCAACTCTGTTCTTGTATCGCGCTACATGACCACGGAGGACAAGGAAATGCCGCTAAAACAGATTGTACGCATTACATCCATCATCTCTGTCATCGGTATTATCATCATTGTTTTTGGTGGAGCGTACAGGTCATTGGGATCCTTGATGGTGCTTACCGCAATCATGCTATGGGTATATCGCTTGTTCCTTAGAAACTGGGCGGGTTCATTTCAAAATAGGATTCTTCCCAAATGGGAAAGCTTTTACGAGAAGACCCTTCGCTATTCACTTGCGGGGAGAAGGCCGATTTTTATAGCCATCACCACCTTTGTATTGCTTTTGATAGCCTTTATCGGTTTTGGTATCTCCGTAGGAAGCCAACGGACCAAAGTGGAATTTTTCCCGGACAACAAGCCCAACCAGATCGTCGTTTATATCGAGTATCCAGAAGGGACCGATATCGAAAAGACAAATCAAATCACCAAGGACATTGAGAAACGGGTGTACGATATCATCAATTCGGACGCCTACATGAACGGGGACTACAATTTTATGACCGAGAGTGCCGTATCGCAGGTTGGCGAAGGTGCCGGCAACCCTCAAACTGATGGTGGTTCCAGCGCAGAAATGCCAAACCGGGGAAAAATCACGGCAACTTTACGGGAATTCAAATATCGTGAAGGTGCAGATAGCCAGGAGCTTTTGGGAAAAGTTCAAGAAGCTTTAAAAGATGTTTACCCAGGTGTTGCCATTTCGGTTGAAAAAGATGCCGTAGGCCCTCCTGTGGGTTACCCTATCAATATTGAATTGGAAGGAGAGGATTATTCAGAGTTGATCAACACGGCCGAGAGAATGAGGAACTTTATCAATTCGCGGAACATACCGGGTATTGATGAACTTAAAATCGACGTTAACAAGTCCAAGCCATCCATGTTGGTCCAGGTAGACCGAAAAAAGGCGGGAGAACTGGGCATTGCAACCGGACAGATCGGTCAGCAGCTTCGCAGCTCCATTTTTGGATCAAAAGCAGGAATTTATAAAGAAGGTGGTGATGACTACGACATTTATGTGCGATTCAACGAAGAGGACCGGTACAATACCAGTGCATTGTTCAACCAGCGCATCACATTTAGGGACCCTTCTAGCGGACAGATCAAAGAAGTTCCCATATCTGCCGTAACCAAGCAAACGAACAGTACTGGGTTCAGTGCCATTAAGCACCTTGATACAGAACGTGTGGTAACCGTTTATTCCGCTTTGGCATCGGGCTATACGGATGCCGGGGCCATCGTGAGCAAGATCCAGGAAGAAATGAACGATTTTGAAAACCTTCCGGACGATATCAAAATAGATTATACCGGACAGATAGAAGAGCAGAACAAGCAAATGGCCTTTTTAATGGGCGCCTTCTTTACCGGTCTTGGACTTATATTCTTTATTTTGATTTTCCAGTTCAACTCCATTAGCAAGCCAGGTATTATAATGCTGGCGATTTTCTTGAGTTTGATAGGTGTCTTCGGAGGTATCGTTGCCACAGGGAGCGCATTTGTGATCATGATGACCATGATGGGGATTATATCACTTGCCGGTATTGTGGTGAACAATGGTGTGGTATTGTTGGATTACACCCAACTGCTTATCGATAGGAAAAAAGTGAAACTAGACCTCGAAGAAGATGGACTTTTAGAACCTGAGGATTTCTTGGAATCCGTGGTAAGGGGAGGAAAATCCAGATTGCGCCCTGTATTGCTAACGGCCATCACCACCATTTTAGGTTTGATTCCATTGGCAACAGGTTTCAACATTAACTTCTTTACCCTAATGAGCGAGTTCAATCCAGATATTTATTTAGGAGGGGACAACGTAATTTTCTGGGGGCCGTTGGCTTGGACCGTAATCTATGGTTTGATAGTGGCCACCTTCCTTACGCTAATTGTTGTACCTATCTTGTTTACGTTGGTCTACAAACTTAAGCTAAGGATAAGGAAAAGAAAGTTGGAAAGACAAGATAGCAAACAGGCGCAAATAGGAACTTCCACCATCTAAATAACATTGAAACAATAAAAAAAGCCCCGACCAAATGGTCGGGGCTTTTTCTTAAACACTGATTTTATTTATTGGTTTACCGTTACGGCATCGCCTTGGTTCCAACTTTTTACCTGAACGATTCGGTTGTCATTAAAATCAACTTCGTTCAATTCATCATTCTTCCAAAAGAACCATTTACCGGTCTTTTGTCCATTTTTGTATTGGCCAGTGGCAATTTTTTCACCTTCAACATTGAACATCACCCAATCTCCATGTAACTTCCCGTTCAACATATAACCTGTTTGGGCAATCTCGCCATTGTCGTGAAAATAAGTGGCTTTCACCATATTTCCCATTTTTTCAAAGGTCGGTTTGGTATCTTGAGCAGATACACCAACCGCAAACACCACCGCCAAAAATAATACTGCTTTTTTCATATCTATATGGGATTTAATATTGTTAGCATCAATAGGATAACGAATCAAAGTTACTTAAATTTTACACTAATAACACATTTACATAACATTTAGTTTACATTAAATTAACGTAAATAGTGTAATTAATTGAATTTAAATGAGTTGAATAATAAATGATTCTTAAAAAAGACTTCTTTTAGCTAAGAATTCCGTCTTATATCCCAATAAAAACCGCAAAAAATCATTTCCAATGTTAATTTAACGTTAAGCGATATAGTGTATAGGGATCATTTCTGAAGTTTATAAAAACAAGTCTAGGAGAAAAAGAGATTATCTCCTGTAAAATATCCACATTCCTATTAAATTTGCCCTCTCATAACAAACATCATGTACAGAAACAATACTTGTGGTGCATTAAGGGCATCGGATATAGGTTCGGAAGTTATTTTAAGTGGATGGGTCCATAAGCTGCGCGATAAAGGTTTTGTGGCCTGGGTAGACCTTCGCGACCGTTACGGCATTACACAGTTGGTGTTCGACCAAGAACGCACTTCCAAAGAACTATTGGAGCAAGCTCGAGAACTGGGACGTGAAACCGTTATACAGGCCAAAGGCCAAGTAATAGAAAGGGCTTCCAAAAACCCAAATATCCCAACGGGAGAAATTGAGGTACTCGTCACCGAGCTCACCATCTTGAACGAATCCCTGCTTCCTCCCTTTACCATTGAAGATGAAACCGATGGCGGGGAAGATATCCGCATGAAATACCGTTATTTGGATATCCGTAGAAATCCCGTAAAGAACAAGCTTATATTTAGGCACAAGGTGACCATGGAAGTCAGAAAATATCTGTCCGACCAAGGGTTCATCGATATTGAAACCCCTTATCTCATTAAATCAACCCCGGAGGGCGCTAGGGACTTTTTGGTGCCCAGCCGTATGAATGAAGGCCAATTTTATGCCCTGCCCCAATCCCCTCAGACCTTTAAACAATTGTTGATGGTGGGTGGAATGGACAAATATTTCCAGATCGTGAAATGTTTTAGGGACGAAGACCTCCGTGCGGACCGCCAACCCGAATTTACCCAAATTGACTGTGAAATGGCGTTTGTGGAGCAGGAAGATATCCTCAATACGTTTGAAGGACTGACCAAACACCTTTTAAAAGAAATCAAAGGGGTTGAAGTGGAAGAATTTCCACGAATGGCCTATGATGATGCCATGCGACTTTATGGCAACGACAAACCGGACATTCGCTTTGGGATGGAATTTGGAGAACTGAACAAAGTAGCCCAGCATAAAGATTTCAATGTGTTCAATGCTGCGGAATTGGTTGTTGGAATTGCAGTCCCAGGAGCGGCCTCCTATACCCGAAAAGAAATCGACGGTCTTATCGATTGGGTCAAACGTCCACAAGTTGGCGCCAAGGGGATGGTCTATGTAAAATGCAACGAGGATGGCACCTACAAATCATCCGTGGACAAGTTCTATGACCAAGAGGATTTGGCCAAGTGGGCACGAACAACCGGTGCGAAAGCAGGTGACCTTATCTGCGTCCTTTCAGGAAACACCAACGAGACCCGTGCGCAATTGAGCGCCCTTCGAATGGAATTGGCCACTCGTTTAGGACTTAGAAAAGCTGAGGAGTTTGCCCCGTTATGGGTCGTGGATTTCCCACTGCTGGAACTGGACGAAGAAACCGGAAAATACCATGCAATGCACCATCCCTTTACCTCTCCAAAGCCGGGTCAATTGGAATTGTTGGATTCAAAGCCCGGTGAAGTAAAGGCCAACGCCTATGATTTGGTACTGAACGGAAATGAGATCGGTGGTGGTTCCATCAGGATCTATGACAAAGAAACCCAGGCGACCATGTTCAAGCATTTGGGCTTTACCCCCGAAGAAGCAAAAGCACAGTTCGGCTTTTTGATGGATGCCTTCCAATATGGAGCGCCCCCACATGGCGGCATTGCTTTTGGGCTGGACAGATTAGTGGCCATTTTGGGCGGACAAGAAACCATTAGGGATTACATTGCTTTCCCAAAAAATAACAGCGGACGCGACGTAATGATCGATGCACCTGCCAACATAGATGATGAGCAACTGAAAGAGCTCCACTTAAAGTTGGATTTATGATATATGAAATCCCGCAATTATGCGGGATTTTTTAATACCTCGACCCATGGGACAAAAGAAATCTTGGTTGACAAAGTTTTTGATTTGGCGGGCCAAACATATTTCCCACAGGCAATTTATTGCCCTGCTTAGTATTTTGGTCGGCTTTACCTCTGGTGTAGGGGCTGTTCTTTTAAAGAATCTCACTCATTTTTTTCAACATTTAATGGAAGGCAGATTGGTACAATACTACCACCATGCTTTCTATTTTTTATTCCCCATTATTGGATTGATTTTGGTGAGTCTCATCATCAAGTATGTCATTCGCAAAAAAGTCAGCCACGGCATCCCTTCGACCTTATATGCCATTTCCAAAAGAAAGGGAATAATGAGCAGGCACCAAATGTGGGGCTCTTTGTTGACAGCACCCATAACGGTAGGGTTTGGAGGTTCTGTTGGATTGGAAGGACCAACAGTGGCGACCGGCGCTGCCATCAGTTCCAATATTTCAAAAACACTCCATTTAAACCACGCTACCCGAATTTTACTGATCAGCTGTGCATCGGCCGGGGCCCTCTCCTCCATTTTTAAAGCACCGATCGCTGCAATCTTATTTGCCATAGAGGTCTTTAGTTTGGATTTGACCTTGGCCTCCTTACTTCCGCTACTGCTTGCCTCACTATCCGCGATCATCACCTCCTATTTCTTTTTTGGGAACGATGCCTTGCTGCCCTTTAAAATTGTAGATGCCTTTACCATATCGGATGTGCCGTTCTATATTGTATTGGGCGTGTTCGGGGGGATTACTTCCATATATTTCTATGAAGCATACACCCGTATCCAGAACTTTTTTGATAAAATAGAATCGCCAGTTCAAAGACTGCTGTTGGGCGGTGTCGGGATAGGTATATTATTGTTTTTGGTACCCCCTTTGTATGGCGAAGGGTTTGATACTATGAACAACCTTGTACAGGGAAATACAGATGCAGTGCTCGGGAACAATATTTTTAATTTGGACCTGGACAATACCTGGGTGGTAATCGTCCTTCTTGCCGGCCTAGTGGCCTTTAAGGTAATCGCAAGCGCGTTTACCTTTGGAGCTGGCGGAGTTGGAGGTATTTTTGCACCGACCCTCTTTATGGGGAGTCTTATGGGTAATTGTGTGGCCAAATTCATCAATCATATTGGTGTTTTTAAAAATATGGTCTCCGAAAGTAACTTTACCTTGGTCGGAATGACGGGGCTGATGGCAGGGGTAATGCACGCCCCGTTGACCGCTATTTTCCTGATAGCAGAGGTGACCGGCGGATATGAACTGTTCATTCCCCTGATGTTGACGGCCGCCATATCGTATGCCATAACAAGATACGTACATACTCATTCGGTCTATGCCATGCAACTGGCTCGCAAGGGAGAATTGATTACCCATAACAAGGACCACGCGGTTCTCATGTTTATGGAAATAGACAAGGTCATCGAAAAAAACTTTGTTGCCGTATATCCCAAAATGACCTTGGACGACATTTTGCACAAAGCGGTCACCAAATCCAAAAGAAACATCTTCCCTGTAGTAAGCGAAACAAGTGGTGCTCTTTTGGGAATCATTTTAATGGATGATATCCGGCCCATTATGTTCGATCAATCCCTTTATGAAAAAGTACTTGCAACCGATGTCATGCAAACCCCTCCAAGCACTATTGAACTAAAAAGCGATAAGATGGCGGATGTTATGCGCAAATTTCAGGATAGTGGGGCCTGGAACCTTCCCGTGCTCAAAGATGGTAAATACGAAGGTTTTGTCTCAAAATCCAAATTGTTAACGGCCTACCGTAGGGAACTGATAAACTATACCCAATGAAAAAAATCAAGCTTAAATATATTATTTTCCTCATCATGTTGGCTTCCCTTGGGTCTATATTCTACGGTCTTTCATTGGAAGAAGAACATCCCCGGGCACCAAAGTATATCGGCGGAGGCACCGTTGGTCTCTTTTTGGTGGCCATGCCACTTTTCCTTTGGAAGGAGAGCAGGTTCAAAAACATGAAAGATTACATGCTTACCAAGGAAAATATTAAAAAAATGCAGGAAAAAGAGGGGGAAAATACTGATAATCAATAATTTTGATAAGATTTAAACTTCATTTTATGCAACCAGTCATAAAAAAAGTTACATTCGTATTTTAACATTTTATTTATTTTTTAATGACTGGTACAGTAAAATTTTTCAATGATTCCAAAGGTTATGGTTTCATTACGAACGACGACACAGGAAAAGACATCTTTGTTCATGTTACAGCATTGAACGGAGTAGAATTGAACGAAGGCGACAAAGTAGAATACATCGAAGAAGAAGGAAGAAAAGGAGTGGTTGCTTCGCGCGTGCAAGTAATCGGATAAAAAATATTTTATTTTGATTTGATCTAAAACCTCGGCAAGTCCGGGGTTTTTTCTTTAATTGAGGTTCCTTCGTTGAATAAAAAATCGCTTGAGCATTTCCGAAGCTTCCCTTTCCATAATACCACCTATAACCTCCGTTTTGGGATGAAGGTGCCCTCCCATTACACTAAATCCACGTTCCAGATCCGGAGCGGCATACACCACTTTGGAGATTTGGCTCCAATACAAAGCTCCGGCACACATTTGGCAAGGTTCCAAAGTCACGTACAAAGTACATCCCTGTAGATATTTTCCGCCCAAAAAGTTAGACGCGGCGGTAATGGCCTGCATTTCGGCATGTGCCGTAACATCCTTTAAACGCTCGGTTAAATTGTGGGCCCTGCCAATGATCCTATTGTTCACTACAATGACCGCACCAACAGGCACCTCTCCATTCTCAAAGGCAATTTCCGCCTCTTGCATGGCCCTTTTCATAAAATAAGTGTCATCAAACGGGTTCTCCACGATTTTTATGTGATTTTTCAACAGATTGCTAAGCTACACATAAAATAATTTTGGGGAGAATCGATACTTTTGTTTTTTATCCATTGGAAAAACTCTTAGCACATATCGAATCCCCTGAAGACCTCAAAAAATTAACCTTGGACGAGTTGCCCAAGCTTGCGCAAGAATTGAGGGAATTTATCATTGATATTGTTTCCACCAAAGAGGGGCATTTAGGTGCCAGTTTGGGCGTTGTCGAACTTACCATTGCCCTGCACTATGTGTTCAGTGCACCCTATGACAAACTTATTTGGGACGTAGGGCACCAAGCCTATGGACACAAGATTTTGACAGGTCGCAAAGAAATTTTCGACACTAACCGCCAATTGGGCGGCATCAGCGGTTTCCCAAAACGCAGTGAAAGTGAATATGACGATTTTGGAACGGGACACAGCTCCACCGCCATATCCGCCATTCTTGGGATGGCCATGGCCTCTAGATTAAAGGGGGACATTAACAGGCAACATATCGCCGTAGTGGGCGATGCATCAATCGCAAGTGGAATGGCCTTTGAAGGACTCAACCATTTGGGTGTTACAAATGTTAACGCGTTAATTATATTGAACGATAACGCCATCGGGATCGACCCTAGCGTTGGTGCACTAAAAAAATACCTTACCAATGTTAAGGCCGGTACGGCAAAGGACGAGAACATTTTTGAATGCCTCAATCTCAACTATACAGGTCCTATTGATGGCCATGATCTAAAAGCCCTTGTTGCAGAACTGGAACGATTAAAACATGTTGACGGGCCAAAATTGCTCCACATCATTACCACCAAAGGCAAAGGCTTGAAACAAGCCGAGGAAGACCAAGTCGTGTACCATGCCCCTGGAAAATTTGATAAAACCACGGGGGAGCGGTTAAAAAAATCCGGGCGAGTGCAACCGCCCAAATATCAAGATGTTTTTGGGCATACCCTCGTGGAATTGGCCCGAAGAAATGAAAAAATTGTCGGAATAACCCCTGCCATGCCGAGCGGCAGTTCCCTTAAATTTATGATGGAAGAAATTCCAGAGCGCGCCTATGATGTAGGCATCGCGGAGCAACATGCCGTGACTTTGGCCGCGGGTATGGCCACACAGGGCTTGGTTCCGTTTTGCAACATCTACTCCACATTCTTGCAGAGAGCCTACGATCAAGTCATACACGATGTCGCACTACAAAAACTGCCTGTTATTTTCTGTTTGGACAGAGCTGGATTGGTCGGGCAGGATGGTCCCACTCACCACGGAGTTTTTGATATAGCTTTTTTGCGCTGCATTCCCGATCTTACGGTATTTGCGCCCATGAACGAGATGGAGCTACGAAACATTATGTATACGGCACAACTGGGACTCGATGGCCCTATTGCCATACGGTACCCCAGAGGTCGGGGGGTAACCATAGATTGGAAAAATAGCTTTGAACCTATCCAAATAGGTACGGGCCGAATTTTAAAACAAGGGTCCAAAATTGCGATACTCACTATTGGCCACATTGGAAATGCCGTTGCCAATATGGTTCAAAAATTAGATAAAAGCGAGACCGTTGGGCATTACGATATACGATTTGTAAAACCTTTGGACAGAAATCTTCTCCGTAGCATTTTTAACTCCTACGAACATATCATCACTATTGAAGATGGGGCGAAAACGGGAGGTTTTGGTTCTGCCATACTCGAATTTGCCAATGATGAAGGACTATCAAGGCCCGTTAAAATTTTTGGTGTTCACGACCATTTTGTGGATCACGGCGACATCTCCGATACCCACCGAATGGCTGGTATAGATTTTGATACGATACACTCATACATACAATCAACCTTAACCCAATGCGATTAAACTGTTTTTTAATTCTTTTCCTTACTGTTTTTTTATCTGCCAATGCCCAAGTAACCCAATTAAAGGCATTTGAAATTGATAGCACCAATGGTACCTTTAAAATAATTCGCATAAAGGATGTAAAACTCAAGTATCTTACTAGAAATGCCAAACTGACCGACCCCCGTACGGTATTGAACAGGGTGAAACCTTTGAGTATATGGTATAATCGGTTCAAGCCTACATCCTTCTGGAAAAAAGTCAATAAATTGGGGCTCAACGTTAGCGAGGTTTCTTTTGTAAACTGGAATGCAGGGGGCGACAACTCGGTTTCGGCACTTGCAAGCGCAGATTTTTCCCGAAACTATAAGTTCCGATATCTAAGTTGGAACAACGAAGCACAGTTCCGCTACGGGCTTAATGCACAAGAGGGAAGAAAACTGCGTAAAACGGATGACCAGATCCGACTGTCCACTACGCTCAGTTTTAGAAAGGACACCATTACCAATTGGTACTATTCGGTAAAGGCCAACATTCGGACACAATTTTCCAATGGTTATAAATATCCGGATAGGGAAACACCTATTTCAAGATTTATGGCCCCGGGGTATTTGTTCGTCGGTGTGGGTACATCCTATATCCCGCCGAAGGACCAGTTCAACCTTTATATTTCGCCCGCGACCATGAAATCTACCTTTGTGTTGGATGAGGCTCTCTCCAATCAGGGCGCTTTTGGGGTGGAAGCAGGGGACAGAGTGTTTTTGGAACTTGGTTTTTTGGTCACCAACACATGGGAAACCGAAATTGCGAACAATGTGCTGATGAGTCATCGTCTCAATCTGTATACCGATTATGTGCGAAGTTTTGGAAATATAGATGTGGATTGGGAACTCAACTTCAATCTAAAGGTAAATAACTTTCTAAATGCAAATATCGGGACACACATCATCTTTGATGATGACATCAAATTTGATGAAGAAATTGCAGAGGATGGGACCGTGATCAACCCCGGCGTGGCGAAAATCCAGTTCAAACAGCTCTTGGGGGTGGGATTGCTCTATTCGTTTTAAATCTTTTTACCGGTCAACTTATCGTGTATATGCACTGCGGCACTATCGGACAGGCTGGCCACAAAACAACTGGTGTCCAACAATATTTTATAGAGCGATGTATCCGTGTTCCGATAATTTTCGGGCAAACTTTTGATGAGCAATCGGTCGTAATTGGTATCTTGTCCCTCTTTTACATTGATAAGCGCGGTAGTGTACATCTCCAATAAATCCGAAATAATTCGATACCCCGCCAATTCTTTATCTATTACTTCGGTGGATTGATAGATTTTGTCCACACTCAGTTTAATGATATCATCAACCTGAGCTATATATTTTCCCTTGTCCAACAGTGAAGCATCAAATTCACCACTCAGGATTTTATCCTCGTTCTTTACAAAAACCTCCACCGCATCGCCAATCAATGTACTGATGGCAAGTGCCCTCAAATAACTCAAGCGGTCACTGGAAGTGGTCATGGCATTGTACTTTTTGGTATTGATGTTGTCCTTCACCAAATTGATCAGATACTCCAAGGCATATTCCTCAGGAATCAATCCCAGATTGATACCATCTTCAAAATCGATAATGGTATAACAGATATCGTCCGCTGCCTCCACCAAATAGGTGAGCGGATGCCTTAAAAATCCGGTTTTAGGATGGGCAGGGTTGGGCAAGAGACCTATTTCCCCCACTAATTCATTAAAAAACTCTTTCTCGGATTGAAAAAACCCGAATTTTTTATCGGCAATGTTCCTCGATGGTCTTTTGGGCAGAGAGGCCTTGGGATATTTTATAAAAGCTCCCAAAGTGGCATAGCTCAACCGTAAGCCTCCCGGGACCCCTTCGCGGGATTCCGTGAGCAGTTTAAAACCATTGGCATTACCTTCAAAATCTATAAGATCCTGAAATTCTTCCGGCGTCAGCACATCTTCGTAAAACTTTCCCTTGCCCTGTTTAAAGTAGTTACCAATAGCTTTTTCCCCACTGTGCCCAAATGGGGGATTTCCAATATCGTGGGCCAGGGCGGCCGCGGCCACAATAGCCCCAAAATCATTAAAATGATGGCCATGGACTTCGGACAGGAACGGATACTTCGATAAAACCTGTTGTCCGGCAATGCGTCCCAAACTTCTTCCTACTACCGATACTTCCATGCTGTGCGTAAGGCGTGTATGCACAAAATTCCTTTGTGAACCTACTGCTATCGGCATTGGAAAGACCTGTGTTTTATCCTGTAGGCTTCTAAAAGCGGACGAAAAGATGATTCGATCATAGTCCACCTCGAACCCAAGTCGGGTTTCGTTTTGTTCTTTTCTTAGCCGTTTTCCCGTATCTCCGAAACGTTTTAAAGAAAGTAATTGCTCCCAGTTCATACTTAACTATTGGTGCAATATACGTTTAACCTAAATTATACACCAACTACCGGCCATTACATTGCTCAATAAATGTTTAATGATAAATTAAACTTAAAATTACAGTAAAGAAATTTTCAAGGTCCAATTTTACCGCGGATTTCTTTATGGATATTAGTTTTTGTCGACTATTCTTCGAAATCTGATGGCTACCTTTAAAAAGGTAGCCTTTTTTATTAAAATTACCTACATAAAATAACATATAGGAAATGTTAACTTAACATTGGGTACAGTTATTTGCAGCGACAAAAACTAGTACCGTAATGAACATCTTTAAGTCGTTCCCAAAAGGAATGCTACTTATATTCTTCTGCGCGCATTTTGCCCATTCTCAGGAAATATCCTCAACAAAGTTTGGCAATGGAATGTTGAACATAATTGGGAAAGACAGCACTTGGTCCATGAAAATGGGACTTAGAATGCAGTTGTTGGCAAATCTTAGCTGGGCAGACGACAACACTAACTCACTGTCCGTTCCGGAACAAAACTTTTTGGTCCGAAGAGCTCGACTTAAATTCAATGGGTTTGCCTACTCTCCAAAATTAGAGTATAAAATAGAGCTTGGACTTTCCAACAGAGACATCTCGGGCGGTTCAGAATTTACCCGTAACACACCAAGATACATTTTGGATGCGGTAGTGATGTGGAACTTTTACCAAAACTTTGAACTATGGTTCGGACAAACAAAACTACCGGGAAACATTGAAAGGGTCATTTCATCGGGAGATTTACAACAGGTCGATAGATCATTATTGAACAGAAGTTTCAATATTGATAGGGACATGGGGTTTCAGCTGAGACATCATTTTAACCTGGGGAAAAAGTTTTTGGTACGGGAGAAATTTGCCTTCTCACAAGGAGAGGGGAGGAATGTGACCAATGGCAACATTGGGGGCAATCAATACACCACAAGACTGGAACTGTTGCCTTTCGGGAAGTTTGCTGGCAAAGGTGATTACAAAGCTGTTGATCTTCACCGAGAATCCACTCCCAAGTTAATGCTTAGTGCCACCTATGACATAAATGATGATGCTGTAAGAACCAGAAGCAATATGGGCAAATATATGTTGACGGACGTGGGATTTCACGAAACCGGCATCTCCACCCTATTTTTTGATGTCATGTTCAAATACAAAGGTTTCTCCTTTATGGGGGAGTATGCCGATCGTAATGCGGACAATCCCATTGCTTTAAATTCCGATGGGACACCTACCGGCGATGTAGTCCAAATAGGCAAAGGACTAAATTTACAATCCGGTTACCTTTTCAAGAACAATTGGGAAGTGTCTGCACGTTTTACCAACGTTGAGTTGGATTACAGTATTACACAAAAAAATCCTGAAGAACAGTATACCTTAGGTCTTTCTAAGTATATTGTTGGACATAAACTGAAGGTTCAAACAGACCTTAGCTATTTGGATATTGACCATGGTTTGGATGAACTGATGTACCGCTTACAGGTAGATATACATTTCTAAAAAATAACCTTTACATAACTTATCAATAGTGTATTCTCTTGATATTTGAAAAATTTTTTTGAATTTTAATTATGGACAACATTTACTTTTTAATCCTTGTAGCCTTGGGCATTCTGGCCATTGCAGATCTTGTTGTTGGTGTGAGCAACGATGCGGTAAATTTTCTAAATTCCGCTATAGGTTCCAAGGCAATATCCTTCAAGACCATTATGATCGTGGCCAGCGTTGGTATAGCTTGTGGAGCCATTTTCTCCAGCGGTCTTATGGAAGTTGCAAGGAAAGGTATTTTTAACCCTGGTGAGTTTTACTTTGACGAAATCATGTTCATTTTTATGGCCGTAATGATCACGGACATACTTCTATTGGATTTTTTCAACACCATTGGAATGCCTACATCGACCACTGTTTCCATAGTTTTTAACCTTCTGGGAGCGGCTGTTGCCATGGCTATCCTAAAAATCGCCAATGTAAATGGCAACTTTTCAGATATTGTCCATTACATAAATACAGACAAGGCAATTGAAATCATAGTTGGTATACTATCGTCCGTAGTAATCGCATTTTCCATCGGCGCCTTTGTACAATGGGTATCCAGAGTGCTACTATCGTTCCAATTTGAAAGAAAGGCAAACTGGGTGGGAGCTGTTTTTGCGGGAATCGCTTTGTCCGCCATTTCTTATTTTATCCTGTTAAAAGGAATAAAAGGAACTCCTTTTGCCGACCAGACCTATGCTTTTATTGGAGGTCTAACCATTAAGGATTACTTGGAAACAGAGGTCTACAAGGTAGGCTTCATCAACTTTGCTTTTTGGGCGATTTTGTCCTATGTCCTGATACAGTTCGCCAAGGTCAATATATATAAAGTTATCATTGGAGTGGGCACGTTCGCTTTGGCCCTTGCTTTTGCAGGAAATGACTTGGTGAATTTTATTGGTGTACCGATTGCCGCTTGGCAATCATACGTAGCATGGTCAGGTTCAGGAATAGATGCTTCAGAGTTTAGTATGGGTATTTTGGCCAATTCCGTCGAAACCCCTACCCTATTATTGTTCCTATCCGGAATGATCATGGTGGCGACGCTATGGGTGTCCAAAAAAGCCAGGTATGTTGCGGACACCGAAATAAACCTATCCAGGGAAGGTGAGGCCAAGGAAAAATTTCAGCCCAACTTTCTATCAAGAGGTCTTGTTAGGTTTTCCATCAACCTGTCAACCTGGGTATCTTCTATAGTTCCCAAATCCGTACAGGACAAAATCAATAAACGGTTTGAAAAGCCTACTGTGAACCTTTCAAAGGAAAAAGTGCTTCAATTACCTGCTTTTGATATGATAAGGGCTTCGGTCAATTTAATGGTCGCGGGAATCCTGATCTCCATTGCCACATCATACAAACTTCCCCTTTCCACTACCTATGTCACTTTTATGGTAGCCATGGGTACCTCGTTGGCCGATAGGGCTTGGGGAGCTGAAAGTGCCGTATACCGGGTGGCAGGCGTGTTGAACGTAATCGCCGGATGGTTCAGCACCGCTATAATCGCTTTTATTGCTTCGGGAGTGGTGCTGTCCCTCATTAATTTCGGGAAAGGGGCCGCCATAGCCATGTTATTGTTCGCCGCGGTTCTCCTTCTGGTAAGAAATTATATATCATACAACAAAAAGTCCAAGGAAATAAAAGTTGAAGATCGCTTGAGACGTGCGGAAAGCAGTTCCATTCAAGGTGTTATCGAAGAAACAGCGACGAACATTGCCAATGTGGTAAAACGTAGCAACAAAATTTACTCCAACTCCATTAACGGTCTTGCAAAACAGGCTTTGGATTCCTTGAAAAAGAATAAAAAACAAGGAAATAAACTTGCTTCGGAAATAGAAGATCTAAGGGAACATACTTTTTATTTTATCAAAAACTTGGAGGAGGCCCATATTGGGGCCAGTAACTTTTACATCAACATTATGGGATACCTCACCGATATGTCACAATCTTTGGAATATATTGGAAAGGTGAGTTATAACCACGTACAGAACAACCATAAAAAACTAAAGTACAACCAAATAAAGGAGCTTAAGGAAATTGACAATAAATTGGAGGAAATCTTCAATAGTACCCAAAAAGCATTCGAAGAAAAATCCTTTGAGCAGATAGGCGCCATATTGGATTCCAAGCAAGAACTTTATGATCTTGTTTCCCAAAAGATAGACATCCAAGTATCCAGGACAAGGACGGAGGAATCGAGTCCAAAGAACACCACGCTCTACTTCTCCCTATTGATCGAAACAAGGGACTTGATCACAGCTATGATGAACCTTTTAGATCAGTACTATCGGGAACACGATAGCACGGTTATGCCAGCGACCATCGAAAAAAAATAAAAACGGTATCTTTTCGTCCATATTAATTTCTTTAGGATGAAAAGATACCTTTTTACTTTGCTCACGCTAGGCCTATTATCCGCGGAGCAAGTCACGTCACAATCAATTTCGGCAAATAAGGTTTTGGAAAAGGCCATTGCCTTTCACGACCCCAACGGTAATTGGGAAAGCCTAAAAGCTACTTTTAAAGTGGTGATGACCACACCAAATCGTCCAGAAAGGACCAGCGTGATCACGGTAGATTTTCCAAAGCAGGAATTTAATCTGGATGTTTCCCAAGGAGATGACACCTATTCCTACCAAATTAAAGGCTCATCCTGCGAAATCACCCTAAACGGAAACAAGGAATTTACCCCAAAAGAAGCCAAGGAGCTTCAACTGGACTGTGAGCGCGGTAATTTCATGAAGGATTACTACACCTATCTTTATGGGCTGCCCATGAAGCTGAAAGACCCCGGCACCCATTTGTCTCCCAAAGCCGAAAAAAAGACATTTAAGGGCAAAGAATACCTGGTTTTAAAAGTCACCTACGATGCCGAAATAGGAAAAGATACATGGTACTTTTACTTTGACCCAACCACCTACGCCATGGAAGTATATCAGTTCTATCACGATAAAAGTAAAAATGATGGAGAGTACATCATCTTACAAGGCTTGGAGGAAATCGAAGGGATAAAAATGCCCAAGACCAGAGCGTGGTACATGAACAGGGAGGACACATATTTGGGTACGGACACCTTGTCGAAGGCTGCCGGATAATCTATCTATAAAAATTCATCTCATCCATATACTTCCAAACGGTATTCGGCAGTAAAGGACGGATGTTTTTACCTGCCTTGTGCGCCTTTCGTATAAAGGTGGAGGAAATTTCCATAATCGGGGCATCGACCCTTGTAATTTTTGGATGGTCCTTAAATTGATGCTCCACTTTGCCCTCTGAGACCCTAGGATAAACATAAATGGAATAGTGTTCCAATATGGTTTCGTAGTTCTTCCATTTATGGAAATTCTTCAAGTTATCCTCTCCCATAATCAAAGAAAACCGATGGTCTTTGCCATAGTTGTCGTCCAAATGGGCCAGTGTATTTGTCGTATAGTTGGGCTGCGGTAGGTCGAACTCTATTTTGCTGGGCCTTAACTTGGGATATCCTTGTACGGCTTCGTACACCATTTGATACCGGTGGTTGTTGTCCAGAAGCGATTGCTTCACCTTAAACGGGCTTTGCGGGGTGATCACGAACCAAACCTCATCCAAATCGGAAAACTCCACCAAATGGTTGGCTATGGCCAAATGGCCAATGTGTATCGGGTTGAAGGTCCCAAAAAAGAGCCCTACCTTTTTCATGCCTAGTTCTCTTTTGGAGGTATATGGACACCGAGAAAATCGGCCACCAATTGATGGGCTTCGTCCAATGCGACAGGTAAATCGTAGTTTTTGATGACCTTATCAAATTGAGGGGCGGTAGCAAGCTCCACAGAGGCCTTTGCTATCCTCATATTAATTTTATCATCACTCTCGGTACTTCTCTTTTTAAGCCTGATCTTCAATTCGTCCACACTGGGCGGCTTCACGAATACGGCCAATGTTTTATCGGGAAATTTCTTTTTGATTCGGAGTCCGCCCGATACGTCTATATCAAAAATCACATTCTTTCCTTCTGACCAAAGACGCTCTACCTCGCTTTTTAAGGTACCGTAGAAATTATCCCGGTATACCTCTTCCCATTCTAGGAAGTCCCCATCCTTGATATGCCTCTTAAATTGGGAAACGGACATAAAATAGTAGTTGACACCATTCTTTTCCTTGCCCCTGCGCGGACGCGAGGTGGCCGAAATGGAAAAGGCCAGGTTGAGTTCGGGTTGATCCAACAAATGTTTCACAATTGTTGTTTTTCCACTGCCAGATGGTGCAGAGAAAATTATAAGTTTACCGCCTTCCGTCATAACACATTCAGCATTTGCTCCTTGATTTTTTCGAGTTCATCCTTCATTTGCACCACCAATTGTTGCATTGGGGCATAATTTGCCTTGGAACCTATGGTGTTGATTTCCCTTCCAATTTCTTGGGAAATGAACCCAAGTTTTTTTCCATTGGAATCATCGGAGTTCAAGGTCGATTCAAAATATTTTAGGTGGTTGGCCAAACGGACCTTTTCTTCGGTAATGTCATATTTTTCCAAATAATAGATGAGTTCTTGCTCAAACCTATTGGCGTCCAGTTCTACTTTTAGGTCGGCAACCGCTTTCTCCAATCGTTCGCGCACAGTACCCAATCGCTCGGGATCCATCTTACTTACCTTTTCCAATAGTTCGTTCAGGTTATTGAGCCTTGCAACAAAATCCTCTTCCAAAACTTTTCCTTCTTCGTTCCTGAACTGGACTATTTTGGACAAGGCTTCGTTCATAGCCTCGATTATGGATTTGTACTCCTCTTCATCAATATCGTCCTTATCGGTTTTGAGGGTGTCCGGCATCCGCAGGGCCATCTCCAATAGCTTAATATCATCTCCTTTGACAATATTGGACAATTGATCCATGTAATTTCTAACTACACCTTGGTTGACTTCTGCCGTGGTCTCCTCTCCGGTAATTTCAACATAAAGATTAAAATCGACCTTGCCCCTTACCAAAGCACCGGATATCATTTTACGCAGTTCCAGTTCCTTTTCGCGATAGAATTGCGGAAGTCTGGCATTGATGTCCAAACTTTTGCTATTGAGCGACTTGAGCTCTATAGTGATTTTTTTGGAAGGAAGCTGTACAATATGCTTCCCGAAGCCTGTCATGGATTGAATCATAGACGTATGATAAATTTTGCCAAAGGTAACCAAAATAGGTTACTGGCACTTTAAAGATTCTATCTGGCAAATGGTGCAAGGGAGCTAATTCAACTCCCTTACCCAAATATTTCTAAAGCTCACCCGACTATTGTCCCCATGGTCCTGAAGCCTAAGCGGTCCTTTTCCGTGCGGTGGGTTTTTAGGCCAACCAATATAAGGAGTAGTTCCTTTGATCTCTACGTGATCTTGCACCAAAACTCCGTTATGGATCACGGTCAAAGTCCCTGATTTTACTTTTTGACCTTTTTCAAACTCGGGTGCGTGATAAATAATATCGTATGTATTCCATTTCCCTGTGGGCACGGATGCCATTGCCAAGGGTATGTGCTGTTTGTAAATGGAGCCAACTTGACCATTTACGTAGGTGTCGTTGTCGTTGTTATCCAATACCTGAACCTCGTAGAGTCCGTTCAGGAAGATTCCACTGTTTCCCCTATTTTGGCCATCCCGTTGTACTTCGGCAGGTGATTTCCACTCAATATGCAACTGCACGCTCCCAAAATTCTGCTTGGTCTGGATGTCGCCGGTTCTATCCTTAACGGTCATACTGCCGTCCTTGTTCAAAGTCCACTTGGCCTCCGTACTATCCACCGCACTGATCCATTTATCCAAGGAAGAACCGTCAAATAATACAATGGCATCACTGGGAGGGGCACCATTGGTACCGGGCGTTACTTTTGGCGGAACAGGTTTATATAATTCGGTTGCCTCAGGTTTTGTGGGTTCCACTTCCTGAGCATTAACGAATAAACCGGTCATCACGGCAAGTGCCCAAAAGGTCTGTCTCAATCTCTTCATCCTATACATCCTATAATTCTTTAATCTTGATGTTTCTGAAGGCTACCACATTTCCATGGTCTTGTAGTCCGATTTTACCTGTTTTAAATGCGGCGAAATCTTCCCAGTCGGCAAATTTGGAATTGGCAATCAATTTGTCCCACTCTGGACCTTCCAACGGAAACTCCACAATCTTGGTACCGTTCAAAATCACATGGCCCTCATTCGTCTTATGGTTGATCATCAATTCCACAGAGTTCCATTCGCCCGCTGGTTTGACCACTTTTTCAGATGGTGGAACAATATCGTACAAAGATCCCGCCAAACGGTCTTCTCCATTTTTTGCGTCAGGATGTCTCTCGTCATCCAAAACTTGAATTTCCGGACCGGTAACGAACGGCTGGCCGTATTCCTTACCTTCCTTTACTCCCCAAAAAAACCCACTGTTTCCACCTTCGGCGATCTTCCAGTCCATGGTAAGTACAAAATCGGTAAACTCATCATCGGTAACCAAGTTGTAGTTGGCTCCTTCGGGTCTTTTTTCCAGTGGGTAAAGCACCATGGCCCCATCTTCCAGCGTCCAAGGTTCCGTTACCTCTCCTCCATTGTACATGTGCCAACCGTCAAAACTTGTTCCATCGAACAGGGTGGTCCATTCCGCTTCTTTTTCTTCAACGACCTCCGTCATTTCTTCTTGAACTTCCTCCTTGTTTTCTTTTGGTTTGTCCTTGCAGGCAAATACTGCCGCAAGAGCTATAAACAACAATGGTTTTTTCATAATCCTAATATGTTTTTAAGTTTTTGTTCATCGATATCCGCTCCAGCGAAATCATCAAATGTTTTTGTGGTTGCCTCTATAATATGGTCTTGGATAAACTTGGCACCTTCCCGAGCTCCCTGCTCCGGGCTTTTTATACAGCACTCCCATTCCATCACGGCCCATACATCGCATCCGTATTGGGTCAATTTGGAGAAAATGGTCTTGAAATCTATTTGTCCATCTCCCAAAGAACGGTATCTGCCCGCTCTATCGCCCCAATCGTTGTAACCACCAAAGGCTCCTTTTTTTCCCGTTGGATTAAACTCGGAATCCTTTACATGGAACGATTTGATAAACTCGTGATAATGGTCGATATAGGCTATATAATCCAGTTGTTGTAGTACGAAGTGACTCGGGTCGTAAAGAATGTTGACTCTTTTATGATTCCCAGTGGCTTCCAAAAAGCGTTCGAAAGTATCGCCGTCGTGAAGGTCCTCCCCAGGATGGATTTCATAACAAACATCTACGCCTTGCTCATCGAAATGATTAAGGATGGGCATCCATCTATTGGCCAATTCCTCAAACCCCATCTCAACCAATCCAGCAGGTCTTTGGGGCCATGGGTGCGCCGTATGCCAAAGTAGGGAACCTGAAAAAGTCGCGTGAACGTCCAGTCCCAATCTTCGGCTTGCCGTAGCGGCTTTTTTAACCGTCTCTATGGCCCATTTTGTGCGCTCTTTTGGCTTTCCGTGCAATGCTTCGGGAGCAAAATTGTCGAACATGATGTCATAGGCAGGATGCACCGCTACCAATTGCCCTTGCAAGTGCGTGGAGAGCTCGGTAATCTCCAAACCATAAGAATTTACTTTTCCTTTGAGCTCATCACAGTAATCTTGGCTTTCGGCCGCTTTGTCCAAATCGATCAGGAAGGATTCCCACGTTGGTATCTGAATCCCTTTGTATCCAAGATCTGAAGCCCATTTGCACATACCGTCCAAAGTATTGAACGGAGGTTGGTTGTCCACAAATTGCGCCAGGAATACGGCCGGTCCTTTAATTGTCTTCATTTAGTTAAAATTTAACGAATTAGGAAATCCCGAATAAATTGGGATTTATCTTTTATATTTAAGAAAAAAACTATGCTATTTTTAGGTCTCATGTAGAAAAACATAAATATAGGAATTAGCTAACAATTAAAATAACATTAAAGTGATTGAAAACAAAGTTTATGATGCCATTGTTGTAGGAACGGGCATAAGTGGCGGTTGGGCCGCCAAGGAATTATGCGAAAACGGACTCAACGTATTGGTATTGGAACGAGGACCAATGGTGAAGCACATTGAAGATTATAAAACCATGAACGATGATCCGTGGGATTATACCTTTAAAGGGGAGCTTTCCCGCGAGGACAAAGAAAAATATCATAAGCAACTTAGGGTAGGGTGGGCACCCAAAGAAGATGTAAAACACTTTTTTGTGAACGATTTGGAACACCCTTACCAAGAGACCAAACGTTTTGATTGGATTCGGGGCTACCAAGTCGGGGGAAGGTCCCTTACCTGGGGTAGACAGAGCTACAGATGGAGCGACATTGATTTTGAAGCAAACCAGAAGGAGGGTATTGCCGTGGATTGGCCGGTGCGTTACAAGGATATTGCCCCTTGGTACGATAAAGTGGAGTCCTACATAGGCGTTAGCGGCCAGGCTTTGGGGCTCAAACAATTGCCCGATGGGATTTTTCAGCCCCCCATGGAACTCAACTGTGTTGAAAAGGAACTCCAAGAGTCGCTCAGCAAAGAGTTTGATGATGGTCGCCTGCTCACTATTGGGCGCGCCGCCCATATTACAGAAAACACAACTGACTTTAAAGGTCGAGGACCCTGCCAATACCGAAGTCGTTGTTGGAGAGGATGCCCTTTTGGCGGTTATTTCAGTAGTAACTCATCAACATTGCCCGCTGCGGAAAGAACCGGAAACCTGACCTTGAGACCAAATTCGATTGTCCACGAAGTAGTCTATGACGAAGATCGGAACCAGGCGACGGGCGTAAAAATCATAGATGCCGTGACACACGAAAAACTGGAGTTCAACAGTAAGATTGTATTTCTTTGTGCCTCTTCCATGGCATCGGTGGGTATTCTGCTACAATCCAAATCCAACAGATTTCCAAATGGAATGGGGAACGAGCATGACCAGCTAGGGAGAAACATCATGGACCATCACTACCAATTGGGCGCATCTGCCAAGGTCGATGGGCATTTGGACAAATACTACAAGGGCAGAAGACCCAACGGGGTCTATATCCCGAGGTTTGTTAATTTGGACGAGAAAACCAAACGCCCAGGTTTTCTTCGGGGTTTTGGGTATCAAGGTGGCGCCAACAGGGGCGATTGGTCGGAAATGGTAGCGGAAATGGGATATGGCAAGGCACTTAAGGAGGCTATATTACAACCTGGAGGCTGGGAAATTGGATTAAGCGGCTTTGGAGAAATGCTACCTTATCATGACAATCGGGTAACATTGAGCAAGGACAAAAAAGATCAATGGGGACTGCCCCAACTGGATTTTGATGTTGAATTCAAGGAGAACGAATATAAGATGCGTGAGGCCATCAAAGAGGAGGGCGTGGCAATGTTGAAAGCGGCGGGCTTTAAAAACATTTCCACATACGACAGGGAAACCGGTCCCGGTCTGGGCATTCACGAAATGGGAGGTGCCCGTATGGGCCGCGACCCCAAAACATCTGTACTGAACAAGCACAACCAATTGCATGCGGTTCCCAATGTATATGTTACCGATGGGGCTTTTATGGCATCTTCAAGTTGCGTAAACCCGTCTTTGACCTATATGGCCTTTACGGCCAGGGCCGCAAACCATGCTGCGCAACAGTTCAAACAAAATAAATTTGCCTAAAAACCCTACTTATGGAAAATGCTTCAGCCCGAAATCTGTGGGGCGATTTTTTGGATGCCCATTTGGAGTTTGCTTCTGAGGATGCGCCCAAGACCATCCACTTTTGCGATAATGAAAAGGATGCGGACCTGTGTGCTGATTTAATCTGTAAAGAGACCAAAAGGGCCACCACACACTCGCTAAAAGGAATACAGCTCCGCAATGAAGCTTTGCCCAAAATCGGGGATTTTTATGTGGTTACGGACTGGAGTGGCGATGCCAAATGTATTATACGGACAACCGCTGTAAAATTGCTCCCCTATTTCAGCATTAGGGAAGAGCATGCCCGTTTGGAGGGTGAAGGAGATAAAAGTCTGGATCATTGGAAAAAGGTCCATTGGGATTATTATACCCGGGAACTATCTGACTTAGGGGCCAGGCCTACCGAGAGTATGATTGTGATCTTTGAGCAGTTTGAGATGCTGTACAAAAAATAATGGCTGCCAATCGGCAGCCATTATCTATGCTTTTTTGAACGGGGTCAGGTTTAATCCATGTCCACCCAAATGTTCCCTTGCTTGTGGGATGCCACCGTGTTCTCTATAAAGTTCAGACCGCGTACACCATCCATCATGGTAGGGAATTCACCATCATTGTATTCTTCCCCACGAATGGCTCTTGCCACGCCTAAATAGATATTGGCCATGGAATCAAAAATACCTTCTGGGTGCCCAGGGGGCAACTTTGTTCCGTCCAAAGACAGTTTGGAATTATACTCATGTCCTGGCTTGTATACCTGCAACGGTTCGGGGTCGTTCAATTTGTATAGATAATTGGGGTTTTCCTGTTCCCATTTCAACCCTCCTTTTTCACCGTAAATGGCTATGGTAAGATTGTTCTCCTCGCCTGTGGCCACTTGACTGGCCCTAACGACTCCTTTTACGTTCTTGTCCATACGTATAAGGGCGGTACCATCCATATCCATGACATTGTCATCATACATATAATTGAAATCGCAAAGCAAGGATTGCACCTGCAGACCAGTGGTGTATTCTATCATATTAAAGGCGTGTACACCGATATCTCCCATACAAGAACTGATTCCCGCTTTTTTGGGGTCGAGTCTCCATACGGTCCCACGCTTTTCCTTATCGTGGATAATGGGGTTCATCCAACCCTGATAATATTGCGCATCAACTTTGTGCACTTTTCCAATAACACCGTCTTTGATCATCTCGCGCATTTGGCGCACCATGGGATAACCCGTATAGGTGTGCGTTACGGCAAATACCTTTTTGACCTCTTTAAGCGTGTCTTGAAGAATTTTAGCCTCTTCATATGTGGTGGTCATCGGTTTTTCACAAATGACATGGAACCCGTTGTCCAACAGCTTTTTTGCCATGGGAAAGTGCAAAAAGTTGGGCGTAAGAATGGAACATACTTGAATACGTTCATCTTCGGGAAGTTTCATCTCTTCTTCCACCAAAGTGTCAAAATCTTTATAGATACGATTGGTAGGAATATCTATTTCCTTGGCAAAAGCAATACTTTCGGCATGGTCCGGGTTGAAGACCGCACCGACTATCTCGTAATTATCATTAATGAAGGATGCTACCCTGTGCAACACACCAATAAGGGAATCCCCTCCTCCTCCAAGGATCCCAAGTCTAATCTTTTTAGGCATTTTCTATTGTTTTATTTTCTTTAATTATACTACTTCTTCTGCGGCATGACCCTGCGGTATTCTTTTTTCTTCCAGTTTTTTCCGGAAAACGAACAAAATGGAAAACAAAATTAATACGGCCAACGGGAAAAACATCATTTTCCCCAGAGTTGCCTTTCCTGCAGCCAATTCCGCCACCTCATCGGCAAGTCCGGATGAAACAGCTGTTTCTTTTGCCGTGTCCAACCAACCACCGATCACGGGTTGCCATATGGCCGTGGAGAACATTCCTGCCCCACCGACCAAGGACATTCCCAAGGCCCCTGTTTTTGGAAGGTATTCCGAGGTAAACCCGATCATGGTAGGCCAAAAATAGCAAACTCCAAGGGCAAAAAGAATGGCTGCCAAATAAATCATCGATCCTTCGGCAACGCTCATGCTGTAAACGGCCGCGGTAGTGATCAAGGCGGACATTATGAGCACACCTATAGGGTTAAGCCTATGCACAATGGGTCCTGCAAAATATCGGCCTATGGCCATAATTCCCGTTACCATGGCCAACACCAACATGGGGCTTGCCCCTGAATTGCCCAAAATACGCTCCACCCATTGCTGTGGTCCAAATTCGGATATGGCAGTAAGCGTCATACAGAGCATTATAAAAATGAACAGCGGGTCGGCAAGACCTTTGATGTTTTTTGTGGTGTCGGTTTCGATATGCTCGCTTTCCGGAAATTGTTGTTTAAAGAACATGTATCCGTAGACAAGGGTTGGTATCAGCATTACCGCGATCTGCAATTGCCACCCCATTCCAAAATCCGTCATAAACTTGGAGATAAGGGAGCCGATCACAACTCCTCCAGGGAACCATACGTGGAACCTGTTCAACATAGCCGTACGGTTCTTGGTGAACATATCGGCGATCATAGGATTACAGGCCGCTTCCACTGAACCATTGGCAAAGCCAATAAAGAAGGTGGATATAATCAGTGTCCAGAATCCTCCTGCCATTATAGTGAGGATCAATCCGAGCATATGGCAGACGAATGCCGTTACCATCAGTTTACGTGCCCCAATTTTATTGTAGAGCAATCCGCCAAAGATCATGGCAATAGGGAATCCAAAAAAGCCCATACTGTTTATCCAACCTAATTGTTGATTGGAAAGCATGAACTCCTCCCCCAATTGGGTCAATATACCTGCTCTAATGGCAAAGGTCATGGATGTAACCACCAGCGATATACAGGCTGCTAGAAATAGCTGATTCTTGTTTACGTTTTTCATTTTTGTTTCAGTTAATTTTGGTTGTATCTATAATCTTATGTTTTATTCTGAACATATTTAAATCAAAGGATGTCCGAGCATGTGCATTCCCGATCACCTAAGATTTATATTCTACTTTCTCGTTCTTGAATATTAATGCAAACAACACGAATACTACTGCCGCGAATGCTGCTGGATAAATCCAAATACTTTCCCAAGCATGGCCGCCGTCTTCCATGGTAAGTGAATCGGTAATCTGTCCAGCAATCCAGAAACCTATCAACATTCCCACTCCATAGGTGGCCAATGTGATCAAGCCCTGTGCTGCACTTTTGTACTTTTTCCCTGCTTTGGTATCGGTATAAATCTGTCCGGACACAAAAAAGAAATCATAACAAACTCCATGCAGTGCAATTCCAAGAATCAGCATAAACGACAATTCATCCGCATTACCATAGGCGAACAACAGGTAACGAACCGTCCAGGCCAACATACCTACCAATATGGTCTTCTTAAATCCAAATCTGGTAAAAAAGAAAGGTAGTGCCAGAATGAAAAGTGCTTCGGAAATTTGACCGATGGCCATTTTACCGGTTGGATTTGGCAACCCTATTTCTGCCAAGAACGGATTGGCGTTTTGATAATAGAAAGCCAATGGGATACAAATCAATACCGATGATAAAAAGAACACCAAGAAATTTTTATCCTTCAACAGCTTCAATGCTTCGAGTCCCAACACATCTGAAATAGTCACTTTTTCGCTTTTGTCCACCTTTGGAGGAGTCTTTGGCAATGTAAAACTGAAAAGCCCCAAAATTGCCGAAGCGATTCCTGCCATCAAAAATGTATTTTTAAGCATTCCCCCTTCCAAAGCTTCCGGAGAGTCCCAAACAAAAACATAGCTGATGACCAATCCTGCAATAATCCAGCCAATGGTTCCAAATACACGGATATTCGAGAACTCCTTTGCAGGATCTTTCATTTGATTAAAAGAGATGGAGTTCACCAAGGCCAATGTTGGCATATATAAAATCATGTATCCCAATACGTATGGGTAAAAGGCAACAAAATCCTCCGACTGATACATCTGGTACATTAAAAATGCACCGATAAGGTGCAATACCCCCAAAATTCGTTCGGCATTAAAATATCTATCAGCAATAAGTCCAATAATGAAAGGAGCTATGATAGCACCCCACGATTGCGTGGAAAAAGCCATCGAGGATTGCCCTGCTGTTGCTTCTAGATTATTCCCTAAGAATGTACCCAGGGTAACAAACCAACCTCCCCAGATAAAAAATTCGAGGAACATCATAAAGGAAAGTTGGAATTTTGTTTTAGTATTCATGTGAGGTTTTGGTTAATCTGGTTTTATCTTTTGTAATGTATGTAATCCAAGGGCATGGGCACAGTTCCCGCTTTTCGAAACTCCATCATAATTTGCCCTCGATGGTGTGTTGAATGATTGATGATATGAAACAGGATATCTTTGAGTTGATTGGAATACACTGTCCCCTTACTGTTGGCATATTCCACTCGTTTTTCAAAATTATCTGTATTGGAGATAATTTCAAAGGAAGTCCGTTGATTTTCAGAATGGATTTCCTCCCAAGTGCCGATATCGTGTAGGTCCCACACCCCGAACTCCGTTGGGGAGTCCAGTATTCTTTGGTTCCAAATATGATGGGCATTGAGCATATGACTAAAAAGTCTAATGCAGTTGTCCGGACCAAGGTCCAGACCACTGCATTGTTCAATTATTTTTTTATTAGAATAAAAATTGTAATCGAAGAGCTGTTGTAAAAATCCCTTCATCTAAACATTTATATTTATTCGGGCTACTGCAATACTTTTTCCAAAAGTTTCTTAGTGGCCAATATCCCTTCTTCTTCACTAAGTTCCGAGCCCTCGTACTCTACACCAACATAGCCTTCGTAACCAGCCTCGATAACAATATCCATGAGTCTTTCAAAATCAATGACGGTTTCATTGCCATTCTCATCAAAATTGTAGGACTTCGCGCTCACCCCTTTAGCGTAGGGCATCAATTCTTTTACACCTTTATATTTGTCATACTCTTCCAAACATTTGGACGAATAATAGTCTCCTTCTTCCCTTTTGATACAGAAATTGCCAAAATCCGGCAGTGTCCCACAATTCTCCATACCTACTTTTTCCATTACCTCGGCCAGCATTTCCGCATTTGAAGATGGTCCTCCGTGATTTTCCACTATTATATTGATGTTCTTGTCCTTGGCGTACGTGGCCAATTGCTTTAGTCCGGCCACCGAAGCTGGCATCCATACTTCGGGTTCCATGCTTCCGTTAAGGTTAACGCGAATGGAATGGCAACCCAGAGCAGCAGCTGCATCTACCCATTTATAGTGGTTTTCCACGGCTTTTGTTCTTTCAGCTTCATCAGGAACCGCGATGTCGCCTTGTCCGTCCACCATGATCAAAAGATTTTTTAGACCATATTTTTCACTTTCGGCCTTACTTTTTTCCACCCAATGGCTCATGGCTTCTTCAGAAAAATTGGCTGCTTGCAGTTCTTTATAGTATAGGGCACTCACGTATTCCAAACCTTCAAAACCCCATTTGCTTGCTTTTTCCGCAAACGTGTAGGGATCTACGCCTTCTTCAAAAATCATTTTGTGTATGGACCATTGGGCCAAAGAAAGCTTAATGTCCGGTTTAGGCTCATCTTCTGCTACCACCTCGGTGGCAGATTCCTCAGTTGTTTCCTTCTTTGAATTCTCTTTACAGGAATAAAATCCTAAAAAAGCCACGGCAATAAGTGTGACAATACTTTTCTGTGCTAAACTACTTCTGTTCATATTTTTACGTTAGTTAATTTCGTGCGGAATCCAAAAACTACAACGTTATAGTGCTGAATTCTCAATAAACATAGGGATTAAATGTAGAAAATTAATTTAATAATTAATACATTTAGCAAATAAACAATCCGAATAAATGAGTAAATTTTATTACAATCAGGAGCAGGAATCCTATGATGCCATTGTGGTAGGTACGGGTATCAGCGGTGGTTGGGCTGCAAAAGAATTGTGCGAAAACGGTCTCAAGACTTTGGTCTTGGAGCGTGGCCCCATGGTAAAGCACCGAGAAGATTACCCAACGGCTAACATGGACGATTGGGATTTTAAGCATGCGGGAAGAGCAACCCGAGAAGACGTTAAGCAACAGGAAAAACAATCCAGAACAGGCTACACCACCGGTGCAGCTTCCAAACATTGGTTTGTGAACGATTTAGAACATCCCTACAACGAGACCAAGAGGTTCGATTGGATGAGAGGTTACCACGTGGGTGGACGTTCCATTATGTGGGGACGGCACAGTTACCGTTGGAGCGACATTGATTTTTCGGCAAACAAAAACGAAGGTATTGCCGTAGATTGGCCAGTACGCTACAAGGACATAGCTCCTTGGTACGATAAAGTTGAAAGTTACATTGGTGTATCCGGTGAAAATTTAGGTCTCCCCCAACTTCCCGATGGACAGTTTGAGCCCATGATGGAACTCAATTGTGTAGAGGACCATGTAAAAGGTAAGGTCGCCGAACATTTTGGTGGCCGTGTCATCACCGCAGGTAGGGTGGCCCACATAAACAGTGACAAACAGTTTGATGGTGACGGCCGGGTCCGTTGTCAATTTAGGAACCGTTGTATTAGAGGGTGTCCTTTCGGAGCATATTTCAGCAGCGTTTCCTCTACATTGCCAGCTGCCGAAGCTACAGGAAACATGACGCTTAGACCGGATTCCATTGTACACGAGGTAATCTATGACCCCAACACCAAGAAAGCTACAGGCGTTAAGGTCATCGATAGAGAAACCAAGGAAGAATTTGAATTCAAGGCAAAAGTTATTTTCCTATGTGCTTCTGCCATAGCATCCACTTCCATTTTGATGCAATCCAAATCGGATAGATTCCCTAATGGTTTAGGAAACGACTCCGGAGAATTGGGCCATAATGTGATGGACCACCATTTCTTGGTAGGCGCATCCGGTAAGTTTGATGGGTATGAAGACAAATACTACAAGGGTAGAAAACCAAACGGAATCTACATCCCAAGATTTAGAAACCTTGGCGGTGATTCCGATATGAAAAACTTTAAGCGTGGTTATGGCTACCAAGGGGGCGCAGGTAGAGGCAATTATGAAGAATTGATTGCAGAAGCTTCGTTCGGTAAAGATTACAAGGATGCCGTTCTTACCCCAGGAGGGTGGACAATGAACATGCTCGCGTTCGGTGAAACCTTGCCTTACCATGATAACAAAATGACCTTGGATTACGACAAGAAAGACAAATGGGGGCTTCCTACCGTTACTTTTGATGCGGAAATTCGTGAGAATGAGCTGAACATGAGAAAAGACATGCAAGATCAAGCCGTTCAAATGCTCGAAAAAGCAGGCGCGAAAGACATTACCCCTTACGATGCGCCCTATGCATTGGGTCTAGGTATTCATGAAATGGGTACCGCAAGAATGGGACGAGATGCAAAGACTTCCGTTGTAAATGGCAACAACCAAGTACACGGATGTGAGAACGTATATGTTACCGATGGTGCCTTTATGGCATCTGCAAGTTGTGTAAACCCATCGTTGACCTATATGGCATTTACAGCAAGGGCCGCCAACCATGCAGCCCAAGAACTTAAAAAAGGAAATATATAATGGAAAGAAGATCAGCACTTAAAAATATGGGATTGGCCTTCGGTTACGCCGTGGCCACACCAACTTTGTTATCGCTACTGCAGAGCTGTAAAAACAAGCCCGCATATGCCGAATGGACTCCCAGCTTTCTGAGCAAGGAACAAGGGTATGCATTGGCGCAAACAGTAGACGTGATCCTTCCCAAAACAGAAACACCTTCTGCTACAGAAGTAAACGTACACGTATTTATCGATGCTTATTTGGATGAAGTAATGCCATTGGACCAAAGGGAGTTTGTCGTCATGAAAATGAACAAGTTCTATGACAAGGTATTGGCCGATTCCGGGAAAGAATCTTTAATGGATATTGAAGCTGCGGATATAGAGCCTGCATTGCAAGCCTATCTTAGAAAGCGTTCGGATGAAGAGGAAAAAGTACATTCCGAAGCCATCATGAACTATATGCAAGCCATTATGCAAGGAGGTCAGGCTAGCTTGGACGAAGATATTGCCCGATTCTCTTTTGCCAACGATCTGAGGGATTTGGCCACTTGGGCCTATAAATCATCAGAATATGTAGGTGAAGAGGTATTGGCTTATTTGCCCATTCCCGGTGAATATATCGGTTGTGGCGACCTTGAAACCTTGACCGGTGGAAAGGCTTGGTCAATCTAAGACTTAAAACATCCTTAAAATCAAAAAACCTCCAATCCTTTGGGGGTTTTTTTATGTGCCCTGTTTAAAAAAATACCCCGGATGTTCGGTCGTGGGGTGAACTTATCCGAGGTATTAAATCAATAAACACTATCACATGTACTGTCGCCAGCACAAAAAACTATTGTACAAAGGTGCAGTCTTGGCTGATTTGAATCGTTGCAATTCCCGCATCTTCAAAAAATACATTGACAAAGATTTAAAAATACCCTGAATTTTTAAAGGCTCCCTACATAGAAGACCTGCAAAGTTTTTAACATAAAGTGTTGACATCTAGGAGAGGAACCTCTTAACTGCAACAGGTTCAATAAAAGAACAAAAACAAAAGACCAAGCGCATTTATATGCTTACTTGGTCCTGTTTTTACGATGAACGGGCCGAACGGCCAAATCATATTACCAAAGAGTACGGCCTCTTCAATTGAGCCTTGCTAAATCTTTTTTTGTCCTAGGTAGTTCCCCCGAAACCTAAAATCAAATCCAGATTATGGCCAAACCGAAGTTAATTGTGCAAGCGGTTTATACAATCAAAAGATTGGTTGCCATGGCCGTACAATTGTTTGGTAATACAAAATTTTAAAGAGCTGTGTTGTTAGTAAATTATTTTTTTGCAACAACACTATTCCAATCAGAGCCCATTTGGGCATTGTTTCTTTCCGATAACGCGGCAAAAAATATCGCCACGACTAAAATCAAAAATAATATTGCACATTTTTTCATCTTCTGGCTATTTCAAAATTGTCCTCTCATTTTTGACATGCCGAATATAGACAACAATGATCCACAGATATGACCTCTATGTATAAACGGCCCCTTTTTATGTATAATTGGTTTTTAGGTTTCACAATCTTGTTCCAACTTAAGTACAAATAATCGCCACAAGCCCAGAAAGCACGTAATTTTCGCCTGATTTCGCTTTTTGTACCAGTTATACGTGCTAAATATCCATTAACACATAATTTTGCTGCGATGTGAGGAATAATTTTAAATTTGGTATAACCTATATTAGATTATGCTAGAAGCCGTAATTGTAGATGATGAGATCAAAGCTCTCCAAAGCTTAAGTTGGGAGCTTACCAACTTGAGTGACGAAGTGGATATTATTGCATCTTTTACCGATGCCAGGGAAGCTTTGGACTATTTGGAAAAAACACTCCAGATTGTTTGTTTCTGGATATTGAAATGCCTGCAATGGACGGATTTCAGTTTATAAAAAACCTCAAGAACAAGGATTTTCCCGTCGTCATTACAACAGCATATAACCAATATGCCCTTCAAGCATTGAAAAATGAGGCCATAGATTACCTTTTAAAGCCCATAGACTCGGACGACCTTGAAGAAACCATTGCCAAAATAAAAAAACACAACGCCAAGAATCTGACCGTTGAGCGTTTGGAAAAAATTCTACTGAACTTTAATTCAGCATCCCAGAGCAAAAAAATAACCATCAATACGGACGGCAAGTTGGTGTTTTTGAACAGCGACGAGATTCTTTATGCAGAATCGGATGGTAATTATAGCACCATTTTTCTAAAAGACGGTCAAAAAATACTTCTTACCAAAAAACTTAAGGAGGTGAACGCCCTATTGCCAGAAAACAGTTTTTTTAGAATACACAACTCCTACATCATCAACCTTAACAAAATAAAAGAATTCCTGAAGACCGATGGTTATGTGATTCTGGAATCCAATCATAAAATCCCTGTTTCCCGGCAAAAAAAATCCGACTTTTTGGATATGCTATAATCTCATAATGTTCCCGTGCCTATCGTAAAGTTCCTCCTTATTGAAAACCCACATCGAGTACGATCCGGTTCTCTGTTCACCCTATTTCTGTTTTCTTTTTTTACTACTTTACAAGCACAGAAACTACCAGACGAGTTTATCGAAAAAACGAAAACTTTGGTACTTCTTAAGCCCAAGACCTATGAAGCACTGGATGAAGAGCTCTATTCAGAAAAAAGGGACACGTCCTTGTTAAGATATTTTGCCAACTATAGTGGGGAGAATGACTTTTTGGAAGGACAGGCCTATGCCCTGAACCAATTGGGCACGAAATACCGTAACTATTCCCAATACGAGAAGGCCGTGGCACTTCACGAAAAAGCCATGGCCGCTTCCGAAAAAGCGAACAATTTAGATTTTAGGATACTCAGCTTAAACATGTTGGGCGTGGTCTACAGGCGTACAGATGCCATAAAAACTGCATTGGACTACCATCAAAAGGCTTTGGAACTGGCCGAGCAAATCGAAGACCCGTCCAACCATATAAAAAGGAGTATTAACGTGGCCCTGAACGGTATCGGCAACCTTTATCAAACTTTGGAACAGTACGATCTGGCCATATTACAGTTTAAAAGAGCGTTGAAACTCGAAGAGGAACTGGGCAACAAATTGGGACTGGCCATCAACCACCAAAACATAGGACACTGCCTTGAGGAAAAAGGCGATTTGGAGGGAGCCTTGGAAAATTATAGAAAGTCCTTGGCCTATAACGAGGAAATTGATTCGGAAGTGGGCCGCGTAATCTGCAAGAACAGTTTGGCCCAAATCTATTTAAAACAGGACATGCCCTATTTGGCACTGGTGCTGTTGGAGCCGCTACATTTAGAATCCGAAAGAATAGGAGACTTTTCCGTAACTGGACTAGTTTACATAAATACAGGTTGGGCACATACCAAATTGGGCAATTATGAGGAGGCTAAAGACTTTATTCAAAAAGGGCTTACCATGGCCCAAAACCGGAACATGCCCAGTAATATCCTCTACGCCTACGAAAAGATGTCCGATCTTGAAAAAGCCAAAGGTGATTTTAAGAGTGCGTACGCATTCTACAAAAAGGCCGATGAGTACGACAAGGAAATTTCCAGTGCCACCAACCTTCGGTACATGAACGATATTATCGTTAGGTACGAAAATGACAAAAAGAACAACCAGATTGCCGTGTTGGCCAAGGAAAATGAAATTGTTCGACTACGGCTCAAGAAAAACCAGACAACACTTTTGGTCAGTGCATTGATTGTTGGGCTGATATCCTCCATGCTCTATATTCTTTATAGGCAGTACCAGAGCAAGAACGAGAAGAGGGTACTGACCTTGGAGCAACAAATGCTACGCAGTCAAATGAACCCGCATTTTCTCTTCAATTCACTCAACTCCATTAAGCTCTACATCATCAATAACGAGCAAAAAAATGCCGTACATTACCTCAACAAGTTCTCCAAACTTGTCCGGAAAATCCTGGAAGCATCTTCCCAAAAGGAAATTCCCCTATCCGAAGAACTGGGAACCATGGAGCTCTATATGAACATTGAGAACATTCGATTTTCCAACGAAATTGATTTTAAGATAGAGGTGGATGAGGGCATCAATATTGACAATATCAAGATTCCTTCCCTGACGCTTCAGCCTTTTCTGGAAAACTCCCTTTGGCACGGACTATCCCCAAAAGATGGCGAGAAGAAAATAAAGGTCAATGTGAAGCACAAGGACCGAGGACACGTTACCATAGAAATTGTGGACAACGGTGTGGGGCGCACCATGGCGGAGGTAAACAAAGAAAATCGTGTGCTAAAAAGAAAATCCTTGGGGATAAGAATTACCAAGGAACGATTGGCCAATTTTGCGAAGGACTATCAAAATAAGTTTGAGGTGGATATCTTGGACCTGTTCGATGAGAACGGCGACCCCGTGGGAACCAAAGTGGTCTTGGATATTCCTACGATTTAGTATTCTCTTCTGCTACTTGCTCCAACTCCTTGTACCAAGCCTTCCCGAACTTTTTGATCAAGGCATCCTTTACAAACTTGTATATCGGCACCTTTAATTCCTTGCCCAAAGAGCAAGCAGGGTCACAGATTTCCCATTTGTGATAATTCACCGCTGTAAACTCCGTATATTCTCTTGTACGAACCGGGTACAAATAACATGAAATAGGTTTTTTCCATTTGGTGGCACCTGCTTCATATGCAGCTTCCAGCCCACATTTGGCAATGCCTTCATTGGAAAAAATCACGTAAGCGCATTCATTGTTGTTCACTAAAGGGGTTTCCCATTCACCATCCTCCCCCTTTACAAACACACCGTGTTCTTCGATGGCTGCAATCCCTTCTGGACGCAAAAAGGGCTTGACTTCATCGTAAATATTGAGCAACTTGTCCGTCTCAGAATCTTCCAATGGGGCCCCATATTCGCCTCCCACGCAACATGCACCTTTACAAGCATTAAGATTGCATACAAAATCGTTTTCCAATATCTCTTCGGATACAATGGTCTTTCCTATCTGGAACATAATCTACCCTTACTTTTTGGACAAAGGTAAATCAAAACCAAAAAATTGATGATTTATAAACACATTAAGTAATCCAAAAGTATTTTTTCCCCGTAAATTTGCCGTCCGAAAAAATGACGCAATGAATTTTAATTTTAAGGAAATAGCGACCGCAGGAATGGTATTGTTTGCCGTAATCGATATTTTAGGAAGTATTCCTATTATTTTAACCCTCCGAAGCAAGGTGGGGCATATACAATCGGAAAAAGCCTCTATCGTGGCCATTTCGATTATGATCGCCTTTCTGTTCGTTGGTGAAAGTATCCTTACTTTGATCGGGATCGATGTAAATTCCTTTGCAGTGGCAGGGGCCTTTATCATCTTTTTCCTTGCCATTGAAATGATCTTGGGCATCTCGCTTTATAAGGATGATGAACCTGAGACCGCCTCTATTGTGCCCATCGCCTTCCCTTTGATCGCAGGTGCCGGCACCCTTACCTCTATTTTGTCCTTACGGGCGGAATACCATGTGGAGAACATAATAGTGGCCATAATTATAAACGTTATCTTTGTGTACATCGTGCTTAAATCCAGTACCCGGATTGAACATATTTTGGGCAAAAATGGACTAAACATCATTCGTAAAGTATTTGGAGTGATTCTAATGGCCATCGCTGTTAAGCTTTTTGTGACCAATGTAAACGGATTACTATCGCACGCTGCTTAAAACATTGATATGAACAAGACATTAGCTTTAGTTTTAATCATACTGGCATTGGGCCTGATCGCCTACAACGTAACCTTAGTGGATTTTGATAACCCGGTACAGGGCGATAGCACCATTGCATTGATCGGTATTGTGGCGTCTTTGTGCGCTATTGTTTTGATGTTGATTTTTATAACATCAAAAAAAATCGACAAGAAGTTAAAGAAATAATTTAAGGCTTTATATCTATTGCCCCGAGCTGGGATTCATCAATCTTGGCCTTGTCCAATGCCCTTACTTTTTTGAGCATCGGGTCGTAATCCCCTTTTATTTGGGCCGATAGGTTTGGCGAATACAGTTGTTCCGCAATATTCGCCTTTATGAACGCCTTTATCTTGTCCTCGTAGGCGTAAAAATCCAGTTTTATCTTTCTGTCCAGCACAAATTGGATAAAGTTATCGAAAAGGATGTCGTCCACTTGGAACTCGTCCAAAAATTGATTCTGATCGTAACCGTCGTACATGGTCCTGTCCTCTTCCAAATGCTCAAAAACAAAACGCGCAAAAAACTGATAGGTACCGTCCATGCTCTCAATAGCTTCCTCTTGATTGCTCCCGATCGGAACAAAAACATCGGGAATAATTCCACCGCCACCATACACCACTTTACCTTTGGGGGTGACAAACTTTAACGAATCGGCGACCTTGATGCTGTCTGCCGATTGAAGCTCGCCACTGGCATAACGTTCCATGAACCTTTGGTAGTAGTCATGATTGCCATCTTTGTAGGATTTTTGAATAGAACGACCGGTCGGTGTGTAATATCTGGAGACAGTTAAACGGACTGCCGAACCGTCACCTAAATCCATTTCTCGCTGTACCAATCCTTTTCCGAACGAACGTCGCCCGACGATGGTACCTATATCGTTGTCCTGTAATGCCCCCGCAATAATTTCACTGGCAGATGCGGAACGTTCGTTGATCAGGACGTATACTTCTCTATCTTCAAAATCCCCTTTTTTGGTAGCGTACGCTTTTTTAACCCTTCCCTTTTTGTTCTTGGTGAAGAGGATCAGTTTATCATCCCCCAAAAACTCATCGGCCAATTTTTCGGCAATGCCCAAATAACCCCCGGGATTGTCCCTAAGGTCCAATGTCAACTTTTCCGCGCCCCGCAACTTTAGTTTACGGAGTGCATCCTTGAACTCATCAAAAGTGGACTCGGCAAAACGGTTTATCTTAATGTACCCCATATCTTTGGTAAGCATATAATAGGCATCCACACTTCTGATCGGCACCCTATCACGGACTACGGATACACTCATCATCTTGTCCTCGGTTTTTCTGTACACCTTCAGGTTGACCTTGGTACCTATTTTGCCCTTTAGGGTCGAAACTACATCATCATTCACAATTCTTCTGCCGAAAAGCGTATCGGTATCGGCCATAAGAATACGATCACCTGGCTTTATTCCGCTAATATAACTAGGTCCGTTTTTAATGGTTCGTATTACGGTAATGGTATCCCTGTACATGTAAAAACTGACTCCGATACCGGCAAAATCGCCCTTCATGCTTTCGGCAACATCCTTCATCTCATCTTTGGGGATGTAAACGGAATGTGGGTCTAATTTGCCAAGTATATTGTTCACGGTTACATCTACGATGCTATCGGTATCCACATCATCAACATACTCATAGTCGATATAATCTATGAGCCGATTGAGCTTATCCTTTTTCGAGTTGGTGGAAAACAGCTTTTCCGGGGAATCGTTGAAATGAAGTTTGCCCCCTATAAAAATGCCAACGGCAACTGCCAGAGCAAGTAGGGTGGGCCAAATATATCCTTTAATCTTTTTCATATGCAATATGGTCCTAAACCATTTCTTCCACAACGGGCATGTGAACGATTTCTACACCTGCCCTTTCCAGAAATTTTAAACCAGAGTCATCTTTATATGCTTTCTGGTATACCACACGTTTTATGCCAGCTTGGTGCACCAGCTTGCTGCACTCCCTACATGGGGACAACGTGATGTACAATGTCGCACCTTCGCAAGATTGTGTTGAAGAGGCGACCTTTAGAATGGCATTGGCCTCCGCATGGAGCACGTACCATTTGGTGTACCCTTCGTCGTCTTCACAAAAGTTCTCAAATCCCGTTGGGGTACCATTGTATCCATCGGAAATGATCATCCTGTCTTTCACGATGATCGCACCGACCTGTCGCCTTTTACAATATGATAATTTCCCCCATTCTTGGGCCATCCGCAAATAGGCCTTGTCGTATTTTTCTTGTTTGCTCGCCTTCATAAATCAAAAAAACGCTGATAATTAAATAAATATACCTGCTTTGATAGAGCCTTACAACCTTATTGAATAAAATTTAACGAAGGTCCTACTTGGGGAACGTAGCTATTAGCAAGGGTATTGTAATGGCAATGATCAAAATTGACGCGACCGCTATAAAAATGGATCGCCTCATCTTTAATAGGTCCAAAATAATGTAAGAAATAATCAAAACCACCAGTATAATGGTTACCTGAGACAGTTCTATTCCGGTTGCAAAACCCAATAACGGTGTAATCTTATCATCTTCTTCGGCCATCAACATCTTAAAGTAGTTGGAAAATCCAAAACCATGTATCAACCCAAAAAAAGCCGTGGCCAGAACATGCAGAAAAACACCCACATCCAAGGATTCCTTGAACACGTAAGCAAAGTTGAACAAGGCGGTAAGCACAATGGTTACGGGTATCAAAAATTCAATAAGGCCAACGTCCACCGTAGTCACCTCGTAAACGGACAATGCCAACGAAGTGCAATGGGCAATGGTAAAAATGGTGGCCAAGATCAGTACACGCTTCCAGCTCTTAAAAGTAAAGGGAATTGCCAGGGCCGACAGGAACAAAATATGATCGTAGGCTCCAAAATCCAATACATGGTCAAGCCCCAATTTGATGTAGAACAAAAATTCTTGCATGAAGTTTTGTTTTCAAATTTAACCAATAAAAACATTTCCCCATCTTAAAGCGGGCAAACATCCAAGAATTTATTTTAAATTAATCCAAATAATGATCCTGTTTTAGGGGCCTGCCATTATATTTGTGACAATTGGGTCTCTACATACGATCAATCAACCTATTTAACGAAAGTGTAGTGACATGCTAGGAATTCAAGGCATTTAATTTGCTCAAAATAATATTGGAACCGGATAATTGGTATGGGTAAAACTAAGAAATACGGAATTAGGGATCTTATCAACGATGTTCATTTATGGTTGGGACTTGTAAGCGGCATTGTTTTGTTCTTGGTCTGCCTAAGTGGAACAATTCTGACTTTTGAAAAAGAAATTGAAGGCTGGTTCAAGGAAGACATGAAAATTAAGGCCATGGGAACCAAAAAGTCGCTCTCCAATTTGGTAAATGACCCTGCAATCACAGAAAAAGGAGTGCTCACATCCATCACCATCCCAACCGATGAAACTTCTCCGTATGAATTTTCCATTAAAGAAGACCCTGAACAGCGTAGGGGAACAACTTATCAGATAAACCCCTACACTGCTGAACTTTTGGCCCCAAAAGATACAAGCATGGACAAGTTTATGTTCAGCATGTTCCGTATGCACCGTTGGTTAATGATGGACATTAATTGGGGAAGGCCCATTGTGGGGATCGCCACCATCATTTTTATGATACTGGCCGTTTCCGGAATCGTGCTTTGGTTTCCTAAAAAGATAAAATGGAAAACCGTGAAAGCCGGCTTTAAGATAAAGACCAATGCCAACTGGAAACGCATCAACCATGACCTGCACAACACCTTAGGCTTTTATGCCTGCATCTTGATTCTGATTATGGGCATTACCGGGCTTTGCTGGTCGTTCGAAGGCTATCGAGAGGGTCTAAGTGCCATAATGGGCACTCGGGTGTTCGGTAACCGTGGCGGAGGTCCGGAAATTGACCGGGAAAGCTTCGACAATGAAGAATCGATCAGTTTGGAAGAAGCTATGGCCATGGCCAACAAAGAACTGAACTACGAGGGAAAACTATCGGTAAGCTTGCCCAATGATGAAAATCCCATCTACAGTTTTAGGAAACTAGCGGACGATTCTTGGTCCACAGTTGCCCAAGACAGATTGCAAATTCACAGATCGGGCGAGGTAGTGAGCAAAGAGATCTATGCGGATAAACCGCTAAATGTTAAAATTGCGTCAGCGATAAAACCAATCCACACAGGAAGCATTTATGGCACCTTCAGCAAATGGATATATTTCTTGGCCTGCTTGATCGCGACCAGTTTGCCCATAACAGGGACCATCATTTACATTAACAAACTTAAAAAGAAGAGTAAGCGAAGAAAGAATCCGGCCACTGCTTAGGAGATGCCCCTTTCCTTTTGGATGGCCTCATATGCTTTTTGTACTTCCTTGAATTTTTCTTCGGCCCCTTTACGAATAGCTTCGTTTTCGGTGACCACCCTATCGGGATGGTATTTTTTGGCCATATTTCTATACGCTTTTTTCACCTCATCGTCGGTAGCCGTTTTCTGGATTTCCAAAATCTTGTACGAGTTGTCCGTAGATTTGATGAACATTGCCATGATACTTTCAAAATCGTGTTGATTTACCCTGAAATATCCTGCAATCTCCCTTAATTTTTCAATTTCCGCCTTGCTAACCTGTCCATCGGATTGCGCAATACCGAATAAAAAGTGTAGCATTTGCAAACGCACCTCATACCGAGTACGCTGCACCATAAAACTGCATATGCGTTGAGCGGAAATCTCCCGCTTTTTTATGACCTCGTTGAATGTCCTAAAAATTGCATTCGCCTTTTCCTTTCCGTAAGTGCTCAAAAAATATTGCCTCACGTAATCCAGTTCTCTCTGGTTCACCTGTCCATCTGCCTTTATGATGATCGAGCATAAGGACAATAGATTAAGCTCAAAATCGGCCGGAGAGACCGATTGTCTGGTCACATTTTCGAAAATGGACCCGGGCCTCTTTCCGGAACCTCCAAAATTGTCCAGAAAAGTGCCTACGATGAACCCCAATACAGCACCGGGAAATCTAAACATAAAATAACCGAGCAAGGCGGCTATCCACTTGACCATGTTTCAAAATTTAAAGCGCAAAGATAGGGGTTTGATTAAGAAACAAAGCTTTAAGCAATGTTAACGGTGATGAAAAAATCCTGACAATACCGTATCTTTGTAACATAATCAAAAAGAAGTCTATGTATCCAGAAGAATTGGTAAAACCTATGCGCGAAGACTTGGCAAGTGCCGGGTTTGAAGAACTACATACAAGTGAAGCTGTAAATAATGCCCTAAAAAAGGACGGAACCACATTGGTGGTGGTCAACTCGGTCTGTGGGTGTGCGGCGGCCAATGCACGGCCTGCTGCTAAATTGAGTTTGCAAAACAGTAAAACTCCAAACAACTTGGTCACTGTTTTTGCCGGTGTGGATATGGAAGCCGTAGCTACCGCGAGAAACCATATGGTCCCCTTTCCCCCCTCTTCCCCGAGCATGGCCCTTTTCAAGGATGGAGAGTTGGTGCATATGATCGAAAGACACCACATTGAGGGAAGACCTGCCGAGCTCATTGCAGAAAACCTGATGGAAGCCTACAACGAGCATTGCTAAAATCAAGTAAATTAAGATATGGAACACGCCACCCTTAAAGGGTGGTTTTTTTATTTTTACAGTAACTTAAACATGTATCCGTGCTAAAACTGTTGTCATACCCTTTTACCGTTATCTTCTTTTTGCTGTTTGGTCTGGTTCTGGTCATTTTTCATCCCATACAATGGCTTTGCTTAAAAGTGTTCGGGTACAATGCGCACAAACAAAGTGTTTCCATCTTAAATTGGTTCATTATGCGGTGCACCAATGTTCTGGGAACCCGATATAGCTTCAAGAACGAACAGAACATTCCTTCGGATAGGCCCTTGATCATCGTTACCAACCACCAGAGCATGTACGACATTCCCCCTATTATTTGGTATATGCGCAAGTTCCACCCCAAGTTTGTAAGCAAAATCGAGCTTGGTAAAGGGATTCCCAGTGTATCCTACAATTTAAGGCACGGCGGTTCGGCATTGATCAATAGAAAAGACCCCAAACAATCCATTGCAGAGCTTCAAAAATTGGCCAAGTACATTAGCGAGAACAACCGTAGTGCCGTTATTTTCCCCGAGGGCACCCGAAGCAGGAACGGTGTGCCCAAACCCTTCAGGACCACTGGCCTTAAGGTGATGATGAAGAACGCACCTTCTGCATTGATCGTACCCATAAGCATCAACAATTCCTGGAAATTATTGCGTTACGGAAAGTTTCCGATGGGGCTCGGTTCCCATGTTACCTTTGAAGTACATCCTCCCATGGAGAACAAAGGCAATCTCGATGAACTTATTGTGCAAATAGAAAATAAGATAGTTGACGGGGTCAACAATAAATGATGAAGGAAGAACAGCTGACACAACAAACCATCGATTTTGTAAAGGCAGCGCTCCAAAACGCCGAGGGCGGTCACGATTGGTTCCACATTGAACGTGTTCTCAATACATCCCATTTGCTGTTGAAGCATGAAGAAGGGAATCCTACGGTCGTGAAGTTGGCTGCTTTGCTTCACGATATTGCAGACCCAAAATTCCATGGAGGAGACGAAAACATTGGGCCAAAAACTGCCAAAAATTTTCTGGAATCCCTTTCCGTTGATGAGCGGACCATTGACCACGTAGTGAACATCATCAAGCATATGTCCTTTAAAAATAGCCTGGACAAAACCGGAGGATCATATACCTCTAAAGAACTTCAAATTGTACAGGATGCCGACCGACTCGATGCCATTGGGGCCATAGGTATTGCCAGAGCGTTCAACTACGGAGGTTTTAAGAACAGGGAACTGCACAATCCGGATGTTCCGCCCAACCTCAACATGAGCAAAGAAGCATACAAAAACTCCAATGCGCCCACCATCAACCATTTTTACGAAAAACTGTTGTTGCTCAAGGATAAAATGAACACCGCTACTGGAAAAAAACTGGCCGAGGCACGTCATCAATTTATGCTGGACTACCTTGACCAGTTTTACCAAGAGTGGAACGGTGATGCATAAGGCATAGGATTTCTCTTCCCCTTTTTTGTATCTTGTGGACTCACATAATATCAAACTAAACATAATGCAAAGAAGAAAATTCATCAGAAATGCCGCCGCTGCTTCGGCAGCATTTTCGATTGTACCCAGTCACGTACTGGGGAAAACCCACATTCCTCCCAGCGATACCCTTTATGTGGCCGGATTTGGGGTCGGCGGAAGGGGAAACTCAGTAATTAATGGCCTGAACGATACCGGAAGAGTGAAATTTGTTGCCTTTTGCGATGTGGATGACCGTCGCGCACAACAAACCTACGAGCAATTCCCTGATGTAAAACGATACAAGGATTTTAGAAAGGTCTTTGATGCGCATTTAGGTGACATCGATGCCATTGCCGTAGCCAGTCCGGACCACACGCATGCGACCATTTCCTTGCCCTTTATGCGCGAGAAAAAACATGCCTACGTGGAAAAACCTCTTACGCACAACATATACGAAGCTCGATTAATGACCCAAGTGGCAAAAGAGCAGGGCATTGTGACCCAAATGGGGAACCAAGGAGCATCCAGTGATGGTAGTCGAATTGCCCGCGAATGGGTAGAATCCGGCATCATTGGAAAAGTCCATACCATAGACTGTTGGACCAACCGACCTGTTTGGCCACAGGGGGTGCCACTGCCCACCAAAAAAGACCGAATCCCAAAGGGATTGGATTGGGACCTTTGGTTGGGCCCTGCAAAAATGAGAGACTACAACGATGCTTATCTTCCATTTAAGTGGAGAGGTTTCTGGGATTTCGGAACAGGTGCATTGGGCGACATGGGATGCCATATTATGGAAACTCCTTTTAGTGTTCTTGATCTAGGATATCCCACCGAAGCAGAGGCCAGTTGCACAACGGTTTGGGTGGATGATTTTGTAGAGGCAGATTATAGCCACTCCTGTCCACCTTCTTCTAAAATCCATTTAAAGTTTGAGCACGAAGAACACGGGGACATTGCATTGAATTGGTACGATGGCGGTCTTAAACCAGACCTACCGGACGAGCTTAAGGATGGCGAGACCATTGGTGATTCTGGTGGAGGAAGTATTTTTTATGGTGATAAAGGCATTTTGATTTGCGATACCTATTCCCAAAATGCAAGATTACTGCCATCCGAAATGATGAATCTATACAAATCCCCGGCACCGAAATATGATAGGGTTCCCGGTGGAATCAATGGACATTTTGCCAACTTTGTGGATGGCTGCCAAAATGGTACGCCTACCTCTTCCAACTTTGAAAAAGCGGGACGACTTACAGAAACCGTACTAATGGGCAACTTGGCGGTAAAAGCGTATCAATACAAAGAACTTAAGGAAGGTAAAAAACTGGGGGATTGGGATCCATATGGTTTTCCTGGTAGAAGAAAACTTTTCTGGGACGGCGACAATATGAAGATTACCAACTACGATAAAGCCAACGATTGGGTAACCCGAGATTACCGTGATGGCTGGGAATTGAAATAAAATCCCTATAATTATATTAAAATGGCCCAATTTGGGCCATTTTTTGTTTTTGTTATTCCGAGCAAATACGAGTCTTTTACAAGACGCATATCCGTTTACTACTCCAGACCAAAATATTTGGCCATTGCATGGTAATCGCTGGTATCCACGCCGGCTGCCTTTAGTTCGTTCATCAAGCTTTCTTGATTGTTCTTACCTACGATATTTGACTCTACTACAAATAATATTAGATTCTCATAACTTCCTTCTTGTACAAATAGAGAGCCAAAATCAAGTGTTGGATCTTTAAAATCTATAATAATCAAATCAGAAAGATATCTAACACTACCGAACGTAGTAAAACCTAATAATCCGGGTAAAGGATAGAATACTTCAAAGTTTTCAATATAAAAAAACAATGCATTATTATCGATATCCGCTTGCGTCACCTCGGTTGGCATAGGAACCTGAAAAGTCGAACCAGAATACCCCTCCAACGAAATATTAAAACGGCGTACATTGGCATTACCGTCCTCACCCGGCTCTCCAGGTTCCCCTTGCTCGCCCTGATCTCCTTGTGATCCTTGAGGACCTTGTATTCCTTGCTCACCAGCAGGCCCTTGGTCTCCTTGTAGTCCCTGCTCCCCATCTTCACCGGAGCAAGACACCAAAGCCATGGCCATACATAGCATTGCCATATAAAGTAATTTAATTGCTTTCATAATAGTTGTTTTAAGTTTATAAAACTTAAAACTAAGCGCATCTGCCCATAAATTCACCTGCCAATTGACCGGTGCCCCTATTGAATTGATGAATAGCCGTTTTGAATTGACGGTAGAAGAAAATTGCTTTAGAAAATCGCATCTTTTTTGAATAGAACAAAGCTTTTTTGGCCGGTTGAGGCTAAAACAATTTCATTTGGCCGTCTTTGTATTGCTCATGAAGTTCCATGTTCAGTGTTGGAAACTTTCTTCCCTTAAAGTATTTTTTCTTCGCAATTTGGGCCATTTCATGTATTTGCTCCGCGATTTTGCCTTCGCCCCTTGTCCTTTTTCCAAACCGACTATCGTTTACGGTTCCTCCGTGGCACTCCTGGATCTGATGCAGTACTTTTTCCGCCCTATCGGGCATGGCCCTCTTTATCCAGTCGGAGAAAATTTGCCCAATGGCCCCATTGAGCCGCACCACCGTCAACCCGAAAGAAAGTGCGCCATGATCCGCTACCGCTTTTGCCAGTGGCAGCAACTCATGGGAATTGATCCCCGGAATCATGGGGGCAAGCATTGCATTTACAGGAATTTTATTTTCGGATAGGGCTTGGATTGTTTTGAGCCGTTTTTGGATGGATGCCGTTCTGGGCTCCAGTTTACGCCTTGTTTCTTCTGATAAGGTAGTGACGGATATGTTGACTGTGATCAATCGATGTTCGTTCAGTTGGGTTAAAATATCCAGATCGCGCAGTATCAATGAATTTTTGGTAATGATGCCCACGGGATGACGGTACTTTAAAAAAATCTCAAGACATTTTCGTGTAATTTCGAACTTCTGCTCGGCGGGCTGATAGCAATCTGTATTCCCCGATAGAACAATGGTCTGCGGCTTCCAGTTTTTATGCTTTATCTTGGCCTCCAATAATTCTGGCGCCGATTTTTTTACCAATATCCTCCGTTCAAAATCCAGCCCAGCGCTATAGCCCCAATATTCGTGGGTGTTTCGGGCATAGCAATAAATACAGCCATGCTCACATCCTTGGTAGGGATTCATGGAGTATCCCATACCCACATCGGGACTATCCACCTTGTTCACAATGGTTTTTGGGAAAATGGGTATGTACTGTGTTTTATTGCTTTCGACTATTTCTCCTTCCAAACGGCAAAATTCCAAAAAATCGTCCCGCATTTCGAACACCTGCTGCAAAAACCGATTGTCGGTATTCTTTTGAGCTCCCCTCCCCTTCAAAATTTCTTTGGACGACATGATTTGGATTTATTCCAAATATATGGATTATTTCCTTTCCACATAACATGGCAAAAAATTGTACAACGAAAAAGCCGGGCAATGCCCGGCTTTATAATTAATGGTTAGGTTGTCCCTTAAAAGGACTAAAATCTTGTTTATTTCAATCCGAAATACTCAGCTACCGCAGTGTAATCTGCTGTATCTACACCTGCAGTTTTCAGTTCTGACATGATGCTTTCTTGAGCGTTTTTGGAGGTGTTCGATAGTTCGATAGCTATAATCATCACTTCTGTGAACAATCCGCCAGGAACGTTCCAAGCTGTATCGTCTGATTGAAAAAATTGTACAACAATGTCTCCCGAACCAGCGTTGTTGGCTATCGTGGCATATTCTCCATTGCCAAGACCTAAAGTGCCGGGCATTGAAATAACTATGTTGTCTTGATACTCTATATAATAGAGATATGCATAATTGGTGGTGTCATCCAATAAATCAGAAACATCAAATGGAAGTTGTGTATAATCTGCTTCATCTCCAATATTAAAAGAAAAAGCCTGTACATTTGCATTGCCTTGCTCACCTTGGGGACCTTGTTCCCCCTGCTCACCTTGGGGGCCTGCAGGTCCAATTGGTCCGGTTTCTCCATCTGATCCAGAACAAGAAACCAATGTTATTGACATGGCCAACATGGCGATACTACATAATTTTAATACTTTCATAATTATTTTTTTATTAGGGTTAATAGTCCAAATGTATGATGGTTCTTTGGTTGTATTTTGCCCTAATTCACCAATGCGGGCTACGACTTGATGAATGGCCCAGTTCAATTGATGGTTATATTTTAATGTAGGTTTTTTCTTTCTTTTTAAAATTGAAAACATAAAAAAGCCTCCATCGGAGGCCAGTTTTTTTGAAGTATGTGTTGTCCTGTTATTTAAAGTCAACTTTTACCAGTTGTTTCCTGCTACCATGTTTTGCATAAAAGAGCATTTTGTGCCCAGCTTCATCCTTTAAGGGCTTGGAAACCATAAGTGGCAATCTGGCTTCTTGCTGATCAATGATCTTTTCGTAGTCCATTACACCATTTTCGTTCAACGAAATCATAAAAACATTTCGGTTTCTGCTAAAGCCTTGCTTAAATATCAAACGTTCGTTGTTGATCAACTGCGGGTTTTCGGCGGCGGTACAGATAAAAAAATAGGTCGTACCATCCTTACAATACGAACTGTACGAAGCATAAGCTCCATCGCCTTGGGTAACCTCTGTTTTGTTAATGTTCCTGGCCCATTCCATGTTTCCGTCGGAACCAAGCTTTACACTTACGATATCGTTATGGTGGTATCGCTCTATCTTAACCCGTTGTCCAGCACCGGTGGTCTCCAATCCGGTGGTTACAAAGTACTCTTCGGCGTTAAAGAATATTTCGTCCTTATCGGTCACCTCAACATTTTTAAATATGAGGTTCTTGATATCCTTATCCTCTTCGCGGCCAAATTTATCGTCCATAAACTGCTGTGAAAAAGGGTTGTACTTCTGGGAACGAATATCCAAGGAATTCGGGTTAACATCAAAATAAACGATTCCATTGTACCTGTTGTCCTTTCTATCGGCATAAAAACCCGTACAGACCAGTTTGTCCTCCATCAAAACGGGGTACAATGCTTCAGGATACTTTCCGGGATCTACAAAAGACTGAGTTTTACCCCCATATTGGGACACTTTGATCAATTCGTATTGAAACTTTCTTTCGTCAACCCTGAACCTTCGTTTTTTAAAATAGGCTTTGCCCACAATGTACGCGGTTTGGAGGTCTTCGGAAAAAGCAACATTCTCGAAAGCGTAGTTTTTTTCTTCAATCTCAGCTGAGAAATCAAACTCAAATTTTTTGTTCAGAGCCGTATCATACATATGTATCATATGCTTGTTGCTCTTTCCTTTTTTATGATGTGTACTGATTACAAAGCCTGTTTTTTCTTCATTAAAGAGGATGGCCGTGGTGAATCCACGCGAAAAATCTCGGTTATAATAATTTTTCCCAACAGGATTCTCCACCTGCTCCGAAGCAATGGAGAGCAATTTTTTCTCTTGAAAATTAAAATCGATGATTGGACTGCTGTGCACCCAATATTCGTATTCGCCCCGGTTAGAGTTGTAATTGAGGAACAAAAGGTTCAACTGACCATTTTTCAGGAACCCATCTACAAAATCCAAGCCTTTTAGCTTATAGTTATATTCCGCTACCAGCTCCAGGTCGCTATTATACTTCTCTATAAGGTATCCTTTAGGTTTAAGTATAAGCCCCTGATAATAAGCACGTACTAGAACATAGCCACCAGAATCGTCCTCATCGATCGCCACGAGATTGGAATAGCGGTAGCGATCCTTATATTTTTCTCCAAAATCGTAGGAAACCGGCATTTTCTGTGCATTGACGGCCATGCCTGTCAGCACAAAGCTAAATAATAGTAGAAGCAGGTATTTTTTCATGATTGGGCTTGGTTAGGCCAATGGTCATGATCCAGGGAAATCTGCTTTGCGTTTTTCCAAAAATGCAGTGGTTCCCTCTTTAAAATCATCGGTCCCAAAGCAAGTGCCAAAAGCATCAATCTCCACCGAATAGCCATCAGCGTCATACTTAAAACCAGCATTTATCGCTTTTATTGCGTGTTTTATGGCAACAAAAGAATTATTCGCTATCCTGCTCGCAATTTTGGTGCAAAAGGGCAACAATTCTTCGCTGGAGACCACATGGTTTACCAATCCATAACCAAAGGCCTTATCGGAGTCGATCATACCGGCGGTCATGATCATTTCCATGGCCCGGCCCTTGCCCACCAACTGTGGCAAGCGTTGTGTGCCCCCATATCCGGGAACCAGACCCAAGGATACTTCCGGAAGTCCCATTCTGGCATTGCTGCTGGCCACCCTAAAATGACATGCCATCGCCAGCTCCAAACCCCCGCCCAATGCGAATCCGTTGATGGCCGCGATAACAGGGGTGGATAGATGCTCCACAAAATCGAATAGATTGCGTTGGCCCGTTGCCGCCAATTGTCGGCCTTCCTTCACCGAGAAATCGGCAAATTCAGAAATGTCGGCACCTGCCACAAAAGCCTTATCACCACTTCCTGTAATGATGATGACCTTGGTCTCCGGGTCTTCGTCCAACTCCTTGAACGCAACATGCAGCTCTTCTATGGTCCTTTTATTTAGTGCATTGAGCTTTTTGGGCCTGTTTATGGTGATAGTGGCCAAATTGTTCTCTTCTTCAATGTAAATGTTTTCGTATTCCATGTAGATTGTTATTTGGGTTGGCGACTATATAAGTTGCCTTTAATTCTTCTGTTCCTTTGGAAAATCTATGGTAAATACCGTCCCTTTTCCAACCTTTGAAGTAAAGGTAATGGTTCCTCCATAGTTTTCCACAATGTTCTTTACCATTCCCAATCCTAGACCGGTCCCGCTGGACTTAGTTGTAAACTTGGGCTCAAAAATCCGATGCTTGTTCTCGTCCGGAATCCCTAGTCCGTTATCGGCAACGGAAATCTTTACCCGATCACCCACCGTTGCCACAGTGACCAGAATTCTTGGTGATTGCACTTCGGGAATGGCCTGGATCGCATTTTTGACCAAATTTGTAATAACCCGTATCAATTGGGTGCGGTCCAATTTGGCTACCAGTTCTTCCTCGTCGGCTATAAAATGAATATAATTTTCATTGAAGATCTCCAACGCCAACTTCACCACCTTTACCACGTTCAAGGTCTCGTTCTGCTGGGCGGGCATGTCCGCGAAGCTGGAAAAAGCCGTGGCAATATTGCTCATGGTATCGATTTGCTGGATCAAGGTCTTGGAGAACTCCTTTACCTTTTTCTGTATATCGGGGTCGCTGGGATCGAACTTACGCTCAAAACTCTGGACCGTGAGACGAAGGGGCGTTAACGGGTTTTTAATTTCGTGCGCCACTTGCTTCGCCATCTCCCGCCAAGCTTGTTCACGTTCGCTACGGGCCAATTTTACCGCGCTTTCCTCAAGCTCATCTATCATTCGGTTGTAGGAGTCTACCAGTTTTCCGATTTCCTCTCCAGGGCTTTCCAAATAGATTTTTTCGTTTTGACGGGTCAAGTTGGTACGGTTGATTTTATCAGAAATAGTCTGTAGCGACCTTGTTATGTATTTTGAAATAAAATACGCCAAGAAAATGGCAACAATGAGCATAAGGACATACACCATGCCCAAACGGAAGAGAAACTCCCGCAGTTCCATATTGTTGAAGGTGTTATCCTCGAAATATGGTAGATTCAAGATCCCGATAGGCTTAAACTTGAGGTCATAGATGTAGGTGTAGATCGCCTGATAATTATCCCCGGCCGCTCTCTTTTCTTCCACCAATTTGGTCTCTCCACTCTCCCTTAAAAAATTAAGGACCTCGGCATCCAGGCAAGTGGCAATGGTATTGGATTCGAAGCTTGGTCTTGAATTTTTGATCAAGTTGCCCTCAAGATCATAAATATTAAAGTTTACGTTCTGAATGTTCGCTATTTCATAAATCTCCTCACTAAAAATCAGATGCAAATTTTCGGTGGTAACGGGATACGTGGTCTCCTTTAGCGTATAGTTGATACTCTTGATGAGCTGCTCTTCCTTCCGTTCCAACCTTTCTTTGTGGTAGTCGTTTCCTTGCTCTTTATATTGATAGACCGTAACGCCTGCAATCAACACGGAAGCGACCACGATCAAAGTGATCATAGAGACAAATATGCGTGAACGTAGGGAGAGTTTTCCTAACAAGCTTGCTTGATTTTAGAGTTAAATTTAAGCAATTATCGAGCCAAACAAACAGCAATTTCCAGTGTTAAGCTCAGGTACCGGAGATTTAAACCCTTCTTTTTGGGCCAAGATCTGTATCTGAACTTTTATCTTTTACGCATCGGGGTTTCTATCCCTTACTTTTTTGTACCACCGTATTCCCAGCATCAACAAAATCATCAATGCAAACATGCCGACAATACCATAGATCCAGTTGAATGCGCTCTTTAAGATCACCAAAAAAACTACGGCAAATAAGATAATGGTAGCCACTTCGTTCCAAATCCGCATGAACTTTGACGTGTATTTGACCTCATCTCGCTGCAATTGCTTAAATATCTGATGACATTTAAAATGATACCCTAAAAGTAGTACCACAAATACCAGCTTAACGTGCATCCACGGCTGTTGCAACCATTCTGGCATTAAAATCAACAACCAAATGGCGGTAAACACGCATAAAACAGCAGAGGGCCAAGTGATGATATACCAAAGCCGCTTGGTCATCAACTTTAACTGCTCGGATAAAATCTCTTTATCGGGCGAAGGTTTTTGCCAAGCTTCGATATGATAGATGAACAGTCTGGGGATGTAGAACAGGCCCGCGAACCAAGTCACCACAAATATGAGGTGCAACGATTTGATATATAGATACAATTGCTCAGGTTTTTACATATTACATACGAATGGCTCCAATGCCATTCTCCCAAAGTTTGGCGTTAAAATTAGGGATTTCCGTGTTCATGAGGGCTTCCGCTCTTTCTTTTAACCCCACCCATTGTGCCTCCAGTTCTGCCTTTCTGTCTTTTGATGGTTGATTGATCTGTGGCAATGCACTGTTGCTGTGGTTCATTACAAACAGGTATTCTGCGGTAAACTTGTTGGGAAAGTTCTCCACATCGTCATAGGCCTGTGATTTCCGCTGTACCATTTCACCGTCCCACGCTTTCAATTTATCAAGCAATGCTTGGCCTTCGCCTTTAAGTTCCTTATCATCCAGATCTTTGATCAATTTCTCCAACTGGCCTTGAACTTCTTTCAATGTGTTCACCTTGTTGTGCATATCGGTCAACTTCTGCTCAAAATCGTTCATAATGGCGTCGTGTTCTTCGAACTGTTCTTGTGTGATATCTGCATTCGGGGTGGGCACAATGCTTCCCTGTGTGGAAACCGTCTCCCCTCCCGCTTTCATCTTAATGGTGTATTCTCCGGGCGGCACTTTATGTCCGGTAAAATTCGCTTCTATATAAACCCCGGGGATACCTGGCACAATAGGGGTTTTTAAATCCCAAACAAAACGGTTCAGCCCTTTGTCTTTTCCCAAAACTGGTTTTGGTGGGGCCCCACCGCCATGGTGCGGTATGTAGCTTTCATCTTTTTTGGAGGTAAAGCTTCGAACCACTTTGCCCTGTCCGTTCAAAATTTCCATCGTCACCTCGGTGGAATCCATTTTTTCGGGAAGGTTGTAATAGATCACCATACCATTGGCCGGGTTTACCCCTTCGAAGGAGCTGGTTCCCGTCACGCTCTTGGAACTGCTATTTAACTGACTTCCCCAATTTCCATGGATGGCTACTTCTGGCTTGTATATTTTCAGCTCATCGGTGTTGCCCGTATGTTGGGAAAGCGTGGTGATGTTGTCCAAAATCCAGAAACTGCGCCCTGAAGTTGCCACAATCAAATCACCTTGATGCACTTTTAGGTCGGTAATCGGTGTCTTTGGTAAATTTAATTGCAGTGGTTCCCATTTTTTGCCATCGTTCCACGAAACATAGAGTCCTTTTTCGGTACCTGCATACAACAGTCCTTTTTGCTCTTGGTCTTCGCGTACTACACGTGTAAAGGCTCCGTAGGGAATTCCTTCGCTAATGTTCGTCCAACTCTTTCCGTAATCGGTGCTTTTATACAATCCTGGGGTATAATCGTTGAACTTGTATCGTGTGGTCGCTATGTAAATAGTACCTGGGTCGTGTGGTGATACCTCGATGGCATTCACCAAACACTCTTTTAATCCCTTTGGGGTGATATCCTCCCATGATTCTCCACCGTTTTTGGTAATCTGCACCAAACCGTCATCACTGCCTGTGATCAAAACCCCGGCTTCATGTGGTGACTCTATGATGTAGGCCAAGGTGCCATAATTTTCGGCACCTACAGCTTCGTTCGTATAGGGTCCTCCCCCTTTGCCTTGGAGTTCATCTTGATCTCTGGTAAGGTCTGGGGATATTTCTTCCCAAGTCACTCCATTGTCCTTGGTGCGCAAAACCAGTTGTGCTCCGTGATAAAAGGTTCCCGGTTCGTGTTTGGACCATATCACCGGAGCATTCCAGTTGTAGAGATATTTCATGTCACGGGCATCCCTTCCCAAATATTGAATGGGTGCTGCCATCACATTACTGGACATTTTGGATTCCATATCCAACAACTCAATGGTTCCCAAATAACTTCCACCCATCATATAGCGGGGGTTATCGGGATCAAAGGCCAAAAAGGCACTTTCCCCACCTGCAGCATAGTGCCAATCCTCTTCGCTGATGCCCCATCGACCTACGGAAAGACTGGCTATTTTAACGGATGTATTGTCCTGCTGCCCTCCGTAGATATTGTAAGGAAAAAGGTGATCCGTACTGATCCTGTAAAACTGCGCGGTTGGCATGTTGTCTTGAAGCGTCCAATTTTTTCCATAATCAAAAGAAATGGTTGCCCCGCCATCGTCCGCCAACAAAATGTTCTTGGAGTTATTGGGATTGATCCACAAATCGTGCGTATCCCCGTGCGGCACGGAAATGGTCTCCCACGTTTTTCCGCCATCCTCGGAACGGAACATGGAGGCGCTCAACACATACACGGTATCTTCATCGTTGGGATCCGCAAAAACTTCAATATAGTACCAAGCTCGCTGTACCAATCGGTTGTCGCCGCTCACCATATGCCAGCTATCCCCAGCATCGTTGGAAACAAATAAACCTCCTTTATCTTGATTGGAATCACTTTCGATCAACGCATACACTTTATCGGAGTTGGAAGGGCTAACGGCAATGGTCATTTTTCCTTTCTCTTCGGGCAGTCCTTTGGTCATTTCTTTCCAAGTGTCCCCTCCGTCGGTACTTTTGTACAATCCGCTTCCAGGTCCACCACTGATCACTTTGTTGGGCTTTCGTTGGTGTTCCCACATAGCGGCATACAACACCAAAGGGTTGTTGGTATCCATGGAAAGTTCCACTGCACCCGTACCTTTATCCACATATAATATTTTCTCCCATGTTTTTCCGCCATCCATGGAGCGATATACCCCTCGTTCCTCATTCGGAGCATATAAGGCTCCCTGAGCAGCTACGTAAACAATGTCAGGGTCGGTCGGATGGACAATGATACGGGAAATGTGTTGCGTTTTTTCCAAGCCTATTTTGATCCACGTTTTCCCGGCATCGTTGGATCTGTACATACCATCTCCATAAGAGGTCATAACGCCTCTTGGCGCATGCTCCCCCATACCGCAATACACAATATGAGGACTGGACTGGGACACAGCGACAGCACCCACGGAACCCATTTCAAAAAACCCGTCCGAGATGTTCTCCCATTGTCCTCCGGCATTGGTGGTTTTCCAGAGGCCACCTCCCGTTGTGCCCATATAATAGGTGAGCGGATCGCCCACAACGCCACTTGCGGTTACGGAACGTCCGCCCCTAAACGGTCCGATGTTCCTAAATTTCATGGGTTCAAAATAATCGTTGGCGGTCTGTGCAAATGAGAGCGTGCCGTATAGGGCACTTAGCAAAAGAAGCAGTCCTTTTTTCATGGTAATGGTTGATTTGTATGCTTGCGGTATGTTGTGCAAATGAAAAGCCCCTATGCAAAAAACATAAGGGCCTGGTTTATTTATTCCTCGATGCTCAAATAATTCAATTTAAGCTGATTGAACTCATTGTTGAAAGCTGAAATCTCCTCGTCGACCAAGGCATCAAATGCTTGCAATTGCTCATTTATTTTGCCTGACATTTCATTTTTAACGGCAATATCCTGTTCCGTTGGAGGGAAATCGTCAATGGACACCAAACTGTTCAAGTGCGCCAATTTATTGGTCAGTTTGATGGGGAAGTTCAATGGATCCTGACGGCTTCTGTTTTTGGTCTGATACAGTTCTTTTTCAATGGAACTGAATTCCTCCTTCATCTTTTTGGCCTTCTCCACCAAAGCTTTTGTTGATTCATCATCTTTGTACTTTTTGATGAATTCGTCCAACTTGCCATTAATGGCCCTGATCTTTTTGATGGACTGATGCGCCCTGTCCACGGTTTCGTTCACCTCGGTGATGAAGTCGTACTGTTTCTGCATATCGGCCACCGTAACCTCTGCCCTTGGATCGGGAAGAATGGTGAAGTTTTCCGTTTGGTCGGTCCCGTTCACGTTCAGGCTCACTTTGTATGTTCCAGGAACCGCTTTGGGGCCGCTTAGGTTGGCCCACCATAAAATCATACCGTCCAATTTTTCAGCTCCTTTGCCACGGGTGTCCCAAACATAGGTGTTCCCTCCTTTTTTGGCTTCCAGTTTTTTGTCTTTTTCCTTGGCGTAGGTGCTATAGGTGGCCAAAGTATCCCCGTTCATTTTGGTATAGGTCAGTGCGACGCTGTCCTTTTCGGAGAAATCTTTCAAGTAAAAATGGGTTATCACTCCGTTGGCCAAGTTTTCACCTTCTGTTTTTGATGGTTTGCTCGAAGCGCTACCTTTGGTGCGGTAACTGTCCCTTGGTTTGTACAAAATAGCATCTGCAGATTTTGTCGCATCATCCAATTGGTGCAAAACTGTCAAGTCATCAATTACCCAAACGCTTCTACCTTGGGTGGCCACGATCAAGTTATCATCCTTGATGGTCAAATCGGTAATGGGTACAATGGGCAAGTTCAATTGGAACTTTTCCCAATGGGCTCCATCATTGAAAGAGATGTACATACCGGTTTCCGTACCTGCATACAACAACCCTTTTCTTTTCGGGTCTTCCCTTACCACACGGGTAAAGTGCTCATCTTCGATTCCGTCGGTTATTTTGGTCCAAGTTTTACCATAATCGGTGGTTTTGTAGAGGTACGGTGCAAAATCGCCCAACTTATATCGGGTTGCGGCCACATAGCAAGTGCCTTCGTCAAAAGCGGAGGGCTCAATGCTGTTGATCATGTTCCATTCGGGCATACTTGGTGGGGTAACGTTTTCCCATGTTTGACCACCGTCTTTGGTCACATGAATCAAACCATCATCACTGCCTACCCATAATAAACCTTCCTTTAAAGGGCTTTCGTTGGCGGCGAAAATGGTGCAGTAATATTCCACACTGGTGTTATCCTGGGTGATGGGCCCTCCACTCGACACCAATTTTGTGGGGTCGTTCCTGGTTAAATCGTCGCTCAACAGTTCCCAGCTTTGCCCTTCATTGGTCGTCATGTGAACATGGTTGGAAAAGGTATACAATTTATTGGGGTCGTGCTTGCTGAACATGATAGGGAAGTTCCACTGAAAACGGTACTTCATCCCTTCGGCCCCATGCCCCATGGGGTTATCCGGCCAAACGTTGATGGCCCTTGTTGTGTTCTTGGCATGGTTCACCCTTGTTAACAACCCACCGTAACTACCGCCATACACAATATCGTCGTTGGTAGGGTCAACGGCAATATGCGCTGATTCTCCTCCTGCAGTTTCTTGCCAATCATCCTCCCCTATGGAACGGTCATCGCTCCTGTAATTGATTCGAAGCGTTGAGTTATCCTGCTGGGCCACATAGATTCGATATGGAAAAGCATTATCTGTTGTTACTCTATAAAATTGTGCCGTGGGCTGGTTGTTCATGGTGCTCCATGTTTGCCCTCCGTCGTAGGTTACTTGTGCCCCACCATCGTCCGCCATTACCATACGGTTAGAATCTTCGGGTGCGATCCAAAGGTCGTGGTGGTCACCATGTGGCGCATTGGATGATTCAAATGTTTTTCCGCCATCGGTACTTTTGTGATAGCTCACGTTCAATACATATACGACATCTTCATTTTCGGTATCCGCATAAATTCTTGTGTAGTACCATGCACGTTGTCTTAGGCTTCTGTCACTATTGATCAGCGACCAAGTTTTTCCTGCATCTTCGGAACGATACAATCCTCCTTTTTCCTTGTTTTCCACCATGGCCCAAACCCTATTACTGTTTTTGGGAGATACGGCCACACCAATAATTCCCAATGTATCGGTTGCAAACCCTTCATTGTTGGAAATTTCGGTCCAGGTTTCACCACTGTCCGTACTTTTCCAAAGTGCAGAGCCTTCTCCCCCGCTATTCAAACTATACGGTGTACGCTCTATTCTCCAAGTGGAGGCATACATTATTCTAGGATTATTGGGATCAAATGTCAAGTCCACGGCACCGGCCATATTGTTGGCAAAAAGTACCTTTTTCCATGATTCCCCTCCATCTGTGCTTTTGTAAACACCTCTTTCTTCGGTGGGCTTGTACAAATTGCCCATTACCGCGGCATAAACAATATCGGGATTCTTGGGGTGAACTCGCATTCGGGAAATATGACGGCTTTTGTCCAAGCCCAAAGATTTCCAGGTTTTACCGGCATCCTCAGTTTTCCAAACGCCATAACCTGATGATACGTTACCGCGAACGGTTTGCTCGCCACCACCAACATAAATTACGTTATGATCGCTTTGGGCCACCTCAACGGCACCGATACTTCCACCAAAATAACCGTCGGAAACATTGTCCCAAGTAAGTCCGCCGTCCATGGTCTTCCAAACCCCTCCTCCTGTAGCGCCAAAGTAATAAAGGTCCGGCTCTCCGGGCACGCCGGCAACAGTTCCGGAACGTCCTCCCCGGAAAGGTCCTATCAGCCGGTACTCCAAACTTGAGTAAAGTTCTTCGGGATATTCGGGTGCGCTTTGTTTTTTATTTCTGCGCTGGGAATGCATGGGGGTAATAAACAATGTAGCGGTAAGCAAGAGCATACCAATTTTGAAAAAGCAAGTCTTCATTTGATAAAGTGTTGAGTTAGTAGCACTAAAATTACTGAAAAGCTTTTAAAGATATTCTCTTTAGATTCTTTTTCAGTGTTTATTATTAAATTGCCTACTATTTAGTTGTTCTTTCTTTTTTCTCAAAATTTATTAATTCAACACTTCATGAATTTCAAGAAACTCTTTGTTCTTTTCTTCGTAATACTTTTCAATTTTATAAATGCCCAAGAGTCTCATTTTTTGATGGACCCAACCATATCCCCTAGTGCACAAACTATTGTTTTTAGTTATGACTCAGACCTTTGGAGTGTTCCCGCCAATGGAGGAACGGCAGCAAGGTTGACTGCAATGGATGGTGAAGAAACATTGCCCAATATATCTCCTGACGGAAAATGGCTCGCCTTTAGCGCTACACAATTCGGCAACAAGGATATTTATGTAATGCCTCTTAATGGCGGCACCATTAAACAGCTCACTTTTAACGATGCTGCCGATGATATGGACAGTTGGTCTTGGGATTCAAAAAGCATTTACTTTACCTCCTCCAGAAATAATCGCTACTCCGGCTATGAAATAAGCATTGAAGGGGGCACTCCTAAACGCCTTTTTGAAAACTATTTTAATACCGTGGCCAATATTGTTGTTCATCCCAAGACGAAAGAGGTGTTTTTTAACGAGAGCTGGGAAGGCAAAAATTTCACCCATCGAAAAAGATACAAGGGAGCCTACAACCCCAATATAAAATCTTACAACCCAAACACTAAAGAATATCAGGAATATACCACCTATAACGGAAAAGACCTTTGGGCCACAATCGATCAAAACGGTGGTCTCTATTTTGTTTCGGACAGAGCCAACGGCGAGTACAATTTGTATCAATTGAAGAAAGACTCCAAAATTCAACTGACCAAGTTTGATTCCTCCATAGGCCGTCCACAAATTAGTGCCAACGGCAAAACAGTTGTTTTCGGCAAAGACTATCAAATTTATTGCTATGATGTTAGCAATAAAACTACCAAGAAGGTTCCTATTAAAATAACAACGAACAGTACTTTGACCAAGACCCAAGACTTTAAGGTACAGGGCAACATCACCAATTTTTCTGTATCCCCGGACAATAAAAAATTGGCATTTATAGCTAGGGGAGAACTATTTGTGTCAGATGTAAAAGGAAAGTTCGTTAAACACATCATTACAAATCCCAAAGAGCGTGTACTCGAAGTGGTTTGGTTAAAAGATAACAAAACACTGCTGTACAATAGGACCCATAACGGTTATGCCAATTTATTTACTATTGCAGGTGACGGTAGCACCTCAGAAAAACAACATACCAACGACCTGAAAAACAATGTAAATATTGTGCTGGATCCAGACCTAAAACAAGCTTTGTACATTAGCGGGCGTGACGAGTTGCGCCTTATGGACATGTCCAATTTTAAAAGCTCGGTATTGGTAAAAGATGAGTTTTGGGCACTATACGCTCCTCAACCATACTTCTCGCCCAATGGCACCCATATTGTATATAGCGCCATCAGAAATTTTGAGTCGGATATTTTTGTCGTTCGCCTTTCGGATAAAAAAACAATCAACCTGACCAATACTGGGGTTACGGAAAGATCCCCTGCTTGGTCTCCAGATGGAAAATACCTTTATATGGTATCGAATTTAACGGAACCTTCGTACCCATACGGTCTTTCCGAATCCCAAATATATCAGATGCCTTTGGACAAATATGAGGATGCCTTCACTTATGGTAAGTATGAAGAATTGTTTAAAGTCGAAGAGAAAGATACAGATAAGGACAGGAAAAAAGAAGCCGAAAAAGAAGATAAAAAAGCGATAACCATCAAAATCAACGAAGATGGTATCATGGAAAGAATTACGGCCATAAGCCCATCTTTTGGAAGACAGACAAGCCCTTTTGTAATTCAAAAAGATGAGACAACATACGTACTCTATTTGAGCAACCATGATGAAGGAAAAACCAAACTTTGGAAAACCGTAATTAAGCCCTTCGAAAAAAATAAGATAGAAAAGGTACTGGATGAGGAATTTAACGGCTATCAATTGGCAAATGCCAAAGAAAGTTATTACCTCTTGAGCAAGGGAAACATTCACACCTTTGATGTAGAAAAAAACAAGGCAGAAAAGATAGACATCGACTTTACTTTCCGTAGAAATCTCTCCGAAGAATTCAACCAAATGTTTCATGAAGCTTGGGCCGGCTTCGAAGAAAATTTTTACGATGGGGATTTTCACGGGGAAGATTGGACATTGCTCCGTAAAAAATATGAACAATATCTGCCTTATATCACCAACCGAAATCAATTGCGATTGTTGTTTAATGATATGTTGGGGGAGCTAAATACATCCCACTTTGGTTTTCGATCCCGTGGTGACGAGGAAAACGTATTTTACAAGACCAAGACATTGGGGGCCGGTATTGAATTCTCTAATGAAAATCCTTATACTGTAGAGCGCATCATTCCCGATGGTCCAGCGGATGTATCTGGAAAAGACCTCCAAAAAGGAGATGTATTGGTTGCCGTAAATGGCAAAAAAATTGACCCTTCAACAAACAGGGAATCCTACTTTAACCAACCCTCATTGGATACCGAAATGCAATTGGATTTTAAGCGATCCGGCAAAACGACCACCATAAACATACACCCGATAAGCACAAATGCACAAAGAAATCTAATATATGATGAATGGGTAGATGAGAACCAAAAATACGTAGATGCCAAAAGTGACAAAAAGATTGCCTATGTACATATGAAAAATATGGGGGGCGGCGAACTTGAAAATTTTAAAAGGGAAATGGTATCGGAAACCTTCCAAAGGGAAGCATTGATTTTAGACCTACGTTACAATACAGGAGGAAATGTACACAATGAGGTCTTACAGTTTCTTTCTCAAAAACCTTATCTCAATTGGAAATATAGAGACGGCAATCTAGCTCCACAACCCAATTTTGCCCCAGCTGCGAAACCCATTGTTCTATTAATAAACGAACAATCGCTCAGCGATGCCGAAATGACCGCTGCCGGATTCAAAGCTTTGAAATTAGGCACAATAATAGGTACGGAAACGTATCGTTGGATCATTTTTACCTCTGGTAAAGGATTGGTGGATGGTTCTTTTTACAGATTGCCGGCATGGGGATGCTTTACTTTGGACGGAAAAAACCTGGAAAAAACAGGAGTTAGCCCAGACATAACTGTTCCCGAAAATTTCCAAGACCGACTAGAAGGAAAAAAACCTCAGATTGACAGTGCATTACAGGAAATATTCCGTCAACTAAAAGGATGAAAACAACTCTTGTAAAAATATAACAGCACATACCTAGCCTAGCATAAAAACCATGCTTTATTAAGCATGGTGCAAAAATTTCCGGTTTATAGTGCAGCAAAAAAGTTGTCCAATATTTTGTACTTTAACCCAGCAGATAAAACTTAAAAAACTAAACAATGCTTAAATCTTTAAAGTACGCCGTCCTGATTTTGGCGATAGCTGCTTGCAAGAACCAATCCAACAAAAAAGAAGCAACAACGATCAGCGAACCCGAAGCGAAAAAATCCGAATGGACCCACCTTTTTGATGGGACCAATTTGGACGGCTGGCGCGGGTACGGAATGGATTCCCTTCCTCCCGGATGGACCATAAAGGACAGCATCCTGACCTTTGACACCGAACTTGGTCTGGAACAGGATTATACCGGTGGAAAAGATATTGTTTACGGTGCCGAAGAGTTCGATAATTTTGAACTCTATTTAGAGTGGAAAATACCTCAAGGAGCCAACAGTGGTATATTCTATCATGTAAAGGAAGGATATGAAGGTCCTCCCGTGGTGGCCCCTGAATATCAGATCATCGATGATGAAAACTATGCCAACATCCATGATCTTACAGGGTACAATTCCCAGTTTGGCGCTGAACATCCGGAACTGCTGCAAGACTGGCAAAAAACAGGGGCCGATTATGCCATGCATGTTGCCGATGAATCACAAAAACAATTGAATCCTGTAGGAGAATGGAATTCTTCCAAAATCATATTTACCCCCGAAAAGGTAGAGCATTGGCTCAACGGTAAAAAACTATTGGAATTCGTTCCCTGGTCGGAAGAATGGAATGCAAAAAAAGCATCGGGAAAATGGGACAACGCCCCTGATTATGGAAAATACAAAACTGGGTACATTGCCCTGCAGGACCATTCAAGTCCAATTTGGTTCAGAAACATAAAAATTAAAAAACTATAACCTCCAGATCATGAACAAAAGAGAATTTTTAAAGAAAAGTAGTGTTGGGGCGCTCGGTATTATGCTGGCACCTTCAATTTTAAGGGCAGGATTCCCAAAAGACAAACTTCGCACCGCCCATATTGGGGTCGGTAACATGGGAATGGAGGATTTAAAAGCGGTCTCTTCCCATAGTGCTGTTGAAGTGATAGCACTATGCGATGTGGATGCGATCAACTTATCCACGGCACACAAAATGCACCCCGGAGCACGTATCTTTTTTGATTACCGTACCATGCTGGAAGAGATGGGAGACGAAATCGATGCGGTAATTGTTTCCACCCCTGACCACACACATGCCCCGGCCTCATTAATGGCAATGAACATGGACAAGCCTGTGTACTGTCAAAAACCATTGACCCACTACGTTTCCGAATCCAGGGAAATGAAAAAGGTGGCCGCCGAGAAAGGCTTGATCACCCAAATGGGCATACAGGTGCATTCCTTTTACGATTACAAACTCGCCACACTTTTGATTCAGTCCGGTATTATTGGTAAAGTGCATACCGTACATGCATGGTCCCCAAAGAACTGGGGATATGATGGCCCATTACCTGAAGGAGAAGATCCTGTGCCGAAACAATTGGATTGGAACCTTTGGTTGGGAACCTCCACGGAAAGACCTTATAAAGATGGCATGTACCACCCCGGAAATTGGAGAAAACTGATGGATTACGGCTGTGGTACCTTGGGCGATATGGGCGTCCATATTTTTGATACGCCCTACAATGCCTTGGAACTCGATGTGCCCAGGACCATTATGACGGAGTGCCGTCCCACCAACGGATTCGGTTTTCCGGAAAAAAACACCGTGACCTATGAGTTCCCCGGCACAAAATACACCGGCAAATCCTTAAAATGGATTTGGTATGATGGCCCGGGTGCCCCAGAAATGCACGAAGATCTTATGTTGCCCGGCATGGAAATGGAAAAGGACAAAAAGACCTCCGGTAAAAGTGATGAAAACAGCATTTCATTGGATGCAGGGGTTGCCGGTGAAAATGAGTTGCCAGAACAAGGAGCCATGTTCGTCGGAACCAAAGGACGTTTATTGTTGCCCCATTTTATGCAATTGCCCAAAAAGATCGTTCGTGGCAAATATGTGGATATCTCCAAAGAAATAGCCAAGGTATCCGAAGAGCACAATTTGGGTGAGCCTATCAGGAATTATGGTACCGAGGGACCTAAACATTACCACCAATTTGTGGATGCCTGTTTGGGCAAGGACACTACCACCGCTCCTTTTGATTATGCCGCAAGATTGACAGAAACCATTCTGTTGGGCACCATTGCCGGTCGTTTTCCAGGAGAAACCTTGCATTGGGATGCGGAAACCGCACAGTTCCAGGAAGAAAAGGCCAATAAATATCTCTCCGGGGATTATAGGGATTTTTAAAATAGATAACTAAAGACAATGCCAACGACCCAAGAATATTGGCTTAGTGGCGCCATACCCGATGTACCAGTACTCCTACAGCCTGCGGCCCATGCGCTTTTACAGTCTGTTCGAGAAATAAAGACCTATTTAGCGGGTTTTCCCGAGGATAAACTTTGGGAAAATCCATTTGGTCGGGCTTCTATTGGCTTTCATTTACGACATATTACCGGAGTATTGGACCGTATGCTCACCTACGCCGATAACAAGGGATTGACCGAAGAGCAATTTCATTTTTTAAAAAATGAAGGCAATGGAGAATCCGCGCCCTCGTCCCAACAATTGATCGCCGATTTTGAAAAAAAGGTAAATCAGGCTTTGGAATATTTTAAAAATACTCCTGCATCCATTCTTACCGAAGAGCGTTTTGTGGGACGGAAAAAATTGCCTTCAACGGTAATAGGATTATTGTTTCATGCAGCAGAACACAGTCAACGGCACGTGGGACAATTGTTGGTGACGGTGAGTGCCGTAAAAAACAATATGTAACAAACCCGTTGCATTTCACACTAATCTAACGGAAGTAATCTTCATTTTTCATAAATTAAGCATCATTTAAACTAAAAACACGACCATGGATATTTTTGGAAAAATAAAAGAAAAGCTCAGCAACGAGTTTATTGACATTGTTGAGTGGCTCGACTATACGGATGATACCATTGCGCACAGATTTGAGCGTTATCAGAATGAAATAAAGAACGGCGCGAAGCTAATCGTTCGCGAAGGACAGACCGCCGTTTTTATCAACGAGGGGCAATTGGCCGATGTATTTACCCCCGGCACCTACGAACTTACTACACAAAACTTGCCTATTCTGGCTACCCTAAAGGGTTGGAAATATGGTTTCAACTCTCCTTTTAAAGCGGAGGTGTATTTTGTGAACACCCACTTGTTCACCGATGAGAAATGGGGGACCAAAAGCCCCATCACTTTAAGTGATGACCGCTTTGGCCTGGTGGAAATCAGAGCTTTCGGGACCTATGCCTTTAAAATTTCCGATGCCGGAAAATTCATTAAGGATATCGTAGGTACGGACAGCAACTTTACCAATTTTGAAATCAACGAGCACTTAAAAAGTTTGATTGCCACGCGATTCACGAATACCGTGGGCCAGGCCAATTTGCCCATCGAACTCTATGCTGCCAACACCACCGAACTTTCGGACACGTGCCGCGAGGTTATGTCGCCCGAGTTTGAAAGCGTAGGGATTTCCTTGGAAAAATTCTATATCGAAAACGTCTCCATGCCGGAAGACCTTAAAAAGGAAATCTTCGAGTACAGCCGCATCGATAAGCTTGATTTGGATAAATTGACAAAGTTCAAAACCGCCAAAGCCATTGAGGCAGCTGCCCAAAACGAAGGCGGTACCGCCGGTGCCGGAATGGGCATGGGCATGGGATTTGTGCTGGCCCAACAAATGGGCGGTATGATGGGCGGGAGCACCCAAGCAGCCCCACAACAAGCGGCGCAATCGTCGGGTGGAGCAGTACCTCCGCCAATGCCTGCACAAACGATGTATTTTTATGCTTCCAACGGGACACAGCACGGCCCCGTGAACTTTGAACAAATGCAATCCCTTTTTGCTTCGCGAACCATTAACCGCGATAGTTTGGTTTGGAAACAGGGCATGTCCACATGGACGGCCTTGAAAGAGGTGGATGAGTTGAAATCGTTCTTGGGAGGCAATACGCCGCCGCCCTTACCAACGGAATAGTTTATTATTCAATGTCCTTTCGAAATGAGCTTGCTCGGCAACGATTGAGAAATCCCTGCGTTGCAATTTAGATTTCTCAGTCGTAAACTCCTTCGAAATGACAAACGGAACACTAATGATACCATCATTCCTGTGAAAGCAGGGATCCTTAAACCATCAAGATTCCCGCCTTCACGGGAATGAAGATATGGAAGAACATAAAATCCAAAAATCCGAACTCAAAAAGGCCTGCTCCAATTGCGGGGCGGAGCTTAAATACAAGCCTGGCACCACAAGTATCAGTTGTGAATATTGTGGCCACCAAGAGGCCATTGCGGTGGACAAAAACGGGTTTGAGGAATTGGAGCTACAGCCGTTTTTACAGGAAATGGGCTCACAAAAGCACAGCGAGGAAGTCTCCATGCTGCATTGCAAAAATTGCGGTGCCGACCAACATGTGGAAGAAAACTACAAATCCCTCCATTGCGTGTATTGCGGTCAGCCTTTGGTAATAGAGGACGCCTACAAAGAGAATTGGATATTGCCCGGTGCGGTGCTCCCTTTTCAAATTGATAAAAAACAATCCTTCATCATTTTTAAGAAGTGGGTAAAGCGTTTATGGTTTGCACCGAACAACTTAAAAAAAGCCTCTCTGGACCCTCAGTTTACCAAAGGGCTTTATTTGCCCTATTGGACCTTTGATGCACAATTGTACGCCTCCTATACAGGTCAGCGCGGCGAATATTATTATGAGACCAAAAGAGTCCGTAATTCGAATGGAAAAATGGTGACCCAACGAGTCCGTAAAACCAGATGGTACCCCGCTGCTGGTAAAGTATCGGGCTTCGTGGACGATACCTTGATCAAAGCTTCGCACCAAAAGGCCGGAAGAATTCCAAGTAAAATTGCCTTTTGGGATTTAAAAAAGCTTCAACCGTTCAACAGTGGTTTTTTATCCGGATTTGTTACCGAAAAATATACCATCCCCTTAAAGGATGGGCATTTGCATTCCAAAGAGGTGGCAAAGGACATTGCAGATTCTTGGTGCAGGCGCGATATCGGTGGCGACACCCAACGTGTGCTTTCCATGGACATGAAACTCTCCGAGGAGACTTTTAAGCATGTTCTATTGCCGGTTTATGTGAGTGCCTATCGCTACAATGGCAAAGAATACAATTTTTTTATCAATGGGGAAAACGGGCAAATTTCGGGCACACGACCTTATAGTTTCTGGAAAATCTTCTTTACTGTTCTGGCTGTGTTGGCGGTCATTGGTGTGATTGTGTTCATTTCAAAAAAATAGATGGTAAGTCAGTTCGAGCGGTTTCCAAAGGAAATGGTATCGAGAACTTAGAACAATAGCATCCCGATTCAAAAACGCTTCGCGTTCTCACTCGATGTGATATTTTTACTCAAATACCAAACAAACCGGATTAGGTTGTTTTACTTCGTTTAGAAAGGTCAACGTTCCTTGTTCCCCATCTCTTTTGAAGACAGCAATATTGCTGGTCTTTTTGTTGGCGACCAACAAAAATTCGCCTGTTGGATCTATGGAAAAATTTCGGGGCCAATCCCCGTGAACGGATTCTCTTCCCACCAATTCCAATTGACCTGAACTCTCGTCAACAGCAAAAATTACGATGGTATTTTCCCCACGGTTGGAACCGTACAAAAACTTTCCATCCGGTGATAAATGAATGTCGGCACAAAAACTTTCGCCATCATAATCCGTGGCCAAGGTCGGAACTACTTGAACTTCTCCAAAGTTACCCCCAGCATCTTTTTCAAAAACAGAAATGGTACTGTTCAGTTCATTGATAACGTAGAGTGTTTTTCCATTGTTGCCCAAGGTAAAATGGCGAGGGCCCGCCCCATCTTCAAAGGGTATGGATGCTTGTTCTGCGGGCACAAACTTATCCCCCTGTTGATAGTATCGTTTTATGGCATCCAGTCCCAAATCGGTTACCATAAGTCCATCTGCGTTGAACTGGGCCATATGGGCATGCGATGTTTTCACGGAGTCCAGTTTTTTATGATCAATGATTTGTGGGGCGTCTGCCAATGAGCCATCGTCATTTAGAGAAAATAAGGCCACATTGCCGCCTGTGTAGTTCGCTACGGCCAAATGCCCATCACCCGAAAGTGAAACATGGCAAGGATGCGCCCCATGGGTGCCCATACTGTTTTGAAGCTCCAAAACACCTTTGTTCAAACTAAAGGCGGTAACTCCTCCACCCAAGCTGTCAAAATCCGCTGTTTCCTGAACCGCGTAGAGGTTCTTTTTATCTTCTGAAATGGCCAAATAGGAAGGATTGGTCAACTTGGCAGCCAGTTTTTTACCGGAAAGCTCTCCAGTACTCGCATCAAAAGTGTAGGTGTAGATGCCCTCGCTATCGCCATCGGTGTAGGTTCCAACAAATAGTGTGTACATGGGTTTTTCTTCTGGTTTTTGGTTACAAGAAATAATCATGATTACGCATAGTAATACAGGTGCCAATCTCTTCATTTGTTCAGTTTGTTTGTTTTCTAAAATAATGAAAGTTGTCCAATGACTTCAACTTTTTATCTTTAATATGTGAAAAATGACATCGTCATATTGATATTATGCAGCTTGGGCATTGTCCAAGGGATCTTTCTATGCTTTTACTTATTGACCCTTAAAAAAGGAAATCGCTTGGCACATCGGTTTTTGGTATTGGTTATCCTTGGACTGGTTCTCCGCATTGGCAAATCGATTTTAAATGTATACCTCGACCTTGAGGCCTGGCAACGAAACATTGGTATTGCCGGAATTTTGTTGGTGGGGCCAAGCCTTTGGCAATATGGAGAAGCATTGTTCCATAAAAAAAGAAAACTGTATTGGACCATTTACTTACATTTTTTACCCTACCTATTATTCACATTGTTGTGCTGGACTATACCAAATCGAGGAGATTTCCTATCCTATTTTATCTACGATGCAGTTTTTGTCCATTTTTTGACGTATTTGATCATGGCCACTAGATTATTGGTCAACAACCATAAAGACAATAAACCTAAAATTTATAAATGGTATCGTAATCTTTTGATTGGTGTTGTGCTGATTTGGGCTTTTTATATCGGCAACATTGCCGGCTTGATACCTTTTTATATTGGTGGCGCCCTCTTTTTTTCTCTTTTGGTATATATGTTTTCCTTCCTTCTGCTGCGCAACCATACTTTTTCATTGGAAAAATATACCGCCTCAACCATAAGTCAAACCACCTCGATGGGCATAATGGATTCCATCAACACGCTATTTGAAAGAGAGGAAGTTTATTTAAACCACAAACTATCCCTCCAAGAAGTTGCTCAAGCGTTGAAAACATCTCCCAGAATTCTTTCGCAAGTGGTCAATGAAAACAGGGGGATGAATTTTTCAGAATTTGTGAATTTCCACCGGATTGAGAAAGCAAAAGAACTTTTGGTATCACCCCACGGAAAGGATGAAAAAATTATTTCCATTGCTTACGATTCGGGTTTTGGAAACGTGACTTCCTTTAATTTGGCATTTAAGTCATTTACCAACCTAACACCATCCCAGTATAGGAGGCAAAACAGTCCTTCCTAGGTAAAAATCGTTTTAAGAATCATGATTTTTAAAGCTTTTGATTGCTAGCACCCGTTCATTTGGGGAAAAATTTATCCCATGCGCTATCAATTATTTCTCATTGTCCTACTCTTGGTAGGGTGCAACAAAAACAGTCCGACAACGGACGCCACGACCCACCTTCCACCAAAGAAAAAAATAGTTTTTGAAGGATTGAATCGTCCTTGGAGCATTGCTTTTTTAAACGAAAACGAAGCTTTGGTCACGGAAAAAAATGGAGCTTTGGTTAAAGTAAACCTTCAAACCAAAACCAAAATTACCATTAAAGGATTCCCAAAGGACTTGACCGATAGTATCGGTGCCATCCACATTGGGGACAATTCGGGTATCTTCGAAGTTTTGCTTCATCCAGGTTTTGACAAAAACAGAAAACTCTTCTTTTCCTATGCTGCCAAGAAAAAAGGAGTTGGGAAAACCACCCATTTTGTTCAAGCTCAATTGCAAAATGATTCCTTGACCAATCATAAAACCATTTTGGTTGCAGAACCCTATACCTACGTCAACTACCATTATGGTGGTGGAATGACCATTGGTCCGGACAATAAACTATACCTTACGGTCGGCGAACGTCTTTTCTGGGAACACGATGAACCTGTCTTGCCCATTGCCCAAGACGCAACGGACCCCAGAGGCAAGATTCATCGTTTCAATTTGGATGGAACTATACCGAACGACAATCCCAACTTAGGAAAAGAAGCCATTCCAAGCATTTATGCCATGGGCATTCGAAACACACAAGGTATTGCTGTGCAGCCAGAAACCGGTACGATTTGGTTTACGGAACATGGAACAATTCAAGGTGACGAAATCAATATATTAAAAAAAGGGGGCAACTACGGCTGGCCCAACGTTACTTCCGGAAAACTGCGAAGCGATGATTACTCTCCACCAAAATTGGAGCATGTAAGCTTTACTGCACCAGCCTGGTTTTGGCAACATACCGTTGCCCCCACAGGACTTTGTTTTTATACAGGAAATGATTTCCCCCATTGGAAAAACAACTTGCTTGTACCTGGACTCTCAAGAGGTAGTCTTTGGCGGTTTCATATCGTTGGGGACACCCTTAAAAGTGCCGAAGAACTTTTTCTGGATGATAGGGTTCGTTCGAGAAAAGTAGCGCAAAGTCCCCAAGGCAAATTGTACCTGCTTACGGATGAAGAAAATGGGAAAATCATTCAAATACTTCCACAATAAATATTAAAACATCATGAAAACAATCATTTCTATTTTAACTCTACTGTTGACCATCAACTGCTTTTCCCAGTCTGAAGATAAAGCTATCCGTGAAACCTTGAACAAGTACTTGGAAGGATCATCCTACAGCGATCAAGAATTGATCCAAGAAGCCTTTTATGAAAACGCAGATCTGTTCCTGTCCAGAGAGGGGCAAGAGCTATGGGTGCTTAGCCCGAAAGAATATGCCGCACTCTTCGAAAACCGACCCAAAGGAAAATTCAATGGCAGGAAAACAACAATCTTGAGCATTGATATAGATCATAATATCGCCACCGCTAAAGCGGAAATCTGGATTGAATCAAACGGTATGAAATTTATTGATCTGTTTCTTTTAAAAAAGTTGTCGGGCCAATGGAAAATCATCAGCAAAGCGGCCACGCTCTTGCCTGAGAAAGCCTAATCTTGTTTCGAAGCCACACTTGCCTGAAGATTTTTATCTATTTCCCTCTTTAGAAAAAATCCGGTCACAATGGTAGAAAGCACATCAGCAATACAAAATGACAACCACACGCCTATCTCGCCCATAAAATTGGGAAGCAACAAAATCAACGGGATAAAAAAGAAGCCTTGACGGGTCAATGTCAGCAACAGTGCCGGAATCGCTTTTCCAATGGCCTGAAAATACGCTGCCCCGATCAACTGTACGGCAATTATGGGGGTTGCCGCAAAAACCAATCGCATGGCCAAGGGTATGTGTTGCAGCACAAAATTATTGGTTTCCGCTTCTTCCGCGGACAATCCTGGACGGTCGCTCAAAAACAAGGAGGCGATTTCCGAAGGAAAAACCATCAGCACCACAAAAACAAGCGTGGCCATCAAGGCGGCGTATTTAATGGCGGTGTAAATGGATTCCTTTACCCGATCGTACTTTACCGCTCCATAATTGTAGCCGGCAATCGGCAAAAATCCTTGCGTAACCCCAAAAACGGGGAACAGCGCGAACATCAACATTCGGCCGATAATCGCATACACGGCAACCATGGCCTCGCCGCCCAAATTGAACAATATGTTGTTCATCAACAAATACGTGATGCTGGTAACCGCTTGCCGGGCCAAGGTCACAAATCCCAAGGAACCGATTTCCCGAAGAATGGGCCTGTCCAATCCAAAATGTGAAACATCAATCTTTAGTTCAGAATTTTTTGAAAGAAAGAAGTAAAGTATATAAAGGAAACAAAGCAAATATCCTACTGTGGTTGCCCAAGCTGCTCCATGCATTCCCCAATCGAATACATAAATAAAAATATAATCCATGACCAGGTTCCCGATGGATGGTATGATCATGGCGATCATGGCAAACTTCGGTTTACCTTCGGCACGGATCACGGAATTGCCCATCATAGAAAGTGCCAAGAAGGGCACTCCGTACAAAATGATGGTATAGTAAATCTTTGCTGGTTCAAAAATGGAACCTTTGCCACCAAAAGCAGGAATAAGGCTATCCACATAGTAAAGTCCCAAAGCCACCATGGTAACGGTAACCACTAGGGTCAATGTGATTTGGTTCCCGAAAGTTTTTAGCGCCTTTTCGTTATTATTGGCGCCAAGGGCCCGCGAAATAATGCTGGATCCCCCGATACCGATGGCCATTCCCAATGCGGCGATAAAGAAAGATACCGGAAGTACCACGTTAATGGCTGCAATGGCGATGGAACCAATCCAATTGCCCACAAAAATGGAATCCACCAGCACGTTCAGCGACATCACCAAAATACCGATCGAAGCAGGTACGGCCTGTTTGATCAGTAATTTTCCAATGGGTTCCTGCCCAAGTTCATCAGAGGTGATTTTGGCCATACTTGTGGGTGTCCTTCGTGTTTAGGTTAATGCGAGCGGTAAATCTGCTCCAAAGCTACAATGCATCTACCAAATTATCTTTCCGCTCCTTTAATTTTTCTGCAATACTGTCCCAAAGCTCAACTCTATATTGAAGGGCTTGTTTGCTGTATTCCAAAACATCGTTCCATTTTTGGGCATCGGAACCGCAAAGCGCCTTGATCATGCGCAAAGCGAGTGGACCGTGCTCGTCACCATCCAGCTCGATATGCCTTTTGAGGTAGTACTCGAGTTTTTTGTATGTACTTGCCCCGTTTTCGCCAGATTGTTCAATGATACCCAAGAACATATCCGGAATCAAATCTTCGCGACCAAAGGTAAAGGCGGCGGCAATAATGTGGGGCTGCTGACCATTGATGGCCTTAAACGTAAATTGAAGAAAGTTCTTTTCCGCCCGATTGAGTTCAGCCGCTTCAATCTGGGTCGATATTGCCTTTAGATCATTGAACGATGAAATGACCGCTTCAACTTTTTGGGTGTCCACACCTACTTCCTGCATGGCATCCAAATACATTTCAAAATGACTTTTGGCCTCTCCCTTTTCATTAAAATCGCTCTCTTCCTCCAACACAATCTCATTGATGAACCTCGCCACAGCGGTGTCTTTTGCAGGATGCCAAGGCAAGCCTACGCAGGTAAGGTGCTGCTGCAAGGCCTTCAGGAGCGACATAAAATCCCAAACGGCATAGACATGGCTCTCCATAAAGGTTTTAATGTCATCCACCGACTGCAATTGGGCATACATTGGATGGTCCTTGAGTTGTTCACGCAGGGGTTGAAGCTCTTGCTCCAAGTTTTCAATGTTCATAGCAATACTTTTGTTCTCTTATTTTTTGCGGAGTTTAACGGATGTTGGTTTCGGGCAAAGCGTCTTTTTCCTCCCATTCTTTGATCCATTTCGCCATGAGCTCGGCCCAATCGTCTCGGTCGTTCAAACAGGGGACATGAATGTAATCGCCGCCGCCTGCTTCTTCGAACTGCTCCTTGCCTTCCATTGCGATTTCTTCCAGGGTCTCCAAACAATCACTTACAAAGGCCGGGGTGATCACCGCCAAGTTTTTGATGCCCGCCTCACCAAATCGTTCAAATTCTTTATCGGTGAAAGGTTGCAACCATGGGTCGCTTCCCAATCTTGATTGGAACGAAGTGCTCACTTTATCCTCGGGCAGGCCCAGTTCTTTTTTGACCAATTCAGTGGTATCGTAACACTGATGACGGTAGCAAGTTTGGTGCGCCACAGAGTTCGTTTTGCAGCACTCGCCATTCAATTGGCAATGGAACTTCGTGGGATCCGATTTTCTAATGTGCCTTTCGGGGATTCCGTGATAGGAAAATAGGATATGGTCGTAGTCAAAATCCTTAAGGCCTTCGGCAATACTTTTTGACAATATTTTGATGTAATCCGGATTGCTATAAAAAGCGGGCAATGTGGTCAAGTGCATCTCGGGGAAATCCTGTTGTTGCACTTCAAGAGCTTTTACCACCACTGTTTCGTAGGAAGACATGGCGTAGTGCGGGTACAATGGCACCAAGAACACCTCATCGACCCCTTTGCCTTTCAACTCCTGCAGTCCTTCTTTTATGGACATAGACCCGTATCGCATCCCCAAAGCCACCGGAAGTTCCGTGTGTTTTTGCACTTTTTCCGCGAATCTTTCGGAAATAATGATCAAAGGAGACCCTTCATCCCACCAAATTTTGGAATAGGCCTCCGCGGATTTCTTGGGACGGGTGTTCAAAATGATTCCGCGCACGATAATATTCCTTAACACAGGATTGACATCGATAACGCGTTCGTCCATCAAAAATTCATCCAAATACGGCTTTACATCTTTGGCGGTTGGGCTATCCGGCGATCCCAAATTGACCAATAAAACTCCTTTTTTCACGGCTTGTTAGTTTAGGCCGCTAAAATACAACACGAAGCGGACTTGACCTTTTCCACATCAAAATACTTTCTTATGATGAAATAATGATTTTCGATTTTGTTCAAGCTTTCTGTTGACCCTGAACTTTTCTACCTTATTTTTGGAATATGGAATCCTTTTACGACAATGTTTCCAAAGAATCGGTCATATACCTGGGTGTGGCCCTGCTTGTCCTCATTGCCTTGTATTGGACCACTTCGGTCATTATGAAGCGTTTGGGCAAGAACCCGAAATACTTGCTCCCCAAAAGTGCTTTTAAGCGTTTGGCTTTCCCGCTTATATTGGTTTTTGTCTCCGTCATCCTCCGAATGAAGGCCCTACGTGACATTCTCAACTTGGAGGACGCAACATTTTGGTTCAAAAAAGCAAGTACCATACTGTTCATCTTCTCGATGGCCTGGGTGTTGATCGCTTTGCTCAAAATCATAAAAAAGGCAGTCATACAAAATTATGACATTGGAGTAGCGGACAACCTGAAAGCACGAAAGGTCTATACGCAGTTTACCATTCTAGAACGTATTTTTATTTTCATTATAATTCTGTTGGCCACGGGCTTTATGTTGATGAGTTTTGAAGAGATTCGCGAAGTGGGCATCAGCATTTTTGCCTCTGCGGGGGTCGCCGGAATCATCATCGGTTTTTCGGCACAGCAGTTTATCGGGACGATTTTGGCCGGTATCCAAATTGCCATTGCCCAGCCCATAAAACTGGATGATGTGGTGATCGTAGAAGGCGAATGGGGCCGCATCGAGGAAATTACGCTTACCTATGTCGTGGTGAGCATTTGGGACAAAAGACGTTTGATCGTGCCCACACCCTACTTTATCAACCAACCGTTTCAAAACTGGACAAAGACGTCATCCGACCTGTTGGGAACCATCTTTTTATATGTGGACTACAATGTTCCGTTCGATAAAATCAGGGAAGCGCAAACCGAAATCCTAAACAATACCGACCTCTGGGACGGCAAGGTGAATGTGGTTCAAGTTACCGATACCAAACCCAATTATGTGGAGATACGAACCTTGGTAAGCTCCAAAGACTCCCCAACTGGTTGGGATTTACGGGTGCATGTCCGTGAGAAGCTTATTGAATATTTACAAGAGAATTATCCCGAGAGCATTGCGAGAACTACGCGATTGACGGTTGAACGTAAAGATGATAAAAATGAAGAGTAAGATAATTGCGGTTTTTTTGATTTTGGGAACATTTGTCAATGCCCAACAAATCACTTGTTCCCCAGAAGATAAATCTGTTTTCGAGGTTAAGATGTCCGATTTGGAGCAAACAAAAGCATCGAACTTAGGTGATACCATAGCTTTGGTAGGGCAATCGTTTATGGGAACCCCTTACGTGGAAAAAACTTTGGAAGTTGGCGATACGGAAACCTTGGTCGTGAATTTTGGAGGGCTGGACTGCACCACCTTTGTAGAAAATGTATTGGCTTTTAGCCTTATGCTCCAAAATCAGCAGAAAGATTTTGAAAATTTTACCGATAATTTAGAAACCGTTCGGTATAGAAATGGGAATTTGCAGGGATATCCCTCTCGATTACATTACTTTACGGAATGGATTCGCAACAACGAGAAAAAGGGATTGGTCAAGGACATTACAGCTGAACTGGGTGGTGTGGAACTTGAAAAACCCATCAATTTTATGGGAACGCACCGCAATCTGTATCCATTTTTGGCCAGTGATGAAAATTTTGAGGCCATGTTAGCTGTAGAGAAAGATATTGCCAAAGAAAAATTATGCTACCTGCCACAGGACCAAATCGAAAGTAAGGAACACCTCATCAAGTCGGGGGACATTCTTGCCTTGGCCACCTCCATTAAAGGGTTAGACGTGACCCACACGGGAATCGCCATACATCAACCTGATGGGAGACTGCATCTATTGCATGCTTCCAGCAAAAATGGCGAAGTGGAAATCTCAGAATTGCCTTTGGCAGATTATCTGAAAAACATCAAAAGCAATATTGGAATCATAGTGGCAAGACCGACCTTACTTTCGCTTTAAGCACCATTCAATCGCTCCCAAAAGATGCTTTCGAAACATGGGTTCGTCGTAAGAATCCTCGGTATGGCTCCCTCCTGTATAAAAAGACCGCCCTCCGTCAAATTCGTGATACCATGCGATAGGATGATTGGAGCCGTTGGTTCCGCCTTCGTAACTGCTCTCATCCAAGTTGAGCAAAACGGTGGTGTTAGGATTTAGATCTTTATAGTTGTACCACTCATCTGTTCGTATCCATGAATCTTGCAAATGCTCCGTAGAGGGATGTGCTTTGCTTACCACATCTATTTTAGCCTTTCGCACATTTGGGTCATTGGGGTGTCCATTAAAATATCCGCCTACCAATTTTCCATACCAAGGCCAATCATATTCAGTGTCACATGCGGAATGAATACCGAGAAAACTTCCGCCGCCTTTTATATAACCTTCAAATGCAGTTTGTTGCGCGTTGTCCAATACATCCAGTGTGGTATTCAAAAACACGACCAGTTTATAGTTCTTTAAATTCTGAGCAGTAAAATCTTCCCCCGATTCTGTTTGTAGCGCGATAAAGCCGTTCTGACGCCCCAATTCTCTCAAGGTCTGCACTCCCTTTTCTATGGACTTATGCCTCCATCCTTTGGTTTTTGTAAATATCAGTACCAACTCAGGCATTTTTTTAGCTTCCGATTCTGCTGTAGGTGTGTCTTGCGCAGCCATTTGAAACATAAAACATAAGGCAAGCACGGATAATGTGAAGGTTCTCATATGTGGTTTGTTTAGACGTTGGAAGTTAAGTATTTTTTGGGTGTTGTGCCGAACTTCTTTTTAAAAGAAGCTATAAAATGACTTGCGGTGCTGTAGCCGACCTTTAGCCCAACTTCATTGACATTGTGTTTTCCGGTTTCCAACATTTTGCGGGCATATTCCATTTTATAATCGAACAAAAACCCGAACACGGAATCCCCGTAAATCTGTTTGAAGCCTTCTTTGAGCTTTTTCAAGCTAAGTCCGACTTCTTGGGATAATTCTGCCAATGTTGGCGGTTCGGCCATTCGGGAAATCATGATCTCTTTGGCCATTCGAATGCGGCGCACATTATCCTCATCTGCCAAATAGGGGCATTGTTCCAGATCGGCGTCTTCGGTTTTGTTGAAATAGAGGGAGATCAGCTCGTAGACCTTTCCCTTCAAATATAATTTTTTGATCGATGGATGCAGGTTGAAATTCATCAATTGGCTCAACACCACGGCAGTTGCCGGCGACACCATTTCCTGTGAATAATATTTCTTTTCCTTGTTATCGTCGCTTAAAAAAGGGATATAATCCGCTTCATCCGAAAACAAGGAATGAAACTTTCTGATGGTCATCACTACAGATACCAACCAAGAACTCGGTGAAACTACCAAGTCCAGAGGCAAATCTTTTTGGGTATTGTAAAGCAGCAAGGAGTTCTCTTCGTTTACCTCCAAATAATAGCTCCCCTCATTAAAGTTAAACTTGGATTTTCCTTTTAAACAAAAGTGAAATTGAATGTAAGAACTATCGATATCACGTTCGATAAGTTTAGGTTCTTTGGCGTCGTTTTGAATTTTGAGTATATAAATCCCGTCTTCGACCAAAATTTCATCATAGGAACCGCTAGCGATATTTTTCATATTGTTTTTCAATCTGATTTTGCGTTTTCATTAATTTAGAATCGCTCTAAATTGTATTTAAAACAATCAAATTTATCAATAATAACGATGCTTTCAATGGATTTTAAGAAAAATAAACCACAAAATAACACTTACGGTTATTTATAGTGCGGCTAGCGTTATTTTTTGACCTACAAGCCTGTTATTTTTGTGCTGCGATTTATAATCCTTTATGAGGGACTACCACATTTCAAAACATAATTCCTTCTATGCCGTTGGTTTGAGTTACAAGAAGGCGGATGCAGAGGTTAGAGGAAAGTTCAGCCTGGATGTTCCTGCCATTGACCATATTTTGGGCAAGGCCAAGGAAATCGGGATTGATGGTCTTCTGGCCATCTCCACTTGTAACCGTACCGAACTCTACGGTTTTGCGCAACACCCCTATCAGCTTATCAAGTTACTTTGTGATGAGACCCATGGAACGGTTGAAGAGTTCCAGGAAGTGGCCTACGTGTACAAAAATCACGATGCCATTTCGCATATGTTCAAAGTGGGAACCGGTCTTGATAGTCAGATTTTGGGCGATTTTGAAATTATCAGCCAAATAAAGCAAGGTTTTTATCGTGCCAAAAAACAGGACATGGCCAATCCGTTCTTGGAGCGTTTGTGCAATGCCGTGATTCAGGCCAGCAAGCGTATCAAAAACGAAACGGAATTATCTTCTGGTGCCACATCCGTAGCTTTTGCTTCGGTAAAATATATTTTGGACAATGTTGATGACATTTCCGACAAGAACATCCTCTTGTTCGGAACGGGGAAAATTGGAAGGAACACCTGCGAAAACTTGGTAAAGCACTCCAATAACTCCCATATTACCTTGATCAACCGAACTCGTGAAAAAGCAGAGGACATTGCAGGTAAATTTCAATTGACCGTAAAGGATTATGGCGATCTGCAAACCGAAATCCGCAAGGCTGACATACTTGTGGTGGCCACGGGAGCGCAACTGCCCACCGTTTCCAAAGCATTGATCTATCCCAAAAAACCCTTGTTGGTCTTGGACTTGTCCGTTCCCAAAAACGTATCGGACGATGTAAAGGAACTGGACAATGTGACCTTGGTACATTTGGATCAACTCTCACAGATCACCGATGAGACCTTGTCCAAACGGAAAGAATACGTTCCCAAAGCGGAAGCTATCATAGAAAAAGTTAAAAAGGATTTCCTGAAATGGTTGGAAACCCGCAAGTTTGCCCCTGTGATCAATGCGCTCAAGGACAAACTGAACACAATGAAGACCGAAGAAATCGATTTTCAGACCAAAAAAATTGAAGGTTTCGACCAAATTCAGGCAGAAATCATCTCAGACCGGATCATTCAAAAAATCACCAAGCAGTTTGCCAACCACCTGAAGAGCAACGAGGTCGATACCGATGATAGCTTGGAACTGATCCAGAAAGTTTTTCAGCTAGAACTACACTCCAAATGAGCAAAATAATCCGCATTGGAACCCGCGACAGCGAATTGGCGCTGTGGCAAGCCACCACCGTACAACAAAAGTTGGAAGCACTTGGATACGACACCATTTTGGTGCCGACCAAATCATTGGGCGATCAAGTGTTGGACAAACCGCTTTACGAGCTGGGTGTTACGGGAATCTTTACCAAGGCCCTGGATATTGCAATGCTCAAAGGAGATATTGATATTGCGGTACACTCTATGAAAGATGTACCCACCCAACTGCCGAAAGGAATAGTACAAGTGGCGGTTTTGGAGCGCGCGATGACATACGATATTTTGGTGCACAAAGGGTCAGCCTTTTTGGAAAATGACCAGCCCGCAACCATCGCGACTGGAAGTTTGCGGCGAAAAGCGCAATGGTTGAACAAATATCCCAAACACCAAGTGGTTGATCTCCGGGGAAATGTCAACACTAGATTGCTAAAGCTCATTGAAAATGATTGGCAGGGTGCCATTTTTGCTCAGGCCGGATTGGAACGCATCAAACTATTGCCCAAAGATGCCATTCAATTGGATTGGATGATTCCCGCTCCAGCTCAAGGTGCCATGTTGGTCGTGGCCAAGGAAGAAGACGATTTCACCAAAGAAGCATTGGGCGAACTCAACCATCCCGAAACCGAGATGGGAACCACCATTGAGCGTGAATTTTTACGCACCTTGGAAGGTGGCTGTACTGCTCCGATTGGCGCTTTGGCACAAATAAAAGACCAAACGGTTCATTTTGAAGGTGTTGTTTTCTCGTTGGATGGCAAACAGAAATTCGACATCAAAAAAGAAGTGAAATTGTCCGAAGCCAAAGATCTTGGAAAAATAGGTGCCGAAGAGGTATTGCAAAAAGGGGGCGATAAATTGATGCAGGAAATCAGAAATGGAAACAGTGCTCTCCACTAAAATACTGACCCCATCACAAAAGGAACTCTTTCTAAATTCCGGTTTGGGACTCGTGGAGTACGATGCCTTAAAAATCGAACCGCTGGACGTGAAGATTCCCTTCAACTACTTCAACTATATTTTTACCAGCAAGAATGCCGTAAAGGTATTTTTGAATCAATCCGAGGGTCGGGAGAAATCAACGTTACGTGCCTACTGTGTTGGTGAAAAAACAAAAGGGCTTTTGGAGGAAAATGGATTTAAAGTGCTTGAAATGGCCGAAAATGCATCAGAATTGGCCGAAATCCTTGTGAAAGACCATCCAAACAAGTCTTTTTTATTTCTTTGTGGCAACAAGAGAAGGGATGAACTCCCTGAAACCTTGACAAAAAATAACGTTCAGTATAAAGAATTGGAGGTCTACCGAACCCATTTAAGCCCAAAGGCGTTTCAAAGGGGTTTTGATGGCATATTGTTCTTTAGTCCAAGTGGGGTCCGAAGCTATCTCTCAGAAAACTCAGTAGGGAACAGTACCTTGTTCTGTATTGGGGAAACCACGGCCAAAGAAGCTCAAGAGCATTCAAAAAATATAATCATTGCCAACAAACCAACCGTGGAAAATGTGTTGGTGCAGGCAATAAAAGAATTATCGGTTCGTGGGGATGCCGAGCGGAATCGAAGTTCCTTGCGTAATTCAAAAAAAACATAAAAAAATTCCTGTCTTGACAGGAATGACAAATTAAAATCTATGATAAAAAATGACCTGTTCCTAAAAGCTTTAAAAGGTGAAACCGTTGAACGTCCGCCCGTGTGGATGATGCGACAGGCAGGGCGCTATTTGCCCGAGTTTATGGAACTCCGTAAAAAATACGATTTCTTTACCCGCTGCCAGACACCGGAATTGGCTTCCGAGATTACCGTACAGCCCATTCGCCGATACGGAATGGATGCCGCTATTTTGTTCAGCGATATTTTGGTGATTCCCCAGGCTATGGACATCGAAGTGCAGATGAAACCGAATTTTGGACCCTATCTTCCCAACCCTATCCGTTCCCAAGCTGATTTGGACAAGGTAATCGTGCCCGATATCCAGGACACTCTGGGCTATGTGATGGAGGCCATAACCATGACCAAGGAAAAATTGAATGATGAAGTTCCCTTGATCGGGTTTGCAGGTTCTCCTTGGACATTGCTTTGTTACTGTGTCGAAGGCCAAGGAAGCAAGAGTTTTGACAAGGCCAGAGGATTTTGCTTTACTCAACCGGAAGCCGCACACGAATTGCTTCAAAAAATCACGGACACCACCATCGCCTACCTAAAAGCTAAAGTCAAGGCGGGTGTCAATGCCGTTCAAGTATTTGATTCGTGGGGCGGGATGCTTTCGCCTCAGGATTATCAAGAATTTTCTTGGAAATACATTCAGCAAATCGTGGATGCATTGAAAGACGAAGCACCCGTAATCGTTTTTGGAAAAGGATGCTGGTTTGCCTTGAAAGAAATGGCCAACTCCGGGGCTTCCGCTGTAGGTGTGGATTGGACGTGTTCCGCCCAAAATGCAAGGTACTTGACAGGTGGCAATGTTACCCTTCAAGGTAATTTTGATCCCGCCCGCTTGCTTTCGCCTCCATCAACCATCAAGGAAATGGTCACGCAAATGATTCGTGATTTTGGCAAGGATAAATATATTGTAAACTTGGGCCACGGTATTTTGCCGCACATTCCCGTAGCCCACGCAAAAGCATTCATCGATGCGGTTAAAGAGTACCAAGAGTGAACCTTTTTGCGGTACTGAAACGGGTTGATCTTAAAAATATACTGAAAGTTATTTTTATAGGCCTGAGCCGTCCTCACTTTATATGGCCTACCATTAAAGCCACCAAGGACTGCATCGCCATATCGACCGATAATTATGGGAAACTACATCATAAAAATGGTCCGGCAAATGCCTTTAGACACGCTTTTTGGAATTATTTGATCGCCAAACGATGTTTTAAATGGCAGCAAAATGAGAAAACTGTTTTGGTGTGGGCCAAAAAAGTGACCGATTGGCACGAAGATTCGTTTCCGAACAAAAAATTGGAAAAGACAATGGATCTGCACAACAATGAAGTAGGTCGTTTTGTTTTTCAGCAGAATTCTGAGAAATCGGAAAAAAAAGTTGTTCAACTATTGAAGGAAATGGCTTTGGAATCCATCAAAATTGATGGGAACTCAACACTTTCAGAACACAAAAACCGAATGGTACATATTTTGGGACAATGAAAGATAAATTTTACGAATACATTCAACAATTACAAGATAGCATTACTTCCAACTTGGAAGAACTGGACGGAACCGCCAAGTTTCAACAAGATTTTTGGGAACGTGAAGAAGGTGGCGGTGGCAGGACACGCGTCATTGAAAATGGGGCCGTTTTTGAAAAAGGTGGCGTAAACATTTCCAAAGTCCATGGGCCACTGCCCAAAAGTATGCAAAGCTACTTTGGAGTGGAAGATGTGGATTTCTTTGCCTGTGGCCTCAGTTTGGTAATCCATCCCAAGAGTCCCATGGTGCCGACCGTACATGCCAATTGGCGCTATTTTGAAATGTACGACAAGCAAGGAAACATCGTAGATCAATGGTTTGGTGGCGGACAGGACCTCACACCCTACTATTTGTTCGATGAGGATGCAGCCCGCTTTCACGCGGTTTGTAAAAAAGCTTGTGATAGTCATAACCCAGTGTTTTATCCCACCTATAAAAAGAAGTGCGACGAATACTTTTGGAACGCCCATCGAAATGAAGCCCGCGGTATCGGCGGGTTGTTCTTTGATTATTGCAAAGCGACCGAAGAGACCAGTATGGAAGATTGGTACAATTTTGTTGCCGAGGTCGGGGACAGTTTTTTGGATGCCTACGTACCTATTGTTGAAAAAAGAAAAGACCTTCCCTACTCCAAGGAACAGCGTGACTGGCAAGAAATTAGACGGGGCCGCTATGTAGAGTTCAATCTCGTGCACGATAAAGGCACCCTGTTCGGCCTCAAAACCAACGGCCGTATTGAAAGTATTTTGATGAGTCTGCCCCCACACGTACAATGGCGATACGACCATCATCCAGAAAAAGGAAGTGAGGAAGAACAGTTGATAGCAGTGCTGCAAAATCCAAAAAATTGGGTTTAATCCGTAGCTTTGCCTTGAAATCAAACCTATGAGACAGAAAATTTACCAAATAGATGCCTTTACCAGCCAGACCTTTGGCGGAAATCCTGCCGCGGTCTGTATTTTGGATTCGTGGTTGAGCCCAGAATTAATGCAAAAAATCGCCCAGGAGAACAACCTGGCCGAAACCGCATTTGCCGTTAAAAAAGATGGACTTTACGAGATACGCTGGTTCACCCCCGAAGTGGAAGAGGACCTTTGCGGACATGCAACCTTGGCAACAGCTTTCGTTCTTTTCCATTTTTATGAACTGGAAAAAGATACCATTCAGTTTTATTCGGGCCGAAGCGGGAATCTAACGGTGAACAAGGCGGACAATGGTTGGTTGACCATGGATTTTCCTACGGACAACTTGGTGGCCATTCAAAATATTGAGGAACTGAACAATGCCATAGGGCAAACTCCGATAAAAACCTTGAAGGGCAAAACAGATTATATGATGGTCTATAAATCCCAAAAAGAAATCGAGGAACTTGACCCCAACTTTTTCCTTTTAGATCAAGTGGATGCAAGAGGGGTAATTGTGACCGCACCTGGAAATGAGGTTGATTTTGTTTCTCGATTTTTTGCCCCTTCCTGTAGCATTTCCGAAGACCCTGTGACCGGTTCGGCCCATACATCGCTGACTCCATATTGGACCGAAGTATTCGACAAAACCAAAATGACGGCCAAACAACTTTCCAAACGAGGAGGGGATCTGGTCTGCGAGTATTTGGGCGAGCGTGTTAAAATTTCAGGCAAGGCCGTGCTTTATTTAACCGGGGAGATCGATGTATAAATAAAAACATCACTAAAAACTTAAACGAAACAGCTTGAAGCTAAAGGCTTACGGCTTAAAACTACACATATGTACCCACTCATACGAAACAGAAGACTCCGCGCATCCGAATCCATTAGAAGATTGGTTCGGGAAACCACCTTGACGCCAGATGATTTTTTGGTGCCCTTGTTCGTGACAGAAGGAAAGGGAATCAAAGAAGAAATACCTTCCATGCCCAACTATTTTAGGTTGAGTTTGGACAATTTGGAAAAAGAGGTAAAGGAACTTTGGAAAATGGGATTATGTTCCGTCCTACTTTTTGTGAAGGTCGATGATACACTGAAGGATAATAAAGGAACCGAGGCCCTCAACCCAAATGGTTTGATGCAACGTGCCATAAAAACCGTGAAAAATGCCTGTCCACAAATGCTTGTAATGACCGATGTTGCCATGGATCCATTTTCGTCTTACGGACACGACGGCATTGTGGCCGAAGGGCAAATCCTAAATGATGAAACTGCCGAATTGCTAACAGAAATGAGCGTATCCCACGCCAAGGCCGGAGCCGATTTTGTAGCGCCCAGCGATATGATGGACGGCAGAATCCTGACCATCCGTGAAGCTTTGGAAGATGAGGGCTTCCTCAACACGGGGATTATGGCCTATTCCGCCAAATATGCCAGTGCCTTTTATGGCCCGTTCCGGGATGCCCTGGATTCCGCTCCCGTGGATATCGCCAATGTACCCAAGGACAAAAAAACCTATCAAATGGATTATGCCAATCGGCATGAAGCCATCAAGGAAACCCAAATGGATATTGACGAAGGTGCCGATATCGTTATGGTTAAGCCGGGATTATGCTATTTGGATATTGTCCGGGAAATCAGGAACGAGGTGGATATACCAGTTGCCGTATACCAAGTTTCCGGGGAGTATGCCATGGTAAAAGCTGCCTCGGAAAAAGGTTGGCTGGACCACGATGCCGTGATGTTGGAGCAGCTTACGGCCATTAAAAGGGCCGGTGCCAATATCATTGCCAGTTATTTTGCAAAGGATTTTATCCGAACTTTGGGTTAAAACTTGACCAAATGAAAAAACTGGCGGTTTCGTTCCTTTTCATCACTTTAGTGATGCCCTTTGCATTTGCCCAACGCGAACTGATCCATGCCTTGCCCTCCAAATTGGGGTTCGATGAAGCTTTCATCGATCAAAAGGTGGATTCCATTATGGAAATGGGCATCGATAGTTTGGCTTTTCCCGGGGCACAGCTTTTGGTGGCCAAAAACGATACTGTCATTTTTCATAAAGCGTACGGTTTCCACACCTACGACAGCATTCAACCCGTGGCTTTGAACGATTTATACGACTTGGCCTCGGTTACCAAAATTTCTGGGCCGTTGCCCGCCTTAATGAAGTTGGTGGACGAAGGCAAACTGGATTTGGACCAACCTTTCAGCACGTATTGGAAGCCTTGGCGGCACCGAAAGGACAAAAAAGACCTCACGCTTCGGGAAATTTTGGCGCATCAGGCAGGTTTGATCCCCTACATTGTGTTTTTACAGAAAGTGCTTCGGAAAAATGGCCAAATCAAGCGAAGATTTGTTCACGATTCATCCGGCAAAAAATTTCAAGGGCAAGTGTATGATGAGCTCTACATCAACAATCGGTTCGAGCGAAAAATGAACCGTATCATCAACCGCTCCAAAGTTTCGGATGAAAAAAAATACAAATACTCCGGCCTTACTTTTCTCATCTTTCCAAGTTTGATAGAACAGCTAACAGGAACAGACTATCAAAGGTATCTGGATGAAAATTTCTATCAGCCTTTGGGGTGTCATACCTTGGGCTATCTGCCCAAAGAAAACAACTATGTGAATGCCATTGTCCCCACCGAAATGGATACACTCTTCCGAAAGTCGGTGGTAAAAGGCTGGGTGCACGACGAAAATGCATCGCTCAAAGGAGGTGTTTCTGGCAACGCGGGATTGTTCGGTACGGCGGATGACTTGGCCAAATTGATGCTCTTTTATCAAAATTACGGCAATGTGGCTGGCAAACAGCTCATTTCCGAAGCAACGGTAAAGGAGTTCACCACCGTGCAATACCCGGAAAACGACAATTATCGCGGTCTTGGCTTCGACAAACCTTTACTGAACAATGCCGAACTCCCTTTGGACAAAGCCTACCCCTCCCCTTCGGCGTCCCCGGAGAGTTTTGGACATTCGGGCTTTACTGGCACTTTTGTTTGGGCGGACCCAGTTAAAAATTTGACGTTTATCTTTCTTTCCAATCGTGTTTACCCGTCCAGGGACCACCGACAACTGTATGATTTGAATATCCGACCCGCCCTACAAGATGTTTTTTACAAAGCTGATGGATTAAGCGTTAAAAATTAATTCCGATTCCCTATCTTGGTACTAAACATTGCACCATTCTATGGGACTACTTATATTTTATGCCCTTATATCCATTTTCTTTTCCTTTTTATGCTCCATTTTGGAGGCGGTACTGTTAAGTATCACCCCTACTTTCATCAATGTGAAAAAGCAAGAGGGAAAAGAGTATGCCACCACATTGGAGACCCTTAAAAAAGATGTGGACAAACCACTCATCGCCATCCTTACCCTCAACACCGTTGCGCATACCGTAGGTGCCATTTTAGTCGGGGTGCAGGCCAAAGTTGCTTATGCTGAAATGTATGGAAGCACCGAGCGAACCATTTTTGGATTTTCACTGACAGAGGATTTAATGGTAGGTATCGTATCCACCCTAATGACGATACTGATCTTGGTGGCCTCGGAAATCATCCCGAAGACCATTGGTGCCACTTTTTGGAAACAACTGGCCAATTTTACCTCAAAAGCGTTGAAAGCCATGGTATTTGTTTTAAAATGGACGGGGCTATTGTGGTTGTTACAACTCTTCACCAAACTGGTAGGCGCCAAAGGAGAGCATGGAAGCGTGTTGAGTCGGGAAGATTTTAGCGCGATGACCGAAATTGCACACGAAGAAGGTGTATTCAAGGAGTCGGAATCCACGATGATAAAGAACCTGCTCTATTTTGATGAAATACAGGCGCGGGATGTGATGACTCCCAGAACGGTTATGAAGATCGCATCCGAAGACACCCCTATAAAAGAGTTTTTTGAAAAAAACAGACCGTTGCGCTTTTCCAGAATTCCCTTGTACAAAGATCGTATGGACAACATCACGGGCTTCTTTTTAAAGGATGAACTCTTGGAAGCCATCATCTCCAACAAGGGAGAAGAAAAACTATCAACTTTGAGAAGGGAGTTATTGGTTACCGAAAGAAATAAATCCATCAACGAGCTTTTCAAAAAATTTGTACAGAAAAGAGAACACGTTTCATTAGTAGTGGACGAGTATGGTTCCGTAAGTGGGTTGGTAACGATGGAAGATGTCATCGAAACCCTTCTTGGATTCGAGATTATGGATGAAAGCGATAACGTGGAAGACCTCCAAAAGCTTGCCCGAAAGAACTGGAACGAACGCGCCAAGCGTTTGGGAATTATTGAAGGGGAAGATGAAATAGAATAATGGAAACTGCTTACGTACAGACACCTATAGGAACAGCAGAATTAAAAGGAGATACCCTTGGACTATCTTCCGTAACCGTTTTGGAAGATAAAAAACCAAATGGTACAATTCCAGAGATCTTAAAGGATGCAGTAAAGCAATTTGAAGAATATTTCAATGGAGACCGAACGGTATTTAATCTTAAACTGAATCCGTCCGGAACCGATTTTCAGAAAAAAGTTTGGGATGCACTTTTAAAAATCCCCTTTGGAAAAACCATTTCTTATTTGGAACTTTCCAAACAACTCGGTGACGTAAAGGCCATTCGTGCAGTAGCCTCGGCCAATGGCAAAAATCCACTTTGGATTGTGGTTCCCTGTCATCGTGTAATCGGAACCAACGGAGACCTCACAGGCTATGCGGGTGGACTGCATAGAAAAAAATGGTTATTGGAACACGAGAGCCCTGCCAAGCAGACGTCTCTTTTTTAATTTATTGCCATGCTTTATAAACTTAACCTGGAGCATATCCTTTTTTTGGATATCGAGACCGTTCCCCAACATGAAAGTTTCTCCGATCTGGATGAAACCGCCCAACTTTTATGGGAACAAAAAACGCAATACCAGCGCAAAGACGAGTTCACTCCCGATGAATTTTACGACCGAGCCGGTATATGGGGCGAATTCGGTAAAATTGTTTGTATCTCCGTGGGTTATTTTGTCCATAAGGGAGAACATCGAAATTTTAGGGTGACCTCCTTTCATGGCGCTGAAACCCAAATCCTAAAACAGTTCAAACAACTGCTACAAGATCATTTCAGCCAAACCAAGCACCTTTTGTGCGCACACAACGGCAAGGAGTTCGATTTTCCGTATATCGCCCGCAGAATGGTGATACAAGGCATCAACCTGCCCTATAAGTTGGATTTGTTCGGAAAAAAACCGTGGGAGGTTCCCCATTTGGACACGATGGAGCTTTGGAAATTCGGTGACTACAAACACTACACTTCCTTAAAATTACTGGCGCACGTTTTGGGCATCCCCTCTCCAAAGGAAGATATGGACGGCAGCATGGTAAAAGATGTGTTCTACAAGGAAAATGATATTGACCGAATCGTTACGTATTGCGAATTGGACGTGGTGACCACCGCACAAGTATTCTTGCGGTTGCGCAACGAGGAACTTTTGACCGAGGAGGAAATCAAAAAGGTTTGATTGTAGATACCAGATGCCAGTATTGAGATAAGAGAATGGTCGCTGAGCGTAGTCGAAGCGACATAGTCCTTAGTCCTTTGTACTTTGCCTTGACTCTACCCAAAACTGCCATTGTTCATTGGTTATTGGTAATTGTTAACCGAACTGACACGAATTCCACGAACGATTGGTCAGAGGGCAAGGGTCAAAGATTGGGCGCGGGATGCTGCCGGGCGTCATTTCGAACGGATGTGAGAAATCTTGCAATGCGAAGGGCAAGGGAGATTTCTCAATCGATGCAAAGCATCTCATTTCGAAATGACAAAACTTGTTATATAGTAAAGAAGTCCTTTGCCTTGACTCCACCCAAAACCACCATTGTTCATTGGTTATTGCTCATTGTTCATTGAACCGACACGAATTCCACAAATTATCACAAACCTTCGATAAAGAAGTCGGAAGTTCGGTCGCTGAGCGTAGTCGAAGCGACATGGTGCCAAAACCTGATGTCTTGGTTATTGAATCTTGGCTCTTTTATCTCATATCTCAATACTGACATCTCCCATCTAAAAAAAGAAAAAGCCCCCCGCTTGCACGGAAGGCCTTCTTAAATCTATTAAATTAAAAAACAAATTATTCTACATATACCGAATTGGCAAAAGAAAGACCATCAGACGGTAATTGCGTGGGAATGCCATCTACCCATATCATGGCCTTGGCTCCATCATTATTATCATCATTATCATCACTAATCCATCCCGCCACATACACTTTACCATGATGCGCAAAAACAGCTTCTGCACTACCATAATTTTGGGAAAGGTATTGTTCCACATTGTTTATCCATAGAACAGGTTTACTGTCAAAAATACCAGCCATATATAGGGTTTCGTTGTTTTTATAAACGGAAAGGGCAACACCTTGGAAAAGTGGTGGCCCCGCATATTTTTGAGCGCCGTTTTCCCAATAGCCTGCATAATTAGGGTTCGTTCCAATCTGTCCGGCAATATATACGTCATCGTTTTCGTCCACAAATACGGAATAGGCGCGATGATTGGGATTTATGGCATCCATTAATGTAGGTTCTCCATTGACCCAAAGGGTCGCCTTTAAGTTTTCTTGGGGAAGGCTCAGGCTCATTCCCACAATGTATACATCACCGTTCAGTACTTGAACGGAGGAAGCAGTTAGAGCAATATATTCTTCTCCTTGACCGGACTCCAGTTCCTGTTCCTCCCCATTTACCCATAATAATGGAACTAAGTCCGGATGTCTATATTCCTCTCCAACAACGTAAACATCTCCATTATCCACAACTACAGAAGTGGCCTGATTTAAAGTATCCTCCGAGTTTTCCGCAAGTAGGGTAACCTCCCCGTTCTTCCATAGGGCGGGATGCTGGTTCAATTGGCCGGCCACATACACATCCGCCCCGTCCACATATACGGAATTAGCCCTACCTAAATCCTCGGAAAGCACGGTCTTTTCCCCATTTATCCAAATTACAGGTCTGGAATCATCAGAGCCTGCCACATAGATCGTAGGTTCATTCTGCACGTTCACCGTCACGCTTGCGGAGGCATTGTCCACGGTAACGGTAATAGTGGCCTGTCCCTCCGCAACGGCGGTAACGGTTCCCTCCTGGTCCACGGTGGCCACATCGGTGTTGTCCGAGCTCCAAACTGGGGTGCTGGTCTCTTCTACGTCGGCCTCCAAAGCAAATATGGAAAGTTCCCCGGTATCGCCGGTGTAGAGCTCCATGCCCTCCTTGTCCAGTTCCAGTTTGGTCACCGGTCCGTCCTGTACGGTCACGGTGGCGGTGGCCGTTGCCCCTGCCACATCGGCGGTAATAGTGGCCTCGCCTATTTTCAGGGCGCTCACCGTTCCGTCCGCGTCCACAGTGGCAATCGTTTCATCGCTGCTGCTCCACGCCACGGTGTTGTTGCCGATATCGGTGGTCACTTCCAGCATGGCGGTATAGGTTGGGTACGGGTACAGGGTAAGGGCGTCCTTGTTCAGGGCGATGCTCAGGGGAGCATCCTCGGTAACGGTGAAGGAATCGCTACTGGTGGCAGTCTTGCCACCCACGGCAACGCTTATCTTGGCGGTAACGGCGCCCGTGGGCACCTTTACCATGAGCTTGGTGGCGGTGGCACTGCTCACGGTGGCCGCGGTGCTACCGAACTTTACGGTGTTCTTGGCCGCGGTGGCATCAAAGTTGGTGCCGTTTATGGTCACCTCTGTGCCCACGGGCCCGGATGGCGGGGTAAAGTTGGTGATCGTTGGGGCGGGGGTCTCCTCTGGTTTCGGGGTCTCGGGCCCGTCGTCCTTCCCGCAGGAAAGTGCGAACATGCATACGGACATGGCCGTGATGGCCCAGGTACTGAATTTTTTCATTACAATCTCTTTTAAAGTTGTCAATTCCAACAAAGTAAGGGCAAACGGGTGTGGTTTTTGGGTGCCAATTGACGGATGCCCCGTTTGAATTGACGGATGGGGGTTTTGGGTTAAGAGAAGTGGGATTTTAGTATTGAGAAGTGAGAAAACGGGGCGGGTTCAGCTATCAGATGCCGGTATTCAGTGGGCGGGTGTCATTTCGAACGGATGTGAGAAATCCTGTAATGCGAAGGGCAAAGAAGATTTCTCAATCGATGCAAAGCATCTCATTTCGAAATGACAAAACTTGTTATCTAGTAAAGAAGTCCTTTGCCTTGACTCCACCCAAAACCACCATTGTTCATTGGTTATTGCTCATTGTTCATTGAACCGACACGAATTCCACAAATTATCACAAACTTTCGATAAAGAAGTCGGAAGTTCGGTCGCTGAGCGTAGTCGAAGCGACATGGTGCCAAAACCTGATGTCTTGGTTCTTGAATCTTGGCTCTTTTGTCTTTCGTCCTTCGTCTTTTCTCTTTTATCTCTTGTCCTGTCTCTTTTATCTCATATCTCAATACTAACATCTCACATCTAAAAAAAAGAAAAAGGCCCCACAAAAATGTGAGGGCCCTTCATACTAAAGTATAAATAAATATGAAAAAGTTACTTTACTACGATGGAAAAAGACTTGGCATCTTGAGAACCGTCCGTAATAGTCGTTTCCTCATCATTCTTCCATAGTTTGACCACATTTTTACCACCTACGGATGCAAATCCGGATACGTAAACATTTTCTAAACTGGTATATATAGAATTGGCTTCGGTGTAACTTCCACCATCAGGATACTGATATAACACATCTCCGTTTTTCCATACCTTCGGAGCAATACCATCGGTTCCAGCGACAAATACATTGTCACCATCAGCGAAAACGGATTGTGCGTAACCATTGTTGGAACCGTCTGTAAGTTCTTTGGCAAGCACACCATTCTTCCAAATTTGAGCTACAAACTTGCCCACTTTGATTTCTGTTCCCACGGAATAAACATCGGTACCATCCCAAAAAATGGAGTAAGCTTCCGCAGGGTTGCTACCATCTGAAAGGTCATGTAGTACCTGAAAGTTCTTCCATACTTTGGCAACATTCAGCTCTCCGTTATTTTCATGTCCTGCAACATAGATATCAACACCATCCACATGAATTGCTTTGCCATATGCATTGGTGACCCCGTTTGTTACGTTTTTTAATAGGTTGCCATTTTTCCAAACCTTTGCCACAAAAAAACCGGCTACATTTTCTTCTCCTACCACGTAAACATCAGAGCCTTCAACATATATTCCATTGGCCCGTGCGCCATTGGCACCGTTGGTGAGCTGGTAAAGTTCCTCACCATTTTTCCAGACCATGGCCACATTGCCATCATTACCGGCAGCATAGGTGTCAGCTCCTACAACAAACAAGGAATTCACTTGTGAATTGTCACTACTGGTGCTGAGTCCTTGTTTTGTGCCATTTTTCCAAATGGCCGCAACATTATTGGTTCCGTTGCTCTCATATCCTCCGATATACACATTGGGGGTTATAATCACAGTCGCATTTACGGATTGGCTCCCCACCGTAGCCGTTATAGTGGCATTTCCAGCTCCAATGGCGGTTACTTTACCATTGGGGTCTACCATGGCCACTGCCGGATTACTAGAGGTCCAGTTAATGGTTTCTTCTCCATTTCCGCTGGCAACAAGGGTTTCGTTTTCCAAGGTGTAAAGTTCCAAGGCTGTTTTGTTTAATGCCAATACTGGAACATCCTCTTCAACTGTAAACGTGGAGGAACTAGTTGCCGTATCACCATTGTATGTTACGGATATTTTTCCAGTAGTTGCACCAACAGGAACAGTTACCACAAGTTTGGTGGTGGAAACGGTGGTTATCTCGGCGGCAACGTTTCCAAATTTAACGGTGTTATTGGTTTTGGTATTCCCAAAGTTTTTACCATTAATGGTAACACTGGTTCCAACTTTACCGGAAGGTGGGGTGAAATTGGTGATAGAGGGAGCGGGTATAGGTGTGGGAGCGTCGTCCTTGCTGCACGCTAACGCAACTATAAAAATTGACAAAACAAGCGATGCTTGCAAAAATACTTTCTTCATAACTTTTGTTTTATGGGATTATTATTTCCTCGCAAAGAAATATCAAACTGTTGGTGCGATCTGGCACCAATTGACGTATGCCCCTTTTGGGTTGACGGATGGGGGTTTTGGGCTTAGAGAAGTGAGATTTTAGTATTGAAACTATGAGAAAATATGAAGGATTTTGGAAGGCAGTTGTCCCATCTGAGAGGATGGAAATCCAAAATCTGATGTCGTAGCTCTTGGCTCTTTCGTCCTTTGTGCTTTGTCCTTCGTCTTTTCTCCTGCTTCTCGGCCCACACATCATCCCAACGCTGTCCCATTGCTCATTGGTTAATATGCATTGTTCACCGAAAAAGAAGTGACATTTCTTATTTTTGCGGTTCTAAACAGTAAACTCCATACTATGAAAAAACTACTTTTTATTGCTATGTCCGTTTTTGTGGTTACGATGGCCTCCGCCCAGACGGAAGAGGAACTTAAGTCGCAGATTGCCCCAAAAAAGGACTCCATTGCCGCCATACAATCGCGCGTAAATGCATTACAGGCACAACTGGACGCCTTGCCCGGATGGAAAATCGGTGCTTTTGGCACCATTGGCGGAAGTATATCCCAATTCAATAATTGGTTTGCCCAAGGTATACCCAACAACTCATCCGGTAATATAGGATTTACCGTAAATGCTTATGCCAATCTTCAGGAAGAAAAATTTTTCTGGAGAAACGCGGCCAATGTGAACCTCTCTTGGGTAAAATTGGACGACAAGGACGACCCTACCGACGATGATAGCTTTCGTCAAGCTACGGATGTGTTCAATATCTCATCACTATATGGTAGAAAATTGAGCGAGAAATTTGCCATTTCCGGTTTAATGGAATATCGGACTACCATTCTGAGCAACTTTAACGACCCAGGTTATTTAGACCTTGGTGTGGGTGCCACATGGACCCCGATTTCGGATTTGGTGGTAGTGATACATCCGCTCAACTACAATTTTGTGTTCAGCAACGAGGATACTATTTTTGAATCTTCCATGGGTGCTAAGATTTTAGCCGATTACACCAAACAAATCGGTGCGGTGAGTTTTAAAAGTAACCTGTCCTTATTTCAAAGCTATGAGAGCAGTGACCTGAGCAACTGGACGTGGACCAACTCTTTTAGCTATAAATTATGGAAAATGATAGGGGTCGGGTTCGATTTTGGGCTGCGAAACAACAAGCAGGAAACCCTAAATTACATTGTGAACAATGCGCCGACTCCAACCCCGGATGCTACGTTCGATACCATTGACAACGAACTACAGACCTATTGGACCTTAGGGCTCAGCTATAAGTTCTGATTGAAACGAAAAGCATAAAAAAAGCCACCGAAATCGGTGGCTTTTTTGTGGGGTGAAAATGTTTTCTGTGTTTTTAATGCCATGGTCTAAGTAGGTTAAGATCGATGAAAATCTGCGTTCGACACTAAAATGACTTAAAAACATTGTGAAAGTAGGCCATCGGTGGTGATCGTCTAAACTTTTGTTGTGAACTGCCCCAAAATTGTTGTGAAATAAAAAATAAGTGGTTGTTCGTCGAAGAAGTTACTGGCATCAATATTCGTCCAAATGTTCCGGGTACAAAAAGTTGTTATACGGAAATCGGGTTACATGGATATCGCGTACCGCATCATAGACACGTTTTCTAAACTCATCCATGTTTTCTTTGTTCAAGGCCGATATAAAAAGTGCTTTGTCCCCTATCTTATTGAGCCAAGTTTTCTTCCATTCCTCCAAGGTAAAATGGGCGGAAGTGCGTTCCGTAACGAGGTCGTCCTCATCTATCTCTTCCGGGCTGTACTGGTCGATTTTATTGAATACCATAATGCAGGGCTTGTCCGAACTTTCGATTTCGTCCAAAATTTGGTTGACCGAGTCAATATGTTCTTCAAAATTTGGGTGCGAAATATCCACAACATGAAGCAATAGGTCGGCTTCCCGTACTTCGTCCAAAGTACTCTTGAAGCTTTCCACCAATTGAGTGGGCAGTTTTCTAATAAATCCTACCGTATCGCTCAACAAAAAGGGCAAGTTGCCCAATACCACTTTTCTTACCGTGGTATCAAGTGTAGCGAAGAGCTTGTTTTCGGCGAAAACATCACTTTTACTGATCACATTCATTAAAGTAGACTTCCCTACGTTGGTGTATCCCACCAAAGCCACCCTGACCAAAGAACCTCGGTTACCTCTTTGGGTCTCCATTTGGCGGTCTATCTTGGCAAGCTTCTTTTTGAGCAAGGCAATCCGGTCGCGAACAATTCGTCTATCCGTTTCAATTTCGGTTTCACCCGGTCCACGCATTCCGATACCCCCTCGTTGACGCTCCAAGTGTGTCCAAAGACCGGTCAATCGAGGCAATAAATATTCATATTGGGCCAGTTCCACTTGCGTACGGGCATAACTCGTTTTGGCACGTTGTGCAAAAATGTCAAGGATTAGGCTGGTCCTATCCAAAACCTTGCACTTCAATAGCTTTTCTATATTGTTCTGTTGTGCCGGGGACAGTTCATCATCAAAAATAACGGAACCTATCTCGTTTTCCTTTACAAATTGGCGTACCTCTTCCATTTTGCCGCTACCGATATAGGTCTTGGGATTGGGCACATCTATTCGCTGCACAAACCTTTTTTCGACCTCGCCACCTGCGGTATAGGTCAAAAATTCAAGCTCATCCAAATATTCTTTTACCTTGTCCTCATCCTGGTACTGGTTCAATACACCGATAAGTACCGCCTTTTCATATTCTATTGATTTCTTTTCTAGCATTAAATGGGTTTAGATTGCAAATCTACATAATGTTTTGCAAGCTTATTTGCGCTTTCTTTCTTTTCACCACTGATCAACAGGGCATAAGGCTATTATTTGTTTGTATTGTTCCCTATCTTGATGCCCAAAACCAACCTAACTCAAAATAATGATTAGAATTCAACCTCTTCTGTGCCCAAAAGGCAAGTGTTCCATCGGCTTTTTTTTGATGATGTTCCTGTTTGCGTTCAAGGTCGAAGCACAGAACACCACTATTCCCGACCCTGATGAAGTTATAGGGTTTGAAGTAGGCTCCGATTTCCATTTGGCCACTTACGAACAATCCATCGATTACTTTAAAAAATTGGATGCCGCCAGTGATCTGGTACAAATGCGGGAAACCGGAAAAACCTCCGAAGGCCGCCCTTGGTACTATGTTTTGATCTCTTCTCCGGAGAACCTTGCCAGAATTGACCATTACAAGGAGATTTCCCAAAAGCTGGCCCATCCCAAGGGGATGACTCGGGAGGAAGCACAAAGATTAGCGGAGGAAGGCAAGGCCATTGTGGACATTAGTGGAGGGTTGCATGCTTCAGAAGTAGCAGGGGCACAGCATATTATCACATTGGCGTACCAAATTATCAGTGAGGCGGAAACCAAGAAGTTTACACCTATTTTGGATGATGTAATCTTGATTTTATGGCCTTCATTGAACCCGGATGGACAGGACATTATCGCCGATTGGTACATGTCCAATGTGGGAACACCGTATGAAACAGCCAGGACACCATGGCTGTATCAAAAATATGTGGGCCACGATAATAATAGGGACGCCTATATGCTCAATATGTTGGAATCCCGTGTGGTGGGCAGAACCTGGAGGGAATGGGAGCCCAATGTGATCCATGTTCATCATCAATCCTCCCCGTTCCCAACTAGAATTTGGTTGCCGCCTTTTGCAGAACCCATTGCGCCCCAAACACCACCGATTGTTGCCAGAGAGGTCAATATGATAGGCATGGCCATGGCCCAAGAACTGGAAACAGAGGGCATGCCCGGGGCAGTGCACATGGGCAAAGGATTTGATGCTTGGTATCCCGGCTATATCGATTACATGCCTGCCATGCAGAACATTCCCTCTTTTTGGACAGAAACAGCACTGTACCGATATGCCACCCCTTATTTTTATACACTTCGGGATTTTCCTGATTCCAGAAAGGACCTTCGAGTCGAATCCCTTTATAACAGTCCGTGGAAGGGTGGTTGGTGGCGGTTGAGCGATGCCATGCAATACATGCAGACCGCATCGATTGCCGTGTTGGATTATGCTTCAAAATACAAGGAGACGCTGCTTTTCAACAAATACCAAGCTGCAGCGACCACCATTGAAAAATATAAAAGTGAGCCTCCGTACGCCTACATCATACCCCAAAAACAAAGAGACCCTGTTCGCCCAGTGGAACTGTTGAAGCGATTGGCCTTCAATGGCATCAAAATTTCTCAATTGGACAAACCTATGGACTATGCCGGAGTTAACTATCCCAAGGGTACGTGGGTGATTCCGATGGATCAAGAGTTTGCGGAAATGGTTCGTCAGGTTATGGACGTGCAAGTATATCCCGATCTAAGGGACTCTCCCGACGGCCCCCTCGAACAGCCCTATGATGCCGCCGGCTGGACCCTTCCTTTTCAAATGGAGGTAGAGGTGGTTGCGGGCACCGTTCCTTTGACAGAAACATTTAGGGAAGCACTGATTGCTGTGAAAGGAACTCCATTGGAACCAACGGATGATATAGGCCAAGATTTGAACAAAGTAGATTTTGTGCCCGGTGTTGGGTTTGATAGTGATGCCGTTGCTGCGGGAATCAGATCGTTGCCGGGAACCTTACGTGGCAGCGGAAGTACTTTATGGGTGGACCCCACGGAAAATAATAGCTTTAGGGTATTGGCGGAGGCCATGAAAAGAAAGTATACCATTGAGTATGATGTTGAATCTAGAAAATATGGTGTGAGAGGTGCTCCACGCAGCAAAATCCGTCAATGGATTAGCGATTATGCGATTAATGGCAAAATGGGCCCCAGTTCCAAAAACCCCCAGGTACATGCAAAAATCGCTGTCTATCGACCATGGACCGCAAGTATGGATATGGGGTGGACACGCTGGTTGTTGGACAATTATGGTTTTCCCTACGCGACAGTTAGGGATGCGGATTTTAAATCCAATAATCTAAAGGAACGCTTCGATGTGATCCTAATGGCCTCCGAATGGCCGGGCACAATCGAACATGGTTTGGAAGCGGGCTCTGCACCTCCACAGTACACCGGAGGATTGGGAGAACATGGCATTCGTAACCTGAACACTTTTGTGCAGCAGGGCGGAACGTTGATTACCTTGAACCGAAGTTCCAATTTTGCCATCAATGCCCTCCACCTTCCCGTTAAAAACATGGTGGATAAAGTGGATAGGGCAAAATTTTTCACGGGAGGTTCCATTGTGCAGGTGGGAACTAATCCCGATCACCCAATTATGGCAGGTATGCAATCCAATGCCAATGTATTTGTCTACAATAGCCCGATTTTTGCTACGCTTGAAGGTTTTCAAGGAGAAGTGTTGGCCAAATATCAGAAAAAAGGCTCCCCCTTAATGTCCGGGTATTTGGTTGGTGAAAGCTATATGAACGATAATGCGACAGCCTTGGATGTAAAACATGGCAAGGGCCGGGTGATTTTATTCGGTTATCAGCCCCAATGGCGAGGACAATCCATGGGAACGTACAGAACGCTGTTCAATGCATTGTTATATACTGATGAATTGCCCAATACCGAGCGTGAAGTAAATGATCAATGGCGGAACACCGATACCGAACAAGGCAGGAAAATGCCCGAGGGGTAAAATGTAAAAACATATTGAAATAGTTGGACCAAGAAAACAGATATACCATAGCATTTTATAACCTGGAGAATTTCTTTGACACCATCGATGACCCCTATTTATTGGACGATGATTTTACTCCCGGCGGATTTAAACGATGGAACAAATCGAGATTTTGGAACAAAACCAATAAGATTTCACGTACCATTACCAGCATAGGGAGGGTGAACAGTAACCATCCACCCGTTCTGGTCGGATTGGCCGAAGTAGAGAACAAACGCGTAATAAAATCCCTATTGGGGTCTAAACAGATGCGGAATATCGACTACGATTTTGTCCATTTTGACTCCCCGGATGAGCGTGGGATAGATACGGCACTTATCTATCACAAAAAACATTTTAGGGTGATGCAGGCCGAAACCATTCCGTTGATGGTGGAGAACACCAATGGCGAGCGCGACCTTACACGCGACATTTTGTATGTTCATGGCAGGTTGCACCAAGAGGAAGTCCATGTTTTTGTAAACCATTGGCCATCCCGAAGGGAAGGTGCCGATATTACCAGCTACAAACGTATTAAAGCGGCCAATACCATACTTGAAAAAATAGAGCGGATAACCGGGGTTGATCCAAACCTTATAGTAATGGGCGATTTTAACGATGGCCCGAACTCCGAAAGTATCAAAACACTTATGGATACCGGTAGGTTCATCAATCCCATGCAAAAACTCTTATCGCCCGTTTCCGGTAGTGCCAACTACAAAAAAACATGGTCTTTGTTTGACCAAATCCTGCTTTCCCACAGTTTCTTAAACTATGAAAGGGACACCCACAGTTTTGTTAAGGCCAAGATATTTGCTCCCCGGTTTTTAAAAGAATGGAAGGGACGTTACAAAGGAAATCCCTTTAGAACCTATGCCGGAAATAAATATTTGGGCGGGTATAGCGACCATTTTCCGGTGTATGTGCTCTTGGATGAGAACAAATTGTAAGAATAGAAAACATCTACACCACATAAAAGTTAATTTTCACAACAGAAATCAATAAACCCCTATGTATTTCATCGAATAAAGTAGGAATTTTATCGATGAATCCTACATCTAGTTTTATATTCGTAGTCCAAATCTTACCTTAACTTAACTATGGATTACAAATTTCCTTTAGGGGCCAAGGGAGTAATCTTCACTATATTACTTTCGATTTTCAGCGGAACCTGTATGCTGGCACAATCGGATTCTGCCAAAAATCAGATCAGGTTTTCCTACGATCAAGGAAAAATGTCCTCTCTAATTTCTGAAATGGAAATGGAGCATCGGTCCAAACTTAAAAAAATAGGTGAGTTGATCAAATCCAAAGGCATCAGCGCCAAGGAGAACAAAACAAACGGTACACAAATCGCTTTAAAAGATATTGGCACCGATGGAACCCCTTTATATTACACTACACTTAACGACCCCGCTTCCAAAACATCCAGGGCCTATACCTTGTACGATAAAGGTATTTTAAACTTGGGCCTTACCGGCGCCCATATGGAAGTTGGTGTATGGGATTCGGGCGTAGCGCTTGCATCGCACCAAGAATTTGATACCCGTGCCAAAAATGCCGATAACGCGGATGAAGTCAGTCTACACGCCACTTTGGTTACAGGTAACTTGATTTCCGCCGGGGTGGAGCCCAATGCCAAAGGTGTTGCCTATGGCGCACAGGCACTGACCCACGATTGGAGCCGCGATAAAATTGAAGTGGCAGAAGCTGCCGCAAATGGGCTTTTATTGAGCAACCATTCCTACGGAATTTTATCCGATCGAGTGCCTGATTGGTATTTTGGCTCTTATATTAAAGTTACTCAGGACTGGGACAAGATCATGTACAATGCCCCATACTATTTGATGGTGACCGCTGCGGGAAATGCCCAAAAATCCAATGATAATGCATCCCCTTTTTACGGGAAAACAGCTGATGGTTTTGATCTACTGTTGGGTTTTGCCACTACCAAGAATGGATTGACGATTGCTGGAGCGAATACGGAAATAGGTGGCAATGGCGAACTCAATAAGGCCACAGTGGCCAATTACAGCAGTTTTGGACCTATTGATGATGGGCGTATAAAACCGGACCTCGCCGGTGATGGCGGAAATATTCTCTCGACCAGTTCTGCTACCAATAGCAGTTATCAGGTATCGGCAGGTACGTCGATGGCGGCGCCCGGGGTCACGGGATCATTGTTGTTGTTACAGCAGTACCACGAAGAGCTTTTTGGCAATTATATGAAAGCTGCGACCTTAAAGGGACTTGCGCTTCATACTGCCGATGATGTAGATGCAAAAGGGCCCGACTACAAAATGGGATGGGGCGTAATAAATGCCAAATCTGCGGCAGAAGTACTTCAAAATAAAGAATACACCACCTTGGTGAACGAAGAATCATTGACCGATGGAGAAAAGTACTCGATTACCGTAATGGCCTTGGAAAACCAACCGTTGATGGCTTCCTTATCCTGGACGGACCCAGAATCTGAAACCATCAACCGTGGGGAACTTAACAGTACCAAGGCCGCCTTGGTGAACGACCTGGATATTAGAATCTCCAAGGACGGCGAAACCTATTTCCCCTGGAAGCTGAACCCTGCAAAAGCCAACGATGCCGCTACCAAAGGTGACAATAAAGTTGACCCGTTTGAACGCGTTGAGGTGGACAATGCAAAAGGGACGTACACGATTACAATCTCCCACAAGGGTACATTAAAGAACGGTTTTCAAGATTTTTCGCTGATTGTTTCCGGTGCACAGGTTTCTAATTGTTCCATTGAGACGCCTTCGGATATGGCTTTGGAAAATTTGACGGGCGAGAGTGCAACTATTTCTTGGAGCGGAGCCAATGAAACCTTGTTCGAGATTCAGTACAAAAGTATTGATGCCGACAATTGGGCAAACGAATTGATCTGGGAAAACAATTTTGAACTTACCGCATTGGAAAAAGGCAAAGTGTACGAGGCCCGTGTACGGTCCATTTGTACCGAGAATGCCGTTTCCGAATTTTCGGAAACCATCGAATTTGAGTTTAACGGCGAGAAAACTGTTTTGATTGAAAATGTACCCATGTTTGTTCCGCAGGAATTGAGCATTTCCATATTCCCGAACCCGGCGGTGGATTATTTGAACTTGGATGGAGAATTGTCCAAAGATGCGGAATTTTCCATTGTCACCACTTCTGGGAACGTGATCAAAAAAGGCAAGACCGAAGGTTCCATCAATGTGTCGTCACTGTCCTCCGGACTTTATGTTTTGGTGGTCCAAGATTATTCCGGAATCAAAAGCACCAAGTTTTACAAGAACTAGAACCAAGACATCAGGTTTTGGCACCATGTCGCTTCGACTACGCTCAGCGACCGAACTTCCGACTTCTTTATCGAAAGTTTGTGATAATTTGTGGAATTCGAGTCAGTTCGGTTAACAATGAGCAATAAACAATGAACAATGGTGGTTTTGGGTGGAGTCAAGGCAAAGGACTTCTTTACTAGATAACAAGTTTTGTCATTTCGAAATGAGATGCTTTGCATCGATTGAGAAATCTCCCTTGCCCTTCGCATTGCAAGATCTCTCACATCCGTTCGAAATGACACCCGCCCACTGAATACCGGCATCTGATAGCTGAACCCGCCCCGTTTTCTCACTTCTCAATACTAAAATATCACCTCTCCTTAACCCAAAACCCCCATCCGTCAATTCAAACGGAGCATCCGTCAATTGGCACCCAAAAACCACACCCGTTTGCCCTTACTTTGTTGGAATTGACAACTTTAAAAGAGATTGTAATGAAAAAATTCAGTACCTGGGCCATCACGGCCCTGTCCGTATGCATGTTCGCACTTTCCTGCGGGAAGGACGACGGGCCCGAGACCCCGAAACCAGAGGAGACCCCCGCCCCAACGATCACCAACTTTACCCCGCCATCCGGGCCCGTGGGCACAGAGGTGACCATAAACGGCACCAACTTTGATGCCACCGCGGCCAAGAACACCGTAAAGTTCGGTAGCACCGCGGCCACCGTTAGCAGTGCCACCGCCACCAAGCTCATGGTAAAGGTGCCCACGGGCGCCGTTACCGCCAAGATAAGCGTTGCCGTGGGCGGCAAGACCGTCACCAGTGGTGACTCCTTCACCGTTACCGATGATGCCCCCGAGAGCATCGCCCTGAACAAGGACGCCCTTACCCTGTACCCGTACCCAACCTATACCGCCATGTTGGAAGTGACCACCGATATCGGCAACAACACCGTGGCGTGGAGCAGCAGCGATGAGGCCATCGCCACCGTGGGCGCGGACGGAACGGTGACCGCCTTGAAAATAGGCGAGGCCACCATTATCGCCGATGTGGCAGGGGCAACGGCCACCGCCACCGTGACCGTAAAGGACGGGCCGGTGACCAGCTTGGTCCTGGATACGGAGTCCCTGGACCTGTTCGTGGACGATACCGCTGCCATTGCCATTGAGACCTTGGAGGCCGAAGTAGAAGAGACCAGCACCCCCGTTTGGAGCTCGGACAACACCGGTGTGGCCACCGTGGACCAGGAGGGCAATGTTACCGCCGTTGCGGAGGGACAGGCCACCATTACCGTTACCGTGGACAATGCCTCCGCAAGTGTAACGGTGAACGTCTACGAGGCCACACCCCTAGAAACTGGTGCTTATGCTGCAGGCTACAAGAACGATGGGGGAACCAACCATGCCACGGTTTGGTATACTGATGATGGTAGTGGTGGTGAGGTTTTTTACACACTCAGTGAAAATGTCAGCGCAGGCCATTCCATGTTCGTGGGCGACAAGCTATACGTTGCCGGAGTGGAGTTAAATCCAGACACCTCCCAATTTATGGCCAGGCTGTGGGTGGACGGCAAACCTGTGGAATTAGAAGGAGCCTCCGACTCATCTTCGGCCGCCAATTCCGTTTATGTGGACAATGGATCGGTTTATGTAGCGGGTGAGTATTTTAACGGCGACCCCGTAGTGTGGAAGGATGGCGTACAAATGGACCTACAGCCAGACCCCAATTATGCCAAGGGTGTGGCAAAGGCCGTATTTGTGAGCAATGGCCATGTATATGTCGCAGGAACCTATTACGACGGAAATATTTCCAATGCAATCCTTTGGAAAGATGGCGAGATATTCTTCTCCTCGGAAGATAATAATGTGGTCGTCAACGATCTGTTTGTGGACGGCGACACGGTATATATGGCCGGGTATAGCAAGAACCCTGATGCAGCTAGTCTATGGGTGGTAGATGCTATGGGTGGTGTAGAATATACTTTTGTCTATGACACTAACTCTAGGGCCAACTCCGTATATGTCCAGAATGGCGATGTATACGTGGGAGGATATTATGATGAAGGCACTCCTACAGCTTTCCTTACTAAGAATGGGGATGTTGAGATTTTAGGTGCTAATAATATCTTAACTTCCATATATGTGGACACCTCTGGAGATTATATTGCAGGGATGAATGGAAATAGTGGTAATTTTGCCACTCTTAATTCATCGAATGAATATAGTATTAATGATAACCAGAGTAAGGTATACTCTGTTTTTATTAAGGAGTAAACCGCTTTTGGCATACATTTTATGATATGGGGCCCTCACATTTTTGTGGGGGCTTTTTCTTTTTTTAGATGTGAGATGCTAGTATTGAGATGTTAGATAAAGGACGAAGGAGCCAAGATTCAAGAAGCAAGAAAAGTACAAAGTACGAAGGATGAAAGACGAAGTACCATGTCGCTTCGACTACGCTCAGCGAGCGAACTTCTGACTTCTGACTTCTGAAATCTTCATTGAGAGTTTGTGATAATCCGTGGAATTCGGTGTCGGTTCAATGAACAATGGCAGTTTTGGGTAGAGTCAAGGCAAAGGACAAAGGACGAAAGAGCAAAGATTCAAGAACCAAGACATTAGGTTTTGGCACCATGTCGCTTCGACTACGCTCAGCGACCGAACTACTGACTACTGACTACTTCTTTCTTTTAAATAAGGGTACTGAAGAACAGGCTTCGCCGTACATCACACTTTTGGCCACTTCTTGAATCTTGGCCACGGCCATGAGGTACGCATTTTCTGGAACAGGTTTGTTGGAACACCCTTTTATTATCACGGGTTTGTCTGCCAACCCACTTACATCCAGCTTTTCCAAAATGGATTGGTAGAGTGCCGCTTCGAGGTTTTCCAAGCTTCCTTGCACCACTTTTTTGGCATAGGGCTGTAATTTGGAAGCTATCAACATAAAGGCCCAACCTGGGATAATGGCATCCGAAGAACATTGTAACGCTACGTAGGTATCTTGGTAGCTAGACCAATCCTGCGCATCTACATGGGCGCGAAACTCCTTTTCACGCAGTATAAAGCCTTCGTACAACCAATCTTTAATGTCAAGTACCCTTCGCTCTCCCTTGGGATAATAATCCTCCAGATTGAAGGTAATCAACTTACTTTGGGCCACCCTATTTACAATTTCGCTCATTAGATTTGAGTATTGAGATTTGAGTATTGAGACTATCTAGCTTCTCAATACTAAATTCTAAAATCTTTTATAATAAACCCAACTCCAATTTTGCTTCTTCGCTCATCAGTTCTTGGGTCCAAGGCGGGTCAAACGTGATTTCCACCTCCACATCTTTCAACATATCAATGGATTTTACCTTCTCCTCTACCTCCACGGGCAAGGTTTCGGCCACGGGACAGTTGGGCGAGGTGAGGGTCATCAATATCTTTACTTCGTATTCTTCGTTCACGAACACATCGTATATCAAACCCAGCTCATAAATATCCACAGGAATTTCAGGATCATAAATGGTCTTGAGCACTTTTACGATTTTTTCGCCCAGCTCTTGTGTGTCTATAGTAGTTTCTTCGCTCATTCTTTGTTATTTTAACTGTGTTTGATAAGCAACTGCATACAATTTCAATTGCTTGATCATACTGACCAATCCGTTCGCACGCGTTGGCGATAAATGTTCCTTTAGACCGATTTCATCTATGAATTCCGTGTCGGCATCAATGATATCCTGTGGTTTTTGATTGCTGAACGCCCTTACCAAAATGGCGATGATGCCTTTTGTGATAATGGCATCACTGTCAGCCGTAAAAACCAATTTATCGTCATCCAATTCTGCATGTACCCAAACCTTGCTTTGGCAACCTTTTATAAGGTTATCATCAGTTTTATATTGGTCTTCTATCAGTGGAAGGGATTTTCCGAGTTCTATCATATATTCGTAACGCTGCATCCAGTCGTCGAACATGGAAAACTCGTCTATTATCTCTTCTTGTATCTTTTTTATGGTCATGCGATGGTTTTATTCAAAAGTACAACTCGAAGAGTTGCCATTCAAGTCTTTATGATAACGGTTCAGTTACAGCAACATATTTCTGGCCCGTTTTACGGCCTCGACCAACCTGTCCACTTCTTCCTTAGTGTTGTAAAAGCTAAAACTGGCCCTTACCGTGCCGGGAATCTTGTAAAAATCCATAATGGGCTGGGCACAATGGTGTCCCGTTCTTACAGCAATGCCCAATTTGTCCACAATGGTGCCGATGTCGTAGGGATGTATTCCCTCAATATTAAAGGATATTACCGAAGTTTTGTGAGCTGCGGTTCCGTAGATCTTTAAGCCCTCAATGGTAAGCAATTGTTCCGTCGCATATGCCACCAACTCTTCTTCATATTGGACAATGGACTCAAAACCAATGCTGTCCATATAATCCAAAGCGGCACCAAAGGCTATCCCTCCACAAATATTGGGCGTACCCGCTTCAAACTTGTGGGGCAGGTCGGCGTAAGTGGTTTTTTCAAAAGTGACCTCCGCAATCATTTCGCCACCTCCTTGGTAGGGCGGTAACTTTTTGAGCCATTCTTCCTTTCCGTACAACATCCCAACACCCGTTGGCCCGCACATTTTATGGGCGGAAACGGTATAAAAATCCACATCCAAGGCTTGCAAATCAGCTTTAATATGGGCTGCTGCCTGTGCGCCGTCCACCAAAACTGCGGCTCCCACTTTATGGGCAGCATCGATAATTTCCTTTATGGGATTGATGGTTCCCAATGCATTGGAAACATGGTTACAGAATACCAATTTGGTCTTATCGGACAACAACTTGTGGTATTCCCCCATCACCAACTCACCTTCGAGATTCATGGGAATTACTTTGAGCACTGCTCCTGTACGCTCACATAACATTTGCCACGGCACAATATTGGAATGGTGCTCCATAGCGGAAACCAGAATTTCATCTCCTGCTTTCAAAAATGAGGTGAACCCATTGGCAACCAAATTGATACTGTCCGTGGTTCCCGAAGTCAAAATAACCTCGTAGGGATGGCCGATATTAAAATGTTTTTGGATTTTTTGACGCGCTGCTTCATACGCATCGGTAGCCTCTTGTGATAGGGTATGTACCCCACGGTGGATGTTGGCATTGTAATTTTGATAGTACTCCACAATACAATCGATTACCTGTTGTGGTGTCTGTGAGGTTGCTGCATTGTCCAAATACACCAAAGGCTGCCCATTGACCTCTCTTCGGAGGATGGGAAAGTCTTTTCTAATGGCCTGTATGTCCAAAGTGGTCTCTATCATTTTAAAGTTGAGGTAAAATAGTTCAGCTTACAGGTCAAAACCCATACGAACTCCCAATTTATTGGCAATAATCTTATTGATTCGTGCCTTAAGCTCGGGAATACGAACACTTTCCAACACGTTGTTGGCAAAAGCGTACATCAACAAAGCTTTGGCTTCTTTTTTAGGGATTCCCCTTGATCTTAGATAGAAGAGTGCTTCTTCATCCAACTGACCAATGGTACATCCGTGCGAACATTTTACGTCGTCCGCGAAGATTTCCAATTGTGGTTTGGAGTTGATGGTCGATTTATCGCTCAACAATATATTGTTGTTCTGCTGAAAGGCATCCGTTTTCTGGGCAATCTTGTCCACCACGATCTTACCGTTGAACACTCCAGTGGAACTGTCCCCAAATATGCCTTTGTAATCTTGATGGCTCTCACAATTGGGCTGTGCATGGTGCACCAAGGTATGATGGTCCACATGCTGTTTGTCTCCCAAAATGGTCACTCCCTTTAACGTAGAATCGATGCGTTCACCGTTTTGATAAAAGTTCAGGTTGTTCCGGATCAATTTTCCTCCCAAAGAGAAGGTGTGTACCCGAACTACGCTGTTGTCCTTCTGTGAAATATAGGTATTGTCCACCAAAGAAGCGGTCGACTCGTCATTCTGAACCTTGTAGTAATCCACGATGGCATCCTTGCCAGCGAAGATTTCGGTCACAGAATTCGTAAAAACTTCGTTGCCCGTCAAGCTTTGATGACGTTCTATGATTTGAACCTCAGCATTATCCTCCGCTACGATCAAGTTACGGGGCTGCAACATCAGGGCCGCCTCGTTGCCCGTAGCCAAATGCAAAATTTGGATAGGTTTTTTGGGCATTTTGTTCTTGGGAATGTAGATATAGGCACCTTCTTTACTGAACGCTGTGTTCAAGGAAGTTAAAGACTCATCTTTGGATGCCGCCTTATTAAAATACACCTCTATCACCTGCTGGAACATAGGCTTGCTGAACGCAGAGCTCATCAAGCAAACATCTACCCCATCATGCGTGGTTTCGGATAGGTACGAACTGTATACCCCATCTACAAATACAATTTTATAGGTGTCTATCTCATGAAGGAAGTATTTCTTGACATCTTTGTATTCCAAATTCGTCTCATGCTTTGGAAAGATGCTGAAATCCACTTTTTGTAAGCCCCTTAACGAGGTATATTTCCAAGCTTCGTCCTTTTTTGTTGGAAAGCCTTTTGTCTCAAAGTTCTTGATGGCCTTATTGCGCTCTTCGTGTACTGGATGATCTAAATCCAATCCATCTTCAAAAGCCATAAAAGAGGAGACTAATTTTTCCTTTAAATCCATATTTTTTCAGTTATCAGTTGTCAGCTTTCAGCCATTGGTTGTCTGAAATCTGATGCCTGAAGTCTTACAATTATTTATACTGCAGTTTCTTCTTTTAACCAGTCGTACCCTTTTTCTTCCAGTTCCAAGGCCAATTCCTTGGTTCCTGATTTCACGATTTTACCATTGTGCAATACGTGAACAAAGTCGGGTACGATATAATCCAACAATCGTTGATAGTGGGTAATCACGATGATGGCATTGTCCTTACCGCGCAATTTGTTTACGCCATTGGCAACTATTCTTAGGGCATCGATGTCCAATCCAGAATCGGTCTCGTCCAAGATGGCCAATTTGGGTTCCATCATCGCCATTTGAAAGATTTCGTTTCGCTTCTTCTCACCACCGGAAAACCCTTCGTTCAAAGAACGGGAAAGAAATTTTCTGTCGATTTCCAACATTTCGGACTTCTCACGTATCTTTTTCAGCATTTCATTGGCCGGCATATCTTCCAGACCTTGTGCTTTTCTGGATTCGTTGATCGCGGTCTTCATAAAATTGGTCACCGACACACCTGGAATTTCCACGGGGTACTGAAAAGACAGGAACACCCCTTTGTGGGCTCGTTCCTCCGGGGAAAGTTCTTCCAAATCCTCTCCTTCCAATAGGATACTTCCTTCCCCTACCTCAAATTCTTCTTGACCTGCAATTACTTCGGCCAAGGTACTTTTACCGGAACCGTTCGGGCCCATTATGGCGTGTACCTCTCCTGCATTTACCTTTAGGTCGATTCCCTTAAGGATTTCTTTATCGTCTACGCTTGCGTGTAAATTTTTGATTTCTAGCATCTTGTAAAATTGTATTCTATCTTATAAATTGTGATTTCGACTTTGCTCGATCACCAAATCATATTGGGTAACTAAGCGTAGCCGAAGCTATCCTACGGAACCTTCCAAACTGATTTCCAATAGTTTTTGTGCTTCTACCGCAAATTCCATCGGAAGTTTGTTCAACACTTCCTTGCTGAATCCGTTTACGATCAGGGCGATGGCCTTTTCGGTGTCGATTCCCCTTTGATTACAATAGAAAATCTGATCTTCACCAATCTTACTGGTGGTGGCCTCGTGCTCTATCTGCGCTGTTTTGTTCTTAGCTTCAATGTAGGGGAATGTATGCGCGCCACAATTATTGCCCATCAAAAGGGAATCACATTGTGAAAAGTTTCTAGCATTTTCAGCTCTGCTGTTTACCTGCACCAGTCCCCGGTAGCTGTTTTGGGACTTGCCTGCGGAAATACCTTTGGAAATAATGGTGCTCTTGGTGTTTTTGCCCAAATGAACCATTTTGGTTCCGGTATCCGCTTGCTGGAAATTGTTGGTTACGGCAATGGAGTAGAATTCACCGATGGAATAATCTCCCTTTAAAATACAAGAGGGGTATTTCCATGTTACCGCCGAACCTGTTTCCACCTGTGTCCAAGAAATTTTGGCGTGCTTTTCGCAAAGTCCACGTTTGGTCACAAAATTGTAAACACCGCCCTTACCCTCGTTATTTCCAGGATACCAGTTCTGTACTGTAGAGTATTTGATTTCGGCATTGTCCAAAGCGATCAATTCCACTACGGCTGCGTGCAATTGGTTTTCGTCGCGCATGGGTGCGGTGCATCCTTCCAAATAACTCACATAACTGCCTTCTTCGGCAACTACCAAAGTCCTTTCGAACTGTCCTGTCCCAGCTTGGTTGATACGGAAGTAGGTAGAAAGTTCCATTGGGCACCTTACTCCTTTTGGAATGTAACAGAAAGAACCATCCGAGAAAACTGCGGAGTTCAATGCTGCATAGAAGTTGTCTTTTTGTGGAACTACACTTCCCAAGTATTTCTTCACCAGTTCCGGATGTTCCTTAATGGCTTCGGAGATGGAACAGAAAATAATGCCCTTTTCGGCCAATGTCTTTTTAAAAGTGGTGGCCACCGAAACGGAATCCATTACAATGTCCACAGCGACACCTGCCAATTTTTTCTGCTCGTCCACGGAGATGCCCAATTTCTTGAAAGTGTCCAACAATTCCGGGTCCACTTCATCCAAGCTATCGTACTTCGGCTTTTTGTTGGGCGCCGAGTAATAGGAAATATTTTGGAAGTCCGGTTTTTGGTAGGTCACGTTGGCCCACTCGGGTTCTTCCATTTCTTTCCAAGCACGAAATGCTTCCAATCGCCATGCCGTCATCCAATCCGGTTCTTCCTTCTTTTTGGAGATGGCAATAACGATATCTTCGTTCAACCCCTTGGGAAGGGTGTCCGATTCAATATCCGTGTAGAAACCGTACTCGTACTCCTTGGTCTCCAGTTCTTTCTTTAATTCTTCCTCTGTATAAGCCATATATCTTTAAGTTAGCCAATTACAGGCCTTTTTAGTCAATGTTTATAGTGAAAAACTTTCTCCACATCCGCAGGTTCGCTGAGCGTTGGGGTTATTGAAAACAAAACCCTTTCCGTTTAAACCTCCAGAATATTCCAATGTGGTGCCTACCAAGTACAGAAAACTCTTTTTATCTACGATGATTCTCACATCGTTATCTTCAAAAACCTTATCTGTATCTCCTGCGGAATTGTCAAACGTCAATTCATAAGACAATCCACTGCACCCTCCGCTCTTTACGCCAACACGCACAAAATCCTTGGTCGCATCAAAACCTTCTTCGGTCATGAGCGATACCACTTTATGTCGTGCTGTTTCTGAAACCTTGATCATCTTACTTGTATTTAATCTAAATAGCCCACAAATATACTGTATAAGTAGGGTTTTACCATAGCAACTAACATTATTATAACGAATGATTCCATAGGTGTTTCCTATGGAAAATCAGGGTGATTTTACCACAAGTCCCATCAATGGTGAATTTGCAAGTACTTTACATGATTTTTGACATGTTTTTGCCGAAAAAATTTTAAGTTCCCTCGGACACCGGAATTTACGATTATCCTCATTATTTTTGCAAAATGCTAGAAGACAAGAATCAAGAACGTACATCGTTGGAAGAATTGGGCGAATTTGGCCTAATAGATCATCTTACCAAAAACCTTGAACTCAAACAACCATCTTCCATAGTCGGAGTGGGCGATGATGCCGCCGTAATGGATTATAATGGCAAAAAAACCATTGTTTCCACCGATATGTTGGTGGAAGGGGTTCATTTTGACCTGAGCTACATGCCCCTGAAGCATTTGGGGTATAAATCGGTGATGGTCAACCTTTCCGATATTTACGCTATGAACGCCATGGCTACCCAGGTGACGGTCTCCTTGGCCATATCCAACCGGTTTCCTTTGGAAGCGCTCGAAGAATTTTACGAAGGTGTTGCCCTTGCCTGTAAACTCTACAATGTAGATTTGGTCGGTGGAGACACAACCTCATCTACCCGAGGAATGATTGTCAGCGTAACTGCTCTTGGCGCAGCGAACGAAAAAGAAATTGTTTATCGTAAGGGCGGCAAACCCAATGATTTGTTGGTGGTCACCGGCGATTTGGGCGGCGCTTACTTGGGCCTACAGGTGCTGGAAAGAGAAAAAGAGGTCTTCAAGGTGAATCCAAACAGTCAGCCCGATCTTGAGCCCTACTCTTACATTGTTGAGCGCCAGTTAAAACCAGAGGCAAGAAAGGATATTGTGGAACTTCTCAGAAAACTGGAAGTAAAACCAACTTCCATGATCGATATTAGTGATGGGCTTTCTTCCGAGGTAATGCACCTGTGCAAGCACAGTGATATTGGATGTAATGTTTTTGAGGAAAAAATCCCATTGGACCCCACAGTAATTTCAGCCTCCGAAGAATTTAAAATGGACAGCACCATGATTGCCTTAAGCGGCGGCGAGGATTATGAACTGTTGTTTACTGTAGACCAAGCTGATTTTCTAAAAATAAAAGGGAATCCGAATTTAACGGTGATCGGTCACATGACAGAGAAGAGTGAAGGTGTTCATCTGATTACCAGGGCAGAGACCAAAATTCCGATTACAGCTCAAGGGTGGAACTCGTTCAACGAATAAAAAAATCCCGAAAATCAAGGGCATCCCTACATCATGGTATTGGGGCACGCAACCATTGGCAGTAGGCAATTACTTAAGTTTCCGGGATAAGATTTGGGTCTTTCCTAAAATAAAAAAGGGCTATGCCACTTGGTGCACTACCCTACTTTTCCTTTTTCTGTACATCTCTTCCAATGTACTGTTGATCTCTTTCATCTGCGGAGTCAGCACAGAGAGCTTTCCACTAACATCTGTGGTAACTTGTTTTTGGCAGTGAATGCATTTGTACTCCTTAATGTGGTGAGTTACTTTTTTGGAAACCGTATAATGGTGTCCGAACAAACTGCAAAAGAAAGAAGAAAATTTGTTGCCATGTTGCGTAGTAGTTGTTTTCATAGGCTGTTGGTTTTTGAAGAAAAGCATCGGATTACGAAATGGGGCTTCGAAAAATGCTTACATTGGTTAATGGTAATTTTTTGTTATATCAATTATTTTTAAGATTCGACTTTTAACAGGAACGGATGTTGATAACTTTTTATTTTATGAATGTGTAGAGATACCATTTTTTTCGATGAAATACGTCAAAATCGACAAAAAGTAATCTTTTTCCGCCCAAAAACACCTTTGTAAGATACCGTATTGAAAACAAATTATCAACAATCCATCAATAAAAAATCATTAACTGTAACCGCTTTTGCGCTTTTTTCGCTCTTTTTTGGTGCGGGCAATCTAGTCTTGCCCCCTCTCCTTGGATTCAGATCGGGGGATTTATGGTGGTTGGTCACCTTGGGCTTCTGTATTTCGGGTGCGCTCATCCCTATTTTGGGAATAATTGCTCATGCCAAATTACAGGGCACTTTATTCGATTTTGCAAAAAAGGTGTCCCCGACATTTAGCGTGGTCTACTGCTATCTAATCTATGCCATCGCCATTGCCCTGCCATCGCCACGGACCGCTTCGGTCACCCACGAGATGGCCATACAGCCTTTTTGGGATTCTTCATCATTGCTCACCAGTCTCGTCTACTTTGTTTTGGTTTTTGTTTTTGCGATCAACCGTTCCAAAGTGTTGGATGCACTGGGCAAATTATTAACCCCGGGCATACTAATTATTCTAGTGGCAATAGTGGTGACCGCCATTTTTACATTGGATTTTGATTTTTTTCCTTCGGATATGGGTCAACCCTTTAGTTCGGGTATTTTGGAAGGGTATCAAACTTTTGATGCCATTGGAGCCGTTGTGGTCGGGGCCGTCATCATCATATCCATCAACCTAAAAGAAAAAACCGCTACGTTTGAAGAGAAACGAACGCTCATCGCAAAGGCCGGACTTTGGGCGGGAGTCGGGTTATTGTTGGTTTACGGAGGACTCATCCTCACCGGAGCTTTGTTTGGGGGTTCCTTTGATCCCGAAATCCCCAGAACAGCACTTTTGCGAGGAATAAGTACCAAAACCATGGGGCCGACCGCCAATCTATTATTAAGTATATTGGTGAGCTTGGCCTGTTTTACCACGGCGGTCGGAATCGTTACCGGAACTTCCGATTTTATAAAGGGCCGTTTCAACGATTCTATATTGGCCTACCGAATTACAGCTTTTATTGGGTGCCTGCTGGGTATTTTGATTGGCCAGTTTAATGTTGGCTATATCATTGACGTGGCAGTACCCTCTTTAATGTTTATTTATCCCGTTACCATTATTTTGATATTGTTAAACGTTGTCCCGGTTAAATGGGGTTCGCCCAAAGTGTTCAAATGGGTTGTTGCCACCACCATATTATTCAGTATTCCCGATTTCCTCGGCAGTATTGGTCTTGGTCAATACATTTTGCCCTACATTGGTTGGATCCCGTTCGGCCAGCATCAACTGGGTTGGGTGTTGCCCGCCATAGTGGTTTTCATTGCCTGCAACCTCGCCAAAAAACCTTAAAAAGGAAAAGGTCCCCCTTATTTGGGAGACCTTGCTCATTACATGATCAATCACAAACCGTAGCCCAATAATCAAACATGCCTTCCACATTGTCCGCTTCGGCCTGTGGCAATCCCTGCTTCAAATTCTCCTCCCATTCCGTCCATGACTCTTCCACGGCATTTTCGATATCCTTTAAAGAAAATTTTGCGAAATGTGCCTCATATTCAGGATTTAATGGGTCCATGCCATAATTTACCCCATTCGGATGTATCAAGTCTTTTATTAGATAAGTATAATCAGGGAATTGTCTACAATCATTAGTTGCTAGAAATTTCTCATGTGTTTTTGGATAAACGGTTTTTAAAAGCTCCGTCTCTACACCTACAGCCCAACTTTCAATTACAATATTGTCCGTATTCTTCGATTTCATATCATTCCTCTGAATGACCAAGTTTCTAAAAGATGCATGTCCAAACTCATGAAGCATAGTTGCATAAATATAGTAATGGTCCTTATCATAATTTTTACCATATAACCAATTCCCATTTATATGTTTCGAAAATATATTTATGCTATGTGGAATATTACCATAAAAATAACCGGTACCTGCTTTTTTTGATGCCTTTTTATGTGCCCTTATCCAGATCCTGTCGTTACCGGGTTTGTTGTGCATGGGCCTGGTTATCCCATAGTTCTCGCCATAGAAGGAATGATATGCAGCTCGGTGGATCTGGGCATAGAAGGATTGGATGGAACCGTTGATGATGGCGTCCCAGTCCCCTTCCTTCTTCGGGCCAAAATACCACGCACGGGTGACACCGGAACCTTTGATGATGTACCACTCATGGTTGGACCATCTTACACTGTAATCCACTTTCCCCTTAAAATCCTTCTTTACCCTGAACTCTCCTTTCTCGTCCGTTATGCCCCAGGACCATTTTAGGCCCTTCCACACCATTACCTGTACCCCTGCAACCGGAACGGGCTGGCCATCCGTCGGCTCCCCCGCCGCATGGTCTATCACGCGGATCCTCCCCTCGGGCCTCCACTTTTTGGACGTCTTATCGAGCTCTCCCTCGGAGCCTGTGGTCAAGTTCTCCGCCATCGCTTCCAAATCACTTGCCAAGTACCTGTCGATGGACGGATCTTCGTCCGGCATGTAGAGCTCCATCAATATCTCATGGTCTATGGTCGTTGGGAACTTGTAGTCACTGTCCACCACGGTGTACATCGGGTTGGCCGCCTCCAAGGGCAATGTCCTGTCCCTGTACCCGTCGTTGGCCTCTGTTGTGGGCTCAAAATCGTAATGTAGCGGAAAATCGAACAGGTCAAGGGTTTCATCATATCTGGAAAGCTCCAAAAGTTGGGCCTTGTCCTTGGGAAGGAAACGGACATATAGCCTGTTCACCTTGACGGGGTCTTCCATCCCGGAATAAAGTCCCCTTTCCTTGAGCTTCTCCCAAGCCGATTGCATATTCTCTATAGTCTGGGGAATCTTCTTCTCTGCACCCAGAACAACTGAACCTTCATAATCCGAGGGATCGACGGGCTCTTCTTCGTCGGTAATGCAAGATGTTCCTTTTTCATTTCCGAACTCAACAAATAACTGGCTGTCCTTCAAATCCCCAGCGGCTGCGGGAACGGTTTCTTTTTCACAGGAATTGAACATAAGGGCAAGGGTAACCGCAATGCCCGCGGATAACGTTTTTTTCATTTTAAGATAGTCGTTTTACCAAAATCGATTGGTCGTTGATAATACAGGCCCGGCTCAGCGGACGAACCTTTTTTTACGGTAAACGAAACTCGGAAAATAAAAAACAGCTATTGATGCCTAATTGACGGATGGTTTAATTTTGGCAATGGATGGCCCATATGAATTGACGAATGCTAAAACAAACTGACTTTGGGCCATCAAATTCCCACCTCCTTTTATCCTGTTGTAACTTGTCCCTAAGATGTTCGACCCTTATTATTTTTGGTAAAAAAATCCAGATCGGCACATAAAACCATTGATAAGGCCAATGCTGTTTTCAGTATTATGCTGTGTACTTAGGTTGTTTTGATAAAAGAGTTAAAGTCAACGTGGTTTTTTAGTCACAACAACAGTGTTTATTGCTATTGGCTTTTTCAAAACACTCCTTTCCTTCCGAAAAAGCAAAGTAGGCCAATCCCAAGGTTCCCAAACTATCTATGTAGGATATTTGAAAAAGCTCATATATCCCGCTACTTATCAATAAAATGATCGACATGTACACACAGACCAAGGTACAGTTGGCATCCGCCAAAATAGGTGCGGAATCGAGCTCACGCCCAACTTTTTGCTTCCACCAGACCAAGGCCCACATTACAAGTATGGAGATGCCCGAAATAACGACGCCCCAGAATGTGGTCAGCGGTTTGTGTCCCGCCCAAATATTATAAATACTTGAAACTACAAGACCCACGACCAACAGGTAAAACGCCACACCGGTAACCCTAAGGGCCGTCCGTTCAAATGGATCGCGATTGCTTTCAGGATTCCTTTGGATACGCAACACCATATGGGCAATGCCCAAACCAGAAATCACCTCGATAAAACTGTCGGTCCCAAAGCCAAAAAGAGCAAGGCTTTCATCCTCAAAACCTAGATATGTCGAAATAATGCCTTCGGCCACATTATAAATGATGGTGAACATGGCCAAGGCAAATGCAGTTCTGTATGGAATTTTCTGTTTATCCAAAGTACTCTAGCTCACATTCCTTGAAGTTCGCTTTTTTGTGTTAGAATGACAAAAGATATCGGCAACCCATCTACTCAGAGCCCCGCTTCTTTTTATTGTATTGGTAAATGGCATAGGCAATAACCGCCAAAACCACGAAAGGAAGGTAACTCCCGATTACCACACCTATTTCGTAGGCACTGTCGGGAGCTTCCTCCATCTTTTTTTCAATGTTTGATTGTTGGATAAAGAAAAATAATAGCTTCATGTGAACTATGTGTTCATTAAGTCCTCTATTTCCTCGATTTCGATAGGAATGTTGCGCATCAAATTGAATGGTTCCCCTTTTTCCTGAATGACGACATCGTCTTCCAAACGGATACCCATTCCTTCTGCTGGAATGTATATCCCGGGTTCCACGGTAAATACCATATTGGCTTTCATCGGTTTTTTCAATTCGCCGTAATCGTGGGTGTTCAACCCAATATGGTGACTGGTCCCGTGCATAAAGTATTTTTTGTATGCGGGCCATTCCGGGTTTTCGTTCTGCACATCAGCTTTGTCCAACAGGCCCAGTCCAATCAACTCGGAAGTCATCAATTTTCCCACTTCTTCGTGGTATTCGGCCCAAATGGTCCCGGGCACCAACATTTTAGTGGCCTCATCCTTAACACGGAGCACGGCACTGTAAACCTCTTTTTGCCTCTCGGTGAATCTACCGTTGGCGGGAATGGTACGGGTCATATCACTGGAATAGTTGGCATATTCTGCGGCAAGATCCAACAAAATCATATCTCCATCCTTTACTTCTTGGTTATTCTCCAAATAATGCAGCACGTTTGCATTGTTGCCGGATGCAATAATTGGGCTGTAGGCAAATCCTTTGGAACGGTTACGGACAAATTCGTGCAGGAACTCGGCCTCGATTTCGTGCTCCCAAACACCCGATTCTATAAACTGCAATATGCGCCTAAATCCTTTTTCTGTAATATCACAAGCTTTTTGCATCAACTCGATTTCCTCGGGTTCCTTTACCCCTCGAATGTTCTGTAAAATGGGGTTGCTCTTGGCCCATTGGTGCGCCGGATACTCTTTTTTGCATTTTTCGATGAACCGATCTTCGCGGGTCTGCGTTTCCACCGCTTGGCGGTAATGCTCATTGGTGTTGAAATAAATGGTATCCGCTTCGGTCATCAGATCAAAAAAAATCTTGTCAAAATCGGTCAGCCAATACACGGTTTCTATCCCGGACACTTCCGTTGCCTTCTCTTTAGTAAGCTTTTCTCCCTCCCAAACGGCAATATGGTCGTTGGTCTCCCTTACAAAAAGAATCTCCCTATGTTTCGAATCCATGGCATCCGGGAACAATAATAAAATGCTTTCCTCCTGATCTGCGCCGCTCAAATAAAATAGGTCACGGTCCTGCTCAAACGGCAGGGTGCTATCGGCACCAATGGGGTATACATCGTTGGAATTGAATACCGCAATGCTCTTAGGTCGCATTTGGGCCATGAATTTCTTACGGTTTTTCACAAAAAGATTCCTGTCTATCTGGAAGTACTTCATAGTTGTATTTTGATTTGTCCAAATGTAGTTAATTGCGTTACCGAAGACAAATTCTTACCTTCCCTATCAAATTGAAAAAATGCAGCTCAACCTTAGCATCCCAGCCCTACTTTTCCCTGCCATTTCTTTGACCATGTTGGCCTACAATGCACGGTATCTGGCCATAGCGGCATTGATCAGGCAACTCCACAAACAGTTTGAGGAAACTTCCGCTCCCCCATTAAAGCAACAAATCAACCAGTTGAGAAACCGTTTGGGAATTATTAAGAACATGCAGGCTTCGGCCATTATCAGTTTTTTGTTGGCGGCGGTTACCATGTTCCTTGTTTACGTACAAATGGAAGTATGGGCCAATATTGTTTTTGGAATAAGTCTGGTTTTTTTAATGATTTCCCTGGTTCTCTCTTTTTTAGAGGTACAGTTATCCACCAAGGCATTGGGGATTCAACTGAAAAATATGGAGAAATAATAAGCCATTTAAACAATGTGTGTAGGAATACTTCTTCTTACACTTAGTGCTTAAAAATCAACCGTCAATTGAAAAGGGCTTTGCACCAATTCTAAAGGGCCATTGGTAAACCCAACTCAAATAGAACTGCTGCTTACTTCTACTTTTGCGCATAAATTTTAAACATTTTTAGAGAAGGTTTATGCAGCGTGTTAGGGATTTGGAGTTTTTTAAAAAAATAAAACAGATTAGAGAGTATGAGTTTGGCACCTTTTATTTTTTTGATGGTTTGGTCATTTCAGAAATGAACGAAGGTGAAACTTTCGATTGGAGCATTGCAGAAAAAATAATCGATGTGGCCTATGAGGTGTTGGGAAAAGACAGACCAATTGCCTATATCAGTAATCGTATCAACAATTATTCTGTAGTGCCCACTGATTGGCTGAAGTTTTATAAACATCGCCACAAATTGGATTTGTATTCCATTGTCGCGTACAATACAAGCGGATTGACGAGTGTAGTTTTGGAGAAATTGTTCTTCAAAGATAAAATTCGTCAGTTTTCCAATCTTGAAGACGCCATCAAATGGAGCATGGCGAAAGTCGGCAATGAAATCGACCTATCTGCTTAAATGCTATTCACGATCTGCTGCGTTTCGCATTTTTCTCTACGTATTGAACTATAGTTTTGGCCACGTTTACGCCGGTGGCCGCCTCAATTCCCTTTAGGCCAGGCGAAGCGTTTACCTCAATAAGTAAAGGTCCGTTCTTAGAGCGTATCAAATCCACACCGGCCACACCAAGTCCCAAATGTTTGGTGGCATGGATGGCCATGAATTTTTCGCGGGGCGTCAATTGCACTTTTTGGGTATCGGCTCCCCGGTGCACATTGGATCTAAAATCGTCCAGCCCGCTGGTCCGCTTCATGCCTGCCACAATTTTATTGTCAACAACGATTATCCGAAGATCTTCCCCATTGGCCTCCTCGATATACTCTTGCAACAAAATACTGGTATTCATATTGTACAGCGTGTCGATCATGGATTTTGCCGACTTCTTGCTTTCGGCCAAGATAACCCCTTTCCCCTGGGTACCTTCCTGTAGTTTGATGATTATCGGAGCTCCTCCCAAAAGCTCGATTTGGTGCTCTACATTATTGGGGCTGATGGAAAACACGGTTTTTGGTACAGGAATCTGTTTTTGGGACATCATTTGCAGGGTGGAAACCTTGTTCCTTGCCCTAATGATACCCATAGACTTGGCCGTACTGAATATATTGTTCATCTCGAACTGCTTTACTATGGCAGCTCCATGTCTGGTAACCGTGGTTCCGATTCTTGGGACAATGGCATCAAATTCGTTGGTGATATTGTCGGCTTCATAAAAAATCTGGGGTTTTTCGCCTCCCAACTGTACGGAACATTTGGTGTGATCAATATGCTCTACGTAATGGCCTGCCTTTTCAAACTCCTCTGCTATCCTTGCGGTGGAATACACATTGAGGCTTACGGAAAGTATGGCAATGTCCATGTTTCTCACATTGGTTTGAAAATCAACCGTAATATCGGTTAAAATTGGTAAAATCAAATCCTGAAGGATTAAATCTCAGTAGCTTAAAATGAGTCTAAATAACCTCGTTTAGAATGTTGAAAGTTTGTTAAAAACTCATTCGTGCCGTAAATTTGTGTAAAAACTAACTTCTAATGAGTTTGATAAAATCTTCGCTGGCCCGAAAATATGTTATGGCCCTATCGGGTCTTTTTTTGGTCACATTTTTGATTCTTCACGTGACCATTAATTTGGCCTCGGTATTTTCCCCCGATTTTTTTAATGAAGCATCCCATTTTATGGGCTATAATCCAATAGTCCAGTTTTTGATGCAGCCTATTCTTATTGCTGGTGTAATCGTGCACTTTGTGATGGGTTTTGTTTTGGAAATCCAGAACAGAAAAGCAAGGAGCGTGGGCTATGTTAAGTACAATGGCAGTGCCAATGCCCCTTGGGTTTCCAGAAACATGATCTATTCAGGTTTGGTCATCCTTGCTTTCTTGGCATTGCACTTCTATGATTTTTGGGTACACGAAATGGCCTATAAATACGTTGAGGCCAGTCCTGAGGACCCAACACGATACTATCACGAAACTGTTGAGAAATTCGCTCCTTTTTGGAGAACCATTCTTTACGTAGTTTCTTTTGTGTTGCTGAGCCTGCACTTGTGGCATGGCTTTGCCTCTTCCTTTCAATCCATGGGTGCCAACAACAAGTACACCGCTGGATTCAAAAAATTTGCTAAAATATTTGCGGTCGTGGTACCATTGGCATTCGCTTTTATCGCCATTTACCACCACCTTAACCCAATAACACATTAAGTATGGGCATATTGGATTCTAAAATTCCATCTGGGCCGTTGGCCGACAAATGGACCAAACATAAAAACGACATCAATCTGGTTAACCCTGCCAACAAAAGGAACATCGACATCATTGTTGTAGGTACAGGACTTGCAGGTGGTGCCGCTGCCGCAACTTTGGCCGAGTTGGGTTACAACGTAAAAACATTCTGTTATCAAGATTCACCACGTAGGGCGCACTCCATTGCTGCCCAAGGGGGAATCAACGCAGCAAAAAACTACCAAGGAGATGGCGATAGTAACTACCGCCTTTTCTACGATACCATTAAAGGGGGGGATTACCGTTCCCGAGAAGGCAACGTTTACCGGCTGGCCGAAGTATCCGGAAACATCATCGACCAATGTGTGGCACAGGGGGTTCCCTTTGCCCGTGAGTATGGCGGTATGTTGGACAACCGTTCTTTTGGTGGGGTATTGGTATCAAGAACCTTTTATGCCAAGGGGCAAACCGGTCAGCAATTATTGCTCGGTGCCTATTCTGCGATGAACCGTCAGATCAACCGCGGAAAGATTCAAGCCTACAACCGTCACGAAATGATGGACTTGGTCTTGGTCGACGGTAAGGCAAGAGGAATCATCGCCAGGGATTTGGTAACCGGAGAAATCGAAAGACACAGTGCACACGCCGTTGTTTTGGCAACCGGCGGCTACGGAAACGTATTTTTCCTTTCTACCAATGCCATGGGCAGTAATGTAATGGCCGCTTGGAGAGCGCACCGTAAAGGAGCTTTCTTCGCAAACCCTTGCTTTACACAAATCCACCCAACCTGTATTCCCGTTTCTGGGGACCATCAATCCAAATTGACATTGATGTCCGAGTCACTAAGAAACGATGGACGAATCTGGGTGCCCAAGAAAATGGAGGATGCCATTGCCATACGCGAAGGCAAAAAGAAGCCAACCGAACTGGCTGAAGAAGATAGAGACTACTACCTGGAAAGAAGGTACCCTGCGTTCGGTAACCTAGTGCCGCGTGATGTGGCATCAAGAGCTGCCAAAGAACGTTGCGATGCCGGTTTCGGAGTAAACAAGACCGGTGAGGCCGTATTCTTGGACTTTGCATCTGCCATAGAGCGTTATGGAAAAGAAAAAGCTTTGACCTCTGGACTTAAGAATCCCGACAAAGCAACAATCATCAAATTGGGAGAAGAGGTCGTAGAGGCCAAGTACGGAAACCTATTCCAGATGTACGAAAAAATCGTAGATCAGAATCCCTACAAGACCCCAATGATGATCTATCCCGCGGTACACTATACCATGGGAGGTCTTTGGGTAGATTATAACTTGCAAACCACAATTACTGGATGCTATGCTGCCGGAGAGGCCAACTTTAGTGATCACGGTGCCAACCGTTTGGGAGCTTCCGCGTTAATGCAAGGTTTGGCCGACGGTTATTTTGTGCTGCCCTACACCATTGGTGACTACTTGTCAAAAGATATTAGAACCGGAAAAATACCAACGGACTCCAAGGAATTTGAAGAAGCCGAAAAACAGGTTCGTGACAGAATGGAAAAGTTGATGGGCGGTTCAGGAATCCATTCCGTAGACTATTATCACAAGAAACTGGGCAAGATCATGTGGAACAAATGTGGTATGGCCCGTAACGAGAAAGAACTAAAAGAGGCCATCAAGGAAATTTCTGCGCTTAGAAAAGATTTCTGGGAGAACGTAAAAATTCCGGGCAGTATCGATTCCAAAAACCAAGAGCTTGAAAAAGCCGGACGTGTTGCCGATTTCTTGGAGTTGGGAGAACTTTTCGCAAAGGATGCGTTGCACAGAAACGAATCTTGTGGAGGACACTTCCGCGAAGAATACCAAACGGAAGAAGGCGAAGCGCTCCGTGACGATGAAAACTTTAAATATGTGGCCGCATGGGAGTACAAGGGCGAGCCTAAGGACGCTGAACTTCACAAAGAAGATTTGGTATATGAAAACATTGAACTGAAGACAAGATCCTACAAATAAGAAGCTATGAAATTATATCTAAAAATATGGCGTCAAAAAGACGCATCCACACCAGGAAAAATAGTTGATTATACACTAGATGGTGTAGAAGGTGATATGTCTTTCTTGGAAATGTTGGATATCCTAAACGAAGAATTGGTATCCAAAGGGGAGGAACCTGTAGAGTTTGATCACGATTGCAGGGAAGGTATCTGTGGAACATGCTCCCTTCAAATCAATGGGGAACCTCATGGACCGGACCGGTTGGTAACCACTTGTCAATTGCACATGAGAAAGTTCAACGATGGGGATACCATTGTAATTGAACCTTTCCGCGCCACGGCATTCCCGGTCATAAAAGATTTGATAGTAGACCGAAGCTCATTTGACCGTATACAGCAAGCTGGAGGGTACATTTCCGTGAACACCTCTGGAAATACAATCGATGCGAATTCCATTCCAATCAACAAGCATGCTGCCGATGAGGCAATGGATGCCGCTACCTGCATTGGTTGTGGAGCCTGCGTAGCTGCTTGTAAAAACGCGAGTGCCATGTTGTTCACCTCGGCCAAAGTTTCCCAGTTTGCCTTGTTACCTCAAGGCCAAGTTGAAGCTACCGAGCGTGTACAGAACATGGTTCGCCAAATGGATTTGGAAGGTTTTGGCAACTGCACCAACACCGGTGCTTGTGAAGTGGAATGTCCAAAAGGTATTTCTTTGGAGAACATTGCCCGCATGAACCGTGAGTATCTTGCGGCTACCTGTAAGGGATAAACAACATAACATTTTGATATACAAAACCCAAACTCCGATAGGAGTTTGGGTTTTTTGTTATCTTACGGTATGCCCAAAGAATATCCAAAAGAACGCATCAAAGTCCCTCGGTTCAATGAGGAATCAGGTTTTTATACAACCCCGGAACGTTCCAAGATCATGGGAAAAATCCGCGGCAAGAATACCAAACCAGAACTTGCTTTTAGAAAAGCGCTGTGGCAATCCGGATATAGGTACCGCATCGACTACAAAAAACTCATAGGAAAGCCCGATATCGCCCTTAAAAAGTACAAGACCGTCATATTCATTGATGGGGAATACTGGCATGGTTATAATTGGGAGGAACGCAAAGAAAAAATTAAGACCAACCGTGAGTTCTGGATTCCAAAGATTGAACGGAACATTCAACGCGACCAAGAAGTGAACCGGGAATTAAAGGAAAAGGGATATAGAGTATTCCGCTTTTGGGAAACCGAGGTCAAAAAGAATCTCGATGGATGTTTGGAACAGGTATTGACGCACCTTAACGAGGTCAAAGCTGCTTTTTCACAACCTTGAAGACCTGTAGCACCTCTTTCAAAGGCAGCTCAAAGTCTTGAAATTCTGGAGAAACGTTCAAATTTTGGCACAAAAGCGCCTTATCGTGCTTATTGAACCCTGTAAGTTGCTTACAGATAATCCTATCCGCACAAACAAGAATATAGGGTTGGTTCCAATAGGTTTCGTTATTACGGGTAAATGATTCCTTTTTCATTTCCAAGGCCAGTACATAGGCCTTATTGGGAATTGAAGCTGAACTGTTATCGTCCATGGAATCACCAGAGACTTCGAATATACGATGGGGCTCATCCGCTAAAAAATCGATAATAAATCCACCTTGAAAAGGATTGCTAAAATTCTCCTTTTCTAAATTCTGGATATATTTTTGATGCCACTCCACCAACACCAATGGCGCCATCACCAAGTATTTACCATATTCCAAAGGATAAAAAACGCTTCCGTGCTTGGTGAAAGGTTGACGCTTGGTATAGGCCTCGCCCATATCATTGACCTCGTGCATGTAGAGCTCAGCAATAGTAAGTCCAAAATACTCGGCAATTTTGGTGAGGTTTTTAATCGGAATGTTGGCATCCTTGCGTTCGTAGAGCTGTATCGTACGAAGACTGACGCCAATTTCCTTGCCCAATTGCGATTGACTTATATTATTTTTTCTTCGTAATTGCTTAATTATATACATTTATTTCTATATTGTGTAATATTGTTACGCAATATGCACTCGACGCAGCAATTTATCTAGTTTTCTGTAATTGGGTTACAAGCCAAATATAGAAAATAGGATCTGACCCCGACATATAATTATTTAAACTTGAATTATATATGGGTTCTATGAAAGGCCTTGGGCCACTCCTTAAAACCGAACTGATCTTTAAAGATGAAGATTACGGCAAGCCGATAAGCGAAAAACTATCCGAAGTGCTCCGCAGGAACACATCCAAAAATGATTTGGCCAATATTGCCATTCGGACCAATGTGAGTTTTTCCACTATTCGTGATGTGGTATACAGAACCAACAGTTTGACCAAACTGAATGCCAAGGCAATCTCCCTGTTGATGCATGCTGCTTTTGAAAACTCCGTAGCCTATAAGCTACAAGCGGAGGGAGATAATATTTTCCTTGGGGGACTACTTCATATTTAGCCGGAGCAACCAGTCGGTCTGCCTATCTGAGCCAATATAATAAGGATGCTCACCAAACTTGGCAAAGCCATGTCTCTGGTAAAATTGAATGGCTTTTGGATTGTACTCCCAAACACCTAGCCATATATAATTCTTGCACAAGGTCTGGGCCCGTGCAATTATTTTCTTGAGCATCCAAGAGCCGATTTTTTTGCCTTGATGTTCTTTCAAAACATAAATACGTTCGATCTCCACAGAATCAGGGTCTTTTATATCGGTTTGGGCGGTTTCAATATTGAGTTTGAAATAACCCACCAGAGTCTCATCATCATAGACAAAATGAAAAAGACTATCCTTATTTGCGAGTTCGGCTTCAAGCTTTTTGGAGTGAAAAGCCTTCTGGATATATGTCTGAAAATCTTCGGGGTCGTTGTCTTTTTCAAAAGCATCGGAAAAAGTTCTTTTGGATATGTTCACCAAGGTATCCAAATCGGTACCGTCGCATTCCCGAAAGTGCAGTGCCATCTGAATGGTTTTCCCTAAAATTAGAGCAAAAAAAAGAGCCTAACAAGATGTTGGCTCCAAATTTTTCAGGGGGATTATAACTGATTAAAGCATGAAGAGCTTTTTAATCAAAAGCATAAACCCTGTAAAAAAATCGTTTCGGTAAACTTGGACATTTTCGTCCATTGTAGTCTGTGTTTTTAGCGCCATGGTCAAATCGGTTTTGGTGGGGTTAATTTGGGTAAAAATTTCGATATAACCAAATATATAATCGACGAACGGTATTATAAAACTATTGTTGTGTAATCCCCTGATTATGTTGTAAACAAGGCACAGGTATTTATGAAATATTCATTTCTGGAACCTCTCCATCCACTACCAAATTACCTTCGGTAGCCCTCTTTATCTCCTCGACGGAAACACCGGGCGCCCTTTCCAATAGTTTAAACCCTTGATCCGTGACTTCCAACACAGCGAGGTTGGTCACTATTTTGGTTACGCAGCCCACACCTGTCAATGGTAACGTACATTTTTTCAAAAGTTTTGAATCACCATCCCTGTTGGTGTGCATCATTGCTACTATGATGTTTTCAGCAGATGCCACCAAATCCATGGCACCTCCCATGCCCTTTACCATTTTTCCGGGAATCTTCCAATTGGCGATATCACCATTTTCCGCGACTTCCATGGCCCCCAATATGGTCAAATCCACATGTTGGCCCCTAATCATGCCAAAACTTAGTGCCGAATCAAAGAACGAAGCTCCGGGCAAAGTGGTTATGGTCTGCTTTCCTGCATTGATGATATCTGCATCTTCTTCCCCCTCATAAGGAAAGGGGCCCATGCCCAAAACCCCATTCTCACTCTGAAATTCTACACTTATATCGTCCCGCACAAAATTGGCCACCAAGGTGGGTATTCCTATGCCAAGGTTTACGTAATATCCGTCCTTGACCTCTTTCGCTATGCGCTTTGCTATTCCGTTTTTATCCAACATGATTATACTTTCTGTCTTACTGTTCGTTGCTCAATCCTTTTCTCATACTTCTCTCCTTGAAAAATACGCTGTACAAATATTCCGGGAATGTGGATCTGGTTCGGGTCAAGGCTTCCTGCAGGCAACAGCTCTTCGACCTCCGCAACGGTTACGGTGGCCGCCCCGCACATACAGGGGTTAAAGTTTCGCGCCGTGCCCTTAAAAATCAAGTTGCCCGCCTCATCTCCCTTCCATGCTTTCACAAAAGCAAAATGCGCTTTAAAAGCTGGCTCCAAGACATACATCTTTCCATCAAATTCACGGACCTCTTTTCCTTCGGCCACCTCGGTACCATAACCTGCGGGCGTATAGAATGCGGGGAAACCGGCCTGTGCAGCCCTACATTTTTCCGCCAATGTCCCCTGGGGCGTCAGCTCCACTTCCAGTTCACCACTGAGCATTTGACGTTCAAACTCATCGTTTTCGCCCACATAGGAAGATATCATTTTTTTGATCTGATGCTTCTGAAGGAGCAACCCAAGTCCAAAATCGTCGACCCCGGCGTTGTTGGAGATGCAGGTGATATCCTTAATGCCCAATCGAACCAATTCATCAATGGCATTTTCAGGTATTCCGCATAGGCCAAATCCGCCCAGCATGAAGGTCATCCCATTTTCCACACCCTTCAAGGCTTCCCTTACATTGGCAACTTTTTTATTGATCATAGCATTCGTATTAATATTCCCTGAAATTACGATTTAAATAAAAAAGCCCCAAGCAAATTAGAACATGCTTGGGGCTTTAATTTTATCAAAGCGGATTGGATTAGAAGTCTAGGCCATCCAAATCATCATCTGTATCGATATTTTCATCTTTTTGCAGTTGTGAGCAATCCAAATCGATGGACATTTCATCCGGCACCTCGAAGGCTTCCTTGGAGACTCCAATTTCTTCATTGGCGTAGTTCTTTTTCATATAAAGGGCCCAGATGGGAAGCGCCATTGACGCTCCCTGACCATAACTCAATCCACTAAAGTGTATGGACCTATCGTCTCCACCGACCCAAACGCCGGTTACCAGATTGGGTACCATTCCCATAAACCAACCATCGCTCTGGTTCTGTGTGGTTCCTGTTTTTCCAGCTATCGGATTTGTCAATTGGTATGGATATCCGGTTATGATATCCTTGTATACACTGTTATTCTTACCGTAGGTGTGCCTTAAACGCCCACCTGAGCCAAATTGGGTCACACCTTCCAAAAGGTTGATCATGGCATAGGCAACATCCTTGCTCAATACATCCTTTGTTTCGGGCTTGTATTCAAACAGCACGGTACCGTTTTTATCCTCGATACGGGTAACCATTACCGGTTTTACATACACTCCTTGGTTCGCATAGGTCCCGAAGGCCCCGACCATTTCATAAACGCTCACATCCGGGGTACCCAGTGCAATAGAAGGCACGGCCGGAATCTCCTTGGTGATCCCCATGTTTTTTGCCATGGACACTACGGCGCCGGGGCCTACCCTATCAATAAGTTGTGCGGTGATCGTATTTACCGAATTGGCCAATGCATTCTTCAATGTCATATCCTCCCCTGAATATTTACCGTCGGAATTCTTTGGGGTCCAGGCCAACATGTTTCCATGCTTCCCCGGTTCGATGCTATACTGGTTGTCCGGCAGGGTGTAGCATGGCGAATAACGCAACTGATCTATGGCAGCGGCATACACAAAGGGCTTAAACAAGGAACCCGCTTGTCTGGACCCCTGAATCACGTTATCGTATTGGAAATGTTTATAATCTATTCCACCTACCCATGCTTTTACGTGACCTGTTTGCGGTTCCATGGACATCATGGCGGTGCGCAGGAAAGTTTTGTAGTACCTGATGGAATCCATCGGCGTCATGATGGTATCTTTCTCGTAGGAGTCGCTGTTCCAATCAAAAACCGTCATCTCCTCTTTTTTATGGAAAGTGGCCTCAATTTCTTTGTCCGAAAGGCCTTCGCGTTTTAAATGGCGCCATCTGGCCGATCGTCTCATGGCACTCATCAATATGGTATCTATTTCGCCTTTTCTTAAATCCAAAAAAGGTGCGGTCGGGTTACGATCGGGCGTGTTTTGATGAAAAAACTCGGCCTGCAAATTACTCATGTGTTCCTGCACGGCCTCTTCCGCGTTTCGCTGCATTCTGGAATCTATGGTAGTGTACACTTTAAGCCCATCCAGGTAAATATTGTAATGCTCGCCATCCGGTTTAGGGTTTTCACGCACCCAATTGTTCAGATAACGCTGCATGTACATCCTAAAATAGGTGGCCAGTCCCTCTCGATGGGATTCAGGGTTAAAGTTGATTTTCATCTCCCTGTTCTGTAACGAATCCTTTTCCTTTTCGGAAATGTATCCATACTTTGCCATCTGACCGAGCACAGTGTTTCGTCGATTGAGCACCATTTCCTCCCGGCGGATCGGATTGTAGAGTGAAGAGTTCTTCAGCATGCCCACCAAGACTGCCGATTCTTCGGTTTTGAGGTCCGCAGGTTCCTTGCCAAAGTAAATTCTGGAAGCGGAACGAATGCCATCCGCATTGTACCCAAAATCATAAATGTTCAGGTACATGGCAATAATTTCCTGCTTGGTATAGTTCCTTTCCAAACGGGTGGCTATCACCCATTCCTTTATTTTCTGGGTGACCGCCTCGAATAGGTTTCTGGACCGAACTCCCACAAAAAGCTGGCGTGCCAATTGCTGTGAAATGGTACTTGCCCCTCCCTTTGTTCCCAAAAAGGCCAAGGCCCTTGCAAACCCGCGTGCATCAATACCGGAATGGTCGTAATATCTGGCATCTTCGGTCGCTACCAGGGCATCCACAATATTCTGTGGAAGGGTTTCGTAATCCACCCAGGTCCTGTTGTCGTCCAAATATAGTTTTCCCAAGGTCTCCCCATCGGAAGAGATAAACTCGGTCGCCAAATTGGTCTCGGGGTTTTCCAAACGCTCAAAGGTCGGCATTTCGCCAAACACGCCCCAAGAGGCCAATAGAAAAACAAGTACTACAGAGAGGACACCTGCTCCGAATATGATCCAAAACCACTTGATAAAAGGAAAAAAATTCTGTTTCTTTTTTTGTTGACGCTTCTTTGCCATTATAATTTGGGTGCTTTTTCTATTTCCAAACCAACATCCGTTATTCCCTCCAAAACATGGAGGCCTTCCACATCGCCATTTTTTCGCATGGCATGGGAAATATTCACTTTATATACGCCGGAATCGGGAAAATCGATGTTTTCCTTGAACCAAAGTTTATTTTCCTTAACGCTGCCCATTCCCTTTCCAAGCCATTCCCCATTGGGCTCCGCCATTCTATATTCCAACGTGTCCTTAACGGTATTACCGCTTGGATATTCTAACTCGGTAATCAAAAATAAATTGCTGAAGGCAAAGTTATCGTCGTTTCTGATGTTGATGAACAGGTTGTAGGTTTGGGTAGAATCCAGTCCGGAAAATTGAAAATAAACATGTTGTCCCATTTCCCATTGTGCCTCTTTAACGGGTTTATAATCCGAATAGACCAATAATTCGTTGCAGGATGAGAGGGTCAGTAACGCAATCAAGAGAAACAAAAAATTATTTCGCATTGGATGCATTGGATTTTGGTTTTCTACGTTTTTTCTTTCTTCTCTTTTTATTTTTCGGCTTATCGAAACGGGTAAGGCTGTCCTGACCTACGACATTTTCAAAAGTAGTTTTTTCTTCGGCAACATTGTCTGCTGCATACTCCTCAAGACTGGCGACTTTATCGCCTTTCTTATTGAGCTCCATAATTTCCAAGACCTGATCTTTGGAAAGGGTGTGCCAAGTCGCTGGCTCATCTTTGTACGAAAACCAAAGGGTCTCTTTAAAAATATCCGCTTTTTGGCAGAATGCAATTCCCTTTTGGGTCTTGAGCTTACTGTCAGAAGGCGGGAAGTTCTTGAGTGCTTCCAGATACATATCCAGCTCATAATTGAGGCAACATTTAAGCTTGCCACATTGTCCCGCCAATTTTTGGGGGTTCAGGGCCAATTGCTGATAACGGGCCGATGCTGTGCTCACGGACCTGAAATCCGTCAACCAAGTGGAACAACAAAGTTCACGTCCACAAGAACCGATACCGCCCAATCGCTGCGCTTCTTGTCGATAGCCGATCTGACGCATCTCAATACGAATGCCGAAGGCCTTGGCCATGTCCTTGATCAACTGCCTAAAATCAACCCTGTCCTCCGCTGTGTAGTAGAATGTTGCCTTTGACCCGTCTCCCTGAAATTCAACATCACTGAGCTTCATTTCGAGCTTCAATGAAATTGCTATTTCCCGGGAACGTTTTTTTATTTCTTCTTCCCTGTCCCTGCATTTTTGCCAAATATCGATGTCCCGTTGGGAAGCCTTTCTGTAAATTTTAGGGATGGTCTTGTCGTCGATGGATACTTTTTTGCGCTTCATTTGAATACGCACCAATTCTCCTGTGAGGGTCACCACACCAACATCGTGGCCCGATTTGGCCTGGGTGGCCACCACATCGCCAATGGACAAAGTGAGATTCTCCGTATTCCTGAAAAATTCTTTTCTGCTATTCTTGAAACGTACCTCAACACAATCAAAAGGTTTTTGACCGTTGGGCAACGACATATTGGAAAGCCAGTCAAAGACTGTCAGCTTGTTACAACCATCAGTGCCGCAAGTACCATTGTTCTTGCAACCACGCGGTTGTCCATCCTTGCCGGTTGAACAACTGCTACACGCCATATATAATATCTTGATTTAAGGAAACTTAATGCGCTTCCCTAAAAAGGGTTCATAAAAAATTACTAGTTGTAAATATACTACAAATTGTTGCAGCATTGAAAAACTACTTCTTGTATTTAAGTACTGGAGACCGCCCTTTTTTGAATATTCTATTGCTGGCCCCTTTGCCCTTGCGCAAACGTTTTTGTTCCTCATAGGGCAATGCATGTACCTCCATACAATCCACCGAACAGCAATTGTTCATTTTTTCGGAACATTCCCCACATTGGATAAATAAAAGATGGCAGGCTTCATTGGCACAATTTACATGGGTATCGCAAGGTTTACCACATTGGTGACAGTGGGCTATCACGTCCTCCGAAATACGTTCCCCCCTTCTATGGTCAAAAACAAAGTTTTTGCCCAGGAATTTATTCTCCAGTTGTTTTTCACGCACCTGTCTGGTGTATTCAATAATTCCACCTTCCAGCTGGTACACATTTTTAAAGCCTTTGTGCCTGTAGTAAGCGCTCGCCTTCTCACAACGGATTCCCCCGGTACAGTACATGACCAGTTTCTTGTCCTCTTTGTGCTCGGCAAGGTCTTGTTCAATAATATCGAGGGAATCGCGGAAGGTGTCGACATCCGGGGTGACGGCATTCTTAAAATGACCGATTTCACTTTCATAATGGTTTCTCATATCCACAAGAACGGTGTCCGGGTCTTCAATGAGCTGATTAAACTGTTCGGCACCTACGTGTATGCCCTTGTTGGTCACATCAAAAGTTTTGTCGTTCAATCCATCTGCGACAATTTTGTCCCTGACCTTTACTTTCAACTTCAAAAAAGATTTGTTGTCCTGCTCTATGGCGATGTTCAATCTCACATTTTCCAAAAAAGAAATGCTGTCCAAATGTTCCTTGAATACATTAAAGTTTTCTGCCGGCACCGATAATTGTGCGTTTATGCCTTCGTGTGCCACATAGATACGCCCCAGAACATCCATGTCGTCCCAAGCCAAGAAAAGGTGGTTTCTTAAAATTCGCGGATTGCCTATTTGTGCATATTGATAGAAAGAGATGGTAAGCCGTTCCTTCCCGGCCTCCTCGATAAGCGCTTCCCTTTCCTTTGCACTTAATGTGTTGTACAGTTGCATGCTATACTTGATCAAGTTAAAGAATGGTTCTAAAATTTCTGCAAAGATAAAAATTAAGGGGAGAGTAAATTAAAAGGGCCGAGAAGGCCCCATTAATCCATTACCGTTTTCATAGCTAAATTTTCTTCCTCATAGCAATTCCGAGCCCTAACCGGCTCTATGGAGATGAGTTAGTACACTTAAGATGTATTGTTATTAAAAAGGTTGCGTGCCCTTTTTTTCATGTGGAAAGAAATGGTATTTTAGCCTTCCTAACAATTTTTACCATGAGCAAAGAGAAAGAAGCAAAATTAAAGGCACTAAAACTTACATTGGACAAATTGGACAAAACCTATGGTAAAGGTGCTGTCATGAAAATGGGCGATAGCGTTGTCGAAGATGTCGAAGTGATTCCTTCTGGTTCTTTGGGATTGGATATTGCACTTGGTGTTGGCGGATATCCGAGAGGAAGGGTAATCGAGATTTACGGTCCGGAATCTTCGGGTAAAACCACCCTGACCTTGCATGCCATTGCGGAAGCACAAAAAGCAGGAGGCATTGCAGCGTTTATTGATGCGGAACATGCTTTTGACCGGTTCTATGCTAAAAAGCTAGGGGTGGATATCGACAACTTGATCATCTCCCAACCCGATCATGGTGAACAGGCCTTGGAAATCACAGAAAACCTGATACGTTCCGGTGCCATTGATATTGTTATTGTGGATTCCGTGGCAGCCTTGACACCAAAAAGTGAGATCGAAGGGGAAATGGGGGATTCAAAAATGGGTCTGCACGCCAGATTGATGTCCCAGGCCTTGCGAAAACTTACTTCGACCATCAGCAAAACAAAATGTACCGTAATATTTATTAACCAATTACGCGAAAAAATCGGCGTAATGTTCGGGAACCCGGAAACCACCACAGGTGGTAACGCCCTTAAATTCTATGCTTCCGTTCGACTGGACATTAGACGCTCCACTCAGATCAAAAGTACCGATGGTGATGTTCAAGGGAACAAAACCAGGGTAAAGGTGGTAAAAAACAAAGTGGCTCCACCGTTTAAAACGGCAGAGTTCGATATTATGTACGGTGAAGGAATCTCCAAAATAGGGGAAATCCTTGATTTGGGAGTTGCCTACGAAATCGTAAAGAAAAGCGGTTCTTGGTTCAGTTATGGAGATACCAAATTAGGACAAGGAAGAGATGCCGTAAAAGCACTACTTATAGACAACCCTGAACTATCCGAAGAACTGGAGAGCAAGATAAGAGAGGCCATTGCCGCGGTAAGCGAATAGCCGTTTTATCGATTTTTTAGGGAGTTTAACTTTTGGTTGTGATAATCCTACGCAACCCCTGTGCATACTGCACATCTAGGGAATAAAAGGATTATTATGAAAAAAGTGTTAATGCCCTTTGTTTTGATCGTGGCATGCTCATGGTTCGTCTCCTGCGAGGTGGATGATGATTCCCCCAATTTTTACTTTACCGCCCTTACAGCCGTGGAGGCCGAAGTACCTGAATCGTTTGAATTTGGAAAAACGTACGATATTGAAGTAACGTACCTAAGACCAAATGGCTGTACCTTTTTTGAAGGTTTCGATGTAACGCAAACCGACGAAACAGGTCGTGATGTCGTAGTGGTAGGTTCTGTGCTCACCGATGAGGACAGAGCTTGTACCGAAGCTATGGAAGAAGTAACGGCCACCTTAAAATTTAATGTAATTTACACCGAGGATTACACCTTTCGCTTTTATGCCGGGGATGACGAAGAAGGAAAAGCAACCTTTATAGAGTATGAGGTTCCAATTGGAGAGCAAGGTGACTCAACCGATTAAATAGCAACAATCCAAAATTGACCAACATTTGGATCTTGAAGATTTGATACATAACTGTCAAAAGGGCGACCGACAGGCACAAGCTGAACTATACCGGAGATATTCCGGTATTCTTTTCGGTATGTGCCTGAAGTACTCCCGTAACAAAACGGAAGCGGAAGATAATCTGCACGACAGTTTTATGACCATATTCGACAAGGTTGACCAATACGGTTTCAAAGGGTCCTTTGAAGGTTGGATCAAAAGAATAACCGTAAACACGGTTCTCCAAAAATATAGGAAAGACCAACACCTCAACGTGGTTTCGGAAAACACCGAGGATGAGGTGGAGGTAGATACCGAGGATGCGGATATAAGTCTCTCTACCCTACTGGGATACATTCAAGAGCTACCACACAAATACCGGCTAACGTTCAACCTATATGTGCTGGACGGTTATAGTCACAAAGAAATCAGTGAGATGTTGGGGACATCCACTGGCACATCAAAATCGAATTTGGCAAGGGCAAAGGTCATTTTGAGGGAAAAAATAGAAAAAGCCAAAATAAACATTGCTTAAATAGAAAGACAATGGGGAAAAAGAATTTAGAGCAATTGTTCAAAGAAAGCTTTCAGGACTTTCAGGAAGTTCCGGACGAAAAGGTCTGGGCCTCCATCGAAGCTTCTTTGAACAACAAAAAGCAAAAAAAGCGGGCCGTTCCTATTTGGTGGGGCCTTGGGGGTGCCGCAGCTGCCTTGGTCATTGCATTGCTGGCCATTAATCCGTTCGCCCAAGAACCAGAACAAGAGCAGATTATTACCGATATGGAGCATATTACCGTTCCAGAGGATCGTAAAGGTTCTGAAGAAAAGACAAACCAAGGTTTCAACCGGCCCGAACCGGTCATGGATAATGAAAATGGTTTGGCCAATACTTCTGAAGGTACCAGCGTTGATCAAAAAAACAATCAAGCTACAGATACCGGCTTTGCTAAAACCAAAGCTTCAAGTAGTACCAAAGATCCTATCTCCAAATCAAACCAAAATGGCTCACAAGAGTTGGCCCAGGCGGATAATAACCGCTCACAAAATACTGAAAGGGTTTCTCGTGATGAAGAAGTGGCAGAAAAAAACAACAGTGCCATTGCAATGCATGGTGACCAAGATAAGTCTGCCGAAAGACAAGCAGATCTATCATCCGAAAGGAACGACGCCCAGATTGCCGAAAACATGACAGAAAAGGATGATGAAGATAAGCAGTCCATTTATGACGCCATAGCGGAGCAGGAACAATTGGAGGAAGCTGTTGCAAAAAACAACTCTGGAAAATGGTCCGTTGGTCCATCTTTGGCCCCTGTATATTTTAATGGTGCCGGCGATGGGTCTCCCGTGGGTGCGGATTTCGCTTCCAACTCCAAATCGGGCAACCTTAACTTGAGTTATGGCGTAAATGTCGCCTATGAAGTTGGCAAAAAAGTAAAAATACGTTCCGGTGTGCACAGGGTAAACTTTGGTTACAACACCAACGATGTGGTGTTTTCATCCACACTACAGGCAGCGGCCAGCAATAAAATCGCCAATATCGATTATGCTCAAAACTCTGGGACTATATTCGTACAGAGCAAGGAGAGTGCAAAGAATTCACCTATAATGAGTTCCAAAAAAGAAGTCGTTTTAAACGAAGCCCCCAGCTTGGAAGGTAAAATGGTACAGCAATTAGGCTACATCGAAGTTCCATTGGAAGTGAATTATGCCCTGCTTGACAAAAAATTCGGAGTTGACCTTATAGGGGGCGTTAGCTCTTTGTTCCTTGTGGACAACTCGGTTTTGTTGGAATCCAACGAACTGGTCACTGAAATGGGAGAGGCCAACAACATCAACTCATTAAACTTTAGTGCAAATTTTGGTATGGGGCTTAATTATCATTTCACCCCAAAATTCAGGTTCAACGTGGAACCTGTTTTTAAGTACCAGCTAAATACATTTTCAAATGTTTCCGGTAATTTTCAACCCTACTCCATTGGGGTTTACAGCGGATTTACCTTTAAGTTTTAGCACATAAGAAGTTGGTTAGGAAGATTGCTCCTTTATGCAATCAGTTAACGCCCTGTATTTCTACAGGGCGCTTTTCTTTAACGTCATTCATAATTTATCGCTAAATTCATAGTTATATAATAACTATTGTCATATTCTTTTGAGTATATAAAAGTATGTGGGGTTTTAATCTTACAAGTGATTCCTATGAATAGAATAAGAGGATTGCGCAACTTTTTTTTTATTGTAACCTCTATTTTTTTTGTTTCTTTTGGCGTCGCTCAATCCAATATTGATCTTTCTAAATTGGATGGCACCATACCCTTCCAAATTTTTAAAACCCAAAACGAGAGCCTATCGATTAATCAAATCTTAAGCGACAGCACCCGTTTTAGGCCGCCTAGCGATTTTAAGGATAAAACAACCCCAAAGGACATTTTTTGGATAAGACTTGATTTAAGTCAAAATGATTCACTAATCGAAAGTAATGACAAGTGGTTTTTAACCCATAATAGTTTCGACCACGCCGAACTTTATTATTGGAACAACAAAAAGATAGGAAAAAGAAATATTGGCAAATTAGATTCTAAAACGGCCGCACAGCCATTAAAGTCAGCCAAATACTTCTCGGAGACACAAATAAGCAGCGACTTTATATTTAAGGAACGTTTTATATATCTGAAACTAAAACGAGTCACATTTCTAGAAAATATAGGCAACTGGGAATTCGGCCATACTAAAGACTCTATAAAAAATATATTTTCCTGGAACGATGTACTACCTACCATATACAGCTATATCTTCAGTGGTATTGCAGGACTCATGACCATTATAATGCTGGTCTTTTTTGGATACTTTAAAAAATTGGAGTTTTTAATGTATTCCCTATACACTTTCTTTATGCTCCTTTATGCAATTAAAGACGAGTTTGTTTTCCTTGATTCCTTTTTACCCAACTATTCGTTATTAAAAATTTGGCTTTTTGAAGACATTACATTTTTAATTGGAATTGCGTATCTGGGGTTTACCATACATTATTTGAATCTAAAAAAGGAACATAGGTTATTCTGTAAAATTGTGGTTTTCTCGATTTTCCTACACATTTTGTTTTTCATAATTGATATGGCCTTTTATCTTTTAAGGGACTATATGGCGCATATTCAATTGATGAAAGCATTGCCCATTTGGGATTCCTTGTTCTCAGTTCTCATCGCGGTTTATGTATTGGCAATGTCTAAAAAAATGGTAAACTATCTCTATGTTTTAGGATTGGCTGCATTTATGATCGGTGTTGGACTCCACTTCTATTTGACAAGCGATGGGGATCCCATGAGGTACTATAATAAACTATCCTTATATATAGGTTCTACCATAGAGATAATCATATTTGCCTTCGGTCTTATTTACAAACTTTTTCTAGAACATATAGAACGGTTAAGTTTTGAAAAAGAAGCCTTTATAAATAAAAATAAAGCGCTTCGTGCGCAAATAAATCCGCATTTCATCTTCAATGCTCTCGGTTCCATTCAACACCTCATTCTCCATAGAAAAAATGATAGTGCCTTAAAGTATTTAACCAAATTTAGCCGGATGGCCAGGAATTCCTTGGAAGCTTCGATCGAAGATTCTGGAACATTAGAGGAAGAAATAGAGATGCTAAAAGATTATTTAGATCTTGAATCTCTCCGTTTCGATAATGCATTTTCATTCAGTATACAAGTAGATGACCAACTTAGAGGTTCGGAAATAGAGATTCCTTTTATGGTATCACAACCATTTGTTGAGAATGCAATCATACATGGCCTATTGCCAAAAGAATCGGTAAAAAAGGAACTTAGTGTTACCTTTAAGAAAGAAATGGACAGTCTCGCTTGCATTATTGATGATTCAGGAATAGGCAGGGTCAACCGTAAAACGGCAAAAACTGTTTATCAAAACAAAAGAAAATCCAGAGGGATAGAAATTGCTCTTTCCCGATTGAAAAATTGGAAATATGGAGCGGGTAAAGTAGAGATTATAGACAAGTACGATGACAATAATAATCCTTCCGGCACCAAGATAATTATTATTATTCCCATAAAGTAGAAACCCATTTAATCCAAGAACTTAACAGTAGAGTTTTTTCAGGCACATTTGAAATTTTATTAAATTCATTTTTTAAACCGGAACCTTTTGAATAACAACACGTTTGAGGACACCCTTATATATTTTTCCAAATCATTGATGGGCAAGGAAAATGAAGACGATATACTCTGGGATGTCGCAAAGAACTGTATTTCAAAACTAGGTTTTGTGGATTGTGTCATATACTCAGTGAATGATAAAGAAAACGTACTCGTTCAAAAAGCGGCTTACGGACCTAAAAACCCAAATGATAGAGCGCTTTACAACCCAGTAACCATTTCCATAGGTAGCGGAATAACAGGTAATGTAGCCAAAACAAGAAAGGCGGAAATCATTATGGATACCACAAAAGACCCACGATATATTGTTGATGATGACGATAGACTTTCGGAAATATGTGTCCCTATAATATATGAGAACCTCCTTTACGGAGTAATTGATTGTGAACATCCAGAAAAGAGTTTTTTTAACAAAAGGCATCTAAAAATGCTATCCGCCATTGCCTCTATCTGTGCCATAAAGATCAAAAGTGTCCGAGCAAGCCAAGAATTGCTTGAAAAACAAGAAAAGCTATTAAAGATTCGGGAAGAAATGTTAGAGCTCAAAGTGGTAGCACTCAATTCGCAGCTCAACCCTCATTTTTTGTTCAATTCGCTCAACGCAATCCAATACTTTGTAACTTCCTCAAACAAAAAACTGGCACTTGAATACCTTTCTACCTTTAGCAGGCTAATACGCTTTTATTTAAGACAATTAGGAAAAGATACCGTTTCGCTCTATAACGAAATAGACATGTTGCACTGGTATCTCAAGCTCCAAAAACTGCGGTACGATGATTTCTTTGATTATGTAATTTCCATAGAGAATGAGTCCAAAACACATCAAGAAGCCATTATACCCTCATGTATCATCCACACCCTTTTTGAAAACTTGATTGAACGTTCTATGTTCAACCATAAAAAAGGGCAGCATTTTAAAATAACTTTTAAACCTTCGGAAAAAGAAATAGTATTAATTATCCAATATCAAGAGTTTGACTCCAAAAATTCTGTCCCTCCCGAATATCGTAGTCGTATCTTGAAATGGCAAGATCAAATCAAACTGCTTAATACGGTAAAAGGCTACAATATTAAAAATGAAAGTAAAGTCCAAAAACTAGGGAAAAGTTGGATAGGCAATATAACTCTTACCCTCCCCAACCTAAGGTAGCCTAATGAAACTTTACGTAAAACTGATTTTACTGATACTGGTTTTCTTTCCCACTGAAGAACTTTTATCCCAAAACCCCGACAATTCCCTTTTTGAAAAAAGAGGTGGGCTTTAAAGTGCTTAAAACAACTACCGATACAGCCTATAGTGATTTTCTGAGTATGAAAAGCCAGTTGCTGATACCCAAAGAAATAACAGATAAAACTTCGCCGGAAGACACCTATTGGATTCAGTTGGATTTGCAAAGCCATATATCAAATCTTTCCGACCTAAACTCATTTTATCTGAGATACAACTCATTTGACCATGCCACCATCTACATGGAATCAAAGGGAAAATTGGTTCAAGAGAAAATAGGGAAGTTCGACGATGATAACAAGAACGTTCAAGTGAACTATTCGTATTACGATTCATTTTTAAAATTGTAAAAAAGCGACCCGATAGATGACCGTTATCTTACTATAAAAGCAAAACGTATAACCTTTAAGAAAAATCTTCAGAATTGGGAATTTACCATTAGCAACACCTCGCCCAATGCATTTTTTGCCCTACAGGATTTTAAAGACCAACTGCCCTATTATTTTTTTACTGGGCTTTGTTTTATTATGTGCTTTACCACACTATCCTTCTATTTCTTTATTAAAAAATCCGAGTTTGGTACTCCATTTACATTGTGATAACGTTTGTATACCTGTGTGGGCCTAAATTTGGTATATATGAGTTTGTCTTCAACAACAACTACATATCCTATTGGGTTTCCCAGAGTTTTTTGTTTGTGGACAAGTATGATGAAAATAACCATCCAGCAGGAACAAAAGTTATCGTCCGTATACCCTTAAAAATCTTTTAATGTTTCTCCAAATCATCCAAAATAACCTGTCGCACCTCTTCCCGTAGGGTCGAAGTATCCGATGCGCTCAAAATCCCGGTCTCAAAAAAGGGATGCACAATGGCGCGAACCCGTCCCGGCCCACCACTAAAAAAGGTAAATGAAAAGCGTTTTTTATTATCCAAAAAAGTTATCGGAACCAAAGGAATCTTATGGGCAATCGCCATTTTAAAGGCCCCGTCCTTAAACTTGTCCAGAACAATCTCTTCCTGGGGCACACCACCCTCCGGGAAAATACATATGCTCAGCCCTTGATCAAGTCTTCTTTGGGCACGCCTGTACACACCTGTTCTACTTTTAACACTGTCCCGATCTACCAGGATACAGACCCGTTTATAAAAAAATCCAAAAATGGGAAGGGTTTCCAATTCCTTTTTACCCACGAACACGAAGGGATTTCGACTCACAATCAGCATTAACATAATATCCAACATACTGGTGTGGTTGGCCACCAACATATAACTTTTCCCCTTCTCCATACGCTGCTCACGAACAATGTTGGGGAAGCAGCCCATCCCGTACAAAATGGGCCGTGCCCACAAATTACGGGCAAGCCAAAAAAAATGATGGTATGTTTTTTCGGAAATGGTCAGAACAAGTAGAAAAGGGAAAAACAGAAGAATAGGAACGGTAACCAAAATATAGAACCAGACCCTATACAATACGTAACCCAAATTCTTGATTACTCCAAACATCCTCCAAATGTAAAGTATTTCAATGTTTTAGCTTAAAAAGGCATTGATTTTTAGATGAGATGCCACTTTTTTTATACGTTCCAGATGCTTACTTTTACGGGCAAAAATTAAGCATGGCGCGAATTCTGACCGGAATACAAAGTACAGGAACACCACACTTGGGCAATATTTTGGGTGCCATATCACCGGCCATAGAAATGGCGGAAGACCCCAAAAACGATTCTTTCCTGTTTATTGCAGATATGCATTCCCTCACCCAAATCAAAGATGGGGAGCTGCTACGGAACAACACATATGCCATTGCCTCCACTTGGCTCGCCTTTGGCCTAGATATTGAAAAAACCGTTTTTTACCGACAGAGCGATATTCCACAGACCGCAGAACTGGCATGGTACCTTAGCTGCTTCTACCCTTACCAAAGGTTGACCTTGGCACATTCCTTTAAAGACAAGGCGGACAGATTGGAAGATGTAAATGCAGGCTTGTTTACCTATCCTATGTTGATGGCGGCCGATATTTTGCTTTACGATGCCGATATTGTCCCCGTAGGGAAAGACCAGCTTCAGCATTTGGAAATGACACGTGACGTAGCCTCCCGGTTCCACAACCAAATGGGCGAAACTTTTGTGATTCCCGAAGGAAAGGTTCATGAACAAACCATGTACGTACCAGGAACCGATGGCGAAAAAATGAGCAAGAGCCGCGACAACCTTATCAACTTGTTCCAGACGGACAAAAAACTACGCAAACAAATCATGGGGATTGTTACGGACAGCACTCCCATGGAAGAACCTAAAGACCCTAGCAAGGACAACGTATTTGCCTTGTACAAATTATTGGCCTCTCCGGAACAGGTTGAAGAAATGAGTGCCAACTACTTGGCCGGGAACTATGGTTACGGACATGCTAAACAGGCCTTGTACGAACTCATCGTGGAAAAGTTTGAAGAGCCTCGCGAAAAGTTCGCATACTATATGAACCACACGAATGAAGTGGACGAAGCTTTAGCTTTTGGTGCTGAAAAAGCCCGTAAAGTGGCGGATGAGGTACTGCTGAGAGTACGTGAAAAATTGGGGTACTAGAATTTTGTGGCTTTATCTTGTTTAATACAAAGTAAAACTTTGTAATTTACAAGACAGAACCAAAAACCCTGATGCTCAAGACAGTAAAATATTTCTTTTTTTATCCTTTATTTATTTTGGGCTTCCTAAATACCGGGGTAGCCCAAACAGAAATCAACGGTAAAGTTATCGACAGTGATACGGGCGAACCTATACCGTATTGCAATATCTCTTTTGAATCCTTAACAGCAGGTACTTCTAGCAATGAGCTTGGGGAGTTCATTATTGAGGTAGATTCTTTTCCCGCAAAATTGATTTTCTCACATATAGGTTATGAACACAAGGTCCAAGAAATCTCCAAAACCTCTGATATAACTGTCTCCCTTGTTCCTTTCGGCATCACTTTGGAAGAAGTCGTTGTTTCTTCCGCCAAAATAGATCCATTGGCCAAGAAACTGGCAAAAAACGCAATTGAAAAGGCATATAATGCATCACCTGAGGATAATTATGGTCGTGCCTTCTATCGACAAAAATCCAAGAATGGAGACTCTTATTCTGAATTTTCGGAAATCTTCTATGACATCCGCTATAACAAAACCGGTATACTTGACTGGAATATTAGTGAGGGCAGGTATGCCTTAAATAAAGATGCGGTAAACAATAAAAATTACACTTCTTTTTCAAGAATCCTAAAACCATTGCAGCCAAATACCAAGGATTTGATCTTTCCGCTGCATCCAAATTTTGAATTGTATTATGATCCACGGGTTATCAGTGTGATTCAATCGGACAGCTCAGAAATTGCGGTTGTACACTTTAGGCCCAAAAAGGATGTAAAAACCCCAATTTTTGATGGGGAAGCCTACATCGATACAAAAACGTATGACATTCTAAAGATAAAAGGAGAATTATCCAATGATGATTTAGTGTTCACAAAGCTTTCGACGCAAAAAAATAGTCATTGGAAGGATTATACGATTTCCTATGAAATCGCTTATAGAAGAAAAAATGCCTCAAAGTCATTGTTAGATTACATTAAGGTAGATCAGTCGTTCGACTATTATGTAGACGATAGTTTTCAATTTAACGCAACAAGTACTTCCAATTTAATTTTTTATGAGCACTATACCCCTACATCGAGAAAAAGATTGGGCAGTAGTCTTTCCAGAAAACAGAGTGATTGGGAAAAACTGGATGAAATAGGTTATAACCAAAAGTTTTGGGAAGAAAACCCTATTGTAAAAAGAACTCCCGTCGAGAAAGAGGTCATCGACTCATTTGAAAAGGAAAATGCTTTTAGTTCCATATTTCTAAATAGTTCAGAGAACATTGCCTTAATGGCCTCCAACTTGTCCAAAGACCTTTTTATAAAAGAACTTGACAGGAAAACTGCGCTCTATAACAACTACAACCCTATTGAGAAAGTGTTTTTGCACACCGATAAAGATATATTTTCTGCTGGGGAAACCATTTGGTACAGTCCTTATGTTGTCCTAGGGTCCTATCATCTGCCATCCAATGGAAGCAAATTAGTTCATGTAGACCTTATAAGCCCGAATGGTGAAATCGTTTTGTCACAAACCCATGGTTTGCTTAATGGAATGGGGTCCGGCTCTATGGAGATCCCTAAAAATCTTTCCCCCGGCACGTATCAATTAAGATCTTACACGCAGTGGATGCGAAATTTTAATCCCGACTTCTTTTTTACGAAAAGCTTGAACATACTCAATAAAGACATTGAAGACCAACCTTCACGGACAAAAGAAGATAAAATAGATGTACAGTTTTTTCCCGAAGGGGGCCATATGGTTGCCGATATTGCCAGCAGGGTTTCCTTTAAAGCTATTGGAAGCGATGGCTTACCCAGAAATGTAAAAGGGCGGATAATCGATTCAGGGGGGGCACCCGTAGCAACCTTCAGCACTTTGGACCGTGGCGGGGGTTTCTTTCAATTGGCTCCAAAAAAAAGTGAGCATTATGTTGCGGAATTGGATGATGGCACACGATATACCTTACCTGAAGTCCTTGAAAACGGCTATGTTATCACGGTACACAATCTAAATGAAAAAAGTATTAAGGTAGTGGTGCAAGCCAGTGAGGTTTTACGTCACAGCCCCTTTTATATTATTGGGAACATGCGCCAAAAAAAATATTACCAGGGTAAATTTGAATTTGGGCCCAACCCCACCTTCACCTTTGAGATACCAAAAACACAAATGCCAAGTGGCATATTGACCTTGACCCTGTTTGATTCGGAAAAAAAGCCATGGTGTGAACGGCCAGTATTTGTCAACAATCAGGAAAATCTGGTTATTGGCGCAAAAATCAGCACTAAAAAACTCACTAAAAGGGGTAAAATAGTGCTCGACATTAATGTGACCGATTCTGAAGGAAGGCCTATTCCTGCAGATTTTTCAATGGCGGTAACGGATGCAGGTCAAGTAGAAAAAACCCAAAGCTCAGGAACTATTTTGACCGAGTTTTTATTGGAGTCTGAAATTAATGGCCATATAACAGACCCCGGGTCACTTTTAATCGACCAAAAATGGGGAACCCTGCAAAAATTGGACCTTGTTATGCTTACCCATGGATGGAGAAAATATACATGGCCAGAGGTCTGGGAAGAAGGGATGAAAGAGAAAGAATTTGATTTCTCCAAAGGACTTCCAATTTCAGGCAAAGCCACGGGTCGCAGTAAAAAGCCCCTATCCAATACCAAGCTTAATGTCATTGCAAAATCTGGGGAGCAAATGGGAATGTTCTCTACAATAACCGACATCGACGGAACTTTTTCGATACCCAACTTTAATTTTAGCGGCCCTACCGATTTGGTTTTCAACGCTTATGATGTAAAGGACAAACCCTTGGATGTAACCATAACGCTACAGCCCAATACAATTGATCTTCCCCCCGCCCTATATAAGCGTTGGATCTTGGAACCGACCGAAGAAATGGAAAACTATAACACGCACTCGGTTGCACGAAGTAGAATGGACGCGCTATACGAACAAATGAACGTTACCGAACTTGATGAAGTGGTAGTCACCGAAAAAAAGAAGGAAAAAAATAGAAAAAATCAAACACCGTCCGTTTACGGGGTTGTTCCCGATGCTACACTTTATACAGCAGATCATATTGCGCAACAGAATATATTGCAATTGATAAGTCTTTTCCCCGGGGTACGGGTCATTGGCGAATCGGTAAGTATTAGGCAAGGGGGACCCCCATTGTTTGTAATCGATGGTGTACCCCTCTACAATGAAGGCTCTAATATCATGCTCAATATACCTACGCCCGATACCGATGGGAACGAAACACCATTGCCCCCGGCTCAGGTACCTGCCGAAATTGCATACCTGAATACTTTTGCAGTTGAAAGAGTGGAAATATTAAAAGGTACATCTGCCGCTATATTCGGAGCAAGAGGGGGAAATGGGGTCATTCTAATCTATACAAAAACAGGTGCGGGGGAACCATACAACCCCACGGTGTCCCCCGATTTTACTATTTCCGGACATACCGCCGAAAAAAAATTCTACGCTCCAAAATATGATGTAGAACAACCGGATGATAACATACCGGATTATCGCGCTACCATCTATTGGAACCCGAGCATAACGACGGATGAAAGTGGAAAGGCCCAGGTGGAGTTTTTTAATTCCGATATTGCAAAAGAACTTCAAGTGGAAATAGAAGGCCTTTCTACCAACGGTATTCCTGGAGTACTTTTAAAAAAATTCGGGCAAGATTAACGGTATTCGGCCATTTTTTATGAAAATAGAGAAAAGGACCATACAGTCGTCGTGTTTAGTCTATTTTTCTTAGTTCTCTAAATAAGCCCTCGAATCATCAGAAACATAGCATTCACCCATTTTTACTCTCAAATTCCGATTTTTTGTGGCAAGTTTCCGTTAAACTGCACTCAAAAACAGGGTGACTGTTCTGTTATCATTCCATACGATAAACGGTCATTTTCAGGATGATTTAACGGTTAATACTGACTGAATTCAAGCCCAACTGTTTAGATTTTTCGGTCAATTAACTCATTTTTTCTCAATTGCAATAGTTGGCGTGTCAACTCCTTCTATTTGAAAATTTTCAACCCTTAAACCTTAAAATAGCAGGCTTAGACCGCCTCGAACATTTTACCGGGCAATGGTCGGATCACACCCTTCATTTCCATGTTCAGCAAAGTGGACGAAACCTTAAAAATGGGCAGATTACACTCCAAAGCCACGGTATCGAGCAGTTGTTTTCCGTTCAATTGCAGGTAAGAGTAGATTGACTGTTCTGTTTCATCCAACTCGACGAACAGCTGTTTCTGTACTGTTTTTTCCTTATTTTCTGTATCAATATCCCATCCCAAAAGGTAAATCAGTTCCGCAGCTGATGTTAACAAGTGTGCTTTTTGGTATTTGATGAGGTCGTTGCAACCTTTGCTCCATTTATCCGTTGCCCTACCGGGAACAGCGAACACTTCGCGATTGTAGCCATGGGCCAAATCCGCCGTGACCAAACTACCTCCTTTCTCAGCTGATTCTATTACAATGGTAGCTTCGCTTATCCCAGCGATAACTCGGTTACGCTTGAGGAAATTCTCCCGATTGGGTTGACTACTGCTCCAAAATTCGGTCATGAAACCACCATTTTTCTCAATTTTGGATTGGTATTTGGCGTGCACCTTCGGGTAAATTTGATTGAGCCCGTGCGCCATACACGCGATGGTCTGCAAACCGTGGTCCATCGCTGCTTTTTGAACAGCAATATCAACGCCATAGGCCAAGCCGCTCACAATTATCGGGTTCAAAGGTGCCAATTCTTCAATAAATTGTTTGCAAAAGGAACTTCCGTAGTTGGTTACGTTCCTTGTGCCGACCACACTGATCACTTTCTGATGTCTTAAGTTGATTTTTCCACGTTGAAACAATAAAATAGGACCATCCACGCAATGCTTCAGGCGGGCAGGATAATCATCATTCATAAAATAAGAGATGGAAATATCTTCTTTAGACAGGAATTCGAACTCTTTTTGGGCTTCTTCCAAATGTATGGAATCAAACAAACCCTTTAAGGTCATCTTTCCAATACCATCAATTTTTAAAAGGTGGTGCAGTTTATCCTCGAAAACGGCTGTGGGACTTCCGCAATGGGCAATTAATTTTTTGGCCGTAACATCTCCGATGTTCGGAATGCTTTGCAACCGCAAGGCCGCAATAATTTCAGGTTCAGTCATTTGATTTGGGTGTCAAAGTTGTACACAAAATACAGCTTTTCAAATGTTAATAAAAAGTCAGACAGCTTATTTTGTGCTGTTGCTTTTTTTGCAATATTTGTGCCTATGCGGATAGATTCATACATAGAGAAATTGTTGTTCGATTACAATTGTGTTGTAGTACCTGGTTTTGGCGCTTTTTTGGCCCATGGTAAATCCGCAGAAATCGATTTGGCGACCAATACGTTGGTACCACCTAGCAAAACCATTTCCTTTAATGCCCAACTGTCCAAAAACGATGGCCTATTGGTATCCCATATTTCTAAAGAAAAGGATTTGGGGTATGAGGATATGCTGCAGGAAGTGGAGAACATTGCCCATGATTGGCATAAAAAACTGGCCCAAGGAGAGAGCATTGAACTTTTTGGAATCGGGAGGTTGTGGCACAATAACGAGCAACGTATCCAGTTCCAACCTGAGGAAAAAATCAACTTTTTGACATCTTCCTTTGGCCTATCTACTTTTGCCGCGACTCCTATTCAGCGAGAAGTTATCAAACAAGAGGTTGAAGAAATGGAAGAGCGTATTCCATTCATCATTACTCCGGAAAAAAGGGAGCAGACATCCTTTAGACCTTGGTTAAAATATGCCGCCGTTATTCTATTGGCAGTTTCTTTTGGTGTTACTTCTTACAATACCTACGGCGAGCTTCAGCAAAAAGAGGTGGCTGCACGGCAAGATGCCCAACAAGAAGTATCTCGTTTGATACAAGAGGCCACTTTTTTTGAAAGTGCACCTTTGGAACTGCCCGCCATCAACATTAAGGTGACCAAAAAACAATTGGGCAAACACCATGTAATCGCCGGAGCTTTCCGAGAAGAACAAAATGCCGATAAGAAGGTGGACCAACTTAAGCAAAAGGGATACAATGCGTTTTATTTGGGCGTGAACAAGTACGGTCTGCACCAAGTGGCCTACGATAGTTTTGACAACCCCAAAGAAGCTATTACCTTTTTAAAGAAGGTCAAGCTGGAAGATTCGAGGGACGCTTGGTTGCTTTCCGAGAAATAATATAATAGGGCTTTCCTTTAAAACCATCCCGCACTTCAATATCTTTGCGCAAAATTTTAAGGTATGCGCGCTATAAAACCCAGTGAATCCCGTACGGTAATGACCGATTTGGTATTGCCCAGTGAAACCAACCCCCTCAACAATCTTTTTGGCGGGGAACTTTTGGCCCGTATGGACCGGGCTGCCAGTATCGCTGCCCGCAGACATAGCAGGAGGATTACCGTGACCGCTTCGGTAAACCACGTAGCCTTTAACAGGGCCGTACCTCTGGGCAGTGTGGTAACCGTGGAAGCAGCAGTTTCCAGAGCCTTCAACACTTCGATGGAGATTTTTATAGATGTTTGGATTGAAGATCGCTTTACCGGTGAGCGCACCAAGGCCAATGAGGCCATTTATACCTTTGTTGCGGTAGATGATACCGGAAAACCTACGGAAGTGCCACCACTGGAGCCTGAAACCGATTTGGAAAAGGAACGGTATGCCGCCGCACTACGCAGAAAGCAATTGAGTTTGGTGCTTGCCGGTAAAATGAAGCCCGCGGATGCTACAGAGCTTAAGGCACTGTTTACTTCATAAGGTTTAAAAAGCAAAATTATCCGGGTCTGGGCCAAACCGCTTGCCCTTTTCCAAGCCATCGAGCAATTGCACATCATCTTCGGACAATTCAAAATCGAAAAGGTCGGAATTGGCAATAATGCGTTCTTTTTTGGATGATTTTGGTATGGTGACCACTCCTTTTTGGAGGTCCCATCGCAACACAATCTGGGCAATGGTCTTCTTGTATTTGGATGCCAAATCCTTCATAACATCCAGATCAAAGATATTTCCTTGCATCAGTGGGGACCACGCTTCATATTGGATTCCTTTGGAGTTGCAGAAATCGATCAAATCCTGTTGCACCAAATATGGGTGGAACTCCATTTGGTTGACCATCGGTACCACCTCGACAGAGGTCAATAAGTCTTCCAAATGATGCTGCAAGAAGTTGCTCACGCCAATGGCCCGCACCCGCTTTTCCTTATATAGCTTTTCCAGCGCTTTCCAGGTTTCCTTAGAGATCTCGCCTTTTGGCCAATGCACCAGGTACAAATCCAGATAATCCGTTCCCAAACGTTCCAAACTGGCATCAAAAGCTTTTAGCGTCGTATCGTAACCTTGGTCGGTATTCCAAACCTTGCTCGTTAAAAAAACATCGGCCCGGTCCACGTTGCTTTCGCGGATTCCTGTGCCAACCCCTTCTTCATTGTCGTAAATGGCAGCGGTATCAATATGACGGTAACCGTGGTTCAACGCTGCTTTTACGGCATTGATAACTTCGCCTCCATCCTCGGATTGATACACGCCCAATCCAAAATAGGGCATCTGGACCCCATTGTGCAATTCAAAGGTGCCTTGTAAATCTGTTATTTGCTTCATAGTGTTAGAGTTGATATATCCAATCTTCGGGATTCAGGCGATTGGAGTCCTTATAAAGATAGAACTTCAATTTAGTGGTGCCGTCCAACCGATTGGTGTTTATTTCTCCCAATGCCTCTTTGACAACCACTTTATCCCCTTTTTTTACGAAGAGATTGGATAGGTTATAGTATGTACTGATGTAGTTTCCGTGTTTTATTTGCACCCCTTTGTTTCCGCCAGGGACGGATAAAATAGCAATAACTTCACCCTCAAAAATGGCCCTGGCTATACTGCCCTTATCGGTTGTTATGGTAACCCCGTTGTTTCGATGCTTGATTCCCGGGTACAGTTTATCCGCATACACGCCATATCCCTGACTCTTGATCCCTTTTTCAACAGGCCAGACCAATCGCCCTTTATTGGACGAAAAGTTATCCGCCAATAACTTTGCCTCCGGCGTAAGGGCAAATGTGGCACTACTGCTGGATTTTCCAGAGCTTTTATTGGAACTGGCGATAGCACTTTTGATCATTCGTTCTATCTCTCGGTCAATCTTGCGGGCCTCCTTTTGCTTTTCGGCAATGGCCGAGGTGTATTTGGCCTCGTTTTGTTTTATGCTCGTTAAAAGGCTTCTTTGGGACTCAATTTCCTTGGAGAGTTCCGCCTTTGCTTTCTGGTTCTCCGCAATGAGTTGATCTTTTTCTTTCCGTTGACGCACCAAATCCTGGTTCAACTGGGTAAGTTCTTCTGTTTTTTTAACAATGCCCTCACCTTGCTTTTTACGGTGCTTCGCATATTGTTGCATGTATTGAAGCCTTTTGAAGGCTTGATAGAAATTTTCAGAGGACAATAGGAACATCAACCGATTGTTCTGGGATTTGTTCTGATACGTTTTTTGAATGAGCTCTGCGTAATCCTCTTTCAAGATCTTTAAATCCTCTCGGAGCTTACTTATGTTCCTAATGTTGACATTGATTTGCCTGTTGAGCAAATTGGATTGTTGATTGGTCACCCGAATGAGTTCTTGTCGAACGTTTATTTTATTGTCCAAGGCCTCCATTTGGTCCAACACGGTTCCCTTTTCCTTACGTTCCGCAAACAGCAATCTGTTGATTTCCTTGATTTCTTCCTGAAGGCGTTCACGTTTGGACTCCAAAGCTTTTTGCTCACTGGTCTGTGCAAACGACCCTGTCGAAACAAAAAATATAACCACCAGACAGTAAATACAATATGAAATTCTACTTTTCATATTACTTTAATATAATTTTGTCGTATCCATTGGGCACTTTATAAGGAAATGTCATCGATTTGTTCAATTCCAAGTTACGAAAACTCAAATCTATGGTGGTTACTTCTCCTTTCTCCTCTGCAACTATCTTGATGTCCTCTGGAAATATTTTTCCTGAAATATCCTGATAGGTATAATTTGCCATTAACTGTCTTGAGTTTGCTGGTTGGGATATTTGCTGGCTCGCTATCTTAAAATTTTTTGGTTCCAACTGAAACAAAATCTTAAAAAACTCCTGTGCTGCTTTTGGCTTTAATTGGTAGGTGCCATTGTACACTTCCACTTCCGAGTTGAACTTTTCCTTGCGTAAATCCATAACAGCATTACCAAGGAGTAAGTTCTGTACTTTTTCGAAGTCCAATTCGGTTCCGAGCATATCACTCAAATAGCTAAAGTCCCCATCAAAATATTCATTTTGCAATTTATTGTAAAAAGATACCTTGTTCGGGGTTATATGGGCCTTGACAACGCCCAGTGGAGCGCTCATCCATATCACCTTGTCCTTTTCCATACGCAGGCTCACATTTACCCCTTGTGAATCATCCCCATTGGTATAATCTATCTTAACCCGCCCCCTCAAGGTTTTGAATTTGGGTTCATTGCTATAATGGGCATTGATGATATTCTTGGCCGATAACTTCGGATTGATCTCTCCACCAGTGATGGACTTGGTACTTTTACAAGCCCCAAGCGTGAGAAGGAAAGCCATCAAAATGGCTATTCTTGTTATATTTTTATGTAGGTTCATTATAATCCTGAATTGATCTTGTTTAAATACTCGTTTGCTTTTTGGGTATTTCCCATTTTGGAATACCCCTCGTAAAGCTGCTTGTATATCTTATTCTTCAAATTGTCATCGTCCAAGAGATAATCGAGTCCGCTTTCCAAAACTTCTATCCCTTTGTTCGGATTCCCCGTGTTGTTCAAGGCTGTCCCGTAGGCATAATAAAAATACGGCTGTAGGGGATACGTATCGAGGGCCTCCTGAGATTCATCCAACAGCGATTTGTAGTCAGCTGCTGTTATTAATTGTTCCATTTGTGCCTTCAATTGTGCTAAAGGATCGTCCAGATTTTCCTTGTTTTCAACGACGGGAGCTGCTTCGGGTGGCGTATCACTTTGTAGGGAATCGCTTATTTTTCGACTCAATTCGGATTTTACTTGGGAGTTTTCCAAATCATCCAGCACTTTTGAGGCTTCGCCATATTTCTTCATTTTGAACAAAGAAACGGCCATATTTTGCTGGAGCTTTTTGTTCTCGTAGGGTATGCGTTGCTTTACGCTCTCCACAGGGCTTCCTTGCTTGTCCAGGATGGTCAGTAAATTGTCCAAATACCAATAGTCGGTCGGTTCCGATAGCAGCGCTGCAATGGCATAGTCCTGCGCTTGGACATATTTTTTATCGCGCATATAGGCTTTGGCCAGTTCATAGTCAACAACGCTGTTGTCGGGATTCAATTGCTTGCATTTCAGGAACAAATCCACGGCCCTATCGTAGTTCTGGATGCCTTTTTGCTTTAAGGCCTCAAAGAAATTTTCTTGAAACTCATCGGTATATTCTTCAAGGTAGACGTCGGCGCTTTCCTGTTCTTCTTGGGCATAAGACAAAATGCACAAGAAAAAAGCACATACATATATGATCCTATTTTTAATTAATTGCTTCATCTACTACAGTCAATATCATTTTATCCCTCTGCAAATCTTCGAGCAGATATTTGCGCTTGAATTTCGTAAAACTATTATCAGTATAAGTTCTTTCCTTAGTGATTGTAATAAAATAATAATTCCCGTCTTTATTTAGTGTCCAGGATTCCTCTGCCGAAGACACAGTTTTACTTCTTAAATCATTCCCACATCTACCAAATGATTTAATATTATAATTTGCTTGGGAATATATATTTCCCTCTTTTTTTGATAATTTTATGACTCGTGATGGTCGAACAAAATCATTTTTTACGAAGAAATTATCCTTGTTTCTAAACACAATTTGCTCTTTGCTAGATTCAAGTGATGATATGACCCATTCATTTACCAAAAAATCGGAATGAATGTCATTTTCTTGGGCATAGGTATCATATTGCATCACCATTGATGCTCCCAAAACCAACCAAACAAGAAGTTTCTTTTTCATACTATGTCCCCATCAAACCATAAATCCATTCTAAAGTTATTCCAAAACGGAATAATCTCCAATACTAACGGTCTCAAAATTACCATCATAGACCACATGGCTACCGATCATGGCATTGTCCAAATTGGCATTGCTGATCCTACTATTGCTCTGTATCAGACTATTTTTTATCGTTGAATTTTCCAAAACGGTATTGGCCCCAACCGAAACATAAGGCCCCACTGTGGTATTCTTGAGCACTACCTTCTCTCCGATGAAGCAAGGCTCAATGATATTGGCGTTTTCCTGTTTCACGGAATCGGCAATCATCTGTTCCCCTTCTTTCTCCAAAAAGCCCAACATCCGCTGATTGGTTTCCACGGTAACGTTTTTGTTGCCGCAGTCCATCCATTCATCCACCTTACCCGGAACAAATTTCATGCCCTTTTGCATCATACGTTTGATGCCATCGTTGATTTGGTATTCTCCCCCATTTTTGATGTTGTTGTCCAACACGTGCTGCAGTTCATTTTTGAGCACTCCGACATCTTTGAAGTAATAAATACCGATTACGGCCAGGTCGGAGACATACTCCTTTGGTTTTTCGACCAACTCGACTATTTGTTTCTTATCGTTCAACTGAACCACTCCATAAGCTTCTGGATGCTCCACTTGCTTCACCCAAATAACACTGTCGGCCGATTTGTCCAAATCAAAGTCGGCACGAATCAAGGTATCGGCATAGGCAATCACTGCAGGGCCGCTCAAGGAGTCTTTGGCGCTCATTATGGCGTGTCCTGTGCCCAGTGGTTTATCTTGTCTGTAAATGGACGCTTTGGCCCCAAGCTCATCGGCCAGTTCCATTAAGCTTTCCACCACGTCATCTCCAAAAAAAGCAGGGTCGCCCAAAATAAAAGCGACTTCCTCAATGGGTTCTCCCAAGACTTTGGCGATATCGCTCACCAATCGGTGCACAATGGGTTTGCCCGCAACGGGTATCAATGGTTTTGGAACTGTTAATGTGTGTGGTCTCAGACGGGATCCCCTTCCCGCCATGGGTACGATTATTTTCATACGAATGCCCGCTTGGGCGGGTATCTTTTATTTGTTAGACTTTTATTTCAAAGAGATTCCTGCTAAGGCAGGAATGTTTTTTACTTGGTTCCAGTACTTCCAAACCCGCCTTCGCCCCTATCGGTATCTGATAGGATATCCACTTCCTCCCATTCGGCACGCTCATGCTTGGCTATGACCATTTGCGCAATGCGCTCTCCATTTTCGACGGTAAAATCCTCATTGGACAGATTGACAAGTATAACCCCAACGTTTCCCCGGTAATCAGCATCAATGGTGCCCGGGGCGTTCAAGACCGTTATTCCTTTTTTGGCCGCCAATCCGCTACGTGGTCGTACTTGTGCTTCGTAACCCACGGGGAGTTCCATAAAAAGTCCTGTTGGGACAATGGCCCTTTCCAGAGGTTTTAATATGATGGGGGATTCCAAATCCGCCCTTAAATCCATCCCTGCGGAGGCAAGGGTTTCGTAATGTGGCAGCTTATGCCCCGATTTGTTGATGATCTTAATCTTCACGTTTTATAAAAATACTTCTTAGTTTATCTGCTTCCATCTTGTACACTAGCCCCAAAAATAACAAAAACAGTAGGCTGCCGGCTATTAAATTTCTATTAAAAACATAGAACGAAAGTATTGAAAATACGAGCGATATGGACAGGTAGAACACAATCTTTCGCATATTGTAAGGCACCGGATAGTATTTTTTTCCAAAGTGATAGGACAACAACATCATGCTGGCATAGGCGGCCAATGTGGCCAGGGCCGACGCCATATAACCCATCTTTGGGATGAGGCTTATATTGATGGCCAAGGTGATGATGGCTCCTACCGATGAAATATATGCGCCGAACTTGGTCCTATCCGTTACTTTGTACCAAACGGACAAGTTGTGATAAATACCCAAACAGAAGCTTGCCAAAAGTATGATGGGAACTACATCCAAGGCTTCCCAAAAAGCAGGGTCCCGCACCAATAACTTTTTTAAGGGATCTATGAACACCATCACACCCAAGAAGATCAAACTGCCCATAATCACAAAATAGTTGGTGATCTGTGCATAGGCCTTTTTGGGGTTTTCGGTCTTGGCATGACTAAAAAAGAACGGCTCCACCCCCAACCGGAAGGCGGTACCGAACAGCGTCATGAACACGGCCAGTTTATAACAAGCGGAATACTTACCGATTTCGGACTTGGCAATGTCCTCGGGCAATAAATAATCCAAGAGAATACGGTCAAAAACCTCGTTTACGGTAAAGGCAAGTCCAGCTATCATAATGGGCAAGGAATATTTTAGCATTTCCTTCCACAAATGTTTGTCGAACCTGTATTTGATATCAAAATAAATACCACTGATCCACAAAAAGGCAATACCACTGGAAATTACATTGGCGATAAAAACATATTCTATCTGAAAGCCTTCCTTATAAATTGCGGTCCACAAGGTTTCCCCATTTTCGGCCATCTCTGGCAACAGTGTCAAGAAGAAAACGTTCAGGAGCAAATTGATCGCCACACTAACCACCTTAACAATGGAATACCGTAGCGGTCGCTCATTTGCCCTGAGCCAAGCGAACGGAACAATGGCCAATGCATCCAAAACCAAAATCAGGATAATGTATATGACCAATGACTTTGGAACATCTATCATGGAAGCAAACGCTCCCTTGAAGATCAACGCTGCCGCAAAAAAGAGCAAGGAGGATATCAGCAATGATATCAAAGAGGTCGATATCACATTTTGTTTGTCTTCATACTTATTGAAAAAACGGAAAAAGGCCGTTTCCATACCGTAAGCGAGCACCACATTAAATATGGCAAACCAAGAGAAAATCACCGAAATCTCGCCATAGGTCTCGGGATTCATTACGGAGGTATACAAGGGCACCAATAAAAAAGATAGTACTCTTGGCAATACCGTGGCCAAGCCGTAGATAAACGTTTGTTTAAAAAGCCTCTTTAGTGGATTCAATAGGTTGTGCTTCTTTAAAAACCTTGATTAGGTGGCTACAAGTTACGTAAAAGCCATTAGTACCTAAACCTTATTGTCCTAAGAAAAACAAAAAGGCCACCGAATGGGTGACCTTTTCTATTTTATATCAATGTAGGCGCTTAATTGTTCAACGCCCCTGCAATTGAAAATTTAGCCCCACTTTGGTTCGGCTTAATTGTTCAACGCTTCCGCTCCACCAACAATCTCAAGAATTTCATTGGTAATAGCAGCTTGACGGGCCTTGTTGTAGGTCAACTTTAATTCGTCCCTAAGTTCAGCAGCATTATCCGTCGCTTTGTGCATTGCGGTCATACGGGCGCCGTGCTCACTTGCAAAGGAATCCCTAAGGGCCTTGAACAACTGTGTTTTCAAGGATTTCGGTATCAGTTCCTTTACGATCTCCACTTTGGATGGCTCAAAAATATAATCTGCTGCAATGGCTTCGTCACCTTCGGCACCAACGATGGGCAAGAACTGTTCTGTCATCACAACCTGGGTGGCGGCATTTTTGAACTTGTTGTACACCAACTCGATTTTATCGTAATCGCCCTTGGTGAACAAGCGCATCAAAAGTTCGGCGATTTCGGCAACGTTCTCAAAGGTCAGATCATCGTACACACGGCTTTGGTCGCCCAAAATGGTATGTCTTTTCCTAAGGATGTCGTTTCCTTTCTTACCAATGGTATAGAAGTCAACTTGTTTACCCGGATATTTGCTGGACACCAAATTGTTGCTCTGCTTGATGATATTGGAGTTGAATCCGCCACAAAGCCCTCTGTTGGAGGTAATGGCAACTACCAAAACTTTGTTTACCGGCCTCTTGTCGGCATACTCACTCCCTCCGTCTCCTTCCAAACTGGCGCTTAGCCCTTGCAAGAGCTCGGTCAGCTTATCGGAATACGGCCGCATCGCCGTGATAGCATCCTGCGCTTTCTTCAACTTAGCAGCAGAAACCATTTTCATGGCACTGGTAATCTGCATCGTTGATGAGATAGATGATATCCTGTTACGTATTTCCTTTAGATTCGCCATATGCTTCTTTGTCATTCCGCACTCGGTGCGGAATCTTTTTGGTTATGGATTCCTGTTTCCCTTCAACTACGATCAGGGTACAGGAATGACAATTGTTATGCTTTGTACTTACTTGAAAGGTCTTTACAAACTGCTGTCAACGTATCGGTAACCTCATCGGTCAGTTTACCTGCTTTAAGGGTATCCAATACATCTCTGTGCTTGGCGTTCAAGAACTCCAAATAATCTTTTTCAAACTCTTTTACCTTGTCCACGGGAACGTCTCTCAACAAGTTCTTTGAACCTGCAAAGATAATGGCCACCTGATCTTCCACGGTAAATGGATCGTTCTGACCTTGTTTTAAGATCTCCACGTTTCTACGTCCTTTTTCGATCACGCTCAAGGTAGCGGCATCCAAATCGGAACCAAACTTGGCAAAAGCTTCGAGTTCACGGAACTGGGCCTGGTCCAATTTCAAGGTACCTGCCACTTTTTTCATGGACTTGATCTGTGCGGAACCACCCACACGTGATACGGAGATACCCACGTTGATCGCGGGACGAACCCCTTGGTTGAACAAATCTTGCTCCAAGAATATCTGACCATCCGTAATGGAAATTACGTTGGTCGGGATATAGGCGGAAACGTCACCTGCCTGCGTCTCGATAATTGGAAGGGCTGTCAAAGAGCCTCCACCTTTTACCATAGGTTTCAATGAATCTGGAAGGTCGTTCATCGTCTTGGCAATATCATCATCAGAAATCACCTTAGCGGCACGCTCCAACAATCTTGAGTGCAAGAAGAAAACGTCACCAGGGTAAGCTTCACGTCCCGGAGGTCTTCTCAAAAGCAAGGATACCTCACGGTAAGCCACCGCTTGTTTGGACAAGTCATCATAGATGATCAAGGCTGGACGCCCTGTATCCCTGAAGAACTCACCGATAGCAGCACCTGCAAAGGGTGCATATACCTGCATTGGAGCAGGGTCGGAAGCGTTGGCGGCAACAATGGTCGTATAGGCCAATGCACCTTTTTCTTCCAAAGTCTTGGCGATGGCGGCTACCGTAGATGCTTTTTGACCTATGGCAACATAGATACAGTAAACGGGTTCTCCGGCATCATAAAATTCTTTTTGATTAAGGATGGTATCGATACAAACTGTGGTCTTACCGGTTTGTTTATCACCGATGACCAACTCCCTTTGTCCACGGCCTACGGGAATCATGGCATCAATCGCCTTGATCCCTGTCTGCATGGGTTCATCTACAGGTTGTCTAAAAATTACACCGGGAGCTTTACGTTCCAATGGCATTTCGTAGGTTTCACCAGAAATAGGTCCTTTACCGTCGATAGGTTTGCCCAAAGTGTCCACCACACGGCCAACAATTCCTTCACCAACATTGATGGAAGCAATACGTTCGGTCCTTTTAACAGTAGCACCTTCCACGATTTCCTTGGTTGGGCCCAACAATACAACACCTACGTTATCTTCCTCCAAGTTAAGAACGATACCTTGCATACCGCCATCGAACTCCACCAACTCCCCATATTGGACATTGGCAAGTCCATATACACGGGCAATACCATCACCCACTTGCAATACGGTACCTACTTCATCCAAAGAAGCGGATGCCTCGTAACCTGATAACTGTTTTTTCAAAATTGCTGATACCTCAGCGGCTTTTACTCCTGCCATTTTTATAGACTATTTGTAAATTCTCTTTTTAATCCGTTCAATTTGTTTGCGATGCTCGCATCGTATTGGGTATCCCCTACCCTAAGCACAAATCCCCCGATGATGCTCTCATCGATTTTATTCTCAAGGGTCACCTTGTTTCCGGTCGCTTTGGTAACCGTTTCCAATATCTTCTTCTCCAAATCGGAGGTCAACGGAACGGCCGTTGTCACATAAGCTACCTCTTCGCCCTTCAATTTCTCGTTAAGGACGATGTATTTAAAGGCCACTTCCTGTAACATGGCAATTCGCTTGTTGCTGATCAACGTTTGAAGGAGCCCCTTGGTAATTTCGTTGGCGCCATTGAAGATTTCCAACAAACTGTTCTTTTTTACCTCTGATTTTACAATCGGGCTCTCCAACATATTTTGAAGCTCCACGCTCTCAGAAATGGTCGCAGCAATCTCCCGCATATCTTTTTCCACGGCATCGGCCGCTTTATTTTCGACTGCGAAATCCAAAGTTGCTTTTGCGTAACGTATGGCTGCCCTGTTTTGGTTCATGATCTCTACTAGTTCAGTTTAATATCGCCCAACATATCCTCGACCAACTTTTGTTGTTTGCCTTTCTCGGACAGTTCTTGTTTGATTACTTTTTCGGCAATCTCCAAGGAAAGGTTGGCCACTTGTGCTTTAATATCGGCAACAGCTGCTTTCTTTTCGCTTTGGATAGTAGCTTGAGCCTGCTTGATCATCTTGTCCCCTTCTACCTGAGCTTGTTCTTTGGCTTCGGAGATAATGCTGGCCTTTATGTCCCGTGCTTCTTTTAGCAAAACATCCCTTTCTGCCCTGGCCTCTTTTAAAAGTCTTTCGCTGTCGGCTGTAACGTTCTGCATTTCTTTCTTGGCAGCTTCTGCAGCTTCAAGGGCATCTTTAATGCCTTCTTCTCTTTTTTCTACCGCTCCAAGAATGGGTTTCCAAGCATATTTTCTCAACAACAACAAAAGAGCCACAAAGAGCAACAATTGCCAGAAAAACAACCCGAAGGAAAACTGTTCGATTAACTTTTCCATTTATCTTAAAATATAAATTTCTTTTAAACTATATCACTTTAAATCAATGAAGGGCCATAGCCAACCGCTATGGCCTCCATCAATGTCTTTACGGTCATTAAGCTGCAAAAAGAGCGGCGAAACCGATACCTTCAATAAGGGCTGCTGCGATAAGCATAGCAGTTTGAATCTTACCAGAAGCTTCAGGTTGACGAGCAATGGCTTCCATTGCCTGACCACCGATTCTACCGATACCCAATCCTGCTCCGATTACGATCAAACCAGCACCTACGATGTTTGGAATTGTCATGATATATGAATTTAAATATTAAACGTTCTAATTAATGATGATCTTCTTCAACCGCCATACCGAAATATAAGGCGGACAACATGGTAAAAATATATGCCTGTAATGCCGCCACCAACAATTCCAACAAGGAAAGGGCGAATGCCAACAAGAAAGACAACGGACTTCCTATCCAGTTCTTAAAAAGGAACATCAGTCCGATAATACTCATCAATACTACGTGACCCGCAGTAATGTTGGCGTACAAACGAATCATCAACGAAAATGGCTTGATGAACGTTCCCAACAATTCGATGGGTGCCAATATAATTTTCATGGGAACCGGTACCCCCGGCATCCAAAAGATGTGCTTCCAGTAGTTTTTGTTCCCTGTAAAGGTTGTAATAAGGTATGTGATCATTGCCAGGGCAAAAGTGACGGCAATGTTATTGGTTACGTTAACCCCGAGCGGTGTCAAACCCAAAAGGTTGATGACCCACACAAAAAAGAACACCGTAAGCAAATAGCTCATGTACTTCTTGTACTTGTGCTCTCCAATGTTCGGTACGGCGATCTCATCGCGAACAAAAAGCACCACAGGTTCCAAGAACCTACCAAGACCTCTTGGCATTGCGCTTTTCTGATATTTCTTCGCCATGGAGCGGAAGACCAAAAACATTAAGAGCGATACCGCAATAATAAATACAACGTTTTTGGTGATTGAAAAATCCAATGGCTTTTCGTTGGCAGGGTGGGCATCTTCCACAACCAAATCCTCGCCAAAAGCATCCTCCGTATAGGTCTCATCTTCATGGTGCCCACCAAAATTGATGGTTCCCTCGGCATCCGTTTTATAAATAGTATTGTGATATAATGCGTAGTAATTCCCCTTCACCTCGGCAACTCCCTCTCCATGTTCTAACTGAGAGGATGAAAAAACCTTTAATCCATTGTCCCAAAGAATCACCGGAAGTGGGAATCCGATATATTTGTGCTCCCCTTCATCCGTTGTATAAGAATACAGGTTGAAATCATGGGAATCCAGAAGGTGATGGTCAATATATTCCTTGATTTGGGTCTTTAAATCATGCGCACCGGCCTCAACCTCTTCTCCCTCATGATTTTGGGCCGACACAAATCCCGCAATCAAAAAAATTACGGCTACTAGTTTTTTACTAAAAAAAGAATATCGCATATGATCCAACTATGGGTCCTCAAAAATTGGTGCAAAAATACACTCCCCATTCAAAAGAAAAAAGCTTTTTTGAGTATTATTTTTTTCTTTGATTTTTTCTGGTGATTCACCGGCTTTGTTACACAGTATTAAGCAGTTTCACCAAAAAGTAGGTTTCCAGAACGAGTGAAAATCCGTAGGGAACGAAAAACACAAGAAACTCCAAACGCTCCAAAAAACCATCTTGATTAAAAGCGGGATAGAGAAAAATGAAAAAAAGCGTGAATTTTAAAAGACTTCCTCCCAAAAAAAAGAAGCCCAACAAATCGCGGTATTTATTGCGAAAAAAGTAAATCGAAAAAAAAACGATTATGGCCATTATCGCATTCAGTACATAGCTTTTGGTTATTTGAACCGAAGAAAGGGCATAGCCATCGTTTTCCAAAAACCAGGCTTGGAGATAGAACAAGAGGAATAGTCCAACTACTAAGATGGATACAAAAAGAATCGGGTAATACCTGATTTTCAATCGTTGATCTTTTTCAATTGTTGAATCACCAAATATATGGAAATTGCAACGCCCAAGATAGTGCAGATGGGCAAGAACACTTTTTCAGTCTCAAAATGGCCGTCCAACCATTTACCGCCCCATACGCCCAAATAAATGACAACGCCCATTTGAATGGCGGAACCGGACAAACGAGCGGCCGTGTTGATGGTCTTTTTATATTTCTTAGGAGGCTTTTGCTGGCTCATTCTTCGGGGTTGACTGCATTTTCGTGGTAGATGCAGCCCCTTTGCCCATGGTACAGGCGGCATTAAATGTCGCTCCGGGTTCCACGGCCAATTTTGATACGCTTACAGTACCTTCAATATATGCAGACGATTTTAGGGAAAGAAGGTCCTTTACATTGAGCTCGCCATTGAACTTTCCTTCGATATCGGCATTCACACACTCCACTTTTCCGTTGATGTAGCCATCCTTTCCTATAACGACCTTGCCCGAGGTGGTCACATTGCCCTCCAACTTGCCATCTATCCTAAAGTCGGCCTCGGAGGTAATGTCACCCTTTATTTTCGTGTTCTTTTCGATTCTGTTCGGCTGGCCGCCAAATTCATTCGTAGGCCGTGGTTTTTTGTTGTCAGAAAACATAGTGCTCTTGGGTTTTGGGGATTAAAATTGTGCTTTGTATGATTCCAAATTCTTGTGGACCTGGATAATTTTATAATTGTCGGATAAAACTACAAAATTCTCATCTTTAATGAGGTAGTCCCTATTGTTTTTTATAAGCTCGGCAAAGCCCAGGGCAAAATCCTTCGAAGGAAAACCATGTACCACCACAAACTCATCTTCCAAATCATAGATGTCCTTGGATACAATGTTCTTGTAATTTAGTTCGTCCAACACCTCGACCAAACGGTTTTTGAGCTGGACGGCCTTTTCATCATTTTTGATTTTAAACGGAAAAACCACTTTCCAGTTTCCTGTGCCCGAAGCACCTGTTTCTGGGGAAAATTCCTTGTTTTCCAACTTGGGCAACTGTTCCTCTACCATTTGCTCCGCTTTCTTCCCTTCGGGATTGTTCGGATAGGTGAGGGCCACGTAGTTAAGCGCTTCCTTGAAAGGCTCGAAACCTTGCAAACGCCCAATGGCATTGGCTTTCAACATCTCGAACTTGGGCACTATAGGGTCGCCCGTAAATTGATTGATGTATTCTTCCGACCGGGTAATGACCTGCAAAAATTGTTGTTCCTTGTATTGTTTAAATAGTGAGGCATACCTCGCATCAGGACTATCCGTGTTTCCGTCCAACACCGCTTGCGGGTTCAATAAAATTTCCGCGTAGCGGGTATCGGGGTGATTGTTGATGATGTTCTGCTTCATGCTCATCGCCAATGGGCTTCCCGATTCCTCGTAAATCTTGTAGAGGTTATATTTTGATGGTAGGACCAACCGTTCCTCGGGATTGGAAGACAGTACGCGTTCCAATTTTGCGGCGGCCAGCATATTGTCCTTAAACTTTTCCTTATAGATCAACCCCAGCTGATAATTGGCAAAGTTGCGTTCGCCCTTTAAACTATCGATAACCGCCACATCGGTCGGCACCTGTTTCAAATAATAGTCCGCCGAATACTTTTGGTCGTCGGTCAACACCTCATCATTGGCGGCAATCTCTTCCCCCGTTGCCTCGGAAACCAAGGTTTTCGATCTGTTGCTCCAACGCCAATCGTCCTCGAGATCCCTTGTGCCCCAACGGGTTCTAAAACCGTTTCTCCCCTGCCCCAGACTGGTAATATTGTAAAAGTAAAATTTGCCTTGGTTTTCTTTGCCTCCCTTACTGTTGGCAAAAGTGGCAAAACCAGCGTTGGTGCGTTCCAATTGCTTCTCGGCCTCAGCTTCTTCTTTCCGTTTCATCTCGGCGATATAGTCCTCAAAATATGCAGTTCGCTCGGCTACCGGCATTTGGTAAAGCGTAATGACGCTATCGGCATGCTGAACGATATCCTCGTACTTGATAACATCCTCTAGGTTGTCCAGCTTTTTACTAATGCTACGATGTTTTCTCGTGTTCTCGTTCAAGTTGGTCAAGGTGCTATCGTAATAGGAACCGGCCAATCGATATTCGTCTTCATCAAAATAATAATCCGCCAAGCTCTGGTAGTTCAATGCGTACAATTTGCGTTCGCCCTGTGTTGCCCGTATGGATTTATTGTAATGGGCCAAGGCCAGACTATCTTCTTCGTAGGCCATGTGATATTGGGCCACCTGTCTATAGATCTTGTCCAAGAATGGCCTGTTCTCACGGTTCTCCTCCAAATCGGTAAGGTATTCCAACATTTCTTCCCTGTTGTCCTCTGCGAGTTCAGTGTTCTGTATTTTCTTTAGGTGTGCATTGATCATGTACACCCTTGGGGATTTACGGTTGAGCTCAATGACTTTGTCGTACGCATAGTTGGCACTGTCCTTATGCCCCAGTTGGTCGTACAATTGCCCAATGATGAACAGGTACCTTCCCTTTTCGGGGTTCTTTTTGGTGTAGGCTTGGGATATTTTCAGTTTTTGAATGGCAGTATCCGGAGCATTCAGGTTAATATAGCACTGTGCCAAAACAGCGTTGGCATCGGCATATTCCTGATCCTTGAGTTTTTCGTATTTGAAGAGGCGCTTCAAATTTTTGATCGCCACTTCGGGATTGTCCAATCGCATATTGGTTTTTTCCCGCCAAATGGTAGCCTCGTTCAGCTTATCGCTCTTGCTGTATTTTCTAAGGATATAATTGAAGGATTCCAATGCCGGAATATAGCGTTGGTCAAAATATCGGGACTTCCCGAGCAAAAGGAATGCTTCGTCTATTTGAGGGTTGCGTTCCTCGTCCTTAATGTCCATTCCATGCTTTTGAATGGCCTTGGTGGCCTTTTCCTCGGCGATAAGGAAGTTGGGGTTGTTGTCCTCGGAGTCAAGTTTTATCTCGTCGGTGACCTTTAGGCGCTCCACGGGAAGAATTTCCCAATAGTCGTCGCGATAAGTGGCATTGATTTCCTCCAGCCCTTTTTGAAAGGCCAAATTGCCGTTGTACAAGGTGTTGTACTCGGTGTTGAGTGCGTGCCAATTTCGGTTGATGAATTTATCTTTTTTGGTGGAACATGCATTAAAAACAAGTCCTCCCAAAACCATGGCGCCTAAAAATGTGTGATGAAGCTTCAAAATTATCGATAATCTTGTGTAACCTTAAACTCAAAAATAACCGGATTATTATAAGGCTTATCGATAAAATGCAAGAAATAGTTCAAGAATGTTTTTTTAAGTAAATCATGTCCCCTATAATACCCCAATATTGTTTTGTGGCAATTACAATTTTGGAGATTGTCTCTTTAATGGGAAGCACATTTTTATGGCGATCCACTTTGAATATGGCCACCAAACATTCGTCCTTATCATCATAACCTAATCCCTGGACGCCCATGAGCACATATTTTTTTAAATCGCTTGCCTCTTTTATTTTCTTCAATTTCGAGCAACAAGCCTTGCTTTTCCCTTTGATAAAAATCAATCAACAAATCCAAGTCGCTGCCCATGTTTGCTCTTAAGACATAAATGTATTAAAGCCCTTTCGATCAACCTGCAAAGAAAGCTTCAAGTTCCTTCATGGTTTCTGCCGAGGTGTGCAAATCCTTCACAATTTCACCTTTGTTGAGCACCACGATGCGTTCGCAGACTTCGGTAACGTGTATCAAATCGTGACTGGAAACCAATACGGTCACGCCTTCTTTGGCTGCCAAATCTTTAATAATCCCTTTCAATCGAATTTGTGTGGTCGGGTCCAAATTGGCAAAGGGTTCGTCCAAGATCACCACTTCGGGGTTGCCGATAAAACTGGCCACAATACCCACTTTCTTCTGGTTTCCTTTGGAAAGGTCTCTTAAATATTTTTTCTGACCCAAGATCTCCCCATGGAAGAAGTCGTCAAAACTGGACAAGAGTGCGTCCACATCGGCTTTGTTCCTGCCGCGAAGTTCCCCGATAAAGTAGAAGTACTCCTCAGGGGTAAGATACCCTATCAAAAAGGTCTCATCAATGAAAGCGGAGGTAAACGGTTTCCAATCCTCGCTCTGGTCCACTTGCACGCCCTTGTTGATGATATGGCCGGATGAAGGCTGAATCAAATCCAACAGCAGACTGAAAAGGGTTGTCTTTCCCGCTCCGTTGTTCCCTACCAGACCGAAGCTCTGTCCTTTGGGGATTTCGAGTTGTTCAATGTTCAAAACGGTATTTTCTCCGTAGGTCTTGGTTAAATTATGAACTGTGATCATGTATTTTTTATTAATGGTGTGTTATTTCTGTTTGTATGCGTGCAACGTTTTGTACTTCTCTTTTTTGTAAATGCCCTCGATCATGGTAAACACCTTGTTCTTGAAAGCGAATCCAAGAATACCAAAGACCGCCACAAAGATGTATCCCGCCATGGGACTGATCAAGAAATGGCCAATGGCATAAATTCCCATAGGTAGAGCCAGTTTGGGCAAGGTGAGCAAAAGTGTCTTGGCATTAAAGGCCTGTTTGTCTCCAAATGCCTTTTTGTTTGATGTAAGATCTATGGGAGTCTTTACATAAGCTCCACCCCAAAGCACCAAATAGCTGTTGACTCCAATGTTGTAAATGGCGCCCACCAAAACAGCGGCATAAGCCTCCCAACCAAAATAGATGTAAAAAGTGGCCAAAATGGTGGAAATGATGGTCGCTATGATGACCAAATACCATTTGGACGATAAATATTCACGGTACTTGATGTTCTGGCTCATCATCAAAGGATAATAGCTACTGTCCCAACTGGGCACGTACTGCCCAAAACTAAATAGGAACCCACCCGTGACGAATATCCCTGCAAAGATTTTCCAAAAAGGCCCTTCATAAATCTCCAAAGCGCTCGTAAAAAAGAGGAGTCCGTAAAAAATAAAGAAGGCCCCCGCGATCACGGCAGAGCGCGATCTTTTGTTTCGCTTGATCAGTTTGATGTCGTTCTTCAAGAAAGTTCCCAAATTCCCGAAACGGTCCAACCATTCCAAGTTTTCGGTCTTGGCCTCGGTCTGTTTTTTGGCCAATCCGCCATCCAAATACATGTGCTTTTTAAAATAGGCGAATGCCCCGTAATACAATCCAACCAAAATCACCCAAGGAATTACAGCGGTCCAGGGCATATCATAGAAAATGTCAAAAATGGTCTGGGTGTAGAGGGTAATATCAAACCATTGGTAATATTGCGATGCCCCGGCGACAATGAACAATGCCGCTATCGTATAAAAAACAACATTCTTATTGTTCACCATTACATTGATAAAGTTGTTACAGTAGATCAAGGCCATCAAGGCCAGGTGCCAACCTATGACCTGCAAAGGCGGATAGCCTTGGGTAAGCAAAACAATGCTAAACGGAATAAAAAAGAACGCATGGGCGATATTAAAAAAGGATATCACCGTTTTTCCCAATGAAAAATTGACCACCTTGCTCTTGTTTATGGGCAAATAAAGCAATGGTTTTATATTGGTGACCGGCATTTTTTGAAGCATATATCGGAACACAAGGTCAAAAGCCAGATAGTAGATCATAAACCGGTCGACGACACGGAGGGGGTCGCCGATCTCCATTTCCTTGATCAAGAAAAAGGCCCCGACACCCATTCCCAAAAAAACTACAATAAAGTAAAGAGCACCCAAGGCCATCAATATCTTAAACCAAATCTCTGTTTTAAACGTTGCTGACCTAAAAAATGACTTCCATTGGAGTCCAATAAAATGTTTGAGCATGGTTGGCGATTTTTTTAGTTGGTGTCTAATTTATCGGATTTGTTACAGAAGAGAGATGCTTTTTATTAAAATAGGCATGCAAAACGACTGTAATGCTTAATTTTGCTGCAAAATTTGATAGATGAGTCATTTTCATGCCTTAAAAATAGCCGCGGTGGACCGATTGACCCCAAATGCCGTGGCCCTTACCTTTGATATACCGGAAAACTTAAAAGAGGCTTACCGCTTTAAAGCGGGGCAATACATTACCTTAAAACATACCTTGGACGGAAAGGAACTTCGCAGGGCCTATTCCATTTCATCACCACCTTCGTCCGGCAAGTTAACGGTGGGCATCAAAAAAATGGAGGACGGGACCTTTTCCGTTTATGCCAACGACCAATTAAAGGCGGGCGATTCCATTGAAGTCATGGTACCCGAAGGACGCTTTGTTTTTGATGAAACCTCACCAAAAAAAATAGCGGCCTTTGCTGCAGGAAGTGGCATTACCCCTATTATGAGCATTGCCCAAACGGTTTTGGAGAGCCATCCGGACAATACCTTTGTATTGGTCTTTGGAAATCAATCACCTGAGGAGACCATGTATTTTAACAACATCCAATCCATTAAAGAGCAATATGGCGACCGCTTTTTTGTGCAATACGTATACAGCAGGTCCACAGAAGAAGGTGCGCTTTTCGGAAGGATCGAGCGATCTACGGTGAACTTTGTGCTCAAAAACAAGTTCAAGGGAACCGAATTCGATGGTTTTTACCTTTGTGGCCCCAAAGAAATGATAGCGCAGGTCACCGATACTTTAAACGATAATGGTATTCCCAAGGAAAACATCCATTTTGAATTATTTACCACCGATGATGACGGCGATGACGAACTTGCAGAAGAACTGGAAGGAAAAACCCGGGTAGAGGTTCTTTTGGATGATGAAACCTTCAGTTTTGTAATGGACAAAAAGGAACGGGTACTCGATTCCGTTTTAAAGGAGGATATTGATGCACCCTACTCTTGCCAAGGCGGTGTTTGTAGTAGCTGTATTGCCCGACTTACGGAAGGCAAAGTGGAAATGGTAAGAAACCAGATCCTTACCGATAGTGAAATTGAAGAAGGGCTTATCCTTACCTGTCAATCGCATCCTATCACCCCAAGCATTAAGGTGGATTATGATGATGTGTAGACTTTCGGTCAATTCCAGTGATTTTCAATAAAATTTTATCGAGAATGGAGCAACCCCTTGTTCTCGATTCTTTTTCCTCTGGAAAAAACTCGAACTGGCATTTGATCGACCATCCGGTTTACGTCTTGGACAACAGTCTTTCCAAGGTCCTACTTCCGTGTTCATAACCAATATTAAAGGCGTTTTCAATGCCTTTTTTGTCAAGAACACCAATGGTCTCCAGTTCGCTCGGTTCGATAAACAGATCACATTCCAGCATCTTCTCGTGATTGGATGCATGGATCATTAAGCTGGTGACCCTTGCTGTCAACTGAAAGGAATTTCGCAGATCCTTTTTTTCCAGCGGAACCGTTATGGAAACATTGCTTCCGATCGTATAGTCCGTAATATGGTCCACATATTCCTTTGGAAAATTGTTCATGATGCCCCCATCGGCATATAGGACATCATCTATGTTCACAGGGCTAAAAACAGGCGGCAAGGCCGCAGATGCCAATAAGGGTTTGATGAGTTCTCCATCATAAAAAACCTTTTCCGTTCCCTTAAGCAAATCCGTAGCGACCACAAAAAGCGGGCGTTTTAAATTTTTGAAGTTGTTCTCAGGGAAGAAATCCTTAAAAACCCTGAAATAACGTTCCGTGTCTATAAACCCTGGCTTGTTGATGGCAAAAAAGCTGTACTGGAAGAGTGGAGTCTCCTTAAAAAATTTAAGCATATCCTCCACCGAATTGTCGTTGGCATACAGCGCACCGACCAGTGCACCAATACTTGTTCCCGCCACCATCTTTGCTTCGACTTGATGTTCGCGCATGGCCTTAATGAGGCCTATGTGGGCCATTCCCCGGACACCTCCCCCGGAAAGAACCAAGCCTATGGATTTATCTTCAAGCATTTTGTTCGGAATCAATAAGCCGTAAAGTTAACATAATGATGGTTTGCCAAGGTTACTACAACATTGTATTTCGATTAAAAGGCATCCCTCAAAACACAAAAACCAAACCCTTATTGCCAAAACTCCGTAAGTGATGATATAAACTAAAAATTAAATCTCATGAAATCTATTAAAACATTGACGTTACTATTTGCTTGTGCTGGATTTTTCACTGTCACAACCGGTTTTGCACAGACTAAAATGGTGGGCGGGGCCCCCATGTACCCAAGCAAGGATATTGTTTCCAATGCGGTAAACTCCAAAGACCACACGACTTTGGTCGCTGCCGTAAAAGCTGCGGGATTGGTCGAAACCTTACAGGGAGATGGCCCTTTTACCGTATTTGCCCCGACCAACAGTGCATTCGGGAAATTGCCCGATGGAACGGTAGCTACATTGCTCAAGCCAGAGAACAAAGCAAAGTTGCAAGGTGTACTTACCTATCACGTAGTGGCTGGAAAGTATAGTGCCAAGGACTTGAAAAAATGGATAAAGAAAGGCAACGGTATGGCAGAGCTTACCACGGTGAACGGAGATACCTTGACCGCCATGATGGACAAAGGGATGATCATGATCAAGGACGGTGCTGGAAATGTGTCCAACGTAACCATAGCCGACGTGAATCAATCCAACGGGGTAATCCATGTAGTGGATACGGTAGTATTGCCATCAAAATAAACTTTTTGCTCCATATTTGAATTAGTTAAAGAGCGACCATGGCGTCGCTCTTTCTTTTTTAGACAACTGATAATCAAATCCTCCTATAACTTTAAATCATTATTTTTCGGAATATGTAATCCTATCCCGATACTTTCGACCTAAGTGAATAGTGATAATTGTTGTATGTTTAGGTGAAACATTAAATGGAAAAACATGGCCAATTCATATTACGACCCAGCAGACCTTAGAAAATTCGGAAACATTACAGAATGGAGCGAAGAACTGGGCAACAAGTTTTTTGACTACTACGGAAAGGTTTTTGAGGAAGGTGCGCTCAGTGCCCGTGAAAAATCCTTGATCGCACTGGCAGTGGCACACGTGGTAAAATGCCCCTATTGCATTGATGCCTACACCAAAGATGGTCTGCAACGTGGCATTACCAAAGAAGAAATGATGGAGGCCGTACACGCCGGTGCCGCTATAGAGAGCGGTGCGACATTGGTACACGGGGTTCAGATGATGAACAAGTACGACAAACTTTCCATGTAATCTTGGACCGCTTCGCTTGTAGGGGTCGGACAGAAAATATATCCAGTGGGACCTAAAAGTTTCCACGGTGATCATAGCAATTAAAAAATGACGCAAAGTATACTCTCAGACATAAAGAAAGCAGCTAAAAAATCATTAAAAGCGCGGGAAGATGATCTTGCCAATACCCAAAAGCAGTTGGAGATATTGAGCGGTGCCCTTTTTGCCGGGGGAGAGCTTCCCTTTTTTAAGGATAAAATCGCGGCATCGGGACAATTTCCGCTGAAGCCAAAAAAGTTGGAAGTGCTCCAAATCAATGTAGGGTATATGTGCAACCAAGTCTGTGCGCACTGCCACGTGGATGCGGGGCCCGACCGACAGGAGATCATGACCCGTGGGACGATGGAACAGTGCCTTGAAGTTATCCGAAACACGGGAGCACATACTTTGGACCTTACGGGAGGTGCTCCCGAAATGAACCCTGATTTTAGGTGGTTTGTGGAAGAGGCATCCAAAGCGGGCATTCAGGATTTTATCGTCCGCTCCAATCTCACCATTATTCTGGCCAATAAAAAGTACCACGACCTGCCCGAGTTTTTTAAAAAACACAACGTCCATGTGGTATCCTCCATGCCGCACTATACCCGGGGCAAAACCGACAAGCAGCGGGGCGATGGTGTTTTTGACAAATCCATTAAAGCTTTGCAGATGCTCAACCAAGTGGGGTACGGAATGCCCAACAGTGATCTGCGCTTGGATTTGGTGTATAATCCTTCCGGGGCATTTTTGCCTACAGACCAAAGTGCGATGGAACGTGACTTCAAAAAGGCGTTAAAAGAAGATTTTGATATTGACTTCCACAACCTGTTCGCCATAACCAATTTGCCCATTTCACGATTTTTGGACTACCTCATTGCTTCGGACAATTACGAGGATTATATGTATTCCCTGGTAGAGGCCTACAATCCTGCTGCGGTTGAAAATGTGATGTGCACCAATACCATCTCGGTAAGTTGGGACGGTTGGCTGTACGATTGTGACTTTAACCAGATGCTGGACCTAAAAGTGGCGAGCAAGGTAAAACACATCAAGGATTATAATGATGATGTACTGAGCAATCGGGATATTACCATCTCCCAACATTGCTACGGCTGTACCGCTGGGGCGGGAAGTAGTTGCCAGGGAACGGTAGCTTAATCCACTACGGAAGGGAACACTCCCCGTGTGCCCATGTCCACGACATTTTCACCCAATAGAGGTTCATATTTACCGTTGCCGTTGGCATCCTCCCATTCAAAACTGTTGTTAATGGATATGACCACTTCAATGTTGATGTCTTCCGTGGCATTTTCAGGAATCACCAAAGCCGATGGAAATTGTCCCGTAACTATGCATGAGCCTTCCGGAACCGGAGAAGTTTCGCTGATGGGATTGGGCACAGTGGTCTGGGGGGCTTCGCCTTGGGTTACTTGTGCAAATACAAATCCTTCAATATTTCCCTTGGTCTCCAACCCGAAATACCCTTGGGCCTTGTTACCGTTCACCGGAACCGCTTGGTCTTTGATCACGTAATTGCCAATATAGGTATTGTACCCCAAAAAGGAAGCAACAATACCGTCCACATCAATATTATCGTCTACTCCTTCAGGCCAATCGGGAATCTCTGTTTCCGCTCCTTCCAAATTATATGCAATCGTATACTTCTGGTAGCCGACCGAGGCCCTGATATACTCATAACTTCCTGCCGCAACATAGCTAAGCGGCACACTTAGCGTATTGATTTCCTCATTAAAAAACAGCTCGCTGTCAAAATCAATGGCCAGTTCGCCCCCACTCCCCGTGGTTGCGGTGGAGGTAATGGTGACCCCCTCATCGTACGGTGTAAATTTATCAGGGTACAACCCGATAAAGTGCAATCCCAAAATGTCAAAATCGGGATTTTGTGCCGCATTCCCTTCGGGAACCGCTACGGGATTGCCCAAATTGTCCAATCGCTCGGCATCGGCATCCATGATAAAAGTAATGTTCAATCGGGCAACTTCGGGTTCGGGGCTTCCTGCAGACTGTTCCGTAGAGCAAGACCACAAAGTGACACCGATCAATAAGGAAAAAATCAAGTTTGTTTTGTTCATAGTCTGTTTTTTATGTGATTCGGGTTATGCGCACAAAAATGACAAGGAAAGATATAACAATTGATGCTATCAAAATGATGCAACAACCGATAATTGGTTGCTCAACTTTCCAGAATTGCCATCAACCGCTCCAGCACTTCTTTTGGTTTGATGGTCTTCATGACATTTCCATACCCTTCGGGCACCTTGTTTCCATAAACTGAGGTTGGAATCAGTGGATAGGTTTCACGGTCCGCCATAAGCGCATTTTCCATGGGCTGTCCAAATGGATAAAAACCGGCATATGGGTGGGTTACCCCCCAAAGGGTGACCACCGGAATTCCATAATTGGCCGCCATGTGCGCATTCCCACTGTCCATGGAAAGCATTACGTCCAAATTGGAAATGAGCTGTAATTCTTCTGATAGTTCGAGTTTGCCAGCCATGCAGGCTACATTTTCATAAAGCTTGGCAAGCTTCTCCAATACCTCCACCTCTTTGGTTCCACCTCCAAACAACAAAATTTTATACTTATCGGTATCATTGAGCTGTTTGATGATTTCTTCCGTAGCTTCCAACGGATACATCTTACCCTCATGGGCCGCAAATGGCGCAATGCCCACCCACTTTTTGGTGTCCTGCCGTACCAAGTCCAACACTTTCTCGGTAAGTTGCATTCTGCCAAGTGGTTTGGCGGTTCTTAAATCAATTGGAAAACCGAGTTCGGCAAAAACATCCGCATAGCGCTCATGTGTGGTCCTTAGTTGCTCAAAAACCTTGTTCTTGTGCCGGGTAAGCGCTTTTTTGTCCCTTCTTCCTTTGTCAATTTGCGCAAAAGGAACGCGTTCCAACGAAAAATATTTCTTGAGCACCCGACTGCGCAACACATTATGAAGATCGGCAACGGCATCAAAGTTTAACGGTTTGAGTTCCTTGTACAATCGCCAAAGGCCCATAAGGCCCTTATGCCGATTTTTGACATCGGCCTCTTTAACTTCAACATTCCGCAACCCATCAAAAATGGGCATGAACGGCTTTTTTGTGAGTACGGTAAGTTGTACTTCGGGGTATTTCCCGGTAAGCGCGCGCAACACCGGGACCGTCATCGCCACATCGCCCATGGCGGAAAGGCGAATGACCAAAATATGGGAATGTTTACCCTTTTTGTACACGTAACACCGGGTTAAGTTCGTCGTCGTTGTACATTTTCATCTGCTTGTAGACCTTCATGTACTTGTGGCCTGCCTCAAAATCGGCCAACAATTGGTCTATGGCCGTGGAAAGATCTTTTTTCTGCTCCAGAAGAACCGCTAATTTGTCGCTGCACTTTTTAATATGTTCCGGAGAGGCATCGGTTCGGTTCACCTCTTCTTGCATGTGATATATTTTCAAGGCCAAAATGGAAAGCCGGTCGATGGCCCAAGCGGGGCTCTCGGTATTGATGGTGGCACCTTCCCTTACCTGTACCGATTGGTATTTGTTCAAAAAATAACCATCGATATATTCTACCAAATCCGTACGGTCCTGATTACTTGCGTCTATTTTTCGTTTAAGGTCCAAGGCGGCCACAGGGTCTATATTGGGATCCCTGATAATATCCTCGTAATGCCATTGAACGGTATCTATCCAATTTTTTCTGTAAAGCAAGTGCTCTACTTTATCCTTTGGATACGGGTTGGTGAATTCTTGGTGCACATCGTCCTTGATGTGATAGGTGTCTATACTTTCCTGAAAAATGTTGAAGGCAAAATCGCTGAACATAGCTTAAAATTTGTTCAAAGATATTGCTTTATGCCCTATTTAGTTGAGATGGATGGCAAAAAGCGAGCAGGCCAATACCAGACAACAGACCACTATTGCTTCCTGAAGCCTTCTTTTTTTCATGGATTCAAAATAATTGGTAAAGAATACTGCGGCAGGAAAAAAGGTGAGCAAAACCGGAGAAGCATCGGCAGGGGTAAAAAGAATAATGCCCGTGCCCAAAACAAAGATCAGAAAAACTATCCGGAGCAACAGTAATTTTCCACCACTTACATTTCTGAGCCGGATGAACACCGTTATGGAAAAAAGCAGGGTCAAAACCAGGTAGATCAACGTCTTTATGTTCAACACCTGAAAGAACGACCTGCTGGTAAAAAGCCCCAGCGAAAATTGATAATGGTCCTCAAAAAAGTTCAACGTCCCTTTTAATTTCAAAACGGTGAACGTAAGGATAAAGATGGTGCCTAACCCTAACAGTGGAACCAACCAATTCTTTAACGTTTTACGATCGTAGACTCCGATCACAAAAAAAACAAGGAACATAAAGGCCAGGGCCCAATCGTAGAACAGGCTTGCAACAGCGATCAACAGGGAGGCATCAAAAATTTTGTGCTTTACGCTTTTTGTGGATTTGATGGACAATATCCGCCAGAAGGCCAAGAGCAAAAAGAAGTTGGCAAACATCACGTTTTGAAGCACCAATTCATCGGAAAACGACACGATCAGCAGCACAAAAAAGAGCATCGCATAGGAATTTGACTCCGTTGCCTTTTCCGTCCTAACGATTTGATTGGTGATAAAAACCGAGACCAACAAAACCGTAAACAGCATCAGTTCCAAGGGAATAACCTGCTGGATCCTTTCATCGCCCAGTTGAAAAAAGACATTGGTAAAATAGAACAGGAACAGGAAACTCGCGAGAACTATATTGTTTATGGGTTTAGTTTTTCCGAAAAAGCTTGAAATCATCCTATCTTTTGCTACTTTTGTAAAGTAAATATAGCCAAGATGAGCAAGTTTTTTTACGGTATAGAGGACTTATTTGTAAACTACCTTTTCGCACCATTGGATTTTTTCCGCTTTATGCACAGCTGGTGGGGTTCCAACTCCATTAACTGGATTTTTATGATCATCGGTTTTGTGGCGTTGGTCTATTGGATGGGCCAGTTGAAGATTTTCAACGACAATGGAGAAGAGGACAAGAGCATAAGCTCCCACTCATACATCTAGTCTAGATCGAAGCCTAGATCTTTTCGGTAATACATTCCATCAAAATGGAGCTTTCCCATGTTTTGATAGGATGTATTCAATGCTTCCTTAAAGTCTTTTCCAAAGGAAGTGACCGCTATTACCCGCCCACCATTGGTGACCACTTTTCCGTTGGATAGTTTTGTTCCGGCGTGGAACACTATAGAGTCTTGGATGTTTTCCGTTCCGGTAATTTCCTTTCCTTTTTCATAGGCTTCGGGATAGCCTCCCGATACGGCCATCACGGTCGTCGCCGCTCTTTCGTCGATTTGAAGGTCAATTTGATCAAGCGTACCATTGGCCATGGCAAGCAGCACATCCACTAAATCGCTTTGAAGACGTGGAATCACCACTTCGGTCTCAGGATCGCCCATACGAACGTTGTACTCGATCACCTTGGGTTCGTCGCCGACCTTTATCAAACCAATAAAGATGAAACCAACATAGGGTAAATTGTCCGTTTTAAGGCCGTCTACGGTCGGTTTGACGATTTGACGCTCTATCTTGTCCATAAAGATAGAATCGGCAAAAGGGACCGGTGAAATAGCCCCCATACCCCCTGTGTTGGGACCAGTATCGCCTTCTCCTATTCTTTTGTAGTCTTTGGCCGTTGGTAGTACTTTATAATTGGTACCGTCAGTAAGTACAAAGCAGCTCAGTTCAATACCGTCCAAAAACTCTTCGATGACCACTGTGGCACTTGCATTTCCAAATTTGGAATCGACCAGCATGGATTTTAGTTCGTCCTTCGCTTCCTGCAAATCTTGAAGGATCAACACCCCTTTTCCCGCTGCAAGACCATCAGCTTTTAAAACGTAGGGGGGGGTAAGGGTTTCCAAAAAGGCATACCCCTTTTCCAATGTTTCACTTGTAAAACTTTCGTAGGCTGCCGTTGGAATGTTGTGCCTCATCATAAACTCCTTGGCAAACTCCTTGCTTCCCTCGAGCTCTGCAGCAGCTTTTTCCGGCCCGATAACAGGAACGGTGTTCAGTGAGGTATCGTTCAAGAAAAAATCATGTACCCCGTTGACCAAGGGGTCTTCCGGTCCTACCACCACCAATTCGATGCTTTCTTTGAGCACCAATTGTTTGATGGCTTCAAAATCGTTTACCCCCACCTCAACATTTGTGGCAATTTGTGAAGTTCCCGCATTGCCGGGCGCTACAAAAAGTTTAGAGGTTTTAGGACTTTGGGAAATTTTCAGGGAAATGGCGTGTTCGCGACCGCCAGAACCCAAGACCAGGATATTCATGATTTGATGTTTTGGCAAAAATAACTCAATTCAAACTTAATTTAAGGGTTATTTGCAAATGATCTAAGCTTAGTTTTCGACACGAATTGCACAAATTCCACTAAGCCGTTACGGAGCGTGGTCGTCATTTCGAGCGAATGCGAGAAATCTACAATAAGTCTGATTTCTCAATCGTCGCTTCGCTTCTCCTTGACGAATGATTTATGGTAAAAACTCTCTGTGGGCCTCCCATAACTTTTCATCCGAAAGCGATTTGAAATACTCGAACACTTTTTTGAGACCTTCGGAACGATGCACCTTGGGTTCCCAATCCAAGATTTCCTTTGCGCGTGAAATATCGGGCTGACGTTGCATGGGGTCGTCTTGCGGCAATGGTTTGAACACGATTTTTTGGTCGGTTCCCGTTAGTTTGATGATTTCTTCGGCAAACTCCAAAATCGTGGTTTCATCCGGGTTCCCGATGTTGATAGGTTCTACGTAATCGCTCATCAAAAGGCGGTAAATGCCCTCTATTTGATCATCGATATAGGTAAAGGAACGGGATTGCGAGCCGTCCCCAAACACGGTCAAATCCTCTCCGCGAAGGGCCTGGCCCATAAAAGCGGGAACCACACGGCCATCGTTGAGCCGCATACGGGACCCATAAGTGTTAAAAATCCGAACGATGCGGGTATTCAATCCATGGTGCCGGTGATAGGCCATGGTTATGGATTCCATAAAGCGCTTTGCCTCATCATATACTCCTCGCGGCCCAATAGGACTCACGTTTCCAAAATAGTCTTCGCTTTGTGGGTGCACCAAGGGGTCTCCATACACCTCTGATGTGGAAGCCACTAGGATCCGTGCTCCGTGATCTCTGGCCAATCCCAAAAGATTGAGTGTTCCCAAAGAACCAACCTTTAGTGTTTCAATCGGAATTTTAAGATAGTCGATTGGACTTGCTGGCGAAGCAAAGTGAAGGATGTAGTCCATCTTGCCCGGAACATGGACAAATTTGGTGACATCATGATGGAAGAACTCAAACCGCTTCAGGTGGAACAGGTGCTCTATGTTTTTGATATCTCCGGTAATTAAGTTATCCATGCCAATGACATGATGACCTTCGGCAATGAACCGATCACAAAGGTGTGATCCTAAAAATCCCGCTGCTCCGGTGATGAGTGTTTTTTTCATTTTTTTTCTTTGTCCGTTTTTGGAACACTTTCTTTTTTCCCCTTAATGGACTCTATTTTCCTTTTTAACCGAATCTTCTGCTTTAATGTGGTAAAGTTGTAGTTATACCTGAAAAATATATAACCTAAAAAAATCACAACACTTACCAACATAATAACCATTCCCGTGTTTTTTGCCTTGCTCCCCAAAATGATAAAAAGAATAACAAAAATTATGTTGAAGCAACCTATTATAAAACTCGCTTGTTTATGGGAGAGTCCCCAAAAATCAATTAAGATGTGATGAACATGATTGCGATCTGGAGAAAATGGCGATCGTTTTTTGGCAATCCTCAAAGCAAATACACGGGCCGTATCAAACAATGGAACAATTAATATACTAATAGCTATAATCGGTGCATTTTCTAACAAAAATGGCAAGCCTTCATAATCATCTGGTCTTAGTGATAAGAATTTCAAGGTCAAAATACTTATTATGAAACCAACTATCAATGATCCTGTGTCCCCCATAAATATTTTTTTACTTGATGACACGTTGAAACCAAAAAATGCCATTAAACACGCATTGGTTGTAATACTCATAAGTGCGAAAAAGGATTCGCCCGAGAGATAAAAAATTGTCGTATAAATGACCATAATAACTATACCTACAATTGAGGCCAGACCATCTATTCCATCAATTAAATTGTAAGAATTAATAATAGTTAGCATAACAAACCCCCCAATAGTGAGATAAAGAAAATAGGGGATTTCATAAATATTTAAAAACCCATTTAACGAATAAACGGTAAACCCTTCATTAACAAGAACAAACGTGATGGCAATTATTTGAGCTACTAGTTTTGCCATAGGGGATAGAACAACCAAATCGTCCTTAAGTCCCACTATAAATAAAATGGTCAATCCTGGAATTATATACATCCCTTCATTAAAAAGAGCCCTATCTCCGATAAAAAAAAACGCAAAAATTAAAGTGTAGAAAAAAGAAATGCCCCCTAGCGTTGGTGTTCTCTTTTTGTGAGAACTTCTGGAATTCGGATCATCCATTAACCTTTTATATTCCACTACTCCAATTATTTTTGGAATAGTTAGATAGGTTAGTAAAAACGATCCTATAAAAAGAACAATCGCTGTTTCTAGGAAATACATATGAATCCTCGTTTCTTTTTAATTAAGGTCAATTTTCTTTACATGACTCCAATCGACCTGTTTGATTGCTCCTGATAAATCAATGAATTCAAAGTTTGAAAGCCACCGCCTTAATTTGGGTTCGCACTTTGACAATCCATAATAGGACTTAAACTTTCTAAAGCTACTTAATCCATAAAGAACAGGTTGTTCACTATCAAAATCCCTAGGGTGGAAATAGGTCATTATATACGAAGCTTTTTTGCTTTCATGGTAAATTAAGGGATAAGGGAAAAACCTAAAATATCCACCTCCTGAAAAAATCATGCGATTTCCCAAAAAGTTCATCGTGTTTATGGGAAATTCTTTAATATTAATTCCGCTATATGAAACAATACATGGTTTAGATTCGGAAAAATTTGAAATTCCTCCGTGAGCTCTATTGGCGGGAAAAATTGAACTATCAACTGTAATTCCATATTTATTCAAACTTTCCAATGCCCAAAGATTACCTGTCTTTATTGAGAATCCCGGGGCCCTATAATATTCGACCTTTTTTCCGATGATGTTCTCTATTTCAAAGATTGACGTTTTCAAGTCTTCATCATATTTGTCCGGAGTCATTTCATAAGCTAGTTGATGCATATTGGAGTGAGACCCGATTTCGTATCCCAATGAATCGATTTTTTTTATTATCTCTGGATATTTTTTTGCAATCCATCCTAAACAAAAAAAAGTAGCTTTCACGTCATAATCATCAAGGATTTGGAAAATTATGTCCATATTCTTGTGAATCCTCGATTCGTAATTTACCCATTCTTTTTCTGTCTTTGTTGAATCATTATCAAGTATATGGAACCATTCCTCTATGTCAAATGTCAATATGTTCATTAGAAAAATTTCTTTCCTGCAGATTTAAATTCTTTAATATCCTTTTTAGTTGGAAAAGTATAATAGGTCATATGGTCATCAGGGTTTTCTATCAAGTCAAAGCTACCGTTTTTAATTAATTTTACTGACTTGACAATCGCTTTCATCCCAACTTCCTTTGAAACATTAATCAATTCTTCTTGTGTCATATTCCCAATTGATATTCTTTCCTGGACCAATATTGGACCACTATCGATTCCTTCATCCACAAAGAATACACTGACACCTGTTTCCTTTTCATTGTTTTTCAATACCCAAAAACTTGGCATTAATCCCCGATACTTGGGAAGAAGAGCCGTGTGTAAGTTCAAACATCCTTTAGGCGCCAATTCCAGCAGTTCTTTTTTAAAAATTTGATTCCCAGCTATGGAAATTAACAAGTCTGGACTGTATGATTTAATTTTCTTTAACGAGTCTTTATGGTTTACTCCTTTTTGAAGTCTTACTTCGGCAATACCATTCTTTTTTAAAACATTCGACATTCTTTGCGATGGCTTAACTCTTTGCCAAATGTATTTGCATGCATAATGCATAAAAAAGCGGTATCCAAATATCCTCAGCGTTTTTCTTGCTTTTTGATAAAATGTCTCTTTTTTTCCAAAGGGGGAAACATCAAACAATACAGACGCTACAATTTCTGCATTTTCCGGGAGATTCTGGGCCAAATAGTTAATATTTTTTGCCAAATAGAAGGGTTCGTCTTGGGTCAAAAGAACAATGCGCATGCTACAATTTATTAAAAATAACTTTTAGGGTAAAGCTAATATAGGTTAATTGTCGCCTCCATCTTGTAGGTTCCTTAAGAAGTCTATAAAGCCATTCCAAACCCAATTTTCTGAAAAATATTGGAGCTCTTTTCTTTGTGCCTGAATATATATCGAAACTTCCCCCCAATCCCATATAAAGAGCTGGATGGGCATTCAATAAATCCTTCATCAAATTTTCTTGCCTTGGACTTCCCATGGCAAGAAAAACAATGTCAGGCTTCTTGATCAGCAAATCTTCAATTAACCTTTCTTTATCTCCTTCCCTTAAAAAACCATCCCTATATCCCCTTATTTGGATATTAGCATAATCTTTTTTAAGCCTAGAAATTGTTTGCTTAATAACTTCTGGGCTTGAACCAACAAAATAAAAAGTCTTTGAGCGTTGATATCTTGCAATAATATCCAGCCAAAATTCAGCTCCAGCAATTTTGATTGCATTTATTCCCTTACGCCTTAGAGCAAAAACAGCTCCAATCCCGTCTGTATATCCTATGTTTTTATTGATTATCGAGTCTAAATCCTCATCTTCCTTATTTAACTTTTCTGCATTTAATGCAATCAGAATAGACTTTTTATCCTCAATGAAATCTAAGAATTGATCCTTACTCTTGAAAGCAAATACCCTCTTGTTATTTACCCGAACACTTTGCATAAACTACCATTAGATGATTATAAATTTCATCATATTTTTTTGCATTAGATTCCCAACTTTTTTGGTTTAGAACAAATTGTTTAGCTCTTTTTTTAATTTGAGCATATTGATTCTCTTCTAGCAAAAAAATCATTTTCATTGTGTTCAATAGACTTCGATGATTTCCAGATTCGAATAAGAAGCCATTTTCACCATTCTTTACCAATTCCTTGATTCCTCCAACATCACTCCCAACAAATAACTTGTCATATGCCATTGCCTCCAATGGTTTCAATGGGGTTACGGAATCTGTCAGCTTATTTTTATACCTTGGATTTATAATTATATCAATATTATCAAATGCATCAGGGATTTCCTCAGGTTTTATAGGGCCAAAATAATTGATATTACTACAACTACCTGCCAATACTTTTATTTTTTTTTCTTCAATTCCCTTTCCATATATATTTAATTGAGCTTGAGGGAACTCTTTGCTAAAGTCCTTAAATACTTCAATAAGAAAATCGAGGCCCTCATGAGGTGTCAAGGTTCCGATATATCCAAAGTATTTAACAGAGACATCTTTTCTTTTACTTATATGCCTTTCTTTAAGATTATTTATAAGGATTGTGTTTACAGCATTATTAACAACTTCTATCTTTTCGGCACAAACCCCTTTCTCAATCAATTCTTTTTTAAGATTGCTATTAATGGCAATAACCTTATCAACCCTATTCATAACAAAAAGTTCCAGCCTGAACAGTAAATCTTCTAAAAATATATCCCAAGGACTTTTCCTTTTAGTATTTTTCCTCAACATCCATAGAGACCTTACTTCATAGATTACTGGTAAATTATATTTTTTTCCAAGAAGCACTACAGGTAGTCCACAAAAGAACATAGCATGTGCGTGTAAAACATTTGGCTCTTCTTCTTCTATTACCCTACCAAGCTTCCTGTAAAAAGGAAAAATTTTAAAAAGCCTGATCATTCTTTTTAAAAAGGGTTTCTGCTTATCTGAAATTGTATCCTCTTGATTAACTGAAGTGCGTAAATAACGTATTCCATTAATAACCTCTTCTTTCTTTTGTCCACTTTGGAATGGCGACGTTATGGCAATTACATCCAGACCTATCGCCATTTGCGACATTAAAATATCCCTAGACCTTATACTAGAGCCGGATATCTGAGGTAAAGATTGATATAGCACATGCAATACTTTCATAGATACAGTTAGTTGTATTGAGCAAAAGTACAGTAAATTGCGAGAAATTGATTCCAAGGGGATTCTCTAAATAAGTTAGCTCATTTTATATGGTAACAAAGCTCAAGTCAAAAAAAAACATAATTAATTTCCTGCTTTTCATTTTGTTTTTTGGCACCTTGATTCTTGCTCCAAACGATGTGAACAGCAAAGTAATCATCTTAACGGTTATTGTATCTTGCTTTTATTTTTCTGGCAGAAAGTTTCAATTGTTTGTTAAGAATCATTTGTCTCTGCTAGTTCTTTTCTTATTGATTGTTCTAAGCCTTACCTATACTGAAGATTTTGGAGCTGGAGTTCAAAAAATCCAAAGGGTTTTAATAATACCTTTGTTTTTCTTGATCTATTCATCCATTAGTCTTTCTAAAAAACTCTCTTTACAAATTCTTAAAAGTATCGTGTTTATTGTATTGGTGGCTATGGTTTATTCGCACACTGTGATAATTAATTCTTTTATAGAAAATGGAGAGTCAAGCATCAGGAGCCTTTTTAACCTCAACTATTCCTATCTAAACCTGGGCAATACTTTGGATATTCACCCCACCTACTACTCTTATTTTATTTTGACCGCCACCATTGTTACCGTGGACCTTTTGAAAAAAAGCAAGTCAAAAATCCTAAAGTTTCTCTACGTGTTTCTTATTCTATATTTTTCATTTTTTATTGTACACCTATCTTCTCGCATTGGTCTGATGGGACTATACTTAGTCTTGCTATACAATGTAGTTCTGTTCATAAAGTCTTCCGGGTCTTGGAAAAAAGGAGCATTGATTTTAGCTGTCGTCCATTTGACCTTATTTGCTATAGTATGGAACATTGGGGTGACCAAATACCGAATTCAGCACATTTTTGGTTTTGAATACTACACTGGCTATAAAGTGAATGATGGCCAGCATAAATTGCGATTATGGGGAGCCGCAATAAAAGCCAATCACAATTTTCTGTTCGGGAATGGCATGGGTGACATAAATCGCACACTAAAAGAACAATATGCCTCCTTAAAAAATGAGAAGGCGATTGACGAAAACTATAATGCCCATAACCAATTTATTGAGTATTATGTGGGCATAGGTATATTAGGCCTCTTTACCTTTTTATACATTCTCTACAATTATACCAGAACATTTTTAACGGCCAACAATTATATGGGCTTACAGTTTATTGTGATCACGTCAATTTTATGCCTTACCGAAAGCCTGTGGAGCAGACATCATGGGATTGTTTTTTTTGTAATGATGCTAGGGGTCTTTTGGCAGTTGAACAAAAATGAAAATCAGATAAGTCTTTCCTAAAAACTACGGACAGCTCTTACTCTGCTTTTAATCCATTTTTGTTCCCCACCAAAGCTACCTACATGCCAACAAGCCTCGTCATAAGGATAAGGAGGTCCACACTGGTCTACCCATCCGAAAACTTGTATTGCATATTGCTGAGAGGGCTCCCTGTTTTTATGTTGAGTGGAAGTCCAATATGTTATAGCATGCTCCAGAATGTATTCTTTAGGTTTGTTCATCTTAGTAATTTCTTTATAAGTAGGCAAATACCAATCATCATAAACCTCTCCTTCAAACTCAATGCTATAGTCATCGCAAAGGCGTGCTGCAATGTTGGGCTCATCACACACCTCTAGAATAGCCTGGGTGTTTTCCTGCCCATATCCTATGCCCTCGTTCTCCGAACCTGTAATATTCAAACAAACTTCATTGGGAAATTTAAACTTGTCAGGGCAACAGCCCCATGGCACCTCAAATTCCCCATCTGAGGTCTGCAAGTCCTCAAAAGAAGCGATAAGGCCGTGTGTTTCGCCAGGAACATAGCCCTTGTCCCCGTTTTTAAGAATGTAAAAAACAATACCGCCTTGGTAATTGTCTCCATACTCCAGAAAAGGGCCGTCGTCCTTGCTGCAGGAAACCGCACATATGACCATTGCCATAATTAAAAATCCCTTGAGCTTTTTCATCGCAAATTTGTTCTTTATGTTATTTCAACGTTGTTTTTTGTTGGACCGGAGCACTAAACCCTGCCAATAATACAAGAGTGAATAAAAACTTAGTTTGATAGATGAAAGCAGTGGTCATTCCTATAATCAAGAAAAAAAGACACACCAATATTTTAAACCGTTTATTTGTATTTATTCTGATAATAAACCAGAATATCAGAAAATATACCAATAGACTCAAGATACCGTATTTAACATACATTGTCATATATAGATTATCCATAGTGACATTGAAGTTGTCAATATTTTCGCGATACACAAACCATGGAATGAACATGGTTTCACCTATTCCCTTTCCAAAAATATAGTGATACCATTTAAAACTCTCCAGTTCACTGACAAATGGGGCAAATCTATATGAAAATAATTGTTCCATAACTAAGTCATAATTAAACATAGACATTACACGTTCTTTGAGCTTATCATTAATGCTGAATACTCCCAATACCAACACAACAAAACCCAATATAAATAACAGCCCCTTTTTTAAAAGTCTGGTAGCGTCTTTAGCATAAGAAAATAAGTTCACAAGATATACAATGGCAATTGCAAATAACATTGTTCGGTTTCCTGATAAAAACAAGGGAACAAAAATATACAGCAGTTCCTTTTTGTTAAACTTTATGTCCATGGAGAGATGAGCAATAAAAAAATATATGACATATGAAGTTCCAATGGCGGAATACCGAGTTTCGTTTACTTGATAGTAAGGGTCATTGGTCACCAATCCGATTAAATTGGTGTTGCTAAGTACCACAAACCAAAAAAGTGATGCATAAAAATTGTATGCCAATACTTTTTTTGCCAATAAGCCGTCCCAAGATTGCTGGTAATCTTTAAATATATCAAGTAGTACAAAACCAATGAAAATAAACGCCAAAGGTTTAATATCCTTAAGGATATTGATTACATCAAGATTCGGTCTACTCAACAACACATCATAACAAAGATAAACTCCTATAAAAAGAACCGTACTTCCCCCTACAAATGCGACAACAACATTGCTTTTTTGCTTTAAGGTTTGGTTTAAAAAGTAGAGCAGGACAAGGGTAAAGATAAATATAAAGTATGCGCTAATCTGAAACCTTGTATGTAATAAATTCAAAGCGGACGTAAAAGGCAAGACTACCATAAACAGCAAGAAAGCCTTGATACTCTTGGTATCGTAAAACTTAATAGCCAGCCAAAGAAAGATTACATTCAAAAATCCAAAAACAACTAGTGAGCCCATGGTATACTATTTAAATTTATCAGTGGCTAGTCATAGATTAGTTTGGCAATTGACAATAAAGACAGTATTTGAATTCGTTCCACAGAGGTAGCGGTTTTATGTAGCTCCGACACATTTCGTTTCAATCCAGGATATACGTCCAAATATTGGATGTTATGTTCAAAATATTCATTATAAAAATGCTCTAAAGAAACATTTGTTTTAAACCAATACTCCAAAGGGTTCATATGGTTTTTCGAGGCGACTCCATAATTGTCAAAACTTGAGAATTTATAAATGGTTTGTTTAAGCAAAAATTTATACAATTGTTTAAAAGAGTACTCCTTTCCCTTAATTTTTAGTTGTTTGTTTGAATTTACCTTTTGTCCAGTTTTTTCCCAGATATATTGCCCTGCCTTTGGATATTTTTTAGCGACCCAAGATTTGTACAATCTGTGGTTAAAGCGTTTTTCTATCGGAATCTGTAGACAAAATGTTAAAAAATCAATATCATAAAATGGTGAAAATGTTTCTGTATATTGCTGAGAAACAAGTAACCCATAATTTGCTCCAACAAATCCTCGAGTGTAAAATTTAAATATCTCTTGATTAGGATAATCTCGAAGTACGTAATCTTTTAGTTTTGGTATAAATGTTTTAGAATATGCGCCATCTCCCAAAGAATAATTTTCATTTTGCTCTTTGGATGAATTGAAAGTTCCCAAAACAACATCTCCCAACTGACCTGAATGAACCAATCCAAATCGGCTCATGTTTAACTTTTCCAACATTCTATTGCCATGTGCCAAACCATAGTACAATACATTACCGCCAGAAATACTGGTTATTTTGTCTACGTCCTCCAAAAAGAGCCCATTATCCAAAAAACTAAAAATCCACTCGTGTTTTAGGTCGTGGGCTATTTCCTTTGGAATGGTTTCATCTAAATAATTGCTTTGGGAAAATGTAAAGTTCAATTGTTTGGTATAACCCATATCATGAGCTACCCAACTAGTCATTCTGGAGTCAAGACCTCCACTCAGCGCAACTAAATGTTCATATCCGTATTCTAAATCCTTATCAAACTGTCGCCCGACCGCTTTTCTATAACGAGTATCAATTTCTTCTATGAGTTCATCATCAGATAAACCTTTAAGCAAGGGCTCATTTGAAAGATTATGAAAAGTATTAACGCTAATTTCGCCCCCTTGTAATAGAACAAAATGGCCTGGCAATATTCTTTTTACACCTTCCATGATAGTTTTATCCTCTATTGGAAAACCATATGATAATAAAAAATATGCTCCTATCTCATCCAAACAAATCCGGACATTCTGTTCTTTTAAGTGGTCAAAAATCTCAATACAACTCCTTGAAACCAAAAAGCAGTTGGAATCTTGGTAGTAAAAAAGTGGTTTGGAACTAATATGGTCAGAAAAACATATTAGTTCACGAGATTTTTTATTGTAAAGAACTCCATGATAACTACCCTTTAAAGCTTTAAAAAAACTACTTCCTTCGTCCAAATACAATCGCAACAAAAAGTCGGCCCAACTGCTGGAACATGAATTGCTCCATATCTCTTTTTTGTTAAGTACTACCCCGTCCAAAACAAATAAATATTCATCGTTGTCAACATACACCTTGTCATCCAAGAATTTCGGAACGGTGGAGTAATCAATATGAATAGTGGATTGATCATAGTTCAACCCTATCAAAAACCTACTTTCCATCTTTTTGCCGTATAATTTCCTTAAACCTACTAATTGAAATAATAAAAAATGCTTTGCTATACTCCATGAAGCTTACATTTAACAAACGCTTTACAAAAAACCTCCAACTGGGATAATACAACATGGCCGAAAGTCCTGTCACGGCAATCGCCACTACTTTAATAGAAAATTGAGCGGCGATAAAAATAACCGTGGGTGTTATAATTAAGTTTAAAATATTCCACCAAAATTCTAAATCTGTTCTTCCTGTTGCCGTAACCAAATTACCCACAGAACCTCCAATAAACCTAAATATCATATTAACAGCGAGAATCTGAACCAATATTGTTATTGCTTCAAAATTACTCCCATAAAGTACTAGTACAATTGGTTTAGCCAACAATACTAAGCATAAATATAGAGGAATACTTATTGAAGCAACAATGTTTATCAACCTTAAAAAATTTAATTTCAAAGCCTTGGGGTCATTTGTAAACATTGCCAATGTTGGTGCGCCCACCTTATTAATGATCGGACCAAAAACACTAACGGGTCTTCTAACAAGCTCCCTGGCCAAACTGTACCCTCCAAGTATTTCTTGACTAAAGAACTTTCCTATAATCAAAATATCCAAATCCCTGTTAAAATAATTCACCAATTGTCCCCCGACCTGATATACCCCAATTTTTAAAAAGGGGCGTGTCTCATTAAACTTAAAGTGCATTAAAAGCCCATATTTTTTTAAGCCATAGATCATGTATAGGATGTTTTGAACCAGGTACTGACATAGGGCGGAATATACTAAAGCAAATACACCATATCCCATTATTGCCAAGTAGATGGCCAGACCAAGTGACAATAAAGCAGCAATAATTTCGAAGATTGTTATTTTTTTAAACTCCAAATGCTTCGATTCAATCGTTTTAAATATTCGCCCTAGAGCCGAAATCAATAAGTTTAGCCCTAACAGCGCAATCAGAATCTGGAGTTGTGGCTCTTCATAAAAATTGGCTACGACTGGGGCGATTGCCAGTAATAATAAATAAAGAACAATACTGAACAAAAGATTTAGCCAATAGAGACTAGCATATTCTTTTTTGCTAATTTCTTGTTTATGCAAAATAGCCGTGGTAAGCCCCATGTCGTTAAACAGATTCATAAACCCCATTACAAAGGTTACAAGAGCCATTAGTCCAAAGTCGGACTTGTCCAGTAACCGAGTCAAAACAGATAGTTTAAGGATTGCTGCAGTGGCAATCACCACTGTACCTACGGTTGTCCATTTAACTCCTTTATGTACCTGTTTATTGAGATTGTTCATCCAGAATACATTTCAACTCATTTTTTATTTTTGCGTACACAACTTCCTTAGAATAGTTTTGTTGAAGAAGGTTTCTATTGTGTATTTGAAACTGTTCGCTCAAAGGTTCAAAACAATCTTTGTTTTCCAGGTCCTTTTGTATACTGAAAACAATAAAGCCCTCTCTTTTTAGCATTTTAAAAATTGTGTTCTCCTCTCTAAGATAAACTTTACAGCCCATAGATAAGGCCCCCATAATAGTATTAAATGCTTGCTGTCTAGTATGGTTCATTATCACCGTCGAACAACTATTCAAAATTAAGTTATAGTCTTCCTTACTTAGAAAATCTTGTAATGGAGTGGAGGAATCTTGGAAATAATTTTTGGCTCTTTTAACCACTAGTTCCCTATATTTAAAATCACCATAACTTAATGGAATATAAATTTTCCTATTGATGAAATCTCTTGTTTTGAGTAATTCGAATATATCTATGTGATTATTAGTTGCGGAGCTGGAGTTCCCTATTAAAATATGCTGTTTTGGATTTTTAGGAATATTAGGAACTTGATTCTTGTCGAATGAAAAATAGGTAAACCATCCCTTCTGAAGTTTATAATCAATAGCGTTTTCCAATAAAATTATATCCTCTGTAAGGTTGGTCAAAGTATAATCGACCTTTTTACTTTTTAATAGTTTTTTCAGCAAATACCAGTAGTAGTATTTTTTAATCTTGGACAGTGTTTGCTGCTTTAATCTTTTTTTTATCCCAAGGTTGTTTATTTGATATTTTTTAGTCTTTGGCAATAGTGCTTCAAACCCTGGGTTTAATCCATAGAGCTCTGCTCCCCAGAACGTCCAAGCGGTTTTAGCGAGTTTTTTGGTTTTGTTTAAAATTCGAAGCTTGTATGGTTTATAAAGGTTATGGAACAAAATGAGTTCGGCCTCTTGGGACTGCTTCTTGAACTGCTTTTCATACTTGTCTCCGTTTGCTCTCTCGGCATAAATCCTTGTGGTCTCACCAAGTTTGCTTATGTTGTTATAGCTTACCCCACCGGTTCCGACCAAAAAAATATTCGAGCCTGGAAAAATAGTCTCGAACATTACTATTGTTGCGGACAAAAACTTCTCATCGTCTATTATGTGTAAAATCATAAATAGAATTTGTCGATACAAGATGAGATATGGACAACCTCTTTCCTTGAAAGTTCGTAAAATAAGGGAAGGCGAATCAACGTATCTGTATAATAATCAGAATTAGGAAGCTTTCTAGAAGATTGTTCCGGTATTATTTTTTTGTAATAAGGACTATCGTGAAGGGATAAATAATGAAATACGGCATGTATACCATTTGATTTTAAATGCTTAATCAAAGCATCTCTCTCTTCAACATTCTTGGCTAAAACGTAGAACATATGGGCGTTGTTGGTAGCATGGTCCGGTAAGTGCATTAACCTTAGATAATTCTGTTTTTCCAAGTGCTTTAGCGCTTGATAGTATGTTTCCCATAGATGTTTTCGCTTTTTTTGAATTTGCGGCAAAGATTCAAGTTGGGCAAACAAAAATGCTGCTATTAGCTCAGAGGGCAAGAATGAAGATCCCGTATCTACCCATCCGTACTTATCTACTTCACCTTTAAAAAAAGCCGAGCGATTAGTTCCTTTTTCCCAAATAATTTCTGCTCTTTCATTAAAACGCCCATCGTTTATGGTAAGCATTCCACCTTCTCCGGATATGATATTTTTAGTCTCATGAAAGGAGAATGCCCCAAGATGGCCAATACTTCCAAGTACACGTCCTTTATAAAAAGAATCTACCGCTTGTGCGGCATCTTCCACCACATAAATGTTATGCTCGTTAGCAATGTTCATTATGACGTCCATATCACATGCGACCCCTGCATAATGAACCACTACAATAGCTTTGGTCTTGGATGTTATTAAGTGCTTTAAAGATTCCTCATCAATACCGGGGTGGTCGTTTCGGCTATCGGCAAAAACTATTTTAGCTCCCTGTCTTACAAAAGCTAGGGCTGTTGAAACAAAAGTATATGAAGGAACAATTACTTCGTCACCTGCCTTTATATCCAACAAAATGGCGGCCATTTCCAACGCATCTGTACACGAAGTAGTCAGCAAAACTTTATTAAACCCAAAATTTTTTTCAAAATAAGCATGGCACTTTTGCGTAAATTTGCCATTGCCTGAAATTTTGCCTGATTTTACAGCTTCTTCTATATAATCGGTCTCCTTTCCAACCAAAAACGGTTTGTTAAACGGTATCATAATTACTAGCGTATAAATCTGGCAGGGTTACCCACATACAACCCTTTTTTGTCCAAGTTATTGATTACAACGGTCCCTGCTCCCAGTTGAGCTTTGTCTGTTAGAGATACGTTATCGATTATGGTTGCGTTAATCCCTAGGATACATTTTTTACCAATATTTACAAAACCTGCCATAGCAACCCTTGGAGAAATAAAACAATGTTTACCTATTACACTATCGTGTGAAATTGTAGTGCCTATGTTCAAAACACAATTAGACCCGATTTTAACGTTTGCATCTACTGTACAACTAGGGTAGATTACACAACCTTCTCCTATTTCTGCTGTCACATCTACCCAGCATGAGGAGTGTACAATGGTCGAAAATGGAATATGAGGCATAAATTGGTTGAACAATTGTTCCCTAGCATCCAAGTGCTTGTAACCAATCCCTAGAATAAGCTTATCAAATACTCCTTTTTTATATAAGTGCAAGACATCCTTTATTCCCCCCAATACCTTGTGGCCATTAACAACATCCTTTTCTGTAAAATCATCAAAAAAGAAAACAGTATCAAAATGTCCATCCTCAATGGCAAAATGGGCAATTTGTTGTCCTAAATCGCCAGCCCCTATAATTCCTAAAGCATTGTTTTTAACCACATCATCTATATTTCTACCCTGCAGTTGGATTTATATATTAAAAACCCTGATCTGTCACTACTATTAGTGAGGGTCTTGAGGGCATTGTTTTGTTGTTCTTTATAATGGTCAAATATATTTTCAGCTTCAAAATAGGGAATTAATCTTTCTGATTCTTTTGATAAAAAATATATCCCTGCAAAGGACTCTTTAACTATTTTAGGTTCTTCAAATTTATTTAAAGCTACATTTATGGTCGCTTTTAGAAAATCATAGCCCGTAGACAACATAACTAAATCAGACCCTATAAAATCGCCTCCCATACGCGCACCAATCTCAATAACAAAAATATTGCCATCTCCATCTATTTTAAATTCGGAATGGGATGCCCCATACATAACACCTAAAGAGTTTAATGCATTTTCAGTAATATTCCTAATCTCAGAAATAACAGTTTCATCTAAATTACTAGGTTGATGATGTGCTATTTCAACGAAATGAGGAGGGCCTGAGGTCTCTTTGTCAGTAATTGCTAAAATATAATGTCTGCCTTTCCATGAAATTGCCTCAACACTAACCTCTCTACCCTCTATATATTCCTCAATTATGACAGTTTTCGATAAGGACTCCAAAAAAGCTTTTGAAATACAATTTGCCAGTTCCTTGTGAGTTGAGGCCCTATTAACCCCTCTACTTCCAGAGCGATCCGTAGGTTTTACAATTACAGGAAAGGCGTTGATTTCAGGAATGTCTTCGTTTACACTAACCACATTGAACCTAGGACTTGGGATGCCGCTGTTGGCAAACAGTCTTCTCATTTCTGCCTTATTAGTTGTGTTTATGGCAACCTCGGGACTGTTGGACACCAAACCTAATTTTTGTGATACATAACATACAGTTGGTGTTGCTATGTCCGAAGCAATTGTAATAATTCCGTCTACTTTTATTTTTTTACAGACACTTAGAATCTGCTCCTTGTCCAAAACTGAAATAGGGAAAAAATGGTCACATACAGCCTTACAAACAGCCCCCTCCTCCCACGCAAAGCAGTATGTCTCCAAACCCATTTCTTTGGCCTTTAGCACCAAAGGCCTTTGTAAATAACTTGCTCCAATAATAGCTAATTTAGTTGCCACTATATTTTCTCTATATCTTTAATATTGCTTTGAAATTTTCTGTTTTTCCATGTGACATAGCCACCAGACAACCAAGGTTTTTGTATTTGTTTGCTCAAATAATTTTTTTCCCAATGTAACGGAACCTCTACCCTTTTCACTTTAATTTCAAAGCGCGTAGTGTTTAGTTCAACATTATTTTTATGAGCCCAAAATGCAGTAAAGTCACGTATCCCTTTCTCCAATCGAGTTTTGTCGATGTGGGGGCCATCAACCCGGAATGTCCACTTTACCCAATTAAAAGAATATGCATATTTGTCTGGGTTACCGTTTCGGTCTACAATGGGCAACCATATTTTCTCCCCATTTTTCAAGATTGCCTCAACGGCTATTATATGGTTGTAGTTTTTAAAATGACTGTCCATAAAAACTGCATGAGTAGTTATTCCAAAAAATGATTTGCTCAGTTTACGTATAGGACCTGATAACTTGTTCATAGTATTCGCAACAGGTGTACCCGTAAAGCCTACTTTTTCTTTAAAATTATTAATAAGTAAAGAGTTAAGGGTCACATTTATTTGAAGACATAGAACGATTATTACTCCAATGGTAAGCACATCAATTTTAAGGTCCTTAATTGTCCATGCCTTTAAAATTTTGACATCATTCATTGATTTTGGAAAATCTGCTGGTTGAAATCCACAATTTTCTTCCGTACAACGTTCCACATATCTGTTCTCTGCTACCTTTCCATATATCCATTTTGCCAAATTATATACGCCAGGAATACTTATCAGATACCCAAGTGGGGCCAATAAAGGCAATCTCTTGAAAGCATATTTATACGTATCCACTCCAGAATATATTTTACCCTTTTTGGATACAGAATATATATTATTCAATAGCTGATCTCTGCCAATGGTTTTAAAAATGGGATTATCGAATGCGTATGTTTGGACACCTTTAAAATCTATTGCTCCAAAAAAATCCAAATACCCAATTATGATTTTTGTCCTATTGCACAGTGGACATTCTTCATCATAGTAGAACACTAACTTAGGCTCTTTAAGTGTCAATTTATACTTGAGAGCGCGCCAATATTTTACAGGGACCATCAATAAATATATAGCACAAACACCCATACCAAACCAAGGAATAGGAAATTCTATCAGAATTCCCAAATGGAGGCCAATCCCTACAATGAGTAATGGGACCCTCCATTTTTTTCTAAAAAAAGTAAATAAAAAAATTGCCTCAAACGCGAATGTTAAATATCCCAAAAACAGAGAAAGTATCTTGGAGTTCAATATAAAACTCTCGTGGCTAAGATGTGTCACTTGTGGCAAAGAAGCTGGCAACCACATCCCTAAACCTTGTAGCCAATTATATGAGGCGGATTTGTAAAAAATTGAGTCAAAATAAACAAATGCAATCCCTAGAACTACATATATATAATAATTTAGCACAGAAGTGTTAATAGGAGGAATGTATGTGGTACGCGTATTGGAATGCTTAATTATTAAACGCAATCTATCCAGCGAGCCTACTTTAGAAATTGAGGTGAAAATAAAAAGGAAGCTTACTCCCATGTACACATAGAACATATGATATTCATATGAATTAATGGTACCTATAAAAACCAAACAAAAAACGTAATTGACAATAGTGGCGGTGCGTGTAAAAAGTCCTACTGTTATAAAAACAATCGAAATCATCCAAGCAATCATAGGAATGGTCACATCAATTTCCGCCGGTTCGATGAATGGTATCTTATCATATACCAAATGCCTGAAGTAAAATAACTGAATTACTTCACAAAGCATGACCAAAGAAAATAGTATACGGAAAACAGCTAGCCCTGAAGCATCTATTTTTTTATCATATAGCCTAAGAATCACTCTTTTTATCATTTCTAGCTTTTACAAATTAATCAAACAACTTGTTTAAATAAGCTCCATAACCGCTCTTTTGCAAGTCCAGAGCATGCTCTTTAAGTTTAGTTTTGTCTATGTAGCCTACCCTGTAAGCAATTTCCTCAAGACAAGCAATTTTAAGCCCTGTTCGCTTTTCCACGGCCTTTACAAACTCAGTGGCTTCCGTGAGCGCCTCATGTGTACCTGTGTCCAACCAAGCAAATCCACGGCTCATGATTTGCATTTTAAGATTTTTTTGTAATAAGTAGTTTTGATTCACCGTTGTTATTTCGAGTTCTCCCCGAGCAGAAGGTCTGACGCCCTTTGCTATATGAACCACCGAATTGGGATAAAAGTATAGCCCCACTACAGCATAATTGGATTTTGGGTGAACAGGTTTTTCCTCAATGCTGATCACGTTGTTGTTTTCATCAAATTCACCGACCCCATATCTTTCCGGGTCCTCAACATAATAGCCAAAAATTACAGCTTTATTTTCTTTTTTGACAGTTTCAACAGAATCAAATAAAAGTTTTTGAAGACCTGCGCCATAAAAGATATTGTCTCCAAGAATTAAACAAACATCATCTTTTCCAATAAATTTTTCACCTATAATAAATGCTTGGGCCAAACCATCAGGGGAAGGCTGTTCCGCATATTCAAGTGAAATCCCCAACTGGCTACCGTTTCCAAGCAAGTTTTTAAAATTGGGGAGATCCTGCGGTGTGGAAATAATAAGAATTTCCTTTATACCCGACAGCATTAGTACTGATAGGGGATAATATATCATTGGCTTATCATAAATTGGAAGAAGTTGCTTGGAAACGACTTTTGTCAAAGGATGTAATCGTGTTCCCGAACCTCCTGCTAATATTATCCCTTTCATATCACTAATTTATTGATATTGCTTTTTATAATATTTCAAATATTCGCCAGAAGTAACATTTGCCAGCCAGTCTTTGTTTTTTAAATACCAATCAATGGTTTTTGACAAACCTTCTTCAAAAGTTACTGATGGGGCCCAACCTAAACTTTCATTTATCTTCGTTGCATCTATTGCATATCTTAAATCATGTCCTGGTCTATCTTTTACAAAAGTAATCAATTGCTCAGAGGAGCCGGACTTTCTACCAAGCTTCTCATCCATTTGCGTGCAAAGTTCTTTTACCAAATCAATATTTTTCCACTCATTAAACCCTCCTATGTTATATGTCTCGTGGTTGTCTCCACGATGAAAAACTAAATCTATCGCTCTTGCATGATCTTCAACAAATAACCAATCTCGCGTAAAATTACCATCTCCATATACGGGCAAGGAATGTTTATTTATGATATTATTAATGAAAAGCGGAATTAATTTTTCAGGAAAATGATTGGGCCCATAATTATTTGAGCAATTACTAACAACATATGGTAATCCATAAGTCTCACCATATGCTCTGACAAAATGGTCAGATGCCGCCTTGGAAGCTGAATATGGGGAATTAGGTTCGTAAGGGCTGCTTTCGGTGAACAGGCCCGTATCACCTAATGTACCATATACCTCATCGGTACTCACATGATAAAACCGTTTACCTTTGTTTTGGGAACCCCATAATTTTACGGCCTCGTTCAATAAATTCATTGTTCCAAGAACATTGGTCTTTGCAAAGGCCAATGGATCGGAAATAGAACGGTCTACATGACTTTCTGCAGCTAAGTGTATAACTCCATCAAATTGGTTTATATCAAATAACTTCGCGACCAATTTTTCATCAGTTATGTCTCCCTTTACAAAATGGTAGTTTTTAAACCCTTCTAAATCCTTTAAATTTTCCAGATTCCCGGCATAGGTTAAGGCGTCTAAATTTGTAATTTGATACTCTGGATACTTTTTGACGAAGAGCCTTACTACATGTGAGCCTATAAATCCTGCACCTCCTGTAATCAATATTTTCATTGTGTTACCTTTACGTTCTCAATTTCAATTGTTTCTCCCCTTACCCCTTTATAACCATCTCTGTCGTATAGAAACATTTTAACCCTTGGAAAAAAGTCAATGGAAGTGTCTATAGTCTTGATAATATACTTTTTGCCATCTATTAAAGTAATTTCAGGATTAAAATCCCAAGCATCGTAAGTTCTATCTTTATATTTTGAGTAATCGAGTAATTTGTTTTGGTCCTCTTTTTTTGCATATGTGTGGAGGCCAAGTCTGTATTTCTCTAATTCACTTTTACTAATGTCATCCTTCAATCGGAAAAGAAAGGTCAACCTGTCTTTTTCAGAAGTGGTTGATATATTTTCTATACTGATTGGGCCAGTCAATTTTTGAGTGCTGTTATTAATTGGAATTGCTTTGCGCAAAAGAAGGCCGTTTTTTAAATCTTTGTCCAGAAAAAAATTATTAATTTCATAATTCCAAAGTTCTTTCTTATATCCATCACGATCAAATAAAAATAGTTTGAGTCTCTTAAATTTATTCAGGTTGGTGGATATATTAATGTTGATAAACTTACCATAATCCGTTTCGATAATCTCATCTGCTTTCAAATTCCATGAATCAAAGTCACGGTTGGTTTGTCTAGAGTACGTCGAAAGATTCAATAAATCCTTATTGTATGCATACCCCCTTATACCCAGCGTAAACTTTTTTAACCCTTCTAGTTTGACATTGTCATGTAACTTAAAAATAAAAGAATATTCATCATCAGTCCATTGGTGAACATATAACTTATCTATACTGAAATCGGTTACTTTTTTATTGGAATCAATGTCGTATTTGTCAGCTTTAGCTATGTTATCGGCGAAATAATTTTTTCCCTGGTCAAATTCGGATAGAACTATTTCATGACTGTTCTTGTCGAAATCGATCCAACTTACATTATAGCCATATTCTTGCTCTTTAAATTCTACGTCCGATACATTCAAATCGTTATCATTATTGATTTTGATCATAGTTATATTTCTATGATTTTTGATAAGGCTATCAGGTGTGCTTAGAAATACAAATTGGTTGCCCTGCATTGTTCTCTCCGTTTGTTTTGCATACAACCCCCTTATTCCATCTGATCCGTTGAAATAATTAACCTCATAACTTGTGTTCTTCAGCAATTGAACAATTTCCAAATTATTATTAATAAATTCAGCAGTCATTTGGTTTTTAACCCCATCGACTTCAAATGATTTCATATTTGTTCCCAAGTTAAAGATTTGGGATATAGACTCAATATCCATTTCTGAAAACACTTGATCATCCAATATCAATATGTTGGGTTTGATATAGAGAAGGGTTCTGTAGTATATTTGATAGGGATTGGGAGAAAATACTCCTCTTATGAGAGAATAGTTTTCTTCTAGTTTGTTTTCGATAATCTTACTGCTTCCAACTGGAAATTTTTTAATGTTTAAATTATTGATTAAAAAAGTATTGTGGGCCATAGTGCTTCGCAGGTAGCTTACAGTATCATTTTTGGAATATCCCCAGTTCCCGGGGTCAATCAACAAATCCTCTCCGTTTGCATACAAAAAAAAGGAAAGATTGTCTGAATGCTTGTGCACTCTTGAGGGGTTTCCAGAAATAAAATTGATATAGGTCATTTTTTCAAATTCTCCCTCTTCTCTCCACTTGTCTCTAAGTATGGCGTATCCCGCTTCTTTAAAAACAATATCCGTTTCTTTTGGCCGGTTGCCTTTAATTCCCTTACTTTCCAAATAATCAAACCTTGAATCCGGATATTTTTCTGAAAATTGGAAGGGCTTGCCTGACGGATATGTATCTCCTTGAAATGGGTAGGTTAGGTCAGGTTTTAAAACTTGAACAAGATAGGTTTTCATTTTCTCATAAGTTTTCACATATTGCTGGTTCGGATGATCACTAAAATTCTCTATAATTGAAATAAAGTCGAGGAACAAATTCATATTCAACACATGATATTCTGGTGAATTCTCTGTACATACCCCTTCATCGGTAAATTGTTCCTCTAAAATTTGATTGAATCTACGTGTAGCCTCCTCTTTCCATTTTTCAGAGTTATTGCACTTTACCACATAACTGAGATAAAGCAGAGCTCTGTCCATCATCACGGCATGGTTCCCCTTAGTATAGTTTTTATAATCAGCAAGCCATTCACCATATTCCATTAAATGGGTTTCTATGATGTCTTTTGTTTTGCTGTCTAATTGGTTTCCCCTTCTTAAATTATTATAAAAATGAACAAGGTTAATTACCCTACTTGCTACGGCATGATCCCTCCATATGAATATATAATTGTCTTTTCGCAATTCGGAATTATCATAGTTTGAATCCCATGAGTAGAGGATTTCCTTCCCTTTTTCTAAGTACTCGGAGTTTTCATTTATAGTATAAGCTTGTGAAAGAATTCCTATCGTTCGCAAACAAAAAAAATAATTTTTCCATGAAGAATTATTGTATGGGTCAATACTCCAGTCTAATTCGCCTTCATATTTTACTGCCTTCCATGCGCTTGTTAGAATAATGTTGTCATTTAGTATTGTATTGGCATAACCAATTAATTTTTCAGGTTCATCTGTACCAACATTAGATATTATGGCCTTGGAAGGAATTTCTGGCAAGCTTACTTTTTTTTGACAGCTCTGGCTAAAGGAAAATAAAACAGAAAACACCAATAATGTTACTCTTCTCATAAAAATATATGTTTTTGATTTTACTCCGAAAAATCTAGAATCCTTGCTTTAAAGTGCAATCTAAAGACCTTAAAATTAAAGTGGAGCAGTCTATATTCAAAATCGTTGTAGCTAACATTCCTATGCTTTTATTTATTATAGTCATACTTTGCTCAAATCGATTTTATCCAAATAATATATTAACTCTCTATCAATTTTAGTATATATTCTTTTAGTTTGACCGTAGCTATTTATTAGAAATTTGTACTGCTTTTTTAAGTATTTACTAACCTTTTACCGACATAAAATCTACAAGCGAACTGATTATAATCAAGACAAGAAAACACCGATCCCACCATCCATAAAAAAATAACTGACAACAAGCAGTACTATGTTTCTATGCTTAAGGTTGCCGGCAACAATCCAATATAAAATGAATATGATTGGAAAAAATATGGCAAAATCTATGGAATTAAAAAGCATATAATATTCCTTTGAAAAAGCTCTCTACAATTGTACCCCGCAAAAATCTAGGACTGTTGTCCCTGAGGGTAGACTTAATCCCTTAAACTCGTTGTGGGCCACCAAAAAGACCACTATGTCAGCCTTTTTAACGGCCTCTCCGTAAGGTGTCAACTTGAATACAGAATGCTCTTCAATATTGGGTTCAACTATATAGTATTCTTCATTATTGGCATTTTGGAGAACCTTTTGAACAATATATTTGGCGGGAGACTCCCTAAGATCATCAATATTGGGTTTAAAGGCGAGTCCCATGAGGGCTATCTTTGGTTTTCGTCCATGTTCCAATTCAAATTCCAGTTTGGCCGATTGTACCTTTTCCGCGCACCAGAAGGATTTGTAATTGTTGATTTCCCTTGCCGCTCCGATAATTTTTGATTCCATTGGGTAGTCGGCAACTAAAAAATACGGGTCCACTGCTATACAATGGCCACCTACACCGCTACCGGGTTGTAGTATATTTACCCGGGGGTGTTTATTTGCCAGCCTTATAAGTTCCCAAACATTAATATTCGCTTTGTCACAGATTAGTGACAATTCGTTGGCAAATGCTATTTGAACATCCCTAGATGAGTTTTCGACCAGTTTACACATTTCTGCAGTTCTAGCATTGGTCTTGTGTAAATCCCCTTTAATAAACCGTCTATAAAAATCATGAGCTTTAGATGTAGATTGTTCATCTACCCCTCCAATAACTCGGTCATTGTGAACCAATTCATACATCACATTTCCGGGGAGTACACGTTCTGGACAATATGCTATAAATATTTTCCCCTCAAGCTCGGGTCTCTCTCCAAAGATCAACGCCATCATTTTTTCTGTGGTACCAATGGGCGAAGTGGATTCTATGATGTAAAGGTCACCTTCCTTCAAAAAAGGAAGAATCGCCTTGGTAGCAGATTCGACAAACGAAATATCGGGTTCGTTCTTATCCTTGAAGGGAGTGGGTACAACTATGATATAAGTGTCGGCGGCAACCGGCTTTGTGTCAGCAAGTAAATACCCTTCTTTAACTGCCTCTGCCACGGCTTGGTCCAACTCTGGTTCAATAATATGGATTTTACCTGCATTAATGGTATCAACCACTACTTGGTTTATATCTACACCATGCACGAAAGTTTTGTTCTGGGCAATTAACGCTGCGGTAGGAAGCCCTATATACCCTAAACCGACCATTACTACTTCTGCGGCTTTATTCATTTTTGCCATGTTGTTCTTATTCTTAAAGTTGTGCTATATGTTTTACTATACGTTTACATGCTCTCCCGTCACCATAGGGGTTGTGCAATTTACCCATTGCTTTATACACTTCTTTCTCATTCAATAATTTTGTTGTTTCACGGATTATTTTGTCTTTGTCCGTACCAACCAACAATACTGTTCCTGCTTCAACAGCTTCTGGCCGTTCTGTTGTGTCTCGCATAACCAAAACGGGCTTTCCCAAACTCGGAGCTTCTTCTTGAACTCCGCCGCTATCTGTTATGATCAAATAGGCTTTTTCCATTAACCAAACAAATGCCGGATAGGACAAAGGGGCTATTAGGTGAACATTGTCTATATTGGATAATAATTCATATACTGGCTTTTGAACATTTGGATTTAAATGCACAGGATAAATTATCTGACAATCCTTATTTTTTAAAGCGATGGCCTTTAGGGCCTCACATATATTAATAAATCCTTGGCCATGATTTTCGCGCCTGTGGCCCGTAACCAAAATCAACCGTTTGGAGCTATCCGCCAAACTCATCAAATGTTCTATTTCAGGGTCCTTAAAGCCGATTTCATTCACTTTCTCCACACTATATAGCAAGGCATCAATAACCGTATTTCCAGTTACTTCAATACTCTCATCGGCTTTATTTTCACGGATCAGGTTCCTTTTGGAAGTTTCTGTTGGAGCAAAATGCCGATTAGCAAGAACACCGGTAACAGATCTATTCATTTCTTCCGGAAAAGGCGATTTTAAATTAAATGTTCTTAGTCCAGCTTCAACATGGCAAACTTCAGCGCCAGAATAAAATGCAGCAATACTAGAAGCCATTGTTGTAGTTGTATCCCCATGAACGTAGACAAAATCCGGATTAAATTCTTCAAAAATAGGCTTCAATGAGGTTATTATATCCGCTGTAAGAGTATACAGGTTTTGGTTAGGCTTCATTAAATCCAGATCAAAGTCAGGATTTATATCAAAAAATGTCAAAACTTGGTCCAACATTTCTCTGTGCTGTGCTGTAATACATACTTTAGTCTCAAAAGTTTCTGGGTGCTTTTGAAATTCTTTAACAAGAGGAGCCATTTTAATTGCTTCGGGGCGGGTTCCAAAAATGATAAGGTTCTTTTTTCTGCTCAAAAGAGTTTTTTTAATTTTAAAATTTGATTGTCGGTTAACAAAATTCGGGCCTATTGGGCCTTAATATTTTAGTGTCTTCTTAAATATATATTAGTGTCTTCGGTTTTTTGATCCCTGTCTGACAGTACAACTTCGTCTCTACTCAATTCCCACTGTATGTTCAACTCTTTATTATTGTAACGAATCACTCCTTCCGCCTCTTTCCGATAATAATTGTCGCACTTATATATTACCTCTGCAGATTGGCTCAATGTTAGAAAACCATGTGCAAAACCTCTAGGAACAAATAATCGTTTTTTGTTTCTGGAGCTTAGCTCTACAGATATGTGTTGACCAAAGGTAGGAGAATCTTTACGCAAATCAACAACCACATCTTGAATCCTTCCCTGAATTACCGAAACCAGCTTTGCTTGGGCATATTGGCCTGTTTGAAAATGTAATCCCCTAAGCACCCCTTTTGTTGAAAAAGACTGGTTATCCTGCACAAAATTTATTTCTTTGTCGATTGCCTCACAAAAAGTCCTGTGATTATAGGCTTCAAAGAAATATCCGCGGTTATCCTCAAAAACTTTGGGCTCTAGAACAAAACATCCCTTTAAATTAGTTTCTTCTGCTTTCATATATTATTCAACTTGGATGGATCAACTATGGGAATGTTATTTAACCCGATTAATACAAGTCAATATCTAGCAACTTAATACACGTCAATATAAAACACTGTTTTTTGGCCTTTTGGCCAATGTTTTATAATCATTATTAGGTATAAGTTTCACCTTCCCCTTCAATCCATTTTCATTTAATATTTGCTTGGCAAATTCATACCAGGTCATTGCTTTACCATCTGTAAAATGATAAGTGCCAAATGGTAGTTTGCCCTGTTTTATCGTATTCAAGATATATTTGGCCAAAGACTCCGTATTGGTCGGACACCCTTTTTGAGCATCCGTAATATACAATTCTTCTCCGGCCCGTGCTTTTCTAACAATTGTTTTATAAAAATTATGCCCGTACTTTTTGCTATACAACCAAGATGTTCGGATTATATAATGGTTGGGTTGAATCTGTTGAATAAATTTTTCTCCGGCCAACTTAGTTTTTCCATATACATTGATTGGATTGGTCTTGTCCTCCACGGTATAGCCCCCGTCCTTTTTGCCATCGAAAACATAGTCCGTAGAAATATGGATAAAGGTAATATGATTATTTTTGCATGCCTCGGCAAGGTACCTTGCTCCGGTTGCGTTCACATTGTATGCAAGTTCTGGGAACTTCTCGGCTTCTTCAACATTTGTGTATGCTGCGCAGTTAATGCAAAAATCATACTGTCCTTTCCGAAAGGCATCTAATATCTCCGTAGGGCTTGTAATGTCCAGTTCTTTAGAAGTTTTAAAATCAAAGCAAAAATCCTCAAATCCCTTTGCTACTTCTGCTAAAGCCATTCCAAGTTGGCCATTTGCTCCAGTGACAATAAGTTTATACATAACAATGTACTACCCCTTTGTTAAACTTCCATTTCAGATGCCTTCTTGTTAAGATATTTGAGTAGGGTCAAAACAAAGAAAGCAACAATTAAGATCAGAGGAAGTATAATAATTGAATTGCTAAAAAATGATTTACTAACTTGGTGAGGGTTCCCAAAATTAATGACACTAATGGGTCCTGTCAGTTCATTAAGTTCTATTTTCTGGTCCTCAATATCCTCTATTAATTCTGTTTTTAAGGTGATTAGCCCTGTAACATCAAGCTTTTCCTCATTTTGCACTACTAATTTTCCGGTTTCAAGAGTGGTGCTATTATTGTTCAAGTTTTTTGAGTAATTCTGGATGATGGTATCAATCTGAGCGATTAACACTTTGTTTTTTTCAATTCTTTCCTTAGAATTGTCTTTTTCAACTAATAAAAGCTGGGTAAAATAGCTGTTGGAATTGATGTGATCCATCAGCTTTCGGGCAACCTCTTCCCCCTTTGGTTTTTTATATTTAAATGATATCCTATGTATTAGTTCCGTATTCTTTAATAGTTCTTCCCTTAACACATCGGCAATCAAATCAGTGTTTTGAAATTTTTGTAGTACCTCCAAATACTTAAGTTCTTTCTCTTCCTTTCCTTCCTCCTTTTCCTTTTTTATGGATTCGATGGATATTTCAAAGCCATCCAAATCATCCTTTGAGATGCCAAGGTTATTTAAAAAAGCCTCATTCCTGACTTTAATACTGGACTCTATTTCGGATATCATATCATACAAGTAATCCTTGCTCTCCAAGTTGGGCCTTACGATTACGTCCAACTGCACTTTCTCCGTTGTTATGAATTTTAGACCATACCCTATGGCCACGCCCAAAACAACCAGACCTATGAGTATCAATGCACTCCTTTTTAGATATAGAAAAAGACGTAAAAAAAATACGCCTAACTTATTGAATCCATTTCGGATCATCTGGAACAATTGCCCCAAATCTATCTCGTCCGAACTATTCTGATTTACTGGTTGGTCTGCCATACCTATGAATTGAATATTTGTTTTAAAATTCTGTCCGTTATCAAATATGTGGGTTTGACCCCTGTTGTTCCAAGTCCGCCCGAAGCCAACGTGCTACCGGTCTCCAAAGGATTGTCCGATGCGTAGTAAGCGTATCTCACCTTCACATCTTTTTTGATACTCTTTCGTATCTGCGATGCCGATTGTATCGCTTTTTGATAGTGCACCCCTTCCATTTCCAATCCGATCACGTTCCATGTGGATTCATTGAAAAACTGGAGAATATCCCTGTTTTGAAGCGATGTTCCCAACACGGTCACCATGGTTCCTTCCATGACCTTCAAACCGTGCCCTTCAAAATCGGAACCGTTAAGTTCGTTATTGAAAGGGTAGTTGTCGGCAGTACCTTCGAAAATATGTGCGGAGGGAATCATCAAATCTCCTTTGCCCCCTTCCAAGATGCCCGCTTTCCCCATAATGGAGACCGAATCCACATTCAGAAAAATCTTATCCTCTCCATCTTCCATCGGTTTCAGCAGTTCGTCTATGGTCTCGTAGGCCTGCTCGCCAAAGGCGTAGTCCATCACAAATATAACGGGTTTTTCTTCTTTTGTGAGATTTGCCGGGAGCTGGTAGCAGCAGCTTTTGCCGCCAAATTTGGCGGTATCAAAAATCTGGACATCAATGTTGGCCCCGGACTCGTCTTTCAAAGTGATCATCCCATTGCTCTGGGCCAGATCCCTGACCTTCTTGTTGAGCGATTTGTTGTTGTCGGAACCCAAAGCCTCATAGATATCCAAAGATTCATTGTCCGGGAATTCCTCCGCCAATGCCCTTTTGGCAAAGAGCGAGTTCATCACGCTATGCATATTGGCGCTGATGATATGAAGAGGTCTCTCCATTAAGTGGTGTTCCTGGAGGGTGGCCTTGATCTTATCGGCCCACTTTTCTCCATGGATGTGGTGGCCCAAACGTTCTCTTAACAATGGACTAAACGTTATGGTCCTTTTATTGCCGGTGGTCTCCTCTTCTATGGCCAATTTGCCCAGCCAATAAATCACATTCAAGAAACGGTCGGGATTTTCGGGAGTCCTGAGCTTGTTTTCTATATCCACCACCTCATCAAAGGTCCTGCTCAAAATATTGGCACAATGAATCAAAGCGACTTCTCTTTGCTCGTTGTCTTTTTCCTCCGAAAGAACAAACTCGCTGAGCTTGTCCCAATCCCTTATGGTAGAGGTGCCGTCATCCACCAAGACCCGTTTGGAAATTTTACCGGATTCCACGAACAAAAAGGTAAGGTGGGTGAGAATGTCATAAATGTCGCTCCTGCCCCGTGTAATTTCAATATTCATCTGCTCGTCGTCGATACGATAGCAGTTTCTTCTTCGTTTTGGAGGTACAATGGGCCTTAAGTGTGATTTTCCAAAGCCTTCATCGGATGTCAGATTGATAAAACGGCATTCCTCTATGCCTTGCGGCAAGCGCTCCAACACATAGATCAATCCGTTCAGTTCGGCCTTATCTTCCGCAATAGTCCCATAAATTTCCGGACGGAGCAATAAAAGTGCCGTTCTTAGCGCATTGCCAGAAACTCCCGTAGGTTTGTAAAACCCCCGGTTGAGCAAATGGCGCATGGTAATATACAAGCGTTCGATCGCATTGGTGGACTCCTGCGCCCTAGTGGTCTGTTTTACTTCTGTTGCCATCATATCTTCTGGCAAAAATAAACGAATTCCTATGAAAGTTAAGCCCTTCTAAGTCAACTAATTTTAAATGGTTGAAGTCCATCGGCCACTTTTCGGTCGTTGGCGAGGCGTTGGACCTTGTTCTGCCCTCCCAGTTTGCCTATGGATTTCATATAATCCTGGAAACCATTCGGTTTGATAAAACTTATTTTCAGTGGCTGTAGAATGTTGCCATCGATAAGGTCAAAATAATAACTGTTCTGCCGTTTCATGCTTTCCTCCATAATCCCCGTAAACTTTTTTATATCCGATGGCTCCCTTTGAAATTCGATGAACCATTCATGGTAGGGCAGTTCCCCATCCTCCGGATTGGTCTGCGGTGCAACGGTAAATTCGTTCACCAGGGCATCGGTCCGTTCCACGGCCGATCGCAGGGCTTCTTCCACTTCCTTGGCTATCACGTGTTCCCCAAAAGCGGAAATAAAATGTTTAATGCGGCCCGAAACCACGATTTTATAGGGGTTCTTTGAAATAAACCGAACGGTATCGCCCAGGTTGTACCCCCAAAGCCCGGCATCTGTTGAAATCACCATGGCATAATCGACATCCAGTTCCACATCCGCAATGGTCAATCGTTTTGGGTTTTCATCAAAAAACTCATCGGCCTTTACAAACTCATAAAAAACGCCGGCGTTCAAAAGCAACAACATTCCCTTTTCCTTTTGGGAATTTTGATAGGCAAAAAAACCTTCGCTGGCCGGAAAAAGCTCAATACTGTCCACCTTTCTTCCGATAAGGTTTTCAAATTTGGCACGGTAGGGCTCATAATTCACCCCCCCGTAAATGAACAATTGGAACTCTTGGAAAAGTTCGCCTACTTTTTTCCCTGTCTTTATGTGGAGTTTTTCAAAATACATCTGTACCCAAGATGGGATTCCGGCAATTACGGACATATTCTCTTTCTTTGTCTCCTCTACAATTTTATCGACCTTGGTCTCCCAATCCTCAATACAATTGGTCTGCCAACTTGGCAAACGGTTTTTTTGAAGGTAATTGGGCACATAATGGGCCGAAATACCGGAAAGACGGCCCAGTTTAATCCCGTTCTTTTCCTCCAGTTCAGGACTTCCCTGTAAAAAAATCATCCGGCCGTCGACGAAATCGGCGTTCCCGGTTTCGTGTATGTAATTGAGAATGGCGTTCCTTGAGGCCTCCACCTGATTTTTGATGGATGGCTTGGTAATGGGAATGTATTTGGCCCCCGAAGTTGTTCCCGAGGTTTTTGCAAAATAGATGGGCCTTCCCGGCCACAGCACATCTTCCTTCCCGTCCATGATCTGCTGTACGTATCCCTTTAGCTCCTCATAATCCCGTATGGGAACACGCTCTACAAAATCTTGGTGGGATGTAATGGTGCCGAACCGATGGTCCTTCCCAAAAATGGTGCCCTTGCCCTGAGCGATTAAGTGGTTGAACACCTTCTGTTGGGTCTTCACGGGTCGGTTCACCCATTTTTCGGTTTTCTTGGCTATCCGATTGGCGAATATTTTGGCGGCAAATGCTTTTAGGGACATTTAGTTGAAATCAATATAGTTCTGGGGATCGACCGGGTTGCCCTTTCTCCAAAGTTCAAAATGAAGGTGGGGCCCCGTAGTGAGTTCTCCCGTATTTCCGATGGATGCGATTACCTCACCGGCCCTTACCAAATCACCTTGGGACTTGCTCAAGGAACCATTGTGCTTATAAACAGAGGTAATCCCTTCTTGATGTTCTATGATGATCACATAACCTGTTTCCGTGGTCCATTCCGCAAATAGCACGGTACCATCGGCAATGGCCTTGACCGGAGTTTCCCTCAGTGCGACCAAATCTACCGCGTAATGCTTTGTTTTTTGGTCAAAACCTTGGGAGATGGTCCCATTGACAGGAGCAAAAAAGAGCGTGCCCAAATTTTCGATATCCCTTTCAAAAAGATTGTATTTGTCCTCGAGTTCCACCTCTTCCCTCAACAACAGATCTTGTCGGATAGGGGTAAGGTCGACCGATGCGGGGTCAAGCTTGTACTGCTCGAAGAGAGAGTCACGATTTACCTGGTTGTTTTCAATGTCTCCCCGCAATACTTTCCTTACGTTGTCCAAATACCGATTGGTATAGTTGAGTACGGTTACCAAGGAATCCGTTTTATAGGTCAGGTCCGTGGCCTGCCGTTTTAAGGTGGTGGAGGAGTAACCAGGAATATATTCCCGTAATGGGGTAAAGGCAATGATCAAGGTCGTAACGCCAATGAGCACGATAATGAACAGGGTTCCGGTCACAAAAACATTCAATCTGTTCAACTTAAAGGATATCTTTTCCTCAAAGGTGCTTTCATTGAGAATGACCAAGCGATACTTGTGCAGCAGCTTGCGTTTGATCTCCTTTCTTTTCTTTTTGTCCTTTGCCATGATAAACAAAGATAGTCTTAGATTTTAATATGCATGTTAAGCTTTTTAAAAAGCTCAAGCCGATAAGTTCTTAAAAATCATTTTCAAATGCTAATTTTCGTTAATCGAACACGCTCTTCCACTTCTTTTTAGTATTTTTACATTTCTAATCAAAGTTTTGAAGATATGATTGCTCAAACTATATTTCTTGGAATGCTAGGTCCTTGGCAAATCGTTTTGATTGTCCTGGCTATTGTTTTGCTTTTCGGAGGCAAGAAAATTCCTGAGCTTATGAGAGGTCTTGGAAGTGGTATCAAAGAATTTAAGGACGCATCCAAAGAGGACGAAAAATTGGAGGGCGGAAGCAACGAGTCAAAATCCTAATTGACCGTTTACAGCTTGATACCCGTTATTTTTTAGTTGGTTTTCGACCAACAACAACATTTTTCTGGCATTCAATGCTGCAAATACACCCTTTCACAACAAAAAATTACCGCCCCGACCACCTTATCCTACTTTAGCGGTCGTAACTAAATTGTTAGGCCTCTAAATGCTTAACCTCCAAAAGAACATCAAATGTTCCTTTGTGCAGATGGAGTGGTAATGAAAAAACTGATCTTGCTTATTTTTCTTTTGTGCTCGCTAGGGATCAATTCCCAAGAGCTGGCTCTTTCCGAGTATGGTGGAACCTCTTCATCATCCGAAAAGGAGCACCTCACAAAAGATTCCGAAACTACAGACTTTGTAGAGCACCTTGATGGCCTGAACGATAAAAAACTCGACAGGTACCTTCGTAAAAGAGGCGTTAAAGACAAGCTTATCGCCAAGGGAAACGATTACTTTGACAAAATGTGGTACGCCGAAGCTGCCCGCATTTTTGATTTGGTGCTGGAAAAGACGGACGCCGAACATTCCCAACAATTGTTATCAAGAGCTGGCGATTCCCATTATTATGCAGGAAATCTGGAAAAAGCCTACCAATGGTACCATGAGCTTCACCGGTTGTACAAAAACGAAATGGAAAAGGATGCCATGTTCAAGTACACACAGATCTTAAAAGGCACCGGAAAATATCAAAGAGCTGCCTCGCTTACCAAAATTTTACGGCAGAAAAGGGAAGAGCCCTTGAAAGAACTGGACAAGATGGACACCACTGCTTGGGAGGTGATCTACAATGTTTCGATAAAAAATTTGGAGATCAACTCTCCCTACTCCGATTTTTCCCCGATGTTTCACCATGGCTCGGATATCGTATATGCGTCGGCCAAGGATACTTCTTTTTTGACGACAAGGCGTTACCGCTGGACCAATCAACCCTTTTTGGACCTATATGTGGCCCATCAAAAAGGTGCCGGTGGCGACCTGTCCCCTCCCGAGAAATTTTCACGAAAAATCAACACAAAATATCACGAGGCCTCCATGGCTTTTTCGCCCGACCAGAAAACCATCTATTTCACAAGGAACAACTATGGAAAACGTTTGAAAAGAGGCGAAAACGGAATCAATCACTTAAAGATCTACCGCTCTGATTTTAAAGGGGATGAATGGACAAAGGCGGAAGAACTTCCCTTTAACAGTGAAAATTATTCCACGGGCCACCCTGCCGTAAGCCCGGATGGAACAAAAATGTACTTCGTTTCGGATAGACCGGGAGGATATGGGGAAACGGACATCTATGTGGTGGACATTGATGCGAACGGTGCGTTCTCCGAGCCAAAAAACCTTGGGGAGACCATCAACACCGAAGCAAAGGAAATGTTCCCCTACGCAACGGAAAACGCGCTTTATTTCTCTTCCAACAGGCCCATGGGCCTTGGAGGCCTGGATGTTTATAAGTCAAATGGTACAAATGGGGTTTTTAGCGTTGGTGTAAACCTGGGCGAGCCGATCAACAGCAATAGGGATGATTTCTCCTATATCATTGATGCCTCCGCGGAACATGGTTATTTTGCATCCAACCGAAAAGGGGGCAAAGGGGACGATGATATCTATTCCTTTACATCCATTCCCAACTTTAACTCCATTGTGGGCTCGATAGCCAGCGAAACCTCCGAGACCCCGCTTGAAAACGCTAGCATTGTCCTATATGGCAAGGACGGAGCTTTGCTGAACAAATCCTCTTCGGATGCTACCGGTAGATACGTGTTCAAAAATTTAATCCCCTCCACGGACTACACGGTCGTGGCGGCAAAAAATGGTTTCGTAGCCGATACGCTTTCCGTACGGACCAAAGACAATGAGAACATTTCGGTAAGCCAATACCTAAAAGAGGTTATAAAGGAAAAACCTATTACAGAGTTCTACGAACCCAGCAACGTTTATTTTGCTTTTGACAGCTATGCCATTACACCGACCTATGCGCAAGAACTGGATAAACTAATCACCGTTCTCAAGGAGAATGAGACCCTTTCCCTGAAAATCGAGTCCCATACCGATGCCATAGGGCCGGAAGCCTACAATAAATATTTATCCGATAGAAGGGCCAAATCAACGCGGGATTATATTGTTTCCCAAGGAATCGATTCCTCAAGAATTTTAAGTGCCGTTGGCTATGGGGAGGAGCGTTTGTTGAACAATTGTACCAATGGTATACCCTGTGCCGCAGACCAGCACCGCATGAACCGTAGGTCCGAATTTATCTTGGTAACCGAATAACCCCTGCCGGCCTTACGGCTTGCTCCCTATTTTCCTAAGAGAATTGCACTTTATCGATGGCTTTGACCGACCAATGGGTTTTGGTCCATCCGCACTTTAACGATCAAAGGTATACCCTTGTAGATCAAAGTCTTTTGGTGGCTTATTTCACCTTGTTTTTATTGCCTTTTGTCCTTTTGTTTTCGATTCGGCCCAGGTAAATCGAATCTTTGGTCTGTATTTAATCCTTAAATCAGACATATGAAAAAATTACTACTCGTTAAAGAAATCTATTTGGAAGGGTTCAAAAACCTAGGACATATCATTATAGAGAAATACTTTAAAGTATTCGCTTGGTTCAGCTTCGTCATGTTCTTTATAGTGCTTTATGCATTTGTTTACCGGATGGCCACGGGTTTTGCTTTTGATTAACCCACCAAGTTTATAATAAACAAAAGGCCCGGACCAATGGTCCGGGCCTTTTGTTTATCCAAATGTCATCCTTTAATCCGAGGACGAAGGGGAGGACGGTTCAAAGTCAACGGTTTTTAAAATGGCCTCCAACTCGAACATATAATCTCTTTTCTCTTCCGAAGGGGCAAACGTGAATCCTTCAATAACCATTTTTCTTTTGTTTTCCTCATCGTTGATGATGTAGGTTAAAAATGGCCCGGCCATGGGATATCCGTGTATTTCCCAAACGCCTTTTACCTCGGCGGCCTTTTTGCCGTCTATTTCCGCAGGGAACACATACGGGGCAAAAGCCTTTTCCGTGATCATATACGTATTCTCATAAGGTCCGGGAATATACTTTTTGCCTATCGAATCGCGCATTTTCACAATATCCTCTACAAAAGTGGAGTCGTTGCTGAAATAATCCCAAGGCATCTCATAGGCAATAATGTTCATGGTTCCTTTTGGAATCTGGATGTCCATCCAAACAAAATCGTCCTCTCTTCTGCCCACCTTGTACAGGGAAGGTACATTCATGTGTATGCCGAACTCCTCTTCCAAAGCCTTGTCCTTGCTCAAAGAACGTTCAAACCTTCTTTGTGCTTCGGCAATCTCATTGGCCCTGAACTCTTTAATGGCCCTATCGGCCAAGGAATCCAAGTTTTTGATCATGACCTCCTCGGTAGGTCCGGTGACCACAGCGACCTTTTGCGGCTTGGCATATGCATCATCTTTAATGTGGGCCAAGGATGTAGAATCTTGCTCTACATATAAAAGGGACCTTGAGTGTTTGGTAGTTCCCTTGAAAACCTTGGGCGGTACTTGGGTTATGGTGAACTTCGGCTCAATTTGGGGCAGGCCCACAATATGTGCGGCAAACTCTTCCCTTATCTTTTCGCCCACCGGCCCTCTCCAAAGCTCGGTGTCCATTACCACCATCAAGGTGTTTATCCCACCTGTTGAAGGGGGCAAAAACTTTTCTTTTGAACCTGAGTTTTTACAGGCTCCCAGTGCCAACAAGGTTGCGGCAAACAATAGTGTTCCTAATTTTTTCATCTTGTGTTAAATTTACGAAGAACAATCACACAATTTAAGTTTTGTGCCCGGTTTTAGATTATTACCGCTAATACCGTTCCATTCTCGTAAATTTTCTATGGAGACCCCGGGGTATTTTTTGGAGATGGTCCAAAGGGAATCCCCCGATTGCACCGTATGGATCTTGGAGCCTCCCGCAACTGTGGTTCCTGTATTGGAGCTGCCGGGCTTCTTGGTGTTCTTTGCGATGTACGGCTTTCTCGGGTATATCGTTAAACGCTGCCCTACCCGTAGATTGTTGCTTCGCAGTCCGTTCCAGCTTTTGATTTGACTGACGCCCACACCATATTGTTCGGCGATCTTGCCCAAATAATCCCCGCTCTTCACCCGATAGCGAATCTGGTCTTTCGCGGTTATCATGTTCGGCAGTGGTTTTTCCAAAGAATCCTGCTCTTTCTTTGCATAGGCATAGATCTCTTCCTCATTGGAAACGAACTTGCCTATTTTGGCAACAGGCAAACGCAACGCATAGTTTTTTCCCTCAACTTTGGGGATAATATTAAGTTTATAGGCAGGATTGAGCATTTCCAGCTCTTCGGTCCCTATATCCACCAATTTTGAAATCTGGTCGAAGGTAATCAGGTTTTTAACATGAACGGTGTCCGTTTCAAAATAAGCGCGGTCCGCTTTTTTGTATTGCAGCCCATGCTCTTCCGCATATTCAAAGATGTACATGGTGGCCAGGAACGCCGGAAGGTATCCTGCTGTTTCACGTGGAAGAAAAGGCCTTATGTTCCAATAGTTCTCATATCCTCCGGAACGTCGTATCGCTTTGTTTACATTTCCCGGGCCGGAGTTGTACGCCGCCAATGCCAAGTCCCAATCCCCAAAAATGTCATAAAGCCTTGAAAGATATTTACTGGCGGCCTTGGTCGCCATGATGGGATCGTGCCTCTCGTCCACATAACTGCTTACATCGAGTCCGTACATTTTGCCCGTGCTGTACATAAACTGCCATAGCCCTTTGGCGCCCACCCTAGATCGTGCTTTTGGGTTAAGGGCGGATTCCACAATGGCCAAATATTTTATTTCCAAGGGAATATTTTGGTTGTCGAGCTCCTGTTCGAACAGGGGAAAATAAAACTGGCTCGCCGTGATCATACGCTGCATCAAATCCCTTCTCCTGGTCAAAAAGGATTTGATAACACTTTCCAAAGAAGCATTGTAGGTAATATTGAACGGGGTCTTCTCGTTCATGCGGGCCAATCTGGCCTTAAGCGTGTCCGTAGGCAAATCTATTTCGAAGGTTTCCTCTAATTCAGGATTATTTTGGATCTCCAACAACATATCACTGAACAAACCGGCATTGCTATGAAGTTCCTTCAGCCAGAGACTATCGTATCTCCATGCTTCCTCTAGGTCACGTAATTTAAATTTGCCGTCCCCATGTGTTTCCAAGGCCATAAGCTGGCCGTCTATTTTAATGTTGGAAACCGCAATAGCCGGCCTTTCATTTTGTTGCAGCGAGGTAGAATCCTGCTCCTTTTTGGATGATACGCCTGCCTGTTGTGCTCGCACAAATGGAGCTGCGGAAATCAGAACCGCAAAAACAGCTATTCTTAAATTATGATTCATTTGGACAAGATTTGATTTCGGGGCGAACGAAAATGGCGTTTTTTTCTGAAAGAATAAAGCCCTGAGACAAAATTCTCCAACTTTTAACGTTTGCCCCGATATCTCACAACGTGAGACTTAGCCCAATATTGCAGCAATGCCCGGTAATGTTTTCCCTTCCAGGCTTTCCAACATGGCCCCTCCTCCGGTGGATACGTAACTTACCTTCTCTTCGAATCCGAATTGCTTGACCGCGGCAACGGAATCCCCTCCACCTACTAGGGAGAAGGCCCCACTTTGGGTGGCCTGATCAATATAATTGCCAACGGCAATGGTTCCTTTGGCAAATTTTTCCATTTCAAAAACACCTACGGGCCCGTTCCACAAAATGGTCTTGGATGCCAAAATCACTTGTTTGAAGATCTCCAAAGTCTTTGGACCGGCATCCAATCCTTGCCATCCATCAGGAATTTCGTTTACGTCGACAAATTGGGTGTTGGCGTCGGCGCTAAAATCATCGGCGGCCAAAACATCGACGGGCAAGTACACCTTTACGTTTTTGTCCTCGGCCTTTTTAAGAATGTCCAAAGCTAGTTCCATTTTGTCGTCCTCGCAGATGGAATCCCCTACCTTACCGCCTTTTGCCTTTACAAAAGTATAGGTCATTCCCCCTCCGATGATAAGGTTATCGACTTTATCGAGTATGTTTTCAATGATGGTGATCTTGGAAGATACTTTCGCTCCGCCCAAAATAGCGGTTACCGGCTTCTCCCCTGTTTCCATCACCTTGTCAATTGCTTTGATTTCTTTGGCCAACAAATACCCGAAACATTTATTTTCCGGGAAAAATTTAGCCACGATGGTTGTGGAGGCGTGTGCCCGGTGAGCGGTACCGAAGGCATCGTTCACGTAAATATCCCCGTGCTTGGACAAGGCTTCCGCAAAGGACTCATCGCCCGCTTCCTCCTCGGCATGAAAACGAAGGTTTTCCAACAAAAGCACCTCTCCACTTTTAAGTGCGGCAACAGCTTCATCCGCTTTTGCGCCCACACAGTCGGCCACAAATTTCACTTGTACACCGATAATGTCGGATACTGTGTCCACAATGTGGGAAAGCGACATGTCGGGGTTTGCCTTTCCTTTGGGCCTCCCCATGTGGCTCATCAAAATGGCAGAACCGCCATCTTCCAAGACTTTTAGGATTGTGGGTTTTGCGGCATCGATACGGCTCGTGTCCGTCACCTTGAAATCGCCGTTCAACGGCACGTTGAAATCTACCCTGATCAATGCTTTTTTTCCTTCGAAATTAAAATCGTCTATCGTCTTCATGTAATGTGTTCTTTTTTGAGAGTTTCAAATGTAAAGATTTCCTGCTTTTTCGGCGGTCGCGCGGGCCCATTATTTCAAAGTTTATCTCTTTTTAACCTTTTTAGGTTGGATATGTTAAACCCGCAATGAATCCGTGTAAGCTGTCCTGCAAAACTTCAATACTTAAAAATGTATCTTTGGGTCATGCTTTTTAAAAACGTTTTAGGGCTGGAACACATCAAAAACCATTTGGTGACCACGGCGGAAACCGGTCGGGTGGCCCATGCGCAATTGTTCGTGGGGCCCGAGGGCTCCGGAGTTCTTCCCATGGCGCTGGCTTATGCACAATATTTGCTCTGCGGCAATACGGGGGGCGAAAATGACGGGGAGCACACGGTCTGTAATACCAAGTGCCATTCGTTGACCCACCCTGACCTACATTTTGCTTTTCCGGTTTCCAATTCGGACAAGGTAAAATCCCATGCTGTAAGTGACCATTATTTGGGCGAATGGCGACAATTTGTGAAGGAACAGCCCTATGGCAACCTGTTTGATTGGTACCGGCACATAGGCATCGAAAAAAAGCAGGGCCAAATCGGGGTGGACGAAGCCCAGGACATGGTCAAGAAATTGTCCTTGAAATCGTACGAAGGGGGATATAAGATCCTCCTTGTTTGGATGGCCGAAAAAATGAACACATCGGCTGCCAACAAGCTTTTGAAACTCATCGAGGAACCGCCGGACAAAACCATTTTGTTGCTCTTGGCGGAAGAGGAGGAACAAATCATCAACACCATACGTTCCCGCTGTCAAATCCTAAACTTTCCCCCTTTGGCGGAACAGGCCATTACCGATGCGCTTTTGCTCAGGGGCGTTGCACAGACAGAGGCACTTACGATTGCTTTGGAAGCCAACGGAAACTTTAATAAGGCATTGGACCTTTTGAACAAGGATTCCGAAGACCTCGTTTTTGAGCGTTGGTTCGTACAATGGGTGCGTAGCGCTTTTAAGGCAAAAGGAAACAAGGGCGCCATTCAGGAGTTGGTCCTTTGGAGCGAGGAAGTCTCCAAAACGGGACGTGAGGTCCAAAAAAAGTTCTTGAACTATTGCCTAACCATGATGCGACAGGCCCTTTTGATCAACTACAGGGCCAACGAGCTGGTGCATGCCAAGGTACACATGGAGGGGTTTGATTTGAAAAAGTTTGCGCCCTTTGTACATGAAAACAATATTTTGGATATTGTAAAGGAGTTGGAGCAGGCGATTTTTCACGTGGAACGCAATGGAAATTCCAAGTTGATCTTCACAGATCTGTCCATAAAACTTACACGGCTCTTGCACGCCAAGGCCGCATAAATAAAACGGACCATGAACAATGTATTTTCCCATACCGCAGAAGTTTTACTGCTAGTATTCTTGACCATCACCTTTTTACAGAGCGGAATAGATAAAATTTTGGATTGGAAAGGGAATCTGGGCTGGCTGACAGGTCATTTTTCGAAATCAATCTTCAAGGGGACGGTCCCCGTGCTTCTAGCAATGATTTTGGTCATGGAAATGTTGTCCGGTGTACTCTGTGGGGTCGGCCTATTTGAACTTGCCATGGACGGGGAAAGCATGTTCGCCTTTTATGGGGCCGTTCTTTCCACGGTGACTTTGTTGATGCTTTTGTTGGGCCAACGTGTGGCCAAGGACTATGTGGGGGCACAAACCATTGTTGTGTACTTGATCCCAACTATTTTTTTGGTGTATTTGATGCAGTAATCCCGACCCTTCATGATTCTAGAACCCAAACAACGTCCTGAACTCCCTGATAAGACCAAAAGTGCCTACGAGCAATTCGAACGATTGATTCTGGAAATCAAAAAAAGGAAGCTGCCCGATGAGATTGAGCTGGTCATCAACAAGCACATCACGCATGTGAATTCGGTCATGGACACCGGGAAAACATTACGGAACGAAATCCAAAAAGAGCAAGCCAAAATTGTGGGTGTATTGGCCCAAAAACTCAAGATCGTGCCCATAAATTATTTTAGAAAAACCTGGTTTGTGTTGGGTATGACGGTTTTTGGTCTTCCCATTGGAGCGGCATTGGGGCTCAGTTTGGGCAACATGGCCTATTTGGGCATCGGTTTGCCAGTTGGAATGTCCATTGGACTTGCCTTGGGGGCAAACATGGACAAAAAAGCAAAAGAAGAGGGCCGACAGCTTGATATTGAATTATAGTGATAATAAAGAACAGGAAAAAGTCAAAAAAATAACCGCAACCCGACATCAAAAATGAACGAAGAAGCACAAACCAAAGGGGTAACTCCCATTGATTCCATTACAAACGCACAAGCCGATCTTCGCAAAGGGTATGCCGATGGCGCTTTGGGGGTCCTGGCCTCGGGAACGGTTTGGATGGTGGCCGCTTTGGTCGCTTTCCTGCTTTCTTCGCAAACGGCTGTTTGGACCTTGTTTTTCGGTGGCATGCTCATTCATCCGCTGGGATTGTTATTGGCCAAGCTCGTTGGAATTTCCGGAAGCCATCACAAAAAAAATCCATTGGGAAAATTGGTTATGGAAGGAACCGTTTTTATGTTGATGTGCATTCCCTTGGCACTGCTCCTATCGTTACAGGACCACGCTTGGTTTTTCCAAGGTATGCTATTGATCATTGGTGGAAGATATTTAACCTTCACTACGCTTTATGGCATCAAAACCTATTGGGTTTTAGGGGCCGTTTTAGGCACAGCGGCGTTTGCTTTGTTCTTTTTGAACGCTTCCTCGGGAGTTTCCGCGCTTTTGGGTTCGATCATAGAACTTGGTTTTGGAGCTTTTATGTTCTTCTCCTACAAAAAAGGGCGACCCTAACATCCAAACGGTTTGGAACAGATCAAGCAATATTTTGAATCTGAATTCGGCATTTCAACAGCCGACTGGGAAATTTTTTCATCAAAACTAAGCCGGCATGAATTCCCTAAAAAAAGCACGCTGCTCCGTTTAGGGGACGTGGAAGACCATCTGTCGTTCGTAGAAAAAGGAATTGTTCGACTTTACATTCCCAACGCCGAAGGGGAACTCACTTTTGGCTTTGTGTTCAGCGGTGCCTTTGTGAGCGCCTACGATTCCTTCCTGGCCCAAAAACCGTCCGAATATGCAGTGGAAACGATAACGGACACGGTGCTTTGGCGTCTTGGCCATAAAGATCTCCAGGAGGTATATGCATCTTCCGGTATCGGGAACTTGATCGGGAGAAAGGCCAGCGAGGCGCTTTTCCTGAAAAAATCAAAAAGAGAGCTCTCCCTTTTGAGCGACAGTGCCGAGGAGCGATATCTCAAGCTTTTTGATGAGCGGCCGGAGCTGCTCCGTGAAATTCCATTAAAATATATCGCTTCCTACATTGGTGTTACGCCCCAAGCCTTGAGCCGCATTCGCAGGCGCATTTCTTAACTTGGGTTCATTGTCCCGCAAGAGGGAAAGTTGGATTTTTGTCCCAAAAAAACATGAAGCCTCTTGTCGTATTACTTATCGCCTTTGCATTGTCCGTTGTCCTCCTAAAAATCTTTGCCAAGGAATTTGACCTACAGCTGGCAGGTAGAATTGCTATGTGTGGTATGTTGTTGTTTACCGCCATCGGGCATTTTGCCTTTATGGAAGGAATGGCGGCCATGGTCCCTTCTTTTGTCCCGTTCAAAAAGGAAGTGGTGCTCTTGACCGGGGTTATGGAGGTCTTGTTTGCCTTCTGCCTATTGCTTCCCCGATATCAAAAGCAAACAGGATGGTTGTTGATCGTATTTTTTATTTTGATCCTTCCCGCGAACATCAAAGCGGCTCTTGAAGAGATCGACTACCAGACCGGACAATTGAACGGTCCCGGGACCGACTATCTCTGGTTTCGCATTCCCTTACAGGTGCTTTTTGTGCTCTGGGTCTATTTTGCATCCATCCGATAAAACAAAAGACCCACTCTTAGGAGCGGGTCTTGTCAATCCATTCGTTTATCGAGTTTAGTTCCCGTATTTGTCGTTCAAAATCTTGAGGATGGCATCCGTAACATCTTTTGCGTCGTCACCATAGATTACGGAACCTCCCTCGCCACCACCTAGGATATAGGTGTAGCCATTGTCCTTTCCATAGGTCCTGATCTCTTTTTTCACCTTTTTTACCAAAGAGTCCATTTGCTCTTGGCTGGTTTGTTGCAATTGCTGCTCTTCTTGCTGCAACTGCTGGCCAATTCGCTGCCCACGTTGCTGTAGTTCGGAATATTGCTCCTGTGCGTTTTGCTGGGAAAGGCTTTGTGCCTTGCCCTGGAACTCTTGTAATTCCATTTGGAAGGCTTGTGAGATACTGTCCCGTTTTCTGCCCATGGTTTCGGCCTTTTTTTGGAACTTGGCCTCCACATCAATTTTCTCTTGATATTCGTCCATGATCTTTACACTGTCCACATATGCAATTTTGTTTTGCTGACACGACATTGCCGAAATGGCAATGGCAAGCACTACTAATTTTTTCATCTTTTACTTTTTATAGATGCGCAAAAATAGAAAAGCTTTTCGAAAGCCGATCATTAAGTTTTGGTGATGTTACCATAGCTTATTTTCTTGCCATAAGGTTTTTCTATGGTCTTTCGAGAATCCCATTGAGGATGTTTATTTTTTTGTCGGCCGGAAACAGGCCGGTTTAGGTAAATCTTTTTTGTTTGGTACAATGATGTCCCTCATGCCCATTTAGGGCCGCAAACAAGCTTAAAACAGCTTATTTCTTCTTTTTGAGGATGTATATCAAAGAAGAATGCTCTCTGGTGAAGATCGCTTTCATGTTGGACCACAATCCGATGAAAAATGCGTTGATGAGATACCGTTTGTTACCTCGATATTTTTCGGATAACAGGGACACATAAAAAGCATCGAACCACATCGGTCTGATTTTTACCACCTCCATTTGATGAGCCGCAAAAAGTTTGGAAATGGATGTTTTTGAAAAATGCCAAAGATGTCTGGGAACATCGTAAGCTGCCCAATGCGCTTTGTAATGTTTGGCATCGTATGATCTATAATTGGGAACGGCAATGACCAAGACACCATCATCTTCCAAAAGGTGGACCATGGTTGTCATCTGTTCTTCAAGATCGGGAAGGTGTTCCAAAACATGCCAAAGTGTGATTGCCTGAAACTTTTGTCCGGATACATCATCTAAACTTGACGATAGGTAGATTCCTTTCTGGTGCGCAAGCTTCCTTGCTTTATCGTTGGGCTCTACCCCTGTTCCCTTGAAACCTGATTTTTTGGCCGTAATTAAAAAATCCCCGGTTCCGGCACCCAAATCTAACAAGGTTCTTGTTCCATCTAATTGATTTTCAACTATTTGAATCTTATTTTTAAGATTTCTAGCCTTAATTAGTTGATATAATCGGTCCGTAAAAGACTTTTTGGAGTCCGTATGGGAAATATAGTCCTCACTTTCATAATAGGGAGCTAAGTTTTGGGGCACCGGTTTGGTCACCAGCATATCCAGTTCCTCATCTCGATGCAATTCGAACCGTTCTCCGGAAACGGAAAAATCCTTAGTTTTTAAAAACAACTTCATTATAGTTATCGGTTGCCAAATATTCTTTTTTCAATTCCCGAAGATAGCATAAAACAATTTCCCTTGAAATGGAATTTTCGGACAAACAATCCTCTTCGGTGTCACTAAAAACTTCCATCGCGATATACCAATTTCCAACTCTTGAGGTATGGGCATCTTCAAAAACAGGGTCCATATCTGCAGCTTGGTCCAAAGCAACATCCAAGGCCAAAGGAATTAAATTGATTGTTTTGGTTGGTATCTCGACCTCGTAAAAGGAAAAATAAAACGTTTTGCCTTCGACCAAAAAGGGAACTTGAACATCCACATAATAATCCTTCAGTTGAAATTTTGTGTTGACATAATTATAAAACTCGTCGGCGTCTTTAGGGTCTTCAAAAACAAAAACATTCTTTTTTGGAAGTCCTTTTTTGAATCGTTTTCCCTTCGTCAATTTATAATCTTTGATGTTTGGTGCAATGCGAATGGGAATGCAAGAATTCAAAAAAAGCAAAACAAAGATGGCCGGTAATATTCGTTTCATCTGACGTGGTGTTATACGGAATTGGAATCAAAAATTGAGCCATATCTCCTCGAACACAACACAAAAAACCATGTTCCACGTGGAACACTTTAAAGTTTATCTGCCCAAATACACCAGAAGCACACTAATATCCGCAGGGGACACACCACTGATCCGAGAGGCCTGCGATATGGTAACGGGTTGAATCGACTGCAACTTTTCCCGGGCCTCATAAGACAGGGATTTTAGTTTGGAATAATCAAAATTATCAGGGATTCGAACATTCTCCAAACGCTGCAATTTGTCAGCATTGGTCTTTTCCTTCGCTATATATCCAGAATATTTCACCTGTATTTCGGCCTGCTCCAACACCTCCGTATCCAAATCATTTTCCTTTACAAACTCGGAAACAGCATCTAATTGAAGCATGTGGTCCATAGTAACTTTTGGCCTGGAGAACACCTTGAACAATTTATCGGATTGCTTCACCAAAGATGAATCCAATGCCTCCAAAATGGGATTTATTTCGTCCGTTGTGAAGCTAGTCTTCTTAAAGAAGTTTACAAAACTATCCGACTTGCTCATCTTCTCCTCCATCCTTTTGAGGCGCTCTTCTTTTGCCAAACCTATTTGATAACCCTTTGGCGTTAGACGTAAATCAGCATTATCTTGTCGCAATAATGTGCGATACTCTGCCCGAGAAGTGAACATTCGATATGGTTCTTCCGTTCCCTTGGTAATAAGATCATCCACCAAAACACCGATGTAAGCTTCGTCCCTTTTTAAAATAAACGGCTCCTTTTCATTGATTTTTAGGTGCGCATTGATGCCCGCCATCAAACCTTGCGAAGCAGCTTCCTCATATCCCGTAGTGCCGTTGATTTGACCAGCAAAATACAGGTTGTCCACCAACTTGGTCTCCAGCGTATGCTTTAATTGTGTGGGCGGGAAATAATCGTACTCAATGGCATAACCCGGTCTAAAAAACTTGACCTTCTCAAAACCTACGACCGATTTTAATGCCTTGTACTGCACATCCTCCGGCAAGGATGTTGAGAACCCGTTCACATATACCTCGACGGTATTCCACCCTTCCGGCTCCACAAATATCTGATGGGAATCCTTATCGGCAAAACGATTGATCTTATCCTCGATCGATGGACAATATCGTGGGCCCAAACTTTGAATTCTACCATTGAACATCGGTGACCTGTCGAACCCTTCCCGCAGTAGATCGTGGACCAATTGGCTCGTATGGGTCATGTGACAATCTCGTTGGGTTTTAAGGATCGGGGTGTTCAAATACGAGAATTTCTCGGGCCGTTCATCACCGGGTTGTGGTATCATCCTGGCATAATCCAGAGACCTTCCGTCCACCCTTGGTGGCGTACCCGTTTTCATTCTTCCGCTATCAAAACCGAGTTCGACCAACTGTTCCGTTATTCCTGTGGCAGCTTTTTCCCCTGCTCTTCCCCCTCCCAATTGTTTCTCCCCGATATGGATCAATCCATTCAAAAAAGTCCCGTTGGTAAGTATGACGGATTTGGCCCGAATCTCCAAACCAAGGCTTGTCTTGACCCCGACGACCCTATCGCCATCCATCAATAATCCATTTACCATCTCCTGATAAAAATCTGCATTTGGGGTGTTTTCCAGCGCCATTCGCCACTCCTCCGCAAAACGCATTCGGTCATTCTGGGCACGAGGGCTCCACATGGCAGGGCCCTTGGATTTGTTCAGCATCTTGAATTGAATGGCCGACTTATCCGTAACAATGCCACTATATCCCCCGAGCGCATCGATCTCACGAACAATTTGTCCTTTGGCAATGCCTCCCATGGCAGGATTACAAGACATCTGTCCAATAGTTTGAAGGTTCATCGTCACCAACAACGTGCTGGAGCCCATATTGGCCGCCGCAGCGGTTGCTTCGGCACCGGCATGTCCTCCTCCTACCACTATAACATCATACTCCTTTTCAAACATATCTATGGTTCCACGTGGAACATTTTAATCTTTTCGTCTTCCTTTTCCCGCATCAACTTGGCTTCCTCTGCGCTCTTATCGCCATACCCCATAAGGTGCAACACCCCATGGCTCATTACCCTGCGAAGTTCGTCCAAGACACCCTCCCTAAACTCTTTCGCATTTTCTTCAACGCGGTCCGTTGATATGAAAATATCTCCAGAGATGGTCGCTCCATCCGTATAGTCAAAAGTGATGATGTCGGTCAGCGTGTCGTGGTTCAAATACTCCTGATTGAGCCCTAACAAATACTCGTCGGAACAAAAGATGTAATCGATCTGTCCGACCTCAAATCCCTCGGACTGTATAACCCTACTTATCCAATCGGTATACTCGAATGTGTTGTCGATAAGAAAACCACTCTTGAAATGAAACTCAATCATTGTTAAAATAAACCTTTACCTTCTTTTCAAAATTTTGCCGCAAAGGTAATGCTTGTCTATTTAATATTTCAATGCTATTCCTGTAATCTTGAAGGAGTTCTGGTTTGGTCGTCACGGGGTTGGTATACTGATTTTTGTCCGTGCTGCTTTCCCTTTCTTTCTTTTCACCCTGCTCCATGGAAGCGTTCTCCAATTTCATCAATTGATGTTGAATGTTATTTGCCTTGTTTCGGGTGCGTTCCGTAATGCCGTTCTCCAATAAATCGTTTTCAAAATCCTCCATTTGCCGAACCAACTTCTTCGCAAGGTCCTTGTCGGACTGTTGCATCATATCCTCCAACTGCTTTTCCAAACGCTCTCTCAGAAATTGTTGCTCCTTATAAATCTCATAAACCTCATTTAGGTCCATTTCCCCAACTCCATTGCCTTTGGATTCTCCTTGGCCCCCTTGGCCAGAGCCCAGGCCGTTTTCACCCTTTTCGCCTTCCATTCCGTTCTTGCCTTCACCCTGGTTTCCCTGTTGACCTTCTTTTTGGCCGCCTTCACTTTCACCCCTTTCTTGACCTTGTCCTTCAGCGGGCTTTCCCTGCTGGCCCGAACCGTTCATCTTATCCTGAACACCCTGTTGCCCTTTAATGATATCGGGTAGTTGAAAGTCCTGTCCTTGCCCTCCATTTCCCTGGCCAGGACTCATGTTTTGTTGCATATTATCCAAAATAGTGGCCAGAAAATCCGCAAGCGCATTGGTGGCATTGATCACATATTGTTGATACGATGCCCCTTGATAAATTTGGTTTTCAGCAATACTTTCAAGCGATCGATCTATGTTGTAATACACTTCGGATATCTGTTCGTTCACGAATTCGGACAACTCCGCTCTCCGTAATGAAAGTGCAAAGAGACTATCATCCACATGCTCGAACAATCTCCTGAGGTCTTGTTGGTCCCTAACGGTTCTGGAAAACTGTGAAATATCAATGTCGGCACTTTGAATATTGTCAAAAAGGTTTTCTTGTTTAAACGAGAAGGTGACCACGTTGTCCAAAATCTGTCGTAACATTTCGGCGTCCTCAGCATCACTTTCTCCCCCGCCCATGGAACTGGACTTCATGGATTGGCTCATTTCCCGCATTTTCCGCGCAGCGGATTTTTGCTTTTTGGATGCATTGCTTGCAGCCTTCTCTTTTTCTTCAGCTTGGGAAGGTTCTTCCATTGCATCATGTTTATCTATTTCCTCCAGCGCCCCTTCTTGGTCCTGCTTTACGGCGTCGGTCCTTTTCTTGTCCGTATCCAGTTGAATGGGCTTTTGAAGTTGGGCATTGTCCTTTTCCAATTCACGTATTTCCTTCTCCAGATCTTTAAACTCTTCATTCAACTTTTGCTGCTCCCTGCCACTAAGATCCTCACCAGGTTTCAACTCAGAAAGACGCTCTTGTTTTTCGGCCAAATCCTCGAGCTCCCTTGAGATCTGGGATGCCTTTTCGCTAACATAATAGCGCTTGGTCAGTTCAAGGATCTGTTCCAGGTTCCGTGTATTTTTACCCTGGTTTTTACCTAACTCCTCCAACCTTCGTTGAAGGTCTTCCTTATCAATTTTATCGGCTACCTTTTCCAGCTCTTCAAGTAATGCCGCATTCTTTTTTGCCTCGGCCTCTTGACGTTCCAGACGCTCCTGGAGCATCTTCTTCATTTCAGTATCTTCCGCATTCTTGTCCATGCTCCTGTTCAAGTCCTTACTAAACTTTTGCATCAACTCCTCTTGCATTTTTTGCTGTTGCAGAAAGTTCTTGATTTGACCCCTTTCCTCAAAGCTTAAAGACTTCTCTTCCCTATGTAGATTGTTGATCTCTGATAACTTCTCCTCTTGCTCTTTGAAATCTTTCAAAGACTTGTCCATTTTGTCCAAAGTGGTATTTTGAATATCCAACTCTTTGTTATTCAATTGTTTATCATCATAAAGCACAGCATCAAAAACGGCACTTTTTGTTACCTTGCCGCCCCTGATACCATCATTGTCCACCACCTCAAAAAACAGCTTGTACCGTTTGCCGGCCTCTAACGATAAACCTGAAGGAAATGTATAATAGAATTGGTACACATTGGTATTGGGACGTTCCAGGGATATCCTTTGAACCTGGTCTACATCATCGGAGGGATAAACCACGAGCCTAATGGCGCCCAGTCCGTGATCGTCCGCGGCTTGGCCCGTGTAATAGGATGTATTGGGATTCAAGGAATCCAACACTTGATCTACCCGGACCGTCGCCCTGGCGTCCTTGACGACATTGAGCCGGTAAGCGAGCTTTTCAAAATCCTGGACCTTATTGTTGGAGGTGGTCAACTGGTAATCAAAATCATCGTACACTCTTTTTATATTGGAAAAAAGATCGTCCTCCCTACTAAAGGAAACGATGGTATCCGAAGAAATCATCTTAATAGTATCCACATAGTCCCCTTGGATCTTCCAGGTAATTTTGGTTCCCTCGGGGACTTCGGCATTGCCCGTACCGGTAATGGTCTTGGACATTAAATTAAGGTAACTTGGAAATTCCAGTTCCAACTCGAAATCCACCAGGGCGGGCGTCCTAAAACTGCTCACCGTATAGTTTTTGGATTCCCATCCATTCGCGGAAAAATAAAAACTGGTTTCCGGAACCGGCGGCTGAAAGGTATATTCATAATACGACCCGCTGTTCTGCATCAAAAGTGCTTCCCCATTGACCACGATCTCAACATTCTCGGGGCGCACCTCTCCCACCGTCTTCACTTGTACGGTCAACGCCTCGTTGTCCATGACCTCCAATTTCGTGTTCAGCACTTGGAAAGTGAAGGGCGCAGGCCTTTCGTAGGCCATATCGTAATGCATTACCCTTTGGTGGGAATTAAAAAAAGAAACGATATCCCCGGCTATCCATATCAACCCAAAAATAACAACGGGGATAACGATGTACTTGGCATAGGCATAACTTTCCCTAAAATTCACTGCCTCGGCAAATGGTACCAGCCCCATACTCGAGGCACGCTGTTCAATACTGGCCAACAATAGATCGGATCTATGGGGATTCTCGGACAGCTCCAATAAATTCAACAATTTGTCATCCACATCAGCAAAGTGTTTGCCGATCAGTGTAGATGCGGTCTTGTTGTCCATCCCCTTTCGTAACCTGAACAAATACATTAATGGTATAAGCACATATCGATATAATAGATAAGCCTCAACCACAATAAAGAGAACAAACAATGTCAATCGCCAAGAGTTATCGAGCCACAGCAGATATTCGAAAAATGTAATGGCGATCCAAAATACCGAGCCCAAGGTCAAAAACAAGAAAATCCCCTTTATCAATTGCTGGGTATAAAACCGCTTGATAAAGCCCTCCAGCTTGGTCAATATGTCCTGATATGCGCCCAAATCGTTGAATTTGTATCACCAAATTACCCGATCCATTGGAAAAGAGCAGAAAAAATTTGTTAAACCTCCATTTATCCGACCTCTGGAAATATCCAAAACACCGTTCTCCCCCTTTTCAAATCCTTGTCATCAACGTATCTTTGCGTTCTAATACAGCCCTATTATGAGTCAAAAAGTACGAGTTCGATTTGCTCCCAGCCCAACAGGTCCCTTACATATTGGGGGGCTCCGCACCGCTCTGTTCAACTATTTGTTCGCCAAAAAAAATGGTGGTGACTTCGTGCTCCGTATCGAAGATACCGACCAAAACCGTTTTGTTGAGGGAGCCGAGGGCTATATTATCGACGCATTGAACTGGTGCGGTATTCCTTTTGATGAAGGGCCGGGAAAAGAAGGAGACTTTGGACCGTACAGACAGAGCGAGCGCAAGCAATTGTACAAATCATACGCCCTGGAGCTTGTTGAAAAAGGCAAGGCCTATTATGCCTTTGATACCGCTGAAGCTTTGGACCGCCATAGAAAAGACCATGAGGCCAAAGGAAAGACATTTATCTATAATTGGCACAATCGTTTAAAACTGACCAACTCGCTTTCACTGACCAATGAAGAGGTCAAGGCCAAAATAGACGCAGGTGATGATTACGTCATCAGATTCAAGTCTCCGGAGAATGATGAGTTACTGCTTCAAGATCGTATTCGCGGAGAAATAAAAATAGATTCCAGTATCCTCGATGACAAGGTTTTGTTCAAAAGTGATGGGATGCCGACCTATCATTTAGCCAACATCGTTGACGACCACTTGATGCAAATTACCCATGTGATCCGTGGAGAAGAGTGGTTGCCCTCCTTGGCACTGCATACCTTGCTGTACGATGCCTTTGGTTGGGAGGCACCTGAATTTGCCCATCTGCCCTTGATCATGAAACCCGTAGGCAAAGGAAAATTGAGCAAGCGTGATGGCGAAAAAGGCGGTTTCCCGGTGTTTCCGCTCACGTGGAACCAATCTGAAGGATACCGTGAGGCCGGTTTCTTCCCGGAAGCCGTAGTCAACTTTTTGGCCCTATTGGGCTGGAACCCGGGTACGGAACAGGAAATTTTTAGTTTGAAAGAGTTGGTACGGACCTTCTCCTTGGAACGTGTAAACAAATCCGGTGCACGTTTTGACCCAGAAAAAAACAATTGGTACAATCAACAATGGCTTCAGAAAAAGAGTGATGGGGAACTGGCCAAAGCATTCGCTTTAGAGCTTGATAGGAAAGCTATTTCAGCCGAGCCAAATTATATCGAACAAGTGGTCTCCTCCATAAAAGAACGTGCCACTTTTGTAAAGGACTTCTGGGAACTATCAGATTATTTCTTTCAAGCTCCCACCTCCTACAACCAGAAAGCTGTCAAAAAACAGTGGAAAGCAGATACTCCGGAAATCATGCAACAAGTTGCCGATCTGTTGGAAACCATATCGGATTTTGACTCTCAAAATATTGAAGATACCGTAAAAGCCTGGATCGGGGAAAAAGAGCTTTCCTTTGGAAAAGTTATGCCTCCGCTACGTTTGGTCATTGTGGGCGATATGAAAGGGCCCCACCTATTTGATATTATGGGTCTGATCGGTAAACAAGAAAGTATACACCGAATCAAGATCGCTATGACCCAACTATAGAAAATGATGGTGTTGTAACATTATTTAGTGAATGGCTACTAATACTATAGCCAAGTTTCGTAATTTCCATATCTAACATAAAAATCAAAAAGTCATGGGCAGCTATTTATTTATACCTATTGCGTTTGTAGCGCTGATTATTTTATTCAAGTTTTTCTTTATTGTAAAGCAGCAAACGGCCGTTGCCGTGGAGCGTTTTGGTAAGTTTCACAGCATCAGGAGCTCTGGGCTTCAGATGAAAATTCCGATCGTAGATCGTATCGCGGGCCGTTTGAGCCTTAAAATACAACAGTTGGATGTTATCGTTGAGACAAAAACCTTGGACGACGTATTTGTAAAACTCAAGGTTTCCGTTCAATATGTTGTGATCCGTGAAAAAGTATACGAAGCCTTCTACCAATTGGAATATCCACACGACCAGATCACCTCATACGTTTTTGACGTGGTGCGTGCGGAAGTTCCCAAAATGAAACTGGACGATGTTTTTGTAAAAAAGGACGATATCGCCATTGCGGTGAAATCGGAATTGCAGGATGCCATGTTGGATTATGGTTTTGATATCATAAAAACCCTGGTGACCGATATTGACCCAGATGCACAGGTAAAGTCCGCCATGAACCGTATCAATGCATCCGAACGTGAAAAAATCGCAGCGCAATTTGAAGGGGATGCCCAACGAATTCTGATCGTGGAAAAAGCCAAGGCCGAAGCGGAAAGCAAAAGATTGCAAGGACAGGGTATAGCAGACCAACGTAGGGAAATTGCCCGCGGCCTTGAGGAATCCGTGGAAGTGTTGAACAAAGTTGGCATCAACTCGCAGGAAGCATCTGCACTGATCGTTGTTACGCAACATTATGATACCCTGCAAGCTATTGGCGAGGAGACGGATACCAACCTGATCCTATTGCCCAACTCGCCCCAGGCAGGTAGCGATATGCTAAACAATATGGTCGCATCGTTTACAGCGAGCAACCAAATTGGTGAGGCCATGAAGCGTAAACAGAACCAAAAAGAATCAGGAGAAGAAGCTTAAAAAGCTCCATAAACCAAAAAAGGCCGCTTTAAAAAGCGGCCTTTTTTATTTATATCGGACGGCTGTCTAACCAAACTTGTTCAACAGTTTTTTTGCAACAATGGTGAGCGCCAATTTTTGAAATAATGGTGCCAAACTGGTCAGTATATTTGTTGGGTACAACTCTTCCTTGGTCTTTTGTAAGGACAACTTCACCTGTTCTTCATCTATCTGCCTCTGCAATTTTAAGACTTTAAGGTCCTTATCAATATCTTCGAACGATGTGTATTGTGCTTTTATCATAGTTCATCAAAATAAAATTTAGAAAACTTTTTTAGGAGTGGCTTTTCAAACTTCTTCCGTAGCAAAAACAGAAGCAAACCAATCAGTACATAAAACCCTCCGACTATCAAAAAGCCTTGAGAAGTGCTTTCCAGCAGTGTTCCCAACCAAAATGCAGCACTCAATGAAAGAAACAGTAGTGCCATGGAGACCACGCAACCAATTACAAGTACCTTGGTTGCCATAGTGATTCCACGCATCATGGACTTGAAGCTCTGCAGTCTGTAAAAATCCAAACTGTTTTTTACATAGGACCTCACTCCTTCCTCTACATGGTCTATCTGCTCTTTAATTTCTTCGAATGCCATATATTACTTCTGTAGTTGGGCGTTCTTTTTTCTTAAATCTTCCAATTTCTTCTCCAAAGCCACTAAAATATCATCAGCTTTGTAACTCATGCTGGAAAGTGTATCTTCCAACTTTTCTTCGAACTCCACTTTTTTGGCATCGGCCGATTTACTAAACTCTTCCTTTGCGTGTGTAAGGCTTTGAGAAATATCATCTTTGGCCTTTACCGCGCTTTTCTTAATTTTCTTTCTGGTTCTTTTACCCTTGTCCGGTGCATATAATATTCCTACTCCAGCTCCGACAAGTGCTCCTGTTAATAGTGCGGTTAATACATTACCTGTGTTATTTGACATAATATTGATTCTTTAAGTTAAACTTCATTTTAAACCGGGGGTAGCTGAGGTACCCAAATCGATTTACTCAAAACTATATCATAAAGCACACAACGATCGATTCAATCGAACGAATGATTGACGCTTTAGCTATTTTTTGATGAAATATGGCAAATAAAGCCCTGTAGGATGCTTTCGCTTCTTCCAATAGGGAATTAAGAGCGCTTTAAATTATTTGCAAACAAAAGCCGCCAAATGAGGTCGTTTTTGATAATAAAACCCAATGGCGGGCTTAGGTTCTATAAGAAAATATTATGCTATTGTTTTTGTTCCAATTTGGCCCAGGTGTCCCTTAAAGTGACCGTTCGGTTGAACACCAAATTTTCCGGAGTCGAATCTTTGTCAACATTAAAATATCCCATTCGTTGAAATTGAACCTGTTCCCCGATCTTTGCATCCTTTAGGCTTGGCTCCAAATACCCGGTCACTTTTGCCAATGAATCAGGATTCACAAAATCCATAAAATCCTTTTCCTTATGACCATCGGGTGTTGGGTCCGTAAACAAACGATCGTACATCCTTACTTCCGCAGTTATGGCATGTGGAATCGAAACCCAGTGCAATGTTCCCTTCACCTTTCGTAAACTCTCCTCTGTACCGGAACCACTTTTACTTTTAGGGTCATAGGTACATTGCACTTCGGTGATGTTGCCCTCGTCATCCTTGATGCAACTTTCCGCTTTGATAATGTACCCGTTTTTTAAGCGCACCTCGCCCCCAAGCTTAAGCCTGAAGAATTTTCGGTTGGCCTCCTCCCTAAAATCTTCCTGTTCTATATAAATCTCTCGGGAAAAAGGCACTTTTCTACTTCCTGCGGATTCGTCCTCAGGATTGTTCTCGGCATCCAACCATTCTTCCTTGCCTTCTTCATAATTGGTGATGACGACCTTTAAAGGGTTTAAAACCGCCATAACCCGGGGAGCGATCTTATTTAAATGTTCCCTTACATGAAAATCCAATAAAGAAACATCAACGACATTGTCACGTTTGGCGATTCCGATAGTATCTGCAAAATTCCTGATGGATTCTGGAGTAAATCCTCTTCGTCTTAGTCCAGAAATGGTGGGCATCCGAGGATCGTCCCATCCCTCTACAACACCTTTCTCCACCAATTGAAGCAATTTACGCTTGCTCACCACGGTATGGCTTAAGTTTCTGCGCGCAAATTCACGCTGTTTCGGACGTAATTTCTCAGAAGATACCACTTGGTCCAAAAACCAGTCATACAACTCTCGGTGGGGTAAAAACTCCAACGTGCACAACGAATGTGAGACCTGTTCTATGTAATCGCTCTCCCCATGTGTCCAGTCGTACATCGGATAAATACACCAATCGGTATTTGTGCGGTGGTGGGCCTTATGAAGAATCCTGTACATTACCGGGTCACGCATCAACATATTGGATGAGGACATGTCTATTTTCGCCCTTAAAACGTGTGCTCCGTCCTCGAAGTCCCCATTCTTCATACCTTCAAAAAGCTCCAAATTCTCTTCCACGGAACGATTTCTGTAGGGACTTTCCTTTCCCGGTTCCGTAGGGGTTCCTTTTTGACTGGCTATATCTTCTGAAGACTGGCTATCTACATAGGCTTTGCCACTCTTTATTAAAATTACGGCCCAATCGTACAGCTGTTGAAAATAGTCCGAGGCATAACACTCCGTGTCCCATTGAAACCCCAACCAACTCACATCCTTCTTGATGGCCTCCACATATTCCTTCTCCTCCTTGGCGGGATTGGTGTCATCGAAACGGAGGTTCACAGGGGCGTTGTACCGCAGGCCCAGGCCAAAGTTCAAGCAGATGGAGCTTGCATGCCCTATGTGTAGGTAACCGTTCGGTTCTGGAGGAAAGCGGAACCTCAATTCCTCCTTTTTATACTCATTTTTTAAGTCGTCCTCAACAATATGTTCGATAAAATTGAGCGATCTAGCTTCTTCTGCCATACCCATAATTTGATGCGCAAATGTAGTAAAATCCCTAGTTCATAGCTAGTTTTCGTGCTCTTGTGTATACAAAGTAGGCGATTTCACAACAGTTTTGGTATCACCTACAACAATATCTTTCCATTGGCGGCAATTAGAGGCATATTTGTTATTGGATTACTATATGATAAAAAGGCGACTGAACAACGTCTTTTTGAATGAATTACAATTAAGGGGCACAAACTAACAGGGCTATAAAGCCCATAACCCTCTTAAAAACCAACGGTGATGAAGAAAAGTAATTCAACCTATAGCATTCTGGTACTTGCCTTTGCTTTTATGCTATTGGCCATTCAAGGAGTACAAGCTCAAGTGTTATATAAACCTGAGCCCGCCGCCAACCCCAATCTGGGCGGAAACTCCCCATGGACAGCGGTTTGTGCATCCGCAGGATTCAATCAATACTATGTCAGCTTCAATTGGGACCCGCCCTTGGTGGCCAGCAACAACGAGTTTGTACTGGAATTGTCCGATGCCAACGGCTACTTTTCCAATCCTACCGAACTGGCCCGTGTTAGCGATAAAAATCAGGTATTTGATTTCTTATTTCAATTTGCGCTTCCGTCGAACATCAGAGGGGACAACTTTAAGTTTAGGGTCCGTAGCACCAGTCCAGCCAAGACCAGTCCGGCTTCTGATGCTTTTTCCATGTACTTTATCGACTATAATTCACCTTTGTTGATCAGTGAAAACGGCAGCGGAAACATTCCTTCCGAAGGTCAGATACAAATTTGCGGCGGAGGCTCCGTAACTCTTAAACCGCACAACATTCCAAATCCAGGAACCTATATCTACAATTGGTACCGAAGTGGTACCCCACTTGCCGAAAAAACAGAAAGCATCACCGTTTCCGACCCTGGCATGTACTATGTGGAATTGGATTATGGAGATTGTTCCGGGTCGGCAAATACATTGTCAAACACTATTGAAATATCAACAGGTAGCAGTTCTGGCCTGGCCATTAACGGTGCCGGCAGTATTTCTCTTTGCCCAGGGGAAACCCATGTATTGCAAGCCAACATCGACGGAGAGGGACTGACCTATAAATGGTATAAAGATGGGGCTGTTGTAAGTGGACCTACAGTTGATGCCAGCACCTATACCGTTGATGCGGGAACAAGTGGTTTTGAAGGAGCGTACAAGGTTGAAATCTCCGGTTCGGGCGTTTGTACAGAACTGTCCGCTCCCGTTACCGTATCCAACTCGAGTTCATTCGAAATTACATTGAACAACGAAGAAAACATTATACTCCTTCCTGCACAGAACAAATCATTATCAGTAAATACTACAGCATCCAATGCGACCTATCAATGGTACAAAAACGGGGTTGCCATCACCGGTGCCACCAACAGTGCCTTAAACATTGATGCCATTGGAGAGTACTACGTTACCGTAACCGACAACGGAGGTTCATGTGCTCCCGCACCGGTAGCTTCGGCCACCACAACGGTAGTATCGCTGGATTCCTTCGAGTTTGTAGTGGACTACATTGGAACTTACAGCTCTTGTGAAAGCATAGATGCCACTTTGAGCATATCACAAATAACTGCGGTGGGCAGCAACGGCACAACGACGGATGTTACTTCTGCCGTTCAAAATTCCTTTAACTATCAATGGAAATTGAACGGTAGCAATATTTCAGGGGAAACCGCAAAAACGATCACCATATCCGACCAAGAAGGTAACGGGGAATACACTTTGATCGGAACTCTTGATGCCTTCGATGCGACCTCCAACAAACTGCAAGTAAAATTGACCTCCAACGAAACACTTCAAATAACCGCAAACGGCACTGTATTCTGTGAGGGGGGAGAGGCCACCGTGCTAGAAAGTACAAAGGACCTTGCCAACGAATCATTTGAATGGAAAAAAGATGGTACCGTAATGGATACATCATCACAAAACTTGACCGTTAGCGGAACAGGTGTTTATCAATTGGTCATCACCTCCAATGATTGTCCCCTGGTATCCAACCAAGTAACCATTACCGCATTTGATGAATCACTATTGGTATTGGACAAAGCTAAAGATCTCATCATCATTGAGGGTGAAACGGAAACATTGACTGCAAGCGGAGCAGATTCCTATGAATGGTACGATGAAGGGAACAATTTAATTTCTTCCAACAGTTATTATGACTTTACACAGGAAGGTAAATACCTATTGGTAGCCACTTTTGGTACCTGTACCGTGAGTAAAGTTATCACCATAACCTATAGGGATATGTTCGCCATACCGAACGTTATTACAGCGAATGGTGACGGCATCAACGATTTATGGGTGCTCCCCAATACCTATTCAAGAGACCCAAATGTTCTTGTCACCATTTTTAATGAGCGGGGAGAACAAGTATTTAGCCAAGCTGGCTACGAAAACAACTGGCCACAATCCACCACATCCTTTAACAAACAGAACATGATCTTTTATTACAAGGTCACACGAGGTGGCAAAAGCCTAAAACAAGGAACCATCACTGTTATTAAATAAACAGCAATGCAGACCAAAAAACCTCTACTATTACTTGCCCTATTATTACTTGTCTTCTCCGGAATGAAAGGACAGGAAGAAGGCGCATATGTGCCTTATAATGTACCTTCCCAAAACCTATTAAAGTTCAATAGGTTCTTGCTGAACCCAACCTTTTCAACGGTAAGGGAGGACAAGTCGTACATCAACCTTTTTCATAGAAACCAGTCGGTATCTTTTGATGATAACAACCAAGTATATTTCTTGAGCTATAGCGGTAGAGTTAGTGATAGAAGCGGTGTCGGTCTGAGTCTATTTACCAACCGTGAAGGTTTGTTCAACAATTTTGGGGTGCATGCCAACTACGCGTATGGTGTGCGCTTGAGCCCAAAGAGCACATTTACCTTTGGGGCCAACGTTAGTTATTATCAGAGCGCCTTTAATCAAGATAGGGCCAATTCCGTTGATTTTGACCCATTGCTGGGCACTTTGGAAAGCAGTTCCTTGGTGAGTTTTCAACCAGGTTTCAATTTTTCCATTGGAAAATTCGACATCGGAGGTTTTGCCGAAAACCTATTCGACTATAACTTGAAAACCAGTGAGTCGGTGACCGATTTCAATGAGAAAACCTATTCCGGACACTTACAATATACCCATCAGTTTGAAAACGCGTCGGGTATTATGGAACAGGCAAGATTAATGCCTTTGGCTCGGGTCCGTAAAGTTGGTGAAGAAACCATTACCCTTGGTGGAAACTTGATTCTTGACCTCCCAAAACTGGGTTGGGTACAAGCGGGTTACGATGATTTCTACGGAGCTTCCGCAGGCCTTGGTTTTAACCTGACCAAAAACATCTCCCTTGGATATACGGTAGAAAAAGGCCTTTCCAACGAGTTTGAGAACTTTGGTGTTACCCATGAGATTTCGCTGGCCTACTCGTTTACTCCCAACCTCACCGAGGACCGTGTTATGTTGGAGAAGGATGGAGAAACCTTGGTGTCCAACGAGGAAGACGTTCCACAAGATAGCCTGAATATCACCGATAAAGACCTTGAAATATCCCGTTTACAGGATAAACTCGCAGAAAACGATGCCATTTTGGATGAGCTGTTGATGCGTCAAGATTCCATTGAGTCCACCCGTAAAAAGGATTTGGAAAGACGTTTTGAAACCGTCATGAAAATGGTTCAACGGGAAACCCGTGGTCAAAACCCCGCATTGGAGGAAAAAGCCAAAGCGGTATATTTTGCCAATATGGACAGTGCGGATATCGTGACCAGGAGAAAACAACCCGTGGCAAACCACGGACTATCCAACAACACATCCACAAAAAAGGTTATAAAAATCAACGAGGCCAAGGACAATACCAAAGCCACCTATGCCTCGAACACAACTTCTGAAAAGGACAATACATACAGACCGGCCAAAAGTAAAAAAGCAACCAGGTTCAAATCCCATGCCGTTCCCAATGTGGAAAGCGGACATTACTTGATCGCCAATGTATTCAGGGATACCGACAATCTTAATGCCTTTATTGAAAAGCTAAGGGCACAAGGTATAGATGCCGACTATTTCCAAAACCCAAAAAACGGTCTTAACTATGTTTACATTGGTGACTTCGGCAGCAAAAACGATGCCCTGGAAGCATACCACAATAAAATGAACGGCACTTATCAAGGCGATGCCTGGGTGATGAACGTAAATGGCAATGATTCTCAAATTGCCGGATACTCCGGTCAAGTCCAAAATGGCAGCTCCAAATACGGAACTGGACAATTGTCCAAAAATGTCGCCGGTATTTCTAACGGGAAACAACATGTGGTCATCCAAACACAGTCCGGAGATGGGTTGCCAGAAGGATATTATATAATCGCCAATGTTTTTGATAATTCATCCAGTGCAAAGCAATTTGTTAAAGAACTAAATTCTAAGGGCTTACACGCCAGCTATTTCATTAGCCCTGCAGACAAGAACAGGTATGTGTATTTAAAAAAGCATGATACCTGGAACAATGCCTTAACCTCATATTATACAAAACTGAACGCATCGTATAACGACGATATGTGGATCATGCGCATTAAACCAAACTCTAATAGCTAAAAATGACCAAACTTTTACTCAAATCTTTAATCTGCCTAATAGGTATAGGGTTTTTAGGCTTTGGTGTGAACGCCCAGGTTGAGGTTCCTTTTACTCCGCGTCTAGATAATTCCTATATAAATATCAAAGGGGATTATACCTATCTATCAAATAGTATCATCAACAGGGTAGATGGCAGTAATACCGCTAACGACCCCTATAACGGTAGCAATAACAACAATGGCTATCATAGGGATTATATCGATATAGACAACGACCCATCCACTTTTAGCTCTAGTAGTTCAACACTAACATTACCGGATTGTTCAAGAATATATTGGGCCGGGCTATACTGGTCCGCCAATTATCAGCAAGAGGTAATGAACAACAGCCAAATATCGAGTCTTCCCAACAGTGATTCGCGAAGGCTCGATTTTCGTGAAATAAAGTTTAAAGTGCCCGGGGGAAGCTATATGGATGTTGTCGCGGATAATAATCCAGACCCCGTTGGTGAAGAAGATGCGGTGATTCATGATAATGTAAATTTTAAGGATTCACCGTACACCTGTTTTAAGAACGTAACCAACGAGCTGCAGGCCTTGCCCGATCCATCGGGCGAGTACACCGTGGCAAACGTAAGGGCAACAAGAGGTGTAAGTGTCGGAGGTGCCGGTGGCTGGACCTTGGTAATTATTTATGAAAACCCCACAATGACCGGAAAATACATTTCGGTTTTTGATGGTTATGCCGGTGTCACGGGAACAGCAACAGCTGATATTTCCATTTCAGGATTCAACACCATTCCAACAGGACCCGTAAGGGCAAGACTGGGGGCAAGTGTTGTAGAAGGAGACCGTAGTCTAACCGGTGATGCATTTCGCATTGAAACCCCAATGAACCCAGGTTTTACCAACCTTTACAACTCTGCTAACCCAGCTAATAACTTCTTTAATTCCAATATCACCATTGACGGAGCGGATGTAACAACCAGAAACCCGTATGCCACCAACACTTTAGGGTTTGATTCGGATATATTTGAAATCAACAACCCGTCAAACGGGGTCATTGCCAATGGCGAAACGGATGCAACATTGCGTTTATACACCAATGGAGATGCATTCGGTGCCTTTTTGGTGACCTTTGGTATAGAGGTCATAGAACCAAATATCAACTTGGCCAAGACCGTAGAAGATATTGGTGGAAACGATATTACCGGAGCAGGAGTAAACCTGGGACAATATCTAGATTACGTGCTTACTTTCCAAAATACCGGGAATGACGATGCCACAAATTTTACGATCAGAGATGTCCTCCCGATAAACGTGACCTTGGACGACACTTCCATTTCAATGCCCACGGGAACAACCTATACTTATGACCCCGTTACACGGGAAATAATATTTACCATACCGGATAATATTGTTGAAGAAGGTGACCCGGCATCACAAATAAGGATGCGGGTACAAGTGGCCGAAAACTGCTTTGATTTTGTAGATGCCTGTACCGATGTTATTCAAAACTTGGCTTATTCTACATACCAAGGTGTCATTAATGATAACGAAATCACAGATGACCCCAGTGTATACGATTTTGATGATTGTGGATTTGGAACGCCAGGGGCGACCAACTTCCTTTTGGATGATCTAGCGGCCTGTAACTTTACACGTACCGTACAACTCTGTGGGGAGAGTGTGCTTTTGGATGCAGGAGATAATTTTGACAATTATATCTGGTACCGCGATGAAAATGGAAACGGTCAAATAGATGTTGGTATCGACACCGTTATTACCGACAATGATTCCGACAACGACCCAAGTACCATATCGGTCAACGCAATTGGAACATATATTGTTGACAAACAAGTTGCCGACCCATGTAAAGACTTTCAAGAAATTATCAATGTGGAACTGTTCGGTTCGGTACAGTCCAACCCAATTACCGCATTGATCAATGATACTTCCAACACTATTGATGGGGCCGTTGATATCTGCCCCAACGACGGTAGCGAACTGCCTGAAATATTCCTTTGTGGATTAAACGATACAGAGCTTATCCAAATAAACATCCCGGATGCCACAAGCATAGTTTGGGAACAGTTGGACGAAGCCAGTTGTGGAGCATCCGTTGATGGTTGTGCCAATACCAATACAGGTTGTACTTGGAATACCGTGGACACCGGAAACGACTTTTTGGCCCAAAACACGGGTCAATATCGATTGGTGATCAACTATCAAAATGGATGTTTTAGCAGGTTCTACTTCAATATTTATAAGAACCCGCTCAATCCAGAATATATCTCTGAAGATATTATCTGTACAACACCAGGGAGTATAGAGGTAATCAATATGCCCAACACGTACGAGTTTCAATTGGTAAACCAGACCACGGGAAGCGTTTTGGTGCCCTATGGTCCTGAAAAAACGTTCGAAATCACCAACAGCGGCGCTTACATGGTAGAAATGAGACAACAAGGTGTGTCCGACGGCTGTGTGTTTGTTCTGGACAACATTGGTATTCTTGACCGCAACTTCAAAGTTGACATTGCTACTACCGACACCAGTTGTAACGATTTAGGTAAAATTGCCATATCCATTTTAAATGTAGAGCCACAATATTATTACGAAATATCTTCGGGAGGTGTCGTAGTGGACGACTTTGGTCCTTCTACCGATAACAACCATACCTTTGTAGACCTAAATAGTGGTGTATACGATGTCAACGTTTCTACAGAGGACGGTTGTGTTTATACCGAACAGGTGACCATACTTGACGAAGCCGATTTAGAGCTTGAAGCAAGGGTTTCACAACACATTACCTGTAAGGAAGGAAACATTCAAATGTCCTCTACAGGTGGTAAAACTCCTCACATTTATGCCATTTGGTCCTTTGTGGACAGAAATGGAACAACACAGATTTCATACCCCTCTGTGGCTGATATTCCTCCATCAGAATTCCAAACAGAGCAAATTTTTGATGTTGTCGGAGCCGCCGGAGCAGGAACCTACACCTATGTGGTGGTTGACAGGAACAACTGTTATGCCTTCTCCAATCCAGTAGAAATTGAATTCAGACCAGCTGCAGAATATAATGCAACATCAGTAATGGACGTATTGTGCTATGGTGAATCCACTGGAACCATCACCTTTGACCTTGTTGATGATAATGGGTATCAATTAACATACTACCTATTTGATGCAACCGGTTTTGATGAGGACAATTATGACCTTGCCAATGCCTTGGCCACCAATACATCGGGTAATTTCCCTGGTCTTGGTAGTGGTGACTACGTGGTGGTCATCAACCAAAGAAAAGGTAGTGCATCTTGTGATTATTACGAGTACCACTCCATATCCACACCAACCAACGCTTTGGATGCAGAGGTTGAAATTGTACAGAATTATACCTGTTCACAACCTGGAGAAGTTAGAATATTCAACGTACAAGGTGGCAACGGACCATACGAATACAGTGTTGATGGGGTAAACTTTGTTGCCGACTCTGGTACTTTGTTGGAAGAATCCTTTTCCAACCTGACAGACGGCACATACACTTTAACAGTAAGGGATGCCAACGGTTGTACTTTTTCAGATGCTGTGACCATTCCGCCCTCCGATCCACCATCGGACCTAAGCTTTGCGGCGACCATACCAGGATGTCCCGATCAAACTTCGGACGTAACGGTCACTGTAGCGGAAGGAACCGCTGCCTTTACCTTTGAAATCATTGCACCGATAGTTTTACCGGCCGATTCAGTGTCTGGAGATACAGCAATTTTTAACGATCTAGACCCTGATTCCTATACCTTTAGGGTTACCGACGCCAATGGGTGTCAATATACCGAAACCTATACCATCCTGCCAACAACACCAATCAGTGTCGTTGGTCAAGCTACCGCAAACATCAGTTGTGTAAATGCTGCTGATGGCGAAGCTCTTTTTACGGTTTCTGCATTTAATACGTCTTATGATTATTCCATAACCGGACCTTCAGCATATACCGATACTGGAACCGCAGAAACCAATCCAACCATCCCATTAAGCAATCTAGAGGACGGCACCTACACCATTACGGTGACCGATACCGATACCAATTGTGTTGATACCACTACGGTTACCATTGCGGCTCCACCAGCACCATTAACGTTAACTGTAACACCTACACCACCAACTTGTGACACAGATGGTAGTGTAACCTTGACGGCCTCCGGAGGATGGGGAGGATATGAGTACACCATTACCTATCCAGTAAGCGGAACAACGTATACAAATACTACTGGAGTGTTCAATAATCTTGATGAATCTGGCACTTATAATGTGTCCGTAACCGATGCCAATAGTTGTCAAGTTCCGGATTCATTCCCAATGAACATGATAACCCCGCCAACCGCTAATGTTGATGCAACCACCGATTTATGTTATGACGCCACAACAGGTGCTGTTGTAGTGGTTGGTGTATCCGGTGGAACCGCTCCTTACTCCTACAGTATAAATGGTGGACCGCTTCGCAGTTCCAATACATTCAACAATCTGGTTCCCGGCACATATACCTTTACTGTGGTGGATGTCAACGGTTGTTCCGATGATATTGATACTCCTATTGTAGTCGCACCACAATTGACAGCTAACCTGTCCTTGGACAAGGACCTTGATTGTACCGTTTCTCCAGACGCCGAACTTGGCTTGACGGTAAACGGTGGCTATCCTACATATACGTACGAAGTAAATATTGATGGAGCGGGATACACTCCTTATGCGGGAACATTTCCATATACAACCTCTTCGGATGGAACCTATCAATTTAGGGTAACCGATTCGGAAGGATGCGTGGTAGAAACCAATACATTGACAGTCAATCCACTATCTCCTCCCCAGGGCACAGCAACAGTTACAGAACCTGTATGTAGTGGAGATATCAATGGTATTGTTCAAATTGTTGTGGACACCAACTTTGGCTCGGCACCTTACCAAATCAGTTTTAATGGTAGTGCTTTTACTAACCAGACCACATATACCGGTTTGGCGCCAGGAAACTACGCTTACACCGTAAGAGATTCAAAAAACTGTACATACACGGATACGGTAACTTTAACAGATCCAGATCCGTTTACGGCCAATGTAACGCCTATTGATGTCTCCTGCGATCCATCAGGAGGGGATATTCCAGGTAGAATCGAGGTACAAATTCCATTGAGCAGTGGCGGTGTTCCCAACTTTACCTACACCTTATACGATAGTCAAAACAATATAGTTCCCACTATCGGGCCCAACCCAGTGGTAAATACATCTAGCAGAAATGTCGTTTTCGATGGTCTTGCCTTTGGCGATTATTATGTAAGGGTTATCGATGCAAAAGGCTGTGAATATTATGAAAATCCAGTAAGGATTCTAGCAAGTCCGTTTCTTACTCTTGAAAACACGGCATTCTCCGATTGTATTGTTGGAGGAACCATTGAAGTAACCGCAGATAGTGGATCGGGCAATTATTCGTTTGAAATTTATGGCCCCGGTACACTTCCCGATTCAACCACACCTGGTGCAGGTTCAGAAGTAACCGCAGTATTCAATGGTTTGGATGCAGGCCAGACCTATGTCATAAGAGCTTTGGATACGGATACCAACTGTTCCAGTTTTGTTGTAATAGACATACCCCCATTATCCAATATTGATGTGGTAGCAGACCCTACGGTTACCGATGTAAGTTGCAATGGGGATACTGATGGTTCTATCGCCTTCCAGTTTGAGGACTATGATTCGTCAGTAACCATTATCAATTATGAAATCAGGGAATCTTTGACCAATACACCCCTTGGTGGCGCATATTCAGGAAGTGTGACTGGTCCTGCAGGGCCAGGTCCAACACCCGAAGTTACCATCAACAATCTTTCTCCTGGAGATTATGTATTGTACTTCCAAGAAGCCACAACACCATCATGTTCCAATACCTATAACTTTAGTATTAGGGAGCCCAACCCTGTGACCCTTAACTTGATTAGCCAAGTCAATGGTACTTGTAATAATGATGCCAATGTAACCGTGCTAGCGGGAGGAGGTTCAGGAAGCTTCACCTATGCCTTTGTGCAAGATGGCGCTACTCCAGCAAGCTCTGATTATACAACGAACAATTATGAAGAACTAGATCCATCTGTAAACACGGAGTGGGATGTATATGTGTTGGATTCCAACGATTGTACAACCACACCTTTGGACATTACTATTGCTGATGACCCTACACCCGTAATTTCGTTGACCAGCAATCAATGTGCTGGAGACGAGGGTACTTTCAATATCACAGTAACCTTGGATAATGTAGGGGTTGGCCCATATTCCGTGAGTCTAAATGGTGGGGCATATCAATCAACAACGATGGCAAATGCAGGTGATACCCATCAATTCACCAATTTGTCATCTGGAAGTTATTCCGTTGCAATAAGAGATGTAAACGGATGTGCGGATACACAGACCATAACCATTGAGCCACCTATAGCACTAACCGCATTGCCTACAGTGATGCCTAGTTGTGCCGACGGTGATGGTCAGGTAACGCTTACCGCATCTGGTGGTTCCGGTTCTTACGAATATGAGCTTTTTTATGCCTCTGGTCCTAACACAGGAACAAGCGTTACCGGAAGTGCACAACCATCCAACATATTCAATGGATTGGATGCCGGTCTATATGATGCCGTAGTTTACGATACCACCTTATCCGGATGTAGTGCAACTACGAGTGTGGAACTTGAGTTACCAACACCTGTCTCCTTCACACTGTCCAGCACTAATGTTACCTGTGCAGGAGATAGTGACGGAACAATTCGAGTTACTTTGGGCCCTGGTTCCGACAACCCAGTATACGAATATGAACTAATTGCCGTTAGCGGAGGTGCTATAAACCGTCCGTTACAAACAGATCCTTTGTTCCAAAATCTGCCCGGTGGTGTTTATAATGTTCGTGTAGTTTCCGGAAGAGGATGTGAACTTGTAAATCAAGTAGCCATTACCGAACCCGCACCTCTAGATGCCACTGTAACGGGCATTGCACAATTGACCTGTGATGCTACCAATGGAACACAACAAGCTGAAATAGAAGTTACCATAGCAACGGGAACAGGAACACCAACGTATTTCTATAGTGTAAACGGTGGTAATTTTATCCCGACCGTAGGAAATGTATTTACCTATACCACAACATTGGACGGAACGTATGATATTGTGATAAGGGACAGCAACGGATGTACTTTCCCACTGCCAACACAAACCATTGATCCATTGCCACAAATGAGTCTGTCCATAGCAAATGTGGTGGATATCACTTGTTCAAATCTTGGAGAAGATATCACAGTAATAGCCAGTGGACAATCCACTCCTGACGACTTGACTTTTGAAGTTTTGGAAACCGGGGATAGCCAGACCGTAGCAACGGACAGAGCTACCTTTACGCTGCCAAGTCCCGGTGATTACACCATTCAGGTAACCGATAACGGTACCGGATGCTACGAATTTATTACGCACCGAGTGGAGCCATACGATCTTATCGATGTGGAAGCCGTGCCCTCATCACCAGCCATGTGTTTTGATGATGCAGGAGAGTTGACCATAACCGTATCCAATTACAATGGTCCTTTCGATTATAGTGTGTTCAGGGCAGATGGTACACTTATCGTATCCGCAAGTGAAAATACTGCAACAGGTCCATTCCCTGTAACACACCCTGACTTGATTGGTGGCAACTATTATGTTGAAGTCACCGCGACAGGTACTCCTTTTTGTGATGCCACCTCAGGTACCGTGACCATAGTTTCACCAAGTGCCGAGCTGGATTTTACACCACAACAAGTGGCCAGCGTCACCTGTACCGATGATCTTGGGGAGATATTAGTGGCACCGGTAGGGGGATACGCCCCATATGATATTGTTTTGACCAACACCACAACGACACAGGTGTACCCCACAATCTACAATGTACAGAGCTATATATTTACTGGTTTGTCCGCAGGAGTTTACACAGTAAGGGTTACCGATGATGGAGGCTGTTTTGAAGATAGAACACTGACCTTGGTAGAACCCAACCCGATTGTTGCGGATATCAATGTATCCACTACCGCATTGGATTGCCATGGAGATGAAACTGCATCGGTTTGGGCAGATCCAGTGACCGGAGGCAGCGGTTCCTATGATTATCAATTGAATTATTATGATGAAGCGGGAACGACCATTGTATTCACCACAGGTCCCCAAAGAAGCAAAATATTCAACAATTTAGGTGCCGGAACCTACAGTATTACGGTTACCGATAATTGGAGCTGTAGTGATACAACGGACCCCGTTACCATTTCGGAACCAACAGAAGTAAGGGCCTCTCTGATCAAACTTGCGGACCTGACGTGTTTCACCGATGGAAGCATGCGTTTATCCGCAACCGGTGGAAAAGCTCCTTATCAATATTTTGATGTAAATACCTCAACTTGGAAAAATTTTGGTGATTCTACCTATCACGAATTCTTTAATAAGGGAGCTGGTGAATATCAATTTGAGGTACGGGATTCCAATCTATGTACTGCCATGATTTCGAATCAAGTGAGTCTTAGAGAGCCACCTGAATTACTATTGGAAATAGATGATAGGGCAGCTTTCATCAATTGTGCGGGAGAAGCCACTGCTACCATTATTGCGCGTGCAACAGGTGGTCTGGGCAACTATAGCTACGAATTGTTCAACGATCCCGGTTTCAGTAATTTGGTAGATGGACCCAATACCACAGGAAGGTTCGACGACCTCATGGCCGGCGAATATTATGTTAGGGTAACCAGCGAAGATTGTATTGAAGAATCCCTTGTTATTCCTATCCAAGATCCAGCTCCATTGCAGGTGGAAAGGAACGAATTTACCGATATCACCTGTGCCGGAATGGAAGATGGTACCATTTCCGTTGAGGTATCCGGTGGAACAGGTGAGATACTATACGCTATTTCACCAAACCTAAACAGATTCGATACCCAGAATACCTTTACCAATCTGGCACCGGGCATCTACGATGTCATTGCCCAAGATGTGAACGGATGTTTCATATCCTTCCAATTTGAACTTGAACAACCAGAACCTATTGTTGCGGAAGCCATCAACATTACCGATGAGGTATGTTTTGAAAGTGGCGATGGTTCGTTCGAACTACAAATTTCCGGTGGAACAGCTCCTTACGAAACCAGTTTGAACAGTAGTGCGGATGTAAACTTTGTACAAAATCAGACCTTGTTCCAAAACTTGACCGCAGGAACACATGTAGTGTTTATTAAAGATGCTCAAGGCTGCGAAACCAATGTTATCGTGGAAATAGACCCCGGTGTTGTACTCGCAGCAACCGTAACGCCAATATACGAGTGTACCGGAAATATACCCAATAACTATTTGAACATTGTTTTGGAAGATGAATCCGTAGCCGGCGATCTAATATATGCCCTAGATTCCACCGACCCTGCAGATATGCAGTTATCCCCTGATTTTACAAATATGGTGCCAGGGGACCACTATCTGACCATAGCGCATGCCAATGGGTGCATGGTTTCCTATGACTTTACCATCGATACGTTTGAACCCTTGGTACTGACATTGGAGAATAGAACCATCAACCAAATTACGGCGATCGCCGAGGGTGGCGTAGCGGATTATACTTTCCATTTTAATGATGTGGACAATGGAACCGATAACACGTTCTTTATTAGCAGCACGGGAACTTACACCGTAACGGTAATAGATCAGAACGGTTGTGAGGCCATCGCAGAAATATTTATGGAGTTCATAGATATCGAATTCCCTAACTTTTTCACCCCAGATGGCGACGGTCGCAACGATATTTGGATACCTGACAACATTGAAGGGTTCCCGGACGTACTAATCAAGATTTATGACCGTTATGGTAGAGTGGTGGAAGAGATGACCCGTAATGTTAAAGGATGGGATGGAAATTACGATGGTAACCCATTGCCCACCGGAGATTACTGGTATGTTGTCCGACTTGAGGGAGCACAGGATAACAGAGAGTTTGTAGGTCACTTTACATTATATAGAGAATAACACTTAACCTGCTTAACCCCATGCAAAAAAGAATATACGTAACCATCTTATTGTTTTCCTTGGTACTCTGTGCCAAGGGACAAGAGTTGACCGTGCCCCAATTGTCCCAATATATCGCCGATAATCCATTTTTAATGTCCCCGACCTATGCAGGTATCGGAGATCATATAAAAGTCCGTTTAAACGGTCTTACACAGTGGGTGGGCATAGAAGATGCCCCTGATACGCAAACCTTGGCCGCAGATGCCAGAATTGGGAACAGGTCCGGAATAGGAATGATGCTTTATAACGATAGTAATGGCTATACAAGGCAAAGGGGGGCCAGGGTATCCTTTGCGCACCATTTGACATTGGACAGGTACGACGATATTTTCCTCTCCTTCGGAATTTCATACAATTTTAACCAGTTTAGAATAGATGTGGAACAGTTCCAAGAGAACAATGGTCAGTTACCGGCAGATGATAAGGCGACCACCAACCACAATTTTGATTTGGGGGTACTTTATCGCTACGATAAGTTCTTTTTTAGTGCAAATGCAGGAAATGTCCTAAACAAGGATTTATCCAACTTTAATACCGATATAATTACCATAGAGCCCAACAAGCTCAGAAATTATTACGTTTATTCCGGCTATAGCTTTTCCAAGAGCAAGAACAGTAAACTGGAAATTGAACCATCCGTATTCTTTCAGTGGTTCGAAAGCGATGGCCGTTCCGTTACTGATCTGAACGCCAAGTTCCGCTTCCGCGATTTTGAAGATTATTATTATGTCGGTCTGACCTATCGCTTTTTAAATGACCAATTGGGGGAACCCTTGTACATCGCCCCTATAGCCGGACTCAAGAAAAGTAACTTCTATTTTGGCTATTCCTATCAGGTGATCACCAACGAAATTTTGGGCTATAGTACCGGTACACATGTAGTTACCGTGGGTATGGACCTTTTCCAAGGAATAAGTAACTGTAGATGTATGTATTGATTTAATGGGATTTTGCCCTATTTTTGCCCTTCTTATATAATTTACAATTTTGGGAAAGATCAGGCTTAGGAACATTAGGATCCATTCAAATCATGGATGTTTGAGGGAGGAAATGCTCATCGGGAGCGATTACAGGGTTGATCTTGAAATTTCTGCCGATCTTTCGAAGCCCGCAATATCCGATCAGTTGAGCGAAACTGTGGATTATGTCCACCTGAACAACATTATAAAAGAAGAAATGAAAGTTCGTTCCAATTTATTGGAACATGTGGCCAAACGTATTATTGACCGTATTTTCAAAGAAATAGAAGAAGTAACCGAGGTCGAAGTCGAAGTTTCCAAGATCAATCCGCCCATCGGAGGCGATGTGGAAAGCGTTTCGGTGAAACTAAGAATTAATCGATAAAACGCTGATAATTAAGCACTGATTGAAATTTTGTTTTTATATTTTTGCTGTTATCAATGTAAATGGCATTGTGGTCGAATTGGATAGACAAAGTCCCGCAAGGATTTTTATGGTGGTTCGAGTCCACCCGATGCCTCAAATTTTTTAATGCATATTTAGATTATTTTTCGATCCAAATATTCATAAAATATTTTTAGCTTTGCGATCCCTTTGGCATCGTGGCCGAGTGGCTAGGCAGAGCTCTGCAAAAGCTTGTACAGCGGTTCGAATCCGCTCGATGCCTCAAAAACCCAGTACTCCGTGCTGGGTTTTTTTGTTTATAGGTGTTCGATCCGCTCTATCCGCTCCTGAAGATCAAATCGGTCGTTCGGTAAAAAGCCCTTACTGATCAGCACTATCCCACAGATGATCAAAACGATTCCCAATCCTTTCTTTATCAAAACTATGCGTTCTTGGGTCAAGTATTTTTTTAATTGCTTGGCCAAAAGTATCTTAACAAGGTCGGTCGCAAAATAGACCATCAGCACCGTACCGAAAAAGACCACCATTCTATTGGGGTTGTTTTCCAAACTGGGCCCTACCACAATAATCAACCCTAACCAGAAGGCCAATACCCCTATATTAATGAAATTCAGAAGAAATCCTTTTACCAATAAACCTAAGTACGTTCCCTTGGATGCCTTTACATTGGTCTTTTTTTTGGTCTTCTTCACAAAAAGAAAAATCCCGTAGACCAACAAGATCATACCCCCGAAAACAAACAGTCCAGGTTCGTTGCTCAAATTTTCCAATAATTGAAAACTACTGAAATAAGCAATAAGCAGAAATACAATATCGGCAAAAATTACTCCAACATCCAAACTCACACCTGCCCTAAAACCTTTTGTAGCACTGGTTTCCAACAATACAAAGAAAACAGGTCCGATCATAAAGCTCAACAAGAATCCCAAAGGGATGGCAGCTTGGATATCATCAATCATTTTTAATTCACTCTTTTTATTTTTCCTCCAAAAAGGGTATGCTCGTCCATTTTTTTTGGATTTCCATAGACCAGCACTTCCCCTCCGGCCTTTACATTGGCCTTTACATAGTCGGTTGCATAAATTTCTGCGTTGCCGCCTGCATTTACGCTTATGGTGGTGAACTTTGTCTTAAAGTTTCTACCACTGTACTCACCACCTGTGTTAATGATCACATCTTGAGTATTGGAAAACCCGCCGGCAAAAACTTTGCCTCCGGAAATCGCTTTTATCAATAATTGGTCCACTTCACAGTTGATTTCGAGTTCCCCGCCCTCCTGTGACTTAAGTTCCAAAACTTTTTGTACATAGGTATCGTCAGAAGATATCCTGGCATCCTCGTTCACATCAATAACCAATAACTCTTCAGAATGATAAAGATCTACATAGGTTCTATATCCGCTAAAAATTTTAACGATTTCCATCCGGATTTTCAGGACACCTTCGTTGTTGACAATGGCCACATTGGAGGTGTTGGCACCGGTGATCACCGCCTTGTTTTCGTTCGATCGTATCAAATTAACGGAAATACCGTCAAACCCTTTCACCTCTGTAAACTTTTGGAGCTTTTTGGTTATGGTAGCATCCTGTGCTTCAATATATTGAAGGGATAGGAACAAAATAACAATCGTAATAATTCTCATGTTATAAAAATTTGGTTCTCAATAGGATAACAAATTTTATTCCAAAATAGTATTATTTCTTCTTACCGATCAACGAAAAGTCCAGATGGCGTTTTACCAAATCCGTATTCTTTACCATTACATAAACTTCGTCCCCCAGCTGGTACATTCGTTTGGTACGTTCGCCGATTATGGCATACTGGCGTTCATCAAAAATATAGTAATCGTCTTTGATATCGCGGATGCGGATCATGCCCTCACATTTGTTCTCAACAATTTCCACATAAATACCCCATTCGGTAACACCTGAAATTACACCTAAGAACTCTTGATCTTTATGGTCCTCCATAAATTTGATCTGCATGTACTTGATGGAATCCCGTTCCGCATTGGCCGCCAAAAGTTCCATATCCGAGGAATGTTTGCACTTTTCTTCATAAACGGTAGCCTTTGGCTCTTTTTCCTTATCCAGATAATGTTGCAACAAACGGTGGACCATTACGTCCGGATAACGGCGTATGGGCGAGGTGAAATGGGTATAATAATCGAACCCTAGACCATAGTGGCCAATATTCTCGGTGGTATAGATGGCCTTGCTCATACTACGGATCGCCAACGTATCCACTAAATTTTGTTCTTTTTTGCCTTTTACATCCTCCAACAACCTGTTCAGGGACTGGTTAATGGTCTTACTGTCCTTAAGGTTGATGCTATGTCCGAATCTGGAGATAACACCGTTCAAAGCCATTAATTTGTCCTCATCCGGCTTGTCGTGTACCCTATAGACAAAAGTTTTCTTCTGTTTGCCAATAAACTCGGCAACCTTTCTATTGGCCAGGAGCATGAATTCCTCTATCAATTTATTGGCATCCTTTGCTTCTTTAAAGTAAACGCCAACGGGTTCATTGTCCTCGGAGAGATGGAACTTCACTTCTATTTTATCAAAAGAAATGGCACCGGCATCCATCCGGGCCTGTCTCATGATCTTTGCCAACCGATCAAAAGTGAGAACGGCATCCACAACATCATCCGAAACGGAATACGCTCCTTCCCTGATGGATATCTCCTTTGGAATCCTGTTTTGTCCGGTTTCTATAATGTGCTGCGCTTCTTCGTAGGCAAAACGTTCGTTTGAATTAATGGCGGTTCTACCAAACCATTGCTTTACCAATTTGGCATTGTCATCCATTTCAAAAACTGCGGAAAACGTATATTTTTCCTCATTGGGACGGAGGGAACAGGCCATGTTCGACAATACCTCCGGCAACATGGGAACCACCCTGTCCACCAAATATACCGATGTGGCCCTGTCGTAGGCTTCATCCTCCAAAATGGTATCCGGCTGCACATAGTGTGAAACATCGGCTATATGGATACCGATTTCATAATGGCCATTTTCCAACTTTTGGAAGGAAAGTGCATCATCAAAATCCTTGGCATCCTTGGGATCTATGGTAAAGGTCAACACCTCCCGCATATCCCTTCGCTTTGCGATTTCGGATTCCTTTATACTGGTATCGACGGTTTTGGCAAACTCTTCCACTTCGTAAGGAAACTCGTGCGGTAATCCATATTCGGCCAAAATGGAATGTATCTCGGTGTTGTGTTCCCCGGGGCGTCCCAATACTTCCACAATCTCCCCGTATGGGGAATCGGTATCATCCGGCCAATCCCCAAGATTTACCAATACCTTGTCCCCATCGTTTGCCTTCTTCAATTTTTCGGGCGGGACAAAAATGTCCGTATACATCCTGGAATCCGTAGGGCGTACAAAGGCAAAGCTTTTTTGCTTGTCCACAATACCTACATAAGACGTCTTTTTCCGCTCGAGGACCTTGGAAATCTCACCTTCCATTTTCTTGCTTTTACGCCTTGGTTTGATAAAAACCTCTACCGTATCGCCATGGAAAGCACGGTTCAACTTATTGTTCTGAACAAAGATGTCATCTTCCAGTTCATCCACAATAATATAGGCGTTGCCACTTGTGGTAAGATCCACCCTTCCTGTGTAATAGGTATGAAGTGATTGCTTCTTTTGGAACTTGCCCCGTTCGGGCTCCAAAATACGTTCACCGGCCCTTAACTGTCCCAAACGTTGGATCAAAAGGTTGCGGTCCTGTGTATCTTCTATTCCGAGTTTTGACGCTATTTGCTTATAATTGAAGCTTTTAGATGGTTCCTTTTCCAGTACGGTGAAAATGCCCTTCGTAATTTCATTCTTTCGCTGACTACCAGCTCTCTTCTTTTTCTTTGACATTAACGTCTTTATTTTTTTGAAAAATACGAATTATAATCCTTGGCCAACAAGGAAAGGAAGAGTAATCTCAAACAAAGTCAACTTTATCAACAATAATCAATATTATATTTTTTCTTCTTTTTTAAATTTAATTAAAATGATGGTTATGATAGATCGTTGAAATGTGGAATAAAATTTTAGGAAAAAAGTTGCTGTGAACGATCAAACTATTTTGTTCACAATTTGTAAGACCACAAGAATTTTAAAAATCAATGGATTAGATTTTTTGTACACAGTTTTTAATAACCGTTATCAACATCAATTTATTGAAAAGTTAATGTCTTTTTAATGTTAATTACCGTGAAAAAGTTCTTGATAGTGGTTGATTAATTTTTAATCGAATATCAACCCAACATTAAATAATTATTCCTACTGATCGATTTTCTTGAATTACAAAATTTCGTTACCATAAGTTTTGGGTAAATAGTTAACAAAATGGTGGTATTGTTAATAGCTTGTTTTTTAACGCCATGTAAAAATCCGATCATTTTTATAAACAACGGCACATAAAAAGATATTGTACCTTTGCGATGTACCCATTTTAATACAATAAACATGAAAATTGCCATAGGAAACGACCACGCTGGAACCGATTACAAACTTGCTATTATAGGTCTGTTAAAATCAAAAGGAATAGAAGTCATCAATTATGGAACCGACGGTACCGATAGTGTGGACTATCCGGATTTTACCCACCCTGTGGCAACAGATGTGGAGGAAGGTAAAGTGGATTTTGGGATAGTTATCTGCGGTAGCGGCAATGGGGCTACCATGACCATTAATAAGCACCAAGGTGTTAGGGGCGCCCTGTGTTGGAACAAGGAAATCACCGAATTGGCCAGGGAGCACAACGATGCCAATATTTTGAGCCTGCCCGCACGTTTTATAGCACTGCCACAGGCATTGGATATGGTGGAAACATTCTTAAAAACCGAGTTTCAAGGCGGTCGTCACGAACGTAGAATCGAAAAAATCCCTTGTAGATAAACCCTATGGGCCACCATCATCACGGACATTCACATGCGCACGAACATCCCGATCTTAAGGGAAGAAATCTGCTGATATCCATTTTTCTGAACATTGGCATTACAGTGGCCCAAATTATCGGTGGATTGCTTTCCGGGAGTTTGGCCTTGTTGTCCGATGCGCTCCATAATTTCAGCGATGTACTCAGCTTGGTCATAAGTTATGTGGCAAGGCGATTGGGACAACAAAAAGCGTCCAACCTTAAAACATTTGGGTACAAAAGGGCAGAAATTTTGGCGGCCTTCATCAATGCGGCAACCTTGGTGGTCGTGGCCGTTATTTTAATGAAAGAAGCTGTTGAGCGCTTGTTGGAACCACAAGTAATAGAATCCAACTTGGTAATTTGGCTTGCTTTGATCGCCATTGCGGGCAATGGTTTTAGTGTATTGTTGTTGAAGAAGGATTCCAAGGACAATATGAACATGAAATCCGCTTATTTGCATTTGCTTACCGATATGATGGCATCCGTAGCGGTTTTGATAGGCGGTATTCTGATGAAATATTTACAGATTTATTGGGTGGATGCCATTCTTACGATGATCATAGGTGTGTATTTGATCTATATGGGATACGACCTATTGAAGGAATCCACAAAGGTATTGATGCTCTTCACGCCAAAATCCGTGGTGATCCAGGATATTGTGGAATCAATCTGTACCATCGAGCCCGTCAAAAACGTACACCATGTGCACATTTGGCAACTCAACGAGGACGAAGTCCACATGGAGGCCCATATCGATTTTAAAAATGATATTCGCCTTTCCGAGTTTGATGAAATCCTTGAAAAAATAGAGGAGCATGTCTACCACAAGCACGGTATCAACCATGTAAACATACAGCCGGAGTTTGATAAGTGCGATTCCAAAAGCATAATAGTACAAGATTGATGCAGGTATCCGTAAAAACCTTTGACCAGCTCACCAACAAAGAACTCTATCAAATACTGCGCCTTCGCAGCGAGGTATTTGTAGTGGAGCAGGACTGTGTGTACCAGGATGTGGACAACAAGGACCAAATAGCGCTTCATGTCATGGGAATTAAAGATAACGCAGTGGTAGCCTATACACGGATTTTTAAACCTGGCGATTATTTTGATAATGTAAGTATTGGTAGGGTAGTGGTGCGTCAAGACCAAAGAAAATATGGACTGGGCAAACAGATTATGCAAGCTTCATTGGCCGCCATTGATCAACGATTTCCTGACAAAGCGATAGAAATTTCGGCGCAATCCTATCTATTAAAATTCTACACGGAACTTGGTTTTAAAGTCACTGGTGAGGAATATTTGGAAGATGGCATTCCGCATCGGAGAATGTTGAAAGCATAAAATTAAGATGCATTTTAAAGGCATGACAACATAAACTGATCAAACCAACCTTTTCGCCACACCGATCTGTTCCAGAAAAGCCAATCTTAGAATAAGGTTCACAGGTTGTTCGGCTTTGTTTTCATGGGAAAAGAACAAATACCCTTGATTTCGGGAATCAAGTTGCTCAAGAATCAGTTTTCCATGATTTTCTTTATGCTGAAAATACAATTGTTTTAAATTATTTTGATTCAATCCCAGTTCGTGCAAACAAAGAATCAATTTTTCACGGTTTACCCAAGTGATGTTACAACTGGTGAACTCATCTCCTTCATCTGAATAAATACTGGTCACCAAGGCATAAAAATGGGTCTTTTTGGCAATATCGAACAGCCAACCCTCTTTTTGTACTCCATTTTTGTGATAAACCAGTTCAAAGGCAAACGTGGGCAAACTTTCGTTCACGTAATCCAATTGCGCTTTTTCATCCACAAAAAATTGCTTTTCAGAAGCTTTATCCTTTAGGATAAGATCTATGCCCTGCAATTGTTTTTTAAGATGGGTAACACGTTCAAAACTATAATGTTTTAAGTGTTTTTGATAGTACGAATCCAGTAAAGGGGTCAGTTTTTTTTCTTTGGATAGATCAGCTTTGAAGTTGTTTTTCAAGTTCGGATATTTTCTGGAACAGGGAATCACCTATTTTTTCCACAATGCCCACAACCAGGGCGTTGCCCATAAAAAAGGCACGCTTGGCATCCGAAATGCCCTCCAATTTGGTATGATTATCCGGAAACATGTTCAACCGTTCCAATTCAACAGGTAAGAGTCTTCGCAGTCCCTTGGAGGTCTGGACCACGTGCTTAAACCGAGATGGGGATTTTCCGCCCTCACCGGTTATTATAGTTCTGGAAGGTTGATCAAGGGCATCGGGGAAAACCATGCTGCCCTCGCTATAATTGTATTCAAAACCATTGCTGGTCTTGCGTATTTCTTTTTTTGAACCCTTTAAATATTTCCATTTGGCTAGGTCTGTTTCATCAATACTATATTCTGGAGGAACTTTACCTTTTTTCAAAATATCGGAGAGGAAGGTTCTTTTGCCATCGTAGGCAGGAATTGTTTTTAAGGTGGATACTTTTCCATCTATGCACATTCCTGTATTCAAGAAAGGAGATAGCTTTTCTTCTTTATTAAAGTTATGGGATAATTGGACCAAATCCTCTTCCAAATCAAATTCAACAAGATTTTTTGTGGTTTGCTCAACAGGAAAAGCATCGCAGAACGTTCCATCCTTGAGCAACCAATCTGTCGAATGGGAATTTTGGAGTTTATTGTATATTTCGGTATCCCTAAAATATGCCAGAAAAAAAACCCGTCTTCGGCGCTGGGGCATGCCGTACTCGGCCGCATTGATCACGCGCCATTCCACGGCATAGCCCAAATCCGACAAACTACGGAGCATGACGGCGAAATCCCTTCCACGTTGGTTGGATGGCGATTTTAAAAGACGGTCCACATTTTCCAGAAATAAATACTTGGGCTTATTTTTTTTCTCCGAAAGAATCCGGTGAATGGACCACCAAAGGACTCCTTTTTTACCAATTAGCCCCTTGGAGTTTTTTAAGGAAGTTGCCACGGAATAGTCTTGGCATGGAAAACCACCAACAAGAACGTCATGGTCCGGGATGTCTTCGGTTTTTACGGTCTCAATGTTGGCGTTGGAATGATTTTCGGGCCCAAAACGTGCTTCATATACTAAAGAAGCATGCTGCATTTTTGTAGAAGGCTCCCATTGGTTGCTCCACACTATTTGGTAGTGTTTCGTGTTTTCCAATCCCAGACGAAAGCCGCCAACACCCGCAAAAAGTTCACAGACCTTGAGTTGTTGCATGCCCAAAAATAGAATTAATTCCTTTTTTTCAATGTATCGTCATACAAATTTGTGAGGTGGAGGTCATAGTTACTGCTCTTGCACAAAAGCAGAAAAAGCATTTATCGGTATAAAACACATATGCTCAGGAGGAGCATTCGTAAACTCAAACCCTGTATCCGTCAATTGACAGGGTTACTTTTTTGAACGTTTGACTATTTTGGATATAGAATCTGAAAACAACTATAAAAATGAGACCTAAAACCATTATCTATACCCTGTTATTTGTCTGCTTGGCATGTAAAGATCCAAAAGAAGGAGCAACCAAGAACCACCTATCCAAAAAAATCGACTCAACGGAGCAACATTATGGAGAAAAAGCCGCAGCGACCCCAGAACAAACATACGAGATAGCATCTGAAATCGATTTGTACGACCCATATGATTTTACCTTGCAGATGGATTCTATTAAAGTGCTTCTGGGCAACGAAACAACGATAGACATTGATTATATAGAGGACGAGTTTTCTCGGGACAGTGACGCTTTAATAACGATGAGGCATAAGGAAACGGAAATCAATTTTTATCAGTTTCAAGAGGGGAAGCATTCCGCTAACATAACCACACCAAAATTATCCGTTTTGAAAGGAATAAGGGTGGGTATTCCAAGAGAAGTGTTTTTAACGGTCATGCAAATTGACGGACAGGAAGCTGCTGTCGCAACCAAATTCATTTATACAGATATATATGGCGCTATGGAATTCTTTTTTGAGAACAATACCCTGTCCCTGATCAAAGTATATTACGAAGAAGGGGACTAACAAAACTAATATCAAAGCCCGAATACGGTATCATAAAAAGAGAAAACAAAAACAACGGAAAAAATAAAAACCACCACCATAAACAATTTATTGAGTAGAAGCACAAAATCTTGGGATTCTAAATTTTCCGTTATGCGCGACGCTTTCGGGTTATGGGGAAGGTACATGATTTCCAACTGATCAGATTCAAAAATGGCGCTGGCATCAGTGTCGCTAAGAACTTTTTTGTCAACACCTTGAATTCTCTCGCCCAAAGGGTTTTTAAAAGTATATGAATATTGTATCGTCTTTTCGTTGGCTATATATTGACCCGTTTCTTTGCGATTTGTAATTACCGCAGTGGTGCCAACCCCGTAATACAAAAGGTTCCAGTTTTGCAAGGTGGTTTTTCCGTTCACCAAAACCCCAATTCTTCGTAAAAGGAAGTATAAAAGAATACTTACATTGATAAGAATTAGTCCGATTTGCCAGGTTTGGGACCTCCTAAAAATCGTTTCATATTCTTCCGGGGAAGAAAATACCCTCTCCAAGGCTTCTCCCACTAAAATATAACTTCCGAAGAGATACACTAGGATTTTTAAAATGCAAATAAGCACAAACACGAATGAAAACCGACAAACGTCTTGAGACAAGAAAACAGGGTCTTTGGGTTTTCGGGCAGCATTGAGTCCAATTGGTATGCTCTTGTCCTTTTCAAAACGGCGTAAGTGTGGCTTACTGTCCCAAACCCTTATTTTTCTGTGTATATGATTTCCGGAAAAGTTTTCGAACAACACCAAGAGCTCCAAAAGTGGTTTCCTCCCTTTTTTAATGGTTTTTACTGAGATGATCGAGGCCTCTTTTGTTTCCATGGATTTGTTCTTGCGGTTTCTCAGAATACAAAAAGATCGGGAAAAACAATTCTTCATAAGATTGTTGAGCCAAAACAAAAGCACAGTAACAACCAAAATAAGGGTTAGAAAGGTATAGGTCATATCTAAGTTTTAAGTTAATGTACCATCTTAAAACATGAATTAACTACTACATTTGACGGTTATACCTTTTGAATTGACAGATGCCCTGTTTGGATTGGTAGAGGAAGTTTTTTATTTTAAAATAGAGGAATATTTGTTGTTGTCCGCAAGTAATTCCGAAGCGGTTAGAATGGCATCATCATGTTTTAAATAATACCTGTAAAGACCTTCCCGGTAAAAATATCTGGTAATGATCTCGTCCTCCAGATTTTTTTTGATTTCGTCTTCATAGGTATCCAAGGCATTGATTTTTCCCCTGTTTACCGCAAGAAGAAGATCTTTGTACTTTTCTTGCACCTCGGAGCCCAATAAGGTATCATCAGCGTTAATGGTTTCTTCCAAAACCTTTTCGGTCTTTGTCTGGTAAGAGAAGTTTTGTTCCGCGGCAAAGGCCTTGAAAGCACTATAATCGGAGCTTGAAAGGTTAAAGTTGTCCACTGAACCAAAATTGTGGCTGTAGAAATATTGCGTTGCAAAATCAAAAATAATGTTGCTGGTATCCAGGGCATCGATCAAGGAATTTGTTTTCAAGGACTCGATGGTGATATCCGGCATTACACCGCCCCCATCCCAGACCTTTCTTCCGTTTTTGGTGGTAAACTCGTTAAAATCTGTGTTTCTGACCGCATTTCCCTGCTCATCCCTGTTCCAATAATCCAATGATTGAATGCATCTGCCGGAAGGCGTGTAATATCTAGAGATGGTTACCTTTAGTTGTGTGCCATAGGTAAGTTTTAGCGGTCGTTGCACCAGACCTTTGCCAAAACTCCTTGCACCGACGATTACGGCTCGGTCCAGATCTTGAAGTCCGCCCGAAACAATCTCGCTGGCCGATGCGCTTTTTCCGTTAACCAGTACAACCAATGGAATCTCCAGGTCCTCGGCTTTGTTTTTCGTCCTATATTCTTGATTGAATTTTTTGACCTTGGATTTTGTGGTAACGATAAGTTCGCCCTTTGGCACAAACAGATTGGTAACGTTGATGGCCTCGGACAACAGCCCGCCCGGATTTCCCCTAAGGTCAAGAATCAACCGTTCGGCACCACGGCCTTTAAGATCTTGCAGGGCAGTTTGTGTTTGTTTGGAAGCTTTTTGGTTAAAACGGGACAAAACAATATATCCGGTTTTATCATCGATTATATCATAAAAAGGAACAGCATCTACCGCTACACCACCTCTGGTAATGGTGGTGGTCTTGGTTTCCCCCTGCCGTAAAAAAGTAACCTCCACGGTCGAATTGTTGGCGCCTTTGAGCAGCTCTCCTGCGTTGTCGTCAAAATCGGCCACCACGGTCTCCCCGATCTTAATGATCTCATCCCCTGCCTTTAACCCTGCTTTGTCGGCAGCATATCCCTGATAGGGCTCCACGACCACCAATTTGTTCTCATAAGAGCGTACAAGGGCCCCAATGCCCGAGTATTCTCCCGCATTGTTGATTTTGAAGGATTCTACATCCTGCTCATTCAAAAACTGCGTATAGGGATCTAGTTCCCCCAACATGTTCTTTATGGCCGAATCCATCAATTCTGCCGGATTGGTCTCATCCACGTAATTCATGTTGAGCTCCTTGAAGAGGGTCGTAAAGATTTCTATCTGTTTGGCAATTTCAAAAAAGTCGCTTTTAAAACTACTGGCCCCGATCAGGACCACAACCGCCAAAACAGGAATCAAAACCTGCTTTTTAATCAATCTTTTCATGGGATTCTTTATTTACAAAGGCATCTAACAGCTTTTTCATGGCCGTTTCTACTTCATCAAAACTTGGGGCCTTCTTGCCAAGGTATAAAAATATGAACGCAAAATTCCCTTCAATGTTGTTAAAAATGAGGGGCTTGTTGAGCCGGTACGCCTCCCTCATAAGCCGTTTGATGTGGTTACGTGCCACCGCGGTTTTAAACCTTCTTTTTGGGGCGACCACCGCAACTTTTACCTGCGGACCATCATTGGAATCAACGGGTAAATAGATGAGCTTGATGGGAAATACATGTAGTGACCTGCCTTCCGTAAAAAGCGCTTCGAACAATTTTTTGTTGGTGAGCTTCTCTTTTTTTGGGAAGGAAATGTCCCCCCAAGGGGACCTTAGGGTTGTTTTGGTAGGGTTCGGACCTGTATTTTCTTCAGACATCATTGTGGGGACTAATTCCTTGGAAAGGGTAAATTACTTAAATAAATCCGAGATTGAACGAAAAAGGGCGGCACAAACGGCCACCCTTGTTGTGTTGTTAAACGAACAGAGCTTATTCCTCTGCCTGATACACGTTGTTCTCTCCATCCACATCCGCCATCAGTTGGGAGGGGTCTATCATAACGGCCTGTACGTTCTCCAAGGGCATGTCCAAGGTAAACTCGTATGTTGGGTAAGCCCATGGCCAATCCTCCAAAACAGTGCGGTTAAGGTTTGGATACGGGTTTTCTTTTTCCCCGTACATCATGCGCAATGGGATGTAGTATGTTTTTTGTGTTCCATCCTTGCCAACGACCAAGATATCCAAGGGCATGGGCATTTCACCTATTCGCTCCAAGGTAACTTTGGTGTTATCGCCATCGGCATCGACACTTTTGATTCCGTAATCGATGGTGTTGGTAGTCTGTGTCCAGTCGGTCAAATACCAATTCAGCTCCATGCCGGATACTTTTTCCGCAGTTCTTTTGATATCGTTCGGAACGGGGTGCTTGAACTTGAAGTCCTCGAAATATTTTTGAATGGTTTCCATCAACTTATCCTGACCAATCACATAACCCAATTGGGAAAGGAAAATAGAACCTTTGCTATAAGCTGAAATGCCATAGGCAAAATTCGTGGGATATCTGTCCGCATGGGTGGACTGAGGCATTTCCAGACCAGAGTTGACCAATGCATAATATCCGCGATAGGAACCCTCAAAAGGGTTTTGCTTGTCCTGTTCCATGATCTTGTTCATGCACAAGCTGCTGATGAAGGAAGTAAAGCCTTCGTCCATCCATTCGTGTTCGGACTCGTTGGTCGCAAGCACGTGCTGGAACCAGGAGTGGGCCATTTCGTGAACCATGACCCCGACCAAGCTTCCAAATTCACGTTCTCCCGTGATCAAGGTGCTCATGGCATATTCCATTCCGCCATCGCCTCCCTGCACCACGGAGTATTGTTTATAAGGGTATTTTCCAACATTATTGCTGAAGAATTTCATGGCTTCCGCCGTTTTCGGCTGTAGGTTTTTCCAGTTTTCATTGAACGCTGGGTTATCCTTGTAGAAGAAATGTAGCGTCGGGCCATCTTCCATTTCATAAATGTCGTGGATGTAGTCCGGGTCGGCCGCCCACATAAAATCGTGTACATTGGGAGCTTTAAAGTGCCAAGTCAAGGTTTTGCCTTTGGTTTTGACCTTTGTTCCCGGAGTTTCATATCCGTGTCCGATCTCTTGTGGATTCTGAAGGTATCCGGAGCCCCCTACGGTGTAATCCTTGTCCAAGGTGATTTTTACATCAAAATTGCCCCAAACACCATGAAATTCACGGGCAATGTATGGATTTGGATGCCATCCTTCAAAATCATATTCGGACAATTTTGGATACCATTGGCTCATAGAGAGCGCAACACCTTCGCTGCTATTTCTTCCCGAACGTCTAATTTGAAGGGGAACTTGCCCTTTGAAGGTCATTTCCAAAGTGGTTTTTCCTCCGGAAGGAATGGGCTTGGCCAAATCAACCACAAGAATGGTCCCTTCTTCTGTAAAGGAAACAGGTTGGCCGTCTTGGGTAAGCGATTCAGCGTGGAGATACCCCATTTCACTTTCCGATAGGGACGCTATCCTGCTTTTTCCATCTTCCATCATTCGTTTATCGGGATCTTTGATGGTTTGGAGCCTTATGTCCATTTCACTACCGGGCTGGAAAGCATTGTAGTACAGATGATAAAAAACACGGCCCAGCTCATCCGGGGAATTGTTGGTATAGACCAATTTTTGGGTGCCGGAGTACCGATAGGTCGTTACATCCATCTGTACATCCATGGTATAGTCCACGTGCTGTTGCCAGTCACTTGATTGCGCACTTAAAAACAGGGTGGCCGAAAAAAAGGCCGAAAAAAAGAGGGATCGTAAATGCTTCATATTTTATTTTGAATTGCTTTCTAAGGTCATTTTGCCGTTTGATATGTTGTCCGCTAAAATTAAGGCATTATAGGCATTGACCATCTTACCGGACTTGGAAATTTTGTCGAAAGTGGTTGCTTTGGTCTCATCCCCGGCAACAATAACGGATGTTTTGGTCCTAAGTCCGGACTGCATAATGATGTTTTTTACCTGGGAAGCGGAAAGGTCCGGATAATAAGAAAGAAGCAACGCGGCAACGCCTGCAACCGCCGGGGCGGCCATGGACGTACCTCCTTGGAACTCGTATTGGCCATCGGGCATCGTGGAATATATGGCATCGCCCGGAGCAAAAACATCCACCCGTTGTTTTCCATAATTGGAAAAAGAGGCCACCATTTCGGAGCCATAACTACTGGAAAGTGCTCCAACGGTGATCAGGTTGTCCACAAACTCGCTGTCGCTGTCCATATCGTCGTTGGGGTAGTTTCTGTTCTCGGGAACCTCTAGGTCCTCCCCATCATTTCCTGCGGCATGCACGATCAACACATCCTTGGATGCGGCATACTTTATGGCGTCGTAGACCCACTCGGCTTTAGGAGAAAAAGATTTCCCGAAGCTACAGTTGATTATGGAGGCTCCGTTGTCAACGGCATATCTAATGCCCAAAGCAATGTCCTTGTCGTATTCATCTCCGTTGGGAACGGCCCTGATGCTCATAATTTCAACGTTGTTGGCCACTCCGTTCATACCAACGCCGTTGTTTCTTTTTGCGGCAATAATTCCGGCAACGTGGGTACCATGACTTTCGGTATCCACCATATTTTTTGGATTTCCGTTTCCGTAAGGGACATCGGTAATATCATAAGGGTCGTCGCCCACAGGCTCTCTGCCGTTAAAGTCCTTGTTGAGGTTGTAGTTGGCCTGATCGGTAAAATAATTGATGCCTTCTTCAAGCTCCTCCAACACTTCAGTGATACTGTCGCCATAGGTAAACATTTGGGTCAATACCGCAACACTCTGCTCCATTTGCGCCGTTTTTGGTTCTATGGAGAGCAGATCTTTTTTGGTATAGGTCTCTTTGCCCAACTCGTTTTTAACAAGCTCATCGGCGCCTTTCACCACCTGAAATATTTGTTCGTACTGCTGTTTGTTCTGAACGGCTTCGGGATATTCCTTGTCGAGCAAAAGTCTTGCTTCTGCCCTTTCGGACGCGTCCCCGATGTTCAAACGCAGCATTCGGACATACTCCAATTGCTCGTTATAGGATCCGCCCAAAAAGTTGTAACCGTGGATATCGTCCACATAACCATTGCCATCATCATCCTTGCCATTGTTGGGTATTTCGCCAGAATTGGTCCAAAGGACGCCCTTCAGGTCTTCGTGCTCCAGATCCATGCCCGAATCCAAAACGGCCACGACAACGGTTTTTCCTTTTTTGTTCTTAATGATTTCATCGTAGGCCTTGTCCACGCTCATTCCCGGTATCGTGTCCTTGATAAGGTCCAAGTGTCCCCAGTTTTTCTTCTGCGTTTCGGTAAGTTCAGCGACTTTCAAGGGTACAGAGTCAATGTTCTCAACCGGGGTCGAGACCAATCCGGTGGACCCACAACCCATTAAAAATAGAGCGGCGGACAGCGATAGGAATGATAGTTTGTTATATGTGCGATTCATAAAAATTAATTGTAAAAAATGTGAGGTTATTGTATACTGAATATTTCATTGTAGGAAAAGAGGCCATCGAGGCGGGCTCCCTTTTCGGACTGCTTCAATGAGCAGATTTGATTATGTGCATCGTGCTCGAACAAGAGGAGCCAATCGTTTTCTGCAGCTTTTTTTAAAAAGGATTCTTTTTCTTTTAAGGTCAACAAGGGCCGTGTGTCATATCCCATCACATAGGGCAGGGGAATATGCCCAACGGTAGGAACCAGGTCGGCCACAAAGACCAAGGTCTTGCCTTTATAATTTAAATGTGGGAGCATTTGTTTATCGGTATGGCCGTCCACGAAATGGATACCGAACCCGAGTTCAGAATTTTCTATGAAAGAGGATTCCTTTCGGTCCACAAAATGCAACTGGCCACTTTCTTGCATGGGCAAAAGGTTTTCTTTTAAAAAGGAAGCTTTTTCCCTTGCATTGGGTCGGGTTGCCCATTCCCAATGGTCTTTATTTGTCCAGAACCTGGCATTTTTGAAGGCGGGCTCATAACCTGTGCGGTCCTTGTTCCATTGAATGCCGCCCCCGCAGTGGTCAAAGTGTAGATGGGTCAAAAAAACGTCCGTTACATCGTCCCGATGGAAGCCGGCATTTTTTAATGACCTGTCCAATGAATGATCGCCCCAGAGGTGATAGTAGCTAAAGAATTTTTCTGATTGTTTGTTGCCCAGGCCGTTATCGATCAAAATAAGCCTATCACCATCCTCAATCAAAAGGCATCGGGCCGCAAGGTCGATCATATTGTTGGAATCTGCAGGGTTGGTCCGGTTCCAAATAGATTTGGGAACCACACCGAACATGGCCCCTCCGTCCAACTTAAAATTACCTGTTTCTATGGGATAAATTGTCATTCCGAAAGTAAAATGGGGTGCAAAATAAGAAAAGCACCATCCAAATGGCGAAAAAATAAGGATATATTGGCCCTATTTTAACAAAAAAAGGAAGAGTTTCATTAAAACGGCCATAGTTTGGGCGGATATGCGCTTTTCTATCCCTTGACAGGGATATTGAAGAATGATTATCTAAAAGAAAAACAGTAAATTTCCACAAAACTTAAACGATGCTCGAACTTGCTGGAATCATAATTCTTGGCATTATTGCACAATGGGTCGCTTGGCGCTTCAAGCTTCCTGCGATCTTACCCCTTATATTGATAGGGTTGCTGGTAGGCCCCATAGCGACTTTATATACGGAGGATGGATCAAAACTGATAGAACCTATTTGGAATGGCGAGAAAGGCTTGTTCCCGGGCGAAGGGTTGTACTATTTTGTGTCCTTGGCGATAAGTGTCATTCTTTTTGAAGGAGGGTTGACCCTAAAAAGGGCGGAGATATCCAATGTGGGACCTGTCATCACCAAATTGATTACCATCGGTACAGTGGTCACTTTTTTTGGCGCAGGGGTCGCAGCACACTATGTTTTTGGACTTTCTTGGCAAATTTCCTTTTTGTTCTCCGGTTTGATCATTGTGACCGGGCCTACCGTGATCACACCTATTCTTAGGAACATTCCACTAAAAAAGGACGTCTCGGCGGTCCTGAAATGGGAAGGGATATTGATCGACCCCATCGGGGCATTGGTCGCGGTATTAGTGTTCGAGTTCATTAGTGTTGGAGAGGGACAGGCCTTTACCCAAACGGCACTTATCGAGTTCGGTAAGATCATCCTGTTCGGGACGACTTTTGGGTTCACCTTTGCACATGCATTGGCATTTGCCATCAAAAGAAATTTTATCCCGCATTACCTGCTCAATGTGGTTTCGCTCTCCACGGTACTCCTGGTGTATGTGGAATCGGACCTGTTCGCCCACGAATCCGGCCTGTTGGCCGTAGTGGTAATGGGTATGGTCATGGGCAATATGAACCTGCCGAACATCAAGGAACTTCTTTATTTTAAGGAATCCCTGAGCGTGTTGTTGATTTCCATCCTTTTTATCCTATTGGCGGCCAATATCAATATTAGCGATCTAGAACTTATTTACAACTGGAACACCGTTGCCCTTTTTGCGGTAATTGTATTCCTTATACGGCCTATCGGGGTCTTTCTGAGCGCCCAAGGGTCCAATTTAAAATTCAACGAAAAGCTTTTTATAGGATGGGTGGGTCCGCGCGGTATCGTAGCGGCGGGTATTGCTTCGCTTTTTGGATCTAAACTGGTATCAAGGGGAGAACCGGGCGCGGAATACATTACCCCGTTGGTCTTTATGATCGTTCTGGGAACCGTATTGTTAAATGCGACTACGGCCCGTTTTTTTGCCAAGCTCGTTGGCGTGTTCCTGAAGAAGTCCGAGGGTATTTTAATTATTGGCGCCTCCAAACTGTCCAGGCTCATCGGAAACTATTTGAGGAAGAACAATAGACACGTCGTTTTGATAGACAACAACCAAAACAATGTGGAAAAAGCGAAAAAATTGGGACTTGAGGCCATTACCGCCAATATTTTCTCCGATACGCTAACCGATAATATCGAGCTTAACGATATGGGATATCTAATGGCGTTGACCGGGAACTCGGATATCAACAAATTCGCGATCAACAAGTTTCAACGACAATTTGGGGAGAACGGAGCTTTCAGGCTTGTAAATACCGAAGAGGTGAACGACCCTGACAATAACCCAAAAGAAGGACTTTTTTCGCATACCGATGACTTTATCCAATTGATGGATACGGTACGGAAGCACCCTACCATACACGAGATTGATCTGGAGGACAAGGAACACTATGATGATTTGATAGATATTACCGTGGAAGAAAGGGATATTGTACCCTTGTTCACAAAATCCCCGGACGGCAGTATTGAGATCATACCCGCCAACAGCAAGGATTTTACTCCAAAAGGCGAGGGCTTTAAACTGGTTTATTTGGGGAGGGAAATTCAAGTAAAAAAAGAGGAAAAGAATCCCGAAAAAGAATAAAATTGTTTTCTGAAGAAGAATCGAAAATGGTTTAGAGACGATTCTATTCACGTACCATAGTAGAGCCGGCACAGAAAAACAGGTGGCCAAACAAAGAATAGAACTCTAAATTGCGCGCAATATGTGCAGTGATTTGATTATTACCATTGTGATCATCTGTATAGGAATTGTCCTGTTCATAAAGGATTATTTTTCCATAGATACCACATCCATTATTATAATGGCCCTCTTTATTGTTGCCGGCGTCCTGAATCCAAAGGAAGGTTTTTCGGGATTCAATCATCCGGCCACCATAACCCTGGGGTGCATGTTTGTGGTAAGTGCGGGGGTGTTCAATTCGGGTATCTTGGGAGGTCTTAGCGATAGAATCATAAAACTGGCCAAAATACATTACAGTATTGCCTTGATCACCTTTTGTCTTATTGCGGGCATGTTTTCCGCCTTTGTGAACGATTCCGCAGTGGTGGCGCTACTTTTGCCAATTGCACTGACGGTTTGTAGGGAGACGAAGATATCTCCGGGCATGTTGTTGATTCCCATATCCTTTTCGGCACTTTTTGGGGGCACCTGTACCTTGATTGGCACCTCCACCAATATTTTGGTGAGCAGTTATGCCGAAGAATATGGATTGGAGGGTTTTGGAATGTTCGAGTTTAGCCTGGCCGCCCTTTGCTTGGCGACAATTGGCTTTGCCTATATATTTTTTGTGGCACCGCTGCTCTTGCCAAAGGCGAAAAAAGAGTTGAACGTACTTACGAAAGAAGCAGAAAAGTATATTACCGAACTGTTGGTGGAAAAGGATTGCCCCGATAGCAACAAGCCTTTGCACCTGTCCAAACTGGTCAACGACCATAATGTGCAGATCTTAAGCATTTCCAGGGATAGGTTTAACAGGAAAAGCATTGGCCCCGAAACGTTTATTTTGGAAGGGGACGTAATGAAAGTCCTTGTTCCGCCGAAGACATTGAACGCCATCCGGGACTTAAAAGGCTACAGGGTGACCGGTGACAAACAGTTTAACGAATCAGAACTGGAGAAAAATGTTTATGAGGTTATCGTTCCTTTTGGCTCAAGGCTTACGGAGGGCTCCCTGCGCTCCCTTAATTTTAGGAGGCAATACAATGGATCGGTTTTGGCCATACGGCAGCGAGGGGAGATTTTGTACGAAAAACTGGCCGACGTAAAGTTGACAGAGGGCGATATGCTGTTGATTTTGGGCACCGAGGCCGATATTGATGTGCTGGTGGCCCAGAACTTGGTAGTGGCCCTGTCCGAGTATAAGCACCAAAAGGTCGATTATAGAAAAGCGGTTCCCGCTATTGTTATCGCCGTAGGGGTTGTCCTGGCAGCCTCGCTCAATCTTACCTCCATTTTGATCAGCAGTATGGTGGGGGCCCTGTTATTGGTGGCCACCTCCACGTTAAAACCGAAAGAAGCATACGAGGCAGTGGAATGGAAGGTCATTTTTATGATGGCAGGTGTACTTTCCATGGGAACCGCCCTTGAAAAGACCGGGGGAGCCGAAAAAATCGCCCTTTTTATAGAGCAGACCTTGGGAAATTATCATGCCCAAGTTACCCTGAGCATTCTGTATCTGGTTACGTTTTTGAGCACCAACGTGCTCTCTAGTAAGGCCACAGCGGCATTGATGACACCAATAGTGATAAGTTTGGCATCTGCCATGGAAATAAGCGAACGGCCTTTTTTGGTCACGGTGATGTTCGCTTGTTCCCTTACGTTCATGACCCCTGTGAGCTATCCTACCAATACTATGGTCTATGCCCCGGGAAATTACAAGTTCAATGATTTTTTAAGGGTTGGGACCCCGCTCAACATCATTATTTGGATTGCGGCAACTTTTGTGATCCCCTACTTTTTTCCTTTTAAGTAAACCAACCCCTTTTTTTATCATCCGTCAATTTAGGACCAAATGGGCACAGGGTACGCACGGCACCCTTTTTATCCACTAATCGTTCAATTTGAGCACGGCCATAAAGGCTTGTTGCGGTATTTCCACGTTGCCCACTTGGCGCATACGCTTTTTACCTTTTTTCTGCTTCTCCAATAATTTACGCTTACGGGAAATATCACCTCCATAACATTTGGCGGTAACATCCTTTCTTAACGCTTTGATGGTTTCCCTTGAAATAATCTTGGAACCGATGGCTGCTTGAATGGGTATATCGAACTGTTGTCTGGGGATGAGCTCCTTCAATTTTTCGCACATTTTTTTACCGATGGTATGTGCATTGTCAAAATGCACCAATGCAGACAAGGCATCCACGGGTTGGGCATTCAAAAGGATGTCTACCCGGACAAGCTTGGACACTCGCATGCCAATGGGCGTGTAATCAAAAGAGGCATAGCCTTTTGAAACGGTTTTCAATCGATCGTAAAAATCAAAAACGATTTCCGCCAAGGGCATATCAAAAACCAATTCTACCCGCTCCGTGGTCAAATAGGTCTGGTTAACGATTTGTCCGCGTTTTTCAATACAAAGGGACATTACGTTGCCCACAAAATCCGATTTTGTGATAATGGTGGCCTTAATATAAGGTTCCTCCACCCGATCCACGGTGGATGGGTCCGGAAGGTCGGATGGGTTGTTTACTATAAGTGCGGTTTCCCTGTCTTTTGTGGTATAGGCATGGTAGCTTACGTTGGGCACCGTAGTGATCACGGTCATATCGAACTCGCGCTCCAAACGCTCTTGGATGATTTCCATGTGCAACATGCCCAAGAATCCGCAACGGAACCCAAAGCCCAAAGCCGCACTGCTTTCGGGAGTGAACACTAGGGATGCGTCGTTGAGTTGCAGTTTCTCCATGGAAGAGCGCAAATCTTCAAAATCTTCGGTGTCGACCGGGTAGATACCGGCAAAGACCATCGGCTTTACATCCTCAAAACCTCCAATGGGATTTTTGGTTGGTTCCGCAGAATCTGTAATGGTATCCCCGACCTTCACTTCACGGGCATCCTTAATTCCTGTTATCAAATAGCCCACATCGCCTGTGGAAATTTTGTTTTTAGGATGTTGGGTCAATTTTAAGGTGCCGATTTCATCGGCATAATAGGATTTTCCAGTGGCGACAAACTTTATTTTTTGGCCTTTGGTGATTTCACCGTTCACCACCCTAAAATAGGTCTCAACGCCTCTAAACGGGTTATAGACAGAATCAAACACCAAGGCTTGTAAGGGCTCGTCATGATTTCCCTTTGGAGGAGGTATCCTGTCAATGATCGCGGTCAATATTTCTTCAATGCCGATGCCTGTTTTTGCACTGGCGGGAATTACCTCTTCTGGCTTGCAGCCCAAAAGGTCCACGATGTCGTCGGTAACTTCCTCGGGATTCGCGCTGGGAAGGTCCACTTTGTTGAGCACGGGGATTATTTCCAAATCGTTTTCCAGTGCCAGATACAGATTGGATATGGTCTGTGCCTGGATACTCTGAGCCGCATCCACCACCAAAAGAGCACCTTCGCAGGCCGCAATGGATCGTGAGACTTCATATGAAAAATCCACGTGGCCGGGAGTGTCGATCAAATTGAGCACATATTTTTCGCCATTGTGCATATAGTCCATTTGAATGGCATGGCTCTTAATGGTGATTCCTCTTTCTCGTTCCAGATCCATGTTGTCCAACAACTGGTCCTGCTTTTCGCGTTCGGTCACCGATCCTGTAAAATCCAACAAACGGTCGGCCAAGGTACTCTTACCATGGTCTATATGTGCAATGATGCAAAAATTCCTGATCTTCTCCATATCAACTGTAACATACCCTAAAAAGGGACTTAATCAACTGCAAATATAATTGTTTTAAATACCTGTAAATGGTTTTTTCCGAATAAGAAAATTCCGGCCTATTCCGCTCAGAAATAATTTCTTAGATTTGATGCTCAACCCTAACCTCCAATGAATAACCTCACCTCTATTGTTTTATGGGTGTCTCTCACAATTTGTAGCGCTTACGGCCAGACCTTTACAATAACGGGAAAGGTGGTGGACGAGCAGAACCAGGTAATTCCCTACGCCAATATTTTATTGTTACATGCCACGGATTCCACTTTTGTAAAAGGAAGTTCCGCCGATGATGAGGGTTTTTTTGAGCTGTCCGAGGTAGCCCCGGACCTTTATTTGTTGCAGGCGAGCTATGTGGGCAGGGGTTCCGAGCCCAGGGCATTGGAAATCAACAAAGATGTCTCGTTGGGGGCTTTGATCATACCCATGGAAAGCAATGAGCTGGATGAGGTAGTGGTGACCGCACAGCGCCCAAAGCTCCAAAGACTCCCGGACAGACTGGTCTTTTCGGTGGAAAATACGGTGGTTTCACAGGGAACATCATGGGATATACTCAAAAATACGCCCGGGGTCATCGTCAACCAGGATGATTTGATGGTTCGCGGTCAAAATGCCACCGTTTACCTTAACGATAGAAAGGTGCAGCTCTCTGGACAGGAAGTCCGGGATTTGCTGCAGGGACTTTCCGGCACCAACATTAAATCAGTGGAGGTGATCGCCAACCCACCGGCAAGATATGATGCCGAAGGGGGCCCCATATTGAACATCGTTACCAGCAGGAACATAGTGCCCGGTTACAAGGGAAGTGTCAACGGAACCTTCACACAGGCCGTATTTCCAAAATACAGCGTCGGTACCAGCCATTATTACAAAACCGACAAGCTCAACTTGTTCGCCAACTATACCATCAACCCCAAAAAGGAAATCAACAAGACTAAAAAGGGCATCGATTTTATGGACGGATCCAATGATGTTTTTTCCATTTGGGACACCGATTACAATCAAACGGACAGGTCGCAATCGCAAAATGCCAGCGTTATCGTTGATTACAATTTTGACGACCGGAACAGATTGAATGTCACATCCAACCTGCTTTTTAATGTAGATCGGGAACAGGAGACCTTGCTAAGCACTGAAATGCGGAACGGACAGGCACAATTGGATTCCACATTTACCACCCGGAACAATGCCAATATGGACAATACCAACATGGCCTTTGACCTGACCTATGTACACCAATTGAAGAAAGCCGGCGCTCAAATCAGGGCGAATGGGCACTATACCTATTTTAAAGGGGAGATGTTCCAAAGACTTTCCTCCAGCTATTTTGATGCAGGCGGTACTTTTTTAAGGGATTTTGGGTTCGACACCGATTCGGACCAAGAGATCAAAATTTTTACCGGACAATTGGACTATTCAACCCCATTAGGAAACGCGTCCATCGAATCCGGTGCGAAAATATCATCGATCACATCGGAGAATACGATGGATTTTTTCAATTTTAAAGGTTCCAGCAACACGGTCGATGCATCGCAATCGGACAGGTATATTTATGATGAGCAGGTGTACGCAACTTATATGAGCTTTGTAAAAAACTGGGAAAAATGGTCGATGAAACTTGGCGTTCGCGGTGAGCTAACCAAGGCCGAAGGAAACTCCATCACCTTGGGAGAGACCAACACGCAAGACTTTTTTGAACCTTTTCCCTCGCTCTATGTACTGTATTCACCTTCTGAGAAACATAGTTTTTCCTTTGATTATGGGAGAAACATCAACCGTCCAAAATACAATGACCTGAACCCTTTCCGTTTTTTTTATAATGAAAACGATTATGAAGAGGGCAACCCGGGCCTAAGACCAAGCTTCGGCAACAATTTTAACTTTAATTACACACTCAACAACGAGTATTTCTTTGATGCCTACTATCGCGACAATGGGGCCAACATAGCCTATTTGGTGTTTCAGGACAACAATTTCCAAACTTTGGTGGAGCTCAAGCAGAACGTGTTGGAAAGTACCTCCTACGGTTTGGATTTTACCGTAAGCAAATCCATTTTGCCCCCATGGTTTTTGTACGCCTACACATCCCTGTTCCATGAGGAGGAGACCTTTTTGGCCGAGGAGAGCGGAAATGTGCCGTTTACCAATAAAGTAAATGGGGCATATGCCTATCTGGGCAATTATTTGACCTTGTCAAAGGACGGGACCTTTACGGGCGAAGTGGCCGCGACCTATGTTTCACGGTTCCTGTACGGCTCTTATGTATCCGACGGGCAATTCAATTTGACGATCGGGCTGCGCAAGACCTTGTTCGATAATAAGATTACCCTATCGCTCGCTGCCGAGGATATTTTGGAACAATATGTGCCCACCTATCGTTCGCAGTACCTCAACCAGGATAATTTTTACCGCAGACGTCCCGAAACACAGTTTATCCGCTTTGGGTTTACCTATAATTTTGGAAACTTTAGGCTGGAAGATAACCAGAGGGGTATCGATAAAAGCGAGCGCGACCGACTGCAATCGCAGGACTAGCTTTTGGGTTATTGTCTATTTTGTACTTTTGCAGTCCAAAAAACCGTAGGATTTGCCAAAAATTGGAAACATAGAACTCCCTGATTTTCCACTTCTTCTAGCTCCGATGGAAGATGTGAGCGACCCTCCTTTCCGCAAACTGTGCAAGGAACAGGGCGCCGATGTGGTGTACACCGAGTTTATTTCTTCCGAAGGACTGATCAGGGATGCCGACAAAAGTGTCATCAAGTTGGACATTTATGAAAAAGAGCGTCCCGTGGGCATCCAGATTTTTGGTGCCGAATTGGATTCGATGCTTCAGGCGGTGGATATTGTTGAAAAATCCAACCCGGACATTATCGATATTAATTTTGGCTGCCCCGTAAAAAAGGTGGTCTGCAAAAATGCAGGGGCCGGTATTTTACGGGATATTCCGTTGATGGTCAAGTTGACGGAAGAAATCGTGAAGCGCACCAAACTGCCCGTTACCGTGAAAACGCGTTTGGGTTGGGACCAAAGCACCATCAAGATTGTGGAGGTCGCGGAGCGCTTACAGGATGTCGGCATCGAGGCCATCTCCATTCACGGGCGTACCCGTGTTCAGATGTACAAGGGCGAGGCCGATTGGAAGCCCATTGCCGAGGTGAAGAACAACCAACGGATGCATATTCCTGTTTTTGGAAACGGAGATGTGGATACCCCCGAAGCTGCGGTAAAAATGCGCGACCAGTACGGATTGGATGGCGCCATGATCGGCAGGGCAAGCATTGGGTACCCTTGGTTTTTCAACGAAGTAAAACACTACTTTAAAACGGGGGAGCATTTAGCCCCGCCCACCATGCGGGAACGTGTGGAGGCCGCCCGTAGGCACCTGCAAATGGCCATTGATTGGAAGGGTGAAAAATTGGGCGTTTTTGAGACCAGAAGACACTACACCAACTATTTTAAGGGCATTCCGCACTTTAAGGAGTACCGTATGAAAATGGTGACCAGCGATGATGCCGCGGATGTCTTTGCCGCTTTTGATGAGGTTCGGGAAAAATTCGGGGATTTTCAGTTCGCTTAGGCAGAAACCAACTTTTCGGTGATCCGACTGCTTGCAATTTTTGAGGAAATAAAGCCCAAAACCACAATCGTCCCTATGACGATCAACAAGTTGATGACATTAAATTCTACGGGATAGGCCAAAGATGGCGTAATCTTCAACCACCCGAAGGCCAGTTGGGAACCGATCAACAAAGAACCGATCAAGACACCTATCAATCCCCCAAAAGAGGTGACCAATAGACCTTGGATAAAGTAGATACGGCGTAATTCTTTGATGGTCGTACCGAGACTGAACAAGGTTTTGGAGTTCTGTTGCTTGTCCAAAATCATCATAATAATGGCTCCGACAACATTAAATAGGGCGATGATCAGTACAAGGGTAAAGATCAGATAGGTCGCTAAATTTTCCGTGTTCAACATGCGGTAGAGCGAGGTGTTTTGTTCCCTGCGGGTCAAAACCGATACTTTATCGCCCAACACCCCAACAATGGAGTTCCTAACACCATCTATCGGGGCATTCTCCATCAATTTAAAATTGATGCCCGAGACTTCGGTGCTATCTTTCTGCAAAAGCTCTTGGACCAAGGGAAGTCGTGTAAAAACATATTTTTTATCCAAAGATTCCTCCACGGCGTAAACACCGGTTATCACCAATGCAAGGTCGTCGTATGGTTTTGGATTGAATCCGGGTTGAGAAAAAGAGCCCTCGCCGGGTTTGGGGACCAAAACTTCCATGGCCGTTCTATTGTTCATCGGAACACCCAGTAAATTGTATATCCCGATACCAATGACCCCGTTGTACAGGTCGGGGCCCCAATTTCCAAAAATAAGGGTGCTGTCCACCCCTGTAACGGCCCGATAGTTTTCATCAACCCCTTTTATGTAGGCAATGGTGCTTTTTTCTTTATAGGTAAGGTAGGCCCGCTCTTCCAGCTCCTTGGAATAGTTGGCCAGCCCATCAATTTGATTGAGTTGAGCTTCTTGGTCCGCGGAAATGGAAAAATGTTTGCCGATGGTCGGCGAGGCTTTTAAATCGGGATCGAAGGTATTGGAAAAGGAAAGGCTGAACGTCTTTAGACCTGCAAAAGCGGAAAGCACGATAAACAGGGCCGCGGAACCTATCACGATTACCAAAAAAGTGATGAAATTGATGATATTTACCGCATTTTGGCTGCTTTTGGACCGTAAGTAACGTTTTGCGATATAAAGCGGAAAGTTCAAAATCAGGATTTCTTACGTTTGTCGAGCAAGTCCCTGTTCTCGATAGGGTTCTCCTCTCTTTTCAATGATTTTTCGATTCCTTCGATGTATTCCAAGGAATCGTCCAGATAAAAATTGAGTTCGGGCACACGCCTTAATTGGTGTTTGGTGCGCTGGGCCAGTTCGTAACGTATGGCCACTTGGTTCTCTTTGATGCCCTCCAACAGTTCTTTGGCACCCTTGTTGGGAAAAATGCTCACATATACCTTGGCCAGGGATAGATCCACGGTTACCGATACTTTGGATACGGAAATCAAAGTTCCTTTAAGACCACCATCGGTAGCGGCGCGTTGTAAAATATCGGCCAAGTCCTGTTGAATGATTCCCGCTATTTTTTTCTGTCTTTGTGTTTCCTCCATAGTGCAAAAATAAGCGAATTAATGACTAACCTCATGCTATTAACCATTTACAGTGCGTAATTTTGGAAAAAGGCGAAGATTTTAACGCATATTGTTACCCATATGGATAAAATTGAACACATCGGGATTGCGGTCAAAGACTTGGCGGCATCCAATGCTTTGTTTGAAAAACTTTTGGGCGTGCCCCACTATAAAACCGAGGAAGTGGCCTCGGAAGGGGTAAGGACCTCCTTCTTTCGATCAGGCCCCAATAAAATCGAATTGTTGGAGGCGACCAAGCCCAACAGTCCCATTGCCAAATATTTGGAGAAAAAGGGGGAGGGCATTCACCATATTGCATTTGCCGTGGAGGATATTGGCTCCGAAATTGAACGATTGAAGGGCGAGGGCTTTGTGGTTTTGAACGAAACACCCAAAAAAGGAGCGGACAACAAACTGGTGGCATTTTTGCACCCAAAGGCCACGAATGGCGTGCTGGTGGAGCTTTGCCAAGAAATAAAAGAAGCCTAGGACGTTAAAACCTTGCGCTGAAGAAAAATAAACACTAATATTGCATCCGCAAAATGCGGGTCCTATAGCTCAGTTGGTTAGAGCACCTGACTCATAATCAGGTGGTCCCTGGTTCGAGCCCAGGTGGGACCACAGAAAAGCCTTCTAAATGTCTCATTTAGAAGGCTTTGTTTTTTCATAGGGGGCTAATAGGGGGCTAATTTTATCTGAAATTGTTGCGTTAGTGGATGGGCCGGATGGTTGAGACCACCCAAAACGGAAAATTTGAGCCACCCAATATTTTGCTATAGTGATCTGAAATTCAGATTTTTGTATTATGTTAGAGTGTGCTCAATATTATCCGGCGAAGGTGGTATACTATGTCCGGTGTTTCCATGCTTATCCCATCATACGGTAAAATAAATATGTTCACCTTTAGGGCACGGTTAAAAATGATTGAAACTTATTTTAAAAAATCTGGATTCTTATAAGTAGGGTTTGGGTATTTGTAAAATCCCTCTCCTGTAGAAACACCTAATTTGTTTTTATCTATATAGTTCTCTTTTAGGTAATTTACTGTTTTTATCTTTAACTCATCCTGGGTTTTTTCTGCGGCCATTTTATTAATGTTATAGGCGGTTGTAATACCCACCACATCAAGAATACCGAAAGGGCCGGCAGGGGTTCCAGTAGCTTTCATCCAAGTTTTGTCTATTGTTTGCGGATCGGCAACTTCAGAGACCAGTAAATGGGTGGCAGCACTTAACAATGGTACCAATAACGAATTTAAAATATAGCCTGGTTGCTCTTTGTGTAAAGGCAAGGCCAACATACCGATGGCTTTTGCAAATGTTACAACATCATTAAAAACCTTGTGATCTGTCGAGGCGTGGCCCATAATTTCTGCAGTATTGTGGATCCATATGGTATTGGCGAAATGTAAGGCCAGAAATTTTGAAGGCCTGCCCGTGGCTTCTGCAAATTGGCTGGGCAATAGGGTGGAGGAGTTTGTGGCGAATACGGTTTTCTCCGGAGCCACTTTCGCCAAATTTTTATAAAAATCCGTTTTTATGGCCGGATTTTCCGGAACGGCTTCAATGAGCAGGTCCGCATCTTTGACCGCTTCGGCCAAATCAGAGGTATAACTTAAATTTTCTCCTGTTTTGTCTATTTTCTCCTGTGTAGCCTTTAAATCCTTCTTATATGCCTCGCTGAGATCACTGAATTTGGCTTTTGCTTTTTCCAGTGCCTCGTCGGTAATATCATAGACAGTTACATGAAATCCATGAAACGCAGTTTGAAATGCAATTTGATATCCTAGAACGCCGCTCCCGGCGATGGTAATATTTTTATAGTCCATTTTTATAGCTTTTTGAATTGTAACATGCAGTTTTTCCAATTGTTATAGGTGGATTGGAGAATCATTTATTCTAGATGTGAACGTAGCATCCATGCGGTTTTCTCATGTTGTTCCATTAATCCTGTAATATAATCGCTGATGCCCTCGGCCCGCCATTTGTCCGCAATAGGCTTGATTTCTTCCCTTAGGAAAACAATAATGCTCTCATGGTCTTCCAACAGTTCGGCAAATATGCTTTGGCTGTCATTTCCGCCTTTTGTCTTTTCGGTAAGGTGTGTCAATTCCATATACCCTTTTAGGGTTGCGGGCACATAATGACCAACGGCGCGTATTTTTTCCGCAACGGTGTCAACAATTTCCTGCTGTTCATTGTACAACGTCTCTAAATAAACGTGCACCGTATGAAAATCAGGACCTTCAACGTTCCAGTGAAAACGTAATGTTTTTGAATAGAGTACAAACTCATCAGACAATATCTTGGCCAATTGATCTGCGATGGCTTGTCTGTTTTCTGTTGAAATTCCAATGTTAGGCGTTTTCATTTGAACTGTTCTTTAAAATTATACTTCAAAGTTATTGGGCTTATAAAGCGATTAAACTGATGGAAATCATGTACTGGTTTTTTTAATAAAATTTTATAAAAAGGATATTCTCGGACAGGTGTAAAAGGGTAGAAAAGTCGCATCACTATCTTTGAACAGAGCCCTTGCAGTCTTTGATATGGTATCGGTAAAGACCATAAAAAACGCAAAAAGCCAAAACTGACCCAAGAAAAGCCATGGCCATATCCTTTTGGGCATCCCAAATATCACCTTGTGTGCCCAAATAGGAAATGCCTGCTCCACAAAGAAAACAGCAAATAGTATGCGTAGATGGCCCCCAAATCAATAGCAATCAATATATTGCGCGGTTTCCCTGCTTGATTTTGGTATCGGAACTTTTGGAGTCCTTCTGAATCAGAATTAAGGATATTACTAGGCAGATTAAGGCCAATAATGAAAAAGGGATGGCCAAATAGGTTAAAAGGGAGCGATTGAAAATATATACCAACAGGGGAAGCCTTGGGAACATTATGGCCGAAGCTATAATGATTCCAGCGGCATATTTTTTTGAGAGTTCTGGGGATTCTTCACTTCGTGAGGCATAGCTCCATACCACTGCGGTACTGGAAATGAGACCTCCAAGTATGGCGGTCAGCAAAATTCCTCTTTTTCGCCCCCAAAATAAAGGTGGCGATCAAGGCCAGATAGGTGGTTAGCCCCTTGTCATATTCTTCCTGTTTTTTATAGACATGGTTAAATACAAGAAAGAGAATAAAAGAACCTCTATTGCCTTATCATAATCAGGGGGGGCCTGGTTCGAGCCTAGGTGGGATCACTTTTATTAAACCAGAAGCATTGTAAATCAATGATTTATGAAGTTTTTTCCTTTCAGGGGACAAAAAGCATCCTATGGTAAGCTACCCCTAGATAGAACTGCTTATTTTCCTTCACTTATCTTTAAGTTTTTTCTACTATCATTTTTTGATAAAACCTTAATAGCACTTTCCAAAATCTCATCTCTATTTTCAACTAATCCTTTAATGGTCTTTTCCACAAGAAAGTCAATCTTCACACCACTTCTCTGAACTGAGTCAAGATTAGGATAAAATATCCCCGTACCGGTAAACCTGGTTTTCAAACCTTTTAAAACTTCAAAGTTGCTTACATAACCAACGGCTCCAGCGGTTTGTGTACCTACAACCACTACATTATCTGCGCTTTGTAAATCCATGGTCAAAAATTCTCCATAACTTATTGTTCCTTCATTGACAAGTACGGCAACATTTCCTGAAAATTGATATGATCCTTTTGCTCCAGAAGGCTGTGAATCAAAAAATTTGTATTTGCCGGGGTGTTTTAAATCAGGAACAATTTTCTTAAAGTAATCAGAATCATCTTTTTTGATTACTTCCACAATTCTTTTGTGAATATTGAACTTTGGATACCGTCTTAAATCAATAATAAGTGACTTGGATGTCTTGAGTAGTTTGGTTATCTCTCTCATGTCCTTACCATTTATCAACCAAAGTCTTAAGTATAAGATATTTTCATCCAAAACCTCCCACTTTGAAAGTTCTTGCGGTTCGTATTTAAAGTCTTTGTAAAAAAACCTTCCAACGTTCTGCCTAATGGTGTCTTTGCCCCTTAATAGCTCTAGTTGAATAGAATCTGTACTACCATTGAACACACTATATCTATAATTATAATTTTTCCTAGCTCTGTTGGACCCATGTAGGTATCCTGATAGTTCATTAATTCTGCTCTGTATTGATTTTCCATCGGCTCTAAGTATGATATCACCTTCCTTCAGGTTGTTTTCTTTCGCCAATTCATCATTGAAGGAATTTGTAATAACAGCTTTCCCATCAATAATTTTAAAAGCCACGGGGATATATTTTTTACCAAAAAAACTTAAAATCTCTTGGTTGAAAAAATTGGCATGGCTATCGTCCAATTCTACTACTAATTCAAGAAAAGAAACCAGAAACTGTCTGGGGTCTTTGATTTTTTCAAATATGGGGATATATTCTTTTAGAACATCATCCCAATTCTTGTCCGCCAAATACTTATAAGGAAAAAAATATTCAATTATATTCCAGTATCTAAAAAACACCAATAATGAGATTTTGTTGTTAATCAAATCATCTGGCTCATAGACTCTCTCATTTATAATTTCAATATTTCCAACTTTTCGATTAACAGAAACATAGTGCTGTCTATCAGCGACATTACCGGTGATTAACTTGGACAAATAGGTTTTTGTCTCTTCATTTAAATATTCAATATCAATCCAACCTATATCAAAATTTTTTTCAAACCAATCTTTCGTCTTATGATTTTCATTCACTGATTCAATAGGGCCTAGCTCTTCAAACCAATTGCTCATCAATCTGTTGAAATCGGTTTTTCCGTAATTGTTGTTCCCTAGGTCATCGAGTATTCTCAGTAAAAAAGCATCCATGTCATGTTTTCCAGAAGTGACATCGGGATGGTGGTACTTAACAGCCCCCCATATTTTGCAAAGTATAAAGAGTTGTTTTTCTTTTTCTGAAATTTGGTGTTGCGCAAAGACCATGGAATTAATCAATACGCAAAAACAACTTAATAACACCAGTTTAATTTTCATAGGATGGATCTAAAAGACGAAGCCAGTCACTTATGACTGGCTTTGTTAAAAATAATAAATTTTCTACTCTTCATCTACAGATTCCCTAGAGGTCGGGAGACAAGTACTATCCGCCCACACCTGATTAAGAAGTACACCAACAACATGTAAAGTTATGTACGGTACTTTTATTTGCGCCGCCACCAATCATAGATGCAGATTGCTCACGAGATAGTTCAGTAATTTTTTCTTTGTTTAAACTTAGTTTTTGTTCATCAAAAATGAAATTAATGGTTATTAAATAAATTAAAATTTTTCACGGGCAATGACTTCATTATTTAAACCCCAAACCTTTATTGTAACATTATGTTACAATAAAGAAAAATACCCTATCTTAGTGATATCATTCACAGTGATGATTTGATTTTTCAAAGGCTAACCGTAACGGATGTAAGTAAAAATCAACCCACTAACAATAACACATAAACAACAACTAAACAGCATGAAAAAAACAGTAAACAAGCTAAGTAGGTTCTACATTCAATTGATGTTGATAATCTTAACCCTGCCCTTAGCGGCCATCGGTCAAGAAGTAGGTTCCATGGAGCGACTGGTCTCTCCTGAACTTGACGATGACAACACGGTAACTTTTAGAATTAAGGCGCCAAAGGCGGAAAAGGTGGTCTTATCGGGCAATTGGATGCCAATGGTAGGTGAGGGAATGGGGATGACCCGAAAGACCGAAGCACTGACCAAAGACGAAAACGGTGTTTGGTCCACCACGGTTGGTCCATTGGAACCGGAACTTTACGGGTACAGTTTTGTCGTGGACGGTGTCAATACCTTGGACACCGCCAACTTATTGGTCGCTCGCGACGGAGCATTTAGAACAGAAAGTGTGCTGTACATTCCAGGGGAAGCCTCCGAACTCTATTGGGCCAAAACAGGTCCTAAAGGGACAGTTCACAAAATTTGGTACGAGTCCCCGACCTTGGACCTCACCCGTAGAATGTACGTATACACCCCACCGGGGTACGCCGATAGCAATGAAAACTATCCTGTTTTGTACCTATTGCACGGCGGGGGCGGAGACGAAGAGGCTTGGCCCACCTTGGGGGTCGCCAACCACATCTTGGACAATCTGATCAATTCAGGAAAGGCCAAACCCATGATTGTGGTGATGACAAATGGTAATCCGGACCAAGCCGCCGCTTTGACCGTAAGCCCCAAACTGGAACCTTCAAAACAAGCTGCTGGAAGCATGGCAAATATGTTGTTCGAAAAAAGTTTGGTCAAAGATGTGATTCCTTACGTTGAATCACACTTTCGAGTGAAAGCCAACAAAGAAAACCGTGCTTTGACCGGGTTGAGCATGGGCGGCCTACAGACTATGAACACCTCTTTTGAAAACCCTGAGCTGTTTGATTATATAGGTGTTATGAGCATGGGCTTTGCCGATCTCAGTCGTTTTGGAATTGAGGTCGATCATTCTAAAAGAGGGGAGCAAATCGAGGCCTTAAAAGCTGCCGACCCTGAACTGTATTGGATTGCTTGCGGCAAGGATGACTTTTTATACCAAAGTGTGGTTGATATGCGAAATGAGTTGGACAAACACGATTTTGACTACACCTATCGGGAAAGTACGGGCGGACATACATGGTCCAACTGGAGAATCTATCTATCGGAATTCGCACCGATGTTGTTTAAATAATGAGGTAAAAGGTATCTTGAATTCCCACTAAATCAAAATAGAGATCTTTTTACTGTTTAAACCCTTCCAAATCCTGAATCTGGAAGGGTTTTTTATTTTGAATAGGCAAGGAACATATCCTTTTTTGGTGGAAAATTTTGGTTTTCCCACTAGATGTCGAGGTCCATACGATTAGACCATTGGATTTTTCCCTGCCATACATTTATGCTTTAAGGAAACAACGAAAGTTGACCCTTTGCCCAATTCGCTCATAACGTTTATCCTGCCCCCCATGGCTTCAACCTGCGTCTTGACCAAAAAGAGCCCGAGGCCTTTGCCCGTCTTCGCTCCATCCAAGCGACCGTACATTCCAAAGATCTTTTTCTTTCTATTATCATTCAGCTGCATCCCTAAGCCATTGTCACTTACAAGGATTTCAACCTCTCCCAATTCGCAATTGGCCCTAGTGGACACAGAAATTTTTGGGTCGCTGTCATCCCGTTTATAATTTATGGCATTTAAGATCAGGTTAAAGAGAATGTTGTTGATATAGCTTTTGATTCCAAAGACTTTATCGACGGTGATTTCCATATCGATTTCAACGGCGTTCTGCTCAATGTCCTTTGCCATAAGTTCTTGGATATTGGCCAATATTTCCGAGATATTTACCCATTCATAGGAGGAGACCGATACTTTTTGGAAGGAAAGTGCCCGGTTGAGGTCCTTTATCGTATCGTCCAGGACATCCACTTTTTGACCGATCATTTCTACCACCTGTTTATTGGTTTCTTCTTCACCGGTTTCGAAAAGGTCCACCAGACTTTGGATGGTTGAAATGGGAGAGCGGACATTGTGCGAAATGATATAGACAAAATTCTGGAGTTCATCATATTGTTTTAAAATCTCGTTCTTGGCCTGTTCCAGTACGGTGACATCCTGGGTAGTGCCGGACATGCGTACCGCTTTACCGCTTTCATCGCTCAATACAATGCCCCGTTGGTGTAAATATTTAATAGACCCATCGTTTAGAAGTATCCTGTGGACAATATCATAGGGTTCTTTGTTTTCCAAACATTCGCTCAAGTTTTTCTCAAATCTTTCCTTATCATCGGGGTGCACAAACGACATAAAATTGGCAACACTTGCCTCATAAGTTTCAGAATCCTGGCCCAATATTTTATAGAGTTCATCGGACCATTCGGATTCATCTATGGCGATTTCCCAGTTCCAATTTCCCAATTTGGCAATACCTTGGGCCTCTTTAAGCCTTTTTTTACCTTTTTTTACGGCATTTAAGGTCTCTATACGTTCCGTTTCGTTCCGGCGGGACACGTTGCATCCACTTACGCGACCATCTTCTCCCCAAATGGGGTTAAAGGAAAGTTCATGATAGGTAGTGGTTCCGTTATGATTCAACTCCCAATCAACCCGAAACGTTTCCCCGGACAATGCCCTATCATACCAAACTTTATCCTCTACGGGGGATTTGAGCGAATATTTAAATATGCTCTGTCTTAGCTTTGGCTCCATCCCGCATTCTTGCTTCATATGTTTCTTGAACGTGGAATTGAAGATCAAAAGGTTGTAATGTTTATCTATGCACCATATAAGATCTTCCGTGTTTTCTATAATGGAGGCCATATTTTGTGCTTGTACTTTTTGTTCCGTAGCCAATTTTCGCATGGAAGCAATAATAGGATCAATAAGAAAAAAGTACATGATCAATATTAGGGCGATAAAAAAAACAGAGAATAGGGAAACGATCAGTTCCATCCTGAAAATGGCTTTTTCCGATTGTGCTTGATAAAGATTCACAAGTTCGTCCATCCCTTTCAGAAAACCTTTTTCCCACTCCCTAATGGATTCCTTTTTGCTATCTATGTGCGGTAGGCCACCTATATTTATGGCCATCTCGTAGAGTTGTTGCTGGAATGGGTTGATTTCCTCAAATAGACTGTCGATTTTAGCCTGGACTTTGTCCCTTCCGAAAACATGGTCATCTTTGGCTTGAAGGGAAATATGGTTGTTTCTCCATTCCTCGGCGTCATTTTGTAGTTCTTTTTCCAAAGCCTGGTCATGGTGATAGGCAAATAGGTTTTTTGCAATCTTTTGGCTAAGGGTACGCTGATGCCCAGCAGTATTGATAATGAAAGCATCCTTTTCCCTTTTGGCAAGCAGGGACTCTATTAAAAAAAACTCACAGGAAATAGCCACAATGACAACAGCAGCGCAAAAAACAATGACTTTTCTGATGTTCTTTAAAAAGGGCAAGTTGGGTTTAAAAACAGTATTCATCATTAATTAAAAAGAGGGAGCAATAAATGGTCTTGGCTATAATAACCTATATATAACGGTCAGCATTCCAAAAAAGTACTTGCATTGCCAGACTGTATTTCTCCATGGTTATAATAAAATTTATTTTGATGTCTTTTTAAAACAGGTTGAATCATGACGGCCTAAAAGACCCAGTGAGATTTTTATAAAATCCGAAACTTCTCAAAAGAGGCTTTAGTGCTATATTCTATCCAAGAACCATTTCATAAGGACATATTCGTGCATATTTACGATGAATGGAAGAACAGGGTTTGATGCTGTCGACTGATTGAAGAAAATTATGGATGGATGAACATCAACTGTAGATGAAAGAAATTTAGTCCAGATTGATTCCTTGGTCTATTTTAATTCTAAATAGGGCCTTATCATATGCTCCCTCAAGGGCTTGCTAATAAAATCTTTTACATACTTTGTATGTTTTTCAGCTTCCTCTTTGTCTGCCTTCGAATCGGAAGAGGTCAAAATAATGACTTCCACACTGGTCGGAAAGTTTTCGGCGGCCATTGATTCAAGAAATTCGAAACCACTCATTTCCGGCATATTGATGTCAAGTAAAACCAATATTTTCTTCTCATTGTCGGTAAAGGATTTTAACCTGTCCAATGCCTCCTCCGGATTTAGAAAACTCTGTACCTTATGACCTACACCCATTTTTTTAAAAAGAAAGGTGTTAATGGTATTTACCAATTGATCATCATCGACCAGGAAAATTTCTTTATAGACCATATTCTTCAATTAAGAACCAAAAAGGCCTCCGATTTTAAACACTTATTTAACTAAAAATAGAATAAAATGAAGTTTTTAGCAATTAAAAATCTCGTTTTTTTGTCAGAAAAAGCAGCGTATAATCACGGTACAATCTCCTTCTTTACCCCTAATACTGTTTTCTCAGTGTGTACCTTTCACTACTATCCCAAGGTTTCAAGATTCTAGACCTTTCTAAGATAAGGCGACCAAGAATTCACTAATTTGCCACAAAGAACAATCCCATGCTCACCGCCGAACAAAAACTCAAGGAACGCATTAAGGAACTTACCTGCCTGTACGAGGTAACATCCCTTATCGTTAACTGTGATTACGACGATATGGAAACCGCACTGCTGGGTATAGTGCAATGTTTGGAGCGAGCCTGGCAGTTCGACCAAGAGACCTACGTGGTGCTCTCAACCCAGGACTATGTGATCAGAACAGAAGAAAAGGGGAGCGACTATGTTTTTTTGGAGTCCGCCATTGCCGTATTCAACAAACCACAGGGAATCATCAAGGTCGGCTATCCTTCCCCAAAATATCAGCTGAAGGATTTTTTGGAGGAAGAACAGCAATTGTTGGACAATGTTTGTTTGAAAGTCGGCAATCTGCTGGAACGAAAAGATATTAAGGAGAAGGAAGAGCACATCCGCCGGCAGGTGGAGCAATCCGACAGGCTTCGACTGCTTGGTGAGATCACGGCGGGGATAGCGCACGAGCTGAACACGCCCTTGGCCAATATCCTTGGTTTTACCGAGCTATTGCAGGAGCATATCAGCGATGACCCACAAGCGCTCAAGGATCTGGATAAGATCATCACCAACGCCATATTTTCTCGTGAAGTGGTAAAGAAACTGATGTTCTTCGCCTGCGAGATGCCCGAAACGCGTGAAATCATCAATACCGTGGAAGTCACACAGGATGCCATAAACATGTTGCGCACTACGCTACGGCAAAACGAGGTCTCTTGTGAGTTCAACTGTTCCGACGACATTATCGAACTCCGTATGGATAAGATCCAACTTACCCAGGTCGTCTTCAATTTAATTGTAAACGCCATCTATTTTGCACCGCCCAAGAGCACCATTTCGGTTTCCCTTAAGATTGAAAAGAAGGATGTCATCCTAAAAATTGCCGATCAAGGGCCGGGCATACCAGAAGCATCCAAAGCACATATTTTTGACCCCTTTTTTACCACCAAACCCGTGGGTGAAGGCTCTGGGTTGGGCCTTAGCGTGGTGCACGGCATTGTACAGAGCCACCATGGGAGCATTGCGGTTATCCCAAATACCCCAACAGGTACTATCTTTACATTGAAATTCCCTAAAAAGTAAACGCTTTGTTGAAAAAGGAGAACATATTGCTCGTTGATGACGATATAGATATTCTTGAGCTACTGCAGCGGCACTTAAAGTCGATGAATTATCATACCTATAAGGCCGTTTCCGTGAAGGAGGCGTTATACATTTTAAAGGATACCGAAATAGACCTGCTGGTGACCGACATTAACATGCCCGATATTGATGGGTTGGAACTGGTGAAATATGTGGCCGAACATTTTCCGTATTTGCCCAAACTGGTGGTGACCGGTTTTCCTTCCGTGGAAGATGCCTCCAGCGTGATCAAACACGGGGCCACGGATTATTTGACCAAACCCTTTACGAAGGCGGAATTGGCATTGGCCGTAAAAAAGGCACTTGCCCATAAGGAATCGAAAGAAACTTTTAAAACACCGCCGGTAAGGCCTGTTGCCTCCAATGCCTACGCCGATATGATCGGGAACTCTGAAGCATTCCAAAAAGTGACCGAGATCATTGATCGGGTAAAGGACAACCGGGCAACGGTTTTGGTTCGCGGGGAAAGTGGAACAGGAAAGGAACTGGTGGCACGGGCCATCCATTATTCCGGCAAGTTCGCAAGGGCGCCCTTTATTGCGGTGAACTGTGGTGCAATTCCGGAGAATTTATTGGAAGCCGAACTTTTCGGGTACACCAAAGGCGCTTTTACCGGCGCCAACGAAAATCGCGATGGATTTTTCCAAGCGGCGCACAAAGGCACTATTTTTTTGGATGAGATCGGAAATGCCCCTTTGGCCGTTCAAAATAGATTGTTGAGGGTACTCCAAGAAAAGGAGGTCACCAAGATTGGTTCCCAAAAACCCGAAAAATTGGATGTGCGGGTCATAGCGGCCACCAATAGTGATTTGGACGAACTCATTCAAAAGAAAACCTTTAGGGAAGATCTTTTTTATCGTCTGTCGGTAGTTACCGTTGATGTACCATCCCTTAACGAACGCACCTCCGATATTCCTTTGTTAGTGGACAGGTTTATGCAGAAATACGGTATAGAGTATAAGGACCGCTTTGTGCGCATGGCCGATGATGCTCTTGAGGTCTTGCAACGGTATTCTTGGCCGGGCAATATCCGCGAGCTGGAAAATGTAGTACAGCGCGCAGTGATTATGTGTGATGGCAAAATCACTTTGGAACACCTTCCCGATGAATTAAAATACAAGATCGACTTTCCCCAAGAAGGGTTTAAAACACTTCAAGAAAAAGAAAAGGAATACATTCAAGAAGTGCTCTTATCCACACAGGGGAACAAGACCAAAGCTGCCGAAATTTTGGGCATCAACCGTAAGACACTTCGCGAAAAACTCAAATAATCGCTGGGGCATTCCGCCCCTACTGGGTAAAAATTACCCGGTGCAAGCTCCCTTTGTTCAATGTTTATTTGTTTGTAACAAACTGAATTTCATTTAAATACAAATATCATTCATTCGTAATGTATCCAAATGGCACAGGCTTTGTCCTTTAATGGGCAAAATGCAGGGATGCTTTTTCTAAGTATCCCGTCCGTTAAGAACTGGAAATGAAATACGGAAGCCTGATCATGGAGAAAAAGGATTATCTAACCCTGAAAAGAATACTGAACTTCCATAGGTACTATGAGGATTATGCCCATAAGGACGCCTTGGAACAGTTGGGCGATCGAATAGATAAGGCTTTGATAGAGGATGAAGTGGATATACCGGATGATGTAGTGCGGTTGAATTCCAAAGTTACGGTGGAATTTGGGCACGGGGAAAAGCAAGTGTTTCAATTGGTTCCATCCACAAAGGGAGACCTAAAAAAGAATATGGTGTCCGTAGTGAGCACGTTTGGCGCCAGTCTGGTGGGGCTTGCCGTCGGAGATTACATACAACTTGGCTTTCCTACGGATGTTCAATCCTTTAAGATAGTCGGTGTGGAGCAATCGCACCAATTAACGTCCAGTTTCGATTATTAAGAAAACAATGATAAACCCTAAATATTAAATAGTTATGAGAATAATAGTTTTAGCAATTCTGTTCGTGGTGGCGACCACAAATATCAATGCACAAAGTGCAAGCCCACAAGACATCAAATTAGGCGATGTACTTGAAATCGGGCGTCCAGATGCACCGCAATTTCAACATATCGACTTTCCCAGGGCAAACTTCATCATTAAAAAAGGAGGAATAGCCAATTATAAAACCGTAGTGGGCAACAAGGTAATCGTGACCGACATTAAAGAAAAAAAGGATGGGACCGTCGTAGTAAAAATCAAAAAAACGGACGGGAAAAGATTTTTTAACAGCCATCCGGTGGTTAAGGCCGATTTAAGGAATGCGCTCGAGTCTGGTGAATTGAGTGTACTGTAGTAGTTGATTGATGATATCCGCCCGGCTCGAAGCATTAGGTTTGCTCAATTGGAATGGTTAGCTAATGGCTGGGCGGATTTGCATCACTGTAAAAAAATTAATATCATTTATTTATATTTAATCCAATTCATGTAAAAACAAGAAAAGATGCCAAAAAGAACCATAAGACAACGAATTCATGCCGGTTTTGTGCTGGCTGCGGCATTTTTATTGGTTCTTGCGTCCAATCGGCTGAACAACCGGAACTTTTCGGCCGTGGAACATGGAGTGGATTCCGTTTTTGAAGACCGATTGGTAGTTCAGGAATATATTTACAGGCTGAACAATTTGTTCCATAAAAAGGAATTGTTTTTGGCCAAGAATACGTTGGACGACAAGGGACTGCCCTATTACCCTGAAATAAAAACCATTCTTGCCGATTTCGAAAAGACAGATTTGACCCGTGAGGAAGCGTTGCAATTATCGAGTTTAAACGAAAATTACGCGGAACTCAAAACCTTGGAAAAGGCACATTTGAAGAACCAGGCTTCTGAAGAGGACATCATTGCTGTTTTGGGCAGTATCGGTAAAAATCTGGATGAACTTTCTGAGGTGCAACTTTCCGAAGGGAGACAATTGACACAGCGCTCCAAGAGGTCATTGGGAATGAACGAGCTATTGTCCCGAATTGAAATCGTGTTCTTGATCATTATCGGAATTCTCTTTTTGATCATTGTTTTTTATCGCGATAAACCAAAAATGGAATTGGTGGAGGATGAATCCTAATCTACCTCCAAGATTTCCTGTTCCTTTCCGTTAAATGTAAATCGCTCCCCTTTTTCTTTCCCCAACAATAATTTGGCAATGGGCGCTTCCGCAGAAATACAATAAACAACCGTGTTATTTTGAGTAAGGGCACCAGCAGAAATGGCTAAAAAATAATGTGCCGTGCCGGTTTGTACCAAGGAGCCCAAACGTATTTTTTGGGAATTGTTTTCAAGGCTTATTTTGCCGAGAACGTTTCGGGTGGCATCGATTTCCTGCAATTGCTGGCCCAACTTTTCCTGTTCCAGCTGTACCATGGCCCTACCCGTCTCATGCTTGTCCCCGGCCGAACTTTTGGTTTCGGAACCCAAGGATTCCTGAAGTTCCGCACTCTGTTTTTTGAGACGTTCCGAGCGCTCGTTTAGGTATGCCCAACAAAATTCCAATAATGCTTGCTTCATGATTTGTTTATGCAAAGGTAAGTCGGAAAACCGTTTCCGAACCGGGAAATGAACGTACTTGAATGCTCCCCCCATGAAGTTGCATCACCCTTTTGGAAAGACTGAGCCCAATACCGGTACCCTCGCTCTTAGTGGTAAAAAAGGGCACAAAAATTTCGTCCATTAGCTCGGGGGGAATGCCCGGTCCATTATCGCGAATATCGATGAATTTGGAACCGTTTTCATCGATTCCGGCAATCAGCTGTACCTTTCCCCCGTTGGAAGATTCCACTGCCTGCAAGGCATTTTTCCCCAAATTGATCAATACTTGTGAAATTTGTTTCTCATCAATGTAAAACTCTAGATCTTTAGGGTGGCAAATGGTGGAAAATTCACTTTTCCCATCTACCAACCTGGCAGACATCAGTACGTCTATTTTTTCCAGCAAGTCCCTTCCCTTGACCAAGGATTTGTTGGGTTCGGCAACATGCAACAGACTTCGGTAAGATTGAACAAAGTCCATTAGGTCGCCACCTTGCTCCTTAATGACCTCCAGACCTTTCAGGGTGTTTTTGATCTGTACCTCCTCAAGTTCCTCCATTGGGGTGATCTTGTCTCCCTTTCGGTAATATTTTATGATGGAATCCGAAATGGACGCAATGGGGGTGATGGTGTTCATGATCTCGTGGGTAAGCACACGGATAAGGCGTACCCAGGACTCGGTTTCCTTCTCGTCCAGCTCTTTATGGATATCCTGTACCACCACCAATTGTAGGGACTGGCCGTTCAACATCAGCGGGGTGGATTTTAGTGCCAATTGAATCTGTTCACGCTCGTTGGACAATTGGAACAATTTCCTTTCAAAGGGATTGAAGTTTTTAAATATGTGGTAGAGGTTTTCATCGACCTGCTTGAGCTGTTTTATATGGTTCAGTGGTGCGTAATCCAGCAATTTTTCCAAGGTAGGGTTGGCAAATAGAATGTGGCCTTTGTCATTATAGGTCATTATGCCTATACTGGCTTGCTTTAAAATTTCTTGATAGTACTGTTCCCGTATCTGAAGTTGCATATGTACCTCTTGGATAAGTCCGTTCACACGGTTCAGGCTTTTGTTAAGTTCCTGGAAGGAGTCAATGGTAACCCCTTCTGGAAACCGAAGGGTGAAATCCTCGTTTTTGATGGCATCAAAAAAGTAGGCGATTTTACGATTTGTACGGTTAATGAATGTTATCAAAGAAAATACCTGCGCAACCAAAATAACGGCAAATATCCCCATGGCAAAATACCACTTGTAGGAGAGGGAGAAAGCCATGGCGATCGCTGACACCGTTAGAAAAATTACGCGAAGAATAAGCTGTATGTAAAAGTTCCTGCTGGCCATCGATCACTTTTTTTTCAACTTATTGTAAAGGGTTTGGCGGGATATGCCCAATTGTTCCGCTGCTGCGCTATAGTTCCCCTCGTTCTGTTCCAAGGCCCTATCGATCATCTGTTGCTCCATTTCGTTCAGGGTCATCGGCTCACTGTCCATTGATTGCATGGGCTTGGCATGCAATAAAAAATCCGATGGTTTGAGGACGTTGCCGTCCGACAATATTACTGTGCGCTCAATGGTATGTTGTAGTTCCCGCACATTGCCCGGCCACGGATACTCCATTAGTTTTTCCTGTGCCGTTTGATTCATTCGCAGGCCGGATTTATCGTATTTGTGGGCAAACTTTTTTAAGAAAAAATCGGCAAGCACCAAAATATCTTCATCGCGTTCGCGCAGAGAAGGCACCTCAATATGAATGGTGTTGATACGGTAGAGCAGATCTTCACGGAACAGTCCATCGGCGACCATTTGTTCCAGGTTGCAGTTCGTGGCGCAGATCAATCGTATATCAACCGCTACGGCTTTGTTGGAACCCACACGGACCACGGATTTATTTTGGATGGAAGACAATAATTTGGCCTGCATCTGGAGGGAAAGGTTCCCGATTTCATCCAAGAACAAACTGCCTTGGTGAGCGGCCTCGAACTTGCCGGCCCTATCTTCCTTGGCATCGGTAAAGGAACCTTTGGTATGCCCAAAAAGTTCACTCTCGAACAGGTTTTCGGCAATGGAACCCATGTCCACACCTATAAAAACTTCATTTTTGCGGTCGGAGAGACGGTGCAGTTCGCGCGCTATCAATTCTTTCCCGGTACCATTTTCGCCGGTAATCAATACATTGACGTCCGTTTTGGCGACCTTTGCAACAAGGTTCAGGACAGAGGTCAGCGCTTTCGATTGGCCAATGATATAATTACGGTCCTGATTGATGACCTGCTTTAAATTGCTCTCCTTTTTCTTTAGGTTATGGATCTCCTGTTTGGATTTTCTTAGCTCGTATGCCGATTTTACCGTGGTCATCAAACGTTCGTTGTTCCACGGTTTTAGGACAAAGTCGGAAGCGCCCTGCTTGAGGGCCCTAACCGCCAAATCCACTGCCCCGTAGGCCGTCATCATAATAACGGAGGTGTTGGGCGACCTTTTCTTTATTTCGTTCAGCCAATACAAACCTTCATTTCCCGTGTTCACTCCGGCGGAAAAATTCATGTCCAATAAGACAATATCGATATCCTCCAAATTTGGAAACGAAGAGATTTGGTTGGGGTTGAATATGGTCTGGACGCTTTTGTACTCAAACTGCAAAAGAATTTCCAGGGCACTCAGTACACTTTTATTATCATCGACCACTAAAATATTGGCGTTCACCATTTGGCACGTATATTCAAATTGATGGCTAAAACTAGTAATTGCATTGATATGATATGTGGGACTGTAAAATATTTGGACAATTTTTGTACAAAATTTTTACACACCACAACATAATGGAGTTACTTTATTGTTGCAACCCCCTGATAATCAGAAAAAAAATATTTTGGCACAAGAATAGAAGGTAGTTTGGCACAGGATAAAATTATGAGTCTGAAAAAACATATAACAACTTTACTATTATTTGCATCGTTCATTGGACTGTCGCAAGAAGAAGTTTGGACACTGGAGGAATGTGTGGATTACGCCATTGAGCATAACCTTCAGGTAAAGAATACTTCGTATAGCAATGAATCCAGTCGGGAATCCTACAGGCAATCCATTCGTGATTTATTGCCCTCCGTAAACGGTTCCACGGATTACACCATAAGATACGGTAGGTCTACCGACCCTCAAACCAACGATTACGTGAACACTGAATTCTTCAGTAACAGCTATTCGCTGAACGCCAGTTTGGATCTCTTCCGGGGATTTCAAAAATTAAATTCGATCAGGGCCTCAAAATTTATCCTTAAGGCGACCCAAGAAGATATTTTACAGGAAAAGTTCTTATTGGCCTTTCGGGTAATGAGCGCTTTTTACGACATCAAATTTTACGAGGGCTTGGTGGCCAATACCATGGAACAACTCGAAATTTCGCAGGCCAACTACGATTTGGTCGAAAAACAGGTCGAATTGGGGTTGATGGCCGGAGCCGATCTTTACGAAGCGGAGTCCAATCTTTTGGGCGATAAGTTTCTATTGACCCAAAACAGGAACCAATTAATAAATGCCAAACTCGTGCTCCTACAGGAAATGAACCTGATGGGCGCCACCGATATTAAAATTCAGGAAAGCCTTGAAGAAACATCGCTCAACCAAGAGGTGACCTTGGATTCGCTGTACCGATCTGCACGCGGGTTTGTGCCTTTGGTAAAAGCGCAGGAGTATCGTGTGTCCGCAGCTAAAAAACAAATGCAGGCCGTACGCGGAGATTTATTTCCTTCTTTGTCCCTTTTTGCAGGTTACGGAACGAGCTATTTTGAGACCAATGTGGACGAGAACGGGAATGTGATACCTTTTAAAACACAGTTCAACGATAACCAATCCAAGTTTGTGGGAGCGCAACTGAATATTCCGATTTCCAATGGTTGGGCCAACCATTCAAGGGTAAAACAGCAGAAGATAGCCTATATGCAGGCCAAGAACAATCTGGAAATACAGGAGCAGGAACTGTTTAAGCTGTTGCAGCAATTGGTCCAGGACAACCGAGCACTCATAGCGGAGTACGAGCAAAGCCAACAAAAGGTCGATGCACAGGAATTGGCTTTTACCATTGCTCAAAAAAGATATGAAAAGGGATTGATCAATGCCTTGGAGCTGTTTCAGGCCAAGAACCTTTTCGGTGTTGCACAGAATGAGAACTTACAAGTTGGACTAAGACTAAAAGTCAATCAAAGCACCATTGATTTTTACAGCGGTCTGCCCATTTTTAATATCAACTAAAACATACCATGGATATACAATTAGAAAAAAAGAAAGGACTTAAACTCAAGCATTATGGCTACATCGCTTTGGGCATATTGCTCTTGTTTGTGGGTTATAAATTGATTTTTGCCAGCTCCATGTCCACATTCAGGACAGAAAAGGAACGTTTGTCCATTTCTGCGGTTACCGATGGCAAGTTTGATGACTATATAACCATTAACGGGAATGTTGCCCCGATCGCCACCATTTATATGGATGCCTATGAAGGGGGCCGGGTATCCGAAAAATTGATAGAAGAAGGTTCCATGGTCAAAAAAGGGGACATCATCTTGAAATTGGAAAACATGGCCCTGTACGAACAAATCTTGGCCAGCGAAAGTAACTTGGCCTTAAAGCAGAACGACCTGCGCTCCACCAAACTTACTTTTGATTCCAGACAAGTGGAAGGGAGAAAATCCCTGGCCACATCGCAATATGATGTGCAACGGCTAAAGCGTGCCTACGAACAGAACAAGGAGTTGTACGAAGATGAGCTGGTGTCCAAGGAAGTTTATTTAAAAGCAAAGGAAGATTACGAATTGGCGCAAAAGCAGTACGAAATCGTAAAGTTACAGACAGAGCAAGATGATGAATTGCGTGAAACCTCCCTGAAAGGATTGGACACCGATCTAGAACGCATGCAGAAAACCTTGTCCATGGTCTACGAACGTCTGGATCATTTAAATGTACGGGCCCCTGCGGACGGACAATTGGGATTTTTGGATGCCGAAATAGGCCAAAACATCTCACAGGGACAACGAATAGGCCAGATCAATGTGCTCACCGACTTTAAAATTGAAGCGGATATCGACGAGCATTATATCGATCGGGTAAAAAGAGACCTCTCCGCAACATTGGAGCGTAATGGAAACGAATACAAACTGCGCTTGCGGAAGGTGTATCCCGAAGTAAGGAACGGCCGTTTCCGTGTGGACTTGGTTTTTGTGGATGAAAGACCGGAAACCATAAGAGCGGGCCAGAGCTATAATATAAGGTTGCAATTGGGCGAATCCAATGACGCCATGTTATTGCCGAAAGGAGGCTTTTTCCAAAGCACGGGAGGTCAATGGGTGTTCGTAGTGAGCCCCGATGGCAACGAAGCCATCAAGCGCAATGTGCGGCTGGGAAAACAGAACTCAAGATATTATGAGGTCCTCGAAGGGCTTCAACCAGGAGAACAGGTCATTACCAGCAACTACGACAGTTTTGGCGATGCGGAACGGATCGTGTTAAAGTAACCCGTGGAAATGTAACAATCATCAAAAACGAACAGTCTTTAATTAATAGTAAAACAACCATCAACAAATGATAAAGATAACAGACCTTAAAAAAAGTTTCCGAACAGAGGAAGTAGAGACCTTGGCCTTAAATGGAGTAAACCTAAAGGTGGAGGAAGGGGAATTTGTGGCGATCATGGGGCCTTCCGGATGTGGAAAATCCACTCTTTTGAACATTATCGGGATGCTGGACAACCCCACTGAGGGAAGCTACAATTTTGCCGGCCACGAAGTCGGCGGATTAAAGGAAAGTCAGCGCACCCAGCTCCGAAAAGGGAATCTGGGCTTTGTGTTCCAAAGTTTTAACCTGATAGACGAGCTCACCGTGTTTGAAAACGTGGAACTTCCCTTGATCTACCTTAAAATGAACAAGGCCGAGAGAAGGGAAAAAGTGCAAAAAGTGCTGGAGCGAATGAAGATTGCCCATAGGGAAAAGCACTTTCCACAGCAGCTTTCCGGTGGTCAGCAGCAAAGGGTGGCCATAGCAAGGGCCGTTGTCACCAACCCAAAACTGATCTTGGCGGATGAGCCGACCGGTAACCTGGATTCCAAAAACGGCATCGAGGTAATGAACCTCTTGACGGAACTGAACCAAGAAGGGACCACCATTGTAATGGTTACCCACTCGGACCGCGATTCGCACTACGCGCACAGGGTCATCAACCTATTCGATGGTCAAATCGTGACCGAAAGCCAAAACAAGCCCATGAAAAGTATGGTGTAGGAGTTTTTCATCAATCAAAAAACAATAAAATCAATTGTATGTTCAGGAACAATCTTAAAGTGGCGTGGAGAAATTTAAAGGCGAACAAATTGTTTTCGGCCATAAATATTATTGGTCTCTCTTTGGGGCTTTCCATTGTCATTGTTCTCTTTCTCTTCATTTCCCATGAAAGGAGTTTTGATACCATGTATCCAAAGAAAGATAGGATTTACAGGGTATTGTTGGAGACCAATGGAGATTTTGGGTTTGAGACCTGGGCAACTGTTCCGCCCGTAACCGGCCCGACCATAAATCAAGAGGTGACCAACGTGAAAATTGCCGGTAGGCTCTTCAAACATGGTTTTGGGGATACCGCTTCGTTCAGGGTCAATGATCAGAACTTTACAGAGGACATGTTCTATTGGATAGACAAGGAACTTTTGGACATTTTTGATATAGAATTGATACAGGGCGATACTGCAAGTGCACTGGACGCTCCTGGCAAGGTCATCCTTTCCGAAAAAGCGGCCAAAACATATTTTAATGGGGAAAACCCGATTGGAAAGACCATTTTGGTCGATAATGATGTGTCACTGGAAGTGACGGGCATTTACCGGGATTTTCCAGAGAACAGCACCTTGGACGCAGATGTATTGGCTTCAAGCGAGGGGCGTTGGTTCTATAAGAACAAGACTTGGTCCAATGCCAGTTTTGAAACGTACTGCTTGTTAAAGGACAACGTTTCCATGGAAGATACCCAAGTACAGCTCAACACCATGTTGGATGCCAACGTGCCCAAAGAAGATCAATGGTACAGCTTTTCCCTGCAGCCGTTGGAAAAAATTCACTTATATTCTGCCTCCTATGGCAATGCCTTCACCTCCAGGGTGGGGGATATCCATGAGGTGCGCAACCTCTCTTATTTGGCAATTCTTATCCTAGTGATTGCCTGTATCAACTATATGAACCTTACCACGGCACGTTCACAAAAACGTTCAAAGGAAGTAGGGATAAGCAAGACTCTCGGTGCTACGTCAGAATCGTTGGTGGGCAGGTTTTATGTGGAAACGGGCCTAATCACGATTATCTCCATTCTTTTGGGTATTGTCCTCGCCGTACTTGCCTTACCTACCTTTAACCGGCTTACCGGCCAGAACCTTGGAATGGACCTCTTGTTCAATAGTACATTTTTGATGGTTGTTCTTGTCGTTTGGGGATTGACCACGGTGATTTCCGGACTATATCCATCCCTCTACCTATCCAGGTTTCTGCCCAAGGAGATTTTGTCACCCAGCCTTAAACGGGGACAAGGCAACATATGGGTGAGAAAGGGACTTGTTGTGATGCAGTTTGCCGCCTCAACGGCCTTGATCATCGGGGTAATGGTAATTTATCAACAAACACAGTACATCCAAAATAAAAATCTTGGGTTTACTGCTGAAAACGTCATGGCCGTTTCCGTAGGAGGTTTGCGGGGCAGTGAGAACAAGAATGCCCTGGCCCAAGAATTCAAGAACCAAACCGACGTACTATCCGTTGCCTTTGCCCAAGGCTATCCCGGAGTTGATGTGAGTGGGCGAACACTTCGAAAAAAAGCGACCGATGAACATGGTTTGAACATCCAGACCAATGTTGCCGGTCCGGAAATAGTGGATGCCCTGAAACTGAATCTTTTAGCAGGAAAGAGCCTCCCCAAACACAAAGGCAAAAAAGATACTTTGGTAGAGGTGGTCCTCAATAAAAAGGCCATAGATTTCTTGGGCTTTACGCCAGAGGAGGCCATTGGCAAGGAAGTCTATATCGGAATGCCGGAGCGAATCGTGGGCGTGGTGGACAACTTTAATTACGAATCCCTGCACAAACCCATTGGCGCGTACGCTTTCCACAACAACACAAGCGAAGGCATATCCTTTATGTTGGTGCGGTTTAGGTCGAACAATTTGACCCATACCATTTCCGGGTTAAAGAAAGCTTTTGCCGAAGTAGTGCCCAACTTGGATTTCAACTATGCGTTCTTGGACCAAAACTTGGAAAGATTGTACGCTCGGGAGAAACGGGCCGCCAAAATAAGCGTGGTATTCTGTTTATTGGCCATTTTCGTTGCAGCCATGGGGCTATTTGGCCTTGCGGCCTATACCGCGGAACAACGAAGAAAGGAAATCGGAATCCGAAAAGTCTTGGGGGCATCTGTTGCCAGAATCAGCCAAATGCTTTCCAAGGACTTTGCAAAGTTGGTACTCATAGGCTTGGTCATAGGATTTCCATTGGCCTATTTTTCCATGGAGAATTGGCTCGAAAACTTTGCCTATAGGATTCAAATACATTGGTGGGTTTTTGTATTGGCCGGGGCAATTGCCTTGGGCATAGCGCTTTTAACAGTCAGTTTTCAATCGATCAGGGCAGCTTTAACCAATCCAGCGAAAAGTTTAAGGTCCGAATAAAACATCATCATCAAAAAACGAGAACCATGTTTAAGAACTACATTAAAATCGCTTGGCGGAACCTCTGGAAAAATAAAGGCTATAGCATACTGAATATTTTTGGTTTGGCCATTGGCATTACGTGTGCCGCCATGATCTTGCTTTGGGTAGAGGATGAGGTAGGTTATGATAAAAATTTTGCTAAGCAAGATGTCGTCTATTACGTGCCTACCAATCAGCAGTATGATGGCGAGTGGAGAACATTTTTTGAGGCCACCCCCGGGCCGTTGGCCGAGGTTTTGAAAGAGGAGGTTCCTGGTGTTATAGGTGCGGCAAGAACCAAAAGAACGGATTTGTTGTTTCAGGTGGATGATTCGTCTATCAAAAGAAATGGACGATTTGCCGATCCTGATTTTTTAAACATGTTTAGTCTAACTTTTGTGGAGGGCAACTTGGAAACCGCTTTCGATGGGGTAGATGCCATTATCGTATCACAAACAACCGCAGAGCAATTATTCGGGAAAAACACATCAACTATTGGTAAAGTAGTCAGAATCAATAATGAAACCAATTATACCATTTCAGGGGTATATGAAGATTTACCGAACAACGTGACCTATGGTTTTGATTGGGTGGCTCCCTTTGAACGATTTGCAGCCGGTAAAGAATGGATGAAGGAATATGGGGCAAATTTTTCCGACACTTTTGTGGAATTGTCTCCTGAAGCAAATTTCGAGGTTGTCAATCAGAAAGTGAAGCACATACTTCCTGAGAAAACAGATGACGATGAAACCGTCGCATTTTTATTCCCAATGAAAGATTGGCATTTAAGGTCAACTTTTGAAGGAGGAAAAAATGTGGGGGGACAAATTACATACGTTAGGTTGTTCAGCCTTATTGCAATCATCATATTGTTGATCGCCTGTATCAATTTTATGAATTTGGCAACTGCCCGAAGCGAAAAACGGGCCAATGAGGTCGGAGTGCGAAAAGTATTGGGATCGGGCAGAAAAGGACTCATGTCCCAATTTATGGCAGAAGCCATGACAACCGCGATAATATCCACTTTATTGAGCGTACTGCTGTTAAAATTACTGGTGCCGCAATTCAATATGCTAATTGACAAACAATTGGGGCTTCGTCTTTTGGACCCTGTTCACCTTTTTACATTGGCCGGCATCACAATGGTCTGTGGCCTTGTTGCAGGGTGGTACCCAGCCTTCTATTTATCCTCTTTTAAACCTGTAGCGGTCCTAAAAGGAGCGCAAAGGGCAAAAGGAAGTGCAGCGTTCATCAGAAAAGGATTGGTAGCTGCTCAATTTGTGGTTTCCATTGTGTTTATCATCGGTACCATTATCGTTTACCAACAGGTGCAGCACGTAAAAGCACGCGATCTAGGTTATGATAGGGAAAACCTGGTTAAAATACCTGTGACAGGGGATATGATCAAAAATTTCATTCCCATTGAAGAGGACATGAAGGCGTCGGGAATGATAGAGAGCATCGGGCTGAATAATTCGGACATCCTTTCCGGGGGAAACAATACATCAGGGTTGGAATGGCAAGGGGGTGTGGACACCGAAAATGTGCTGGTCTCAGTTAGAAATATTACATCGGATTTTTTCAATACCGCAGGAATGAAAATTATTGAAGGAAGAGGTTTTAGTAAAAATCCCGCTCAGGATAGCACCAACATTATTGTAAGCGAATCATTTGCAAAATTGATGGGAAGTGGCAGTGCCATTGGTAAAACGGTGGAGGAAGATTATCCCGTTATCGGGGTGGTGAAAGATTATTTATATGATGATATGTACGGCTCCAGTGATCCTGTCATATTTTTCAACGATCCAAGCGAAGCCCGTTTTATGTATGTGAAGGCAAAATCGGGTATAGCAACGACGTCCGCATTGGCCGCTATGGAGGCATCACTGAAAAAGTTCAACCCTGCGTTTCCTTTTGAATATGAATTTGTGGATGATGCGTACAATGCTAAGTTTAAGAACGAGAAATTGATAGGAAGCCTTTCTCGGATTTTCGCGCTGCTTGCCATACTCATTTCCTGTTTGGGCTTGTTCGGGCTGTCGGCCTTTACCGCAGACCAACGTAGAAAGGAAATCGGAGTACGTAAGGTATTGGGGTCTAGTATCATCGGTATCGTTGGCTTGTTGTCCAAAGATTTTATGCGATTGGTGCTCGTGGCAATTGTCATTGCCGTTCCTATTGCATGGTTCTTTATGCAAAATTGGTTGGAGGGCTATGCCTATCGTATTTCCATAAATGCTTGGGCATTCGTGATAGCAGGGGCCATTGCCATAAGCATAGCCTTATTGACCATTAGTTTTCAGGCAATTAATGCCGCTATGGCCAACCCCGTAAAAAGTTTACGTTCAGAATAAATCAATCAAAAACGAACCATGTTCAAAAACCACTTAAATATCGCATGGAGGACTATCAAAAAAGATAAGCTCTTCACTTTTATTAAAATAGGTGGTTTTGCCGTGGGCATCGCCGCCTGTCTTTTAATTGCCCTTTTTATCCGCAATGAGGTCAGCTACGACCAACATTATGCCAAAAAGGACCAAATGTACAGGGTGGTCTTTCAGGGAGAGATCCAAGGGGAAGTAATGAAAAGCACCCACTTTCAGTTGCCCTTTGCCGATGCACTCCAATCAGATTTTCCCGAAATAATCAAGGCGGGAAAAGTCAATACCATCGAGATTTTTGGCGCGGGCAAACGAGGTTTCAGGGTTAACGGGACACAGGAGAACACTTTTGAGGAGAACTTCATCATTGCTGACCAAGAGGCTTTTGATATTTTGGAAATCGAGCTGGAAGAGGGAAATCCAACAACGGCCTTGTCAAATCCCAAAAGCATTGTGCTTTCACGATCTAAAGCGGAGAAATATTTTCCCAGTGGAAATGCCTTGGAGCAGACCATATTTTTGGACAACGACACATCAAGCCCCTATACCGTTACAGGCGTAATGGAGAATGTTCCCGATAATTCTCACCTTGACTTTGACTTTATGCTTCCGGTGGAGGACAATTATGGTAGTTGGACCAACCAAAACTATTTCACCTATGTATTGGTCAACCCCAACACCGACATTCAGGAATTGGAGCAAAAAATGTCCTTGATCATTGAAAAATATATCATTCCGGCACAGATAAAACGAGGTCGCTCCGCCGATTTCATCGATGTGTTGAGAACGGCCGAATATAAACTCCAACCCATAGCGGACATTTATTTAAAATCCGACCTAAAAATGCAGGATGGCCTAAAGCATGGCGACATCAAATTTGTTTGGTTGTTTGCGGCCATTGCGATTTTTGTTTTGCTATTGGCCATAATCAACTTTATCAATCTTTCCACGGCCAAATCGGCCAACAGGGCAAAAGAGGTTGGGCTTAGAAAAACCATTGGGGCCTTCCGGAACAACTTGGTCAACCAGTTTTTGACCGAATCGGTTGTTTTTAGCCTTATTTCGGTTGTTTTGGGAGTTGTGCTCGCGTGGGCCTTGCTTCCAACGTTCAATGGGATTTCCGCCAAAAGTATGGAACTGCCATGGTCTGTATGGTGGTTTGTTCCTCTATTGTTTATTTCTGCCCTGTTCATCGGAATTTTGGCAGGCCTATATCCTGCTTTCTATCTATCCGCATTTAAACCGGCCAGAGTTTTAAAGGGCAAATTAAGTGCAGGCAGCAAGAGTGGAAAACTTAGGAGTGGTTTGGTGGTGTTTCAATTTACCACATCGGTAATCCTGATTATCGGAACCTTGATCATTTATCGCCAGATGGATTTTATCGTAAGCAAGGAATTGGGGTATGACAAAGAACGGGTCGTAATACTGGAAGGTACCGATATTCTTGGTGATAAAACAGAATCCTTTAAAGAGCAACTATCATCATTATCACAAGTAAAGAGCGTAACCTCCACGGATTATTTGCCGATCGATGGCGGCAGCAGAAACGGAAATACCTTTATGGTCGAAGGCCAGGATGATGGAGGAAGAGGTATTCCAGCCCAAATTTGGAGAGTGGATTACGATTATATGGAAACATTGGGCATTCAGCTTGAAAAAGGAAGGGGCTTCTCCAAAGAATTTGCATCCGACTCCACCAACGCCATTGTGATCAACACTAAGATGGCATTGGATTTGGGATTGCAGGACCCTATTGGCAAAAAACTGGACAACAATGGAGAAACCTTTGAGGTTATTGGTGTTATGGATAATTTCCACTTTAAATCCTTGAAGGAGGATATTTCAGCACTATCCTTGGTTATAGGGAAAAATAATGGTGCCATTTCCGTGAAATTGGAAAAGGGCAATCCAACGGAGGCTTTGGCCTCCATAGAAAATGTTTGGAACAGGAACATTCCCAACCAAGCGATCAATTACACATTTTTGGAGCAAGAATTTGCCCAAATGCACAACGATGTCCAACGCATGGGCAGAATATTCAACAGTTTTGCGCTGTTCGCCATCCTAGTGGCCTGTTTGGGGCTATTTGCGCTATCTGCCTTTATGGTGGAACAGCGGAGAAAGGAGATAAGCATCCGACGTGTTTTGGGAGCTCCTTTCAAGAATATTTACCAGTTGCTGACCCTCGATTTTTTAAAACTGATCGTCATCTCCATTTGTATTGCGACCCCTATCGGGTGGTATTTAATGAATCGATGGCTCGAAGGCTTTGCCTACCGCATCACAATTGGCTGGGATACGTTTTTAACGGCGGGATTAATTGCACTTGGCATTGCGGTGCTCACCATTAGTTATCAATCCATTGGAGCTGCATTGTTGCAGCCCTCCAAAGGCTTGCGGAATGAATAGATCAACCAAAAACAATCAAAAAACAATCAATCATGTTTAAGAATTATCTAAAAATTGCCTGGAGAAACCTTACCAAGAACAAGGGTTACACCATTATAAATGTTGGTGGCCTTGCTCTCGGAATGGCTGTTGCCCTGATTATAGGGCTTTGGATCAATGATGAGCTTTCGCATAACGGTTATTTCCCGAACAAAGACCAAATAGCACAGGTTTACCAATCGCAGACAAACAACGGAGAAACAGGAACCGGACCAGCCATTCCGCGACCTTTGGAAAAGGCTTTCAGGGATGGTTATATGGATAATTTTAAGCATTTGGTCATGTCGTCCTGGACCACGTCACAGTATCTTAAATACAAAGAAACCACTATTTCTAGGGATGGAAACTTTATGCAGCGAGAAGCTCCTGAAATGCTTGACCTTAACATTTTGAAAGGAGAAAAGGATGGTATCCGGGAAATCAATTCCATCATGCTTTCCGAATCCACGGCTGATGCGATTTTTGGTGCTGAGGATCCCATTGGAAAGATTGTCGAAGTCAATAGTCAGTATGATATGATGGTAACGGCAGTCTTTGAGGACATTCCGTTCAACACTTCCTTTAATGACACCCATTTTTTAATGCCTTGGGACAAGTACGTTTCCACTAGGGAGTGGGTTAAGAATGCGGAAGACCACTGGGGCAACAACTCATTTCAAATGTTTGTTCAGATTGCGGACAATACATCTATGGAAGCGGTTACGGAGAAAATCAAGAATGTGAAAAAAGAGCTCAATGAAAATACGGCGGAATATAACCCTCAATTACAATTGCTTCCAATGGAGGATTGGCATTTGCGCTCCACTTTTGAAAATGGTGAACAAGCGGGAGGCAGAATAAAGTACGTATGGCTTTTTGGTATCATCGGTGCTTTTGTACTGCTTTTGGCATGTATCAACTTTATGAACCTGAGCACTGCCCGCTCCGAGAAAAGAGCCAAGGAGGTGGGCATCAGAAAATCCATAGGCTCACAACGGGGCCAATTGATCAATCAATTCTTGGGCGAGTCGTTCATAGTAGTGGTTTTTGCATTTTTTATCGCTGTTTTGATCGTTGTGTTATCTCTTAACGGATTTAATGATTTGGCCAGAAAGAAAATTGAGTTTCCTTGGCTATCATTGGGGTTTTGGACCGCTTCGTTGGCATTTATTTTGTTCACAGCCCTTTTGGCCGGTAGCTATCCTGCACTTTACCTTTCCTCATTTAGACCCGTTGATGTTTTAAAGGGGACTTTCAAGTCAGGCAAATATTCCAGTTTGCCAAGAAAGGTTTTGGTAGTGGTACAGTTTACCGTATCCGTTGCATTCATTATTGGAACGGTAATCGTGATGCAGCAAATCAACCATGCCAAGAACAGGCCTATTGGTTATGATAATGAAGGCTTGGTACAAGTACCTACCATGAGCGAAGACTTTACGGGAAAGTTTGAGTTGATGCGGGAAGAATTCATCAATTCCGGAGCCGTTACCGAAATGTCCACATCCAGTGCCCCTACTACCCGAATATGGTCCAACCGAAGTGGGTTTGATTGGGAGGGCAAACCCGAAGGGTTCCAAGAAGATCTGGCATGGACCGAAGTATCGCCAGAATACGCCAAGAGCCTTAACCTCAAAATTGTGGAAGGAAGGGACTTTTCCAGAGAGTTAGCGTCCGACTCCACAGCCGTGCTCCTCAACGAAACCGCGGTGAAATATATGGGGCTGCAAAACCCCATAGGCAAATTTATTACCGACACGAACACCGAAGACCCTTTTGAGCCAATGAAAATCATTGGAGTGGTGCAGGACATGATCGCCCAATCGCCTTACCAACCGGTAAAACAGGGCATGTATGTGTTCGATAGGTATGGTAATGGCTCCTATTATAACATGAGATTGAACCCGAACCAAAGTGCCAGCCAAAACTTGGCCGTAATTGAAAGGGTTTTTAAGGAACACTTTCCGAGCATTCCTTTTCAGTATGATTTTGTGGACGAGGAATACGCAGAAAAATTTGCGTCTGAAGAACGAATAGGTACCCTATCCGGTATTTTCACCGCACTTGCCATATTGATAAGCTGTTTGGGGCTCTTTGGCCTCACCTCTTTTGTGGCAGAACAGCGCACCAAGGAAATCGGTGTCCGAAAAGTACTCGGGGCCTCGGTATTTAATGTGTGGAACATGTTGTCCAAGGATTTTTTAAAATTGGTGATCATCTCCTGTTTTATTGCGGTTCCCATCGCCTATTATGTGATGAACGGGTGGCTTCAAGAATATCCGTATAGAGTGATTTTGAAATGGTGGATTTTTGGCTTGGCCATCCTAGGAGCCCTTGCGGTAACAGTACTCACGGTAAGTTTTCAAGCTATAAGAGCAGGAAAATCCAACCCGGTCAAAAGTTTAAGAACGGAATAAAGAAAGAATCATGATCAGGAACTATCTAAAAATAGCTTGGAGAAACCTAACAAAGAACAAGGGGTACTCCTTAATCAATATCGGGGGCTTGGCCATGGGCATGGCCTGTTTCCTAATGATCGCCCTGTACATAGAAAATGAAGCTTCTTTTGACACATATCATGAGAAAGCCGATAATATTTATAGAGTTGTGCACCGCTATGATTCTGAAGAAAGGGAAAATGAACAAATCTGGGGAAATGCACCGGTCGGCGCGGCCTTAAAGAATGATTTTTCCGAGATAGAGGAAAAAGTTCAATTTTCAGGTAGGTCGGACGTTTTATTGGAATATGGGAACAATGTTTTTCAAGAGAGCAATTGCTTCTATGTGGAACCCCAAGTATTCGATGTCTTTAGTTGGCCATTGATTGCCGGAAACCCTAAAACAGCCTTGGAAGCCCCATATTCCTTAGTAATAACCGAAAGCGCGGCCAAAAAATATTTTGGTGACCAAGACCCTATGGGAAAAACAATGGAAGGGGTCGGAGGTAGGGCCCAGGATGGTACCTACACCGTAACCGGGGTAATGAAGGATGTGCCGGCGAATTCTCATTTCACTTTTGATGTTCTCATGTCCATGAGCTCATTTTACCAAACACGACCCAATATTTTTGAAATGTGGGGCTATGTTGATTTTTACACCTATTTGTTGGTGAACGATAATTTTGATCAAGCAAACTTTGAGAAAAAAATACCTGCTTTTTTGGAAGCAAGGTATCCTGAGGAAGAATCTGAATATTACTATAATTTCTCATTGGAACCATTAAAAGAGGCCTATCTAACATCAACTGCAGCAAGGCAGCCGGGAGTTACCGGTAGTAAATCCAACATTTACATATTTGCCATTATAGGCCTGTTCATTCTAGTCATAGCCAGTATCAATTTTATGAACCTGGCCACCGCTAGATCAATGGAAAGGGCCAAGGAGGTTGGCGTAAGAAAAGCTATTGGAGCGGATAAAAAAGGGTTGGTCTATCAGTTTTTGGGCGAAAGTTTGGTCATGGTGTTCATCTCTGCCATATTGGGTCTTTTCTTGGTCATTTTAAGTTTGCCGATCTTGGCAAGGGTAACCGGAAAAGTATTTGTCCTGGAGAGCATACTCAACGTGCATATCCTAGTTGTATATTTTGCAATGGCCCTGGTGACCGGAATATTGGCCGGCACGTATCCTGCGTTTGTTTTGTCTCGATTTAAGCCTTCCAAGGTGCTAAAAGGGCTAATATCCAGCTCCCAACAAGGGGTGAACCTAAGAAAGGGGCTGGTAGTATTTCAATTTAGTCTATCCATCGCGTTAATAGCGAGCACCGTCATAGTATACTATCAATTGGGATATATACTTGATAAAAACTTAGGTTTTGATAAGGAACAACAATTGATCATTGATTTCAATTATGATGGTGATATACGCGAAAATTTAGAAGCCATTAAAAATGAATTTAGGCAACTCCCGGAGGTTGCTTCGGTTTCAGCATCCAGAACGGTACCGGGAACCCATTTTCCTGCAGCAGGAACCAACGTGGAGAGCAAAGAAGGGAAAATGGTCAACTATTCACCCTTTCTTTATGAAGTGGACGTTGATTTTATTCCACACTATAAGTTGGATGTGGTCGCAGGAAGGCCATATTCCAGAAATTTCCCCGCGGATACCATATCATCAATGGTAATAAATGAGGCGGCGGCCAAGGACTTTGGTTATGCAGACCCTCAGAATATCATAGGCAAAAAGTTTGAACAATGGGGAAAGAGCGGAACAATTATTGGCGTGGTCAAAAATTTTAACTATATGTCCCTGCATGAAGAGGTTGCACCGCTGACCTTGAGGCTCGAGCCGACTAGCAGTAGGTTTTTGGCGTTAAGAATCAAGTCCAACGATGTATCGGCAGTGGTTCCAAAAATAGAGGCAATATGGACCGATATGGCCCCGCACCGTCCATTCATATATAACTTTTTGGATGACAGCTTCAACAAACAATATGATGCCGACCTTAGGTTTAAAGATCTATTTACCTTTTTCTCTTTTTTGGCAATTTTAATCGCAAGCCTTGGCCTGTTTGGACTGGCCACCTATAGTGCTATGCTCAGAAGAAAGGAAATTGGAATTAGAAAGGTTCTGGGTGCCCAGGCCGCAGGTATAGTGACATTGCTCTCCAAAGATTTTATGAAATTGGTGTTGATTTCCATTCTTGTCGCAACACCTTTTGCGTGGTACGCTATGGACCAATGGTTAAATCTCTATGCCTATAAAGTGACTATAAATTGGTGGGTCTTTGTACTTGCCGGAGGCATCGCATTATCGGTGGCAATTATCACAATAGGCTTTCATGCCATAAAATCCGCAAGAGCGAATCCGATTAAAAGCCTGAGAACAGAGTAGCGATACAATACATCTTTGATTTAGATATGTTTTAATACGTATATGATTGAATTTTTAAGGTTCTTCTTGTAAATATATTGTACATCATTTGTCAAAATATTTTACACAATTGGATTTCATATATGTTACAAACGCTTGATTGTCAAATAGTTGTTTGTATGGTATGAATTTGGTTTTCGTTTTGTAGTGTCAATCGGTCATCAATCAAAAAAAATCATCGATCATGTTTAAGAACAATATCAAAATCGCATGGAGAAGCCTTAAAAAGCAGCCATTCTTCACCTTCCTCAACATATTTGGATTAGCTATAGGAATGGCAAGCGCCCTGCTGTTGGGTCTTTATATTCACGATGAGTTGAGCTATGACAAAATGTTTGCGGATGTTGAAAGAATCCATCGCATAAACGCCGATATAAAATTTGGTGGTGTGGTAGAGGCCCAGCCTGAGGTCTCCGCCCCTATGGCCGAAGCCATCTTGAATGAGATCTCACAGGTTGAGGAAGTTACGCGATATAGAAACACGGGCGCAGTATTGATCAAAAAGAACGGAGATGTCAATAGCTTTAAGGAGCCGAGGGCAACCTATGCAGAGACGAGCATGTTCAGTTTGTTGGGATTAAATTTGTTGTACGGCGATGCCGCTACAGCTTTGGACGAGCCCAACACCGTGGTGATTTCCAAGAGCCTTGCCCAAAAACTTTTTTCTACCGAAAACGCTCTTGGCCAAGTCATTGATGTGGAAGTTTATGGCAAGTATACGGTGTCCGGGGTGATACAGGATCTTCCCAAGAATTCCTTTTTGCAAAATAGAAACCTTTTTCTGTCCATGGTAGGGTACCCAGATGCAAGCGCCGGTGCTTGGGGCAGCCATAATTATTACACTCTTGTTAAACTCAGGGAAGGCGCACAGCCAAATGACATTTACAAAGGCCTGAACGACATGGTAGGGAAATATGTAATACCCTATGTGCAGCGCTATTTTCCGGGCATCACCTTAAAAGAATTCGAAGAAAGCGGCAACTACATAAAATATAGCACCATACCCTTGACTGATATTCATTTACATTCTGATCGCAGTCCGGAGTTCAGTCCTACCGGTACTATTCAGAATATTTATGTTTTGGGGGCCATAGCGGTTTTTTTGCTTGTCCTGGCCAGCATCAATTTTATGAACCTGTCCACGGCCCAATCTTTGAAAAGGGCAAAAGAAGTAGGGGTTCGAAAAACTTTGGGTTCCGGCAGGTCTGGTCTCATCTCTCAGTTTTTAATGGAATCGGGACTTATTTCCTTTGGATCTTTGGTGTTGGCCGTAAGCATCGCCTTTACGGTTTTGCCTTTGTTCAACGAATTATCCGGAAAATCAATGGTGATTCCGTTTACCAATCCTTTCTTCTTGGTTCTTTTGGTAGTGGCAACTCTTTTTTTAGGCTTTTTTTCAGGGAGTTATCCTGCTCTTTTCATGTCGCGATTTGTGCCCGTAAAAGTACTCAAGGGAAGCAGTGCACAAAGTTTGGGCGGGGGCAAGACCCGCAGCATTTTGGTCATCTTCCAGTTTGCCGTTTCGGTCTTTTTGATTATTTCCACCCTAGTAGTGTATCAACAACTGCGTTATATTAAAAGCAAGGACCTTGGCTACGCAAAGAACCAAGTTCTTGTAGTGGAAGACGTTTATCTTTTAGGAAATAAAAGGAAGGTGTTCAAGGAACAGGTGAAAGCCATACCCCAAACCGAACAAGCTACATTGAGCAGTTTTCTGCCCACTCCGTCAAGCCGTAGTGATAATTCCTTTTTATTGAACGAGAACCGAAGCCAAGAAAAAGCGGTTCAAATGCAGGAGTGGCAGGCAGATTTCGACTATGTAAATACGATGGGCCTGGAACTGGTCGCTGGAAGGGATTTTGACGCTCGCTACGGTACGGACTCCATGGCAATCATTGTGAACGAAACCGTCGTTAAAAAGATGAACAGTACCCTAACCGAAGTATTGGGCAAACAGCTGGTGGATATCAACCAAGGCGATGGAGATCTAATTTACACGATTATTGGTGTTGTAAAGGATTTTAATTTTGAGACCCTTCATAGTGAAGTGACGGCTTTGGGGATATTTCCCGATGACAATGCGGGAAGGATGGCAGTTAAAATGGGCGATGGAGATCTGGATGATACATTGGCGCAAATGGAGCAGCTTTGGAACCAAATGGCACCAGGTAAACCTTTTTCATATTATTTTATGGACGACTCCTTTAATCAAAGCTACGATGCCGAGCAGCGCCTGGGAAACATATTTGTGATCTTCACCTTGCTTTCCATTTGCATTGCCTGTCTGGGCCTTTTTGGATTGGCAGCATTTAATGCCCAAAAAAGGGTTAAGGAGATTGGAGTACGAAAGGTTTTGGGGGCCAGTGTGGGCCAAATCACCTACCGTTTGTCGATGGATTTCTTAAAGCTGGTCTTTATTTCCATTGGTGTTGCGCTGCCCTTGGGCTGGTTTGTTATGAACAGGTGGCTGGAGGATTTTGCCTATAGAATTGATATCCCTTGGTGGTCCTTTCCGTTGGCGGCCTTGATCGCTGTCACCATTGCGGTGCTTACCGTGAGTTATCAAAGTATAAAAGCGGCCATCGTTAATCCGGTCAAGAGTCTTAGAACCGAATAGAACCAACTAAAACCAAGAATTATGTTTTTGAACAACTTAAGAATAGCATGGAGAAGCATACTGAAGAATAAGCTATTTTCGTTGATCAACGTAGCAGGGCTTTCCATTGGCCTATGTTCTGCTTTGGTTATTGGTACCATAATTTATTTTGATTTCTCCTTTGATACTTTTCATAAGGACAAGGACAGGATTTATAGGATTACCACGGTTTTCAAATCCGGCGAGGATGAATTTTCCAACAGGGGGGTATCCGTTCCTCTCATGAAGACATTTAAAGAAGGAGTTTCTGGCGTGGAGCTTACTGCACCTTTCATGAACACCAGTTTTCCCAAAATAGAGAACAAAAAGCAGGAGTTACTTTTTAAAGATGGCAATGATGCCATTTTAGCAGACGATGCTTACTTTCAGTTGTTTGATTATCAATGGTTGGCGGGAGATAAGCAGACTGCTTTATCCGAACCTGCACAGGTAGTGCTCTCCCAAGAAAAGGCCGAAAGATATTTCCCGGGCAAGAACATTGCCGATATCCTAGGGAGCACACTGCTCTATAACGATTCTATCCATGTAGAAGTGACAGGTGTTGTTGCGGATTTTAAGAAAAACACCGACCTTAAGTTTACCGAGTTTATGTCCCTTTCCTCTGCTAAAATGTTTGATAGGAAGGATATTGAAACCAACGATCAATGGAATAGCACAAGTTCCGGCGATCAACTGTTCTTAAGGATTAAGGATGGGTCCAGCATTGCTGTAATCCAATCCAGACTGGACGCTCTGGCCAAAGAACATAAAAATCTGGAACCATGGGCGGTCAATGACGAAAGGCTTTTTCAATTGCAACCACTATCGGACATTCATTTTGGCGGCAAACATGGGGATTATCCTTTTAACAACTCGGACCATGTGGCCAGCATAAAGGTTTTGAAGAGTCTTGCTTTTGTGGCATTGTTCCTCTTGTTGCTCGGTTGTGCCAACTTTATCAACCTGAATTCTGCTCAAGCACTGACGAGAGCCAAGGAAATAGGGATTCGAAAAACCTTGGGAAGCTCTAAAAAGCAAGTGGTGCGGCAATTTTTGGGAGAAACCATCATGTTAACCACCATTGCGACCGTATTGTCCCTGCTAATGGCACCATTTTTACTGCGTCAGTTCGCAGATTTCTTGCCACAGGGAATAGGCCTGTCTGTGCTCTACAGTGCCAAGGGAATCATCGGAATTGTGATTTTGATGGTTTTGGTAAGCCTGTTGTCAGGATGCTACCCTGCCTTTGTGTTGTCCAGATTCAGGCCCGCCACCGTGTTAAAAGGACAATTTACCAAAGGCGATAAAGGTGTTCGACTTCGCAAGACCTTAACCGTATTTCAGTTTGTTGTGGCCCAAGTTTTCGTGATCGCCACTTTGTTGGTTGCCAAACAACTGAATTTTGTGATGAATTCCGATATGGGCATCAACACAGAAACCGTAGCCTATGTAAGGACACCTTGGAGAGATGAATCGAGCGTAAAAAAGGAAAGATTGTTTGCTCAAATAAAGGATATTGAAAGTCTTTCCAATGTGAGCAAGGGAGATAACCCGCCGGCATCCAATAGTATGTCCGCGACCGTGGTAAGCTATTTTAAGGATGGCAACGAAACGCACCAAGAAACCGAAATTTTGTTGGGGGATACCACTTATTTAAAAACATATGGAATTCCCTTGCTTGCAGGGAGGGAACGAATGAATGATAGTATTGATGAATACGTTGTCAATGAAACCTTTGCCAGGGCCATTGGCTTCCAAAACCCCAAAGAGGTTGTGGGGACCGTTGTTAAACTGGATACGCTTCAGATTTCCATTGTGGGGTTGATGCGCGATTTTAACCAAAGATCGTTGCGCTCGGATATAAAGCCATTGGTCTTAAAAGGACATTATAGCGGAAGTAGCTTTAACAATATCCATTTTGACCTCGGGAAGAATTCCGAACAATGGACACAGAGCATTGATGCGGTGGAAGAAGCTTTGGCTTCGGTCTATCCGGATGAGGAATTGGAAGTCCAGTTTATGGATGAAATGGTGGAAGGCTTTTACCGAAGGGAAAAAAGTACCGTTCAGCTTTTAAAATGGGCCACAGGTCTGGCCATTTTGATCAGCTGTATGGGCCTTGCGGGATTGGTGGTCTATACAACCGAACGTAGGGTTAAGGAGATAGGGGTCCGCAAAGTGTTGGGCGCCAATCTCGCGCAATTGAATCTTTTGCTTTGTAAAGAGTTTTTGATCTTGGTGGGTATGGCCTTCGCCATAGCTGTGCCCATTTCGTGGTACCTGATCCAAGAATGGATACAGGAATTTGCCTATAAAACGTCGCTCAGTTGGTGGGTGTTTATGGCGAGTGGAATGGGAATGGTGCTGGTTGCTTTGGCCGTAATAGGGGCCAGAACCTACAAAACAGCGAACATCAATCCCGTGGAAAGTCTTAGAAACGAATAAACTTTAAGTGATGGTGAACTTTTTAAAACTGGCATTTCGCAGATTGTTCCGAAAAGGCGAACATGCCCTGACCCGAATTGTATCCTTGACGGCGGGATTGGCCTTTGGAATCCTCCTCCTCTCCGAAGTGCTGTATTATTTTAGTTACGATAGTTTTTATCCAGATTCCGATAGGATATATCTGGTCCAAGAAAACTTCAATATGGATAAATCCTCCAACGAACTGGAGAGTTATCCCAGGGTCAGCGGAGCCATTGCCCCGGGCCTTCAAGCCGAAGTTCCTGGAGTGGAGGCGGCAACCCGTCTCAATTCCTTGGGAGACCATATGATCTATACCGATGACTTCAACGGCTACGATGCCAAGGTGTCACTGGCCGATGAGCATTTGTTTGACGTGCTTCCAGTTCCGATGATAAGCGGAAACCCAAAAGAAATTTTAAAAAGTCCCATGACCTGTATGGTATCTCAGGAAATTGCGGAAAACATAGGGGGCAACGTAATGGGAAAGGTTATCGGCATCAAAGCCTACCCAGACAAAAAACTGACCATCGCAGGTGTATTTGAAACCCTGCCCGAGAACACCAACTATGAATACGATGTGCTGATATCCATGGTGTCCACAGACCAGTTTACATGGGACGGCACCGAAAATTGGATGGGGAACGACCGGTATTACGCTTGCGTAAAATTGAGCCCCGGGATAACACCGTCAGATTTGGCCCCGGCAGTACGGGCCATGCAGGTAAAGCATCAGGACATTGAAAAACTGGAAGAGGAAAACCAAGGAACTGTTCTTCAGTATTCGTTCGAACCCATCACACAAATAAAAGTGGGCAATGTAAAGGATATGATTCTGATTCTTGCCACGATAGCCCTTTCGGTCTTGTTCGTTTCCTTGATGAACTACATTTTGTTGACCATGGGAACCTTGATTGCCCGGGCAAAGAGTTCGGCCATACATAAAACATGTGGTGCGGAAACCAAAAACCTGCAACTGATGATTCTTTCCGAAACCGTGGTTGTTTTCGCAATTTCCATTGTTGGGGCACTGCTGTTGATATGGGGATTACAACCATTGGCAGAGGCCCAATGGGGACATGACCTAACCTCGGTTTTGAACCCGTACGTAATTGTGCCTTTGGTTATGTTGCTACTTTTTCTTGTGTTCGTCACAAGTTATTTTCCCGGCCGATTCTTTTCTCGAATACCCGTGTCAACGGCATTTAGGAGCTATCAACAGAAAAAAAGCAAATGGAAGTTGGTCCTGTTGTCCTTTCAGTTTGTGGGGGCCACATTTATCCTTACCGTTTTGGTATTTGTCACCCTGCAGTACAACAACATGAAGAATGCCGACCATGGATATAGTGCCAAGGATGTATATTATGCATCCACTGAGGGGATGGATGGCAATAAGATTGAAATGGTGCTGAACGAGCTTCGCGCCATGACCGACATCGAAATGGTCGGTCTGGGTTACGAGAATCCCATAAATGGCGCTTCAGGAAACAATATCCTCTCACAAGATGGTAAAAGGGAGTTGTTCAATGTGGCTGATTTTTATGAAGTGGACCGTAATTATTTGTCCATATTGGGCATCAAAGTGGATGAAGGAGAGAGCTTTTCCAGCGATCAAGCGGCTCCCAACGATGTGCTTATAAGCAAAAAAGGAGCTGAGTTGCTCAAATTGAACAATCGATGGACCGATGGGGTCGTGGGAAAACAGATTACCATTACTGCACATGAAGACGCCACCATTCGAGGTGTGTATCCTGATTTTGTGATCCAATCGATTTCCCATCCTGATTTGAGGCCTTCCGTATTTTTTTATCAACCAGAAGAAAAGTTTGAAGAGCTCAAAATCGAAGACCCTTCCGAACGATTCAATATTATGATAAAGGCGGGCAAAGGGGCCCAAGAAGGCATTATGGACAGGATAAGGGACGTAGTCAATTTGGGCTTCCCCCATGAGGATGCGGTGGTAAAGAGTCTTGAGACGGAACAATTGAACGCTTATCAAGGACAAAAAGGCTTCCGAAACGCTATGATCATCGGAAACATCATCATTTTGTTGATAACCATCATCGGCTTGCTGGGCTATACGGTCAATGAATCGGTCCGTCGTAGAAAAGAACTGGCCATCAGACGAATAAGCGGAGCAACCCTCTCGGACATATTGAAGTCATTCATCTCTGATTTGGAATACGTGGCCATTCCAGCAGTCTTGTTGGGGCTGCTCGGTGCATGGTTTATGCTGGACAAATGGATGCAGAACTTTGCCTTTAAAATGAATTTGCATTGGGGGATTTTTGCCATATGCAGTCTATTTATACTATCGATGATAGCGGTGATTGCAGCCATAAACTATACCCGGACCGCAAATCGCAATCCTGTGGATGCACTTCGGCAAGAATGAAAAGGAATTTATAAATCAAAAGACATAAGAGATGCTTAAAAACTATTTTAAAATCGCCTGGCGGAACCTTATCAAAAACAAGGTGTTCACCATTGCCAATATTGTGGGGCTTACCTGTGCTCTCGCAGTGGCCATTCTTTTGGTAATGACCGCATTATACGAACTTTCCTTCGACCAATTTCATAAAAACAAAGGCTCCATCTACCAAGTTTACCTGTCCAACCAAACCCCTAGGGGAACTGACGTGAACTCGTCGCAACCGGTACCGTTGGCGCCCGCACTCAAAGAAGAAGTTCCTGGTATAAAATATATTGCACGGTCTGTCAGCGATGGTGCATTGGTAACTTATAAGGAAATGGAACTCGATCTGGACGGTGAATACGTAGACCCGGATTTCTTCAAAATTTTCACCTTCCCCACCCTTGAAGGCAATATGGACAACCCTTTGCCCAACAAAAATTCAGTGGCCATTACCGAAAGAACCGCTCTAAAGTTGTTCGGTACCGCTAATGCTCTGGGCAATACAGTCTCTCTAAAACTAGGAAAGGAAGAGCATCCCTTTACCATTTCATCGGTATTAAAAGATTCACCCCAAAACAGTAGTATCGATTTTGAAATTTTGATACCATTTGAAAGCCATCCCGATTATGCGTCTAACAAGGATGTATGGGACTCCCAGTTTCATTTGGTATATCTACAATTGGAAAAAGGCGTGTCCATTGCTGAATTTGAAAAAAACACAAGGGCTTTCACGAGCCTTCACTATAAGGGCAGCATAGAAAAAGATATACGGGACGGTGCTGTGGCCAATGCGGACGGATTGTATAAACAGTTCCATTTACTTCCAGTAAAGGATATACACTTTACATCATTTGCCAGTGGCACGGCCCAAGTCAACCGCTCCTTCCCTTATATGATCTTGGGCATTGCCTTTGTAATCATTTTTATCGTGTGTGCCAACTTTATCAACATGAACATTGCCCTGAGCGAAAAACGCTTGAAGGAGATCGGGATGAGAAAGACCCTTGGCGCCATTAAAATTCAGTTGTTCTTCCAATTTTGGCTGGAAAGCCTATTGGTGTTCTCTCTGTCCATCGTTATGGGATTGGTGTTGTGCAATTTATTGCTGAATCCATTTAAGACGCTTTTCAACACGAATGCCACATTGGGAAATGTGACCAACCCCGAAATTCTTTTTGCTTTTGGCATCTTTTTATTGGTCATCACTTTGATCGCGGGGGGATATCCCGCGCTTTTACTCAGCAGACTAAGTACATTAAGAGCCTTAAAAGGTAAGCTGGATTTAGGTAAAAATCGACTTCGAAACAGTTTGATAGTACTGCAGTTTTCCATTGCCATATTGCTGATCACCGGAACCTTGGTATTGCACAGTCAAATTGGATATATGCGGAACAAGGACCTGGGGTATAACAAAGAGCAAGTATTGTCCATACCCTTGAACGGCAAAAAAGATAGTTACAGCGTCGTGGAATTGCTGCGTGAAGAACTCAAGGGCAATAGCAATATACTCAGTGTTTCCGGTGCTGACAATAATTTGGGACGTGGCAGGGACGGAAGTACCATGAACAGTATGATGGGATTTGACTATAAGGGCCGTGGTGTGATAACACATGTCCTGACGGTAGATTACGATTATGCCGAGACCCTCGATTTGGAAATAGTGTCAGGGCGTATGTTCAATAGGGAATATGCGATGGATAGTCTTGGTCTGGTCATCAATGAAACAATGGCCAAGCAACTGGGAGAGGAAGACCCGCTTTCCACCAATATCAACATTGATGATGATGGTCCGGCCTATTCCGTGATCGGTGTCATCAAGGATTATAATTTCCAAGAAGTCAGCAAGCAGATACAACCACTAACCCTTTTTATGGACAATGATTGGGATTTGTATTATGCCTATGTGAAAATTGCACCGAACAATGCCGCACAATCTTTTGATGCCATAAAAACGGCATGGGAAAAAATTGAGCCACAGTCTGAGTTTTTAGGCTCCTTTTTGGATGAAAATGTAGACCGTACCTTTAGAAGGGAAAAGACCATGGCCACCATGATCACCAGTGGCAGTATCTTGGCCATACTGCTGAGCTGCATCGGCCTTTTTGCCATTTCAATGTTGGTTGTTGCACAGCGCACCAAGGAAATAGGGGTACGAAAAGTGGTTGGCGCCAGTGTATCCTCAGTGGCACTTTTGCTCACCAAGGATTTTTTGAAGCTGGTGGGTCTCGCCTTTATCATTGCCACGCCGATAGCATGGTATTTTTTAAAGGAATGGTTGCAGAACTATGCTTCACACGTAAACTTGAGTCCGCTGTTTTTTGTAGCGGCAGGCTTAACGGCTTGCTTGATTGCCTTTATTACGGTGGGCTCTAGAACGGTCAAAGCAGCATCCGCCAATCCGGTAAAAAGTTTACGGGATGAATAGTCTAAACCAAACAACCAATTAAAAAGGGCATGTATGCTTAAGAACTATCTAAAAATTGCAGTAAGGTATCTGCTCAAGAACAAGTTGTATTCCTTAATCAACATTTTTGGCCTTGCCGTAGGTATCGCCTCATTTGTCCTCATCATGATATATATAAATTATGAAAGGAGCTATGATACCTTTGAAGGTTCCGAAAATGTTTACCGGACCTATATGGATTATCTCGAAGGGGACACTTTTGTGCCAGGCGATGCAATGACGTATAATTCGTCTGGACCGGCCCTAAAGGAAATGTTTCCTGAAGTAGTGGACTATGTTCGGTTGTATTATTTTGAAAAATTGGCCTTTCAGGTGGGAGAGCAAACATTGGAACAGCCTTTGGGCTCTCTGGCCGATCCTTCATATTTCGATATATTCAAATACCCGCTGTTGAAGGGAGATCCCAAAACAGTTTTAGCGGAACCCAACACCATAGTGCTTTCAAAATCGTTTGCCCAAAAACTTTTTGGGAACGAAAATCCTCTGGGAAAAAGAATTTCAGTTTTTGAAGATGGCAAAAAGACCCAACTTATGGTTACAGGTATTATGGAAGATGTACCCAAAACCGCCCATTTTAGAAATTCGTTTCTTATTTCCTATGAAACGGAGAAAACCTTGACAGATTTTGGCCCCACAGCCCATGAGCTAAATTGGAATATGAACAACTATTATACCTATCTAAAGTTGGCTCCAAATACCAATACTGATATTTTACGCCAAAAAATAATAGATAGTGATATTGAAAAAAATGAAACAGAGAGGCACAATATTGAACCTATCGAAGCGATTCATCTGTATTCCGACAAACCCTATGAAGTTACTGCCAACGGCAGCATTCTCAGAATAAAGTTTTTAACGGCCATAGCCTTCATAATTCTTGTTCTTTCTTGGCTGAATTATGTCAACCTCTCGACAACAAAGTCCATGGAAAGGGCAAAGGAGGCCGGTATTAGAAAAGTTGCGGGCGCAAAAAAATCACAGCTCATAGTCCAATCTTTAATGGAATCGATACTGCTCAACTTTATAGCCATGACCATTGGCCTATCATTGGTTTTTGTGGCAATGCCCCTATATAATAATATTACGGGAAATGAACTCTACATTGATTGGGAGACACTCGTAAATCTTACCCCCTATTTTATTTTTATTTTGGGAGGTATAATTTTAGCGGGACTTTATCCTGCTTTTTTGCTCAGTAGATATTCTCCGGCCAAAGCATTGAAGGGGAAGGTGAAGGCCTCAACCGAAGGCATTGGATTGCGGAAAGGACTAATCATCACTCAATTTTTTGCTACAATCGTCCTATTGACGGGAACATTTGTAATCACTAAGCAAATCAATTTTTTGGATAATCAACCCATAGGCGCCAATGTAGACCAGATCATAGCCCTGCACGGAACAGTGGTTTCGGACAAGGCGGATTCTTTGGTGGTTAACGACTTTAGGGTATTGCAAGAGCAGTTGGAGGACTTTCCTTTTGTTGAGAGCACCGCCATTGCACAGACGTATCCTGGAGATAGTTTTGACAATCTGTCTTCAACTCGTGGGCTTTGGCTGCCCGACGGAAGAAAAGATGAAACAAACATTTTCTATACCTATCATGCGCAACCGGATTATTTTGACTTAATGGACATTGAGTTTTTAGCAGGAGGCACCTTTGTCCCGAACGCTAATTTGGAGGGAAATCAAATCGTGGTGAACGAGACATTTTTAAAAATCATGGGAATCTCTTCCCCTGATGAAATACTAAATAAAACAGTAACTTTCTGGGGAAACAATGAGTGGAGGGTTGTGGGCGTTATCAAGGATTATTATCACTTTGGATTAAAAAGCCCTGTTTTGCCCACAATCATTAGATATCAGGACAACATAAGTAACATATTGATTAAACTGGATAAATCCGCTACTTCAGTTGCCGGAGTTGCATCGGCTCTAAGTCAATTTGAAAATAAATGGCGAGAGGTCTTTCCAAAGAGCACATTTGATTATACGTTTTTGGACGAAAAGTTTGAAGCCCAATACGAGCAGGACAAAGCTTTTGGAAATGCCTTTCAGATTTTCACGGTTCTTTCCATTCTTATAGCATCATTGGGGCTTTTTGGCCTTACGGCATATACAGTTGTGCTCAGAAAAAAAGAGATTGGGATAAGAAAGGTAAACGGTGCTACTATAACACAAGTATTAACCTTGCTGAATAAAGATTTTGTGAAATTGTTAGGGCTGGCCTTCCTCATTGCCGTACCCAGTGCATGGTACGTAATGAACCAATGGTTGGAAGGGTTTACATATAGAACCAAATTCAGTTGGTGGATCTTTGCTTTGGCCGGGGTTACCGCACTTCTGATTACATTTTTAACGGTTAGCTGGCAAAGTTTTAAAGCTGCTATCGCCAATCCGGTAACTAGTTTACGAGACGAATAAATAAAACATATTATGCTATTACAACTCAACAACATATTCAAATGGGTCAACTCCGGTGGCCAACGTATTTTTTTATTAAAGGACATCAATCTCGAGGTGGAAGAGGGCGAGTTTATCTCCATCATGGGGCCATCGGGTTCGGGAAAATCCACTTTGCTCAATGTAATTGGAATGCTGGATACATTTGATGAAGGGGAATACAATTTTATGGACGAATCAGTCCATTCCCTTAAAGAAAAGCACCGTTCCAACCTGTACAAACAGTATATAGGCTTTGTGTTCCAATCCTATCATTTGCTGGATGAACTTACGGTAAAGGAAAACTTGGAAATGCCATTGATTTACAAGAAAATCAATGGCTCCGAACGTAAGGCGATGGTCGCCGATATGTTAGATCGTTTCAACATTGTGGGCAAAAAGGACCTTTTTCCGGCTCAGTTAAGCGGAGGCCAGCAACAATTGGTGGGCGTAGCGCGCGCACTGATTTCCAACCCAAAATTGATTTTAGCGGATGAGCCCACAGGGAACTTAAACTCCAAACAGGGCGAGGAGATTATGGAACTGTTCAAAAAACTGAATGAAGAGGGTGTAACCATCATCCAAGTGACACATTCCGAGAAAAATGCGGAATATGGGTCTCGTATCATCAATTTGTTGGACGGAAGAATGGTTTAATCGGCGAATTCGGCCAATTCCTTTCCCACCAAGCTACCGAGGGCCACGCCCATACCGCCCAAACGAACACCACAGTAAATGGAGTCGGAAATCTCTTTTACTATGGGCGACTTTTGGGGGCCTACGCCCATGATGCCGCTCCACCTTCGTTCAATGTTTACGGGATGGTTGGGCAAAATCATAGTACGGAGCAATGCTTCAAGTTTATCTTGAATAATTTGTGTTTCCCCAAATTCGGTGGTTTCCTCGCTATCAAAATCAAGATTTCGGCCGCCACCGAATAGAATTCTGTCATGAATATTGCGGAAGTAGTAATACCCTTCATCAAAATGGAACGTTCCTTTGATATGTAGATTTTTGATGGGTTCCGTTATCAGGACTTGAGCCCTTGCCGGTGTTACGGTTTCTGATTTCAATAGCTTCGAAGCAAACCCATTGGTGGCCACAAATATTTTTTTGGATAAAAACTCGAAGTCGGTCGTTTTGATGATTCCACCACCATTGGATTCTACCAGCTCGTGAACCATCACTCCATTTAAGATGGGTATTTCCATGGACACACATTTTTGAACCAGGGAACGCATCATTTTGCCCGTGTCCAACTGCCCTTCAAATTGGTGACTGATATATTTTTCTTGGATATTGCCAAAATGGAACCGATTTGCTGAACTAAGAAAAGGATCTTCCCCGAAAATAGGTGCCATCAAACTATTGAGATAAGGAATGGATTCCCTGCATTTTTCGTAGAGCTCAGGTTTGTCCAAAGGGAACAGTTCGTGGCTTCCGTGCATTTGAAAGTCTATCGCTTCGTCCCCCAATAAGCCACGTAATCGCTGAATGCCATGCCATCGCTTTTGAACCAATTCCACCACTTCTTCCTCCGTATGATGCTCTAGGTCCGCTAAAAGCTCCGACACACTCCCAAAACAAGCAAACCCTGCATTTTTTGTGCTTGCTCCCTGCGGCAAGCTGCCTTTTTCCAATATCAGGATGTTGCTCTTGGGATATTTTTGCTTTAGACGTATCGCACAATTGATACCGACAATACCACTGCCGATAACTGTAAAATCTACATTGGAGAACCAACTTTTATATTCCCAATAACTTAGCTGCATAAAAGAAAAGCCCCGATAGGTTCGGGGCTTTGATCAATGTTCTTCTTTATATTTTGGGTCCATTTTAAAATCCTCCATGAATTTGGTGGTATAGTTACCGGCCAAATAATCCGGATGATCCATCAATTGACGGTGAAATGGAATGGTCGTCTTCACACCTTCGATTACAAACTCGTCCAAGGCCCTTCTCATTTTATTGATGGCCTCTTCCCTTGTTTGCGCGGTGGTAATCAACTTGGCTATCATGGAATCATAATTCGGGGGAATCATATAACCACTGTACACATGGGTGTCCAAACGAACACCGTGTCCTCCTGGAGTATGCAGGGTTGTAATCTTTCCAGGAGAAGGCCTAAAGTCGTTATAGGGGTCTTCCGCGTTGATCCTACATTCGATGGAGTGTAGTTTAGGATAGTAGTTTTTACCAGAAATCGGTACGCCACCGGCAACCAAAATTTGCTCACGGATCAAATCGTAATCCACGACCTGCTCTGTGATCGGGTGCTCTACCTGAATACGGGTGTTCATCTCCATAAAGTAGAAATTTCGGTGTTTGTCCACCAAAAATTCTATGGTCCCAGCTCCTTCGTATTTAATGTACTCAGCTGCTTTAACGGCAGCCTTTCCCATGTCTTCACGGAGTTTGTCCGTCATAAAAGGGGAAGGAGTCTCCTCGGTAAGCTTTTGGTGCCTACGCTGAACGGAACAATCCCTTTCGGATAAGTGACAGGCCTTTCCATATTGATCTCCAACAATTTGGATCTCGATATGTCGAGGCTCCTCGATCAACTTTTCCATATACATTCCGCCGTTTCCAAAAGCAGCGGTCGCCTCGGTAACGGCACTATTGAAATTCTTCTCCATTTGGTCTTCGGACCATATGGCCCGCATTCCCTTTCCTCCACCACCCGCGGTCGCTTTGATCATGACGGGATATCCCATTTTTTTGGCTTCCTTTTTTGCATGATCAACGTCCTTAAGGAGACCTTCTGAACCTGGAACGGTGGGTACACCGGCCTTTCTCATGGTTTCCTTGGCGGTTGCCTTGTCCCCCATCTTGTCTATCTGATCACCGGATGCCCCAATAAATTTGATGTCGTGCTCGGCACATATCTTGGAGAACTTGGAGTTTTCGGATAAAAACCCATATCCTGGGTGAATGGCATCGGCGTTGGTGATTTCCGCCGCGGCTATAATATTTGGAATCTTTAGATAAGATTCGCTACTGGGTGCAGGGCCAATACAAACCGCTTCGTCGGCAAAACGGACGTGAAGGCTCTCCTCGTCCGCTTTGGAGTAAACGGCGACTGTTTTAATGCCCATTTCCTTGCAGGTCCTTATAATCCGCAAGGCAATTTCGCCCCTATTTGCAATCAATACTTTTTTAAACATAGAACACAATCTTTAGTTAGGAATTCTAAATCTTAAATGGTTCCGGGCTGTGGATTGGCGGCCCAAAATCTATCATTTAAAATTCACTACGATGGGTCTACCAAGAATAAGGGTTGGTCGAACTCAACAGGTGAGGAGTCGTCAACCAAAATCTTTACAATTTTACCTGAAACCTCTGATTCGATATCGTTGAAAAGTTTCATTGCCTCTATCACACAAAGAACATCCCCTTTGTTGATGGAGGTCCCTACCTCCACAAATGCTGGTTTGTCAGGGGAAGGCTTTCTATAAAAGGTTCCTATAATAGGAGATTTAATAGTAATGTATTTTGAATCATCATCCGCTTTTTTGGATTCGGATGGTGCAGGTGCGGCGGTTTCCTGGGTTACCGGAGCTTGTGCTGTTGGAGCTGCGGCCGTTTGGGGCACAGGAATCTGTTGTACAATTGTGGTTTCTGGCGAACCTGAACCGGCGCTTCCCGTTCGAATGGTGATCTTGATATCCTCCATTTCCAGCTTCACCTCGCTGGCACCGGATTTGGCGACAAACTTGATTAAACTTTGAATTTCCTTAATGTCCATGGAATATAATTTGTTAGTTGTGTGATTAAGAATTATAGGCCCATTTTAAATAAATGGAACCCCATGTAAAACCACCTCCAAAGGCGGCAAAAATTATGTTATCTCCTTTTTTTAGCTGCTTTTCAAAGTCGTACAACAACAAGGGCAGGGTTGCGGAGGTCGTATTTCCGTAACGGTCTATATTGATCAACACTTTATCCGCCTCTACGCCCATTCGATTTGCTGTCGCATCTATGATACGTTTATTGGCTTGGTGTGGTGCCAACCACTGTACATCATCCTTCGTCAGGTTGTTCCGCTCCATGATCAGTGCCGATACATCGGCCATATTGGATACCGCAAATTTAAAAACGGACTTACCGTCTTGATAAACATAATGTTGTTTGTTCTTTACGGTTTCCTCGGAAGCGGGCAGAATAGATCCGCCAGCATCGATCTTTAAAAATTGACGACCAATACCGTCAGAGCGGAGATATTCATCCTGAAGTCCCATCCCTTCCTCATTGGGCTCAAAAAGAACCGCACCGGCCCCGTCACCAAAAATAATACATGTGGTCCTATCGGTATAATCTATTATGGACGACATTTTATCCGCCCCAATGACCAATACCTTTTTATATCTGCCGGATTCTATATAGCTGGCCGCGGTGGACATTCCGTATAAAAAGCTGGAACACGCCGCCTGCAAGTCGTAGGCGAAAGCATTTACCGCCCCGATTTCCGAAGCTACATAAGCGGCAGTGGATGCAACGGGCAGGTCAGGGGTTGCGGTGGCTACAAGTACAAAATCTATCTCGGAAGCTTCAATGCCTCTTTTTTGAAGCAGGTCTTCTGCGGCTTTGATCGCCATAAAAGATGTTCCCGCGTTCTCTTCTTTTAAGATTCTACGTTCCTTGATTCCGGTTCTGGTGGTTATCCATTCGTCGTTGGTATCTACCATGGTTTCCAAGACTTTATTGGAAAGCACAAAATCCGGAACATATCCTCCTACAGCTGTTATCGCTGCTGTTGTTTTTTTCATTTTAGCCTCTCTTTATTGTCAAAAAGAATCAAATTTGACCCAAAAGCGGTGAAAATTAGTCATTTTATATGACTTTATGGGCAAAATCAATCGTTTTTGGGTGTTAATATGGGCCCATAAAAAAACTCCCGATACGAATTGAACGGGAGTTGCTTTATTTTAAGGTGGTTGCGGTTAGGCCGCTGTTTCCTCTTCTGTTTTGTCAATCAAAACCTGACCTCTGTAGTACAATTTGCCTTCGTGCCAGTGAGCTCTGTGGAACAAGTGCATTTCACCTGTTGTTGAGTCCTTGGCAATTGTTGGCGCAACTGCTTTGTAGTGGGTTCTTCTTTTGTCCCTTCTGGTTTTTGATATTTTTCTTTTAGGATGTGCCATTATAAACCTATTTATCCGTTAGTAACTTTTTTAAATCGTCCCACCTGGGGTCTGTGTCTTCTGATGGTTTTGTATTCTCTTTTGGCTGTAGCTCTTCGAGCTTGTCCAAGATTTCGGATTGCAATGTGCCATCTTCCACTCCGGGATGTACCCTTTTTTGTGGAACGGCCAGTACCAACATTTCGTATACGTACTGTGCAATATTGAATTGGTGCTCGCCATGTGGAATGATCAAGATTTCGTCATCCTCATCATTATACTCTTCGCCAAATTTGACGACTAGTTTTAAATTGGAATCAATGGGCTGGTCAAAAGGTTCGCCCGTCAAATCACAATCCACATTTATGGTTCCCTCCGCTTCAATCTGAAGCTCCATCATGGTGCTCATTTTATCTAAAACGGCATCAATTTTTACGGAAGCTCCGTTAAATTCTTGGTAGTCAAAAGATTCAAAGAACGCATCATCAATTTCGTACACAAAGTTATGTTTTCCCAACTTCAGACCTGAAAAAGGGATATTAAACTCTTTCAGCTTCATCATTTCTACACTTAAGGTTTGTGTACCAGCCTTTAAAGGCGGGTGCAAAGATACTACTAATTTACAAAACTGCAATTCTTGCCACAACAAATATCCAAAATGAATATAATTTTTTATCCTCCGCGCTTTATTTTCTGCTTTTTGAGGGGGTTTTCGGTAAGTTTTAGATACTCGGTCCTGTTTTTAAATACTTGAATGGCAGTGAATACAGCTTCTTTAAAAGAGCTTTCATCTGCCTTGCCCTTACCGGCAATTTCATAGGCAGTGCCATGATCGGGAGAGGTTCGGACTTTGTCCAGCCCCGCGGTGTAATTCACTCCTTTCCCAAAGGAAAGGGTTTTAAAGGGGATCAGCCCCTGATCATGATATGCGGCCAATATGGCGTCGAAATTTTTATGGTTGTCGGAACCAAAAAAGCTATCTGCGGAATAGGGGCCGTACACCAAAGTTCCCTTATTGAACAATTCTTTAATTGTGGGTTTTAGGATTTTATCGTCCTCTTCCCCAATGGTGCCGTTGTCCCCGCTGTGGGGGTTAATGCCCAACAAGGCAATTTTGGGCTTGCGAATGCCAAAATCCATCTTCAAGGATTCTTCCATGGTCGCGACTTTGTTTCGGATAAGGTTTGGGGTTATGGCCTTGGCCACATCCTTTACGGCGATGTGATCGGTGAGCAAACCGACCCGAAGCTCGTTTGTTACCATAAACATAAGACTTTCGCCTTTTAATTCTTGGGCCAGAAAATCGGTGTGCCCAGGAAACTTAAAATCCTCGGACTGTATATTGTTTTTGTTGATGGGCGCTGTGACCAAAACATCGATTTTATTCTCCTTTAGTGCGTTAACTGCGACCCTCAAGGATTTGATGGCGAATTCACCGGCCTCCTTTGTGGCCTGTCCGTATTCCACGTTGGGGGCATCTTTCCCAACATTGACAATATTGACTTTCCCTTCCAGGGCCTGCTCGGCATCCCGGACACCATTGAATTTGATATCCAGCCCAAAATCTTTGATCTGTTGTGAAACAATCTTGTTGGATGCAAATATTACAGGTGTACAAAAGTCCAACATTCTTGCATCTTCAAATGTTTTGAGCGCTACTTCGCACCCAATTCCGTTAATGTCCCCTATGGAGATCCCCAATCGTATTTTTTGATTTTCCTTCATAAAATGAATGCCGTTATGGCTACTTTTGCATTACAAAACTAGTCAATTAATAAGACACATGTTCACAGGAATCATAGAGACTTTGGGGAAAGTCGAAAAGCTTGAGCAAGAGGGCGGTAATCTTCATATAACAGTTTCCTCCGGAATTACTGGTGAATTAAAAATAGACCAAAGTGTTTCGCACAATGGAGTATGCCTTACCGTTGTTTCCATAGATGCCGATAAGTATACCGTGACCGCCATTGAAGAAACCCTGAGCAAGACCAATTTGGGAGAATTGAAGGTGGGTGAAGTGGTCAACTTGGAGCGCGCCATGTTGATGGGCGCCCGTTTGGACGGACACATTGTTCAAGGGCATGTGGACCAAACGGCCTCCTGTTCATCCATTGAGGAGAAGGATGGTAGTTGGGTCTATACGTTTGCATACGACCCCAAACTCAATAATGTCACCATCGAAAAAGGTTCCATTACGGTGGACGGGGTTAGTTTGACCGTTGTGGATTCCAAAAAGGACCGTTTTAGTGTTGCCATTATTCCCTATACCTACGAGCACACGCGTTTCCATACCTACAAAGTAGGCGCAACCATCAACTTGGAGTTTGATGTGGTCGGGAAGTACGTCTCCAGACTATTGGAATTAAGGGGATAGCCGGCCCTCTACAACACATTCTTCATTCCTTGCCATACCTTTAACAATACAAGGGCGGACACGGCTACCACAACAGTAAGAATGATGGCCAATTGGTATTCTCCATAAATCCAATATCCCGTAGCGAACATAATGGAGTAAATCAATACCACACCGGACAACATCGCTTTTATTCCCGATGGAACACTCCACTTTTCGTTGGTCTTGACTATTTCCACATTTTCGGCCTCCGCTTCATCAACAACTTTTGCCCAACCCGGACCTCCTGGCTGAATTTTTAAATAGAAGCTTCGAAGTACCTCTTTGCTCTCGGGTTGGGTAACGAATGTGGCTGTCAGCCATATTATCGAGGTCACTATCATTATAAACGGTAAGTCTGCCCATTCGGGAAAAACCCCTGTTCCAGGTGCAAACAAATATTCTCTCAAAGGAGTTGTCTCCAATAAAACGGCTAGGATTCCTGAAGAGAACATGGCCGTAATTTCGCTCCACGCATTGATCCGCCACCAGAACCACCTTAAAATAAAGATGAGCCCCGTTCCGGCACCAAAAGATAATAACAAGTTGAAGACTCCCATGGCATCCTGTAGGGCCAATGCCAAAAACGCGCTCAATACCATTAACAGTACGGTAGAAATCCTGCCCACATTTACCATTTGTTTTTCTGACGCTTCTGGATTTATTTGTTGCTTATAAAAATCATAGACTATATAGGATGAGCCCCAGTTCAGCTGGGTCGAAATTGTGGACATATAGGCTGCCACTAAAGAGGCAAGAACCACCCCTAATAGGCCTGTAGGCAGTTTTGTCATCATGGCGGAATAGGCTAGGTCATGGCCTAGTTTGTCTTCCGTTACATTAGGGAAGGCTTCGTGGATACTTGCAACATCCGGATATACCACCAAGGAGGCCAAAGCCACCAGGATCCAGGGCCAAGGTCTTAGCGCGTAGTGCATTATATTGAAAAAGAAGGTCGCTCCTATGGCATGGTTTTCATTTTTTGCCGCCAACATCCGTTGTGCGATATACCCCCCGCCACCAGGTTCCCCACCGGGGTACCAAGAACTCCACCATTGCACGGCCAAAGGTATTATGAGGGCGGTGATCAAGGCTTTTTTATCGCTAAAATCGGGGAGTATGCTCAATTTATCTTTTACATTTTCATTCTCTAAAACTGCTTGCAATCCGCCCACTTCGGGCAAATTTACCAGATAATAGGCAGCTCCTATTGCTCCGGCCATTGCCATAAAAAACAGGAAAAAATCACTATAGACAACACCTTTAAAACCACCAAGAGCACTAAAGACCACGGTGATAAGGCCTGCACTTACCACAGTTACCCAAGGCTCCAGCCCTAACATGACACCGCCTATTTTAATGGCGGCCAAGGTAACAGAGGCCATGGTGATCACATTGAACAATACTCCAAGATATATGGCCCTGAACTTCCTTAAAAAACTAGCTGCTTTCCCTCCATATCTTAACTCGTAGAATTCCAGATCTGTTTTTACATTGGACTTTCTCCAGAGCTTGGCATACACAAAAACGGTCAACATTCCTGTCAACAAAAAGCACCACCAGCCCCAGTTTCCGGAAACCCCATTGGAGCGGACCAAATTGGTCACCAAGTTGGGCGTATCGGTCGAAAAAGTGGTCGCGACCATGGACAATCCCAAAAGCCACCACGGCATGCTTCTACCGGATAAGAAGTATTCTGTTGAATTTTGTCCGGATTTTTTGGAGACATAAATCCCTATGAAGAGGACCAAAGCAAAAAATCCAAAAATGATGGTGTAATCTAAAAGCTCTAATTTCATTTGTTCAGTTTGGCTGGAGCTAAAGATAGTTTTTTTGGGTTACTTTTGTGAACCCGCAAAAAAAATCCTCATGTTTCTTTCTGCTTTCTCCGACATTTCTGTTGCTGCTTGGACCATGGCCGCTACCGCTGCCTTTTTGATGGGGGTCTCCAAAGCGGGACTTAAGGGCATGTCCATTTTTAATGTGACCCTTATGGCTTTGGCCTTTGGCTCAAGAGCTTCTACGGGGCTTTTTATTCCCCTGCTGATCGTTGGGGATATTTTTGCGGTGGCCTATTACAACAGACACGCCCAATGGAAATACATTTTTAAGTTTATTCCATGGATGATCCTTGGGATACTCATCGGAGTTTTGGTGGGCAAGGATCTTCCTGAATGGGAATTTAAATGGGGAATGGTAATCGTCATATTTCTTAGTCTCGGGATGTTGATTTGGTGGGACAGAAGAAAGTCCGAGACGGTGCCAACTCATTGGTTTTTTTCTGGTTCCATGGGGGTTTTGGCCGGAATCTGTACCATGATAGGGAATTTGGCCGGGGCGTTTACAAATATTTTCTTTTTGGCCATGCGCTTGCCCAAGAATGAATTTGTGGGAACGGCCGCTTGGCTGTTCTTTATCACCAATTTATTTAAATTGCCGTTCCATGTTTTTATTTGGAAAACGGTTACGGTTGAAAGCCTTTTGATCAACATAAGGTTATTGCCCGCCATTCTGATCGGTTTGATTTTAGGGGTGTTCTTGGTGAAGAAAATCAACGAAAAAAATTACAAACGCTTCATTTTGATCGTGACCTCCATCGGCGCTGTGGCGATTTTGTTTCGATAGGATAAAAAAAGCCGCATCAAATTTGATGCGGCTTTTTTTATCCTGTAATTGTTTTTCCGCTATTCCGAAGCACCTTCATAAATCGCATTGAATATCAATTTATAAGTGCCGCGGGGTTGCGCCCTAAACTGTGGACGGAACGCAAACAAGATGGCCGAACCTTTGCCGTATTTGGCTTTTACCATTGCAGGTTTTTTTGCAATGTATCGGTCTTCGCCCATGGCCCAACCGCTCATCAATAGGTCTTTGGCTGCATATGTTACGATTACCTCAACCTCTGGCAAAGGAGCGTCCTTAATATCTTCGGTACCCCCTTCACCCGATTTCCGTTGTTTGTCGATCCTAAAAGCTCTACTTCTGTTAAAAGAAACGGCAACCGTATCCTTCATTCCAAAGGCCAAGGCGTTAGAGGTGTCCACACCTGCTTTGATCAACGACCCGGGTATGAAGAAGTTTTTACTGTCCACGTTGGCCACTGCGTTGCGCAAGGGAAGACCAAATTGTTCAATCACAAAATCACTGGCCTCATCAAAAGCGATTAGAGTGCCGCCATCGTCTACATAGTCACTAAGCGCTACCGAACCTTTAAGACCAATGCCGCCCGTGAATTTTTCGGGCATGCTCAAATTGCTGTGTCCATGTAAAATGGAACTTGGTCTTTGCGATGGGATGATGATGGCATCATACTGTGACAGATCCTTGGTCTTGATATCCGCATCGTGCAAGGTGTCCATATCAAATTCGTACTCGTCCATTACAAAGCGTGTCCATCCTTCATCCATATTGGCTACCCAAGATTTGTACAGCCCCACTTTGGGCAAATGGATTTTCTTTAGCTGCACTTCTGGCTTGGCGGACAAGCCTGTAAATTCAAGACCATACTCATCTGCCAAGGACTCCATCATTTCTTTGTCTCCTGATACGATAAATGATCCAGCGGGAAGGGTTGTTTTACCCGCTTTGAATTCTGCCATACTCTTGTAGGCAGTTCCGCCGGCCTTCAAAATTTTGTTGGTGGCCATTACGGAAGCATTACTGTTAACGCTGAGGGCGTATCCGAAGGAACCGTTTCTATTAACTTCACCTTCGTAGTATTTTACAAGACCGGTAACTTTTTCGGTTGGTGCCTTGAAGGACTCGGTAATCTTATCCACATCGATCCCCATTTGCATGGGCAGTGTCCATCCTGCCAAATCGTAAGGGGTGTCCGGTGGTCCACCTGGATATTGGAAACGTGTTGGATAATCCTGTTTTTCCATAAGATCCATCAAATATGGTCTAAAGGCTTGCGCAGTGAAGATCACATAGGAACCTTCCTCATATTCTTTTCCGTTGACCGTAAAGTCTCTGGTGGCTTTTTCAACTTCGATTCCGCCTTGGAGCAATACGTTCACCAGGTTTACCGCTTCAAATGAATCCCACTGCTCTTTGCTGATGATGTAGGCGAACAAATCTTCGGTTTTGCCTTTTTCCACAGCAGATTTACCCATTTTGTAAATGTTGTGCAGGTAATTGCTCTTACGGTCCGCTGCAAGGTCCAAGGTGGCCCAGGTCGCTGTCAACATATAATCCACGGCATCCCTAAAATGGGACTCGCCACCCTTCCAAGGATCAGGGTACATAATGTCCGTGCCATCGGTTGGAGTGCCCCCAGCTACAGTTTTGGGCAGTTTTTTGGGGTCATAGAAGCGTGGGGTCGGGGTGGTATGGCCCGTTTCGGTCAAAATACCGATCATGTTGTGGTAATACGGCACTGTACGTCCGCCACCGTTCCAGAACATGGTATAAAAGTTGTCGGCAATGGCACCGGGCATGTTTTCAAGGGAAAACCGCTTGGTCATGGCCGAACCTACCTCACTTACTCCAGCCGTTATTGCCGGATGTATTTTTGGGTTTACGGGGTCGGCATAGGGGGGCAATGAAATTTTGGTCCATGAAGGGGACGATTGGTGATGGTTGTAAACAATCTGAGGGTACCATTCGTTGTACAGGATTTTGGTAACATTATAGGTTTCGGGCATAACGTTCATAAACCAGTCCCTGTTGTTATCGTGCCCCATATAGTAATGGTACAAAATCGGCGGGCGGGAAGTTTCATAGGCGGTGCCCATGTTCTTTCGATACCAATCAACTACGATATCCAATCCATCCGGGTTCATTACGGGCATTAAAAGGGTAATTACGTTTTCCCTGATCTTTTGCATTTCAGGTGTTTCGGAAGTTGCCAAGGTATAGGCCAATTCGGAGGTCATTTGACCATGGGCGAGCTCTGTGGAGTGCATTCCGCCATCCACCCAAACAATGGCCTTGCCTTCTTGGGAAAGTTGTAGCGCTTGGTCATCATCGACTTGGACCCTGGCAAGTTTGGTGCTGATATCTTTCCACTTATCGAGCTGGGCAAGGTTTTCTTCCGTGGAGATGAACATGAGATACATTTTACGGCCGAGCACCGTTTCACCTATCTCAATTTTTTTGATCCTGTTGGATGCCGCGTCCAACTGGTTCAGATAATCTTCAATTTGTGAATAGTCCGCCAATTTGTAATCGGCACCTACCCTAAATCCGTACACGTCCTCTGGGGAGGGGACCGTTTGCGCCACGGCAAAAGAGGCACAGGACAAAGACATTACTGTAGAGAGCAGTAATGTTTTGAGGTTTGTAATTTTAAAAGTCATTTTTTTGAATTAGTTATAATTTGATTGAAAATTAAGCAATTGTAGCGAGGATATTAAATCCAGTCGGTTAGAATTCTTTTGGAGCCCCTTTTTTTGATGGGTTTTTGATCGGGTACAGGGAAGATCAATAAATTCTTATTTCCCCAAATCCGGTTTTTTGCGGGATGCTTTTTTGTACGCAGTCATTTTTTTGGACTTTAACCGCTTTTCTTTGGAAGACTTCGTCGGTTTGGTCGGCTTTCGCTTCTTGGGAACGGTCATGGCTTTTTTGAGCATCTCAAAAAAACGTTTTACCACCAAGTCCTTGTTTCGGTGCTGACTTCGGGCCTCATCACATTGAAGAACAATGGCGCCCTCGTTGGTCAATCTGGATTTCAGTTTTAATTGAATCCGCTGTTTTTCTCGGTCCGATAGTCCTTCTGATGCAGGGATGTTGAACGTAAGCTCAACTTTGGAGGAAACTTTGTTCACGTGTTGTCCACCGGCTCCGCTACTCCGCATCGCCTTAAACTGAAGCTCTCTATGTATTTGTTTTTTGTCCAACCCGAAGCCTTCTATTGATGGTTTCCAAAGATACATTAAGAAAAATGGAAACTCCTTTCTCCCGCTTTTTATCAGAATTAAAAAAGATGATGGTCCCGTCCTCCGCGATTCCCTCATTTAAATGATGGCTCCCATTAAAAAAGGAATGGATCACTTCAACCTTTAGGCCGGATGAATTGGAAAATTTAAACTCGTGCGGATATACCAAAATGGACCGATCAATTTCGGAATAGGATTTTAAGAGTTTTATGGGAACCTTGTTCACCTGCCCAAACAATGATGCGGTATAGTAATTGGGCGGTTTTTTGTAGAGTTCTTGCGTGTTGTCGTTGGCGATGACCTGTCCTTTTTCCAAAATTAATGTCCGCTCGGCAAAAGGCAGTACGTCGCTTGGATCGTGACTGGCGGTCAATACGGTAACGCCTTGTTTTTTTAGATATAAAAAGAGATTTCTACGAAGGGTGTTCCGCTTAAAATTGTCAATGTGCCCAAAAGGTTCATCCAATAGTAGGATTTCAGGTTCTTGTGCCAGCACACGGGCGAGTGCTACGCGCTGTTGTTGTCCGCCGCTGAGGTGTTTCACCTTGGTTTTGGCGAACGGTTTCATGTCTATCAGGTCCAGAAGCTCGTTGATGCGTTCTTCATGGGTTTCCCGTTCAAAAACGGATAGAAATTGACCGATGTTCTCTTCCACGGAAATGAAGGGCATCAAATCAAAATCCTGCGCCAGATATTTCATGTACGGTTCACCTGGAACCAGATTAAAATTAGGGCCCAATGCTTCGATATCGCCCCAAAAAATAGAGCCATCCTCCACATGGAGCAACCCATAGATGATTTTGAGCAACGTGCTTTTTCCAGAGCCGCTTTCCCCCATCAATGCCACGTGTTCTCCTGGGGACACTTCAAAGTAAATGTCCTTTAGTATATTTTGGTCTTGATAACCGAAAGCATCTACATGAACTTTTAACATAGGAATTAAGGGCTGCTGATAAAGCAGCCCTTTAGTATTTAATCTTTAAACTCTTTGAGTACAGCTTGGTTGGGCAGTTCATCGTACCCCATGTTATAAAAGGTAAACCCAAAAATATCGGCATACTGTTCAATGGTTTTGCTCACCGGAGTTCCCGCTCCGTGACCTGCATTGGTCTCGATTCGGATAAGGGTAGGTTGTTCACCAGCTTGTTTTTCTTGTAATTCGGCAGCAAACTTAAAACTATGGGCAGGAACTACGCGGTCATCATGGTCCCCCGTGGTGACCAAAGTGGCAGGATAGGTCGTTCCTTCTTTCACATTATGAACCGGGGAATACCCCTTGATATAGTTGAACATTTCCTCACTGTCCTCGGAAGTTCCGTAATCGTAGGCCCATCCCGCTCCTGCGGTAAAGGTGTGGTAGCGGAGCATGTCCATTACGCCCACGGCGGGCAATGCCACCTGCATCAAATCGGGACGTTGGGTCATAGTGGCCCCTACCAACAAGCCGCCATTGGAACCGCCACGAATGGCCAAATATTCTTTTGAAGTGTATTTGTTGTCAATCAAGTATTCGGCAGCGGCGATAAAGTCATCGAACACATTCTGTTTTTGAAGCTTGGTTCCGGCATCGTGCCACTTTTTACCGTATTCTCCACCCCCGCGAAGGTTGGGAACCGCATATACACCACCTTGCTCCATCCAAACAGCGTTCACGATGCTGAAAGAGGGGGTCAAACTCACATTGAAACCGCCGTAACCATACAGAATGGTCGGGTTCTTACCGTTGAGCTCCGTTCCTTTTTTATAGGTGATGATCATCGGCACTTTGGTGCCATCTTTTGAGTTGTAAAATACTTGCTTGGATTCATAATCGCTTGGATTAAAATCGATTTGAGGCTTCCAATACTGCTCATACTCACCAGTCTCCACATTGTATTTGTACAACGAGCCCGGGGTGTTGTAATTGGTAAAGGAAAAATAGAATTCCTTGTCCTCTTTTTTGCCGCCAAAGCCTCCTGCGCTTCCAACGCCGGGCAGTTTCACTTCTCGGACCAAGTTACCATCGTAATCATATTGAAGCACTTTGGAAATGGCATCCACCATATATTCCGCGAAGAAATAACCTCCTCCGGTTCCGGCAGTCAATACATTTTCCGTTTCAGGAATCAAATCTTTCCAATTGTCCGGGGTAGGATTGGATGCGTCCACGGTTACCACCTTTTTGTTCGGCGCACCCCTATCTGTGACCAAATAGAGTTTTGAACCCTCATTTTCTATGGGGTAGGTGTCGGAATCGGTATCGTCCAAAATGGTAACCAGCTCGGGGTTTTCTTTGGATAGATCCATCATGAACAATTTGTTCCCAGAAGTGGAAACGGATGCAGAGATGAAGAGGTATTTTTGATCTTCGGAAACGGAGCCGCCCACATAGCGGTGCTTTTCTTCGGGTGTGCCCCCAAAGATGATTTTGTCTTCTGATTGAGGCGTACCCAACTTGTGGTAATACAGTTTGTGTTGGTCCGTTTTTGCCGAAAGTTCGCTTCCCTCAGGTTTGTCGTAGCTGGAGTAGAAGAAACCATCATTTCCCTTCCAAGAAATACCGCTGAACTTGATATCCACCAAGGTATCCTCCACAATTTCTTTGGACCCGGCATCAATAACGACGCCTTTACGCCAATCGCTTCCCCCTTCGGAGATAAGGTATGCGGCTTTGGAACCGTCTTTGGTAAAGCTCAACCCCATTAAGGATGTAGTGCCGTCTTCGGAAAATGTGTTGGGGTCCAAAAATACTTCTTCTTCCCCATCGTCCTTTTTGCGGTACACCACATATTGATTTTGTAGACCGTTGTTTTTATAATAATAGGTATAGTTGCCTTCCTTGAAAGGGGAACCTACTTTTTCGTAGTTCCAAAGTTTTTCCAAGCGGTTTTTTAGGTCTTCTCTAAAAGGAATCTTCTCCAAATACCCAAAAGTGGTGGTGTTTTGCTTTTTTACCCAAGCTTCGGTCTCTTCGCTTCGATCGTCCTCCAACCAGCGGTATGGGTCTGGGACCTCTGTTCCAAAATAATTATCTACGGTGTCAACTTTTTTGGTAGAAGGATAGTTCACGGTGATAGGTTCTCTTTTTTTAGTTTCTTCTTGGCAGGCCGCAAATAAAACCAAAGCAGCCAATACACTTATGTTCTTCATGTTTTCTCGGATTGATTCCGATAAAAGTACACAAAACACACAAACCTATTGGCTACGGTTAATGCTTTAACGAATTTTATGAAATAGCTTCAGAGGTATTCGAAACCAAGTTGTTTTCCACCAAGAACTCCGCAATCTGAACAGCGTTGGTAGCAGCCCCTTTTCTTAGGTTGTCCGCCACGATCCACATGTTCAAGGTGTTGGGCTGGGTTTCGTCCCTACGGAGCCTGCCCACAAAAACATCGTCCTTGCCATTGGCAAAAACGGGCATGGGGTAGGTGTTGGTTCCAGGATCGTCCTGTACCACGATACCCGGTGTTTTACCGAGGAGCTGTCTTACCTCTGCCAAATCAAAATCGTTATGGAATTCCACGTTCACGGATTCCGAGTGTCCGCCGGCAGTTGGAATACGAACAGCGGTGGCAGTTACCGAAAACGTACGGTCATCCAATATTTTTTGTGGCTCACGGGCCAATTTCATCTCTTCTTTGGTGTATCCGTTTTCCAAAAACACATCGCAATGCGGCAATGCGTTTCGGTTGATTGGATGGGGATATGCCATTTCGCCCTCTATTCCGGCAGCTTCGTTCTCCATTTGTTCCACTGCTTTCACCCCTGTTCCCGAAACAGATTGGTAAGTTGACACCACCACACGTTTCATCTGATATTTTTTGTGCAAAGGATCTAAGGCCAACACCATTTGAATAGTGGAGCAGTTGGGGTTGGCTATGATCTTGTCATCAGCCGTCAATTCGTTGGCGTTGATTTCCGGCACCACCAATTTTTTGGTCGGGTCCATACGCCAAGCGGATGAATTATCGATTACCGTAGTACCCACCTCGGCAAATTTTGGCGCCCACTCCAAAGAGGTGTCTCCACCCGCGGAGAAGATGGCAATATCGGGTCGGGCTGCCACGGCATCCGCCAAACCGATTACGGTGTACTCTTCGTTCTTATAGGTGAGCTTTTTGCCTACGGAACGCTCAGAAGCGACCAACAACAATTCTGAAACAGGGAAGTTACGCTCTTCCAACACTTTCAACATGACTTCGCCTACCATTCCGGTGGCACCAACAACTGCTACTTTCATTATAAAATAATTTCTTGTTGCAAAGGTACTTTAGTCAGCGAGTTAAACAAGCTTTTTTGGTGTCAATCAATAAAAAATAACAAAAAGTTATAAATAAAACAACCATCAACATGTTAGCGAAACACATTGATGGTTTTTAAGGGTTGTTGTGATGTAGCGGTCGCACCGAAAATTACCGGTACGCTTATTGTTTTTTCAACAGGTCGCGAATCTCTGCCAACAGTTCTTCTTGGGTCGGACCCTTTGGAGCTTCTGGAGCAGGCTCCTCTTTTTTCTTCATTCTGTTTACGGCCTTTACAATAAGGAACATCACAAAGGCCACAATGATGAAGTCGATGACATTGGTAAGGAAGGCACCATAAAGTACAGCTATTTCCCCAACAATTTCTCCGGCATCGTTCGGGGTTCCTTCCGTAATTACATATTTCAAATCGTTGAAGTCCGCTTTGAAGAGCAATCCGATCAACGGGGAAACTATCCCACCGGTGAAAGACGAAACCACTTCTTTGAAAGCGGCACCCATAACGAAACCTACGGCGATATCCACCAGGTTCCCTTTCATGGCAAACTCTTTAAACTCTTTTAAAAATCCCATTTTATAGTTGAGTATTGGTTAATCCAATACAAATTAAGTAAATCAAAGATAATATTCAAGCTCCCGTAACAACCCTTTTTACCCGTTGCGATATGGCCGTGAGAATTTCGTAGGAAATGGTGCCCGCATTGGAGGCAAATTTTTCCGCGGATTTTTCCGTGCCGAACACAATGGCTTCATCACCTTCTTTACAGTCGATTTCAGTAACATCTACCATAATCATATCCATGCAAACATTGCCGAGTATAGGTGCTTTTTGTCCTTTAATGATTACCGAACCTTTACCTTTTCCATATTGTCGGCCAATACCATCGGCATGCCCTACGGGCAATGTGGCACTTTTTACAAGCTTTGTGGATTTAAATGCTCGATTGTAGCCTATAGATTCGTTGGCTTCAATTTGATGTATTTGCGAAATAATGGTCTTTAGGGTAGCCACGGGTTTTAATTGTGCATCCACTTCGGCTTGATTGCCATAACCATACAACCCGATTCCGCTGCGGACCATTTCAAACTGGGCTTCCGGATAGTTGATGATCCCTGAAGTGTTCAGCATGTGCCGCATGGGAGCATATCCCAAAGCATCATTGAGTTTATTGCTCAAATTTTTGAAGGAGTTGATTTGCTTTAAACTGAAATCACGCTCATCAGGATCTTCGGAGGCGGCCAAATGCGAAAATGTAGAAACTATTTTGATGCATCCATCTTGTTGTATTTCCTCGGCAATAAAATCAACATCATCTTCAGCAAACCCCAAACGATTCAAACCCGTATTGAATTTGATATGGACTGGATAATCCGACTGTTGCTTTGCTTTAGCAACTTCCAGAAATTGGCTTAGGATGTGTTTGGCATATAAACTTGGTTCCAAGCACCGATTTATCATTTCCTCAAAATTGGAAGCTAAAGGATGTAACACCAAAATAGGAAGTTGAATACCTGCTTTGCGCAACAGAACTCCTTCGTTAACATAGGCAACGGCCAAATAATCGGTGCCCAATTGCTCCAGTTTTTTGGCAATGGCCACCATGTCGCTTCCGTAGGCGAACGCCTTGACAACGCCCAAAAATTTGGTTTCGGGGGTTATTTTGGATCGCAAGTAGTTGTAATTGTGTTCCAGGGCGGCAAGGTCCAAGACCAAAGTTGTTTCCCCGACCTTACTCATTGGGGTTCTGTTTTTTGGAGAGCACCTCTTCCGAATCCACGTTGATCCCCTTAATTTTTTCGCGCAACATGGCCTTGTAAAATGCGGCTCTGCTCAAGGGTTCATATTCCTCGGTCTCACCTAGCAGCACCAAATTGTCGTTCAAGGATTTCCTGAAACTGTAGTTGGCCAAATTTCCCGTACGGGTACAAACGGCATGTACCTTGGTCACGTATTCTGCCGTGGCCATCAATGCGGGCATGGGCCCAAAGGGATTTCCTTTAAAGTCCATATCCAGGCCTGCGACCACCACACGAATGCCCTTGTTGGCCAAATCGTTGCAGACGGTCACGATTTCATCATCAAAAAACTGGGCTTCGTCAATGCCGATCACATCACAGTCGTCCGCTAAAAGCCGAATATTGGCCGCAGCGGGAACGGGGGTGGACCTGATTTCGTTGGAATCGTGGGAGACCACCATTTCCTCATGGTAGCGGGTATCCACAATGGGCTTGAAAATTTCCACTTTTTGCTTGGCGAATTGGGCCCGTTTTAATCGCCGGATCAGTTCTTCGGTCTTCCCGGAAAACATGGAACCGCAAATCACCTCAATCCATCCAAATTGTTCCTTAGGGTTGACTGTGTTTTCGAGAAACATACCGTATTTTTGAAAGAAATTGTTTGTTTTCCCGTTATATTGGGACGACCACAAAGCTACTAAAAAAATGCACCCCTGTTTTCAATAAGATTTTAACCTTTTGTTGATAGGGTATTCGCAAAATCGTTATATTTTTATAGTAAAGAAGAAAAGCTATGATAGGGAAATTGAGGGAAGAATTGATCAAGTTGTCCACCGAGATCATTACGGCACGGGAGGATACGGACTTAGCGGCACTGTATGAAAAATCCAGAAGGATTTATGAAAAGCTGGCGGTTTTAAAGTTTATTGACGAGAAATTGAACGATGTTGAGGTGGATGTATCCCAAAATGTGATAGCCTCAAAGTTCGAAAAAATGGCGAATGCCGTATTGAGCGGAAACACATCTGTTCCTGAGAGCAATCCGCACCAAGAAGATATTATGACCCCCGGCATGGACACCATTAAGGATATGGTCTCCGAAATGCCTTCCAATGCCGATTTGGAAAAGGTGTTTGCCGAATTTGTGGCCAAACCCAACCTTATGAAGAACGACAAAGATGAGGTGACCCCAAATGAGAATGTGGGTGCAGCGGCAAAACCCATTAAACCTAAATCGTTGAACGATCGGTTGGCCAAGGATTTTCAGGTAGGCCTCAACGACAAGCTTGCATTCGTAAAGCACTTGTTCAATAACGACATGGAGGACTATACCCGTGTACTCTCACAGCTTACCACGATTGATTCGGAAGAACGTTCGGTTGCTTTTATCAACAATATGGTGAAGCCCGAATACAATAATTGGGAAGGTAAAGAGGAGTATGAGGCTCGCTTTGTTGCCTTGATAGAACGCAGGTTCGCATAAATCCATTTTTCCAATTTTAATTTCATTGCAAGACCTTAACTTTGGCACATGGGAAAGTTATATCTGGTTCCGACACCAATAGGAAACCTTGAAGACATGACGCTACGTGCCATCAAGGTGCTCAAGGAGGTGGACGTGGTTTTGGCGGAAGACACCCGCACCAGCGGAAAATTGCTCAAACATTTTGAAATCAACACACCCTTACAGAGCCACCATATGCACAACGAGCACAAACAGGTAGACACGTTGGTGCAAAAAATGAAGGAGGGGTCCGTTTATGCCTTGATTTCCGATGCAGGCACTCCGGCCATTTCCGACCCTGGATTTTTACTGACCCGTGCCTGCGTGGAAAACGATATTGAAGTGGAATGTTTGCCCGGAGCCACTGCATTTGTTCCAGCTTTGGTAAATAGCGGATTGCCCAACGACCGATTTGTTTTTGAAGGGTTTCTGCCCATAAAAAAAGGCCGCCAGACCCGACTTTTAGAATTGGCCGAAGAAACTAGAACGCTGGTTTTTTACGAATCTCCCCACAAGCTCCTAAAAACCTTGGCCCATTTTGCCGAGTATTTTGGGGAGGACAGACCGGTTTCCGTTTCCAGGGAATTGACCAAATTGTATGAAGAAACGGTTCGAGGAAGCCTGAAGGAAGTATTGGAACATTTCAACAACAAAGCTCCTAAAGGAGAATTTGTCATTGTGGTTGGAGGGAAGAAATAGTGGTCAGCTTCAAACAATTTGAACCTTATAAGGTAACCGAAGCCCGCAACCGACTAAAAGTCTCCGGTTTCATATTGAGATAGGATGCTAGATATTTTTGAGGAATTACCTTTAATTCTTCTGGGCACCTTTTCATAAAGGCAACATAGCGTTGCTCGGCAGTAAGGGTTAAAAGTTCCACCTCTCTGGACAATCGACCAAAAAGCACGTCCTGAAAAAAAAGATGTCCCCACTTGTAAAAAGAGAAGTGGTTTTTAAACATCTCATCATAATCCTGCTTGCATAAGGCCAATAATTTAGATGGTTTCAAAGCTTCCAAGAAAATTTTTGAAGGCTCTCCTTTTACAAAGGAATCAAACACTCCTGAAGGACTGCCGGTGTAGGAAAACCCCAAAATCACTTTTTCACCTTTTTCATTTAGAACATAGATTGCTTGCACACCTTCCAGAACAATATAAAAATTACGCTCTGTGCTTCCAGCTTCCGTAATTATATCATATTGATTAAATGATTTTAATGTCCAAAGGGATGTAAAATGTTGTTCTTGGTCTTTGGATAAATCAAGATTGGAGAAGAAAGATTTTAAAATAAGGGATGCTTCGTCCTCCATGATTTAGAATGACTTGGTTTCCATAAAAATAGAAATAATACAATACAGTTGGGATGATTTCCCGCTGTAAATTACTGATTCAAAACTTTCTGCTGATTTAAAATTTCATCAATTTGTACAATATGCCGTTCTAGATGACACAATAAAAACTCAAAACTTTCTGGGAGATAGAATTTAACAATGGGCCCAATCCCCGAAGTGATTTTAATTTTGGAGATATCTTTATTTCTGCTTTTTAGGATTGCATCCTTTAGGTGGTGACCGTGTAGCTCAAAAAATTCATGAAAAACCTCCTCCACTTTTTCTTTGCCCATATTTTTCCTGTCCAACAAGGGCTCAAAACGTTTCATGGTTTTCATTTTCCATTTTCTTTGGGTGCCTTTTGGACGTTGCATTTCAATCATCATTTTTTGCCAAGGTCTGGCTCTAAAGGGTTTTTGCTCTTCATTTGAATCGGTCATTTTGGGAATTGCCTCATCGAACTGATTTCGATAAGGGTTGTAAGCAAAATTTAAATGTGCCAGAACTTCAATAATGCTCCATGTATCAGGAACGGATACGTTTGTTAGCACAGCTGCATCAAGCTCTTGTAGGGACTTCACTTTGTTGAGCACGATGTTCAATCGTTGAATCTGATTTTCAGGTGTTAGGGATAACTTGGCCATACGCTTAGAAATTGTTGTTGATTTAGAACCACAAATTTTAAGGTAATCGGGCACATAAATGTTGATACAGATCAAGAAATCACATGCATGTCAATATTTGCTGCCATCATGCTTCCCCTTTTGCCAGCCTACTTCGCCCAAATATTTTTCTGCACTTTCCACCGCTCCATCTTCAATATGGGTCCCCATGGAATCGTTCCAGCGGTTGAGGTATCCAAAAAGAGAGATGACCCCCATCATCTCCACAATCTCACCATCGCTCCAGTATTTATGCAACTGCTTTTTAATGTCGACATTAACAGTGTTCGGTACTTGCGAAGCCGCCAAAGCAAAGTCGAGCGCAGCCTTTTCCGCATCGGAGAAAGCACTATGCGTTCTGTATTCCCAAATGTTGTCCAATTGTTCTTGTTTGGCACCATATCGTTCGGCCGCCCTTATCGCGTGTGCCTGACAATAGCGACAGCCTGTAGCGTTGCTGCTGACCCATGCGATCATCCGTTTTAGGGCGGAAGTCACACGTCCCTCATTGGCCATTACCGCTTTGTTCAGATTAATGAAGGCCTTGGAAATAGCAGGCCTGTGCTGCATGGTCAATACCGAATTGGGACAAAACCCGAGGGTTTCGTTGAAGAACTCCGCCAGTTCTTTGGTTTCCAGGTCGTGATCGGGGGCAAGGGGAGTTACTAAGGCCATGGTTGAGATTATAAATTGTATTTTTGGACTCTACAAGAAACAAAAATTAATCTTCATGACAAATCACATTACTACCAAATGGTTGGGCGAAATGGCGTTTGAGAGCAATAATCCTTCTGGACATACGGTGCGAATCGATGCCGGTGAAGAAAGTGGCGGTTCTGGGGCAGGATTGCGTCCCAAGGCACTGATGCTGTCCGGTTTGGCAGGATGTTCTGGTCTGGATGTGGCTTCGCTCATCAAAAAAATGAAATTGGAAGTGGATGATTTCAAAATTGAGACCATAGCCAACCTCACCGAGGAGCATCCAAAATACTACGATTCCGTTGTAATCGAATATCATTTTACCGGGGCCAACTTAAACGAGGAAAAACTAAAAAAGGCCGTAGACCTTTCCGTGGAAAAATATTGTGGAGTGATGGAAATGTTTCGGAAATTTGCCAAATTGGACATCAAGATTCTCTATCACAATAAATAAGTAGAACACCAAGGACAATAACCTCTAGTTCCTTTTTGGTGACATCGGCAGACTAAAAAAGGCCGTTGTTTTGCACTGTCAACATTAAAATTAAAATCAAATGTGGCTAAAAAAGAATGGGTTATATGTTTTATTGGCGATTTCGGTCGCACTTGCAATTTTAGGGGTGGCCACGGCTAACTTCATTTTTAAATCCGGTACCGCTGGTATGGGGATTATCATTATCCTTTTGCTGAATATGCGGTTAAAGAAAAGCGTCAAGGATACTTGGTGGATACTTGCAGCCTTTTTATTTTCCATCATTGGCGATTGGTTTTTGTCCCGTATGAACGGGGATAGCCTTATGTTTGTGAAAGGAATAGCGCTGTTTTTTTTGGCACACGTAGGGTACCTGCTTTATGCACTGTTCAATGGGCGCATTAAAAAGGCCTTCACAGGTGTTTTGTTGGCGGTCTATTTGGCATTTTTCTTTTTGGTGCTTTATCCCACTTTTACCGATACGGTCTTAATGATCGCATCTTTGGTGTATTTGCTCATCTCCTGTTTTTCTTTGGGAGCGGCCATGGGGATGAGGGGCGACCCAACCGCAAGACGAAGTTTTATTTTTGGGATCGTTCTGATCATTTTTTCGGATACCATAATCGCCTTTAAAGAATTTGTGGATTATCATATGTTTGATTTTTTGATCACACCGACCTACTATCTCGCCCATATTTTTATCACATTTTCACTCATCAAAAGATTTGAAAGCAACGTCCCAACAACAAATTGACATATGCGCTGGACCATAAAACCAAAACCTGAACAAGAAGCCATTGACCAACTTTCCGAAGCATTGGGGGTTGATGACTTGGTTGCCCAATTGTTGCTTCAAAGAGGGATAAGCGACTATGAGGAGGCAAAGGCATTTTTTCGACCTGAATTAACCCACCTGCATGACCCTTTTTTGATGAAGGATATGTCCAAGGCGGTGGAGCGTATTGAGCAAGCCATGGCCAACGAAGAAAACATAATGGTGTACGGGGATTATGATGTGGACGGAACCACTTCCGTAGCTTTGGTGTGTTCCTTTTTGATGGAAACCTACCCCAATGTGGCAACCTATATTCCAGATCGCTACGCGGAAGGATATGGTATTTCGTTTCAAGGGATTGATTTTGCAGCGGACAACGATATCGGTTTGATGATTGCCTTGGATTGCGGCATCAAGGCCATTGACCAAATAAAGTATGCCAAGGAAAAAGGAGTCGATGTCATTGTTTGCGATCACCACCGACCTGGGCAAGAACTGCCTGATGCCGTTGCGGTATTGGACCCCAAACAGGAAGATTGTGCCTATCCGTACAAAGAACTTTGTGGATGTGGTGTCGGCTTTAAACTCATTCAAGCCTTGAGTTCCAAGCAAGGAAAAACCATAGATGATTTGATTCTATATTTGGATTTGGTGGCGACAGCAATCGCAGCCGATATTGTACCGATTACAGGGGAGAACCGTGTACTGGCCTATTATGGATTGCTGGTCATCAACGAAAACCCACGGACAGGGATCAAGGCACTGATTGATCAGACCAAAAAACGGGAACTTACCATAACCGATGTGGTGTTCATCATTGCGCCTCGCATCAACGCCGCAGGGCGTATGAAACACGGCCAACACGCCGTTGCACTTCTGGTGGAAACGGATATTACCCAAGCGCAACAATTCGCCTCAGAAATTGAACTGTTCAATACCGAAAGACGAAGTCTTGATCAAGAGATCACCCAAGAAGCATTGGTCCAAATCCAAGAAAACGGAGAAGAAGAAAAGTTTACCTCCGTGGTCTATAACGAGAACTGGCACAAAGGTGTAATCGGCATTGTGGCTTCACGATTGACGGAGACCTATTACAGGCCCACCTTGGTCTTTACCAAAAGCGGTGACAAACTGGCTGCTTCCGCTAGATCGGTAAAAGGATTTGATATTTACAATGCGCTAGAAGGCTGTTCCGACTGTTTGGAGCAGTTCGGCGGTCATATGTACGCTGCAGGCCTTACCTTGTTGGAGGAACAGTACGAAGCTTTCAAAAATCAGTTTGAAAAAGTGGTGTCAGAATCCATCGACCCCATATTGCTAAAGCCCGAAATTTCTGTGGATGTCAAAATCTCAATGCATCAGATCACACCAAAACTGATGCGCATCTTAAAGCAATTTGAACCATTTGGCCCGGAAAACATGACTCCCATTTTTATGGCCGAAGCGTTAAAGGATACAGGCTATGCCCGTGGCGTTGGCGAGGGAGAAAAGCACTTAAAATGCAGCATATATCAACCAGGTTCCAATCCCATTGGTGCCATTGGATTTAATTTGGGCAATAAATTGGATGTGGTTAAGCGAATAAAACCGTTCGATGCCGTATTTTCGTTGGACGAGAATGAATGGAACGGAACGGTGAGCCTTCAACTAAAATTAAGAGATATTCGCTAGCCATTTATGGATCCCTACGCAGCCCTTCGTTATAAGGAATTCAACATATTTTTGATTGTACGCTTCGCTATGGTATTCGCGTGGTCCATGCAGTTCATTGTAATCGAGTGGCAAGTCTATTCGTTGACCAAAGATCCACTTTCCCTTGGAATTATTGGTTTGATGGAGGTAATTCCTGCGGTGAGCATGGCCCTTTTTGCTGGGCATATTGTAGACCAAAAAGAAAAGCGAAACCTCTTGATCACCTGTATCGCGGGATTTTCAGTGATTAGTCTGGGACTCTTTTTATTGAGCTGGCCCGGGCTTGAGGATTTATGGGAATCCAAAACCATATTGTATTCCATTTATGCGCTTGTGTTTTTGGGTGGGTTTGTGCGCTCGTTCTTGGGTCCGACCATATTTTCTTTGATTGCTTTGATCGTTCCCAAAAAGATATATCCCAATGCAGCCACTTGGAGCAGCTCCACTTGGCAGTTGGCATCCGTGTTGGGTCCTGCTTTGGCCGGTTTTTCCATTAGTTGGATCGGAGTGCATTGGAGCATGTGCGTCATTTTTGGTTTCTCGTTGATGGCTCTGATTTTCCTTTTCCAGATTCCCAAAAAACCCATTATGAACCCAAAACTGGGAGAACCCGTTTTTCAAAGTTTACGGGATGGGATCAAATTTGTTTTTGGCAACAAGGCGATATTTGGAGCGCTGACTTTGGATATGATTGCTGTGCTTTTTGGAGGTGCCGTAGCCCTATTGCCCATTTATGCACAGGATATTTTGCACGTGGGTTCCGAAGGGTTCGGAATTTTGAGGGCGGCCCCTGCTGTGGGAGCTTCCATTACGATGTTGGGCTCCACACGATTTCCGTTGCACAAGAATGCAGGTAAAAAATTGTTGTGGGCCGTGTTTGTCTTTGGGGTCTGTATCATTGTGTTTGGACTGTCCGAACTATTTTGGTTATCGGTAATCGCCTTGTTCCTCAGTGGTTCAGTGGATGGCGTTTCCATGATTATACGGCAAACCATTTTGCAATTAAAAACGCCGGACAATATGCGGGGCAGGGTAGCTTCGGTAAATTCCATGTTCGTGGGGTCCTCCAATGAGCTGGGCGCTTTTGAAAGCGGATTGGCCGCCAAATTATTCGGAACGGTCACGGCGGTGGTCTTTGGTGGATGCATGACAATTTTAACGGCGGGCACAACGGCGATTGTTTCGCCAACCTTTAGGCGATTGGACCTTCAAAAAGATATTGACGAGCACGAGAAGGAAGATTAATCTTCCAGCTTTTCCAAGGTCAATTTTTCGCCATCAAAAACAGCGTAGGTAAAATAGGAAATCCAATCCCCGAGATTGATGTAGGTCGATTTTTCGTTGAGCTTGATTTCCATGGGCAGATGTCGGTGACCAAAAATAAAATGATCATAATGTTGCTCTTCCAGTTTGCGCTTGGCATATAAAATGAGCCATTCTTTATCCTCTCCTAAAAATTTAGCGTCCGCTTCGCCGGAAATAATTTTGTTGTTCACGGATAGATGCTGTCCCAAGCGAACGCCCAAATCGGGGTGAAGCCATTTAAAAAACCATTGGGCCACGGGATTGGTAAACACTTTTTTCATCCGTTTGAAGCCTTTGTCGTGCGGCCCCAATCCATCACCATGTCCTATAAAAAATGAAGTGTCGTTGACGAGGAACTGCTGCGGTTTATGGTAGACGGGAATGTTGAGCTCTTCCTCAAAATACCCGTTCATCCAAAGATCATGGTTGCCCACAAAATAAGTAATGGGAATGCCCATATCCGATAGTTCCGCCAGTTTGCCAAGCGTTCTTGTAAAGCCCTTGGGAACTACGGTTTTATACTCGAACCAAAAGTCAAAAAGGTCTCCCATCAAAAAAATGGCAGCAGCATCTTCCTTAATGGAATCGAGCCAGGCCACAAATTTTTTCTCACGGGGCAAACTGTCCCTTCGGGTGGGGGCTCCAAGATGGTTATCGCTCGCGAAATAGACTTTTTTGCCTTTGGGCAGATTAATATTCTTCATTTAGTGGGTCAGTGCCGTTGGAACTATCTTTTAAATTTTCTGTTGTTACGTATTTTATTGACAACATAGACCACAATTAGGACCACGACCAATAAAGGGAAAATACTTCTCATCTTTCTATTATTTATTTTTTAAACTTTTCCAATGCTTTTTTAGTATTTGGGGACAGTGCCAATCTACCCGATGCTTCGGCACGTTCCAACAATAGGTCGTCCCAATGCTCGGTTCCTTCCCAGAGCACTTTTTTCATTTCGGCCAAGGCTTCGGGATTATAGGCCGCCAATTTTTGCAGATGAATGTCCAGCTCTTTGTCCATTTCGGAAATGGAATCGTACACTTTTGCATATAGGCCTTGTTCTTTGGCCCAATAGGCATTTTTCCACTCCGTGGGATATAGAGTGAGCTCGGCCAAGGCTGCTTTGCCCATTTTGCGTTCCACTGCGGGTGCAATCACAAACGGACCTATTCCTATGGAAATCTCGGAGAGTTTGATGGCGGCTTCTACCGTTGCATGCACATAATCGCAGGCCGATGCCAAGCCGACACCGCCGCCAACAGTTTTGCCCTGTACTCGTCCAATAATCGGTTTGGGGCATTTGCGCATGGCATTGATGACATTGGCGAACCCGCTGAAAAACTGTTTACCCTCTTCCAAGTTGGAAACGGCCACCAATTCATCAAAAGAGGCGCCGGCACAGAAAGCGCGTTCCCCTTCGGATTTTAACACAATAACGGAAACCTCATCGTTCTCCCCTAGCGTATCAAATTCGTTGGAGAGTCGGGCCAAGAGTTCGGACACAAAGGAATTACTGGCAGGGTGACCAAATTCTATGGTCGCTACCTTGTTTTCAATTTTGGTGTATAGGCTGCCGTTAATTCTATGGGTGGACATTTTTTTCAGTTATCAGTTGTTGTAAACCTGTATTCCGTGAGCACTAAATTAAGGGTTTTGTACCAAGGGTCTGAACTTTCTTCTAAATTTCCAAACCAGGGAGAATCCGCGAATCATCATCCAGACCACAAAGGCAATCCAAATGGCATAAAAACCAAGGCCTAGGTACATCCCCAAATACAGACAGGGAATAAATCCTAAAAAAGTGGCCGCCAAGAGCACATTTCGCAGATATTTCATTTCGCCCATGCCTTTGAAGATTCCATCAAAAATAAAAGCCAAAGTGTTCATGGGCAGCCCCAGAATCACGATGTAGAAAACGCTGTAAAAGGTGTTGAGCACGATTTCCTCATTGGAGAAAAGGTGACCAATGGGGCGGTAGAAAATAAATCCGAAACACATAAGAACAAGACTTACGATCATCCCGTATTTGAATATGGTCTTGGCCAATTTCCATAGTCCATCGTAATCGGCGGCACCCAAAAGTTTTCCGCCCATACTGTTGCCCGCTGCGGCGTATCCATCAATAAAAAATGCGGCGAACAGCCAAAGGTTCACGGCAATGGTGTGTGCTCCGATAAAGCGGTCCCCCAAGGTGGTTGCTTCGCGAACGGCCAGCATCAAAGCGGCATTGAGGGCCAAGGTCCTTACAAAAAGGTTGAGGCTCATAAAAATCAACCGTTTGATCTCCTTGTTCAGCGGGAAGGTCAGTTTCATACTGATATCCGTCTTCTTTATCAATAAAATAAGGGACAAGATGGCCATGACGGCTTGGGCGATCAAACTGGCCCATGCGGCACCTTCCAAATAAAGTGCGGGAATGAATCCATCGATGCCATAGACCAGAACAAAATCCAAAATTATATTGAGGCCTGCCCCCAGCATGGCGATGACCATGGGGTAGAAGGTGTTCTGCAGTCCGCGGAATATGCCAAAAATGGCAAAAGTGAACAACGTAAGGGGAAATCCCCAAACGCGAATGGAGTAATAGGAGACACAATACTCCAAAATTTTTCCCGATGCATTGAAGAGCGTGAAAATTTCTTCGATGACAAAGATGGTGGAGAGGAGCACCACGATGCTCAAAAGAATGTTCAGATAAATGGCCTGTGCGGGCATATTTTTTACCTCGTCCAGCCTTCCTGCGCCCAAATATTGCGATATGATGGCTGAAATGGAGCTTCGCGTCTGGCCGAGCACCCAAATGAGCATGGATAAAAATGAACCCACGATGCCTGCCGCTGCCAAGGATTCCAATCCATCCATAGGAATATTGCCCACAATAGCGGTATCCGTAATGGAAAGGATGGGTTCGGCAATGCCCGAAATGGTTGCAGGAATCGCCAATTGGTTAATGCTCCTAAAATTTACCTGTGTGCTCAAATCGGGCGCAAGTTACAGCACTAATTCATAACAATGAAAAGGATGGTTGCTTTGTTTGGGAAAGTGGATGTCTCCCAATTTTTGATAGCCCCGTTGCTCATAAAAACGTTGGTTTCTCTTGTTCTGGGAAAAGGTGTCCAAGCGCACTGAAACAAATCTATTTTCCTTGGAATAATTTTCAGCAAAATCCATCATTTTTTGGGCCAGCCCCTTCCCTTGAAGGTCAGGATGAACGGAAAGGCGATGAATGTATGTGCTATTGCCGTTCGGGGTCAACCATTCAATGGGCTCGTATTCTTCATCCATTAGGGTGGATATGACAATGGTGCCCTGAACGATGTTGTTTTCTTCGATCACGAAAAGTTCTTCACGCTCCATATCCTTGAGAAAAGCTTCTTTGGAAGGATAGTGCTCGTTCCATTGAAAAATTCCGTTGGCCTGCATTTTTTTGGCACAGGCCAGAGTTATGGTCAAGATATCGGGGATTTCAGATATCTTTGCGCGTCTTATCATTGATTCGTTTCAATTTAATTGTAAATTTAAGGTTTAATCGTAATCACCAAACCATGAACAACATACTTGTACCGATTGGAACTTCTCCAGATTCTCATCAAACATTGAAATACGCCGTTGATTTTGCCTCGAATTTTGGGGCTCAAATCTATGTAATGGACGTATTTAATGTAACCACTGCCGTAGGAAGCTTGGCCAATGTGGAAGAAAAGGTGGCCAAGAGCAGCAAGGAGCACCTGAAAGAGGTGATAGAAAAAGTGGAGACCAAAGGGGTCGAGATAAAAATGGCCACATTTAATGGCGATATCATTGATGGTTTAAAGAACATCAACAAAGAATTGGGTATCGATTTGATCATTATTGCGCCTAGGAGCAACGATATCCAAGAAGAGCTTTATTTGGGAAATACTTCGGGAAGGATCATTAAACAGACCGAAATCCCAACCTTGATCGTTCCTAAAGGAACAACGTTTAAACCTGTCAAGAAAATATTGACGGCTTTTGGGTCGGGAATCTTAAAACGCAGCAGTATTTTGACCCCATTGATCATGATCAAGAACAAGTTTAGATCGGAAGTCAGTCTCTTGTTGGTAAAGAGACCCGGCTATACCGAGGACGATCTTAAAGTGAACACGGCTTTGATGGATTTGAGCTCACAATTGACCATTACCGAGAACGGAACAACTTATTTAGGGGTAACGGAATACTTCCAAAAAGAGCAACCGGATATGTTGTGTGTGTTCCGTAGAAAGCGGGGTTTCTTTAAAAAGTTATGGGAAAAGAACACGATACCCAAATCGGAGTTCTTTGTAAAAATACCTTTATTGGTACTTAGCGTTAAAAAAGATTAAGGAAGTGGCGCAATTTTTGATACTTTCGGAAAAAAGTATTTCCTTTGCGCTCTCTTTGGGGGATTAGCTCAGTTGGCTAGAGCGCTTGCCTGGCAGGCAAGAGGCCACCGGTTCGAATCCGGTATTCTCCACGAAAATTGAAAAAGCACCTCAAGATTGGGGTGCTTTTTTTATGGTAGCTTGGAAAAAACCTTTCCAAACTTCTTGGGCAGGTCATTGGTAATGCGAATGACCTTATTGGTAAACGGATGCTCAAACTCCAACGAATAGGCATGCAGGTACAAGCCCTTCCCTTTTAAAATTAAGCCCTCTACTGCATATTCTTTGTCCCCAAGTATAGGATGTCCCAAACTGAGCAGATGTTTGCGCAATTGGTGCCTTCTTCCCGTTTTGGGACGCAGTTCCACCAAGTTCAGCATACCGAAGCGTTCCGAGGGTACGGTTTCCACTACGTTAAATGATGATTCTGATGGTTTGTCGTCTATGTTGGAGGTTATGGTTCCGCTTGGCCCCATGTTGCCAATGGCAACCGCATAATAGGTTTTTGCAATGGTTTTTTCCTCGAACATTTTGTTCAAGGCTCGGATGCTGCTGCTCGTTTTTCCTATCAAAACAATGCCCGTGGTGGCATAATCCAGTCGGTGGACGGGTTGCGGTGTCGTAGCATCTACCAGTGTGCTGGGCTTTAGGTTCTGCGGCAATGCATTGGCAATGTTCTTGAATTTGTTGCCGCTCACTTCGATGCCCGCGGGTTTATGGATGGCAGCCAAGTGATCATCCTCAAACAAAACCTTTAATGGTAAATCGAGTCGCTTTTTGGGGCTGGTTTCTTTTGGAATGGATAAATGAATTTCTTCTCCACCCGTGATCATTGTGGCCGTGGTCGCAATGGCACCATTTACGGTAATGTACTTTTTCTTGAGGGCTTTTTTAAGCGCTGATTTGGTGGGGATTGCCTCAAAAATGCCTACGCCATATTCCTGTAATCGCTGGTGTTTGACAATTTCGGGGACGGTGTGGGTTTTGCTTGTTTTGATATATTGGAGAATTTACCAAATGTACTATTTTTCTAGGAAGGCCAATCAGGTATGGGAATACAAACATTAACCATCCTTTAGGATGGATTTTTTGTAATTGGTCTGGGCTTTTTTGAACTTTACTTCAAAACAAAATCAATATGAAACTAGAAGGAAAAGTAGCATACATCACAGGAGGAACCAAAGGTATCGGATACGGTATTGCCGAAAGCTTACTGGAACAAGGAATGAAGGTCGCCGTGAGCGGACGGAGTCAAGAAAGCGCAGATGCCGCTGTAAAAGGCTTAAACAACCCGGACAATGTATTGGGATTGGTGTCCGATGTCTCCAAATTGGATGATGAGAAAAAGGCCGTGGCCGCCATTTTGGATAAGTGGGGGCAATTGGACGTAGTGATGGCCAACGCAGGTGTGGGGCACTTTGCCCCGATTGATGAATTGGAGGACGAGAAATGGCATCAAATGATAGACACCAACTTGAACGGCGTGTATCATACACTTAAAGCCTCGGTGGACGCTTTGAAAAAATCAGAAGGTTATTATATGACCTTGGCAAGTTTGGCGGGAACCAACTTTTTCCCGACCGCAGCCGGTTACAACGCCACCAAATTTGGTGTGGTCGGTTTTACACAGGCCGCTATGCTGGATTTGAGGCAATACAATATCAAAGTGACCACCATTATGCCAGGTTCCGTGGCCAGTCACTTTAACAACAACGAGCCATCCGATAAGGACGCGTGGAAAATCCAACCCGAGGACATTGGCAAATTGGTCATCGATTTGCTTGCGATGCACCCACGGACTTTGCCAAGTAAAATCGAGGTGCGCCCCACACGTCCCGATTTAAAATAATCAGTCCAGTTTTTCGGTAAGTGGCACTGCGGTATTGCAGATTTCACGTATCAATTGGAACAGATGATTTTCAAAGGTGGCAAGGGTATCCGTATGTATTCGGGTATCCTTGTCCTCTGAAAACGGGAACAATCCTTTGCTCAAATTTTTAAAAGAAATAATTCCGGCCTGTACATCGCTTATGCCGTGTTTTTTGGAATACAGGTAGGCGTAACAGAGCAATTGGAACGCCTTGCTCTTGTCGTAATCTGTGATGAGCGTTTCCCAATCCGTTATTTTCACATTTTTGGGCTCTACCTTCCCTGTTTTGTAATCTATGATTCTGACAGTTCCGTCAAACTCATCCACACGATCCAAGGTTCCCTTTAGTTTGATGGGAAAATCAAGTCCCGGCACTGTAATAAATTCTTCGTAGCGTTCTTCGAGCGCCAATATTTTGATTTGATGTCGTTGGAGTTGTTTGATTTCATCATTCAAGAAATTGTGCAGGTATTTGAGGATAACATTGTATACCAGCAAAAACTTTCCCTTGGACACATCAACACCGGAAAGATTCTTCATAAAATGATGTTGCACCACCTCTGGAACTTGTTTTTTTAAGGTTTTGATATGTTCTTCCGTCAAGAATTGATCAATCAGCGGTGTGTAAAGCTGTTCCAAACTATCGTGAATAATGGTTCCAAAAGTATTGGCAGCAATATTTTCTTCCACCTCTTCCAAATCATTGATTTTAAGTATGTTTCTGGTGTAAAAATCAATCGGGTTCCTAATGTAATTGGTCAAAGAGGTTGGCGAAAATCCTTTTTGGGCAAACGCTTTCAGATCTTCCATAAACTTTCCATCCTTTTCAATTTGGATAAATGGTTTCGGCTCAATGGAAATTTTGGGCGTTGCAATGGTATGCGTTATGTTGGATTTTAAATTTTTGTCCGTTAGCAATTGCGTGATCAATCGGCTTTTTTCCCCACCTTCCAAGACGTCGGGTTCCGTGTTGTAGGTAATGTAAATGTTCTTCGCCCTTTGGATCAGTCTATAAAAGTGATACACATAGATGGCATCTTTTTCCTTGTAAGTGGGTAGGCCGTAATCCCGTTTTACATCAAAGGGAATAAAGGAATTGTTCGATTTTCCCGAAGGGAGAATGCCCTCGTTTACGGAAGTTATGATGACCGTTTCAAAATCGAGGTTCCTACTCTCCAACATTCCCATAATTTGAAATCCGGTCAATGGCTGGCCAATAAAATCCAAGGTTTCCATATTGGCCAATTGTTTGAATAGATTTTTGATGGATTTCAGCTCGCCCATAAAATCCACCTTGTCCAAATATTGTCCCAGTTGGTTAAAAAGTACGTAGAACCGATATAGGTATTCCAGTTCCAGGGCATTTTTTTCTTCTTGATAGATAAATTTTAACCGTTCGATGAGCATCAGGCATTTATTTATCCAATCCATCGGGGTTAGGGTGGCCTCCGGAAAAATAATGGACAATAATTCTTGTGCCTTGGGATATTTGGAAAGTACATCTGTGTTGATGTAGAGTAGGTTGCTCTCTTTTATGTCCTTTGACAGGCGTTGTGCGAAACTTCCATGGCTTTCGGTGGAAAGGGTTAATGTATACGGGCTCGAAATAAATTCCAATACCCGCCTATAAAACCAACCACGCTCGGAAACGTTGAGGTGCAGCTCTAAAAAGTTCGCAAAAAAGGAATATAGCACTGTTTTGTTCAGGGGCATTCCCATGGTAATATTGACTTCGGGTATGGTGCTTGGAATTGCCTTGAGCATTGGGTTCAGCAAGGTTTCATCTGCCAAGACCAGTGCAGTTTTGGCAAGGTCGATACCATCGTTCTCTCCGATTGCTTGCAATAATTGGCCCACATATTTGGTCTGGGAGATACTTTTGGGCACTCCAGTGATTGTGATGTTCTTGTTTTGAAGAAAATTGTGCTGCGCCGCTATGTGATGGCCGTGCTTATAGTACGGCCAATGGTATTGATAATTCCTCACGAATAAACCAGCATCATGAATGGGATCATCCAAAAAATAGGAGTCGATGTCCCAATAGATATGTGAGTTGTCTTTTTCGAGATAATGTTGAATGATCGAGGATTCAGCTGCATTCAAGGCATTGAAACCTACAAATATGATGGGGTTTTGGTCAGCTTCGGGACCAGTGCCGTTTTGGATTGCCCTAACGGCTTCCCGTTGGATCAATCCCTGGTAGCCCCTTTTTTGCTGCAGTAGGGCATTATAAAAATTATGGTATATGGTTTCCAGGTTTTTCCAAAGCTGCAGGTAGTTCTCTACAAGTTGCGTTTTTTCTTTGCTGGTCGACCAATGGTTGATTTCCTGAATGGCGGATAGGTAATTCAGAATGTCGTTTGCCGGGATAAGGTAACCATCAATCTCGTTGAAATCCTGTAGTAAGGTCTGCCCCCAATTGATGAATGAGGCAAAATCGTCCGATTCCTCAATTTGAGATTCTTTATAAACCTTAAATAGTAGGAGCAAGAGATCAATGTTGGATGCTTGGTTTAAATCGGATAGGCTTCCGATAAATTCCTGAATGGATTGGATTTCTGGACTGAAGATGTTTTTCTCCAATCGGCCGGAGATATGTTTTTTTAAGAAGGTACCCGACCTTTTACTGGGAAGTACAAAGGTGCATTTGGTTACATCCAACTGCTTTTTAAGGAGGTCATCCAGTACATATTCTAGAAAAGTATCATGCATGGATTAAAAATAAAAAAGGCCCCGCATTTGCGGAGCCTTTTTCTAGAAAACTTTGTTTCCAATTATTTTACCAAGTTGATTTCAACTCGTCTGTTTTGTGCTCTACCAGCTCTTGTGTTGTTGGTAGCGATAGGCTTGGACTCACCGTAACCTTCAGCAGACAATCTGAACTCATCGATTCCTTTGTCTACCAAGAATTCTTTTACAGAAAGCGCGCGAGCCTCAGAAAGCTCTTGGTTCAATTTCTCACTACCTACGCTGTCAGTGTGTCCTTCTACTGTAAACTTAGCAGTTGGGTACTCGTTCAAGATTTGGATGATGTCAACCATTACAGAAGTAGATTCTGCTTTGATAGAAGACTTACCAGTATCGAACAAGATAGTTCTAGCGTAGTCGTTCAATTGTTTCTGAACTTCTTCAGTTACTTCAGGACAACCTTTGTTAGCTACTGTACCAGCAACTTCTGGACATTGGTCGTCTTTGTCAAGAACACCGTCACCGTCAGAATCAGGCCAAGGGCATCCGTTGTTTGCAGCAGGACCAGCTTCGTTAGGGCACTCATCATCTTTATCGGCAACACCGTCACCGTCTGCATCTGGACAACCAGCTAGGGCAGGAAGACCAGCAGTGTTTGGACAAGCATCATCTTTATCGGCAACACCGTCACCGTCAGAATCAGGACATCCGTTCATTTCTTTGGAACCAGCTTCGTTAGGACAGGCATCTTTAGAATCTTCGATACCGTCACCGTCAGAATCAGGACATCCGTTGAATGCTTCTAAACCAGCAACTTCTGGGCAAGCATCGTCTTTGTCGTAGATACCGTCACCGTCAGTGTCAGTTCCACCAAATTTGATGCTGATACCAGCCATGTGTTGGAAATGTTTTACCAAGTAGTCTTCGAAAGCGTGCTTGTATTGTGTTTGAAGTGTCAAACCAAGGTTGTCAGAGAACCAAAAGTTAAGACCAACACCACCATTAACGGTACCAGCACCAATTTCGTCAACCCAAGTATAACCACCACCGATTTCTACGAAAGGATCGATAGTAGTGTTTTTAAGGAAGTTGTACTTAATTGTACCATCAATAGCATAGTGAGATAGATCATCAACTTCGAAATCTCCTAATTTTTCAATTCTGTTCAAGGAACCTCTTGCTCCAACGGAGAAACCATCACCAACATATTTGGAAACGGATACGTAAGAAACGGAAGGCAAAATGTTCCAGTGATCGGATACGTTAAAATACTCATCGAACAACGTCGTACTGGAGTAAGGGTTGTTCTCGTCGTTAGTAGGGTAAGTGTCTATCGCATTCACCCCTATGCTAACTTGCCAGGGATTATTTTCGTCTTGCGCTTGTATGCTGTTGATCCCTACAAATACAAGAGCAACAACCAATAATTTGCTAAGATGTTTCATGCTCAAAATTTTAAGTTTAAGTGTTTATCAGCAGCAAATGTAAGTTGTTAAGACTTATTAACAAAATCTAAATTTCTTTTTTTTTGACTCATTTGCTGTCAGAATTGCTGCATTTCGTCGATTTTAGATGACCTTTAACGACTTTCCTACCTTGGTAAAGGCATTAATCGCATGGTCCAAGTGTTGCTTGTCGTGGGCTGCGGATAATTGTACACGGATTCTTGCCTTATCTTTTGGAACTACGGGATAGAAGAAACCAATTACGTAAATTCCTTCTTCCAAGAGCATATCGGCCATATTCTGGGATAACTTCGCATCGTACAGCATTACCGGGACAATGGCCGAATCACCATCGATGATGTCAAATCCAGCTTCTTTCATGCCTTTTTTGAAGTATTCCGTGTTGTTTTGAAGTTTATCGCGCAAGGAGGTATCCGTATCCAACATTTCAAATACCTTAATGGATGCCCCAACTATGGCAGGTGCCAAGGAGTTGGAGAACAAATAAGGTCTGGAACGTTGGCGAAGCATTTCTATGATTTCCTTTTTGCCCGTGGTGTAACCGCCCATGGCGCCGCCCAAAGCCTTGCCCAAAGTGCCCGTGATGATGTCTATTCGGTCCATGACGCCCTTTTCTTCCAGCGTACCGCGGCCCGTTTCACCGATAAAACCAGTGGCATGGCATTCATCGATCATGACCATGGCATCATATTTATCCGCCAAATCACATATTTTGTCCAACGGAGCCAAAAGTCCGTCCATGGAGAACACGCCATCGGTAACGATAATTTTAAAGCGTGCTCCATCGGCATTACTTTGTTTGAGTTTTTCCTCAAGGTCGGCCATGTCACTATTGGTATAGCGATATCGCTTTGCCTTGCACAAACGAACCCCATCAATAATGGAGGCGTGGTTCAGGGAGTCCGAGATAATGGCATCCTCTGCGGTAAGCAAGGGTTCGAACACCCCTCCGTTAGCGTCAAAAGCGGCTGCATATAATATGGTATCCTCGGTACCGTAGAAGCTGGCGATTTTTTGTTCCAGTTCTTTATGGATGTCCTGTGTTCCACAGATAAAACGTACCGACGACATTCCAAAACCATGGGTGTCCATGGCGTCCTTTGCGGCTTGGATCACGTCGGGATGGGAGGAAAGCCCCAAATAATTGTTCGCACAAAAATTGATGACTTCCTCCCCTGTGGAGATTTTTATCACAGCGTCCTGCGGTGAAGTGATGATTCGTTCTTTTTTAAAAAGGCCAGCTTCTTCAATTGCTTCCAGTTCTTTGGCCAAATGTTCTTTTATTTTTCCGTACATATCTTTAATTCACTTTATACAAAAATAGGGTCTATTTCTTGGTCAATATAAATAATAATGGATTGTTTGATTTTAAAATCCATTGCTTTTAAAATATCGGCATAATTTGCGATTTGTTCCTTGTGCTTTGGCGATGGCTTACCTGTTTTATAATCAACGATGGTAGCTTGGTCACCGTTGATGATAATCCTATCCGGACGAAGGGAAAGCCCATCCGTGGTCAAGATTTCTTGCTCGTTCCGTACTTGAAGGTTCTCCACGAACAAATCCTTCAATTTTGGATGGTTCACAACGGCCATTATTTTTTGTTTGATGTCGCCCGCGGCCTCTTCGGGAAAATGCCCTTCGATTTCCAATCGTTCCATAACAGGATCAACATCTTTTACAGTTTCGATCTGACTCAACGCAAAGTGGATCACGTTGCCCATCTCGATGGCTTCCATCCGTTCATCGTCCCACATACGGCCCGATTTGGTGGAAATGGTAAATCCAGCATCATCTTTCGGTCTTGTAACGTAGGAAATATAGTTTTCCGTGGGTTCCGAAGAAGTCTCCACCTCTTTTGATGGAAATGTTCCGATGGTGTAACCGCCAGTTTCTTTTTCGGAAATGTTCGCTTGTTGCACGTACCATTGAAAAAGTTCCGAATACGATGTAGCAGCTTCAACCGAAGCAACTTCTTTTTTGCCATTTTCCGTAATTACAAACAATCCTTGTACGGGACGGGTAAGGGCCACGTAGAGTACATTCATCGAATCCAACAAGGTCTTTTGCTCTTCCGCAACATATTTTTGTTGGGCCACCTCATTGTATTCCAACATATCTTTATTGTTGTTGATCAGGAATTCGGTCAACCCTAAAGCTTCATCATCCGTAGTGGCCGGTACCCAAGCTTTCTTCTTCTTGCGTTTATCGTCCAGAACCGCATTGGCAAAGGGGAAAATCACAAATGGAAACTCAAGGCCTTTGGCCTTGTGGATGGTCATAATTTTTACGGCATCCACCCCATCGGGTGCTGCGATGGAAAGGGAATCCTTTTTTACCTCCCAATAATTAAGGAAGGCATACACGCTGGGCCCTTCCCTTTTTTCCAAATCGAGCACCTCGTCCATCAAAAAGGAAATATGGGCCACGGAACCCTCGTAAAGTTCAAACTGAACAATGGCGGTTTCCAAAATGGTAAGCACAGGTTCGCCTTTTAATTCATTTACATTGAAATGGTATTCGGAGGCCAAGAAGGCTTCAATATTTTCTAGGTTTTTACTGATGAAGTCGTGTTTGCCGTTTTCATCGGGGGACAGATACATTAATATATGGTAGGCCGCTTCCCGATCCTTTGCATTTTCAAAAATCCGTAGGATAGAGACCAAAAAAATGACTTTCTCATTTTTTGCCAGCAAAAGTGCATCCGAAGAAATGATGGGAATGTTCTGCAGCGCTAAAAAATCTGCCAACAACATTCCCTTGTTATTGTCGCGAACCAATACGCAGATATCCGAAAAGTTGTAGTTTTCCGAAAGGATTTGCTGTATGGCCTTCAAGGTTTCTTCGCAATAGACCTCGTCCTTGTCTTCCACATCGGCATCCAAAAAGGACATTTGGATGTAGCCCCCAGGTTTGTTGTTGGTTTTTTGATGGGAGTCGTTCAAAAATAAGTTCCGATAATCTTCATTGGCGAGCACAGTTGAGACCTCGGTAAAAAAGCTGTTGTTGAAGCCCACGATTTCATCAGAACTCCGCCAGTTGGTGTCCAACGAATAGATGCTGGGCTCCACTACGAAGGGGTGCGATTTTTTATTGATCAGATCGAGAAATTGCTCCGCCCTGCCACCACGCCAGCGATAAATGGCCTGCTTTACATCGCCCACCAAAAATAGGGAACCCCGTTCGTGTTTTTCGTTCTCACTTTCCAAGGCGTTGCCAATGAGCGGCACCAAGTTTTCCCATTGCATTTTGGAGGTGTCCTGGAATTCATCGATAAAGTAATGGCGGTATTTTTCGCCCATCCGTTCATAAATAAAAGGTACAGGTTGATTCTTGATTTCTTTGGAGAGAATCGCGTTCAGGGAAGAAATGGGAATGATGTCCCTGTCCAGCTCAATATTTTTGATTTCCTTGGCGATTTCGTTCAAGACCGTCATCGGTACGATATTGCCATAAATATTCTGGAGATAGCTGTGTCGGTACACAAGTCGTTTTATGATGAGATATTTTTCCAAAATGGTCGCGGCCAATTGGGTGACATCCCTTTTGTCACTGGCTTTGAGTAATTTCCCTTCCACTAGATTGGGCTCCAGGGTTTTGGCGGCGTATAATTTTTTTGGGTCGAATTCTCCATCCATCATTTTTTTAAAATGATTGGGCAAGGTCTGTCTGGGAAAATCTGCAAAATCAAACCCTTGACGCTCCATTTCCCGAAGCGCTGTTTGAGCCAGTTGTTTTACCTTTTCTTCAATAACCGTGCTTTCTGATGCTATTCTTTTTTGGACATCCTGAAAATCCGTGATGGATTTTTCCCGTAAGGGGCCTATGTGCTCCGCATGGTTTTCTTGGAACAGCAGTTTTCCGATTTCTATGAGGTCGTAAGTGATGTTCCAGCTTTTGTCATCATCAATTTTCTCCAGTGAAAAGGCAATCAGGACTTCGGTAAGTTTTTCATCATTGCCGGCGCGTTCCAGCAATCTTCCCACGGCTTCCTCCAACAGTAGATCCAAATTGAGTTCCACCTCAAAATTTTGGGATAGGTGCAGATCGCGGGCAAAGGTTTTTATGATTTTGTGGTTGAACTTGTCAATGGTGGAAATCTCAAAAAAAGAGTAATTGTGGAGAATCCGTTTTAGAATGAGTTGCGACCGTTGCTTTAATTGCTCCTCGGTCAAGTTGAGTTCATCACAAAGTGATTGAAAAAGGGCCTGCTGTTTTTTGGGCACGGTATCTTGGCCAAAAGCATAAAGGTTGTCCAAAATCCTGGTTTTCATTTCGTCTACGGCTTTGTTGGTAAACGTAATGGCCAAAATCTGACGAAATTTTATGGAAGCATCATTGGAAAGCAATAGTTTGAGGTAGGTTTTTGCAAGGGCATAGGTCTTGCCCGAACCTGCAGATGCGCTATATATTTTAAAATTAGACCCCTCCAAGGATGTTTTTCCTGCAAAATAAGGATTCCTTACCTGATGTTAACATGGTTTTAGCGGAATATAAATGTTAAAATCCTTATTTTTACATAAATTGATTAATAACCTAAAAAAAGAATAATATGGCTTTTGAATTACCTAAGTTACCGTATGCATATGATGCATTGGAACCTCATATAGATGCTAGGACCATGGAAATCCACCATACCAAGCACCACAATGGCTACACCACTAAATTGAATGGCGCTATTGAAGGAACGGATTTGGAAGGAAAGGGAATCGTGGATATCCTTTCCGGTTTGGACATGTCCAACGTAGCTGTTAGAAACAATGGGGGCGGATTTTTTAACCACAGCCTTTTTTGGGAAGTGATGTCGCCCGACGGTGGCGGAAAACCATCTGGTGAATTGGCTGCGGCCATCGACGAGGCTTTTGGTTCCTTTGATGCTTTCAAAGAAAGCTTTTCCAAGGCTGCTGCCACGCAATTTGGATCAGGATGGGCTTGGTTGTGCGTGCACAAGGGAGGAAAAGTGGAGGTTTGTTCCACTCCAAACCAGGATAACCCCATTATGCCCGGCGTATCTTGCGAAGGATACCCAATTTTGGGATTGGATGTATGGGAACATGCGTACTATTTGAACTATCAAAACTTGAGACCAGATTACATTTCTGCATTTTTTAATGTGATCAACTGGGACAAAGTTTCGGAGAACTACGCAGCTGGTAAATAACAACCAGCTCATTCATAAATATAAAAGCCGTGCACTCAGTGCACGGCTTTTTTGTTTCTGTTTTTTTAAAATAGAAAAGGGTGAGGAAGTCCTCACCCTTTTCGTCCCAAATCTTACCATAAACTTAACCTACTTATGCTATGGCGGGACTAAAATACTGGTATTGTGTAAAATAACAAAGGGATTTAAAAAATATTTTGCTTTTAATAGGAAAAAGAAATTGTGCAGTTCATCGATAAAATGGATAAAACCTTGGTAGTCAAACATAAAGAAGCCGGAGCATGCTCCGGCTTCTTTCCCCAAATCTTACCATGAACTTAACCTACTTATGCTATGGTTCTCCAAATGTAAGCCAAGCGCTGATTTTTGATGTAAGCTTTTAGACGAAACTCCCTTAAATGGGTTAAAGTGTTAAGTTGGGCCCGATTATTGATAAATGTCAAGAAAACCAAGGAGAATGGACGGATTGGGAAAGGTGTGGAAAATAAAAAAGGTGGAATAGCTTCCACCTTTTTTGCCCCAAATCTTACCATGAACTTAACCTACTTATGCTATGGCGGATACTAAAGTAGGATTGCGGACTGCTGATTGTATAAAAACCCGCTATTCTACTAGTTTCATCGATAAAATGCACAGTAATGTGCCCTTTCATCGTGCATTAGCTTAATAGGCCCTTTCTTTTTTACCCTCGAAAAAGTTAACAAAAGCCTTGTTGACCACCCGGTTGCCACCTGGGGTCGGGTAGTTTCCAGTGAAATACCAGTCTCCTAGGTTTTTAGGGCAGGCGCTGTGCAGCCCTTCAATGGTTTGATAGATGATCTCAACCTCGGCATTAATACCTTCGGGGCTTAATATTTCGCCAATTTTCTTTGAAATTTGTTTGGCTGAAAACGGAGCGTAAAACTCTTGCACATAGTTTACCGCATTTTTGTTCGATGGGTCTGTCTGCGTTAGACACTTTTCGTAAATCTCCTTGATTCTATGCGTTGTTCCGTGCTCTTCATGAAGGGCAAGAGCGGCCCTGAACGCCACAAAGTCTTCCAATCGTGCCATGTCTATACCGTAGCAGTCAGGGTAGCGTATCTGTGGAGCGGAGGATACCACAACTATTTTCTTGGGAGATAACCGGTCCAATATCTTAAGGATACTTCTTTTTAGCGTAGTTCCCCTAACAATACTGTCATCTATAATCACCAGATTGTCCGTTGGTTTTACCGAACCATATGAGATGTCGTAAACGTGTGTCACCAAATCGTCCCTGCTGCTATCCTGGGTGATAAAGGTTCTCAGTTTGGCATCCTTAATGGCTACCTTTTCAATACGTGGACGAATATTTAATATGGTATGGAGCTCCTCGGCTGTCATTTTGGGTCCCAAGGCCAAAATTTGCTCCTCTTTTTTCTTGTTGAGGTAGTTTTGTGCCTCTTTCACCATCCCAAAGAACGATGTTTCCGCCGTGTTTGGAATATAAGAGAAAACGGTGTTCTCCAGATCGTTGTCAATCGACTTTAATATTTCTGGGAAAACGAGTTTTCCCAGTAATTTTCTTTCTTGATAGATTTCTTTGTCACTACCTCGGGAGAAATAGATGCGTTCAAAAGAACAAGCTTTGCGCTCAGTGGGCTCCAAGATTTTTTTCAAGGCCATGGAACCACTTTTTTTAATGATTACGGCATGTCCGGGGTCCAGTTCGTGTACATCGTCAAAATTAACGTTGAAAACGGTTTGTATTACGGGACGTTCGGATGCCACTACCACCACTTCATCATCTTGATAGTAATAAGCGGGTCGGATGCCGGCAGGATCCCGCATCACAAAAGCATCGCCGTGGCCAATGAGTCCGCTCATGGCATATCCGCCATCCCAGTTTTTGGAGGCCTTCCTTAAAATTTTGGCTACGTTCAAACGCTCTGCGATCAATGCGGAGGCTTCCCTTTTCGTGTATCCTTCTTTCTTGATCTGCTTGTAGAGCTTGGCCACGGCATCATCCAAAAAGTGACCGATTTTTTCCATTACGGTAACGGTATCCGCCTTTTCTTTAGGATGCTGTCCCAGTTCTATCAAGTTTTTGAAGAGCTCGTCAACATTGGTCATGTTAAAGTTACCGGCAACAATAAGGTTACGGTGCATCCAGTTGTTCTGTCTCAAAAATGGATGTACGCTCTCAATACTGTTTTTTCCGAAGGTGCCATAACGAACGTGCCCCATCAAAAGCTCGCCGATGTAGGGTATGTTCTTTTTTTGCCAAGCGACATCATCCTCATGTTCGGGATTTTCGGTCAAGGCCGAATTGATGCGATTATTGATTTGGGCAAAAATATCCTGAATGGGCTGTTGTTGTGCCGATCTAACCCGGCTCATATAGCGTTCCCCAGGCTGCATATCCATTTTTATGCTTGCAAAACCGGCTCCATCCTGTCCGCGGTTATGCTGTTTTTCCATCATTAGGTACATCTTGTTTACGCCGTAAAAAGCCGTACCGTACTTTTCTTTGTAGTACTCCAGGGGTTTAAGCAAACGGATCAACGATATTCCGCATTCGTGCTTAATGGGATCACTCATAACAATACAAATAAAAAAGCCCCAAAATTTTCAGGGCAAACATTATGTTAATTCAATATTGAACTGCGTCAACTCTTTAAACTGTGCCAGGCGGGCCTCGACCTCGCTCTTTTTTAAATCGACCATTCGGTCCGTGCCAAATTTTTCTACACAGAACGATGCCAGGTTGGATCCATGGATAATGGCATTCTTAATGCTCTCAAAAGAAATGTTTCCAGCCTCGGTCAAATAGCCTGCAAAGCCTCCGGCAAAAGTATCTCCTGCGCCAGTGGGATCAAAAACTTCTTCCAACGGTAGCGCCGGGGCAAAAAAGATATTTTCTTTTTGGAACAAGAGTGCACCGTGCTCACCTTTTTTAATGACGACATATTTGGGACCCATTTGCTGAATCTTCGCGGCAGCCTTAACCAAGGAATATTCGTTGGTCATCTGACGGGCTTCTTCATCATTTATGGTAATGACATCGATTTTGGAAATCACCGTCATCAATTCATCCCATGTATTGTCCATCCAAAAGTTCATGGTATCCAAAACTATAAGCTTTGGTCGTTTTTCCATCTGATTAATTACACTCAGTTGGATGTTAGGGTGCAGGTTGCCGAGCATTACAATGTCGGCATCGGTATAATCGCTGGGAACAACGGGGTCAAAGTCCGCCAAGGTGTTGAGTTCGGTGGCCAAAGTATCCCTTGAGTTGAGGTCGTTATGGTACTTTCCTTCCCAAAAGAAGGTTTTTCCACCTTTTACAACCTCTACCCCCGAAAGGTCTATGTCCTTGTTTTTTAAGATATCCATGTAAGATTGCGGAAAATCATCTCCCACTACGGATACTATTGCAGCGTCTATTTTAAATTGTGATGCGGCCAGACCGATAAAGGTTCCTGCCCCTCCCAAGATTCTTCCAGTTTTCCCGAACGGTGTTTCAATGGCATCAAAGGCCATGGTTCCCACGATCAGTAATTTGCCCATTCCCTAATTTTTGCTGCAAATATACGGTATGGATGTTCCAATTATCAAAAAATGGCCTCTTTGTTCGAGCAAAGGGTTATTTTCTGCCAAAATCAGCAGGTATTTCGCCCCATGCCTTGGTTTCCCATTTAACGATAGGGGTGTTGAACCGGTTCTTTTTAAGCCAGTTCTCGGCACGTTCGATAAGTTCGAACAGTTGGGCGTTTTTGGCATTTTTTACCAATTTTGTACCGCATTTTTTCTTTCGTACCCACCCGATGGCGATACGGGAATCGGAATAAAGAATACGATCGCTCTTTTTCTGTTGTAAAAAAGCCAGTCCATGCACCAGGGCCAGAAATTCCCCTACGTTGCTTGTTCCCTGTTCAAAAGGACCTTGATGAAATAGCATCTTTTTGGTTTTGGTGTCCACACCACGATACTCCATTCTGCCAGGATTTCCGCTCGATGCCGCATCCACGGCAATGGAATTATAATTGGGGTCTCCAATTTTTAGAAGTTCTTCTGGAGTAAGTTCACTTTTGCCCTTGGATTTCCCTTTGTAGTCCATGTAGTTGCCGTTATAGGCTTTTTTGGCTTCTTCAAAAGTGGCGAAGGATTTGTACTGGGCGCCTTTATACCCCTCAATCTGAGCTTTGCAATCTTTCCAAGACTCAAAAATGCCGGGATGTTTGCCCTGCCACACGACATAAAACTTTTTCTTTTTGGCCATTAGGACAATAGTTTTTCTATCACTTTCGGAAAATGTTCATATTCGAGTTGATGAACTTTTTGGGCAATGGAAATTGCATCGTCCGAAGGAACAACATCGGTTTTGGCTTGAAAGATGATGGCTCCCTCATCATAATTTTCGTTTACATAATGTATGGTAATGCCCGTTTCCAACTCCTTATTTTCTTTCACAGCTCGATGAACCCTTTCCCCATACATGCCCTTTCCACCATATTTAGGTAGCAATGCTGGATGGATATTGACGATTTTGTCAGGGAAAGCGTCGATAAGATTCGATGGTATTTTCCATAGAAACCCTGCCAGCACGATCAAATCTGCCTGTAGGCCTTTTAGCATTTGAACCACGGTATCCGAATCTTTAAAGGCAGTTTTATTAAAATAAAATGCAGGCACATGCAACCTTTCGCATCGATCAAGAACTGTAGCCGTTTGTTTATTGGTAAGCACTGCGGCAATATTTACCTCTGGTTTTTCACGAAAAAATGTTATAATATTTTCTGCATTGGACCCACTGCCCGAAGCGAAGATTACAATTCGTTTCATTCGTTAGGAATTGATAGGTTTTTGGACTAAATTACGTCGGCTAAAGTAAGGTACAGTATTTTAAGATGTTTATTTTGCATCACATTTTATCGACAAATGGTGTATTTAATCCAAAGTTTTATATTTTTGCCAACGATTTAAATTTTTAAAACCACAATAATTATGTCAGACATTGCATCAAGAGTAAAGGCTATCATCGTTGATAAACTAGGTGTAGATGAAAATGAAGTAGTTGCAGAAGCTAGCTTTACCAACGACTTAGGAGCGGATTCCTTGGACACTGTTGAACTTATCATGGAGTTTGAGAAAGAATTTGATATCCAAATACCAGATGACCAAGCAGAGAACATTGCCACTGTTGGTCAGGCCATTAGCTACATCGAAGAAGCTAAGTAATTATATGATATATCGCTAAAGATTTAAAATTATCCATGTGGTGGTTATCGCATGGATAATTTTTTTATAATTTAGGTCTAAAGGGTAAAAAAAATAGTTCAATGCAGTTAAAGCGAGTTGTAGTTACCGGGATGGGAGCATTGACCCCCATAGGTAACAATTTAGAAGCTTATTGGGAGGGACTACGGACCGGGAAAAGCGGTTCTGCCCCCATTACGTATTTCGATACCGAAAAATTTAAGACAAAGTTTGCTTGCGAGCTCAAGGGATACGATCCACACGACTTCTTTGATAGAAAAGAAGCCAGAAAGTTGGACAGGTTCGCCCAATATGCCTTGGTCTCTTCCGACGAGGCCATCGCGGACTCTGGAATCGACTTGAACGTTGTTGACAAGTTTAAGGTAGGTGTTATATGGGGTGCAGGAATAGGCGGATTGGAAACTTTTCAAAATGAGGTGATCAATTATGCCAATGGCGATGGTACACCACGATTCAATCCTTTCTTTATACCTAAAATGATTGCTGATATAGCACCGGGCAACATTTCCATAAAACATGGATTTATGGGGCCTAACTATACTACGGTTTCTGCTTGTGCATCATCGGCAAATGCCATGATCGATGCGCTCAACTATATAAGGTTGGGCCATTGCGATGTCATCGTGACCGGTGGTAGTGAAGCTGCCGTTACCATTGCAGGTATGGGAGGGTTTAATGCCATGCATGCACTTTCCACCAGAAACGACAGTCCAGAGACCGCTTCCAGACCATTCGATGCCACGCGCGACGGGTTTGTACTGGGAGAAGGTGGAGGAGCGCTGATACTTGAAGAGTATGAGCACGCCAAAGCTCGTGGCGCTAAAATATATGCAGAAGTTTTGGGCGGGGGATTGTCAAGTGACGCCCACCACATGACCGCACCACATCCTGAGGGAATCGGGGTAGTAAAGGTGATGGAAAACTGCTTGGAGAATGCAGGGCTAAAACCCGAGGACGTGGATGCCATCAATACGCATGGGACCTCTACACCTCTTGGGGACGTGGCTGAGCTTAAAGCTATTTCCAAAGTGTTCGGGGACCACGCCAAAGACATCAACATCAACTCTACCAAGTCCATGACAGGACATTTGTTGGGAGCAGCAGGGGCCATTGAGGCCATAGCGTCAATATTGGCAATGGAACATAGTCTGGTGCCTCCTACCATTAACCATAGTGTAGTGGACGAACAAATAGATCCTTCCCTTAACTTGACCCTCAACAGGGCGCAAGAACGCGAGGTAAAGGTTGCGATGAGCAATACATTTGGCTTTGGTGGCCACAATGCTTGTGTACTATTCAAAAAAATAGGATAGTTTTGTAACATGAAACTTCCTTCCAAAATATTCAATTCCCATCCAAGCACGGATGGGGATTTTTTTTTGGGTATGAAAAGAATTCTTGGATTTAAGCCCAAGAGTCTTGAAATCTACAAAACGGCCTTTCTACATCGTTCCATGAACAAGAAGGACGACAAGGGCAATCCCTTGAACTACGAACGGTTGGAATTTTTGGGGGACTCGATGTTGGGGACCATTATTTCAAAACACCTGTACAACGAAGTGCCCGAAGGAGACGAGGGGTACCTGACTAAAATGCGTTCCAAGGTCGTCAGCCGAAAGCACCTGAACGAGTTGGGCAAGGATCTGGGCCTTTTAAATTATGTAGAAAGTAGGATTCCCAAAGCCCATTTTGGCGACAATATACATGGAAATGTCTTTGAGGCACTAGTGGGCGCCATTTATCTGGACAGAGGATATGTGTATTGCGAAAAATTTATCGATGAACGAGTAATTGACCCGTATGTGGACATTGAGCAGTTGGAGGGCAAGGTCATAAGTTATAAGAGTTTGGTTATAGAATGGTGCCAAAAGGAAAAGAAATCCTTTAATTATTATGTGTACGAGGACACTGGGAACGATGAGCTGAAACACTTTGCGGTAAAACTCACCATCGGGGACAGAATGCTGGCGAAAGCAAGGGCCACATCCAAGAAAAAAGCCGAAGAAAAAGCTTCCAAGAGAGCGTATTTCGCGCTGCAAAGCAAGATAGAAAACAAGTAACTTTAAATAATGGTAAACTCAAACGTTTTCGCTGGATTTATAAGTGTATTGTTTTGTATAGACTAGGCATTCAATTGGATTAAGCCTATATTTACGGTTCGTGTTATGGGCAAATTAACGACGCATAAGATATCGGCGGACTTGTACGATGAGAGTTTTTCGCTCATTGCCATTCACAGCAATTTGGAAGATTATGCCATCGCCTATGCCATAAATTCCAGTTGTGGCCTGTTTCTAAAACGGATGAAGAAAGACCTTCATCTAGATGGAGAAATGTCTTTTTCAGTGTTTGATTGGGACGATGAGATGAGCGAAATGTATTGGACGTTGATTTCCAACAAATGTGTAGTAGAGGAGAAAATGCCCTCGGTGGGATTGTTTGAAAACAATGTTTCCCGAAAAACAGACCATTTGGTGAGAGAACGCAAAGAAGTAGATTATTTTTTAAAGGTAGATACGATAGATGAAGCGTTTTTTCTCAAAAAAATCAAATCGATCAACACAATAGCCAAAGTGATAACAGCTTATGCTTTGGACACACAGAATTTAAAATCAAAAAGAAATTTAATCTTTTAAAAATGCCAACTATAAAGAAGACTAAAATTGTAGCAACCCTGGGACCTGCCACCAGCACAAAGGGGACCCTAAGGGAAATGATCCATGCAGGAGTAGATGTTTTTAGAATAAACTTTTCCCACGCCGCCTACGAAGATGTTGCCGAGCGAATTAAAATGATAAGGGAACTTAATGAGGAATTGGAAGTCAATATAGCCATACTCGCCGACCTTCAGGGCCCCAAGTTAAGAGTAGGGGTCATGGGTGGCGAAGCCGTTGTTTCTCCAGGTGATGAGGTTACCTTTGTTACAGGGGAGCCTTTTGAGGGCACTGCGGAAAGGGTATATATGAACTACAAAAGCTTCCCTAAAGATGTTAAGGCCGGGGAGCGTATTCTTTTGGATGATGGCAAACTTATTTTTGAAGTAAAATCTACCAACGGGGAAGATGAGGTGGTGGCCAAGGTGATTCAAGGAGGACCGCTTAAATCAAAAAAAGGGGTAAACCTTCCAAATACGAGGATTTCTTTGCCCGCCCTTACAAAAAAGGATATCAAGGATGCAATTTTTGCGATCGGACAGGATGTTGATTGGATAGCATTGTCGTTTGTGCGCCATGCACAAGACCTATACGATCTTCATGATTTGATAAAGCAGCACACAGAGCACAAAATCCCTGTAATCTCAAAGATTGAAAAACCTGAAGCACTGGACAACATCGATGAGATTGTGAAAGCTTCCGATGGACTTATGGTGGCCCGTGGCGACCTTGGCGTGGAAATTCCAGCGCAAGAGGTTCCATTGGTCCAGAAACAATTGGTGTTGAGTGCCAAAAAAGGAAGAATACCCGTAATCATTGCCACTCAAATGATGGAAACCATGATTACCAGTTTAACACCGACCCGGGCCGAAGTAAACGACGTTGCCAACTCCGTAATGGACGGGGCCGATGCCGTAATGCTCTCTGGAGAAACTTCTGTGGGGAACTATCCGGTGCAAGTGATCGAGAAGATGGCCAGTATCGTCAAAAGCGTGGAAAGCTCCAACTTGATCAAAGTGCCGCAAAACCCACCGCACATCCGTACCAAAAGATATATCACCAAGTCGGTTTGTTATCATGCAGCACTAATGGCAAACGAAATCTCTGCCAAGGCTATTTCCACATTGACCAATAGTGGGTACACGGCCTTCCAGATTTCTGCTTGGAGACCGGCGGCCCATATTCTGGTATTTACATCGAACAAAAGGATATTGACCCAGTTGAACCTTTTATGGGGTGTTAAAGCATTCTACTACGACAAGTTTGTATCCACCGACCAGACCATAGAGGATGTAAACCAGATAGCATGTAAAAAAGGCTTCTTGGAAGTAGGCGACATGCTTGTGAGCTTGGCAGCCATGCCCATCAAGGAAAAGGGAATGGTGAACACCTTGCGTGTAACCGAAATAGAGAGCTGTAATTTCTAGAAACAGCAAACAGATTTATAAAAAGCGTGCATCCTAAGATGTGCGCTTTTTTTGTTTGATACCATACCTTCCAACAAAAAGGTAGCTGTAAGTATATTGGGAATAGAAGGACTAATCTTTCCGTGAATGCACAATCTTTTCAATGAGACACGAATACAAAGATTCCAGGTTAGGAGCGATATTAGGATTTACGAACGATATCAAAAACGAGGAAGAACGGTTCTCCATAACCTCAAAGACCATCAAATTTTTGTGGAACCGGAATGATCGTCCATTGATAATCCAAATAGATGGAATGGACTTGAAACTGTTGCCCGATCAGATAATTACAGTTACCTATTTGCAGCACGTCTCCTATTGCGAAGCACAGCTGCCCCTAACCGCCATTCTATTTAACCGTGAATTTTATTGCATTTCTGATCACGACAGTGAGGTTTCCTGTAACGGAATTTTGTTTTTTGGAACACAGGACATCCCCATTATCACCATTCCAGAAGAACAGTTGAACAAGTTCAATCTACTGTACGATATTTTCATCGAGGAGTTTGCCACTCCCGATAGCATTCAGGGCGGGATGCTTCAAATGCTCTTGAAACGTATGATCATTATGTGCACCCGATTGGCGAAGGAACAGCTCATCGTCAAAACATTGGGGAACGAGCAAATCGAAACCATACGAAAATTCAATATTTTGGTGGATTTGAACTTCAAGACAAAGAGAAAGGTGAGCGATTATGCCGAATTGTTGCACAAATCCCCAAAGACGCTATCCAATCTTTTTGCCATTTACAATCAGAAATCCCCGCAACAGATCATTCTGGAGCGCATAGCGTTGGAAGCTAAAAGGCTCCTCAACTTTACAGATAAACAAAATCAGGAGATTGCATTTGAACTTGGCTTTAACGATCCTGCCCATTTTAGCCGTTTTTTCAAAAAAATGACACAAACCACCCCATCCGAATATCGGGAAAACCTGCTTTTCGAGGCCTAAGGGAAAATTGGTCAAGCCATCGGGAAATCCTTCCTAACATCCGCCCCTCATTTCGGAGCATCTTTGCCCTGTAATCAAAAAACAGACAAAAGATGAAATCCCGGGAAAAATCCATTTTTAATCTCATCGAGATTTTTAGAACATCGCAGAGCGCCGAAAAACAAACCGTTTTGGCCGCTGAACACTGTGAACAAAAATACCATCACGATTTCTATTGTGATGCGGAACAGCCTTTTATACGGACGTATTGATATTAACAAAATTCATTTTAAAAAATTACCGGTATGAGCACAATCAATGTACCCAAAAGAGAAGAAGTAAGTGTGGCAAATCAGGCCATTTTCGACAATCTGGAAAAAATGGTGGGATTTGTTCCCAACCTCTTCGCCACCTACGCCCATTCTGAAAATGCCCTGGGCAATTATTTAAGTCTCTCCAATGCCAAAACCTCATTGAAGGCCAAGGAAAAAGAAGTGGTGAATTTGGCCGTGAGCCAAGTGAACAACTGTATTTATTGTTTATCTGCCCACACCGCCATTGCTAAAATGAACGGGTTTACAGATGATCAAATCCTTGAATTAAGGGCTGGAAAGGCTTCTTTTAATGAAAAATTGGATGTTTTGGCGCGTTTGGCCAAGAATATCACCGAAAACAGGGGTGCTACGGATGAGCAGGTCGTGGACGATTTCTTTGCCGCCGGTTGGACCAAGGAAAACTTGATAGATACCATAGTCTTGGTAGGGGATAAAACCATCTCAAACTATATCCATAGCACAACAAAAGTCCCTGTGGATTTTCCCGTGGCACAACCATTGGAAGCTGTGGAAGCCTAATTATTGTAAAGTGAGTAGATTTGAAACCTCTTCATTTTATGGAGAGGTTTTTTTATACCAGTTCCGAGTCCATAAAAAGAGATGGCGCTATACTTTTGGCCATAAAAATGGGCCAGTCATTTTTGAACAGATGGCTCTCGGTAACCGCGCTTTCATACAAAAGATAGAGCCCGCCCGAAATTTTTTCTGTTTCCGCTTTGGATAAATTTGAAATATTATCGCCAACAACCTCGCCCAAATATAGGAGCAATTCCTTTTTTTGTTGTTGAATTACCTTTAGAATGGCGGTTTGGTCGGGAGAAAGCTCACCCAAGGTCTTAAGTCCCCAGCAACCCTGAAAATTTTCCTCAAGGTACATATCCCGCAATAGGTCAAAAATGGCCAAGAGCTGGGTTTTTCCACGCTCCCTATCGTTTACATAACTTTTAAGCCCCTTCATAAAAGCCTTATGGCGTTGATTCAGATAGGCAATACAAATCTCTTCTTTGGATTTAAAATGGCTGTAGAGCGTAGCTTTTGCTATATCACATTTTGTGATGATCTCATTGACCCCCGTGGAATTATATCCTTGCAAATAGAAAAGATTTCCCGCTGAAGATATTATATGCTCGTGCAATTCATCTCGTTGCATAAATTCAATAAAAATGAGGTTAATGGTGGTCGATGGTTTTACAAATTAATAAAGAAAATATGTAAACCTGGTCCCAACTATCAACTATTATTCTGGTTTAAACAAACAAATGTGGCACTCTCTAGGGTTGAGTAGAAAAGCTAACATGCTAGTATAGTGTTCATTGTAAACATTTTCCTATCTTGTGTATCAAATTTATCGATCAAATAACTTAAAACAACAGAAATGAAAAAATTACTTCTGGCCTCTATTGTGGGCCTTTTGTCCTGTTCCATGGGTTTTGGACAAGGATTTCAGTTTAAAGCCGATGATATTGACATCGATTACAAGACCTATACCCTTACAAACGGACTTACCCTATTGGTCCATGAAGATCACAAGGCTCCCATTGCTGCGGTGAACGTATGGTACCATGTAGGATCTAAAAACGAAAAACCGGGCAAAAGTGGGTTTGCACACTTATTTGAGCATTTAATGTTCAACGGAAGTGAAAATTACAACACCGACTATTTCCAGGCATTGGAGAGTATTGGGGGTACCGATTTGAACGGAACAACCAACACGGACCGGACCAATTACTTTCAAAATGTGCCTGTTTCTGCTTTAGACCAAGTTTTGTTCTTGGAATCGGACAGAATGGGACACTTGTTGGGGGCGATTGACCAAGAAAAATTGGATGAGCAACGAGGCGTTGTTCAAAACGAAAAAAGACAAGGGGAAAACCAACCCTACGGAATGCAATGGGATTATTTGACGAAGGCCATGTACCCGAAAGGGCACCCATATTCTTGGACGGTAATCGGAGAAATGGAAGATTTGAACGCCGCCTCGTTGGAAGACGTGCAGGAGTGGTTCAAATCCTATTATGGTGCCGCCAATGCGGTTGTTGCCGTGGCAGGTGACATTGACGCCGAAGAAGTGCATCAAAAAGTAACCAAGTATTTTGGGGATATCCCCGCCGGACCAACAGTGGAAAGACAAGAGGTGAACATACCCAATAAAATTTATGATTCCCGTCAAGAATACCAAGACCGGGTTCCGGAGACCAGAGTGTTGTTCGCATGGAATACGCCTCCATTTGGGTCCAAGGAAGACCTACATTTTGATTTGATCTCTGCTATTTTGACGAGTGGCAAGAACTCAAGGCTATATCAAAAATTTATCTATCAAGACCAATCGGCCAGTGCAGCGGTCTCTTTTCAATCTTCAAGTGAAATAGCTAGTCAATTTATCACCTGGCTCGATGTAAAACAAGGAGAAGATGCGGCAAAATTGGAAAAGGAGCTTGAAGCTGAAATCGAGAGGTTTATCAAAGAAGGACCTACCGAAGAAGAACTGAAAAGGGTAAAAGCCAATTATTTTGCCAACTTTATCAAAGGTTTGGAGCGAATCGGTGGATTTGGCGGGGTATCTGATATTCTTGCCTCTAACCAAACGTACCATGGGGATGCATCGTACTACAAAACACAACTGAAATATGTTGAAGATGCAACGGCCGAAGCGCTTCGGAAGACTGCGGCAAAGTGGTTGACCAAAGGCAAGCACGTTTTGATTTGTAGACCTTTTCCGGAGTACGACATCGTGGAATCATCCGTGGACAGAAGCAAGTTGCCCGAACTTGGAGCGCCAAAAAGCTCGAAGTTTCCGGAGTTGCAGCGTATGGAACTATCCAACGGGCTTAATGTGGTTTTGGCACAACGGAAAGGCGTGCCTACGGTGATTATCAATCTAGTGGCGGATGCGGGGTACAAAACCGATTATTTGTCCAGTCCCGGAACAGCAAATTTGGCCATGAATCTATTGGACGAGGGGACAAAGGACAAAACCTCTCTGGAAATCAACGAGCAATTGCAGCTCTTGGGGGCGTCTTTGAGCACGTTCTCCAGTCAAGATGAATCCAACCTATATATGAGTACCCTAAAACCAAGTTTGGATGCCAGTTTGGATTTGTTCATGGACGTTTTGCTCAACCCTGTATTTCCCCAAAAAGAATTTGAGCGTTTACAAAAGGAACAGATCAACAATATAAAGCAGGAAAAGTCGCAACCCATCACCATGGCGCTGCGCGTGATGAACAAGTACATGTATGGTGAGGACCATCCGTACAGTGGCCCATACACCGGTACAGGATATGAGGATACCGTCTCCGCATTGACACGAGAAGACGTAGTGGCCTTCTACAACACATGGTTCAAGCCCAACAATTCCACCTTAATTGTAACTGGTGATGTAGAGATGGGCGAACTAAAATCCAAGTTGGAAAAGACATTGGGAAAATGGAAGAAAGGCGATGTTCCTACCATTGCTTTCAACCAGCCTAAAACTGGGTCCAAGAACACGCTGTATTTAATGAACCGACCAGAGTCCCAACAATCGGTGATATTGGCCGGACACTTGACCGAAAAGTACGGTGGGGTAAATGAAATTGCAATGGAGCAGATGGTGAATATCCTTGGAGGTGATTTTACTTCCAGAATCAATATGAACTTGAGGGAGGACAAACACTGGTCCTACGGAGCTGGAGGCTTTGTGTTGGGTTCCAAAGAGGAAAGGCCATTTATTGTTTATGCACCAGTACAGACAGATAAAACGGCAGAATCCGTGTCAGAAATCAGAAAGGAAATCTCCGAGTTCACTTCTACGCGCCCCGCAACCACCGAAGAACTTGAGAAAGTAAAGACCAATCAGGTATTAAAGCTTCCCGGACAATGGGAAACCAATAGTTCGGTAAACAGCTCGGTAAGAAGCTTGATCCGGTATGATCTCCCGGATGATTACTATCAAAAATATGATCAGAACGTAAGAAACCTTTCAGTGGATGATATTAGAAAAGTGAGCAATGATGTGGTGCGACCTGAGAAGGTAAATTGGTTCATGGTAGGCGATAGGGCGGAGATCATAGATAAATTGGATGAACTTGGCTTTGATAACATCGTTGAAATCGATGCCGACGGAAATCCCAAAAAACCAGCGGTAAAATCGGTGGAAACTGATATTAAGAATTAAAAAACAGCCTCCCGAAAGGGGGGCTTTTCTTTTAAAAATCAAATTTGAGCTGAACCAGCACCGATTCTTTTTCTTCGGTCTTTTTCTCTTTTTCGGTATTGAGGTTGGCCAATGAAATACCCAATAATCGAACCGAATTTTCCAATGTGGACTGGTACAAGAGCTCTTTGGCGGTTTCCAAAATCAAATCTTTACTGGCAATAAAATAGGGGAGCGTCTTGCTGCGAGTCTGAAGTGTGAAATCACTGTATTTAATTTTTAAGGTGACCGTTTTTCCGGCAATTTTGGACTTTTGGAGCCTTCTTTCCAGTTCGCCGGCAATGTTCTCCAGCTTTTCGAGCATAAAAATTTCACTGCTCAGGTTTTCAAAAAAAGTACGTTCCGCCCCGACAGATTTTGGAATACGATGTGACTTTACAGCACTTGCATGAATTCCTCTCACTACATTGAAATAATGTCCGCCACTCTTTCCAAAATGTTGTGCTAAGAATTCCAACGACTTTTCCTTAAGATCTTTTCCCGTAAAAATTCCCAAACGGTACATTTTTTCCGCGGTGACCTTGCCCACCCCATAAAACTTTCGGATGTCCAAGTTTTCCAAAAACCCGATTACCTCTTCTGGGTTTACCGTTTTCTGTCCATTCGGTTTGTTGTAATCGCTGGCCACCTTGGCGATAAACTTGTTGATGGAAATCCCTGCCGAGGCCGTCAACCCGGTTTTGTCAAATATTTTTTGACGTATTTCTTTTGCGATCAGTGTGGCCGATGGATTTCCTTTTTTGTTTTCCGTCACATCCAGATAGGCTTCGTCCAAGGAAAGGGGCTCCACCAAATCGGTATATTCAAAAAATATGCTTCTGATCTGCTTTGAAACCTCTTTGTAACGTTCAAAGCGAGGTTTCACGAAGACAAGATCTGGACAGTTTCTTTGGGCAATACTCCCCGCCATGGCACTTCGCACCCCAAACTTGCGTGCTTCGTAGCTTGCTGCGGAGACTACGCCACGTTTAGACCCGCCTCCAACAGCTATGGGCTTTCCCTTTAGTTCTGGGTTGTCATGCTGTTCCACAGAGGCGTAAAACGCATCCATATCCACATGAATAATTTTTCTTAGGGGAAAATCAAAGTCCATTTTCAAATTTAGGGTATATTTAGTTTGATGGAACATTTGGAAATAGAACGAAAGTTTTTGGTAAGATCGGATGGCTTCAAACAGAACGCCACATCACAAACCCGGATTGTACAGGGATTCCTGAACACGGACCCCGAAAGGACCGTTAGGGTCAGGATTAAGGGAGAAAGGGGCTTTTTGACCGTAAAAGGCGCCAGCAACGAATCGGGAACCACCCGGTTTGAATGGGAGACCGAAATCACGGTTGTCGAGGCAACAAACCTTATTGACCTCTGTGAAGCGGGTATACTCGAAAAGGTTCGGTTTGAAGTGCCCATGGGCAAGCATATGTTTGAGGTGGACGAGTTTTTGGGAGAGAACAAAGGACTTCTTTTGGCAGAAGTGGAGCTCACACATGAGGATGAACGTTTTGAAAAACCGGATTGGCTGGGCGAAGAGGTAACTGGACAGGTACAATATTACAATTCCCAATTGAGCTTAAAACCATTTAAGGAATGGTAACCGAAACGGATAATAAAGCATGGCCCATTAATATTTTAATATTGGTTTGCGCAAGTTTCGCCATTTATTTTGGGCAAGATGACGACAGGCACCTTTTTATGTTCTTCAAACCATTGACGACAATCTTGGTGATTGCATTACTTTTTTTCATCCCAAAAAAGAGCCATTTTAAGTTGGGAAGAACGGTCACCATTGCTTTGGCTTTTTGTTTACTGGGCGATGTGCTATTACTTTTTGAAGACTACTTTATATTCGGCCTTGTGGCATTTTTAGTAGCACATATTTTGTTTTCCATGGCATTTATCCAGTACAAGGGATTTTACAAAAACTGGATTTCGTTTTTTATTCTTTTTGGGATAGGAGGGGCATTGTTCTTTTGGTTAATGCCTGGTTTGGGCGATTTACTGCTCCCCGTGGCGGTTTACGTGGCCGTAATCACTTTTATGGCATGGCAGGGGGTGGGCCTGTACATTCGGGAAAGGGAGAATGCACATGCTTTTATGGCCATGGCCGTACTATTTTTTATGGTTTCCGACACCTTATTGGCGATTGCAAAATTCAAGACCCCGTTTTACCTATCGGGACCATTGATTTTGGCTTCATATTGGTTGAGCATCGGTCTGGTTGCCAATGCCACGAGAAAAATAATCTTGACTACGGTAAAGTAAAATCAATCCAATTTTTTATCCAAGGACAAAATCGAGTGCAAAAGCACATTGGCCCCATTGGCCATATCTTCTGCCGATGTAAATTCTTTCGGGGAATGACTGATACCTCCTTTACTGGGGACAAAAATCATCCCAACGGGTGCGAACCTTGAGATGTCTTGGGCGTCATGGCCGGCGCCACTCGGCATATATTGATAACTTAGTCCCAAAGACTTAGCGGATGATTCTATTTCTTTTTGAATCCCGGTATCCGTTAGGGCCGGTTCCGCGGTAGTGTCCAAAGGGAAGAACTCCACGGAAACATTGCATTCTTCCGCAATTTGTTCCGTTTTTATCTTGATGGCTCGATATACCTTTTGAATGACTTCCAAAGAGAGGTCCCGAATTTCTAGACTGGCAGTCACCTTTCCCGGTATTACATTGGGAGCTCCTGGTTCTGCCTTGATCCTCCCTACGGTACCTACCTGTGTCCCCTCGAAGCTATTGGTTATCTCGTTTACCGCCACAATATATTTGGCAGCGGCCAAGAGCGCATCTTGTCTGGCGTTCATGGGAGTAGTGCCTGCGTGGTTGGAAGAACCCGTAAATACCACATCCCACCAATTGAGGCCTACAATGCCTTCCACTACGCCGATATCCAGGTTTTCCTTTTCAAGTTTGCCTCCCTGTTCAATATGAAGCTCCAAAAAAGCTGACAAGCTGCCCTTTGCGCGTTTAGCTTCGATAAGCTTTGTGGTGTCCCCACCGATCCTCATGATGCCTTCGCCCATCGAATAGCCTGTAGAGTTGACCACTCCAAGAGCCGATTTTCCCAAATTGCCCGCCATGGCCCTACTTCCCATGACACCTCCTTCTTCATTCGGGAAAATGATCACTTCCAAGGGATGGTCAGTGCTAATATTGTTTTCGTTCAGGGTCTCAATAACTTCCAGGGCGGCCATAACGCCCACACAGCCGTCGTAATTCCCTCCGTTCGGCACTCTATCAATATGGGAACCAAAGGCAATTGGTTTTAAAGATGGATCACTACCGTTTCTGGTACCAATAATGTTGCCAGCGGCATCTACCTTCACTTCCATTCCAATATCATTGAGTGTTTTGACCACCCAGTTCCTAGCTTCAATATCTGCATCGCTAAAGGCAACGCGCTCCGTTTCGCCATTTGCCTGTAGACCGAATTCTGCAAGGTCGAAAATTCTCTTTTCAAGACGGTCCTGGTTTACTTTGACGTTGGATCGTTGAGCGGATAGAGTGCCCATTAAGGCCATGGAAAAAACGGTGGTGAGCAGCTGTTTCATAATTTGCTGATTTCTTTAAAAATAGGGAATTAGAAAGAGATTTCACTAAAAACACCTATGCAGCTTTTTCCGTGGCGGCAGAACTTATTTCGTGATCGATCAATTTTTGCTCGGACCACTTTTTTTTGCGGATGCCACTGCACAAGGGAATGATACAACCAATGCCCAACAGTGCAACGGAAACCATGAAAATATTAAATGGGTTTACAAAGAAGGACCCGCTGTTCAGGGTTGCCAATATCAACATGGTCGATAGCGGGAACGACAATGCTAAAATGGCCACACCAAAATCACTACTAAAGGTTCGCCTCTTTGGTTTTTTTTCCATCTCCAAACTATCCACGGCGGCAATATGTGCGTAGGGCCAAAAGCTACAGGCACTGAGACCAAAGGCCATGGTCAATAATATTTCGTTGCGAGCTTCGATTCCGGCGAACGTCACAAATACCCCCGAAATCAACAGGACCACACCCGCTCTTGTACAGAGCAAGGAAAAAATCTGGAAGAATTGTTTCTTTTTTATTTTTACCGCAAGACCTATAAAAAGCAACACCAATGGCGTCATGATCAAGCTTAGTTTTTGTAGGGTCTCGCTCAAAAAGAAGGGCAGGGAGTCCATGTGCAACCCAAATGACAGCAAAATAAGGGCCGCTGTAATAAATACATTTACCGGTTCGGAAACCATGGCCTTGATCAATGGTTTTAGTTTGGCGCCACCATTTCGCTTTTGATCGGTCTGTAGACTATAGTGCCAGTTCATGGCCACCAAGTACAGGAAAAAGAGAACAAAAATTTTGTTCCCTAGATCGGACATGGCTGCTTTGGCCAAATAGTCATCCCCAAGAAACTCCAAAATAAACGGGAACGATGACAGGCCCGGCGCCAAGGAAGGCACCAAAAGTTTAGCGGTTCTGTACTCTGATGTTCCTTTTCCAATACCCATAAGTGGCAAGATTAGTGGCATGGAAAAAAACAACAATAGGTTAAGTCCTAGGGCCAATAAAGGCAATATTAACAGACGTAACTCGACCTTTACCCCCAACAACGCAATAAAAATGGTCGCTGGAAGGGCAAGGTTTAGAATTATCTTTTTTATTCCAGAAATCTCCTCTTTGGATTTAAACTTGACTTTTAGCAGTACTCCAATGAAGATGAAAAAAAGAAATACAATAGTCTTTTGAATACCTATATCCACTATACCAACACTTTATTGAGTGCAGCGGTAAAGGTTTTCATTTCGTCCATGGTTCCCATGCTAACACGGCACCAATTCTGGTCCATAAATTGGAAAGCACGAACGCCCACCTTCAACGCTGTCATTTGTTCCAAAAATGCCTGTCCTTCCATATCGATTGGGAAGATGATAAAACTGGTTGAGGAAGGAACATATGATGTGATGCCCAACTGATCTAAACTCTTGTACACGTATTCCCTGCATTCGGCGTTGAGCTCACGGGATTTTTTGATGAAAGCCTCATCATCCATCGCGGCCATCGCGGCATATACAGATGGAAGTGAGATTCCCATACCTCCTCTCGTGATTTTTTGAATTTTCCCCAAGGTCTCTTCTTGGGCAACGGCATAGCCCACACGTAGGCCGGCCATACCATGTATTTTGGAGAAAGTTCTGGCGATGATTACATCTTTACCTTCGTTCACCAAGGATACCATACTTTTTTTGGCTCCGTCCTCCAAGAACCATAGATAGGCCTCATCAACAAAAACGGGTACTTTTTCCGATACCCTGGAACAAAAATCCACCAATTCTTCATGGTCGGTCATGGAACCCGTAGGATTGTTGGGGTTGCAGATGTAGACCAATTTGGTGTCATCATCAATGGCTTCCTCCATTGCTTTAAGGTCGTGAGACCAATCGTCTTTCAATGGGACCGGTTTCCAAGTAGCTCCAACGGACTCTGCCACTCTTATGAGCGACATGTATGCAGGGTCGGCGGAAACCACATTGCCTCCGTTCATAAAGAAAACCATGGCTGTTTTCTCCAAAAGGTCGGAGGAGCCAGGGCCCATCATTATGTTTTTGCTTTCGACACCTTCAAAATCGGCAATTTTATCAACGAGTTGGAACAGTTCTTTCCAAGCATACCTGTTACCTCCCGAGGCCGAATTTCTAAAGGCTTCCAGGGCCATTGGAGAAGGTCCATAAGGATTTTCGTTGGCATTCAATTTGGCCGCAAGTTCTGGAAGGGCCGCTTCGGGTTTTGGTAAATACTCTTTAAAGAAAGGACTGTAGATTGCGTTGCCCTCTGCATCGAGGGCCAAAGGTGCTTTTGGTGTCTCTGCCAATCCAATATAGGGCAGTGCCATTGCCCCGCCGGCAGTGAGCATACTTTTTCTTATCCAATCACGTCTGTTGATGTTAGTTGTAGTTCCCATTGGTTTTTAGTTTTTAGAAGAATTTAAAATTAGATGATGATCTTGTTAAAATCAATGCTAAAAACGTAAAAATCAGCTATTTGAGAACGGATATGTTAAAATTCAGAGGTGTTATTTAGGGAATTGATAGTCTGAAGACTACTGAAGGGGGCTTTTTTGCAGATATTCCAATGTGAGTATGCCCCTTAGATTGTTGATAATAATGTGCTCCAACAATTCATGAATGCTGTATTCGTCAAATAAATTGGGTTTTGAATAGACGGTCTCTTCCATCCGGGACAAAAAAAGGGTACAGACCAATTGGACGTTTACATTTTTTCTTACTTGTCCCGATCGTTGTGCTTTTTGTAATAGCGGGCAAACTATATCCCAAACAATATCTTTTTTTAACTGGGAATATATTTCATAGGCCTCCGGATAGTATTTATGGAGCCCGTATAAAAAAGCAGGGTTGATCTCTTGAAAAGTGATCAACCCTTGTTTATAAATAAAAATTATTGTGGTAAGTGGCTTTTCTTCATTGGGGTTTTCAAGTATGTAATTGTCCACATTGGCCTTAATACTTCCCAAATAGTACTGAAGACTTTCCTTGACCAGTTTTTCTTTACTGTTGAAATGTTTGTACAGTGTTTTCTTTGAAATACCAAGATTTTTGGCCAGATCATCCATGGAGAAACGCTTACTTCCAAACTTGGTGAAGTTCTCGATGGCATAGACCAATATGTTCTTTTTATCCCCCACGGAGCAAAAATTTTATTTCCAGCCCCCTCCTAGAGCCCTGTACAGTTCAACAATGGCACTCAATCGTAAATATTGTGAGTCTACCAGGTTAAGCTCGGAGTTCAAAGCATTTTGACGTGCGGTCAATACTTCCAAATAATTGGCCAGACCGTTGTTCAGCAGTTCTTCGGAATAATCCTCCGCTGTGGCGTATGCTTCGAGTTCCTTGGAACGAGCCTCCAATTTTTCGGTCTCTGCTCCATAGGTGTAGAGGGCATCGCTAACCTCTCTGCCAGCGGTGAGCAAAGCTTGTTTGTAATTTAACAGTGCCTGTTCCTGCTGTGCCTTGGCTACTTCCATTTGCGTCCTCAATCGTCTGCCATTGAAAATCGGCTGGGTCAGCGAACCGACCAAAGTCGAAAATAGTGAGCTGGCATCTAACCAGTTGTCCAATTCAAGGCTCTGAAAGCCACCGGTCGCCGATAAGCTCAATGACGGATATAGACTACTCTTGGCAACGTTGGTCAATTCAAAAGCGTTGATTAGGCCATATTCTGCCTGCATCACATCCGGACGGTTTGCAAGAAGTAAATAAGGAACACCTGTGCTCAACTCAGTTTCAATGCTTTGGTCGTCCAATTTGCCACGTTGAATTTCCTTTGGCGCTTCACCCAACAGAATACTAAAGGCATTTTCGAGCAGTTTGATGTTGTTCTCAAGGTCGATTACAATAATTTCGGTGGTATGTACCTGTGCCTCGGTCTGCTTTACGGCCACCTCGGTCACCTGCCCGGCATCTTTTAACGCTACTGTGGTCTCCAAACTATTTTTTCTGGCCTCCAAGGTTTGCTTGGAAACCTCCAATTGTTTGTCCAATGCCATCAACTGGTAGTAGGTGGCGGCAATATTGGCGATCAAATTTGTCTTGACGGCCTGATGTGCCGATACACTCTGTAAATAGGATGCGCCAAACGCTCTTTTATTGCTCCTTATCTTCCCCCAAACATCAGCTTCCCATGATAGGGACCCAGAAAGTTCATATTGTTCCAGCGCACTGGTGAAAAAGCTACCAAACTGACTGTTTGTTGAGTTTTTGGTCCTTGTAAAGCTGGCCGTTCCGGAAAGGGTAGGGTAATATCCAGCCTTACCCTGTTTTACGTAGGCTTCTGCAGCTACTACGTTCTGCAGGGCTATCCTAATATCGATGTTGTTTTCGAGACCTTGTTCTATATATGATCTCAATTGTTCATCGTTGAACAGGTCCCTCCAAGATACATCCGCCATGGAAATACTGTCCTGTGGCAGATTATCTGTTCGATAGAGATTTTCGGTCCCTATTTCTGGTCTTGAATAATTCTTGGCCACAAAGCATGACTGCAATAAAAGGGGCATCGAAATTACCAAGATCAGTTTATATGTGGATTTTATTTTCATGGTTGATATACTTTGTTCGATCAAAGAATGATTAGGCATTTTTTACATTTTGAAGTTCTTCCGGCTTACCTGATATTTTTTCCTGAAGTGCCTGGAACACCACAAAGAGCACGGGTATGATAAACACACCCAAAATGGTTCCCACTAACATTCCCCCTACGGCACTCACACCAATGGATTTGTTTCCGATGGCCCCGATCCCCGATGAAAGTGCCAAAGGCAGCAGACCAAAAATAAAGGCGAAGGATGTCATTAAAATGGGACGGAGTCTTGCTCGTGCCCCATCGGCAGCGGCATCGAACAGGGATAGTCCGGCTTTTCTGCGTTGAAGAGCAAATTCCACGATCAGAATTGCGTTTTTGGCCAAGAGACCTATCAACATGATCAATGCAATCTGGAAGTAAATGTTGTTTTGCAACCCGGCCAGATTTATGAACAGAATAGCTCCCGCAATACCAAATGGCAACGATAATAATATGGAAAGCGGTAAAATGTAACTTTCATATTGAGCACTCAACAGGAAATAGACGAATATCAAACTCAAGATAAAGATGATGATGGTCTGCGAACCCGCATTGCTCTCTTCCCTTGTCAATCCAGAATAATCGTAGGTATATGAATTCGGAAGTACCTGGGCGGCAACCTCCTCGATGGCCGCAATGGCATCACCGGTACTGTAACCGGGATTTGGAACACCTGTAATGCTCACAGAACTCAACAAGTTGAATCGCTGTACCACTTCTGGACCATATATTTTTTTAAGGTCCACAAATTGACTTACCGCCACGGATTCACCATTGGCGTTTCTCACAAAAATGTGGTTCAACGAATTTTCATTGGCCCTATCCTCCGGTTTGGCCTGGATCATTACACGATATTGCTTGCCAAACCTGTTAAAGTCAGTAGCGTAGATACCCCCAAAATATCCTTGGAGTGCGTTGAAAATGTCGGTTGCGGTAAGCCCTGCCATCTTCACTTTTTCCATATCTATATCCAAATCGAATTGGGGGAAACCGGGATCGAACTGCGAAATTGCATATTGGACTTCGGGCCTGGCATTAAGGGCTCCCAAAAACTGATTTTTTACATCGTTGATGGAGTTCCAATCCTCACCGGTCTTGCTCTGTAGTTGTACCTCAAATCCGGAACTTGTACCAAAACCTTGAATACTGGGAGGCGTGAAATAGATGATTTGGGCATCATTGAAACCTGCGGTAGTGGCGTACAAACGTTGCATGGTGGCACCAACCGACAGTGAATCCGCATCCCTCTCGCTCCAATCTTTCAGTTTCATAATGGAGAATGCGTAAGAACCGGCACTCACTCGGTTCAACAAACTGAAACCGGCAACGCTCATCCGTGCATCGATCACGTCCATGGACTCGTAAATGGAGTCCAATTTCATGATAGTTTCCTCTGTCTTTTCTATCGTTGTTCCCGGGGGCATGCTCACGTTGGCAAAGATCATTCCACGGTCTTCATCTGGTACGAAACCGGATGGTGTTGAGCGGAACAAGAAAATGGCCAATATGCTAAAGCCGACTAAAAGGGCAAGGGTTACCCATTTTCGCTTTACAAGAGTGCCTATGGAATTCGTGTATCGATTGGTCATTGCAGTGAACCCAACGTTAAAGGCCCTAAAAAATCTAGCCAAGAAATTGGATTTTTTACCCTTTTCATGGTCATGCGGCTTTAAGAACAAGGCTGCCAATGCCGGACTCAAGGTCAAGGCGTTGATTGCCGATATCAAGATTGCCACGGCCAAGGTGATACCGAACTGTTGGTAGAATACACCCGACGAACCTTGTATAAAGGACACAGGGATAAACACAGCGGACATTACCAAGGTTATGGATATAATGGCACCCGAAATCTCGCTCATCGCATTTTTTGTCGCCGTTTTGGCGGAATCGGCACCTTCTTCCAATTTGGCGTGTACCGCTTCTACCACAACGATCGCATCATCCACCACAATACCGATTGCCAATATCATGGCAAAAAGGGTAAGCATGTTTATGGAGTATCCGAACAACTGTAGAAAAAAGAACGTACCGATAATGGCCACGGGTACCGCGATTGCCGGAATCAGTGTGGACCTGAAATCCTGTAAGAACAGGAATACCACGATGAACACCAGAATAAAGGCCTCTATCAGTGTCTTGACTACGTGATCTATCGAGGCATCCAAGAAATCCTTGGAGTTAAAGGGGATTACGTAGTCCAGTCCAGAAGGAAAATCCGCTTTGGAAGATTCCAAGATGTTCTCGATCTTGTCGATGATCTCTTTTGCATTGGAACCAGAGGTCTGGTAGACCCCCACAGCAACACCGGGATTTCCCATACCGGAGTTTTTTCTAACATAGCTCAATGCTCCCAGCTCAATATCGGCAACATCCTTTAGCCGTAGGAACCCACCATCATCGGTGGTCCTAAGAATAATGTTCTCATACTCGGCAACATCGGACAAACGTCCTTTGTACTTCATCACATACTCAAAGATACCATCGGCGTTTTCCCCTATCTTACCCGTGGCAGCTTCGGTATTTTGTTCCCTTAACGCAGCTTGGATGTCAGCTGGCACGAGATTGTAAGCGGCCATCTTATCTGGAGAGATCCATATACGCATGGAATAATCCTTGGCACCGAATACGTTAACGTTACCTACACCTTTGATCCTCTGTAATTGGGGAACCAGGTTGATCTTGGCATAGTTTTCCACGAAGGTTGCGTCGTAGTTCTCATTTTCGGAAAAAATGGAGAAAAACAACAATGCGCTGTTCTGTGCTTTCTGCGTGGTAACCCCAGTGTTGATCACTTCTTGTGGCAATAAGCTATTGGCCCTTGCCACACGGTTTTGAACATTTACCGCGGCAATGTCGGGGTCAACACCAAGTTCAAAGAACACACTGATGTTGGCGGCGCCATCGTTACTGGCGGATGAGGTCATATAGGTCATGCCCTCTACACCATTTATTTGCTCTTCCAACGGGATTACCACACTATTAAGTACCGTTTCGGCATTTGCACCCGTATAGTTGGCGGTAACCTGAACAGTGGGCGGGGCGATCTCTGGATATTGTTCTACGGGCAACGTAGTAAGACCAAGGATACCCAATATCACTATGATAACGGATATTACCGTGGAGAGTACGGGTCTATCTATAAATTTTTGGAACATAAATACGTTGTTCTATATGGTTGATGTTAATTATTGTTTTACTGGATTGATGGTCTGACCATCTTTTAATTTGGATACGCCCTCGGTAACGATGGTATTTCCATTTTCGAAGCCATCTTTTACAATAAACTCTTTATTGGTCTGGGCCGTAATGGTCAATGGAACTGTTTTTACCGTGTTGTCGTCGTTCACCACATATACCATTTTGGTGCCCTGAAGGTCGACGGTGGCAAATTGAGGGATAACAAAAACATCTTCATAAGTGAACGGAACTTTGATGGTTCCCGTGCTACCTGAACTCAACAAAAGGTTGGGATTATCAAAATCGGCCCTCAAGGTCACGCTTCCGGTAGTTGGGTTGATAATATTATTTACCATTGCGATTTTCCCTTTCTGGGGATATGTCTCGCCATTGATCATCACCAATTCAACTTCGGGTGTGTTCTCCGATGAGGCGGTAGATCCATTCCCCGTCATTTGGCTCTTCATCCGAAGGAGCTGTTTTTCATTCATGGAAAAATAGGCGCGTATTCCACTGATATCGGAGACCACAGTTAATGGTGTGCCCATTGTGCTACTTACCAAAGCACCGACTTTATAGGGTATTTCGCCAATATAACCGGTTACTGGGCTAACAATGTTGGAATAACCAATATTGGCAGAAATACTGCTATAATTGCTCTTCGCTTGTTGTAATTGAGCCTTTGCTGTTTGCAGTTGTACCTCACTGATAATATTCTTTTCTACCAATGGAACCAACTTGTCCACTTCTACTTGTGCGACGTTCACAGCAGCTTTTGCTGCTTCGGCGTCTTGTGACAAGGTCTGTGTTTCCAATTTGAACAATAACTGGCCCTTGGTAACCTTTTGGCCTTCTTCCACATAAATATTCTGTACAAAACCAGAGACTTTTGGCCAGATCTCGACGTTTTGTATACCTTGAATGTTGGTGGAATATGAATCGAAAAGCGTGATGTCCTGCTTTTCCAAAGTGCTTACTTTTAGCGATGGGGTCTGAGGTCCGGCAGCAGCTTGTTGCTGGTTTTTACCTCCACAGGCTATGAATAAAAGTACACTTGATGATACTAAGATTGATTTGATTGTTCCCATGTATGAAATTACTTTGCTACTTTTTTGGTTGTTGGAGTGTTTACTCATTTAATATGGATTCAAGTTTCTTGATTGATTTTTTTAAGGTTTTTTCGGTTTCGTTTACATAATCCAGATATACTTCGGTGCGAACTTGCCCTTCCTCAAATTTTTTGGGACAGTATTGTTCGTGATATCCCATTACCAAAGTGATAATATGCTTCTCACTTTCAATACGCTTTAAATTTTCTTGCAGTTTGGATAAAAAGAAGGTTTTTTTCTTCGCAGTTTTAAAATATCTCTTTCGATCTCCGGACTTGGTAAAATAGGTGACAAGGCCCATGTTCAACAATAGATTGAGTGAAGTTGATATAGAACTTTTGCTCGCATTTAACCTGTCCAGGCAGCTATCAAATGTCAAACCGTCCTTGTCGGTCAAGATTAGGATGGCGTAAATTCGAGCCGCCAATGGAGGTAGATTATGTTCCTCTTCCAAATTTAGGCCTACTGTTTCTACAATTTCTTCCCTCGATTTTTCCATAAAGTGGATTTTGAAGGCGCAAATTTACAATTGGTTCGGAACTAACCGAACCAACTAAACCTAAATGTTTGTTAAAAGTAGAATACCATTTTTTAATGGGTGGATCACTCTTTAGGAAGAACCCCGTCCTTTTCTATAATGGGAATGTTGGTAAGACTGTCTTCTGTTATGGTATTTTTTGGAAAGATGGATTTTTTTTCAAAGAGTTTGTTCTCGGCAAAAAAGGTCACAAAGAATTCATTGTTCAGCCTCAGCACTTCTTCTTGTAGAAATTCAATTTTTTTAAAGGACTTTGGTTCAACAACCCCAATACCGTGGCGCATGGTCGAGGTTTTCTTGTCCCCATCAAAACCTTTGGAAACTACAATGGTCATTTCAATGGCATCCGAACGGTTATTGATAAGATACGCATTCCATTCTTTGGATAGAAACTCATCGTTCCACTCGCGGATTATTGCCACATGCACATCCTTGGCAATGGGAATCTCAATATCCTTTTTCATGACCGGGGATTACAATGCGCTTTTGAACTGCTCCAAGAAGCGAACATCGTTTTCGCTGAGCAATCGGATATCGGAAATTTGGTGCAACAGCAACGCAATACGATCTATTCCAATGCCAAAGGCAAATCCAGAGTATTCGTCGGGGTCGATTCCACAATTTTTAAGGACATTGGGGTCCACCATGCCGCAGCCCATAATTTCCAACCAACCGGTTCCTTTGGTCATACGGTAATCGGCTTCTGTTTCGAGTCCCCAGTAGACATCAAGCTCTGCGCTGGGTTCCGTAAATGGGAAATAGGACGGGCGCAACCTAATTTTTGATTTGCCGAACATCTCAGAAGTAAAGTATTGCAGGGTCTGTTTTAAATCGGCAAAGGATACGTTCTTGTCCACATACAAGCCTTCCACTTGATGGAAAAAGCAGTGCGAACGTGCCGAAATGGCCTCATTTCTGTACACTCGTCCTGGAGAAATCGTTCTGATAGGCGGTTGGTAAGATTCCATATACCTTACCTGTACAGAGGAGGTATGGGTGCGCAATAAAATATCTGGATCTGTTTGAATAAAAAACGTATCCTGCATATCCCTTGCCGGATGGTATTCCGGAAGGTTCAATGCGGTAAAGTTGTGCCAGTCATCTTCCACCTCGGGCCCTTCGGAAACATTGAAACCGATTCTAGAGAAAATATCGATGATTTGGTTCTTTACAATGCTGATCGGATGGCGAGCGCCGATTTCGACAGGTTCACCAGGTCTGGTAAGATCGCCATATTTTCCGGCGGATTCTGCTTGATTTTCCAAGGCGTCCTTTAAGGCAATGACTTTTTCCGTAGCCGTGTTTTTTAATTGATTGATGACTTGTCCAAATTCCTTTTTCTGCTCGTTTGGAACATTTTTGAATTCGGCAAAGAAACCGTTCAATAGACCTTTTTTTCCCAAATATTTGATTCGGAAAGCTTCTATTTCTTCTGTAGATGTCGAAGTGAATTTTTCAACTTCGGCAATATGTTCCTTTATGGTATCAATCATGACTACTTTGGCTATTGGCGGACAAATTTAGCAAATTGTCCTTGAATATATAGCTAATAAGAAAATGTACTGCAATTCCACCCAAAAGATGCCATAGCCAATGGGTGCCCATAGGAAAGAATTTTTGATGTAGATCGATACTTCTGAAGAAAATCGCAATCCCAAAAACAACGAAGGCAATTACCACTAGGCCTAAATTTTCCCCTTTGGTTTTTATCAGGTACCAAGTTATGGGAACAAGTATGGTCGCTGCGGTTATGATGTATCCCAGGGAAACCCTTACATCCGAGGGTAGCGGAAGTATCCGCAATACAAAGGAAGCTCCAAGCAATACGATAATCCAAAAAAGCCGTTGCCACCAAGAATTGACGAGTTTGAAGACAAAATAGATGACCAAGGCCCCACAAAGGAACATTATGGGCATCCAGTCCAACCGAAGCCAAAACTCGTGACTCCGTGTTGCATGATAAATGGTCCCTCCAATATAACTAATGCCTATAACCGGAAGTACCCATGCCAAAAACTGATGTTCTCTTGGATCTCTATATACCTTGAGGCCCCAATACATGATCAAGGCCAAAAAAATTAAGTTGCTAAAGGTATTGAACGGTTCTACGGGAAGCCTTCCCTCCAGGGTTTCCAAATATATAGGTCCAGAATCATTTGGAAATTTTAGTACGCTCATATTTTTATTAAATAGAAAGGGGGTAAAATACTGCAATGCAGAAGGCATCTCCAAATATGAGGGTTAAAAAATAAAAGCCGATGGTTTCCATCGGCTTTTATAAGCAATATGTTATTCAAAATTAAAGGAAAGTAACCTTGCCATCCGAGATGTCGTACATGGCGCCTATAATGATGATTTCTCCCTTTTCTTCCATTTCTTTTAATATAACGCTTTGGTTTCTAATATTTTCCAGTGCCATTTCTACATTTTTCATGGCTACGGCATCCACGAATTCAAGGTTTTTTGAATTTCTAAGATCCTCGTCTTTTGGTTCTTTCACCGCGTATACAGCCGGTTCAATTTTATTGATCAAAGCCGTAAGGTTTCCCAAACGGGCATGGTCGCAGGCACCTTTTACTGCACCGCAGCTGGTATGTCCCAATACCACAATGGCCTTTGTTCCTGCCAGTTTACAGCCAAATTCCATACTCCCCAAGATGTCTTGGTTGACAAAGTTTCCTGCAATCCTAACGCTAAAAATATCCCCTAGTCCTTGGTCAAAGACCAATTCTGCGGAGACTCTGGAATCTATGCAGCTCAATATTGTGGCAAAAGGAAACTGACCGTCCTTGGTATCGTTCACCTGCTCCAAAAGATTTCTGTTCGCCTTTAAATTTCGCTGGAAACGCTCATTGCCCTCCTTCAAAAACTCAATGGCCTTTTTGGGCGACATGGTCGCTTGTGTTTCTTTCGTATGTGCTTTCATTTCTATTTTTTTATGCTGTCTTTTTCGGACTTAGATTAAAGAACTCTATATAACTCTCAGGGTTTTCTACTTCACCTCTTTCCGAAATTATTTTAATATCTATATTTTTATTCTTGGCCTTGCTTGAAAAATCTTCTAGAATTTCCACGATGTCATTGTCAAGATAACGGGTTTTTCTAACATCCAAAGTTAGATATGAATTTTCTGGAATATTATCCAATTCTTTTAAAATAGCGCCTTTGTTAAAAAAAGTAACTTCTTCTGCCAAGGTCATTTTAATTTTGTGGGATCCATTGTCCTTATCCTCGATATGTAAGAAATGTGAGTTTTGGTAGCTTTTTATCAGAACCACAACAATACCTACACCGAGACCTAAACTAATTCCCACTAAAAGATCGGTAAAAACAATTCCCACAACTGTCACCACAAAAGGCACAAACTGTTTCCATCCGGCGTGGTACATGGTCTTGAAAAGGCTTGGTTTGGCAAGTTTATAGCCCACTACAAATAGTATTGCGGCCAAAACGGACAGTGGGACCATGTTTAGGAGGGTCGGAATCAAGATCACGGACCCTAACAGGAGGAAACCATGAATGATGGCGGAAGCCTTTGTTTTGCCCCCGGATTGGATGTTTGCGGAGCTACGCACAATTACCTGTGTAACGGGAAGACCGCCGATCAAGCCGGATAACGTGTTCCCAACACCCTGTGCCATAAGCTCGCGATTGGTGGGCGTAGTTCTTTTTTCGGGGTCCAATTTATCGGTTGCTTCCACACAAAGCAAGGTCTCCAAACTGGCAACCAAGGCAATGGTAAACGCCGTTACCCATACATCCATGTTGGAAATTGCGGAAAAATTGGGAAAACTGAAAAAGCCCAGAAAAGACTCAATACTATCAGGTACGGGAACCTTTACCAGATGCTCTGCGGAAATGCCCCAAGTAGCATCGCCCTGGGTGATGGTGAAATAGACGATTCCGACCACCACCGCTACAAGTGGTCCTTGGATCAGTTCAAATATTTTTGATTTCTTGGTCAGTACCGTACTCCATAAAATAAGTATGGACAAACCGATAACTGCTATTAAAGTAGCTCCGGGGCTGATATGGTTGATGGAGTTGATGATTTCACTAAAAGTGTTTTCACCGTCCACCTGAAAAAATGCCCAGTCGCCTTCGGGGTCGGCATCATACCCAAAAAAGTGGGGGATCTGTTTTAAAATGATGATGATACCGATACCGGTAAGCATTCCTTTGATTACGGATGAAGGAAAGTAATAGGCAATGATACCTGCTTTCAAAAAGCCGAAAACAAGTTGGATAATACCGCCCAATACTACGGCCACTAAAAAATTTTGATAACCGCCAAGTGTTCCTATGGCGGTAAGCACAATGGCTGCAAGTCCCGCTGCAGGACCGCTTACCCCAATTTGTGAGCCGCTAAGTGCCCCTACGACGATTCCTCCGACTATACCTGAAATAAGTCCAGAGAACAACGGGGCGCCACTGGCCAGGGCAATTCCCAAACATAGGGGGAGTGCCACAAAAAAGACCACAACACTTGCGGGCAAGTCATTTTTAATATACTTGAACATGATGATGAATAAGATTACTCTTCTATAATTTGGGTTAGGTTTTTATAGAAGAAGGTTAAAAATTGATTTAAATAAAATTTGAGTGCCAAATCAATTTTCTGGGGGGAGGGTCCAAGATTTCCATGGTGTAATCTGAAATGGAAAAGAAATATCCAAGAAAACCTATTGTATGTTCTTGCGATATGGGTTGATGGTTTGATTCAAAGACATACTTGTTAAAAGTATCCTCTTCATCAAACTTTTTAATTGTGATTATTTTATTGCCTTTTTCCTCTTCTGTTCCCGTAACCGCTATCGTCTTGCCCAATTCTTTGTCCAACAAAGGAATAACGGGGGATGCTGATATGGTAAGTATCAGTAACAATGATATTAGAGGATATAGGATTGTCTTCAAAAAAACATCAATTTTATCTAAAATAAGGAATTCTGTGCAAGGAAAGGGAGTTTTTGTCAAAACTCCTTGATTTTCTTGATGCTGTCAACTTGTAACCAACCTGTTTGCCCATCCGCAATACGGATTCTCCTCCATTGGTCGAGTTCGTCCAAAACGTTCACTTTGGTGCCTTCGTGAATGGTAAAAACAGTACTGCTATTGGCATTGGGCTCTGCATTTACATTGACCTCTTTGGCAAATACGATGGCAGGGTCATCGTTCTTGTTCTGTTGATGATTGAGGTAGGCAAATAAAACACAGATCAAGCAGAGCGCAAGGGACAGCATACTGGAAATAAAAGCAGCCCTCTTTTGATTTGCCGACCTTAAAAGGTAGTAGGCCATATACGCCAGTACAAATAATAATATGAGACCAACGGCCAAGTACGCCCATTGGTCCGAGGTGAACATCCCGACAACGGAATTATAAATTCTTGACACCTCTGTTTTGGGCATTTCCTCAATGGCATCCAGTCTCATGTTTTGGGCAAATGCCAAATTATTCTTAACCTCCGCATTGCCAGGGTCAAGAATCAGGGCCTTTTCGTAGTAATAGATACTCGGCCCGATGGCATTGAGTTTGTAATAACAGTTTCCCAGATTAAAATACAATGATGCCGAATGTTGGCCGTTATCCAGAATTTGCCTGTAGTTGTCAATGGCTTCGGAATAGTGCCCATCATTATAAAGCTCGGTGGCTTTATTGAAGAGGGCCTCGTTTTGGGCAAATCCAAAAGTGAAGGTAAGTAGACATATCAAAAAAGCTATCTTCTTCATGATCATAGTTGTTTGTCCAAATTAGAGATTACCTCACTTGCCTTTTCATAATCCTGTTGCATCTGCACATTGGAGAAAGGACTATAACGTGCCATTTCACAGCTGGTCAATAAACGTATAAAGCCCTGTATATCCGAATCGTTCACATTTTTATCGGAAAGGATGCTCGTAATCTTATCCTTGCTGAACTCCGATGTCTCAATATGCAATTTGGCTTTCAAATAATTATGAAGTCCTTTTTCCAACGCTACGTAAAAAGCTTCTTTGTTACCGAGTTCTTTTTTGGCGGTCGACAGATATTTTCTGGCCAATCTATTCGCCCTTTTAATTTTATTGCCTACTACATCACTAGCTATTGCCTCTCGTTTTTTAAACGTAAAAATGGCAATGGGAATCAATAGCAATGGGGCTAGCAATAGAATGAAGAAAAGGGATGAGCCAAAGAATCGCTCGGCCCCTATAGCGCTTAAATTAGGGTTTATATTGATAAAGTGGAATTGATCACCTGTGGGAACCACCATTTGTTTGTTGGATGATGGGCCAACCGAAGTCCCTGAACTGTTTATGGGTCCTTCTACCACCTCAATATTTATCTCTTTCGAACTTATTGTTTCGTATTTCCCGGAATTTGGATTAAAAAAGCTGAAAGAGATACTTGGTATCGGATATTTTCCCTTGAAGGTGGGTACTATGGTGTAGTTGTTGGACACTTTGCCCTCCATGCCAGAGCTATAGGTATTGATGGATTCCTCATACTCCGGGTCATATACCTCCAACGAACTGGGAAGCTCGGGTTCGGGTAGTTGAAACAATTTTAAATTTCCTTTTCCTGAAACTTCAACTTTAGCTTGAAGCGATTCCGAAGCGTTCAACTGTGTTTTGCTGGTGGTCACCAAAAAATCAAAATCACCTACGGCACCACTAAAGCCTGCTGGCTTTCCAGCTTCGGGCAAAGGCTTTACGTTTATGGTCCTACTGCCCGCGGAGACCGTCTTGCTTGTAGAGGTATAGATTCGTCCACCGAAAAAGTCACGTCGGTCGGTAGGGACGTCCACAAATATTTCCAAAGAAAGCGGTTCAATATCAAGCTGTCCTGATTTTTGAGGGTACAGTACCACCCGTTTTAACACTACAAAACGATAGGGCTTGCCCTGATACGTGCCATTTTGTGCCGTGTGCTTGGTCACGGGAATATCTTGGCTCCAGAAATTATTATAAGTTGGGTTGTCCAATGGGCGATAATTGGTAACGCTAACATTGGGACTGACATAAAGTTTATAGATTACGGTTACGGCTTCGTTCAAATATGGATTTCCCTTGGAAACCTCCGCTACTAGATGAAGGTTTTCGTCCGCAACGTCGTCCACGGTTTTTTGGGAATTGGGCTTATCCACGGCTGCCGTAACTTCCACTTTTTGAGGTGTGGTCTTGTAGGTTTGCCCATCAATTTCTATGATGGCCTGGTTAATGGTAAAGCTGCCCCTTGCGGTAGGGACCAAAATATAAGTGTAGGTCTTGGAAAAGGTACGTTTGCCATTTATCCAAGACGAACTGATGGATTGGGAAGGACCCATAACCACATTGAATCCTTTAAATTGAGGGGGTTTAAAGTTGTCGCCGTCTTTGTTCATGGTAAAATCCACTCGGAGACGTTCGTTGATCCCCAATTCCTCTTTGCTCAGGTTCATGGTGAATTCCACCCCTTCGGTTTCTTCTTGGGCGTGCGAGTAGGGCCCCACGAGGAGGAACATTCCCAAAAAAAGCAATATGTTGCTCTTTAACAATTTCATTACCAGTCCTTCTCGTTTTTAATTTTTTTGCCACGAACTTTACGGGCCTCCATTTTTTCTTGGACTTTTTTCTCCTCGTTCTGCATGGCCTCTAGTAAATTCTGGATCTGCTGCTCAGAAAGTTGGTTGGGTCTTGGCTGTTGCTGTTTGTCGTTGGGCTGGTCACCTTCATTAGGCTTCTTCTCTTGCTCTTTTTTCTTATCGCCTTCGCCTTCCTTATTTTCTTCGGGCTTGTCCTCACCATTATCGCCTTGGTCACCTTTATCCTTGTTTTCGTCCTCTTTTTGCTCGCCTTCGTCCTTCTTCTCGTTGTCTCCGCCTTCGTTGTTTTGATCTTGGTTTTTATCCTTGTCCTCGTTTTCCTGGTCTTTTTTATCTTGATCGTCCTGGTTTTGGTCGTTCTTTTGCTCGTCCTGTTGTTTTTCGAGCATTTTTTTGGCCAAAGCAAGATTGTAACGGGTCTCGTCGTCGTTAGGATTTTTTCGCAGCGCTTGTTTGTATGCCTCCACGGCTTGCTTGTAATCTTTCTGCTTCATGAACACGTTGCCCATGTTGTGCAAGGCCTTGTGCTTTTCCTCTTTTTCTTCTGCAGCATCACTGGCTTCCTTGAACCTGCCAAACGCTTCGCCAAAGCTTTCCCTATTGTAGTAGGCATTTCCCAGGTTATATCTTGCTGCAGCATTTTTGTTGCTTTTGGATATGGCCCTTCTAAAATCAGCTTCTGCGTTTATAAAATCGTTCGACATTAGCTCTTCATTAGCTTCATAGGTGAGATTTGTCGAAGCTTTTAAAGCTTTTTCCGCTTCTTTGTTCGCTTTTTCCGAAATGTCTTCCTGTGCGTGGACCGCTCCTAAACATAGCAATAGTCCAAACATCAACTTAATCTTGTTCATCATCATGCTCATTAAAAAGATTCAGTTTTTTCAACCATTGTGTTTTTCTGTCCAAAACGAAGATGTCCAAAAATAGAAATAAAAAGCCAGCGGCAAGAAACCATTGAAATTGGTCCTTATACTCCGCAAACTGTTTGGCTTCAAACTCTGTTTTGTCCATGCGATTCAGTTCTTCTTTGATGTATTCCACTGCATTTTCGGTATTGGAACCATCGATATAAGCACCATTGCCCCTATCGGCAATTTCAGTCAATACGTTTTCGTTCAGTTTGGTGATGACCACCTCACCCTGATTGTCTTTTTTTAAACTCTCCACGATTCCGTTTCTTTTGATGGGAATCGGGGCACCTTTTTCCTGTCCCACCCCGATGGTATATACTCTAATGCCATTTTGAGTGGCTTTTTCAACAGCATTGATGGTAGAATTTTCGGAATGGTCCTCCCCGTCGGATACAATAAAAAGTACCCGGTTCGTTTGCTGGGAGTCGTCATAATAAGTGCTTGCCAAATCTATGGCCGCATTGATGGCGGTTCCTTGTGAAGAGAGCATATCGGTGTTCATGCTCTGCAAGAACATTTTTGCGGCACCATAATCAGTGGTAATGGGCAGTTGGGGATAGGCTTGTCCGGCATAGGCGATAATACCGATACGGTCACTTGCCAATTGGTTGATGATTTCCGAAACAATGCGCTTGGCTTTTTCCAAACGGTTGGGAGCAATGTCCTCCGCCAACATACTTTTGGAAACATCAATGGCGAAAACGATATCCACGCCCTCACGCTTTACGGTCTCGAGCTTGGTCCCGATTTTGGGATTTACCAATCCTACCACCAAAAGGGCAATTCCAGTCAATAAAAGCACCAATTTAAGGGTGGACTTAAAGTTCGACTTATTGGGGGCCAAACGCTTCAATAACGTTGATTCGGCAAAACGTTTCTGTGTTTTCTTCTTCCAAATTTGAAGAAAAAAGAAGGTCAGGGCCATTACCGGAATTATGGCCAAGAGGCAGAAATATATTTTTTCGTCAAACTGAATCATTCTTAAATAAAACTTTTAAAGATGGAGTTTCGCAATCCCCATTCCAACAGCAATAAAATTCCGGCCAAGAAAATCAATGGCCTGAATTTTTCCTCGTATTTGTAATATTTGAATTCTTCTATCTCTGTTTTTTCCAACTTGTTGATCTCGTCATAAATGGCTTCCAAAGATTCGTTGTCCGTAGCACGGAAATATTTTCCACCGGTTACATCGGCAATCTCTTCAAGCAGTTCCTCATCGATTTCCACTTGTCGCATTCCGTATCTGTAGGACCCATCTCTGTTATAAGCGATAGGGGATAATGCGTTTCCATTGGTACCTATCCCAATGGTGTATGTTTTTATTCCAAATTCAACAGCTAGGTCGGCGGCAGTTCTAGGCTCAATAAAGCCAGAATTATTGACACCATCCGTTAAAAGAATGATAACTTTACTGATGGCCTTGCTTTCTTTTAGGCGATTGACCGATGTGGCCAGCCCCATTCCTATAGCGGTACCATCTTCCAATACACCATAGGTGATTTCTTCCAAGGAATTCAACACAATCGCCTTGTCACTGGTAATTGGGGTTTTGGTGTAACTTTCGGCAGCATAGCTGACCAATCCTATGCGATCGTTGGGGCGGCCTTCGATAAAGTCGGCCGCAACTTCTTTTAGCGCCGTCAATCGGTCCGGTTTAAGGTCGCGGGCCAACATACTGGAAGATACATCGATGGCCATTACAATATCGATGCCCTTTGTAGTTTTTGTCCGAGTTGAAATATCCTCCGTCTGTGGTCGTGCCAATGCCGTTATGATGGCCGCCAGCGCCAACAATCGAATTACAAAAAGGACAGGCTTTGATTTTGATGCCCAACTCGTTACCGTAAATCCCTTAATGCTGGAAATACGGAGTGAGGCCATTTCATTTTTCCGTTTGAAAAAATACCACAGCAAAGCCAAGGGCAGCAATAATAGCAGCCAGAAAAATTCAGGATTTGCAAATTCTATATTCTCAAACATTTATGCTTGTGTTTTAACGTCCAAAGTGCTTAATATTCGATTTACGATCTGTTCGGCATATTCATCCTCCTGTTCCCAAGTGATGACCACCTGCTGGATAAACCCTTTGCCTCCAAAAGTAACAATGTTGTACTTGGCACTCTTTGAATCCCCATTGGGGCGTTCCAATGTCCCGGAGCCATAGGTCTTCATTCCCTTTACTCCGGATTGGGTGACGAATTCCTCTTGTTTGGTGATGATATTTTTGAGTCCCAACTGTTCAAAATTGGCCAATGTTGAATTGATGACCACATCGAATTTGGGGTCTTCTTCTTGGTTTTTAAAGGTGATGGAACTGGTGCTTACCGAAAATATCCCTGCATAACTACCATAAGAAAATGCCTGAAGTTCCTTGATGAGCTCTTCGGTTTCCTTTGGAAGTTGCGGCTCTTGCCTTACCAGTACTTCCGGGGTTTCCAATTGAACAGGGGGGAAACCATAAGAACTGGAAACCCATTCCCCCTCAAGTAAATCTTTGGTGGGATAACCAAATACGGTATCCCTTACTTTTTTGGTCCCAAAATAAATAGTGGAGCCAATACCGCCCAAAACGATGATGCCTGCAAAAATGGCCGCGGCCCAGTATACTCTTTTACGTTGTTTTTTCTTCGCGAGTTCTTCCAGGTATTCCTGGTCCAACAACAGGTCTTCTTCGGTCGGTTCTGGAAGTCCTGCGTGCGTTTGTGTCACGATTTCTTCCACCAATTTTCTGTCCTGTTCCGCTATGGATGAAGCTGGTTTGTTTTTGGCAAACTTTACCAAATCGGCCGTTTGCAATATTTTTTGGAATTGACGAATGGTCTCATCCTCCAATTTGATTTCCCCTGCATCCCGTAACATTTCCAATTTTATGATGAGCTCCGAGGTGGTACTCTCCATGGCTGTTACGTGCACATCCTCTTCTAGGTAGGACCTTACAATATCGGTAAGTTCGGAATAGTACTGTTTGTATTCATCCTGTATGAGATATCTTGAGTTTTCCAGTTTTTTCAACTCCATCAACGCTCGGTCGTACGGAGGGAGCAAGGCGACTTTTTCTTCCTCGGTCAAAGGTTTTTTGCGTAAAAAGAACCAGTAGACCAATCCACCGATCACCATCAGTCCCAAAAGGATCCATAGTGCGGTAAGCCACATATCGGCGGTACTTCTCTCCACCTCGGTAAGTGGTTTGATGTCGTACATCTTTTGTTTGGTGGTATCCACGACCACATCCGCAACTTTTACCTGAAAGGAATCCGTGAAAAATGGCTGCTCGTTGATGGCGATACGTTGTGGCGGAATGGTATACGCACCGCTATCAAATTGGGTAAGGGAATATACTTTTTGGAGGATGACCCTTTCATCATTTTTAATGGTATCGGCCATTATAGCCTCAACGGTCTCCAGCGGGGAAAAGGTTTGTCCTTCGGGAAAGAAGACCACATCGGTCGAATCGGCTTCAACAGTTATTTTGTATTGTATTTGTTCCCCGATTTTAATGGCCAAGGTATCCACTTTGGCGTCGACCTTGGGTCCGGTTTGCGAAAAACCGACCGAAGGCAAAAGCATCAAAAACAATAAAGCGCCCAATAGGTATCGGACTCTTTTTATGCTTGTTGTTTTATGTTGACCGTCCATTCGCATCATCCTCTTCGTTTAAAATACCCCAACAGCTTTTTCACGTAACTTTCGTCCGCTCTACAACTGATGACCCCGCATCCCGACTTGTTGAAGGAACTGCTGAAGTAGGCGACCTTGTCTTTGTAATGTTGCCCGTAGGCCGATCGCACTTGTTTGGATTGGGTGTTTACCAATTGTATTTCGCCTGTTTCAGCATCTTGCATTTGTACCATTCCCAGGTTTGGAATCGTTTCTTCCCGCTGATCATATACCCGAATTCCCGTTACATCGTGTTTGTTGCCCACAATGCGGAGGGTATTGTCATAATCGTCCGTAATAAAATCCGAAAGCACAAAAACAATGGCTTTTTTCTTCATCACATTGGTAAGGAACTTTAATGCCTCCGCTAGATTGGTCTCGCTGCTTTTTGGCTGAAACTCCAATAATTCCCTAATGATCCGAAGTACGTGGCTTTTTCCTTTCTTGGGAGGAATATAAAGCTCCACCACATCGGAAAACAAAATCACTCCCACCTTATCATTATTTTGAAGCGCAGAAAAGGCAAGCGTAGCAGAGATTTCTGTGACAATTTCTTTTTTGAATTGGTTGGAAGTGCCAAAAAGTTCGGACCCGCTCACATCAACCATTAGCATCATGGTAAGTTCACGCTCTTCTTCAAAAACTTTTACATAGGGTTCGTTGTAGCGTGCGGTCACGTTCCAGTCAATGCTTCGCACATCGTCCCCGAATTGATACTGGCGTACCTCGCTGAAGGTCATCCCCCGACCTTTGAACGTGGAATGGTATTCCCCACCAAAAATATGGTCGGAAAGACGTCGGGTCTTAATTTCAATTTTGCGTACTTTTTTTAGTAGTTCCTTTGTATCCATTTGGTTCAAGAAAAATAGGTTTTCGGGTTGGTTAAAGTATTGCTACTTAGTCCGATAAACATTGAACCGCTAAGGCACTTCTACCTCGTTTACAATCTTGTTGATGATTTCTTCGGAAGTAATATTTTCTGCCTCGGCCTCGTAAGTGATTCCAATTCGGTGTCGCAGCACATCGTGCACTACGGCCCTTACATCTTCCGGAACCACATAACCTCTTCGTTTGATGAACGCATAGCACTTGGACGCTTTGGCCAAGTTGATACTGCCCCTTGGCGAAGCTCCAAAACTGATAAGCGGCTTTAGGCTTTCCAGATTATATTTTTCGGGATAACGCGTCGCAAAGATGAGATCGAGTATATATTTTTCAATTTTTTCGTCCATATAAACCTCTCCAACAGTGTCTTGGGCCCTTAGAATCTGCTCCAAGGAAACCACGGGATTTACGGCTTCGGTGACACCTTTTAGGTTTTGGCGAATGATGAGTTGCTCTTCGTTAAGTTTCGGATAATCGATTACGGTTTTCAACATAAATCGGTCTACCTGTGCTTCTGGAAGTGGGTAGGTACCTTCTTGTTCTACGGGGTTTTGCGTGGCCATTACCAAAAATGGCCTGTCCAAAATAAAGGTCTCGTCACCAATGGTCACCTGCTTTTCCTGCATGGCCTCCAAAAGTGCGGACTGAACTTTGGCAGGCGCCCTGTTGATCTCGTCCGCCAAAACAAAATTGGCGAATATGGGTCCTTTTTTAATGGAGAAATCGTTTTCTTTAATATTGTAGATCAGCGTACCGACAACGTCTGCCGGTAATAAATCGGGCGTGAACTGTATTCTGCTGAAACTTCCTTTTACAGCTTTCGCCAATGTATTGATGGCCAAGGTTTTTGCCAATCCGGGCACACCTTCCAGAAGAATATGTCCTTTTCCCAAAAGGCCTATCAATAGACGTTCCACCATGTGGTTCTGCCCCACTATCGCTTTGTTCATTTCAACCCTTAAAAGGTCAATAAAAGCGCTTTCTTGGGCAATTTTCTCATTCACAGCACTAATATCAATAGTAGTGTTTTCTTCCATTGTATACTTTTATTGTTTGGTGTTAAGGTCGGGGTTTTTACTAAGGAGTGCAAAATGAAAATTTATTTAAAACCTAGCTGTTAATTAATGGTTAAAAAAAACGCTAAATCCCTAGTTTTATGAAGGATTTAAGGGTTTAAATTTATACTTTCAGCACATATGGAACAGACAACGAAATTTTCCCGTATCATATCGGGGGCAATGACCTGGGGAAGTTGGGGGAAAAAACTTTCAAAAAAAGAAATGACCGAATTGATGGGCCACAGCATCGAATGTGGCCTAACCACTTTTGATCATGCGGACATATACGGGAGTTACTCCACCGAGGCGGATTTTGGGGCGGCATTCGGTGATAGTGGAATCAAAAGGGAAGATATCCAGTTGATTACCAAATGTGGCATCCAAATGACGCGGGGAAGGGACAATCGAATCAATCATTATCAATATGATAAGGACTACATCATCTGGTCTGCGGAAGAGTCGTTGAAAAAGTTGAAAACAGATTATCTGGATTTATTTTTAATGCACCGGCCAAGTCCATTGATGCATCCTGATGGGATGGCCGAAGCAGCCCAACATTTATTGAAAAGTGGAAAAATAAAGCAATTTGGGGTATCTAATTTTACGACCTCACAAGTCGCGATGTTGGAAAAGGCCATTCCTGTTAAAGGGAATCAAGTGGAGTTTTCCCTAACACACCACGACCCCATGTACGATGGAACTTTTGATGATTGCATTGCCAACAAGAGAATGGCGATGGCATGGAGCCCATTGGGGAGCTTTTTTAGGGAAACGGATGAACAGGTGGAACGGATAAGGGAAGCGATGTTACCGCTTATGGATAAGTACAATGCAGATGAAAGCCAGTTGCTTTTGGCTTGGATCTTAAAACACCCTGCCAAAGTCCATCCCGTGATCGGAACAACAAACAAAGAAAGGATTAAAAAATCGGCCGAGGCCGCAAAAATAGAATTGGAACTTCAGGATTGGTTTACGCTTTTGGTGGCTGGCCAAGGCCATGATGTTCCGTAGAAAAATTGTACAATGTCTAAAACTGCACTAATAACAGGCGCAACCAGTGGAATAGGAAAAGCAACCGCGGAACTTTTTGCAAAGCACGGTTTTAATCTGATCCTTTGTGGGCGACGAGAGGAAAGACTCAAAGAATTACAGAATGGGTTGGGAAGGGACACGGCAATTTATACGCTCAATTTTGATGTTAGAAACCGGGAAGATGTATTCTCGGCCATTGGAAGTTTGCCGAAAGAGTTTGCGGAAATAGATGTCTTGGTCAACAATGCGGGGAATGCTCACGGCTTGGACCCGATTGACAAAGGCAACCCGGACGATTGGGATGCGATGTTGGACATCAACGTCAAGGGATTGCTGTACATATCCAAAGCCATCATCCCTCAGATGACGGAACGTAAATCGGGGCATATCATCAATATTGGCTCTACCGCGGGCAAGGAAGTTTACCCCAACGGAAATGTGTACTGTGCCAGCAAGCACGCAGTGGATGCCATCAACCAAGGGATGCGAATAGATTTAAATGCCTACGGTATTCGGGTCGGGGCCGTAAACCCGGGCTTGGTGGAAACAGAGTTCAGCGATGTACGCTTTAAGGGAGATACCGAAAAGGCATCCAACGTGTACAAAGGATTCCAGCCCTTAAAACCCGAAGACATAGCGGATATTATCCTGTTCGTGGTCACCCGGCCCTACCACGTAAACATTGCCGACCTTGTGGTAATGCCCACCGCGCAGGCCAGCAGCACAATAGTGAAGAAGGAACTATGATCAACAAACGCCTACTCGTAAAAAACTTATTGGCCCACAACGACGAGAATAGTTTTTACGATAAAAAGCGTTTTATATCCATTGGGGAAAAGGAAGGCAAGGCCAAGTTTTTAAAACACGTCTGCGCTTTGGCCAATAGCAACCCCAAAAACAATTCCTTTATCGTTATTGGCGTGGAAGATGAGGACAATACCATTGTTGGTGTCGATTTTTTTGATGACAGCAAGATCCAAAACCTGGTCAATGCCTATTTGGACAACCCCCCTTTGATTTCCTACGAGAACATTCCTTTTCCCCATTTGCCCGAAGGGAAGGTGGTCGGCCTGGTCACCATCAGGTCCAACGGAAAAGTTTGTGCATTGCGGAAGAACATCTGGAAATATTACGGAGGCGCAGTTTTTTTCCGAGAAGGGAGTATCAGCCTTCCCAAAGCTTTTGACATTGAACTCAAGGACATCAATTCCGAAAAAGTGGCCACTATTGAGCAACATGCCCGAAACAATATCGAGTATACGCTGGATGCGGTAATCAACTTTTTCAATACCCGTCACCCGGACTTGACCAGCGATTACAAAGTGTTCAAGGAGCAGTTTGTCGTTTGTTGGGCCGGCAACAAGAAGAAGGTAAAAGGAAAAATCTACTATTCCCGTGTGGATATAGAGCTGATAAACGAACAAGTGAAGCTTTTTTATTCCGCTTTGGATGAAATTACCATTGATTATGACGAGGATTCCTTTAAAACGCTGGAATATGTTCAGTTGGGGCTGGGTTCTCACCAAAAATATTATCCCTTGGAAGAGATGATCATTACATTTTCGGACAATGGCAAGTATACCATCAACAGCAAACTCATATTTGAACCGCCACAGTTTGATAAAAAAACGCTGTATCATGTGTACAACGCCAATAATGCGTTGCTCAAAAAACTGGAAACGCATATTCCATTGACCGATTCGGAGCATACCGATATTACCCATTTGCCCGCTACCTATTTGATTTGTTACTTGAATGGTTTTGAAGAAGCGAAGGACAAAATGGATGGTTCCAGAGCATTGCTGAAAGCCTATGATTCCCATGTATACCAATCCTTGAAAGAGTCACAACGGATTTTGAGAAAAGTGAGGTATTCTTAGGGTTTCATCAGCCAGAGCATCTGGTAGGGCATAATTTCCAAAAGGGCACTGTTCAGCCCCACTTTTTCACCGGATACCAAATCCAAGGGCTCTCCTTTACTAAAATACCCCAATTTTTTTATCCAGCTGCTATCGATAACCTGAGGGTTTTCATCAAAATTGCAGATGACCAACAATCCTTTATTGTCTTGGGCCCTTTCAAACGAAAAAATATGGTCGTTCCCTGTATGGTAGAGCTCAAGGTTGTTTTGATCGGCAAAAATGCTGTTCTCCTTTCTTATTTTAATGAGTTTTTGAAGCGCATGGAATATTCTGGATTGAGGAGAATTTTCTTTTTCCAAATTTGAAATGGTTTCCCAATCCTGCTTTGGGCGGTTCACCCATCGGCTATCCCCTTTTTTTGATGCATCCTTTTGAAAGGAATAATCGTTGAGCGTTCCGATTTCGTCCCCCGCGTAGATCAATGGAATTCCCCCAAAGGCCAATGTAATGCCATGTAACATAATTATTTTTCGCACCGATGCCTCCTTTAGGTCGCCATTGTTGGTTTTGATGGCCCGTTCCAGCCCCAATAAGGATGCCGCACTACCTGTAATCCTTCCATCACCTGTTTTTGGATTGTACATAAATAGCAATCCGGTAGCTGGGGACCAATCCAAGCGTTGGCAATAGTAGTCCAACAAGAATTTTCGGTGCATATCCGGGTTCCAGCCCAATTCTTGGATGAGATGGTTCTCGTATCCCAATCCGATATCGTCGTGGCAGCGGATGTAATTGATCCACGTACAATCCTTTGGTTTGGGCGGAACGTGCATCAAGCTTTTATACAGCAATTGTGTTTTTTTTGTGGCGATGGAATTCCACAAAAGTGCCATTAAGGATGCATTATAGGCAATCTCACATTCGTTGCCTTTTTTTTCTTCCTCCCCAAAATATTTTACGATATCGGTAGGTGCCACAATGGCCTCCGCCAACAGGATGGAACCTGGGGCCACCACCTGCAGGCACATTCGGAAAAGGGAGGTGAGGTTGTGCGCTTCTGGCAGGTTTTGGGAAATGGTCCCGATTTTTTTCCAGAGAAAGGCAAGGGCATCAAAGCGTACCACATCTACGCCCATGTCCGTTAGCTTTACCAAATTGGTGAGCATCTCCAAGAAGACTTCGGGGTTGGTGTAGTTAAGATCCCATTGATAGGTGTTGAAGACCGTCATTACCCATCTTTCCATTTCAGGGATATAGGTGAAATTGCCCGGCGAGGTTTCGGGAAACACCTCGGGCAGGGTTCTTTCAAACTCCGCTGGGATGGTAAAATCCTCGTAGGTGTAGTAGTAGCCCTGATATTTTTTCTCTCCTTTCTTTGCTTTTTTGGCCCATGAAAACTCATTGGAAGTATGATTGACCACAAAATCGAGCATCAAGTAGATATCGTTTTTGCGAAACGCCTTGGTCAATTCGAGTAAATCGTCCTTCGAACCATATTTTTTGTCAACTTCGAGGTAGTTGTTCACTGCATAGCCCCCATCACTTTCTCCTTCGGGCCGAGGGGTAATGGGCATTAGGTGCAGAAAGTTGACCCCAAGGTTTTTAAAATAGGGTATCTTTTCTTGCAGTCCCTTTAAGTCCTTGTTGAAATGCTCCACGTAAAGTTGCATCCCGATCAACTTTTCGGATTGGTACCAATTGCCGGATTGCAATCGATTCAAATCCTGCTTTTGTAACGCTTCGGGTCGCTCCGAGAATAACTTGGGGAGCAATTTCAATAGTTTTTTGAACTGTTTTTCGTAACGTTCCTCTGGATAAAGCGAAAAAAACTGTGTTTGAATCAGGGTAAGGTTGGTCGCCAACCGTTGATCAAAAAGTTCTTGGCCGCTCTTCCCTTTATTGGGGAGTGTTCTATGTAAACTGGCTTGGTTCATTTATTGTTCCAGCTGTTCTTTTGTGGGCAACGCCACAATGGCGCCATAGTTTGTAGTGGTAATGGCCCCTGCCTTATTGGCTTTGGCCACCATGTTCTCAACCAAGGAAAAATCTTCGAAAACTCGCTCAAAATTGCCCAAATCCGAAATTTGGTGCAAGAGGCAGCCTATAAAGGCATCGCCCGCACCTGTGGTATCAATGGGAATTACCTCCATGCTGGGAATCACTTTTTTAGTGCCCTTCATGCTCAATAAAGTGCCATCTTTGCCCAAGGTCACCGTAATGATTTTTGCCCCGACCTTGTGCAGGGTATCGCAGGCTTCATGTAAATCCTCTTTCCCTGAAATAAGCTGGGCTTCTTCCATACTGAACTTGCACAAATGGGATTTTTCCACAAACGGCATGCACTTTTTTATGAAGGTTTCTTCGTCATCTTTCCAAAGGTCGATTCTAAAATTGGGGTCAAAACAAATGAACATTTCCTTTGTGAGCCCATCAAAGAGATATCTGCCGTATGTTTTTTCCAAAGGTCCTCCCAAAAGTGCCGTTGCCGCTCCCAGGTGAAGTATGTTCCCTGAAAGGTTTTTCCGTAGATCGGAATTGTATTTGAGTTCTTTGTCGGCTCCCCGGCTAAAAACAAAATCGCGTTCCCCATCTTCCGAGAGGGAAACAAAGGCCAGTGTTGTAAACGTGTCGGATAACTGGGTCAGCGAAACGTCCACCCCTTCATTTTTTAAGGTTTCCAAAAGAAATCTGCCAAAGGGATCATTCCCAACGCTGCCAATAAAAATTCCGTTACCTCCCAGTTTGGAAATGGCACAGGCCACATTGGCTGGTGCTCCGCCTGCTTTTTTGGTAAAATGGTTTGCTTTGGAAAGGTCGCTTCCTTGTTGTTCTGCAACAAAATCTATCAACACTTCGCCGATGCAATAAACTTTTTTCATATCGTTTTTCGGAATATTCTAAGGTACATAGAAAATAGTGCCATGTCCAAAAAACGGTCGGGTTTATTTGAATTCTAGGTTAAATGCGTGATAAAGCCATCATGATTTTTCATGGGCCGATGTTTTGTATGTAATATTGCCAAAAAACTTTTCTATGCGAACACTGGTAGTGGGCGATATCCATTCTGGAGTAAGGGCTTTGGAACAATTGATGGACAAAGCCAAGGTAACCCCTGAAGATCATATTGTTTTTTTGGGCGATTATGTGGATGGTTGGAGCACGGCGGTAGAGACCATTGATTTTTTGATTCAGTTGCAAAGTGAATACTGGTGTACCTTTATTCGCGGAAACCATGATGAACTCTGTAAAGCCTGGCTTGTAGATCAAAGGGAAAATCCGCAATGGTTGGCACATGGAGGTACGGCAACGCGAGATTCGTATTTAAATGCAGACAAAGAAAAGTGGAGGATCCATCTTAATTTTTATGAAGGTTTGCAGAACTACTATCTTGCGGACAATAACCGGTTGTATCTGCATGCGGGCTATACGAACCTTAAGGGTATTGATTACGAGTATTTCCAGCAATCATTTTATTGGGATCGTACATTATGGGAACTTGCCACTGCACTGGATCCCAATTTAAAGCGCACTGATCCCAGGTTTCCAAAGAGGTTGACACATTATAGAGAAGTGTTTATCGGCCATACCCCAATATCCAAAAGAGAGTTTGTAGAACCCCAGAATAGGGCCAATGTTTGGAACGTGGATACCGGAGCCGCTTTCATGGGAGGATTGACCATGATGGACGTGGAAACCAAAGAGTTTTGGCAAAGTGATCCGGTCCATAAATTTTATCCTGGAGAAAGAGGAAGAAATTTGAGTTAATTTCAGTAAATTATAAAGACCTTTGTAAAAACCCCATATTATGTCGATAAAGAATGTAAGGTTGGAAGTGATGCAGGCCATTGAGCCCAAGGTTGACGGTTTTATGAACGAGTTTCTGATCCCGACCGAGAAAATATGGCAGCCCACTGATTTTTTGCCAGATTCCCAAAGTGATAACTTTTTTGATGAAGTGGAGAAGCTTCGTGGAGAAGCGAAGGAGCTGGGCTATGATTTCTGGGTGACCCTGGTCGCCGATACCATTACCGAAGAAGCCCTTCCTACCTACGAATCTTGGTTGATGGATGTAGAGGGGATAGACCAACATAGTGGCAAAGAAAACGGCTGGAGCAAATGGGTGCGAGCCTGGACCGCCGAAGAGAACCGTCATGGTGATGTTCTGAACAAGTATCTATACCTATCGGGCAGGGTCAATATGAGAGAAATCGAAATTACCACGCAGCACCTGATTGCCGATGGGTTTGATATTGGAACCGATAGAGATCCCTATAAAAATTTTGTGTATACCACTTTTCAAGAACTGGCCACCAATATTTCGCACAAAAGGGTCGGTAAAATGGCCAGGCAAAAAGGAAATGGTCTTCTTGCAAAAATGTGCACCATCATTGCCGGGGACGAAATGAGGCACCATTTGGCCTATCGTGAGTTTGTAAAGACCATTATGGGACAAGACCCAGATGGAATGGTATTGGCCTTTGCCGATATGATGAAGAAAAAAATAGTAATGCCCGCCCACTTTTTGAGGGAATCCGGAGGAAGTATCGGTGAGGCATTTGAACAGTTTTCCAATTGTGCACAACGTTTGGGGGTGTATACTGCTCAGGATTACATTGATATTTTGAAAAAGTTGAATGATTATTGGGAGATCGGAAATCTTCGTGGTCTTTCCGACCAAGCGGAAAAGGCAAGGGTATATCTGATGAACCTCCCTGACCGCTTGCAAAGAATTTCGGAACGGATGCAATTTTCACAAGAACAGTACACTTTTAAGTGGGTGGAGGCCAATGGCATGATGTAGGAAGACAGGTCTGTCTCTGTTTCTTTGATATTTCCCGCCCCTGTACTTTTGTTACCCAACAACTATATACCAATATCCTTCGTATGTCATTTTTGCCAGGACGGGGCATGATGGTGGGTCTTGAATGCATTATCGGCTTCCCCGGAGTTGGGCACTCATGGGCTTTTCTATTTCAACTGCATTAAGTTCGAGAGCTTTATCGAAAGCGGAGGGACTATTGTCCAAATACGCCAATATTTCGGAAACTATTGCTGTAACGGCCATATCGAGCCAATACCAGAATAGAAGAAAGAAGAACTATACCAATCCTTAGCCTTTACATAAACAATGAGAACTGTTTGTACAATGCATCAAAAAAATCTTCAAAATCCAAATAAAACGGAGATCAACCGAGCTGTTTTTAAAACGGGCAGGATTTGTAGGAAAATTCAAAAAACAGAAAATAAAATAAAAGTTACCAATTATACACTATTAGCGACCAATGGTAACATCCCCCTTAATTTCTTCATTAAATATGTAGAAATTTGGAACTCAACATTAAGTGAGGAGCCCTGTTCTCCCGACAACGATCCGGTACTGAAATAGGGCTTTAAAGTTAAGTTTGAGTTAGTTAAGTTGGTTTTAAAGACTGCCCATTTGAATTCAATGTCAAATGGGCGGCTTTTCTTTTTTATAGATCGAACTTAATGCCTTGTGCGAGTGGTAGCTCTGTAGTATAGTTGATGGTGTTTGTTTGTCTTCGCATGTACACTTTCCATGCGTCTGAACCACTTTCTCTTCCACCTCCGGTTTCTTTTTCACCGCCAAAAGCACCACCGATCTCAGCTCCGGAAGTACCTATATTGACATTGGCAATCCCACAATCCGAACCTTCAACGGAGAGGAATCGTTCCGCCTCGCGCAAATTATTGGTCATTATCGCAGATGATAGACCTTGCCTTACCCCATTTTGCATATCCAATGCATTTTCGAGGTCACCGCTATATTTTAAAATGTACAATACTGGGCCAAAAGTTTCGTGCTGAACAATCTCAAAGTGATTTTCAGCTTCAGCGATGGCCGGTTTTACATAACAACCACTTTCATAACCTTCGCCTTCCAAGACTCCGCCTTCTACCAAGATGTTCCCACCCTCGGCCTCCACTTTTTCGAGAGCGTTCAAATAGTTTTTCACTGCATCCTTATCGATAAGTGGCCCAACATGGTTGTTTTCATCCAAAGGATTGCCAATGCGGATTTGCTTGTATGCATCGACAATGGCATTTTTCACCTTGTCATAAACATCTTCATGGACAATCAATCTACGTGTTGAGGTACATCGTTGTCCACAGGTGCCCACAGCACCAAATACGGCGCCGATCACTGTATTTTTTATGTTGGCATCGGGTGTTACGATGATAGCGTTGTTTCCTCCAAGTTCCAATAAAGATTTTCCTAGTCTTTCACCCACAGTTTTTGCGACCATTTTTCCCATTCTGGTAGAACCTGTTGCCGAAATCAATGGAATTCGTTCGTCTTTGGTCATGAATTCACCCACCGCATAATCTCCTGTAATCAAACATGAAATTCCTTCGGGCACACCATTTTCGGAAAACACGCGAGCTGCAATATTTTGGCAGGCCACAGAGGTCATAGGGGTTTTTTCGGAACCTTTCCAAATACAGGCATCGCCACAGACCCAGGCTAAGGCCGTGTTCCAGGACCAGACAGCTACGGGGAAGTTAAATGCGGAAATAATACCGACCACTCCCAGCGGATGATACTGTTCGTACATCCTATGTCCTGGACGCTCGCTGTGCATGGTCAACCCATGTAATTGCCGGGAAAGACCAACAGCAAAGTCGCAGATATCGATCATTTCTTGTACCTCTCCAAGTCCTTCTTGATAACTTTTGCCCATTTCGTAGGAGACCAACTTGCCCAACGGCTCTTTTAATCTGCGTAGTTCATCATTAAATTTTCGAACTACCTCTCCGCGTTGGGGCGCTGGCATGGTCCGCCATTTTTTAAAACCTTCTTGAGCGGTATTGATGACTTTTTCGTAGTCCTCTCCAGTGGTGGCCTTCACTTTGCCGATCAATGCGCCATCAACAGGAGAGTAGGATGCTATGATTTCTCCCTCGGAGAACCAGTTTGTTCCAGTGGAGGTACCATTGTTTATTTCGTTTAGGCCCAATTCTTTCAGGGCTTCCTTTATTCCAAAAGCAGTCGTTGTATTTGACATTTATAACTTTTTAAGAGTGTATTGTTATATTTTTACAATTATACAAATAATCTCCCAGAGGATGAACGGTTTATAGGAATAGATGGATCAGCAAGAGAAGAATTCCGATCAACGCCGGTAGCGCCTGTACCGTGAATATTTTTTTTGACGCAGTAGCCGCCCCATATATTCCGGCCACGGCAACACAGCTCAAAAAGAACAATCCCACATAGATTTGCCATGTTGAATTTTCAATGATCAAAGACCAAATTAGTCCGGCAGCCAAGAAACCGTTGTAGAGACCTTGGTTGGCCGCCAATGTTTTGGTGGGTTCGAACAAATGTTCCGGCAACGATCGGAACACCTTTTTTGCCTTTGTTGTCCATGCGAACATCTCCAACCATAAAAAGTAAATGTGAAGCAATGCCACAATACCGATAATGATCTTTGATAAAAGGAGCATCATTCTTCCTTGGCCATAAAACGTTCATCTACAGGCATAACCGTGCCGCAATTATCACAAGTACGTAAATCTTCCGAACCATAAAAGTGCTTAAAATGACCTAGAAAATCCTTCTCGATATCGTTAAGTGTAAAGTAAACCTCGTACAGCTTATGGTTACAATTGTCGCAGAACCATAATAGACCATCCTTGGCATCTAAATCAGCTCTTTTTCGCTCAATTACCAACCCTATGGAACCAGCTTGACGAGCAGGAGAATGTGGTACCTTGGCAGGATGAAGGTACATGTCCCCGGGCCCAAGCTTCATCGTCTTCTTTTGACCATCCTCTTGGATGTGGACTTCAATGTTCCCCTCTAACTGATAGAAAAGCTCCTCCGTTTCATTATAGTGGTAATCCTTTCTGGCGTTTGGACCGGCTACGATCATAACAATATAATCCCCGGACTCCTTATAAAGATTTTTATTGCCCACGGGTGGTTTTAGGGTGTCCCGGTTTTCCTCAATCCACTTGTTTAGGTTAAAAGGTGCCTTTATTGCCATGTTCAAAGATTTTACGAAAGGTAAAAAAAACCTTGCTGTGAACATAGCGATTAACAAAAAAGACCCGCCACATGGCAGGTCTTTTTTTGTGCTGTACAGGTTGGGTTATTTTACTTTTATGAAAATCTGGGTATAGTATGGCCTACCTTGCTTATCCAATTGAACGCTCAAGGTGGTATGCGAAAAATCGCCTTCCATGGCTTTCTTATGTGATGCACTGTTGAGCCATCCTTCCAAAGTTTTTTCTGCCGAAACATAGTACCTGGCCACGTTTTCAGATACGCTGATTGCATTGGTCTCTTCAGCAATCTTTTCGGCCCGGGACTGAAAATTATCGTGGTTAAGCGTGTTTTTTGAAATCATGTAGTCATTGTGCTCTTCGGCATATTTATAGGCCGGTTCGCTTTTGTCCAAAATGGTCAGCCCAATGGATTCACGGTGATGGTTGACCAACTTTAATAGGTCTTCCTCCATTTTAACGGGATCTACGGTGATTTTTTCGTTGCCAAGGGTTGCCTCGGTATAGTCTTGCTCCTCTTGCTGCACAGGCGATGTGCTGCAGTAACTTAATAGAATAGAAAGTGCTATGACCAATGGAATGCCATATAATTTTTTCATTTTCGGGGTGTTTTCCGGGAGTGTTCAATTCCCTACTGTTCTCTGTTGCTAAACTAATAGAGCGACCATCTTTTTCCATGAAATTTCCATGTCAGGCCAATTTATCGGGTTGAAATACAGGAAATTGTTGTGGATGGGATGCTTTGGATAGGGTTCAAATCATTTTATCGGTAAAAATAAACCGTTTATATAATTTCTTCCCTTACCTCTATTTCTTTTGAGGGCCCACTTTCATCAGTATCCAGTACGTAAGAAAAGACCAAGTCCCCCAACTCTTTGATGGGCTCATAGAAGACCGATTCTTCCTTGGTTTCCTCGTTGATGAGTCCCAAGGGAGAGGCGAGCTTTTCGAAGAAAATTAAAAACGCCCCTAGAATTACGGCAACCTTTAGGGCGCCAAAAATACCACCGGCAATTTTGTTCAAAATTCCGAGCATGGCAAAATCCGCAATCTTGGTCAGGAATTTTCCGGCCAAGTTCACCACAATGATGATGGCAAAAAACGTAATCAGAAAAGCGGCAATTTTCAGATATTGGTCGCTCCAATCAAACCGCTCGGCAAGGTAATCGCCGGTGATGTAGGAAAAATGGATGGCACCATATATTCCGGCGATCAAGGCAATCAGGGAAGCAAGCTCAACAAAAAGGCCATTCCTTAAGCCTTTGTAAAGGCCCCAGACCAAAAGAATTCCGATGATTATATCCAAAAAGCTCATACACGGGTTTTAACAAATATAGAATATTGATTTGTACCTTTGGTACTCATATCAAATCACATGTCAAGAGACGAACAATTAAGAGAGCGGTGGGAGTTTTTGGTGAAGAAACTATCCGCACAATTTTCCGATGGGGATCCCTTGGAATTGGACGGAATCGTCTATTTGGTGGGCGTTCAGGAATTGGGCGACTTTCATCGTAAATTTAAAAAGGACGAGAAGGTCAACCTGATGCATATTGCCATCTGCCGGTTGTTGGAGCCTTATGGCTACTATGATTTTGATTTTTTTGATGAAGACGGATGGCCGCACTATACCATGAAGGAACAATTGCCGCCATTAAAGGCCGGTGAACAATCCGTTTTAATGAAGGAGGCCTTGGTCAATTATTTTATGGAAAAAGAATACATCACCTAAATGGAGCTTCAAAAACCATACTACGCAGTGATTTTTACCAGCCTTAGGACGGAAGGGGACCTTGGTTATGCCAAAATGGCGGAGGAAATGGAAACTCTGGCCCAAAAACAACCCGGCTTTTTAGGTATGGAAAGTGCCCGGGACGGATTTGGCATTACGGTCAGTTATTGGGAGAGTTTGGAGGCCATTGCCGATTGGAAAGCCAATATGGACCATCGACAGGCGCAGAAAAATGGAATAAAAACATGGTATTCCTGGTACAAGGTCAGGATCTGCAAAGTGGAACGCGAATACGAATTCAACAAATAGAAACATGGGCGAGAACATTGCTTTTTCCAACGTGGATAGAAAGGACAGACTGCAAAAAGCGGGTGACACAAGGTACGACCTTATTGTGATCGGCGGAGGAATTACTGGGGCGGGCATTGCCCTGGATGCATCTTCTCGCGGGATGAAGGTGTTGCTGCTCGAAAAGGGCGATTTTGCTTCTGGCACCAGCAGTAAATCCACCAAGTTGATACACGGAGGGCTACGCTACCTAAAACAGTTCGATTTTTGGTTGGTGAAAGAAGTGGGTTCGGAAAGGGCCATTGTGCATAAATTGGCCCCGCATCTAGTGCTTCCCGAAAAAATGTTGCTTCCACTTATCGAAGGTGGTTCCTATGGAAAATGGCTAACATCTATTGGCTTGAAGGTCTATGATATTTTGGCACAGGTTTCAGGGGATGATAAACGACAGATGCTGGAGAAAAAGGAAGCTATGAAATTGGAGCCCCTTTTGCCCAAAAAGATACTGAACGGTGCTGGCTATTATGCCGAGTACCGAACAGATGATGCCCGATTGACCTTGGAAAACCTAAAGACCAGCCTTCAATTTGGTACTGAGATATTCAATTACACCAAGGTGACGGATTTTGTTTATGGGGATGAAAGAGTAGCAGGGGTCAAGTTTTCGGACGAGGTTTTTGGAGATGAATACAGTGTGTCATCAAAATATGTGATCAATGCCGCAGGGCCTTGGGTGGATGAACTTAGAAGTGTGAACCAGTCCAAAAAGGGCAAGCGCTTGCACCTGACCAAGGGCGTACACTTGGTGTTTCAAAAGGAAAAACTCCCCGTGAAGCAATCCGTTTATTTTGACGTTCCCGATGGCAGGATGATGTTCGCCATTCCGCGTGGAAAGGTCACCTATATTGGCACCACAGATACCAATTACGATTCCGATAAGGACCATGTTACCACGGAACTTGCAGATGCTATCTACCTGATTTCGGCGGTCAACAATATGTTCCCCGATATTGATTTGGAGTTGGACGACATCATTTCTTCTTGGGCCGGACTGCGACCTTTGATCCACGAGGAAGGCAAGTCAGCCTCCGAATTATCACGAAAGGATGAAATCTTTACCTCCGATACGGGATTGGTAAGCATAGCGGGAGGTAAGCTTACGGGATACCGAAAGATGGCGGAGCGAACGGTGAACCGAATCGCCAAAAAAATGGCGGAGGACCATGATTTAAACCTCGCAGATTGTACTACGGACAAGATTCCACTTTGTGGAAACGATTTTAAAAAGTTCAAACACGTTAAAAAATATATTGCCCAGATAGAAGAACAACTGCAAGCCGATGGTTTTGCGAAGTACGATGCGTGGTATTTGGTGACCACCTACGGCAAGCAGACCGAATCCATTTTGGACCTGTACGTCAAGATAAAAGGCGACAAACCCAAGGAACGAATGATCAGGGCAGAGGTGCAATTTACCATTGCCCACGAAATGGCGTTGAACCCATTGGACTTTTTTATTCGAAGAACGGGCCGACTCTATTTTGACATTGACAGCGTCCGAAAATACAAAGCTTCAGTTTTTGAGGAATTCCGGAAAGCGTACAATTACTCCACAGAAAAAATGGAGGTCTTTTCCCAAGAGTTGGACACGGAGTTAAAGGAACATTCCGATTTTTCCTTGGAGCGGGATTAATCCAACTTCTCCGTCAGCTTCTCAAACACCTTTTTTGGGCTCTTGTTTTTGTAAAGGACTTGATAGACAGCACTGATAATTGGCGTTTTGGATTTCTTTTGTAGTTTTTCCATTAAGTCATGGGCACTTTGGGTCGCATAATAGCCTTCTGCCACCATGTTCATTTCCATCATGGCACTTTTTACGGTGTAGCCCTTGCCGATCATATTCCCGAACATACGGTTCCTACTAAAAACGGAATAGCCCGTTACCAACAAATCGCCCAGATAAGCTGAGGCATTGATGTTTCGCTTCATTTTGTAGACCCGGTCGATAAAACGCTTCATTTCCCGAATGGCGTTGCTCATCAGCACACTTTGGAAATTGTCTCCGTAACCGAGTCCATGGGCAATGCCCGCAGCAATAGCATAAATGTTCTTCAACATGGCTGCGTATTCCGTACCGATGATATCGTCGGAGATTTTAGTGCGGATATAATCACTCTTTAGGTGTTTGGCCACCATTTTCGCCTTGTCGGCATCCGCACAGGCAATGGTAAGATATGATAGGCGCTCCAAGGCAACCTCTTCCGCATGGCAGGGTCCGGTAATCACCCCTATGCTCTCAAAAGGAATTTCGTATTTCTCATTAAAATGTTCCCCAACGATCCGTCCGCTTTCCGGAACGATTCCCTTTATGGCCGAGAAAATGATTTTATCCTTGAGCGAAGCCGTCAACTGCTGAAGTTCCCTGTCCAGAAAAGCCGAAGGAATGGCAAAAATGAGTACGTCGGATGCTTCCACGACCTCATTAATGTCAAAGCTCATCTTGAGTTGGTCCACATCAAACTCCACGGAGCTCAAATAGTTGGGATTGTGCCATTCTTTTTTAATGTGGCGAATCGCGGAATCGCTTCGCATATACCAATTGACCTCATCTAAATTTTCAGTCAACATCTTCACAATGGCTGTTCCCCAGCTGCCTCCTCCAAAAACTCCAAACGTAAGTTTGTCTTTCATGCATCCAAATTAGGACGTAAAGCTAAAAAATAAATTCATCAGCTTATTATTTATTGATTATCAATAGGTTAAAAATTTTGGCATAGTGCTTGGTTTACATAAAGAGAACTTTAAAACCTCGATTATGAAAAATAGAAAACTACTCTTTGGAATTTTGTTCATTGGCCTATTGGCCAGTTCGTGCTACACCGAGGTTATTGTGGAAGATGATTTGATCATCGAACCGCCCATAAATACCGCCTTGGTTTTGGAATCGCACGACCTTTGGTACGTGGACATCAACGAAACCCGTGGAAACGGTGAAGTTCCCTTTTTACAGCGAGCGTTTACCATTTCTTTCGATGGGGGTATCGTTTATGCCAACAACAACCTTTCAGGATTGGGCAAAACAGGCAACGGATTGGGAATAGATGTCGGTGCCTATGCCACCTACAGCGGTCAGGTGGAAATAGACCACGATGTAGATGGCCTTTGGTTGTTGGAGGTTTTTGCATTGGACGACAACACCTTGGAACTGTACGACCCACGTTCCGACACTTCCTATATTTTGGAAGGCTACCAGCGAGGCAACTTTGATTACGATATGGTATTCTACGACAACATCCACTACTTTTTACAGGAATACCAAGTTTGGGAGAAAACCTATACCAGTGAGCTGGGGGCATTGAACGAGTTTGATGAAGAAAACTACCTACAGTTTTTTGATGGTGCCGGCGGGTATTTTAGGTCCTCGGTCGATAGTCATGACATTCCGCTTACCAATGTACAATGGGATTATGAGGGGGATTACGAAGTATATGATGTAAGCGATGATGCCTCTCTGAAAACTTTAACACTGGATTATGACTATTTGGGCAATGATTATTTTGAGTTGTACGTTATAAATGACAGTACCATAGAGTTGTACCATGTATCCAGTGGAACGGTATATGAATTTACAGGAAGGGGATACATTCAATATTTGAAATCAAATGACGGAACGGGTAAAAAACGTTCAAAGGCCAACAATCCTGTAATGGACGTGGTACGTCAACGAAATATGTAAGGGAGAACAGTTTTGTTCGACTATACAAACAGTTTTTTTGGTTGGTTATTTAGTTAAGAACCGCCCCAAGCAGTAAAGTTCGGGGCGGTTCTTTTTTATGGAAGGATGTTGGGGAATGCGCACTATTGGAACCGACCCCATACGAAACCGCCAAATAAACTCCGCTTGGGGAAAAGGTATTGGCGCTTACTAACTGTTGGATTATCAAATCCTTAAAAATTCTTGGTCGATTAGGGTCTTGCATTTAATAATGTTACTTTTGCCCGCTTCAAGAAGGAAGCCATGAAAAAGTATCTCAATCTTTTCGATTTTTCACAAAAAGTAAACTATCGCACGGAAATTTTATCTGGCTTGACCGTGGCACTCGCCTTGGTGCCCGAAGCCATCGCCTTTGCCTTCATTGCGGGCCTGTCTCCCTTAACTGGATTGTATGCCGCATTTGTTATGGGATTGGTCACCTCAATATTGGGCGGGCGACCAGGAATGATCTCTGGTGCTACCGGTGCCGTAGCGGTGGTCATCGTAAGTTTGGCGCAGCAATATGGGGTGGAATATGTTTTTGCTACGGTAATTCTTGCAGGTATAATGCAGATGCTGGCAGGGATGCTTCGACTTGGAAAATTGATGCGGTTGGTGCCGCATCCCGTAATATTTGGATTTGTGAACGGCTTGGCCGTAATTATATTCATGTCACAGATGAGCCAGTTCCAAACTGTGGATGGCGAATGGTTAAGCGGAAGTACACTTTACATTTTCTTGGGATTGGTACTGTTGACCATGCTCGTGATTTGGGGACTGCCCAAACTTACTAAGGCCATCCCCGCATCTTTGGCCGCTATTCTTTTGGTGTTCGGAATTGTGTTTTTCTTTGGATTGGACACACGGACCATTGGCGATATTGCTTCGATCCAAGGAACATTTCCTCCTTTTCATATCCCCGACCTTCCTTTTACATGGGAAACCCTACAGATTATCTTTCCATTTGCCGCAATTATGGCGGGCGTTGGTTTGATTGAAAGTCTTTTGACCCTAAATATTATTGACGAAATTACGGAAACACGTGGTCGTGGCAACAAAGAAGCTGTTGCGCAAGGAACTGCGAACATTCTCTCCGGATTGTTTTCCGGTATGGGCGGATGCGCCATGATCGGGCAGAGCTTGATCAATACTTCCAATGGTGCAAGAGCTAGACTTTCTGGAATTTTTGCCGCTTTAATGTTGTTGGTCTTTATTATGTTTGGTTCAGGATTGATTGAAAAAGTACCGATGGCCGCACTAACGGGACTTATGATCATGGTGGCATTGGGAACTTTTGAATGGGCGAGCCTGAAAACCTTTCGCAGAATGCCAAAATCGGATGTGTTGGTGATGGTGTTGGTGACCTTGGTGACCGTTTTCCTTCACAACTTGGCCTTGGCCGTTTTGGTGGGAGTGATTATTTCGGCCCTGGTATTTGCGTGGGACAACGCAAAACGTATCCGTGCCAGAAAAAGTACCGACGACGAAGGCGTAAAGCATTACGAAATCTACGGTCCCTTGTTTTTTGGAAGCACTACGTTGTTTGCCGAAAAGTTTGATGTTCTCAACGACCCGGACGAGGTAGTTATCGACTTTAAAGAAAGTAGATTGGTGGATATGTCCGCTATTGAAGCTGTGAATAAAATGACCGAGCGTTACCGAAAAGTGGGCAAAAAAGTACATTTGAAGCATTTGAGCCGAGACTGTAGGCGGTTGTTGGCCAATGCCGACGATATTATCGAAGTAAACGTATTGGAAGACCCAACCTATAAGGTTGTGGTGGATTAAGTCGGAACCTTATTCCTTGGTTTTCCCCAAAAACACATTTACGTTGGGATTTTGTGGATTGCCACTGGAACGGCGCATTAAAACCACTTGACCTGTATGATGGATGCAATCCGTAATCATACCATTGATCATGTTCCAATACGGGAATTCTGATTTGTTTCCCCCTTCTTCAAAAATGATGGTGAGTTGTTCCAAATCGGAGATGTCCTTGCTAAGAACCAAATCACGCGCCTTTTTAAAGTTGTTCAAGGTCATTTTTCGCAATTCACTAAACGGATGGCTGTCTTTCCTGTCCAGATTCAGGATCGGTTCACCTTGATTTGTTTTTAAAATGGATTGGGATAAAACGTAAATATGTACCAAGGTTTCCATGGCCGAACGGCTTTCTTCGGAAGGCGTATGGCCAAGATCCCTTTCAGTCAACCCTTCAGTGGCCCAATAATAGCGATAGCCCAACCCGTCAATCATTCTGGCCACTAGATTTCCCGAAGCATAATCGGTCGGGTAAGGAGGTATTTCTTTATAAGGTAATTCCATTTCTTGCGATTGTAGGTTAGAGTGAGCCATCAAAATAAAAACAATCGCTACAAACGGAAAAGGGAAACTGTTTTATATGTTCAGTCGATTTTTTTAAATATCAGTAGATTTTCTTCTGATGGATTGGAGAGATAAAGCCTATTGTTTTCCACTTTGTAGCTCGTGCTTGCTTGTAGCGCGGTCAGGAACTCGGTTTCTTTGTCCATATTGGGGCAGGCCATTCGGGTTGAAGCTATTTGTGTGAAACGAAGAACATCCTTCTCGTAAAAAAGGCTTCCCGTCATACGGTTACATCCCGAAAAACCTGAGAACCTGTTGCTATTGATGTTTACTTCCATATTGGGGACTTCTTTACCATTGAAACTTTCTTTGGAAACGGTCGTGCCTTTCATTTCTTCCAAGATCCAAATGTCGTGCAGTCTGTAATCGGTAATATAGGAACCGCAGCCTTCGTACACCAAGGTTTCTCCATCCGCGGTATTTTTATATGAAATGGTTACCGTGTAGGGTGAAACTTCCCCTGACATGGCGTTGGTACACTCCTTGTTGGAAATAATGATGTCCATCAGTGTTCCCTCTGTTTGTATGCGGTATATGCTAATATTGGCATCCTGGGCTTTTATGGGCTCCGTATTGGGAGTTTGTATCGTATCTTCCATAGTTTGAAGCTGGACTTTGTCGTTATATATTTTGAGGCCCCAAAATGGTTCGGTTCCGGTGGCCTTAAAATAACTGCCGTCAATTTTCATGGCAATGGGCTCCATTTCACGCTTTTTTTCTGCTGTTTTAATAGTATCGGCAGTAACTTTTTCTGCTGCTTCGGCAGCTTCAGGTTCCACCGATTCTTGTTTTTTCTTTTCAATACAGCCGAAAAGCAAAAAGACTGTAAAATATGGGATAAGTATTTTTTTCATGATCATAATTTTTTGAACCGCATCATAGGTACATCGCCAACCAAAAGATTGAGTTTGCCCTCTTCCAAGGAATACCCATCAATTTTCTTCATCATTTCCAAAAATTGGCGTTCGCTGCCCCCACAGAACATCATAGTGGTTGGTCCTGGGTCGCCAAAAACTATGGTGTTTTCTGCAAGTTCGTAATCTGCGGAGTACCCGTTGCAACTGTCTGTACCAGTTACTTTCCCCGATTCTTTATCAAAAGTGATTTGCGGCTTTTTCTCTGGAAAAAGCCCTTCAAAAGCAATGCGTGTTCCAGAAATATACTCCAATTCCCAAGTGGTGCCATAGAGCGCTTCTGCATCCATTTTTGCACTACCGCAGGATTCCGCCAATAGAATAGCGAAAAAGAGTAGGATACATGTGGTTTTCATTTTAACAGAAATTAATGGTTAATGTTTCAGAAAAGTACCAAAAAAACCAATATGACCTCCTGGAAGTTTTATTGGGTTCTTTTACTCCAAACCTCATAAATGGGGTCTCCTTTACTACTTAATCCGGAATGGTGCCAATCACCATTTTTCAGTTCATAATCGAACTGTAAACTTGCTCCCGTTCTGGAATCATCACGCGAGAAAAAGCCTATGTTTTCGGTATACTTCCCGTCTACTGTGGTATAGGTTCCGCCTCCGGTTCCCAGAAACTCCTTGGTCTCGATATTGTAGGCTATCCATTGAAATCGGGTCCCGGATAGAATTTTCATGGTTTTGCGTGGACCGGACGTGTCACGCTTTATGATCTCGCCATTACGCTTTCTGCCGGATATCAGCCATGCGCCAAAAAGGTCTCCCGGGGTTCCGTCATCAATACGGGTCCAAGTTGTGTCGTCCCATTCAAGACCATCCTCGACCAAGTTATAGGGTTTCGACTCCATTTTTCCGACGATTTCGGGGTTTTGAGTTGAAAACTCGTAAGTATAATCTATATTTCCATCCGTTATCGCGTAGCTGCCACCTTTGGTTCCCAAAAACTTTCCATCGGCTTTCTTAAAATAGGCCTCGGAAAAAAAATTCTCTGTTAGTGTAAGAACATGCTCAATCTCTTGCCCATCATCACCCGATTCTATAAAGGTCCAAGCGCCAAGGGGATCTTGGGCAAATACTATGGGCCCCGCGAACAAACATAAAACCGAAAACAATACTTTTTTCATCATCCGAACTTTGTATTAAGATATAAAAAAAGCTGCTGTTTTATTGCAAAACAGCAGCTTTCAACTATTAAGTAGTTGGTTTTTTAGAGTGTTCTCAAGTACTCGGCAACATCTCTCGCCTCGTCCTCGCTTAAATTTTGGTTCAGCATTATGGCGTTGTTGTATTCTTTCAACAAAGCTTTGGCAATGGGGTCTTCTTTCAACATCCCATCAGGGTTCAAGATCATGTTCATTACCCATTCAGGGCTTCTTCTGTCATAAACACCTTTTAGGGCAGGACCGATCATACGCTGGTCTATCATGTGGCAAGCCACACAAATACCATCAAATTTTTCTTTACCCCTAGCTGCCATTTCTTCGTTGATTTCATCGGGGAACTCCAAGTTCTTTATTGGACCAACACCTTTGTTGTCCAAATCAACAGGCACACCTTCTTTAGATTGGGCTTTGGTATCTTCAGTTTTGGTGCGGCTTACTTCAAAACCATCTTTTTTCTCTTCTTTTTTACCGCCGCAGCTGGCTATCATGGCTCCCATGGCCAAGAACATTACAATTTTTTTCATTCTAATTCTATTGAAGTTTGTTTGTGTAATCCAAGCCACTAAGATAGGTAATTAGCGATTAATAATCCGGGTGTTTTTGTGCAGATCATCACAGTACCACTTCTGAAAACGTTTGAGTTATAGGGAGTCGAAAAAATCCAGGGCTCTTTTTTCGGTGTAAGTGATGTTATTTTTGCCCCAAAATCCTACATGCCCACCAAATGTCGGGGTTTCCAAATATAGTGAAGGGTTATTTTCTGTTTCTGTAAAGGGATAGCATTCCTTGCCCAAAAAGGAATCATTTTTTGCATTGATGATTAAGCTTGGGACCTGAATTGTGGGTAAAAATTGAAGTGAGCTGGATTTTTGATAATAGTCAAGGGCATCTTTAAAACCGTGGGCGCCACTGGTGTAGATGTCATCGAAATCTTTTAAGGTCTTAATTTTTTTGATGTCGGAATCCGTTATTTTTTCTGGGAACAACAACTGTTTTTGTCGAAGTTTCCCCAATAGGTTCCCCTTGAACCTAATGGCATACAGTACATTTTTTGGACTGAGCAGTTGCTTACAGGAATCATGAAGATTACATGGAACAGAAACCGCTACGGCACCCTTTAGTTCCTTTGGTACTTTGTTGCCTTCTCCCAAATATTTGAGCAATAGGTTGCCGCCCAGACTAAATCCTTTCAAATAGATTTCGGAGTAATTTCTTGTGTTGAGAATATGGTCGAGCACTTCAATTAAATCCTCTGTGGCACCTGAATGATAGGACCGGTACATCGTGTTGGGTTCGCCACTGCAACCACGGTAATTTACGGCGCAGATATCGTACCCATTTTGATTGAGAATTTTGGCACTCCCGGTGATGTATGGGCGTTGGGCATCTCCTTCCAATCCGTGCAGCAGCACCACAAGTTTTTGGGTAGGGGTTGATGAATCGCTCCAATCCAAATCCATAAAATCGCCATCGGAAAGGATAAGACGCTCCTTTTTTTGCACCACGCCGTTTACGGATCGGACAATGCCAGAGTAAATCGTAGAGAAATGACCGTTCCTAAACAAAAAAGGAGGAATGTATTTGGATCTAAGTTGTGGCATTTGCTATTCCTTTGGATAGGTTTTTAAAAGTTGGGCCTGTTCCCCGACCGCTTTCTTAAAACCATCTTTTAAATGGGCCACAAGCTTTGATACCGGCAATACATCATCAATTGTGGTGGCGCCTTGGCCAGCGGACCAAATGGTTTTCCATGCTTTGGCCTCGGTATCCAGTTCTTTGCCAAAATCGATTTTAGTGTCTTTTTTCAAATCCTCTTCGGTAATTCCAGCGGCCTGTAAACTTGCGGCCAAAAAATTTGCATGCACTCCTGAGATGGCCGCAGTGTAGACTACATCACTGGCTCCTGCATCAATGATCATTTTTCGGTATTCTTCCGTGGCCTGGCTTTCTTCGGTATTGATAAAACGGGTGCCCATATAGGCGAGGTCAGCTCCCATCTGCAATGCAGAAGCCACATCCCTTCCTGTACTGATGCATCCCGAAAGAACGATGGTCTTGTCAAAGAATTTTTTCACTTCTGCGATCAAGCTCATCGGGTTGATGGTTCCACCATGGCCACCTGCTCCGGCGGATACGAGAATAAGTCCGTCCACACCGGCTTCTGCCGCTTTTTCGGCATGCCGTTTTTTAATGATGTCGTGAAAGACCAGACCTCCGTAACTGTGAATGGCGTCCACGACCTGACTAACGGCCCCAAGAGAAGTAATGACCAAAGGCACTTGATGTTTGATGCACAACTTTACATCGGCCTCCAACCGTGGATTGGTGGGGTGTACCACCAAATTGACCCCGAAAGGAGCTGCTTTTTTTCCGGTTTCCTCCTCAAAGGCCTTTAATTCGGATTTTATTTGGATGAGCCATTCCTCAAAACCTTCACTTGTACGCTGGTTTAGTGCAGGAAATGTCCCCACAATGCCATTTTTGCAACACTCTACCACCAACTTTGGTCCCGAAATCAGGAACATTGGAGCGGCAATTACGGGAAGGGATAGATTTTTGATGAATTCAGCTTTTTGGCTCATGGGTCTCGTGTTAAACTATGATTAAAAATAGGAACAATTCTTCATCCATATTGGAAACAGTTATCAAAACTATGGTATTTTTGTAATTATTATGCATGCATAACAAAATAACCTGCTATGTTTTTTAAAGAATTTGAGATCAGATGGAGCGATACGGACGCTAATCGACACTTGGCGAATTCGGCCTATATAAATTATATGAGCCACACCCGAATGGCCTATTTGGGATTGCTTGGCTTTAATCCAAAAAGTATGGCTTCCCATAATATTGGCCCCGTCGTTTTCTATGAGCACGTATATTATTTTAAAGAGGCTTTTCCGGGGATGCCCGTAAAGGTGTCATTGGAATTTGTTGGGATGAGCAAGGATGGGATGTTCTTTGAGTTCAGGCACAACTTTTATGATCACAACGGGAAAAATTTTGCTCGTTGCGAGATGATGGGTGCCTGGATCGATTTAAAGAGCAGAAAACTTACCGGTCTACCCGATGAATTTTTGAATGCTTTTGAATCGATGGAAAAGGCCGAGGATTTTAAAATTTTGACCAAGGAAGATACCCGTAAGCATGTTCAAGTGCCAAAGGATATCGATATTTTGTAAGTCAACGGGTCAATTCTTGGGATAGCCGAACCAGCTCGGGGTGATTGTTATCAATTTTCCCGAGATGATTTCATCGAGCCAGTTCTCGTACCAATCCAAAAAATTATTGTGTTCAGAAAATACTGGAGGAATTTGCTCAGCTTTGTCCAAATTTAAGATTCGGCCTTTATATGGTCCGTTTAAAACAAGCGCATGAATATAGGAACATCCTTGCGAACCTAGTGGCAGTATGCCACCATAAAGGTTTCCGTTTAAAGTTTCGAAATCTTCATCGGTAACGTCATCTTCGTAAAGGGGTTCAATAATTTCATCCCATTCAGTTGTTGAAATTTTTGGGCCCAGTGAGCACGTCTTTTTCAAATGAAGGTGGACATTCCTGTGAATCAAGTCGTTTAAATTATCCCCTAACGGATAAATTCCAAAAAAAGGACCGGCACCGGAATGGAGATAAGACCTTCCTCCATTGCCAATATTGAGTATGAAAGATCTATAGCATTCAGGCAATTGTATTCCGTAATGTTGTTCAAAGGCATCTACCTCGAAAATAGATACCGGAGGGTTTATATTGTACCTATGGCTGCCAGCTCCGAACACTTTAAAATGGATATCTGTTTCTTTTGCTTTTTGTAGCTTTTCTTCAAGACGTGCAATTTGCTCTGTGCACATTGTTTGACTAATTGTTTTCAAGGGATATAAATTTTTTATTGAATAAAGTGATTTGTGTTTTATATGTTGGATCTCTCTTTGATGTTCTTTTGTTTTATGTATTGCTTTAATCCAACATCATAAACAAAGAAGGAGCAAAAACGGGTCAACAAAACTGTAGTTGCATCATCATGAATAGCCATTTTGGATAGGTTTAACCGAAACAGAACCCCAATCTGTCCATCAAGTTGAATAGGAGTCTCAATTTGTTTGACCTTGTAGTTTTCCGGGATGACCTTAAGAATTGCTTCATCAAGAACCTTAACCATTAAGTAAAAGCCACCCAAATGTAATAGAGGATTTATTTTATATACCTTTTCAAGGGCAGCATAAAGGGTCAGATACAATGCAAAAATGAACAGGCCAATAAGAATACCGATTAAAATCATAATGTACTTCAGAGTAAAGTATCGAATAAAGATAATCGGTCCAAGTCGAGCCAAACCACTTAAATTGATGGATGCACCGGATGAGTTGACGGATGCCCTATACCAATTGGCGGACTATTTTTTATTTGGCTTTTTACTGGCCATATATACGCCAACCAGAACAAAACACATGGCAGTGACCTTTACCAAGGTTAGGTTGTCCTTGCCAGCAAACAGGGCAAAAAGAATACCTACTAAAGGTTGCATATAAACAAATGCACCTACCGACGAGGCTTTGAGTTGGGTAAGTGCAAAAATATTGAAGAGATAGGTTAAAAAAGTGGTGCCGATGACCACAAATGCGATGGAGCCATATGCCCATAGCGGTATGCTGGAAAACTTTATTTCCATAATTTGTGGAAGTGTAATGGGCAGGTTGATGAGGATGGCAATGGTAAAAAGCCACTTCATTAAAGTGAAGGGATGGTATTTCTCTATAAGTTTTTTTACCATAACAAGGTATGAACCGTAGGAAACAGCGTTTACAATGAACAAAAAATTTCCCAAGGGTATATTTGGTGCGTTTTGACGGGTTTCGGCACCAAAAAGAATCAGCCCTACTGCCCCAACAAAGCCCAAAAATATGCCGAACCCCTTGTTCAATGTTATTTTTTCCCTTAAAAATAAGGCTGAGACAATAACAGTAATAATGGGTACAATGGTCACCAAAACAGCACTGTTAATCGGCGTGGACAGTTGTAGCCCTTTGAAAAAGGAGAGCATGTTAATGGACATGCCTAAAAGGGAACATACCAACAAACGTCCCCAATCTTTTTTTTCAATTTTTTCTTTGGGGCCAAAAAACGAAATCAGCCAGAAAAGAATGGCGGCCCCACTTACCCTTAACAATATAAACCCAAAGGGTTTAACATGTAAGGGCATTACGCCTTTGGCCACAGTGTGGTTTACACCATAAATTAGGGTAGCGCCAAAGGCGGCCAAAATGGCCAAGGTTCTTTTGTTCATTAATGCAGCGCTTCCTTAGCGGCTTCTACCGTTTTTTTGGAGTTGCCCACAAAAATCTGGTCGTCCACTATAATTACAGGTCTTTTTAAGAAGGTGTAGTGTTCCAGAATTAAATTTTTATAGTCCTTCTCGGAAAGCTCTTTTTCGTGCAGCCCCCTTTGCCTAAAAAGCATGGCCCTTCTACTAAAAAGGGCCTCGTAGCTTCCGCTCAAAGCTTCCATTTGTTCCAATTGTTCAGCGGTAATAGGTTCGGACTTGATTTCTTGAAGTTCTACTCCATCCAAAGGTTCCAATTCTTTTAGAATGCGTTTACAAGTGGAGCAACTGCCCAAATGGTATATTTTTTTCATGGTTGTAGCGTTGGAAGGACAAAGGACGTTAAAAATCTATCAACATGCATTAACAACATGTAAATTCAACAGCTTTTGCGGCTGTTGTTGTTTTTTAAATGCCCATTATGAAAAGCGGTTTCAGATTTTAGGATTAGTTTTGTTCTGAACAAATATGGGAACTGAACCAACGGTAATTATGGAAAAGATATTCGACATCATTCTTAAAAACAGAAAGATATTGCACGGTTTTTTACAGAACACTCCTAAGGAAGATTTGTTCAGGGTCCCGGAGGGCTATAACAATAATATTTGGTGGAACATTGTCCATGTGGTGGTTACCCCTCAATTGTTGATGTACAAATTGAGCGGTCTGGATTTTACCATTGAGGAGGAGTTGGTCAACAAATATAAAAAAGGAACTTTTCCGGAAGGCGAACCCTCAAATGATGAGATCGAAAAAATCAGCACGTACCTGTTTAGTACCGTGGAACGTATTCAACTTGACTATGAACAGGGCAAGTTCAAAAAATTCCCGGAGTATATGACCACTCCCAAAATTGGCCTGAGCGGTCCCGAAGATGCCCTTTCCTTTAATGTTTTTCATGAAGGGCTTCATCTTGGAGCCATTCTCGCCTTAAAAAAAGCATTGGCCAAAGCCTAAACATTTTTATAATTTTTTTTGAAAATTGCCCCATAAGGTCTAAGGCAAAGGAAATCAGCTATATTTGTTGGTGAATTCTGTTAAGAACCCAAATCTTAATCAAAATGAAACACTACCATTTATGTTATTGGCTGCTATTGGTAGCCATGATTTTTCCTGCATACCAATGCTTTTCCCAAAGAAGTTATTTATCCATCGGAGCAGTACCGACTTACAAAACGGACGGGTACGGTATTCAGCTTAATGCAAACCATTACCATAGTGCCATAGATTATCTACAGGTGTCCTTGGTGGCTACATTTTCCAAGGAAAAACCAAACGCTGGTGTGGAATTTCCGTATGATGATTACTGGTTAAACTTCGGCTATTTTACCACTATATTAACTTCAAAAAAGCGTGGCACCTACTTTTATTTTGGAGGTGGTCCTTCGGTGGGCTACAAGCACATCAATAAAGGAGAAACCGATTTTGCGTTTAATGCCATAGATGCAGAAAGCAGTTTTATATATGGTGCCTACGCGTCTTTTGAAATGGACTTTTTTGTTTCGGATGCCTTTTCTTTGATAGTTCCCATTAACGGGTACTATCATTTTAATAGCGACCTCAATGATTCCACGCTCCTATTGGGGGCCGGATTGCGATATTATTTTAAATAAGGTAAATTAAAGCTTGACTTTGCGTTTGAGGTACGGATTTACTTCATTGTACGGCAAAACCAGAACAATGGGGCCGTCGGCATATGAGGCGACTTCGTATTGGTTGTAAATGAGCTCAAGACCATCTTTGGTGTACCCTACATTGTTGGATAGATGAAATGAATCACCTTCGAACATAAACCCGGTGGCATTGATGTTTTTCCCCTGTGGAATGTCCTCTTGATCACGGAATTTCTCCTCGGCAAAATCTTCAAAGCTGTCAAAGTCATTAAAAAGTTCAGCGTTTTCAAGTTCTTTACCGATTTTTTTGTCAAAATTCAAATAAGATGTCGAGGCATAACCATGGGCACCTCCGGTAAAGGAATACGAGTTTAAGATTAAAGTGACGACGTTTTCATCTTCATAAATTACCTCGCCATCAATGGTAGCCTCCCATTGTATCTCATCGGGGAATTTGGTCTTTAACTCTTTATAGCTGTCCGTAAAAGATTGCAACGCCTTATTCATGGTATCGATGGTCCTGTCTTCGGAAAAAGACATGATGCTAATGATTTCCTCCCTGAGCGAACGATTTATAGCTTTGGAAACCGGAGAATCGTCCAATGCATTGGGGATATTGATGTCTATTTTTGGGCAATCGGCGCAGGTTTCCCCCAGCAGTTGGGTCGGCTCAAAAGTAAGTTTGCTCTCCGTTTGGCAACTCATCAAAATACCAAAGAAAAGTATAACGACTATATATTTTTTCATGATTTGAGGTTTTGGGTCATCAAAAATAATACTTCGGAAAGATAACGATACATTTGTATGTAGATAGTTTTAACATGGGCAAAAAAGAGTTAAAATTCAATAGTAAGGCGATTCACGGAGGACAACGGCCCGATTCGGCTTTTGGGGCGGTAATGCCACCGATCTACCAAACCTCAACCTATGCACAGCCTACACCGGGCGGTCATAAGGGCTATGAATATTCCAGAGGGGGCAACCCCACACGTACTGCATTGGAAAATGCGGTCGCCAGTTTGGAAAACGGTGAATATGGGATGGCGTTCGGCAGTGGAATGGCGGCAATCGACGCTGTGATGAAACTCTTGATCCCTGGCGATGAGGTAATATGCACCAGCGACCTTTACGGAGGCAGCTACCGACTTTTTAAAGGAGTATACGAAAAATATGGAATCAAGTTTCGGTTTTCGGAGATGGTGGATATGGAAGAACTGGCCTCCCAAATCACGGAAAACGCCAAGTTGATTTGGGTAGAGACGCCTACCAACCCCATGATGAACATTATAGATATTGAAGCCGTTTCCAAGATTGCCAAACACCATAATTCATTGTTGGCGGTGGACAACACCTTTGCTACGCCCTACCTGCAGCGGCCATTGGACTTGGGCGCGGATATTGTAATGCATTCCGCGACAAAATATTTGGCGGGACATAGCGATGTGGTTGTGGGAGCCTTAGCTGTAAAGGATGAAAAACTGGCCGACCAATTGTACTTTATCCAAAAATCCAGCGGTGGCATCTGTGGCCCCATGGATAGTTTTTTGACCCTTCGCGGTATTAAAACACTCCATGTGAGGATGCAACGGCATTGTGAAAACGCAGCATTGGTGGCCAAATATTTACAGGGCCATCCAAAAATCGATAAAGTATATTGGCCAGGTTTTGAAAGTCATCCCAATCATAAAGTGGCAAAAGAACAAATGGAAGGTTTTGGCGGGATGATTTCGTTCATACCCAAGGGGGGAAGCTATAAAAAGGCGATAAAAATCGTAGAGAACTTAAAAATATTTACCCTTGCCGAATCGTTAGGAGGTGTCGAAAGTTTGGTGGGGCATCCGGCAAGCATGTCCCATGGAAGTATTCCAAAACAAGAACGGGAAAAAAATGGTGTGGTGGATGCCCTTATCAGGTTAAGTGTGGGCATAGAGGACGCAGAAGATTTAATAAACGATCTCAACCAGGCACTTAACTAAAATATTTTGAAAAATTTATAAAAAATAAATGTTCAAATTATCGAAATAATATAATTTTGCCCCTATAATAACAATTCAACAAAAAAAGTGCTTTTCCCAAGCGGAAAGACAACTAATTTTTATCCGTATATGGAAGAAAGAATAGAAGACAAAATAAAAGTGTTTATGGATGAGGTGATTTCCAGGAATGGACATGAGCCCGAATTCATACAAGCAGTGCAAGAGGTTGCGGAAACCGTAATACCTTATATTGTTCAACACGACATCTACCACGGGAAGAACATTCTTTTAAGAATGGTGGAGCCAGAGCGATTGATATCGTTCCGTGTAGCGTGGATCGATGATGATGGGGAAATCCATGTAAACCGTGGTTACCGTGTACAAATGAACTCTGCTATTGGCCCGTACAAAGGAGGACTTCGCTTTCACCCAACAGTGAATGCCAGTGTTCTTAAATTCTTGGCTTTTGAACAGGTTTTCAAGAACAGTTTAACTACCCTGCCCATGGGTGGTGGTAAAGGTGGCTCGGACTTTAATCCGAAGGGTAAATCAGATGATGAGATCATGCGTTTTTGCCACGCCTTTATGACGGAACTATGCAGACACATTGGTCCAAACACTGATATCCCGGCCGGTGATATTGGCGTAGGTGCCCGTGAAATCGGTTTCCTGTTCGGAATGTATAAGAAAATCCGTAACGAGTTTACGGGCGTGTTGACCGGAAAAGGACTTTCTTGGGGAGGATCTTTGATCCGTCCTGAAGCTACCGGTTATGGTACCGTTTATTTTGCGGATAGCATGCTAAAGACCAAAAACGAAACTTTCGAAGGAAAAAAAGTGTTGATTTCAGGTTCTGGCAATGTGGCCCAATACGCTGCAGAAAAGGTGTTGCACCTTGGCGGTAAAGTTCTGACGCTTTCTGATTCTGCCGGGTACATCTACGATAAGGATGGAATCGATGAGGAGAAATTGGCCTTCGTGATGGATTTGAAAAACAACAAACGAGGCCGAATCTCTGAATATGCGGATAAATATCCATCTGCGGAATACCACCAAGGAGAGACCCCATGGAAAGTTGAGTGTGATATTGCATTGCCATGTGCCACTCAGAACGAGCTGAACGGGGACGATGCCAAAGTATTGATTAAAAATGGTTGCATCGCGGTTGCCGAAGGCGCAAATATGCCATCAACACCAGAAGCGATACATGCATTTCATGATGCCAAGATTTTGTTCGCACCAGGGAAGGCATCCAACGCAGGTGGTGTGGCCACCTCTGGATTGGAGATGTCGCAGAACTCTTTGCGTATCAGCTGGACCAGGGAGGAAGTGGACAAGCGATTGAAAGGAATTATGTCCGATATCCACGATGCCTGCACGCAATACGGGGATGAAGATGGATATTGCAACTATGTAAAGGGAGCGAATATTGCCGGATTTGTTAAGGTCGCGGATGCGATGTTGGCGCAAGGCGTGATATAGCACAAACCATCTAGTATGGTTTTTGGTTGGCAGTTACCGGAAGGAGTGGTTACATTTACACCTCTGGTAACTGCTTTTTTTTTAAACCCATGCAAGTCACAACAAAGGCCATCGTACTTTCCTCCCTTAAATATGGGGATACCAGTCTTATAGTTAGGGCGTTTACACAATCGGATGGTCTAAAGTCGTATTTGCTGAAAGGAGTGCTTGCCTCCAAAAAAGCAAAAATCCGGCCGGCCTATTTTCTGCCGTTGATGCAATTGGAAATAGTGGCAAACCATAAGAACAAAGGAACTTTGGAGAGTATACGCGATGTTAAAGTGTCCGTACCCTATCAAACCATGCACACCCATGTGGTCAAAAACAGCGTAGTTCTTTTTTTGGCAGAAATGTTGGGCAACAGCATAGGGGAGCAAGAGCAGGACGAAAGCTTGTTCAACTATTTAGCATACGCATTCCAATGGATGGATATGCATCCCCCGTCCCCCAATTTTCACATCTTATTTTTACTGAATTTGACCAAGTATCTGGGGTTCTATCCGGATACATCTTATCCAAATTCGCCGTTTTTTGATTTGTTGGAAGGAAGCTTTAGCAAAACACCATCCCTTAACCCATTGATTCAGAGCGAAAATCTGGAAAGTTTCAAGAAGTTTTTAGGCATGGATTTTGTGGCATTACAAACGATTCAACTAACTAAGTCTAATAGGCGGGAACTCTTAAAAACAATGATCCGGTATTATGGTCTTCATGTACACGGATTTCGCGAACCAAAGTCACTCGCCGTTTTAAATGCAGTGTTTACTTAAAATGCAAAACCTAAAACCAACCTTAACCCTAATTCTTTTCTTATTAAGCTTTCAATTTTACGCCCAAGAAGTAACCGTGCTGGATGCCGATTCTGGAATACCGGTGGATAACATCGCTATTTTTAACAAAGACCAGTCCAAAACAACAATTACCGATGCCAATGGTAAGGGGGATTTGGACATTTTTGCCCCCAATGAAAGAATTACCTTCAAGCACATTAGCTACGAGCCTTTCTCCACCACCAAATCCCAAATAGGTAGAAGGGGCAACCGGGTCTATCTTTTTTTAAAGACCGAGGAACTTAAGGAAGTGGTAATGTCCGTTTCCAAATGGGAACAGCAAAAAAAACACATCCCCCAAAAGATCGAGACTTTTGATGCGAGAAACATTGCCTTTACAACACCCCAGACCGCTGCGGACCTTTTGCAAAATAGCGGAAAGGTTTTTGTGCAAAAAAGCCAGTTGGGAGGGGGCAGCCCCATGATTAGGGGATTTGCCACCAATAGAATATTATTGTCCGTGGACGGCGTTCGGATGAACAACGCAATTTTTAGGGGCGGGAACCTTCAAAATGTAATATCGGTCGACCCGTTTACCATAAAAAAGACCGAGGTGACCTTTGGCCCCGGTTCCGTAATCTATGGTAGCGATGCCATAGGAGGGGTTATGAATTTTTACACACAACAACCTCGTTTTTCCTATGCTGATAGTTTGGCATTTTCCGGAAATGCCAATTACAGATATGCCTCTGCCAATAATGAAAACACCGCTCATGTAGATTTTAATTTTGGGAAGCAAAAATGGGCATCGTATACCAGTTTCACCTATAATAATTTTGATGATCTGAAAATGGGCGGCCACGGTCCCGAATCCTATTTACGCCCCAATTATGTGGTTCAAAAAAATGGAACCGATGTGCTGGTGTCCAATGATGATCCCAAAAAACAGGTGAGTTCGGGGTACGATCAAGTTAATTTCCTTCAAAAATTTACATACAGACCTAATAGTACATGGAACTACGATCTGGGACTGTACTATTCGGAAACCTCCGATTTTCCAAGATACGATAGATTGATTCGTCCATCAAAAAATGGGGATGGCCTTCGTTCCGCAGAATGGTACTATGGTCCACAAAAATGGTTCATGGGAAACTTTCAAATCACCCAAAAAGGAAAGAACAAGTTTTATGATGGTGTAAAACTCACCACGGCCTATCAATTTTTTGAAGAAAGCCGGCATGATCGCGGTTTTCAGGATGTAGAACTGTACTCCACTCAGGAGAAAGTGGATGCATTGTCCGTAAACTTGGATTTTGAGAACAAAAAGATCGGGGCGCTCAACCTGTATTACGGTGCCGAATACGTTTTTAATAAAGTGCACTCCATGGGCAGTATGCGCAATATAGAAACCGAAGAAGTTGAGGAGACCGCATCTAGATATCCCAATGGTTCTACGTGGCAGACCTTGGCGGGGTACATTAATGGCGAATACCAGTTGAAGCCCAATCTCTCCCTACTTTCAGGTATTCGATACAGTCAGGTTTGGGTAGATGCCACATTTGAAACCACGTATTATCCATTTCCGTTTGATGAAGCCGACATTGTAACGGGAGCGCTTACGGGAAGTTTGGGACTTAGCTGGTTTCCAAGGTCCGATCTTCAGGTAACATTGAACGGTTCTACCGGGTTCAGGGCACCGAACATTGATGATATTGGGAAAATATTCGACTCGGAACCTGGGTCGGTGGTAGTGCCCAATCCTGACTTGGAACCGGAGTACGCCTACAACGGAGAGTTGGGGCTCAGAAAAAATTTCAACGATGTGTTGGTGCTGAAAGGAGCTGCCTACTATACATATTTGGTCGATGCTCTGGTCCGAAGGGATTTTTCCTTTGGAGGTCGGACAGAGATAGAATATAATGGAGAGCCGAGTAATGTTCAGGCCATCCAAAATGCGGCAAAGGCCTATGTATATGGTTTTGAATTTGGTCTGGAAGCTTATTTTAACGAGCATCTATCCCTCAATTCCAACCTTACCCTGACCGAAGGCGTCGAGGAGGATGATGACGGTACCGATAGCCCATCACGCCATGCCGCGCCCACCTTTGGTGATGTTCATTTGATTTGGGACAACCAAAAGTTGAAAGCAGATGTGTTCGTCAACTATAATGGGGAGGTGAGCAATAATGATTTGGCACTTTCCGAACAGGGCAAAACCTATATGTATGCCAGCGATGCCAACGGGAACCCCTATTCACCATCGTGGTATACACTCAATTTTAGGTCGCAGTACCAAATCACCAATGCGCTGAAGGCATCCGTGAGCCTGGAAAACATGACTAACCAACGCTACAGGATGTATTCCTCGGGAATTGCTTCCCCTGGTACCAACCTTATTTTGGGATTGGGCTACGTCTTTTAAAACAAAAAGGCCCGGATTTTCCGAGCCTTTTTGTTTTTTGACAAGAGTCTGAACTACATACTATCGACTGCTTTTTTCGCAGCAGCTTCCATCTCTTTTCCGGCTTTTTTAATGCTATCCAATGCCTTTCGGCCCTCCTCTTTTACGTCTTTTCCAGCTTTTTCCATGGCATCGGCCGCATCTTCTGCAGCTTCCTTAAGGTCTTCTCCTGCCTCCTCCAGTGTTTTGGCGGCATCTTCAGATGCCTGTTTTGCTTTATCTTCCGAGTCTTTGCAAGAAGTCATTACGGATAGCGATAAGGTCAACGCCATGGCGGCAAACAGTACTTTTTTCATGATTTCGATGGTTGCGTGTTAATAATGTAGTAAGGTAGGTAAATTAATGCATCGCTATGACAAATTGTATATCATATTTAGGTTAAGGGAATTAAGTGAATTCTATTGTGAAAAGGCAGGGTATAATTCCATCTAAATTTATAATTTTGCAAACTTGAATTCTAGTAGAAGAAGCAGTATATGAAGTTTGCGGAATATAAGGGATTGGATTTACCAAAGGTATCTGAAGAAATTCTTGACTTTTGGAAGGAGAAACAGATTTTTGAAAAGAGCGTTTCCACAAGGGAAGGCAAGGAGAGCTACGTGTTCTACGAAGGGCCACCATCCGCAAACGGAATGCCGGGGATTCATCATGTAATGGCGCGTACCATCAAAGATATATTTCCAAGGTACAAAACCATGAAGGGTTTTCAGGTAAAAAGAAAAGCCGGATGGGATACCCATGGCCTGCCCGTGGAGATCGGTGTGGAAAAAGAGCTCGGCATCACCAAGGAAGATATCGGCAAAAAAATATCGGTCGAGGATTACAATGCAGCCTGCAAAAAAGCGGTAATGCGCTACACGGATGTATGGAACGAAATGACCGAGAGAATTGGGTATTGGGTGGATATGGACGACCCGTACATCACCTACAAGCCCAAGTACATGGAATCCGTTTGGTGGCTGCTGAAACAAATTTACGACAAAGGACTTATTTATAAGGGGTACACCATTCAGCCCTATTCGCCAAAGGCGGGTACGGGATTAAGTTCCCACGAGCTGAATCAACCGGGTACCTATCAAGATGTGACGGATACTACGGTTACCGCACAGTTTAAGGCCAAAACCGATTCTCTTCCAGCATTTTTGAAGAAAATAGAGGGTGATATCCACTTTTTGGCTTGGACGACCACACCATGGACGCTTCCATCCAACACGGCATTGACCGTTGGGCCAAAAATTGATTATGTACTGGTAAAAACATACAACCAATACACTTTTGAGCCCATCAATGTAGTCGTGGCCAAAAACTTGGTCGGCTACAATTTTTCGGGAAAGTTCAAACAGGTTGAGACCGAGGAAGAGCTAAAGGCATTTAAGGAAGGAGACAAAAAGATTCTGTATTTGGTAGGGGAATCTTTTGTGGGCAAGGATTTGGTCGGCATTCAGTACGAGCAGCTGATCGATTACGTGCAGCCATACCAAAATCCCGAGAATGCCTTCAGAATAATTTCAGGTGATTTTGTAACCACCGAGGACGGTACGGGAATCGTGCATACGGCCCCCACCTTTGGTGCGGATGATGCTTTGGTGGCAAAGCAGGCTGTACCGGAGATTCCGCCCATGTTGGTTTTGGACGAAAATGACAACCCGGTTCCGTTGGTGGACCTTCAAGGGAAGTTTAGACCAGAACTGAAAGAGTTTGGTGGCAAATATGTAAAGAACGAGTACTACGATGAGGGCGAAGCTCCCGAAAAGTCGATTGATGTAGAGATTGCCATCAAACTAAAGATAGAGAACAAGGCCTTTAAGGTCGAGAAATATGTGCACAGCTACCCGAACTGCTGGCGTACGGACAAACCTATCCTTTACTACCCTTTGAACTCTTGGTTCATTAAGGTAACCGATGTAAAGGACCGAATGTTCGAGTTGAACCAGACCATTAACTGGAAACCAAAATCCACTGGAGAGGGACGTTTTGGCAACTGGTTGGCCAATGCCAACGATTGGAACCTGTCACGCTCCAGATATTGGGGTATTCCATTGCCTATTTGGCGTACGGAAGATGGTAAGGAGGAAATTATGATCGGCTCCGTGGAAGAGCTAAAATCGGAAATGGCCAAAGCGGTCGAAGCCGGCGTTCTGGATAAAGACGTGTTTGAAGATTTTGTGGTGGGCGATATGAGCGAGTCCAACTATGATCAAATCGATTTGCACAAAAATATAGTGGATGGCATTACCTTGGTTTCGCAATCAGGGCAGCCGATGAAACGTGAAGCGGACCTGATCGATGTTTGGTTCGATAGTGGTTCCATGCCCTACGCCCAATGGCACTACCCTTTTGAGAACAAAGAACTGATTGATGATGGAGTAGCGTTCCCGGCCAACTTTATTGCCGAAGGTGTGGACCAGACCCGTGGCTGGTTCTATACCTTGCACGCCATCGGAACCATGGTTTTTGATAGCATTGCCTATAAAAATGTGGTTTCCAACGGACTGGTTCTCGACAAGGAAGGCAAAAAAATGTCCAAACGATTGGGCAATGCGGTAGACCCCTTCGAGGTATTGCCCGAACATGGCCCCGATGCCACGCGTTGGTATATGATTTCCAATGCCAACCCTTGGGACAACCTTAAATTTGATATAGAAGGCGTTGTGGAGGTAAAGCGAAAGTTCTTCGGAACGCTCTACAATACGTACTCCTTTATGGCACTTTATGCCAATATTGATGAATTTGATTATTCCGAAGCTGATATTCCGTTGAAGGATAGACCAGAAATTGACCAATGGATTTTGTCCGAGTTGCATACCCTGATCAAGAATGTGGATGAAGCCTACGGCGATTACGAAGCTACCCGTGCCGCAAGAATGATTTCTGATTATGTACAGGAAAACTTGAGCAACTGGTACGTGCGTTTGAGCAGGAGACGTTTCTGGAAAGGCGATTATCAAACCGATAAGATTTCGGCTTACCAGACCCTTTACACCTGTTTGTCCACCGTGGCAAAACTATCGGCCCCTATTGCTCCTTTCTTTATGGAGCAATTGTACCGTGATTTGGATGCGACCACTAAAAAAGATGGTTTTGAGAGCGTACATTTAGCCGAATTCCCTGTTTTTGATGCCAGTATGGTCAACAAGGATTTGGAGCGCAAAATGCAATTGGCCCAGAAAATTTCTTCTTTGGTGCTTTCCATCCGTCAGAAGGAAAAGATAAAAGTACGCCAACCGCTTCAAAAAATCATGATTCCTGTATTGGACAACGAACAAAGAAAGGACATCGAATCCGTCTCCAATTTGGTAAAATCCGAAGTCAATGTGAAGGAGATTGAGATGTTGGATGATGCGTCAGGTGTACTTGTAAAGCAAATTAAACCCAATTTTAAGGTGTTGGGCCCGAAATTTGGTAAGGATATGAAGGCAATAGCCGGCAAAGTATCCAGCTTGGGTCAAGAAGATATCCAAAAAATGGAACGTGAAGGAGAATTATTGCTACAGTTGGAAAATAAAACCGTTAATTTACAGTTAACCGATGTAGAAATAAGTTCCCAAGATATAGAAGGTTGGTTGGTGGCCAGTTCAGGTCCATTGACTGTGGCACTGGATGTTACCATAGACGAAAACCTGAAAAAGGAAGGGATTGCCAGAGAATTGGTGAACCGAATCCAGAACCTGAGAAAAGAATCCGGATTTGAGGTAACCGATAAAATTGATATAAAAATATTGAAGGACGGCCTAGTGGAAAATGCGGTTTCCAGTAATGAGGAATATATTAAAACGGAAACCTTGACCGCCGAGCTCAACTTTGAAGAGAAACTTGAAGAAGGTGTTGCAATAGCCTTTGATGAGGTGGACACAAAATTGTTTATTCAAAAACATTAAGAAAATGGCAGAAGATTCAAAAGTAAGATACTCCGATGCGGACCTTGCGGAATTCAGAACATTGATCGAGGAGAAAATGGAAAAGGCCAAAAATCATTTGGAGCTTTTGAAGAGCTCTTACATGAACGATGGCAATAATGGCACGGATGATACCTCGCCAACGTTCAAGGCATTCGAGGAAGGTTCCGAGACCATGAGCAAAGAGGCGAACACCCAGTTGGCCATCCGCCAAGAAAAATTTATCCGCGATCTTAAGAATGCCTTGTTGCGAATCGAGAACAAGACCTATGGCATTTGCAGAGTAACCGGAAAGCTCATCAATAAAGAGCGTTTAAAGCTTGTGCCCCATGCTACGTTGAGCATCGAGGCGAAGAATATGCAAAAATAAATAAAACGCCTACGGGCGTTTTTTCTTTATGAGGGCGGTGGTGTTCGTGATGTTCGTTTTTACCCTTATCAATGTCCATGGGCAAAAATTGGTAAGGAAGGCCTTTATAGGGTCCCGTACGCAAAATATCCAAATTGACGCCCGCTATTGCTATCGAATAGATATAAAGACGGAGCCGACTGATGAGGTACAGGTTTCGGCCACCATGGATGGCGAGTATGCGAAAGATTTATTGGTTTCCATAAAAGAGAGTGGGACCACAACCATGATCAGTACAGATTTTCAACCCAATTTTGTGAACCCAAATGATAAGCTCAGTGCGCACAAGGTAATCTCCATAGCTTTGGAAATAAAAGTGCCCGAACACAAAAATGTCGATGTGTTTGGAACTAGTGCCAATGTTTATGCTACGGGAACTTATGAGAATATGAACATAACCTTGTCCAACGGTCGCTGCTCGTTACAAAATATTTCCCAGTCGGTAAAAGTTACCACCCAGACCGGTGATATTGTCCTTTCTGTCCCCCGTGGGGAGGTGCTGGCAGAAAGTGTGTATGGTACGGTGAGAAGAGAGCACATCCCTTTTGGTAATGATCAATTTGTTCTAAAGTCGGTGGAAGGTGATATCATACTGATGAAAACAAAATAATATCCATATTTTTGCAATCCTTTTAATAACAGCATGAGTTCAAAGAAGTCCCTTATTATCATCGCACTTATCCTAGTGGTGGACCAGATCAGTAAGATCTACATCAAGACCAGTTTTATATTGGGAGAGGCCCACGAAGTGTTCAGTTGGTTCAAAATTCTTTTTATAGAGAATGAGGGTGCTGCTTGGGGAACCAAGTTGAGCGACTTGTTGCCCATATCCGAACCTGTCGGTAAACTAATATTGACTATTTTTAGGATTTTTGCTGTTTTTGGGATTGGCTACTGGCTGTGGGACATTATCAGAAAACAGTCACCGCGGACATTGATTTTGGCGGTTTCACTGATTTTCGCCGGGGCGGTCGGAAACATTATCGATTCGGTTTTTTACGGAATTATTTTTGACCATAGCAATGGGCAGGTGGCAACATTATTTGCCGAGCAGCCCTATGGAAGTTTGTTCCATGGCAAAGTGGTGGATATGCTGTACTTTCCATTGGTGGATACCACTTGGCCCGATTGGGTGCCGTCAGTTGGAGGTAACCGGTTCCGTTTTTTTGAACCCGTCTTCAATATTGCGGATACGGCAATCAGTACAGGAGTGGGTATATTGATTGTGTTCAATAAGAAAGCATTTCCAAAAAGCTCGGAAAAGAAAGAAGAAGTTTCCGATCAGAACGTATAAACCTTTTCTGGAGTGATGCAATAGTCCAACTTTACGTCGTTTTTGTGCACATCGGTAATCAGTTTTGGTTCGGCACCAAAAAAAGATAGACCTATTTTAAGGGTCTCTTTTCGGCATTTGTTCAGAAAACCATCATAAAATCCTTTTCCGTACCCTACACGGTTTCCCATTTCATCAAAAGCCAACAAGGGAACAAATACCACGTCGATTTTATTTTCCGGTATCTCAATGCCGTCAACAGGTTCAGGAACCCCCCACGCACTTTCTTTAAAAGCAGTGTTATCCGTGAGCAAATAGTTTTCCAAGCTGTTGGAGCCAACCACTTTGGGAACCACTACATGCTTATCCTTGCCTTGCAACAACGTTATCAAGGGCAACGTGTCGACCTCGTTCTTGTCTTCGATACTCAAAAAGATATGGTAATAAAAAAAATCCCAGATAGGGATTCGAAGCGAGCTATTGGCCAAGGCCAAACTTAAATCCGAGGCTTTCGTTGGAGAAATTTCCGCTCTCAGATTTTTGTATTTTTTTCTCAGTTCATGTTTCAACATTGACTGTTGAAGATTTTGGGGTTGTTTGGGGGCAATGGACTACTACTCTCCTTTTGTTGCAACGGAGAAAAAGATTTTGAAGAAAAGCATCAAAATCAGGTACATTCCCAAAACGATAATATAGTTTTCCATAGGATCGTAATTATACCGTTAAATGTAAGTAAAACATTTGAAAAGAATACCGCGAAATGCACTTTTTATCGATGAAATGCATCTTTTTTAGTAACTGTTTAACATTTTGTCCTGATAATCAAGGTGTTAATTGTAGGTTTTCCATAGTTTTATTGTGGTAAATCCCCAGTTTTCATCATAATGAAGTTTTTTAGGGGATTTTGCTCTTTCCCGTTTTGGAACTATTCGTAAACTTAGAACGGCTATATATCAATCCAAAATAGGAATTCATCAAGTTTAACAATAATCACTACAATTAAAATATAACTTTGTTACAAAGTCAGAATACAGTTCACTTTTAGAGCAATCTATGTCCAAATCAGCATCCTTGAAAGTACAGTTGAGTACACTGCCAAATAACCCAGGAGTGTATCAGTTTTATGATGCTGACGGCAAAATTCTATATGTTGGCAAGGCCAAAGACCTAAAAAAGCGGGTTTCCTCCTATTTCAATAAAAAACAGGAGTACGGAAAAACCAGAGTGCTGGTCAAAAAAATCGATTCCATAAAGCATATAGTTGTGCCTACCGAGTCGGATGCCCTGTTGCTGGAGAACAATCTTATTAAAAAATTGTTGCCAAGGTACAACGTCCTGCTCAAGGACGATAAATCATATCCGTGGATTTGTATCAAAAATGAGCGTTTTCCAAGGGTATTCTCCACAAGAAAATTGATCAAGGACGGTTCTGAGTATTTTGGACCCTACACAAGTATGAAAACGGTTCGGACGCTCTTGGAACTGATCAAGAGCCTGTATCCTCTGCGGACGTGCAACTATGATCTGTCCGAAGAAAAAATAGATGCAGGAAAGTACAAAGTGTGCCTGGATTATCATTTGGGCAACTGCTTGGGGCCTTGCGAAGGTTTTCAAACGGAGAAAGGGTATCACGATCAAATTGAAGATATTAGGCAGATCATTAAGGGCAATTTAAAGGACTCCATTCAGGCCTTTAAACAGCAGATGAAGGAGTATGCAGAGGAGATGGAGTTTGAAAAAGCTCAAAGGGTGAAGGATAAAATTGATGTTCTGGAGAATTATCAAGTCAAATCAACGGTGGTGAACCCCAAGATCAACAATGTGGATGTGTTCACCATTATTTCTGATGAGACACATGGATACGTTAATTTTTTGCAGATTTCGCATGGTGCCATAATTCGTTCCCACACCCTGGAAATTAAAAAGAAGCTGGACGAAACCGATGAAGCGTTGTTGCAATTGGGAATAACCGAGCTCCGGCAACGGTTCAATTCCAGCTCAAGGGAAGTATACTTGCCCTTCCCGGTCACAGTGGAGGAAGATGTGAGGGTAACCCTGCCCAAGTTGGGGGACAAACGCCGGATTCTAGATCTCTCTGAACGGAATGCACGATTTTATCGTCAGGATAAGCTAAAGCAGATCAAGATTACCGACCCCGATCGCCATACCAAACGTATCATGGCCCAAATGAAGTCTGATTTGCGATTGTCGGAAGAACCAAGACATATTGAATGTTTTGACAACTCGAACATTCAGGGTAGCAATCCCGTTGCGGCATGTGTGGTTTTCAAGGACGGCAAGCCCTCCAAAAAGGATTATCGCCACTTCAATATAAGAACCGTGGAAGGCCCCGATGATTTTGCCAGTATGGAGGAAGTGGTTTTTAGAAGGTACAAAAGGCTGTTGAACGAAGAAGAGCCGCTCCCGCAACTCATTGTGGTTGACGGGGGAAAGGGACAGTTATCTTCTGCTTTAAAGAGTCTGGAAGTTCTGGGGCTACGTGGAAAAATAGCCATTATTGGTATAGCAAAGCGTCTGGAAGAAATCTATTTTCCGGACGACCCGGTGCCGCTGTACTTGGATAAAAGGTCGGAAAGTCTGAAGATAATCCAGCAGCTAAGGAACGAGGCCCACCGATTTGGTATAACCCATCACAGAAACAAACGAAGTAAGGGGGCGATTAGTTCAGAATTGGTTAATATTGAAGGTGTCGGAGAAAAAACCGCCCAACAATTGTTGAAAAGCTTTAAATCGGTAAAACGAATCAAAGAAGCATCATTGGAAGCATTGACGGCCTCGGTCGGTGCTTCAAAGGCAGAGAAAATTCATAAAACATTTCATAAGTAGACCATGGGAAACAAGGCAATATTATTTACCGTTCTGATTGCTTTGCTCTGTTTGAAGGGGACTGCCCAGAAGACCCCGGAAAACAGACCGCCAAAAGTGGGTCTTGTGCTCAGTGGTGGTGGAGCCAAGGGGTTGGCCCATATCGGAGCCTTAAAAAAAATCGAGGAAGCCGGGGTTACGATAGACTACATCGGTGGGACAAGTATGGGGGCCATTGTAGGTGCGTTGTATGCATCTGGTTATTCCTCGCAGGAACTGGATTCCATATTCCGAAAAACGGATTTCACCCGATTAATACAGGATAACGTACCGCGGAGTGCCAAAACGTTTTATGAAAAGGAGGATTCGGAGCGCTATGCACTTTCACTGCCTTTTGAAAATTTTAAGGTATCCTTCCCACAGGCTATTTCCGGCGGACAGAACATATACAACCTTTTGGTCCAGTTGCTGTACCATGTAAAGGATGTGCAGGATTTTGGCAAATTGCCGATACCGTTTGTCTGTATGGCGACCAATGTAGAGACCGGGGAAGAGGTCTTGTTAAATCGAGGTTACTTGCCAGAGGCCATTGTGGCAAGTGGGACGTTCCCTTCCCTATTTGAGCCTGCCGAGATAAACGAGCAAATTTTAATTGATGGCGGCGTGGTCAACAACTACCCGATCGCTCAAGTAAAGGCCATGGGTGCCGATATAATTATAGGGGTGGACGTGCAGCACGATCTAGCTACAAGGGAATCCCTTTCATCAGCTACGGAAATCTTGTTGCAGATCAACAATTACCGTACCGTGAACGATATGAGAAAGAAGTCCAAAGAGACCGATGTTTATATTAGGCCGGACATTGAAGAGTTCTCCGTAATTGCCTTTGACAAGGGAAAGCAGATAATAGAGAGTGGGGAAAAGGCGGCAGAGGAAAAATTTGATGAACTGCGGGAAATCGCCCTGAAACAAGGGGGGGCTGCAAAACCTAGGAAGAGGATCAAGGCCGTGGACAGTTTGGTCGTAAATAGGATGATCATTGTAGGAAACGACCGATATACACGGGGCTATATAAAAGGGAAACTGAGATTTGACCTTGCGGAGAAGATTTCCTTTAAGGATTTACGGCAAGGAATGAACAATCTTTCCGCAACAGGAAACTTTAAGGCCATTCGGTATGATTTGATCTCCAATGGGCTGGGAACGGATTTGATTTTAAAGCTCAAGGAGAACCCAACCAAAATGTTTGTCAAAATGTCCGCTCATTATGATGATCTGTACAAGAGCGCGGCGCTCATCAACCTTACCAAAAAGAATTTTTTAATGAAGGACGATGTGGCTTCGTTCGATTTTATTCTTGGGGACCATATTAGGTACAACATGCAGTACTATTTGGATAAAGGGTATTATTGGAGCTTTGGGATAAACTCCAAGCTAACGGATTTTGATTCGGAAATTGATTTTTCCCTGATCCAAGGCAATTTTGACGTTTCCCTCAACCCAAATATTCAGAGGATAAATATTGATGTAACCGACCTTACCAACCAGATATATCTTCAAACCGTATTAAAGGAGGAGTTTGCGTTCACCATAGGTGCCGAGCACAAGTTTTTAAACTATAGTACAAGAACATTGGTCCAGTTGGATGCCGACCCAGATGTGGAAAACAATACCTCGAACGGAAATGAAAGGACCAACTTCGAAAACTCTAATTATTTCAGCGCATTCTCCCAAGTAAAGTTGGACACTTACGATGATAAGTATTTTCCTACAAGAGGGCTTTTGTTCGATGGGGATTTTCATTTTTATGCATTCTCGTCGGATTACAACGAGAATTTTTCAGAATTCGCAGTGGCCAAGGGAAAATTTGGAGGTGTTTTTTCCCCAGTGCACAATTTGAGCGTTAAACTGGAAGCGGATGCAGGGTTTAAACTGGGAACTTCCCCAGTGAGTTCTTTTGACTTTATCTTGGGCGGCTTCGGTAACGATTTTGTAAACAACTTTATGCCCTTTTTTGGATATGACTTTCTTAGTTTGCCGGGAAATAGTTACGTAAAAGGTTTTGGCCGTCTGGACTATCGTTTTGCGAGTAAGCACCATTTGCTCTTTTCCGCCAACTATGCCAACGTGGCGGACGACCTTTTCAGAACAGGGGATTGGTTCGAGGAACCAAGTTTTTCAGGATACGGTTTGGGATACGGTTTTGAATCTTTTTTGGGACCGATCCAAATTTATTACTCTTGGTCACCGGAGATCAGTGACAGTAATTTTTTCTTTAGTGTCGGGTATTGGTTTTAGTAAAAATCACCTGATCAAAAGGGATGATTCTCTTAATAATTTGTCAAAAAAATAGGTAAAACCGATCAATAATACAGCGGTTTAGTTAAAGTCCGTTAAAAACAATTTTTCCTACAAAACGTTGCCGTATCTTTACACCACATAAGGGGTGGTTCCCTTATAACTTTAAGTATTGGTTTTTCATAATTTAAAGTTTGGTTGGTTATTTAGGAAAAGCCCAGTCTCGAGACTGGGCTTTTTTTTGTTTATACTATTTTGGAACAAGTTTTGTTTTAGTAAATGTGAACAGTGTGGCCCCTAAACTGATTTTACTAATTTTATACCAATAAACTGCACATGAAAAAGATAATCACATATGCCTTATGCCTTCTTTTTGCAATCTCCGCCTCGGCACAAAATGTACGCCAGGCCTTTAAGCCAGGGGAGTGGTTAAAATTTAGGATTCACTATGGTTTTTTAAATGCCAGTTACGCCACATTGCACCTTACCTCGGAAACGCTGAACAACGTTCCCGTGTACCATGTGGTAGGGGAGGGCAAGACTACCGGGTTCGCCAGTATTTTTTTCAAGGTCGACGATACCTATGAAAGCTATTTTGACAAGGAAAGCGGCAGACCTTACAAATTCATTAGAAAGATAGATGAAGGAGGATACACCAAGGATATGGAGATTGAATTTGACTACAAAAAGGATAAAGCGGTTCTTATCGATAACAAGAATGGGACAAAACAGGACTTTACCATCAACGATCAAATACAGGACCTCATTTCGGCATCTTACTTTTTAAGGAGCAATTATAATCTGGAAGAATTCAAGGAAGGTGAATCCATCAACTTGGATATGCTTTTTGATGATGATGGTGTTTTTAAGTTTCAGTTGAAATATTTGGGAAAAGAAACCTTAAGGACCAAGTTTGGAAAGGTAGAATGTCTTAAATTTAGACCTTTGGTTCAGTCCGGTCGGGTTTTTAAGGAAAAAGAAAGTCTAACGCTATGGGTTTCCAACGATTGGAACAAGATACCCATCAGAATTAAGGCAGATTTGGCCGTAGGGTCTCTTAAAGCCGATCTCGATGGTTACAACGGACTAAGGAACCAGTTTAAAATAATAATGGATTAGTATATTGAGTTGTTAATGGATAAGGATGCAAAAATCGCTTCCCAAATCAACAAGCTGGAGGAAAAATACAAAAACTCGGGCCAAGACCTGAGTTCTTATTTGGATGGACTTCTTTACGAAAGATATCTTACCTACTGGGATTATATCCATTTGGATACCTTGTTGAGCTTACAGATACCCCGGACACATTTTCCAGATGAGGAAATCTTCATCATGTACCACCAGATAACCGAGCTCTATTTTAAGCTTATTCTGCATGAACAAAAGCAGATCGTGGAGGACAAATCGCAGGATGTGCCCTTTTTTATTGAAAAGGTTCGAAGAATCAACAGTTATTTTAAAGCGCTTATATCATCGTTCAGTATTATGATCAAGGGAATGGAGCGCGAGCAGTTTCTTCGTTACCGGATGGCACTTCTTCCGGCCAGTGGATTCCAGTCCGTACAGTACAGGATGATTGAATTTTATGCCACCCCGTTGGAAAATATGGTACATGCATCCGAAAGGGAATCATTCTCCTCGGAAAACAGTATAGAAGAGTTGTTCGAACATGTATACTGGAAAAAAGGGGCCACCGATTTAAAAACGGGCGAAAAAACATTGACCCTTAAACAATTTGAGGTTAGATATACACCTAGACTTTTGAGGATAGCCAATCAAGTAAAGGACAGTACAATATATCATAAATATTTACAGCTTACAGAGGCATCCCAATGCAATGAAGAACTGATTTCAGCGTTAAAGGAATTGGATTTGAACGCCAACGTAAATTGGCCATTGATGCACATGGGTTCCGCTCATAGATATTTGGCAAGGGAAGGCAAGGATGTGGAGGCGACCGGGGGCACCAATTGGAAAGACTATTTGCCGCCCAGTTTTCAGAAAATAATTTTTTTCCCAACTTTGCATACCAAAGATGAGTTGGGTACTTGGGGAAAACAATGGGTGGACCACCATTTTAACCCTGCAAAAGAAGAATACAAGGAATAGAAGAATAATGCAGAAATTTTTTTGGGCAATTTTAATGCTTGCTGTGTTGGCGGCATCTTGCAAACGGACAAAGGAACAACCGGTAGATGAAATGGCAAAGGTGGAAGTGATAGAAAAACCACCAATTTTGCATTACGGGTTTAATCTTGAAGAATTCAACGTAGTACACGATACAGTGCGTAACGGTGACAGTTTCGGGGAACTTATGTTAAAGAACAAAGTGGATTACCCCAAGATTGCCCAAATTTCAGAGAAATATAGAGATACTTTTGATGTCCGCAAGATCAGGGTCGGTAAACCTTACCTGATTCTTAAATCAAAGGATACATCCGAAGTGGCCGAGGTCTTTATCTATCAAAACGATAAGATAAATTACACAGTGGTAGATTTGCGCGACACCGCAGCGGTTGCCTACAAGAACAAGAAGAAAGTTACGCTCAGGGAACGCGAGGTGGGCGGTGTGATCAATAGCAGCCTATCCGAGGCCATGGATAATTTAGGGGTCGATTACACCGTAACGTTAAGTTTGTCCGAAATCTATGCGTGGACCATTGACTTCTTCCGATTGGAGAAGGGCGACAAGTTTAAAGTTGTTTTTGATGAACGATACATCAATGATACCATATATGCGGGAAGAGGGCCCATTAAAGCCGCGCTTTTTGAACATAAAGGTAAAACTATCTATGCCTTTCCGTATGTGGCCGATTCCGTGAACAACATATTGGATTATTTTGATCAAGATGCCAACAATCTTCGAAGCACTTTCCTTAGGGCGCCAATAAAATTTGGTTACAGACTATCATCCCGTTACAACCTAAAGCGTAGGATCGCCTACTACGGTTACAAAGTACGACCACATAAAGGAACGGATTATGCCGCACCCGTTGGCACCCCCATCGTTGCCACGGCCGATGGAACCGTAACCGAATCTACCCGAAGGGGCGGAAACGGGAAATATGTGAAGATAAAACACAATGGAACCTATAGTACCCAATACCTACACATGAAGGCACAAAATGTGAAAAGAGGAGCTTTCGTCCGGCAAGGTGATGTAATAGGATGGGTAGGAATGACTGGAAACACTGGTGGCCCGCACGTTTGTTACCGCTTCTGGAAGAATGGAAGACAAGTTGACCCATTGAAGGAAAAATTACCAGAGGCCGACCCGATTGCCGATTCTTTGAGAATGGATTATATGGCGCATATATCACCTCTAAAAGAGCAATTGGATTGTATAGAATTTGTTGACATTGCCCCTGTAGAACCCGAAGAAACCTTAATATCATACAACCAATAATGGCACTACCCACAATCGACCCCACAACTACGGAAGCCTGGAAAAAACTTAAGCAACATTATCAAGATACCAAAGACGTTCACTTAAGGGAGCTTTTTTCAAAAGAGGAAGACAGGGGACAAGAAATGTCCGTCCGTTGGGAGGATTTTTTGGTGGACTATTCCAAAAATAGGATAACCAATGAAACCTTGAAGTTGTTGTTGGAGCTTGCCCATGAGGTAGGATTAAAGGATGCCATAAAAAGTTACTTCGACGGAGAACTCATCAACCAGACCGAAGGCAGGGCGGTGCTGCATACCGCCTTACGCGCCAAAAAGGGCGCAGAGGTTTTTGTTGATGGGGAAAACATTGTGGATGAGGTTTTTGAGGTAAAAGAAAAAATCAAATCTTTCTCCGAAGCCGTTATATCTGGAGAGCGAAAGGGACATACGGGCAAAGCCTTTACCGATATAGTCAATATTGGAATCGGCGGTTCGGATTTGGGTCCGGTGATGGTGACTGAAGCATTGAAATTTTATCAAAATGATTTAAAAACACATTTTGTAAGCAATGTCGATGGTGATTTGGTTCACGAGGTATTAAAAGAACTCGACCCGGAGACCACATTATTCGTCATTGTTTCCAAATCCTTCACTACACAGGAAACCTTGAGCAATGCACTGACCATTAAAAAATGGTTTTTGAAGACAGCATCAGAAAAGGATGTGGCCGACCACTTTGTGGCCGTGTCAACCAACCTTGAAAAGATCAAGGAATTTGGAATTGCAGATGAAAATGTGTTCCCGATGTGGGATTGGGTCGGAGGCAGATTCTCCCTTTGGAGCGCAGTTGGATTATCCATAGCACTTTCTGTGGGTTACGAAAATTTTGAGGGCCTTTTGGATGGCGCCCATCAAATGGATGTCCATTTTAAAGAAACCACATTTGATGAGAACATTCCTGTAATCCTTGCGCTGATCAGTGTCTGGTACAATAACTTCTATCAGGCCGAGACCGAGGCCATTATTCCATATACCCAATACTTGCACCGTTTTTCCGCGTACTTGCAGCAAGGCATCATGGAAAGCAACGGAAAGAGTATGGACAGGGCAGGAAATAGGGTCGGTCACGAAACGGGAACGATCATTTGGGGCGAACCGGGCACCAACTCACAGCACGCCTTTTTCCAGTTGATACACCAAGGAACCAAATTGATACCAACCGATTTTATAGGATACAAAAAATCCTTGCACGGGGATGTGGACCATCACAATAAATTGATAGCAAACTATTTTGCCCAGACCGAAGCCTTGATGAACGGTAAAACCGCGGAAGAGGTAAGGGAAGAACTGGAATCACAAGGATTATCTGGCGAAGAGCTGGAAGAACTCCTTCCTTTTAAGATTTTCGAGGGCAACAAGCCTACCAACTCCATTTTAATAGAGCAGCTTACCCCTAAAAGCTTGGGCGCGCTGATTGCACTTTACGAACACAAGATATTTGTACAAGGCGTGGTCTGGAACATTTTCAGTTACGATCAATGGGGCGTGGAACTCGGTAAGCAGTTGGCCAAAAATATTCTGAACGATATTGAAAATTCAGATATTGGCAAGCACGATAGTTCAACATTGAACCTTTTGCATTTTTTTAAGGAGTAGATTGCCATCTGCTCAAATCCCTGCGCAAAGCCTAAACAATTGTCTGTCAGATAATTTATTTTGTTAATTTAGTGTTAACTATATTTGTGCGATTTTAACTTTGACTTAATCGTATAATGTCAAAAATGGATCACATTTGCAGCGCTAATTAAACACTTAAACACTGAATTAAATGAAAAGAATCTACTTGGCTATTGCGGCTATTTTGGTTTCCGCGATGGCATTTGCACAAGGAACTCTTACTGGTACGGTTACCGATGGTGACATGGGCGGACCACTACCAGGAGCAACCGTAATGGTTAAAGGAACCAGTAACGGAACATCTACTGATTTTGATGGTAATTTTACACTTGAAGTAAACCAAAGCTCAGGTACTTTGGTGGTATCTTATATTGGGTTTTTAAAGAAAGAGGTTTCTTTTTCCTCCTTAGGAAATGTTGGAACAATTACACTTATGCCTGATGCCGAGGAGCTTGGTGAGGTAGTGGTTGTTGGTACGGGAGTAATTGACTTGGCCGGTTCACGGGAAACTCCAATCGCTGTATCCACAATAGGGATTCAAGAAATACAGGCGAAAGGGGTAGGTAATGTTGAATTTCCGGAAGTTATGAAAAATACTCCGAATGTCTATGTGTCAAATCAAGCTGGGGGATTTGGTGATTCCCAAATGTTTTTGAGAGGGTTTGATCAGTCTAATACAGCGTTCCTTTTAAATGGACAGCCTATAAATGGAATGGAAGATGGAAAAATGTATTGGTCCAACTGGTCGGGTATGACCGATGTTGCTAATGCAGTCCAAGTACAAAGAGGTTTGGGTTCTTCTAAGTTGGCTATTTCCTCAGTAGGTGGTACAATCAATGTTATATCCAAGACCTTGGATAAGACTGAAGGAGGTTTTGTCCGTTTTATTGGAGCTAATGACAGCTATGGTAAGGTAAGCTTTTCCTATGATTCGGGATTAAAAGGAAAATGGGCGTACTCTATTTTCGTGGACCATTGGCAAGCATATAGAAAATATGCAGCAGGAACAAGAGGTCAGGGACAAAACTATTTCGTTTCTGTAGGGTATGTGCCCAATGAGGACCATACAATTAATTTTCTTTTAACTGGAGCTCCACAGTGGCACGGTCAAAACTATTCAAAAGACTTGGAAGAGTATGCCATGTATGGGGAAAAATATAATGACAATTCAGGTTTCTTGGATGGGGAATGGACTACTTGGAGAAAGAATTATTACCATAAACCAGTTGCCAACTTAAACTGGGACTGGAACATCAATGATAGTTCTTCATTGTCGACAGTACTATATGCCTCTTGGGGACGTGGTGGTGGAACCGGAGCCTTGGGAGCCAGCTCTGATACGTACAATTTATTGAATCCTATAACAGGAGAAGCTGATTTTGATGCTGTTGTTGCCAATAACTTAGCTGAAGCAGATGCCAATAACTTAGGTTCTTATAGCAATGGTGGTGTTATTAGATCATCAGTAAACAACCATAATTGGTATGGTTTGGTTACAAACTATAATATTGAAGCCAATGAATTCTGGTCATTCAATATTGGGGCAGATGTCAGATTTTACAAAGGGACTCACTTCCGTCAACTAATTGACTTGTTGGGGTTAGATGGATTTAAAGACAACTACAAGTCTGCCAGAAGGGACAGTGACTATGTACTTTCCGAAACCTTTAAGGCGAATCCTTGGTCAGCATTATTTGATTTTGCGGACGAAGATCAAAGATATGATCGCGACTATTCCGAATGGATTAATTATCAGGGAGCGTTCGGACAGGTAGAGTATGCCAAAAATAGATTTTCTGCATATTTTCAAGGAGCTGTATCTAATCAATCATATCAAAGAGAAGAGCGTTATACAACAGAAACAGATGAAAAATCTGAGACCATAAACAAACTTGGTTTTAATCTCAAAGGTGGACTTGGTTACGAAATTGCTGAAAACCATAAAGTTTTTGCTAATGCTGGTTACTATTCCCGTCAGCCGTATTTGGATAACATTTTTGAGAATGTAACTGAAGGAAATACTTTGGTTGACAATGGAGATGTGGATAATGAAAACATCACTGGAATCGAAGCCGGATACACCTACAACGATGGCAGTCTGATTTTCAATTTTAATGCATACTATACCTTATGGGAAAACAGGTTCTTATCTGTAGGTGGAGAAAGAAATGTTGGAGGTGAAGATGTAAATGTTTTTACATATTACTCTGGTATAGGTCAATTACATAAAGGAGTCGAGGCTGACTTAAAAATTAGACCAACTACTAATTTGATGTTAAGATGGTACGGTGCCATCGGTAATTGGGAGTATGATGGCTCAACCCCTTATAGAATTGAATTGCAAGATCAAGGAACAGTATCCGGAGGGGATAATACTCTGGAAACAGGAAATATAGATTTGACAGGAACTAAAATAGGCAATGCGCCTCAAACCTCTACAGGATTTGGATTGGATTATGATGTAACCGACAATTTTAGTTTTGATGTCGATATGAACATTTATACCGATTTGTACGGATTTGTAGACACGGAAGAAGTTATTGATGCTGCTGATTCAGGTGTGGTTTATCAAGCAGAAAAGTTATCCGCATATACTCTTTTTGATGCTGGCGCAACTTATAGAGTTCCTATGGGAAATAATTCTCTTACTTTCAGAGGAAATGTATTCAACTTGTTTGGTGAAAACTATATTAGCCAAAAAGATCAATACGGTTATTACTTAGGTATTGGAACTACTTACAATGTAAGTGTTAAATATAATTTCTAAGTAAAAACATTAAGATTAACAAACCCGCCAATCGGCGGGTTTTTTTATGCCCAAAATTCCGTATTTTTAGACCATACAAACTTTACCTAATGGAAATCATCAAGAACCTACACTCTTATTTGGCCTATGTGGTTTTGGCCGTCTTAGTAATTGCCGTAATCAACGCCATAGCTGGCTGGTTGGGCAAAAAGGATTTTACCATGCAAAAGGACCTACGTATAAGTCTATTTGCACTTATCTTATGTCACATTCAGTTGTTGGTGGGGCTTATCCTATACTTTGTATCGGGTAACGGACTCAAAGCCATCCAAACCTTGGGCATGAGCGGCTTGAATGCTCCAGCCCGTTTATTGGCGGTGGAACATCCTTTCATTAACATTATAGCTTTGGTTTTGATCACCATCGGATGGTCGCGTCACAAAAAATTGATGGAAAGCGAGCGAAAGTTCAAGACCATCTCCATTTTTTATGGATTAGGCCTATTGTTGATTTTGAGCCGTATCCCTTGGGCGCAGTGGTTTGCATAGAACATTAGGATGTCATTCACGCGCAGGCGGGAATCTCACTCCACCTCCTTCAACAAAAACAAATACGCAGGAAAATGGTCGCTATACCCGGCGGTATAACTGCCGCCCGAGTAGGTGCGCAACGGATAGCCCTTGAAGCGTCCTTTGTCCGTTCGGATGAATGCAGGTGCAAAAATGCCCGCTTTCCAAAAGGATAGCGTTTTTCTGTCTTCGGTCACCAAATTGGACGTCATAAACATTTGGTCGAACAGGTTCCATTTGTCCCGGTAGGCCAACGAACCCATGCCTTTTTTAAACATCGCTTCCATAGGGTTGTATAGGCTGACGCTATCCAACTGACGTTTTTTATCCTTGGTTTTCAGGATTTTTTTCAAGCTGTCATCAATCGGGTCGTCATTTAAATCGCCCATAGCTATGATTTTCGCATCCAAATCCAATTCCTGAATAGAATCTATGATGCGTTTGTTCAGCAAAGCCGCTCTTACCCGTAATGGCGAACTCTTTGCGGACCCGCCCCTTCGGGAGGGCCAATGGTTCACGATAAAATAGATGTTTTCACGATCCATAGTGCCGCCGACCACCAATTGATCACGGGTGTATTTCCTTTCGCTCATTTCATCAAACAATAATAGCCGATGACTTTTAAACGATGATGGAATAAACGCTGCCTTTTTATAAAGTAGTGCCACATCAATACCGCGCGCATCTGGGGAATCAAAATGAATGATACCATAATCCTTTTCCCTTAAATTGGGGTGTTGCACTAAATCTTCAAGCACATCCAGATTTTCCACCTCGCACAACCCCACAATATCCGGCGAGGTTTTAGAGGTGTCTTCTCCAATTTTAGAGATAACGTGGGATAGGTTTTCAACCTTTTGAAGGTAACGCTCCTGCGTCCAATGATAACGTCCCTCGGGAGTGCGGTCATCATCAAAAGTGAGTGAATCGTTTACCGTGTCGAACAAGTTTTCACAGTTGTAAAAAGCAATTGTTCTTAAGGTGTATGTCTTGGACTTTTGTCCATAAAGTGAGGTCGATATTAATACAAGTAGGCATATTAATAATCGCATTTTATTTTGATTTTGCAGCTAAAATAAGTACAATTGTTTGCTTTTTCGCAGTTTGTACAGCAATTACAACCCCCTTTTTTCTTAATTAACCTACAATAAGCTATGAGGCTAGCCATAGTAGTGGCCGTGCTTTGTTGTTGTAAATCGCTGTGTGGACAACAAAGTACTCGAATTACAGGGCAATTGATGGAAAAGGGTTCAAATACCCCCATTTCAAATGCTACAATCACCCTTGAAAGCACTTCCCAGGAATTTACAACCACCAGTGGAAAATTTGAAATCGATGTATCACAAACGGAAGAGCAAATGCTCCGTATCTCCGCTTTGGATTTTATTTCGAAGCGATTCTCGGTCTATTTGGAAGGAAACCTGATTGATTTGGGGACCATTTATCTGGAAAGAGATATTGCTAGAGAACAAACCGATAATTTGATTTCACTTACGGATGGTGATCTTTCCGATGATTTTGAATCCATTTCCAGTTCGATGGGATTGTTGCAATCCACTAGGGACATATTTCTGAACCGTGCCGCTTTTGATTTTGGACAAGCTTTTTTTAAAGTCCGTGGTTACGATTCACGAAACGGTACTGTGTTGATCAATGGCGTTCCGATGAACAAATTTTTTGATGGCAGGCCACAATGGAACAATTGGGGCGGGCTAAACGACGTCGTTCGAAATCAGGAATTCACGAATAGTCTAACCTTGAATCCATACACCTTTGGTGGAATATTGGGCAACACCAATATCAACACACGTCCTTCCCGTTTTCGTCCTGGATTGCGCTTGTCCACATCAATGTCCAACCGAACCTATCGAAGCAGGCTGATGGCCACCTATAATTCAGGAGAAAAACCAAGTGGGTTGGCCTATTCCGTATCCGCTTCGCGAAGATGGGCCAAGGAAGGCTATGTAGAAGGCACCTTGTACGATGCCTACTCCTTTTTTGGAGCTATGGAGTATCAATTCAATCCGCAAAATAGCATCACATTTACGGCGATATTGGCGCGAAACCGACGGGGCCGTTCTTCCGCTCTGACCGAAGAGGTTTTTGATTTGATGGGTGGTCAATACAACCCATATTGGGGCGAGCAAGATGGCAAAATTCGTAACTCCAGGGAGCGAGAGATTTTTGAGCCCTTGTTTCTGCTCAATTATTCACTGGAAAAAAAGAAATTCAATCTTAATGTGGGTCTGGCCTATCAAACAGGAATCAATACAAGGAGTCGACTTGGGTATTACAATGCGCCGAATCCCGACCCAACTTACTATCGCTATTTGCCCAGTTACCACATCAACAGTTCCATTGGTGCTGATTTTATCAATGCAAACTTGGCAAAAGAAACGTTTTTGGAAAATCCACAGCTCAATTGGGAGCAATTGTACACGGCGAACGCCAACAATGGCGAAAAAGTAGCCTATTTAATTTATGATGATGTTTCTCAGAACACGACCATTTCGGGCGCCGCTAACTTTAATTATGTAATGAACGATTTCATCAAATTGGGGTTTGGTGGAAATTATAGAACCACAACATCGGAGAACTATGCAGAGATTCAAGATTTGTTGGGAGCAACATATCACGAGGATATGGACACCTTCTCCAGTACCTTAAACGACGTTGACGGGGCACTACAGAAAAACGAAGGTGAAAAGTTCAATTATCATTACAATTTAGATGCCTCGCAGCTGGAAGGATTTGCACAAGTACAGTTGACCTCCAACAAATGGGATGGATTTGTATCAGCTTCATATTCCAGTTTCAATGTGCAGCGCAATGGACTCTTCAAAAACGAGCGCTATTTGGAAAATTCCTTCGGAACCGGAGAAAAAGCATCCTTTTCCAACTTGGCATATAAAGGTGGATTCACGTATTTCTTGACAGGAAGACATTGGTTCACGGCCAATGCTGGAATGGTGGAACGGCCACCCATTGTTCAGAACATATTCATCAATCCACGGGAAAACAACGAAATAGTTCCCGAGCTTCAAAACGAGGTGGTAAACAGTGTGGATTTAAGCTATTTTGTCCGTTTGCCCAGCTTAACGGGGCGAATCAGTGCGTTTTACACACGGTTTCAACATACCACGGACATTAATTTCTTTTTTGTGGATTCGGGACTGGGCTCCGACTTTGTCCAGGAAGTGATTACAGGTCTGGACAGGCTTCACAAAGGCATCGAGTTCGGATTTGAATACGAAGCATCTTCCAGCGTAAAGTTGACCGCAGCAGGAAATGTGGGCCATTATGTATATGCGAGCGACCCATCCGTGCAAATCAATTTTGATACGGCAGGTGCCGAGGAAGATCTTATTGCTGCCGAAGGAAACATAGGTTTGGGCATTGCTGATCTCAAAGATTTAAAACTGGCCCAAGGGCCACAAACGGCGCTGGCTTTGGGCGTTTCCTACAGAGCTCCAAAGTATTGGTGGATAAGTGGCACGACCAATTTTCTCACGAATAACTTTAGCAACCTATCCACCATTACCAGAACCAATAGTTTTTTGATGGACCCCGAAACAGGCGAACCTTTTCCTGATGCTTCGGTAGAGAACGTTTCCAAATTGCTCAAACAAAATAAGTTGGACGACATCTATTTGCTGAATCTGGTCGGTGGTAAATCTTGGTTGATAGATGGCAAGTACATCAGCTTTTTTGCCAGCATCAACAATGTCTTTGATGCGGTTTTCCGCACAGGTGGCTACGAGCAGAGCAGAAACGGAAATTTCGGGCAATTGAAACAGGATAATCAGAGTGGTTCCCCATCTTTCGCCCCAAAATATTGGTACAGCTACGGAAGAACTTACTTCTTGAATTTAGCCATCAGCTTTTAATCTACTTCTTATGAAAAATGTGATTTTTAAAATTTTGGGAACCGGTATTTTGATGAGCCTTTTATGTTGTGTTGATGGTAGGGAATTCAATATACCAAAGAATAATTGCACTACCGACATTTCCGCGAATATCAATTTTGCTGAGTTGGATTCCTTGGTGCAAGATGAAGTAATCCAAATTCAAGAAGATTTGATATTGGAAGGCTACGTGATATCATCCGACCGAGCGGGGAATTTTTTCGGGGTACTTTACCTGCAAGATGCATTGAGCAATCCCGCCAAAGGGCTTCAACTGGAAGTGGATTTGAGGGAATCGCATTTACAGTTTCCAGAGGGAAGCAAAGTTTTGGTAAAACTGAAAGACCTTTATCTGGGCAAAAAAGGAAGCAACATCAGAATCGGCAGTGTTTTCACGTCTTTCGGAAATCTTTCGATAGGCAGATTGCCTTCGGGCAAAGTGTTTGATCATCTTTTGGTTTCCTGTGAGGCAGCAGGGCCTCCAGAACCATTGATTGCCACCATTCCCGAAATGGACAGTTTGCCATCGAACATATTGGTGCAATTGGAAAATATTGAATTTGCTGAAGAAATTTTGGGCGAGACCTATGCTGTTGCCCAAGAAGAAACTCAAAGAACACTAGTGGATTGCGAAGAAAACGAGATTGCGCTTGTGAACAGTGGTTATGCCGATTTTCAAGCGGAGACATTGCTCGAAGCAAATGGTACATTAACAGCGATTTTGACCAAAGACGGTAAAACACCGATACTAATAATTAGAACTTTGGAGGATGTAGACTTTTCCGAAGAGCGTTGCCCGGAGATTATCACGGAATTCACTTCCAATGAAATCTTTATTTCTGAATTGGCCGATCCAGACAACAATTCCAGTGCCCGTTTTGTGGAGCTGTACAACTCATCTTCCAAGCCATTGGATTTAAACTTGTGGACGCTTCGTAGATACACCAACGATAACACAGAGATTAGTTCTACCATTGATTTATCGGGACGTATCATTGCCCCAGAAAGTACGTTGGTAATTTCTCCCAATGCAGCAGAGTTTGAACTGGTCTATGGATTTGCTCCCGATTTGGGCGTATCCACAAATAGCCCTGCGGATTCCAATGGGGATGATAATTTGGAATTGGTGGATCCTTTTGGGACTATAATCGATGTGTTCGGTGTAATTGGAGAAGATGGAACAGGGACCAATCACGAATTTGAAGATGGACGTGCCATCCGCAATCCAAATATTTTGGAGGGAAATCCTGTTTACACGTTTAGTGAATGGACCATTTTTAACGATTCGGGCGAAGCTGGTACCACGGATTTACCCCAAAATGCCCCCGAGGATTTTACCCCAGGGGTTCGGGATTGATTTATTTAAAATGCCTTATAGCTGAATTTCTGCCCACCTACAGAAGCATCGGCCATAAGACCTGCCTTGGGCAATGCGAAAACAGCTACGCCATCTTTGTATTTAGCCTCAAAAGCAATTCCAGATTTCAAGGCCACCGCAGAGGTTTCCGCCGCAAATTGGAATTTTTCGGTCTTAAAGCGCTGTAAGTCCACATCGGTTTCAAAGAAAATCACTTCAATGATGGCTTGTCCACCAGCTTGTAGGCCAATGTTCAGTTTTTTAAGGTCGGCCATGCCCACGACCGTCCCGTTTTCGTAAACCACACCGTTGCCGGATGCGCCGCCGATAATAAATCCACCTTTACCAACATTGGGAAAGATGACGTATCCCGCGGAATTCTCGAAAAAACCTTCTAGACTAGGACTTGTTTCCAGTAACGTGGATTTTGCTTTTTCGGCATCCGCCATTATTTTTTGTTCTTTTTTGTTCTGGGCGGATATGGAAATCACCAACAGAAAAAGGGTAAGCGTTACAACTGATTTTATACGTTTCATAGGGTCTCATTTTTTAAGGTTATCCAAAATTAAAGAAAGAACCCTTTCCAATCTGGAAAGGGTTTGCTAATAAGTGTTAAGGAAAGCCTATAGTTTTCCCATTACATTTCGGGGAAATCCTCGGCTTCCATCACTTCTTCCATTTGTAGTACATGCCTTTCCATGTGCCCAGCAATAAAAACGATGAGTTGGGCGCTATCTACGGTGCCGAAGGGCAAACTGGCATAACGGTTCCTTAAATCATCATTTGTGGTTTTAACATAGTCCATAAGTTCTTTTCTAGTGGCAAGCAAAGCATCCAAGGTCTCCTCAATGGAACCAAATTGCCCGCTTGGTTCGAACGGTTTGGCAGTCTTCACCTTTTGACTTCTGTCCGATATCATGGGCATGATTTGGTCATCCTGAAAAACCAGGGAGTCTTTTAGCTCAGGCTTTGGACCGTCAGCAATACTTTTATGTAGCATTTGAACAAACATTTTTTCGGTCAAGGCCAAGTGTTCCACATTTTCGGCGATGGACCACGAAGTGGGGTCGGGCTTATAATCGAGTTGTTCTTCAGAAAGGCCATCGAGCACCTGTTTCATGTGCTCCTGTGTCTCTGTTAAATGTTTCATGATCCAATCTCGGTCCTCGTTGAAGGGATTGGTTCCGGTATTCTTGGAGAAACCGAAAAATAAGAGGATGGTTAAAGGGAAGATTAATTTTTTCATGTAGAAATGTGTTTGATGTTCAGGATGCAGTTTCCTGATGATTAGTGCTTTAAAGGTAATTTAAATACTAATACCAACGAATATCTTTATGAATGCACAAAGAAATTATTAAATTTAGGAAAGCGTGTAAATGCGTGTAGCAAGGGCAATATCCAGACGGATAAAATAGATGATGACTATTATTTAATAGTATTTTAATATCGATTATCTATTGTTTAGCTAATCTATGGTATAATTTTACAGGAGCTTTTAATTAACACACAACTATAATATCATGAGTAAAGAATTGGCAAACGGAGCAGATGAGGGCATGTGCCCTTTTTTGAACGGCGAACTAAAGCAAGTGGCAGGAAGCGGCACCCAAAATGAGGATTGGTGGCCGAACAGACTTAAACTGGAACTTTTGGGACAGCATTCCAATAAAACAAACCCGTTTGGGAAGGGGTTCAATTATGCGGAGGAGTTCAAGAAACTGGATTATGCAGCATTGAAAAAAGACCTTTTGGATGTAATGACCGATTCGAAGGATTGGTGGCCCGCAGATTTTGGAAGTTACGCCGGTTTGTTCATTCGTATGGCATGGCACAGTGCCGGAACCTATCGTGCCGGTGATGGACGTGGTGGAGGTGGACGTGGTCAACAACGTTTTGCACCGCTAAATTCTTGGCCGGACAATGTGAGCTTGGACAAAGCTCGTCGATTGTTATGGCCCGTCAAACAAAAATATGGCAAGAAAATTTCTTGGGCAGACCTTATGATATTGGCAGGAAACGTCGCCTTGGAGTCCACTGGCTTCCGCACTTTTGGTTATGCTGGAGGTCGTGAGGATGTTTGGGAGCCGGACCAGGATGTGTATTGGGGAAGTGAAACCGAATGGTTGGCCTTAAGCGATACTCCCAATAGCCGCTACTCGCATAACAAAGAGGAGCGTGATTTGGAGAACCCATTGGCCGCTGTTCAAATGGGATTGATTTACGTAAACCCAGAGGGACCTGATGCAAATCCCGACCCGGTAGCTGCCGCGCATGATATTAGGGAGACCTTTAAGCGCATGGCAATGAACGATGAGGAAACCGTGGCGCTTATAGCAGGTGGACATACCATTGGTAAAACCCATGGAAATGGGGACCCAGAGTTGGTAGGTGGAGACCCGGAAGGAGAGGATTTGGCGTTGCAAGGCTTTGGATGGGTCAATAAAAATGGCTCGGGAAAAGGTGCCCATGCCTTTACTTCCGGATTGGAAGTCACATGGACCTCTACTCCGGTACAATGGAGCAACGATTTCTTCAAATTCCTGTTTAAATTCGAATGGGAATTGACGAAAAGTCCTGCCGGAGCACATCAATGGGTAGCCAAGGACGCTGATGCCATTATTCCCGATGCTCATGGCGGACCGAACAAGAAACCGACCATGTTGACTACCGACCTGTCGCTTCGTTTCGATCCTGAATACGAAAAAATTTCCCGTAGATTCATGGAGGATCCACAAGCCTTTGCCGATGCGTATGCACGCGCTTGGTTTAAGCTGACTCACCGTGATATGGGACCTCGTTCCCGTTATTTGGGACCAGAGGTGCCACAAGAGGAACTGGATTGGCAAGATCCTATTCCAGCTATCGATTATACTTTGGTAGATGATGCCGATGTAAAAGAGCTGAAGGAAAAAGTATTGTCATCTGGTCTATCCATTTCTGATTTGGTATATACCGCTTGGGCATCCGCTTCCACTTTCCGTGGCGGTGATAAGCGTGGCGGTGCTAACGGAGCGCGTATCAATTTAGAACCAATGAATGGTTGGGAAGTCAACAAGGATATAGGAAAAGTAGTTACTTCACTTGAAGGCATCAAGGACGAATTTAACGAAAATGCCAGCGGAGGAAAGAAAATTTCCTTGGCAGATATGATTGTATTGGCCGGCAGTGCCGCTGTTGAAAAAGCAGCCAACGATGCCGGTTCTTCGATTCAGGTACCATTTCATCCTGGCCGTAACGATGCAAAACAAGATCAGACCGAAATTGAGTCCACCAACTATCTTGAGCCAAAGTACGACGGTTTCCGTAACTACGTTAAGGAAGGGGTAAAGGTACAGGCAGAACACCTATTGGTGGATAAAGCACAACTACTTACTCTTACTGCACCTGAAATGACTGTTTTAGTAGGCGGTTTACGTGTATTGGGAGCCAATTTTGATAATTCGAAGAAAGGGGTGTTCACCGATAGGGTTGGAGTTTTGAGCAACGATTTCTTTGTGAACCTATTGGATATGGGTACGGAATGGAAAGCGATAAATGAGGAAAAGTCGTTGTATGAAGGAAGTGACCGTGAGTCCGGTGAATTGAAATGGATCGGAACACGTGTAGACTTGGTCTTTGGTTCCAACTCCATTTTGCGTGCCGTGGCTGAAGTGTATGCAGCCGAAGACAGTAAACAAAAATTTATTGAAGACTTTGTAGCGGCATGGACCAAAGTAATGAATCTAGATCGCTTTGATTTGGATTAAACCGTTCAAACCAAAAAATAGAAAAAGAAAATTACTTACAATTGCTGCCATGGCCAACTAGGTTATGGCAGTTTTTTTATAACTTTCGATCACCTATGAGCAATAAAGAAGAACTCTTCGACTACATACGAAATGGGAACTCCAAAGCTGTTGAGAACTTATTGGAAAACAATCCGAAACTTTTGGAGACCAAAGACCAAAGAGGCTCTACCCCATTGTTGTTGGCCGCTTACTATGGTCATGGGGACATTGTGGGATTTCTGTTGGATAAAGGGGCTCAAGTAGATGCTTTGGATGGCTCGGGAAACAACGCTTTAATGGGGGTTTGCTTTAAAGGTTACACTGATATTGCCAAAAGGTTGATTGATGCCGGGGCCAATGTCGATCAAAAAAATGCCATGGGCGCCACCTGTCTTATCTATGCCGTAACTTTCAATCGAAAGGATATTGCAGAAATGCTTTTAAAACATGGAGCGGATACCACCATAAAGGACAATAGAGGAAAAACCGCCATGGACCTTGTTTTGGAACAGGGAAACACAGAATTGGAAGAACTTTTAAAAAAATATTAGATGGCCACCACATTGAACCTTGCTTTGATTCAGACCGATTTGTACTGGGAAGACCCGGTAAGCAACCGAAAAATGTTTGAAGAAAAGATTGAGGGCATTTCAGACGATGTAGATTTGATCGTATTGCCCGAAATGTTCACCACAGGTTTTACCATGAAGCCTGAGAAGATGTTGTTGTCCGAAAGCAAGGGAACACTCGATTGGATGAAGAAAATTGCCCAACAAAGCAACACCGCTCTTGTTGGGAGCATTGTCTTTCAAGAAAACGGAAAATTTTTTAACCGGTTGTTCTTTGTGCCACCACAAGGAGCGGTTGAAGCCTACGACAAAAAACACACCTTTACGTTGGCAGGCGAAGATGAAGTGTACGAGGCAGGTAGCGAAAGACTTATATTGGAATACAAAGGATTCAAAATTTGCCCGATGATTTGCTATGATCTGCGATTCCCGGTTTGGTCCAGAAATACAGAGGACTACGATGTGTTGATCTATGTGGCCAATTGGCCAAAAAAAAGAATCAATGCTTGGGACACACTTCTTAAGGCAAGGGCCATAGAAAATATGTCGTACTGTGTTGGTGTAAACCGAACAGGTACGGACGGGTTAAATTACGAATATCCAGGGCATTCAGGAGTTTATGATGTACTTGGAGACCCATTGGCCTTCTCCCAGGATGAAGAAGTTTTGTACGCTACCCTGCATAAAGAACATGTAGCATCCACCAGAAAGCAACTAAGGTTTCTCGAAGATCGTGACCGCTTTAGTTTGATAGGATAAAAGTTTCCTCTTTTTCCCAGTTCGCCCTTATTTCAATCGTTCCGGGATAGTAGCTGATTTCTTCCGGTTGCCTTTTTTCAAGGTAATTTCCCGTATCCAATTTCCCATTTCCGTTTTCATCAAAAATAATACGAGCTACATAATTCCCCGGATTCAAATTGTTGAACTCGAAAGCTTGGGGTTCGGTGGCGAAAATCTCCCGTTGTACCTCACCCTTTTCATTGGTCAGTTGAACAATTACAGGGAATTCAACTTCGCCACTCAAGATCATTCTTAAATTTCCATAATCAGCAAAACTACTTGTGGATAGATTGTAGGCCAAGGTATCGTTTTGGATACCAAAAAAATCTGTTATCGCACCCGGTAAAAGCGAAAAGGAATATTTTTGGTTGGGTTCGGTTTCAAAATCAAAATCTATTTTATTGCCAAGGGTATCCAGCTGATAAGTGTAAGGTGCAGGAATGGAATCGCTTACCATCAGCGATATATTGCTTGTATCCATCGCTGCAATCGGCGTATTCGCCAGAATGCTAAAAGTATCCTCAAAATTGAACGTTCCGTTCACGGAGGACGATACTTTTAAGGAATCCATGGGCAGTTTCCGCATTTTCACAGTAAAAGTATCCAATACTTGAACTTTGTCATTTCTTACCGTAAAAATAATGGAATCCAGATCCGTTGGCGTAAACCAGTAATTTAGGGTGTCCTTGTCCCTTTCTTTCAATATGGCAGTACTTACCGAGTCGGGCAAGGTTGTTAAGGTTTCGATCACCATGTCCCTATAATCGCCCTGATAACCAAATATGATTTTGTTATTGGCCGCCAAACTGGGCACCGATGGTTTGTAATTCAATTGCTCACGGAACAGGTTTATTCCATAAATGGAATCTGTAGGAAGAGTGATGGTATCCTCAATAAAACCAATTTTATCTTGCCCTTGGTCGAACATGTTATTTTTGTTCACATCTTTTAATCCGAACAGGGCATACTTTCCCGCTTTTAGGTTCCTCAGCTCAAAAAAGGGAAGGCTATCTCCTGTATTGGTGATGTACATAGGAGGTTGCTTGTAAATAGTGGAGTCGGTGTAGGTACTATCAATTTCATACAGCATCACACTGATGAACTCATCCGCTTTTCGGTTAATGGCATCTTTTACCGCACCGCTCAAGGTTAGGGAGTCCAAATAATCGCCGGTAGAGAAAACATAGCTTAAAAAACTATTCGGATTGCCCTCATTGTTGTCCACAATACTTTGTCCAAAATTAATGGTGTAGGTAGTGTTTTCCCGGAGCGTATCTTTAATTACCACTTCAATATACTTACTTGGGGCGCCCATGGGGGTTATGGTGGCGGGGTTCTTAAACGGAGGGGATACCACCAGCTGGTTCTGAACATCTTCCAGTTTGATGAGCTCATCAAAATAGAGGCGTATTTTTTTTGCCTTAAAATTGGTGCTGAAGTTCTCGGGCTCGGTTCTTGTCAGTTTGGGCGGGGTAATATCCTTGGGTCCACCGCTAGGGGAACCTCTTTTGGCACATTGCCATAGGGCAAGAACCATAAAGGCAACAAAAAGAAGTCCCAGCAGTTTTTTTAAGTACACCATGCCTAAAAATAATGTGGAACAAAGAAACAACTAATTTGAAAACTGGGGCACCGCATTAATAAATTTTAACCCTCTGGAACAATGGCCATACTTAAAACGGAAACTTCCGTGTTCTTTTGCTGAAGAAGTGTTTTTGCACAGGATTCAATGGTGGCCCCAGTGGTAATAACATCGTCCACCAAGAGCACATGGCTAAAATTTCTACGGTTTGATGCATTGAGCTCAAAAGCATCTTTGGAGCTTTCCCATCTGCTTTGCCTACCTTTTTTGGTCTGGGTCTTTATGTTTTTTGTCTTAATCAGCCAATCATCACAGTAGGTTGCGCCAATTTGTTCTGCAATGGTTTGGGCAAAAAGGGCCACTTGGTTGTACCCGCGTTTTTTCAACTTTTTCGGATGTAACGGAACGGGTACTACTACATCAACATTTTTTAGTTGGCCGTTCTCCGTCAAAAGAGCACCGCACCATTCACCAAAAAAGCTCCCTATCTGTTCCTGGTTTTTGTATTTCAGCCAATGCAATAAGTTTTTAACCAGACCGCTTTTTGTGAAAAAAACAAAAGATGCAGCCTTTTTTATCGGAATTCTACCATAGAATATACGGTCCACCGCATTTTCTTCCAGATAGTTATGATCGGTGAGTGGCAAATCATGTCGACAAACGGCACACAATATACGTTCTCCCCTAAATAATTGGGCATTACATCCAAAACATACCCTTGGCAATAGGATGTTGTTAATCTCGTTTATTATCTTAGCCAACCTTTTTGGTGTCAAATCTTATACATTTTTTAGCGTAGTCTGTCAACCCCATGAACTCCCAAGATAACAATTTTAACTACAAAATTATCTTTGCCGCAATGGCAGCGGTCATCGTGGGTATTCTTATTGCCTTTTATTACAGCTACGCACAGTCCCAAAACCAAATGATCTATCTGGAAGAGGAGAAAGGACTTTTGGTAAAGGATTTGACGTTAATGCGTGCTGAGGTCGACCGACTTTCAGGATTGAACGAGGTAAACGAAATTGAACTGCAAACCTCGCGTTTTCGGGTACAGCAACTGTTGGACTCCGTTGGCAGGTTAAACTTTAGTATCACCAAACTGAAGGACACGAGAAAAGAACTTCGAAAATTGGAATTGCGTTTTGACAGTCTTAAACTGAAGAACAACTTTTTACGCTACAACAATAGTTTATTGGCCAGCAAGTATGATGAAACCATCAGGCAAATGGAGGAACTTCGGGGCAGGGCCAACAATATGCAGCGAACGGAATCCTTGCTTCGCGAAACCAATAAGGAGCTCACTAAGGAACTCCGTATCAAAAGTTATCTTAAACTACAAGATGCCGAGGGTAGCGGATTTAGATTGAGGGCGGGAAGGCCCATCAAAACGAACAAAGCCTCCGTAATCGAGAAATTGAGAGGATGCGTTACCATTTTGAGCGACGCCAGTTCCAGAGGGGACATCAAGGTATTGTATCTCCAGTTTTTGGACCCCAACATGGCCATTGTGGAGGATAACGCCAATACCATTTCGGTAAGCGGAAACACCTATAGCAAAAAGGTAGAGATTGTATATACCGGAAAAGAAATCAGTATTTGCGATGCCATCACCGTTCCAGAGGGCTCTTTGACCGAGGGAATTTATACGCTGAATGTGTTCGAGGACGAAAGATTGTTGGCTTCGACTGAATTTCAGCTGAAATAGCATACTACTTTTTGGGTAAAATTCTATTTTTGCCCAATGGCAAATCAGGAAGACATTTTTAAGAAGGTTATCTCCCATGCGAAGGAGTACGGTTATGTATTTCAATCCAGTGAGATCTATGATGGACTCAGTGCAGTTTATGACTATGGTCAGAACGGTGCCGAGCTAAAGAAGAATATTCGTGAATATTGGTGGAAGGCCATGGTACAGCTCAATGAGAACATAGTGGGCATCGATGCTGCCATATTTATGCATCCCACCACTTGGAAGGCCTCTGGCCACGTGGATGCCTTCAACGACCCGTTGATTGACAACAAGGATTCCAAAAAAAGATACCGCGCCGATGTTTTGATCGAGGACTATGTGGCCAAAATCGAAGCCAAAATCGAGAAAGAGGTGACCAAGGCCGCCAAAAGGTTCGGGGACAGTTTTGACAAAGAGCAGTTCCTTGCGACCAACAATAGGGTGATAGGCTATCAGGAAAAAGCGGATAGTATCCTGAAACGCATGGGACAATCACTTGCCAAAGAGGATTTGGCAGATGTAAAGGCGTTGATAGAAGAATTGGAGATTGCCTGTCCGCTTTCGGGATCTAAAAATTGGACCGACGTAAAACAGTTCAACCTGATGTTCGGAACCAAACTCGGAGCTTCTGCCGACAGTGCGATGGACCTGTACCTTCGTCCCGAAACTGCACAAGGTATATTTGTCAACTTTTTGAACGTACAAAAAACAGGAAGGATGAAGATTCCGTTTGGAATTGCCCAAACAGGAAAGGCCTTCCGTAACGAGATTGTGGCCCGTCAGTTTATTTTCCGAATGCGAGAATTTGAACAGATGGAGATGCAATTCTTTATAAAACCGGGCACTCAAATGGAGTGGTACGAAGCGTGGAAGGAAAAACGGATGAAGTGGCACCTTTCGCTTGGAATGGGTGCTGACAACTATCGTTTCCACGACCACGAAAAATTGGCCCACTATGCAGACGCTGCCGCCGATATCGAGTTCAGGTTCCCGTTCGGATTCAAGGAGTTGGAAGGAATCCATTCCCGTACCGATTTTGATTTGGGCAAGCATGAGGAATACTCAGGTAAAAAACTACAGTATTTCGACCATGAAGAGAATAAGAGCTACACCCCCTACGTATTGGAGACTTCCATAGGATTGGATCGTATGTTCTTGGCCGTGTTCTCCAATTCGTTGAAGGAAGAAGAGCTGGAAAATGGTTCCACACGTACCGTACTTAAGATTCCGGCCGTACTTGCACCGAACAAAGTGGCGGTTCTACCATTGTTGAAGCGTGATGGACTTCCCGAAGTCGCTCAAAAACTGGTGGACGAACTGAAATGGGATTTCAATGTGGATTACGATGAGAAGGATGCCGTAGGCCGTCGTTACCGTCGCCAAGATGCCGCAGGAACACCATTCTGCGTAACCGTGGACCATCAAACTTTGGAAGACGATACGGTGACCATCCGCCATAGGGACACCATGGACCAAAAACGTGTAAAACTTTCAGAGGTGAAGGATATCATCTCCAAAGAGGTGGATATGCGCTATTGGTTGCAGAAAATCTAAGCATTAGAAGAGCCCTGTAATTTCACCATCATCATTGATGTCGATTCCTTCGGATGAAGGATGTGCCGGTAATCCGGGCATACGCATAATGTTGCCCGTTATAGGAATCAAGAAACCTGCACCGACTGCAATTTCTATTTCCCTTACCGTGATGATAAAATCTTTAGGTCTGCCCAATAATTTTGGGTTATCCGATAACGATTTTTGTGTTTTTGCTATGCAAACAGGGAAATCATCCAAACCAAGGTCGGTGATTTTTCTTAAGTCGGCTTTAGCTTTGGTGGTATAGTCCACATGTTCGGCACCATATATTTCGGTGGCTATTTTCGCTATTTTATCTTTTACGCTGGATTTCCAATCATAAAGTGGCTTGAATTCTGAAGTATTAGACTCCACGATATCAATGACAGCCTTGGCCAAGTCTTCCGCTCCCTCTCCACCTTTGGCCCACACGTTGGCAACGGCCACCCGAACACCTTTGGATACGGCCAATGCTTTGATGACCGCAATTTCTTCTTCCGTATCCGATACGAACCGATTGATGGCAATTACTGGAACAACCTTGAATTTGGCAATGTTTTCCAAATGCTTTTCCAAATTGGGAAGGCCTTTTTTCAAGGCTTCGACGTTGGGCTCTGTCAAGGATTTTAAATCTGCCCCTCCGTGATATTTCAAGGCCCGAATCGTGGTGGTAAGCACTACCGCCTTGGGTTTCAAATGTGCACTTTGACATTTGATGTCGAAGAACTTTTCGGCACCCAGATCAAATCCAAAACCTGCCTCCGTAACGGTGTAATCAGAATGGGACATACCCATTAAAGTAGCGATTACCGAATTGGTTCCTTGTGCAATATTGGCAAAAGGCCCACCGTGAATAATGGCTGGATTGCCCTCAATCGTCTGGACTAAATTAGGTTTTATGGCATCTTTTAATAAAGCGGCCATGGCACCTTCGGCCTTCAAATCTTTGGCGTAAATCGGTTTTTTGTCGAAAGTATACCCCACAAAAATGTTTCCCAACCGTTTTTTTAGGTCGCTCAGACTTTCGGCCAAGCAGAGGATGGCCATAATCTCCGAAGCAGCCGTAATATCAAAGCCGGTTTCCCTTGGTACGCCCGAAGTTGTCCCGCCAAGTCCCACGATGATGTGGCGCAGCGAGCGGTCGTTCATATCCATTACGCGTTTCCAACCTATGGTTCTAGGGTCTAAAAACAGCGAATTGGTCTTGCTCTGGATATTGTTGTCGATAATGGCCGATAATAGGTTGTGCGCTTTTTCAATGGCGGCAAAATCTCCCGTAAAGTGCAGGTTGATGTCCTCCATGGGCAAGACTTGGGAGTATCCGCCTCCGGTGGCGCCCCCTTTTATTCCAAAGACAGGGCCTAAGGAAGGTTCCCGCAAAACTACCGTTGATTTTTTGCCCAAACGGTTCAGTCCTTCGGAAAGCCCTATGGACATCGTGGTTTTTCCTTCTCCCGCTGGCGTGGGCGAGATTGCCGATACCAGAACAAGATTACTTTTCGTGGCTTTTTCTCGGTCTATGGCTTTTAAGGGAAGTTTGGCCTTGTATTTCCCGAACATTTCAATGTGCTCTGGGTCGATTCCAAATTTTTCTGCAATAGTGGCGATGTGCTGCAAAGAAACATCTTTGGCAATTTGTAAATCGGTCATGGTGTTGTTTTTTTATGCGTATGGGAAAGCTTCATTTTTCCCAAGAATTGATATACAAGATACTATAATGGTGCGATTAAAACTATGACAATTGTAAGACCGTCAATGTTATTCCACCCGTTTGCCTTCGGTGGTAAAGGATAGCCCTTGTTGTCCCGAGGTAGAGATCATTACTCCTTCAAAATAGGGTTCGTGTGAGGTGGGTTTTATGGACCATTGAAAAAGGAAGTTGGCGCCTGTTCCGCCCGATCGGTCTTTCTCATCAATCACAATTTCGACGGTTTCCATGGGTTTGATGTAGATGGGCTCATCAAAATAGGTTCTGATGGGATTGCCCTTGGTATCAAAATATTCAGCTTTATTGATGTAAATGGTGTCCTTCAGGTTGGTGTTCCGCATACTGATGGTGCTCGTTAAATTATGGGTCCGGTGTTCCGTTTCACTATAGATCTCTGAATACACGGAAAGGTACGAGGTACCGTTCATCAAAGAGTCCTGTGCGGAAATTGAAGCCGTTCTATTGCTCCAGTTTACGGGATCAATAGAGCTAACTTCCTTCTTGGTTTTTTCGGCACAGGAAAGAATCAGCAATAAAAAAACAAAAGGAACCCAATTTCGTATCATATGCTTTGCAATTGGTAACTAAGATACGGAATACTCTTAAATTCATAGGCAGGCTTTTAGTCCGATACTTTATGACTTGTAGATCATGTAAACAACCTCCAACTCAATTCAGGGAGTTGTTGGAGTAGGCACCTTACCTTGCTCGTTTAAAACCCCATCCATTTTTAGATGTGTAATTACTGGCTTTTTAGCCATGCGAACCAAACTTATATGATCAAAAGCCATGGAATCTTGTGGGTTTTGACTGCCTCCTGTGGTTCCTAAAATGGTATAGCTATGCCCTTTTCGAATTCTGTTTGAGAAGGAATGAAAATGGCCATTGATCACGGTGTATTCTCGGTCGGCCAAAACATCTTCCAACGGCCCGAGACCTTTTTCATCTTCTCGCATCCAAAGCGGTTTGTGCATCAGGACAAATGTCCATTTTACATCAGGATTGGCATCGAGTACCGTTGTAAAGTAATCCAGCTGAGCTTGGCTCATTCCGCCAATACTACGTTCTGGCATATTGTAATATTCAGATTCCTCATAGGTGCCCTCAATCTCTCCATCGATAATTTTTAATGCTCTGGCTCTGGCTTTATAAATTTCCATCATACGTTCTTCTTCATAATCTTCCGAATCCATCATCAAAAACAATATGTTTTCATATCTAAAATGGTAGTAGCGTGGTCCAAAACGGTTTTTCCAAAATTCCCGCATCACGGGATTGGTAAGGTCATGGTTGCCGCCCAAATGAAAGAAGGGCATATTGAGTTTGGCCGTACGGTCATCAAAAGAGTCCCATTCTTTTTTGAGCTGTAGGGTATCTTCAGTGCCGCCATCAATCAAATCGCCCACACTGAGTACAAAAGTGGGGTCGAGCATATTCAGCTGTTGAACCGCGGTGGCATAAACCCCTTCTCTTTCTCCACCGTTGAGGTCTGAAATAATGGCAAATGTAAAATCGTCTTCCGTTGCTTCAAATGTTTCGCTGGTCCAAGGTTTTGGTCCTGAGTCCACATCATGCTGAAACTTTGCAACTGCCTTTTCAATAGGTTGCGGGTCTTGTTTACAGCCAATAAAGCCAAGAAGGACCAGAGAAAAGAGAAGGTTTGTTTTCATGGTTTAATTTTTTCTGTAATCCAAAGCGGGTTCCCTATCCCCCAATAAAGCTTCATATTTAAAGTCAGGACCCCTTCTTTGGTTGAAATCTGCCTTTACGGCATCCAAAAGTTTAGGGTTTTTGAACAGATCCATGGCAGAAAGTGCTATGGTCTTGGCGGCTGCCATCATTCCTTTAAAACCGATATCGGTTCCTCCGGCGGCAACTGCTTGCCAGCTATGTGCAGGTGTCCCGGGCACCCAAGTGGCCGTATTTACCGCAGCGGTTGGCGCGTTCCAGCTCACATCGCCCGTATCTGCGGAAGCTTTACCATAGGTAAATTTCATGGGTTGAATTATACCAGCACTTTCAATGGGTTTTGGTGCTCCGAGCGTTTTCTGGATTTCTTTGGCAAATGCTATGTCTTCAGGAGTATATTCCACACCACCGACAAGCGTCATGTTCTCGTGCATGATTTTTGAAAGTGGCTCATTGGGCAGTTTTTCATAGGTTCCTCCAATAATCTCGTAGGTCATTTCCGTTTCGGTGCCAATGGCTGCTCCTTCAGCAGCTTTTACCACACGGTCCCAAACGGCTTTTACTTCTTTTCGGTTCGAGTGGCGAATCACATAATATACTTCAGCTTCTTTTGGGACAATGTTTGGGGCGTCTCCACCTTTGGTGATAACGTAATGAATACGTGTTGGTTCGGTGGTATGTTCCCGGAGCATGTTCACCAAATCGTTCATTCCTTCCACGCCGTCCAATGCGGAACGGCCCAATTCTGGCGCCATTGCGGCATGTGAAGACTGTCCTGTAAATCGGAATTTACCGGAAATCGTGGCCAAATTGGTACTGGGATTGGCAGCGTTTCTATCTCCCGCATGCCATGAAACCACGGCATCCACATCATCAAATAGGCCTGCTCGGACCATGTATACTTTTCCGGAGCCTCCTTCTTCGGCGGGTGTTCCGTAAAAACGAACGGTACCTGATTTGCCCGACTCTTTTAAATAATCTTTGGCGGCAATGGCCGCAGCCATGGAACCTGTTCCGAACAAGTGATGGCCGCAAGCTTGCCCGGGAGCATCAACAACCCTGGGTTTTCTGTAGGGCACCGCATCTTGGGACATGCCCGGTAGTGCGTCAAATTCACCTAGGATACCGATTACGGGGCTTCCTGAGCCGTAGGTTGCCGTGAACGCAGTTGGGATTCCAGCGACTCCTTTTTCAATGGTAAACCCTTCTTTTTCAAGTTCACTTTGTAATAGAGCAGTACTGTTTTCTTCCAAATAGCCCAGCTCAGGATTGGTCCAAAGTTCTTTGGCAATTTCTTTATAATGTTCTTTTTTGGCGTCTAGGTCCGCAATAATTTTTTTCTTGTCTTTTTGTGCGAAGCTAATTGTTGAACTCAGCATAAGGACTAAACTGAATACTAGAGGTTTTTTCATTGTAATCGTTGGTTTTGGTTGGTAATGGCGATTATCTCAAAGATAACACTAAAACCGAAGAAGGCATTGGAGCCGAAACAATCCCTATGGATTATTGCAAAATCTGAAAAATGAATCACTTCTTTTTGATGGGAATCCAAAACTCCTCCTCGGAATCGGGGTGTTCTCCTTTGTATTTAGCCCCCATTAATGCAAAATAGGGTCTGTGATCCATTACATATCCCGAATTTGTGATCCATTCGGAATAGATATATTTGAACGTTTCCATAACCTCACTCGGTTTTCCTTTGTAGGAGAACACGGCGTACAATCCTTCGGGAATGGTCAAGCTTTCCATACCTTCGGGTATTTCTTCTATTTTGGAAACGGCAATGGCCGCCCACTTTTCAAATTCCTTTGTAGGGTCAAAATTTTGAAAGAATACGGTGGTGGGATAGATTTCCACCGCGTAGCTATCATTGTTGATTGTATGGTTTATTTCTTTTTTACGAGGTGAAAAACTCTGCCAGAGCTCAAAAGTGTTGTTGTCTGCATAGGAAGTGATAGACTTTTTTCCGATTAATAAGGTACTGGGCAGGGTTTGTATTCGTGGGCTCATATAAAAAGATTTAGAAGAGATAGTTTAATTGAAGACCCCCAAAATAATTGCGGTCATTGCCCGGATAATAATATCTTGGTTGTGCTCCGCCAAAACCAACGGCATTGATCAACACGGACTGTGCATAATTGGCATCAAAAAGATTATTGATTCCCGCGTTCAGCCCCATACTGATATTTGGCGAAAGTGAAGTGCGGAAACCAAACTTGGCGTTGACCACGTTAAAGGAATCGCTGCTGATGGTATTGGCATCGGTCAACGGAATTTCGTCCACAAACTGATGGGTCAAGTTCAATCGTAGGCCATTGGAATGTCGAAAATCGATACCTGAGCTTAACCGATGTTTGGGCACTCCCGTGAGCGGATTTCCCGAATAATCGTTGTCGCCGTCCACAAAATCCACAAAACTATGATCATTCATTGTATAGCTGAGATAGGGGGAAAAGGTGAGGGATTGAGATAGTTTACCTCGATATTGCAAGTCAAGTTCCAATCCTTGGTGGCGGGTTTTCCCTGCATTTCTGCCAATATATTGATCTTCGCCCACACGTTGGGCCACCAAAAGGTTCTTTACGTTCATTCGGTAAAGCGTGATGTTTGCCGAAAGTTTTTTGTCCATTGGTGACCACTCGGAGCCCAATTCATAATTGGTTCCTGTTTCTTGCGCAATGCCCGGATTGATGATACCGTCCGGGGTCAATGTTTCTTCCAGACTGGGATTGGAAAAACCCCTACTGATGTTCGCATAGATTTTTCCGTTTTTCAATAGGTAATTGAGCCCTAGGTTTGGCAGTAAAATTGCATCAAAATCACGGTCTGCAGAAGCGTTTTCCGCTCCTTGATTGAACAAATCCCTGAAATCATAATTCGTCTTGTTCAAATTGAGGCCCAATTGGGCAGAAAACTTGGTTGTGATGGGGTAGGTAAGCGTCCCAAAAAGATTGAATTGCCTTCTGAACTCGATGTTGTCGCTCAGTGCATCACCTTGCAAGCTGCCGTTGCCGTCATTTTCTTGATAAAGGTTCTCAAGGGTGCCCCAATGGTACTCGTCCTTGTAGAATTCGCCGCCAAAGCTGAAGTCTGCATTGCCCCAATGGCCTAAGAACTTACTGCGTAGGCCAAATCCGTTGGTAAATTCATCCAGGATATTAAAAGGCCTCGGTTCGTAGTGGTCCAAGTAGGTGTAAAAAATACTTGTGGTGTTTTGAAGGTGTTCGGAGAACTGATAGGTGTGGGATAGGCCTGTCAAAATATACTTGTTGGCCTCATAACCTTGGGATTCCAACCAGTTTGATGGTGCTCGGGTCGGGTCTTCCTTAAAATCTGTTTGGTTGATGGAACTTGGGATGTGCGCCGTATAGTCGATATAGTTGACCAAAAGGGCCATGCTACTTTTTTGTCCTGTTCGGAATTTTGTGTTCAATAGCAGGTCATCACGTTGGAATTGGCTGTTTTGCCGATAACCATCGGTTTCCAAGTGGTTGTAGCGGAGTGAAATATCAAGGCCTTCTTCCCAATGGGAGAATGTTAGGTTGTCCTTCAGCATATTGTACGAGCCCATCGTGAACGAATTGATAAGCTGCGTTCTGTCCTCGACCGATGCCTTTGTATCCAATAAGATTGCACCGCCAAGATTTGCTCCGAACGCGGTGGCTTTTGGTCCTTTAATGACTTCTACGGCACCAAGGTTCTCAAAATCGTAGGCCTCGATGGTCGAAGAACCGGTGCCATTGGTAACGGGTATGCCATTGAAGTACATTCGCAACTTGTTGGTACCATAGGGGGTCCTCGCCCCAATGCCCCTAATTGTGATGCGGTTGGTGTTGATTGCCCCCGAGAGAACGTACACTCCCGAAATCTGGTTGATGGCCGACGGGATGTCCGTAGGGTTGAACCGCTCCAAGGTCTGTCCCGCTATTTTTGATGAGGCCGTGATGCCCGTGGCCTTTTTGGAAATGGCGTCCTGGGTCAGGACAACCTCGTCCAAACGGGTGATGGAATCTTTTTGGGTGTTCTGTGCCAATAATAGTGGTATGGTGCAAATCGTAAAAAGTAAGGGGAGTCCTTTTTGTGCGAGATTCATTAAAATGATTTATCAAGTTCATCAATCAAGGTTTGGGTATCCATGATTGTTGCAAATTCATCTTTTAAGTTGGCCAATTCAGAATGAAAAATCACCTCGGAGCTATATTTATTGCCGTCATAACCTATTTTGTCAAAGGCAGCGGTGGCGTCGGAAATCAAGATTACGGTAAACCCCAAATTCGAGGCCATCCGCACCGAAGTGGAAATACAATGCTCGATAGTGAGTCCGGCAACGACCAAATCGGTAATTCCCCTAGCTTTTAAGCTGATTTCTAAATCTGTACCGATAAAAGCACTGTTTACATTTTTTTCAAAAACAGGTTCGTTGATCATTGGCTCCACGGCAGGGTGAAAATTGTTTGTAATTTTGCTGGGGTAGAGCGGTGAGCTCATGTCGGTGGAATTATGCTTCACATGAAAAACCGGAAATTGATTTTTTCTGAAAAATTGCAATAACCGGCCACAATTTTCTTCTGCTTCAGGGTTGTTTCGCTCCGTGCCGTAAAAGGAGGTTTCCTGAAGTCCTTTTTGGACATCGATCAATATAAGTGCGGTCATGAGGATGAATTTTGAACTAAAATTACGGGAAAAGTTTAAGAAAGATAACCTTGATTCTTTACATTGATGGTCCCATTGTCAAAATCAATTTTAGGGAGCCGCCCACAATAGTTATTTTTGAACAAATTTGAACACATGAAAATCGCATCGTACAATGTCAACGGAATCCGCGCCGCCATGAACAAAGGTTTTGTGGATTGGTTACAAGCTGTTTCACCGGATGTTATTTGCCTTCAGGAAACCAAGGCGATGGAGGAGCAGGTGGATACCCATCTTTTTGAGGAAGCGGGCTATCCTTATCACTATTGGTTCAGTGCCCAAAAAAAAGGATACAGTGGTGTGGCCCTATTGTGCAAACAGCAGCCTGACCATGTGGAATTTGGAACGGGAATCGATTATATGGATTTTGAGGGAAGGAACATTCGTGCGGATTATGGGGATCTTTCCATTATGAGCATGTACTTGCCTTCTGGAACCAATCTGGCACGTTTAGACCACAAGTTGATGTACATGGCGGATTTTCAGAAGTACGCCGATGCGCTTAGAAAAGAGCGCCCAAATTTGATTGTTCTGGGGGATTATAACATTTGTCACGAAGCCATAGATATCCACGATCCTGTCCGAAATAAAAACGTTTCTGGATTTTTACCCGTGGAACGGGAATGGATAGGCGATTTTATGAAAAGTGGTTTTATTGACAGCTTTAGGCATTTTAACAAAGAACCCGACAACTATACTTGGTGGAGCTATCGGGCCAATGCTAGGGTCAACAACAAGGGATGGCGTTTGGATTATGGTATGGTGGCCGAACCTTTGGCAGATAGATTAAGGCGCTCCGTAATTTTGTCCGAAGCAAAACACAGTGACCATTGCCCCATTCTATTGGAAGTGGATCAATAAAAATGGCGGAATGTCCGATAGTTCCGTTTGACTATCTTTAGGTGTCCTAAACTTGTAAAAAATGAAATATACCAGAATACCAAATACCGATATCCGAATATCCAAAATTTGCTTGGGCACCATGACCTGGGGTCGCCAGAACAACGAGGATGATGCCCACGAACAGATGGATTATGCGCTCGATCAAGGAGTGAATTTCTTCGACACGGCAGAACTATATCCAATTCCCCCAAAAAAAGAGCTGTATGCAGTTACCGAGGAGCTTATTGGGAGCTGGTTCAAAAAAACGGGAAATCGGGATAAAGTGGTTCTGGCGTCAAAAATAGCAGGACCTGGCCATGCTGCAAAGCATATACGAAGTACAGGTTTTAGTCGGGAATCCATTATCAGTGCCGTGGAAGGTAGCTTAAAGCGGTTACAAACGGACTATATTGACCTGTACCAGCTCCACTGGCCAGAACGAAACACCAATTATTTTGGACAGCGGGGGTACAATGCCCATGCAGTCGATGTTTGGGATGATAATATTCACCAAGTATTGGAAACGCTCCGCGATTTGATTGCCGAAGGAAAAATTCGTCACATAGGATTGTCCAACGAGACACCTTGGGGCGCTATGCGGTACTTGGAAGAGAGTAAAGTACATCAGTCATTGCCTAGAATGATGACCATTCAAAATCCATACAACCTGTTGAACCGTCTGTTCGAGATTGGGCTTTCCGAGATTTCCATGAGGGAACAGATTGGTCTGTTGGCCTATTCGCCACTTGGTTTCGGAGTGTTGAGCGGGAAATACCTTGCTGAAGTTCCTCCTAGAAAAGGCCGAATTACCTTGTTCCCAAATTACAGCAGATATAGTGGTGATACCGCGGTAGCTGCAACGGAACAATATGCGCAATTGGCAAAGGAGCATGGTTTGAGCATGGCACAGATGGCTTTGGCCTTTGTAAATACCCGACCTTTTTTAACCAGTAACATTGTTGGTGCAACCACAATGGAACAGCTCAAGGAAAACATTGGAAGCATTTATGTGGACCTTTCCGATGAGGTATTGGATGGCATTGAGGAAATTCACAACGCTATTCCTAATCCGGCGCCTTAAGATTACCCAAATAGGTGTGCGACAACATCCTCAATCTTGGACATTTTTTGAATCTGTATGCCTGATTGCTTTAATCCAATTTTGTTGTTTTTGGATACAAATATTTTGGAGAAGCCCAATTTTTCAGCTTCAATGATCCGTTGGTCCACACGTTGCACTGGCCTGATTTCCCCTGCAAGTCCGACCTCTGCGGCAAAGCAGATGCCTTTTTCAATGGCGATGTCCGAATTGCTGGATAGGATGGCGGCCATGACGGCCAAATCAATGGCTGGGTCATCCACTGAGATTCCTCCAGTGATGTTCAAGAAAACATCCTTTGCGCCTAACTTAAAACCTGCACGTTTTTCCAAAACAGCCAAGAGCATGTTCAACCTTTTGGCATTGAAACCTGTAGCGGAACGTTGTGGCGTTCCATACACGGCGGTGCTTACCAAAGCTTGAATTTCGATCAGCAGGGGCCGCATACCTTCTACGGTGGCTGCAATCGCGGTACCGCTGAGGTCTTCATCGTTTTTGGAAATCAGTACTTCGGAGGGATTGTTCACTTCGCGCAGTCCGCTTCCCTGCATTTCGTAAATGCCCAGTTCGGCGGTGGAGCCAAATCGGTTTTTGAGAGAACGAAGAATTCGGTACACATAGTTTCTGTCGCCTTCAAACTGTAGCACGGTATCTACCATATGTTCCAAAATCTTGGGGCCTGCAATGGTGCCATCTTTGGTAATATGTCCTACCAAGATAACGGGGGTGTGGCTTTCCTTTGCAAATTTGATGAGTTCGGCCGTGCACTCGCGTATTTGGGAAATGCTTCCCGCAGCAGATTCAATATAATCGGTGTGCAGCGTTTGGATGGAATCGATAACAACCAAATCAGGCTCAATGGTAGAAACCTGCTGAAAGATATTTTGAGTTTTGGTCTCGGTAAGGATATAACAGTTTTCGCTATTGGGTTGAATACGGTCGGCACGCATTTTTATCTGCCTTTGACTTTCCTCGCCTGAAACGTATAGGATTTTATAGGGTAGCTTCAAAGCAATTTGAAGCAACAGTGTACTTTTTCCGATGCCCGGCTCTCCACCCAACAGGGTCAACGACCCAGGAACCAATCCACCTCCCAGCACGCGATTGAATTCTTGATCAAGGGTGTCCAGGCGGAGTTCTTTTTCTTGGGTAATTTCGGAAACACGTAGTGGTTTATTGGCTTGTTTGGCGACCTTGTCGGCCTTCCAACTTTTTTTGTCCTCTTTTTGGACCACTTCTTCCACAATGGTGTTCCATTCCTTGCAGGAAGAACATTGCCCGATCCACTTGGGAAATTGGGTTCCACAGTTTTGACAAAAAAATGCTGTTTTGGTCTTGGCCATTCAAAATAAATGAGGGGCCTAAAGATATGGATTTAGATGGATGATTGGATTGTTGGATAGTTAGATAATTGGATTTTTGGACTTTTAATAATTAGGTCCATATACTTTCTTTTGCTTGCTTTTAAGCAGGATCCTGGATATTGAAAGAATAAGTAGCCCAATTATAAAGTAGTAAGAAGAGTATTTAGAGGTCAGCATTAGTACAAAATCAATAAAAGCTCCGCAAGTCATCCAAATCAAAAAGACGAAATATTTAATTTTTCCTCCAGCAAAGACAAATCCAAAGTTACGATTCATAAACTCTCCGATTACCTTGACTTCATTCTTAAAAAGTTCCATCGATTTTTCTTTTGGATTTTCTTCATTTTCAATCTTCTTTAGATAATCAAGAATGAGCTCTTTGTTTCTTTTTAAGTTTATTAGTTTTAATCTGCTATCTGATTTATATATGTTATTCTTTGAATCAAAAATATGAAACACAAAATTTTTGATTGATTGTAGATGAAAATACCGTTTCTCTTTTTGAGAAAGTTTTGAATCTAACTCGGAGAGTCTTTCTTTGACTTCTTTTTCAATTTCTTCCAAATCTGAATCAATTTAGTACCCAAAGTCCGCTTTGAGCGCATCAATTTTTTCAAGGGCCATGTCCTTGGTCAAAAAGTCTATTTCCTCCATTTGGAAGGCTTTTTCAAAGGTTTTGAACGCTTTTTTTGGCTCTCCGATGAACTCGTAGTGCTCGGCTTCAAAATAAAAGCCCATCATGGTTTCTGGAAATTGTTTTTTGCAGAGTTCGGCCAATGGCTTTAACGATTCGTAGTCTTGTTTTTTCAGACAAGCGGCATAAATGGCCATAATATCGTTGAGTTCCACGGGCTTTTCAAATCCGAACAGATCTTCTATGGTCTGGTATCTGTTCTCCAAATAATTGAATACGGGTTCTTCGGATGTCAAAATATCCGACTTGTACTCAGCAGGGGTAATGGGTCTGTAAATACTGAAAACGTTATCAAAAGCTTTGCTTATGCCGTAAGCTGCAATGGAGGTGTGGTCGGCATTTTCATATTCATCAAAAAAGTAATGTAGGGATTCTTTGGTGATGGATTTGATACTTGCGTTCATTTGAAGGATACGTTGCCTATCATCGGTGGGTTGTTTTTCCACAATCAAATTATAGAAGATGACCTGGTCCAGTTCGGACAGACGAGCCGGCACCCTGCTTTCCATTTCGGTGGCCAATACCGGCGAAATACTAATGTAAGAATTGAAGAACGAACGATCTTTGAATAGATAGAAATTGCCAAAATTGGCTGTGATGTCGTACCCCACGAACATTTTGAAGGGCGCGATTTTGTAGCTTGTTGCTAAATAAGGAATCAATTCCATTCCCAAAAACTCGTAGAACATTTTGCCTTTTTCGGTGGGCAGACCGGAAACTTCATCAAAATCACAATCTTCCAGCCTTAGGTTATTTTTTAATTGATCTACTCCCACAACGATGGCTTCGGGCATACGATCGAACCGGCTCTGGAATTTTACATTGGCGACTACTAGATCAAACAGGTGTTCGGCATCCAAGACCACAATCAATGGGTATAATTTTTCTTCGGAGTAATCTTCTGGAAAATAGTAGGAGACATCTCTGCGCTCTTGCAGTTTGAAGGATTCAAATAGTTCCTTCTTTACCTGGGCGCTAAGGTTCAGGCAAGAAAAGCCTATCAGTAGAAATAGACATTTTTTCATTGGTTAAGATTTAGGCGGTCGGGGCTTACCGATTTCTATTCAATAACGGTAATACTAGGAAGGATATTGTACCGAAAACTACGACCATAAACGTCTGGGCAATCCACATGATCCACCCAAAAGCGTCTCCAGAAACAGAGCTTATGCCATAAATGCCCAGTGCAGCACTTACTGCAATTGGATAAAGACCTACTCCGCCATTGGTGGTGGACATGGCGAAGGCTCCGGCCACAAAGGCGACCAATAATTCGCCAAGGGATAGGGGAATGGTTTCTTCCACGGTGTATTTGACAACCCAAAACATGCCAAAATAGGCCGCCCAGATAAACAAGGTGTGGAAAATAAATGGCCACTTGTTTTTCATTTTGAAGAGGCTGAGTACGCCGTCCTGTAAACCATTGAGAAATCCTTTGAGTTTGATGGCCAAAGGTGATTTGGATTTTCGGATGATGTACGACCCCAAAAAGAGTCCGACAATACCAACGAGTAATATGCCTATGGCGCCTATGATATTCACACCTCTTTCTTCCAGAAAACCTAGAATAAAATCGGTTTGAAGAACTAAGGTGACCATAATTATGGTCAAAAGCATCAACAGGTCGATTACTCTTTCGGTAACTATGGTCCCAAATCCTTTTTCAAAAGGGACCTTCTCGTAGGTGGCGAGTGCGGTTGCCCTTAAAATTTCACCTGAACGGGGTATTCCCAAGTTGGCAAAATAGGAAATGAGGACAATAAATATGGTGTTGACGGTTTTTGGACGATATCCTAGGGGTTCTAAAAGGTATTTCCAACGAATGGCCCTTGAAATGTGGCTCATTATTCCAATTAAAATGGAAATCGTCACCCATAATGGGCTGGCATTGGAAATATAATGGATGATTTGTTTTCGTTCTTCTGGGGTGGTGGAGTTGTAGGAGTACCAAACCAAAAACAGCCCAAAGGCGATGGGCACTAATATTTTAAGAATTTTTTTGAGGGATTGGCCCAAAATTTATTGGAGTAGATTGGTTTCCTCGTTAGGGAACACCAATGCTGGGTTAAATGCTTTTGCCTCTTCAATATCCATCCACGCGTAGGTGATCAGGATCAATACGTCTCCAACGGCCACTTTTCTGGCTGCGGCACCGTTCAATGTTAGTTCTCCGGAGTTTCTCGGTCCTGGTATGGCATAAGTTTCCAATCGTTCACCATTGTTGTTGTTCACGATCTGCACTTTTTCGCCCCTAATAATGTTGGCTGCATCCATAAGATCTTCGTCTATGGTGATGCTACCTATATAGTTAAGGTCTGCCCCGGTAACTTTTACTCGGTGTATTTTCGATTTTACGACTTCTACTTGCATGGTGCAAAATTATCAATTCAATCTTAGATTATCAATTAAGCGGACACCGTCTGCATAAACGGCGATAAATGCCCTATATTTTTGGTTGTCCTGAATTTTTAAAGCTGGGGTCAATGTGTTCTCATCAGCGATTTCAAAATATTCGAGGTCAAACAAAGGGTGTTGTTCAAATTCTGACTTTACCCAATCTGCAATACTTAGTGCACTTTTCGTGCCAAAATCGGCTTGGGCAGTTTGCAGTGTGGTGTGAATAAAACCAGCCTGTTCACGAGTGTTTTTTGATAGTCTTTCATTGCGGGAACTCATGGCGAGACCGTGTGGTTCCCGTTCAATAGGACAACCTATAATTTGAAAGGGCAATTTTTTTATTTCTGCCATTTTTCGGATAATCTGCAACTGCTGAAAATCTTTTTCACCAAAATAAGCTTTATCGGGAGCTACGGTCCTGAGCAAAAGCTCAACAATGGTACCAACTCCATCAAAATGTCCTGTTCGGAACTCCCCTTCCATTACCTTGTCCAACCCATCAAACTCGTAGGATTCGGAAGTGACGTCCCCTCCGTAAATTTCATCCACGGTCGGGGCAAATACAACAATATGGTCCGAAACCTGTCTTAAAAGCTCAATATCTTTCTGGAATGTTCTTGGGTATTTATCCAAATCATCTTTTTTATCGAACTGGGTGGGGTTTACAAAAATACTGACAACGACCAGATCATTTTCCGAAAGCGCTTTTTTTACCAAGGAGATATGACCCGTGTGAAGCGCGCCCATGGTGGGTACAAGACCAATGGTGCGGTCTTTTTTCCGCAGCTCGTTGGTAAAGGCGTTCAGTTCTTTTTTAAGGTCGAATATCTTCATATACAGGTACAAAAGGGTGCAAAAATACTATAAATACAGCTAATCAGCATAATTTTTGTACTTTTGCAGCTATGTTTTTCGGATAAACAAAAGAAAGCGTTTATGAATGGTAAAAAGGTATTGTTTGTATCTTCTGAATTAGTTCCCTACCTCCCAGAGAATCCTGTTTCCTTAATGTCGTATGAAGCACCTAGAATGGTGAACAGCAATGGGGGCCAGATCCGCATTTTTATGCCAAGGTACGGAAACATTAACGAAAGGAGGCATCAATTACATGAGGTAATACGCCTGTCAGGGATGAACTTGGTGATCAATGACATGGATATGCCCTTGATCATTAAGGTGGCCTCCATACCAAAAGAGAGAATACAGGTCTACTTTATAGACAATGATGAATATTTTAAAAGAAAGGCCACATTTGCCGATTCTGATGGGAATTTGTTCCCCGATAATGATGAACGTGCCATTTTCTTTGCCAAAGGAGTTGTGGAGACAGTTAAGAAATTGAACTGGTCCCCGGATATTATCCATGTGCATGGCTGGATGGCTTCGATGGTTCCACTATATCTAAGAAAATATTATGCGGATGAGCCATTGTTCTCCGACAGTAGAATCGTTACCTCCGTTTATGGAAAGGATTTTGAAGGAGAGCTGGATGCTGCGATGATTGATAAAATTGCGTTCGACGGTATAGACAAAGAAGAAATTTCGGTGCTCTCAAAGCCCGAGTATAATAATTTGTTAAAGGTTGCCGTAGATCATTCCGATGCCGTTATTTTAGCCGCGGATGATTTGTCCGATGACCTAAAAAGCCATATAGACAATCTTTCCGTACCGGTTTTGCCCTACGTTTCCCTTCAGGAAGCCGAAGAGGCTTACACAAATTTCTATAATACAGAGGTTTTAAAATAGATTGAATGAGATTTTCCAATATTTTCAAGGTTTCGGCGCTGGTTGGAACTTTGTTTTTACTAATTGTCTCTTGTGAAGAGGAATTGGATACCATAGGTGAAGGCGTTATTGATGGTGAGCCGTTTACCACAGGTAAAGTTGCCTACGACGTGTTCGTATATAACAAGGGCGTAACCGCAGTTCAAACCAATAGGTTGCCCGTTTATCAACTCGGAACTTTTAACGACCCTATTTACGGACAGAGAAAGGCGAGCATCATTTCGCAGCTTCAGTTGGCCACAGGTTCGCCAACGTTTGGCGATTTGTCGCAAGCAAGTGAGGATAATCCCGATAACGATCAGGAAAACGAAACCGTCAAGGAGGTATTTCTTAATATCCCTTTTTTAACCGCGCCATCACCTGATAGAGATGGTGACGGCGTTCCCGACGACCTTGAAATCGGAGATGATGCCAATGACCCCAACTCTGATTGGGATGGTGACGGTGTATCCGATAATCAAGAAAGAATACTAGGTTCTAATCCTTATGACCCTGACGAAGATGGAACCGGAGATGATTTTACGCCGAACATATATCCCAAGAGATTTGATTTGGACAGTATTTATGGGGACAGGAAGCAAACCTTCGATTTAGTGGTCTCTAGGTCTAATTACTTTCTTAGGGATTTAGATCCAAATTCAAACTTCCAAGAGGCACAAGAATACTACTCTAATCAGGATTTCTCCAGCTTTATTGGTGAAGAGCTTACCATTACAGGTAAAAATACCGTGATAATCGATGATATTGAGACAGTTATAAAGGCTGAAGAAGATGATCCCGATACCGATGTGGACGAATCGAAAACCGTTGTAGATGATAGAATACCTCCGGGAATCCATATTCCTTTGAATCCCGATTTTTTCCAACAGAATATCTTGGATAAAGAAGGTCAGTCCGAGCTGCTGAACGATTCAAACTTTAAAAACTTTATTCGAGGAGTACATTTGACGGGAACAGATATGGAAGAGCTGATGTTTTTGTTGGATCTCACCCGCGCAAACATTACCATCACCTATACCTACGACGATTATGATCCCGAAGCCGAAGAAACCGTAACGGCTGAAAAGGACTTTGTGCTGAACTTTTTGATTAACTCCCAACAAACCGGAGTTACCGGTAATGCCGTGAATCTTTTCGAAGATGAAATGTTACCGCCGGAAGTTTTAAATGATATGGACAACGGTGAAAACGCCTCTAGAATTTATGTAAAGGGAGGGACTACACTTGCCGAGTTGCGATTGTTTGATGAATTGGAGAACGGTGGTGCGGATATAATCAACCAGATTAAGCAGAACAACTGGATAATCAATGAGGCCAATCTTGTATTTTATGTGGATCAAGAAGAAGTAGGCTCATCTGTAGTTGAGCCGCCAAGGCTTTATATTTATAATGCAGAAACAAATCAGCCTATTTTTGATGCCAATAATGAAGATCAGTTGGCGAGCGCGCAAACAAATCCATTAAGCTATCTTCCTAATCACGGGGGGCTATTGGAAAAAGAGAACAATCGGGGTGTAAAATATAAAATCCGTATTACAGAGCATATCAATAACATTATAGTTCGGGATTCTACCAATGCCAAGTTAGGGTTAACCTTAACGCCCAATATTAGCATTGTTGGACTTCGTGAGGGAGTGGGTAGTGATATGCAAGGAATAGATTATCCTGTTGCAGCAACGGTTAGCCCGTTGGGTACCGTTCTATACGGGAGCAATGTGTCCAACGAGTTTGAGGATAAAAAACTTAAATTGGAGATTTTTTATACCGAAGCCAATTAATCAGAATAGATTTATCGTAGTTTTTTGAACGTTCATCGTTTTAAATCAGCATAACCAAATAGTTTAGGCCAAACCTTTTAATTTTGATGGTTACCCCCCCCCAAATGGTTATTAACTTAAAAAAAATCTTATGTGTGGAATAGTTGGCTATATTGGACATAGAGACGCGTATCCAGTAATCATTAAAGGTTTACAACGGCTCGAATATCGTGGGTACGATAGTGCCGGGGTGACGTTGTTCGATGGGGATAACATTCATTTGGCCAAAACAAAAGGGAAGGTCGAGGATTTAAAAACCAAGGCCGAAGCTACAATCCCTACCAAAGGTAGGTTAGGGCTTGGTCATACAAGATGGGCGACACACGGTGTTCCAAACGATGTAAACTCCCACCCGCATTGCTCAAATTCAGGTGACTTGGTGATTATCCACAACGGAATCATAGAGAACTATGAATCCATTAAACAAGCATTGATCAAAAGAGGATACACTTTTGAGTCGGATACCGATACCGAGGTGCTTGTCAACTTGATAGAGGAAGTTAAGAACAAAGAAGGGGTAAAACTTGGAAAAGCCGTACAAATTGCATTGAACCAAGTGGTAGGTGCCTATGCCATCGCCGTTTTTGATAAGAATAAACCGGATGAGATCGTGGTTGCCAAATTGGGTAGCCCACTGGCCATCGGAATCGGAGAAAACGAGTACTTTATTGCTTCCGATGCCTCTCCTTTTATCGAGTATACCAACAATGCCGTTTATCTTGAAGATGAGGAAATGGCGATTGTAAGAATAGGAAAGGAAATCAAAATGCGCAAGATCAAGGACGATGCAATCGCCTATCCGAACATTTTGGAGCTTCAGCTCAACCTGGAAGAAATAGAAAAGGGCGGTTATGACCATTTCATGCTCAAGGAAATCTATGAGCAGCCCAAGGCCATACAAGATACCTACCGTGGGCGTCTATTGGCGGACAAGGGAATCATAAAAATGGCGGGAATAGACCAAAATCTGGAAAAATTTCTTAACGCCAATAGAATCATAATAGTTGCTTGTGGTACCTCTTGGCACGCAGGTTTGGTGGCCGAGTATATTTTTGAGGATATGGCGCGGATACCGGTAGAGGTGGAATATGCATCGGAATTCAGGTACCGTAATCCTGTAATTACTGAAAAAGATGTCTTGATAGCCATTTCGCAATCCGGTGAAACTGCCGACACGTTGGCGGCGATAAAATTGGCCAAAGAAAAAGGAGCGTTTGTTTTTGGAGTTTGTAATGTGGTTGGGTCCTCCATAGCAAGGGAGACCCATGCTGGTGCCTATACGCATGCCGGACCGGAAATTGGTGTGGCTTCCACCAAGGCATTTACGACCCAGATTACCGTACTCACCTTGATTGCTTTGAAATTGGCGCAGGAAAAGGGAACGCTTTCACAATCCAAGTATCACGAATGTTTGGCGGAGCTGGAAGCTGTTCCGGCAAAAGTCGAAAAGGCACTTTTGTCCAATCCTTTGGTAGAAGAAATATCCCAGACTTATAAGGATTCATCAAACTGTTTGTATTTGGGCAGGGGGTATAATTTCCCTGTGGCCTTGGAAGGAGCCTTGAAACTGAAGGAAATCAGTTATATCCATGCAGAAGGTTATCCTGCTGCAGAAATGAAGCACGGCCCTATTGCCCTTATCGATGAGCAAATGCCAGTTGTGGTGATTGCCACAAAAAAAGGACACTACGAAAAAGTCGTTAGCAATATCCAAGAAATCAAATCTAGAAAGGGAAAGATCATTGCAGTCGTTACCGAGGGTGATCAAACCGTAAAAGAATTGGCCGACCACGTAATCGAGGTTCCGGAAACATCAGAAAGTTTGTCACCGCTTCTTACTACAATACCGTTACAACTACTATCATACCATATAGCGGTAATGAGGGGTTGTAATGTGGACCAACCAAGAAACTTGGCAAAATCGGTAACTGTCGAATAGCAGTTAAAAAAACATATCTTTTGAATAAAAAAGGCGCTGTTTACAGCGCCTTTTTTGTTGAAAATGTATATTTGAACAGGATTTTTTGCCGAAAAAGTATTATGCATGCATAATTTTTTTCAAATTTGTATAATCGGAGTAAAAAAAAATGTATCTTCCCGATTGATACTTAACACGCACAAAAACTAAATTAACTCTAATCCATAGCAAATGAAAAAACTTATGTTTGTTTCCCTAATGTTGTTGGGTTTGGCGTCCTATGGTCAAACCACTGTGCAGGGAAAGGTAGTTGATGAAAATAATGAGCCTATACCAGGTGCCAATGTGGTTTTGGTAGGGAAAACAGAAGGAACCACTACGGACTTTGATGGAAATTTTACTTTTAAAACAGATGAGGCCCCTCCATTTCGACTTCAATTTTCAAGTATTGGCTTCTCTGATTTTGTAACCAATGTTGCGTCCAATAATCAAACGCTTACCATAACGCTTTCGGAAGCCAATACGATGCTCGACGAAATCGTAATTTCGGCTTCCAGAACACCAGAACGTATTTTTGAATCTCCTGTTTCCGTGGAACGATTCGGTCTCAGGGAAATAAAGAACACTACGGCAGAATCTTTTTATGGCGGACTTCAAAACTTGAAAGGGGTTGATATCAATACGAATAGTTTAACGTTTCAATCCATAAACACCAGGGGTTTCGCCACCTTTGCCAACAACCGGTTCTTACAATTGGTAGATGGAATGGACAACACTGCGCCCGGACTCAACTTTGTTTTGGGTAACCTGGTGGGCATGTCCGAATTGGATGTTCAAAGTGTAGAGATACTACCAGGAGCTTCGTCGGCACTTTATGGCGCAGGTGCCTTTAACGGTATTCTGTTCATGACCAGTAAAAATCCGTTCGACTTTCAAGGAATTAGTGCCTACGCCAAAGGCGGGGTAACCACACAAGATGCAGCAGGAAGTAATTTTTATAAAGATTTTGGAGTACGTGCCGCTCATGCCTTCAGTGATAGAGTAGCGGTAAAGGCCAACCTTTCCGTTTTAAATGGTGAAGATTGGCATGCCAATAGCCGAATGGATTTGAACAATCCTGGAGCTGACCGTTCCAATCCGGCTTATGATGGATTAAATGTGTATGGAGATGAGGTTTCCACAACCTTGGATTTTGATGCTGCGGCAGGATTCCCATCCGGAACAGTGGGCTCGGCCACTATTTCAAGAACTGGGTATGATGAAGCCGATTTGGCCAACTACAATGCGGAAAGTGTTAAGGCAGATTTCGCAGTGCACATAAGGCCCTTTGCGGATGATTTGGAAGTAATTCTAAACAGTAGAATCGGTAGGGGTACCACCATTTATCAAGGAGCCAACCGGTACGCGGTAGCTGGATTTACCATGCAGCAGCATCGATTGGAAATCAAAAATGACAACTTCTTTGTAAGAGGGTATATTGTTTCGGAAAACTCAGGTGATGCCTACGATACCCGTTTCGCAGCGATTAACGTAAATAGAGCTTGGAAATCGGACACCCAGTGGTTTACCGATTATGCAGGGGCGTACATACCAACCTATTTAGGCGGTATTCAAGGAGCCGGATTGACTCCCGAGGAGGCCTCGACCCAAGCCCATATAGCAGGTAGACAGGCAGCTGATCAAGGACGGTTGATTCCTGGAACGGCAGCTTTTCAGAATGCATTTAACAAGGTAATCAATGATGGGGACTTGACCACAGGAGCGAAGTTTATTGATAAGACCAAGTTTCGTCATGTAAATGGTAACTACAATATTGCACATCTTATAGATGATTGGGCGGATATCCAAATTGGTGGATCTTTCAGGGAGTACGAATTGAACTCCCAAGGAACCATTTTTACCGATATAGATGGCCCGATCAAATACAACGAATACGGTGCCTATCTTCAAGTGCAGAAAAAGTTTTTGGACGACCGTCTAAAATTTACAGGTTCTGCCCGGTATGATAAAAACGAGTTTTTTGATGGTTTCCTATCCCCAAGAGTATCATTTGCATACACTTTGGGTGAAGAGCGAAATCATAACTTAAGGGTTTCCTTGCAGCAAGGTTTTAGAAATCCGACCACCCAAGATTTGTTTATCGGATTGAATGCAGGTCGTGCTATTTTGGTGGGTTCTGCCCCGGCAAACTTGGATAGGGATGTTAGAACATTTGACATAAGCCAGAAGGCACAGGACGATTTGGGTCAGCCAGCTACGGTGGAGATTGTAGGTCGCGAAGCCTACGAAAATGCCTATTCCACAAGTTCGCTGCAAGCTGGAGCGCCTGAGGTGGTGAATACTCCCTTGGTGCAGCCTGAGGAGATCACTGCTTATGAGGCGGGTTATAGAGCACAACTAGGCAGGTTTACCATAGATTTGAGTGGTTACTATAATAGCTACACTAATTTCTTGGCCAATACAACAACTGCCGTACCTTTTTATGGCGAAGCAGGAGATGGAGGACTTTCCTTATTGGCGCTTCAAAATGGAGATTACCAAGTGTATCAAACCTATACCAATTCCGAAGCAGACGTCAACTCCTATGGAGGTACTGTTGGGGTGGACACCAAACTCGGCAACTTTAACTTGGGTGTGAACTATACCTTTGCCGAATTGGATATTGATGAAGGTAAATACCCAGACCTAAGAACCAACTTTAACACACCAAAGCACAAGGTGAAAGCTTCTTTCGGAAACGCGGAACTCTTTAAAAACTTCGGTTTTAACGTAAATTACCGTTGGAGTGACAGTTATTTCTGGGAAGCCTCCTTTGCAGATGGAGATATTCCGGCCTATACCGTTTTGGATGCACAGATAAACTATTCGGTTCCTTCAATGAAATCCATATTTAAATTAGGCGGATCCAATCTTTTGGGCGACGAGTACTACACTGCGATCGGTACGGGATTCATAGGTTCCATTTACTATTTGTCGTGGACCATAAATCCTTAATTGACAGTAAACAAGAAAAAGAAAAGGCGTTGGGAAATCCAACGCCTTTTTTCTTTAAAAAAAAGCTGAAATCGGTTTCTGAATAAAAATGTAAAAGCATATCTTTGCAGCCGAAAAAATAGCGGTTATTTTCCGCGTATTCAATTATAAATAAACATACTAATGTCTAAAGTAACAGGTAAGGTTGCCCAAATTATAGGCCCGGTCATTGATGTTGAGTTTGAATCAGGGGTGGAGATTCCAAGAATTTACGACTCTCTTGAAATCGCAAAAGCGGATGGCTCAAGATTGGTTTTGGAAGTACAATCACATATTGGTGAGAATACTGTAAGAACCATTTCTATGGACTCTACCGATGGATTGAGTAGAGGAGTTGAAGTAGTAGCTACCGGTAATCCAATTCAAATGCCAATCGGAGAAGATGTTTACGGACGTCTTTTCAACGTGATCGGTGATGCCATCGATGGTTTGGAGGAACTTCCTAAAACTGGAGACAATGGACTTCCAATTCACAGAGAGGCACCAAAATTCGAAGATCTTTCCACTTCCACTGAAGTACTTTTCACAGGTATCAAGGTAATCGACCTTATAGAGCCTTACGCAAAGGGTGGTAAAATTGGATTGTTCGGTGGTGCCGGGGTAGGTAAGACCGTATTGATTCAGGAGTTGATCAACAACATTGCAAAAGGTCACGGAGGTTTGTCCGTGTTCGCAGGTGTTGGGGAGCGTACCCGTGAAGGAAACGATTTGCTTCGTGAGATGTTGGAGTCCGGTATTATAAAATATGGTGACGATTTCTTGCACTCCATGGAACAAGGAGGATGGGATTTGTCCAAAGTAGATAAAAAAGCAATGAAGGAGTCCAAAGCGACTTTCGTGTTCGGACAGATGAACGAACCACCAGGAGCACGTGCCCGTGTGGCATTGTCTGGATTGACCATTGCAGAATATTTCCGTGATGGATCAGGAGAAGGACAAGGAAAAGACGTTCTTTTCTTCGTTGATAACATTTTCCGTTTTACCCAAGCAGGTTCAGAGGTATCCGCACTTTTGGGCCGTATGCCATCAGCGGTGGGTTACCAACCAACATTGGCAACAGAAATGGGTGCCATGCAGGAAAGGATTACATCAACAAAAAGAGGTTCCATTACATCGGTACAGGCGGTTTACGTACCTGCGGATGACCTGACGGATCCTGCACCGGCGACAACATTTGCTCACTTGGATGCAACAACCGTACTTTCACGTAAAATTGCCGAGTTGGGTATCTATCCTGCTGTGGATCCTTTGGATTCCACTTCTAGGATTTTGACTCCGGACATTTTGGGTAAAGAGCACTACGATTGTGCACAACGTGTAAAAGAGTTGTTGCAAAGATATAAAGAGCTTCAGGATATTATCGCCATCTTGGGTATGGAAGAACTTTCTGAAGAAGATAAATTGGCAGTAGGTAGAGCAAGACGTGTACAACGTTTCTTGTCCCAGCCATTCCACGTAGCTGAGCAGTTTACTGGTATTCCAGGGGTATTGGTTGATATTAAAGAAACCATTAAAGGATTTAACATGATTATGAACGGTGAATTAGATCACCTTCCAGAATCTGCCTTTAACCTTAAAGGAACCATCGAGGAAGCTATAGAGGCTGGAGAGAAAATGTTGGCGGAAGCTTAAAAATAGAATTGAGAATCCAGTATTGAGTATCTAGACGTCTCAATACTCATATCTCACATCTCAATACTAAGTAATATGTATTTAGAAATAGTATCACCCGAAGCTACTTTATTCTCAGGCGAGGTAACCTCCGTTACCGTTCCCGGAGTGGATGGAGAATTCCAGATGTTGGAGAACCATGCAGCAATCGTGTCTCTTTTGCAAGCTGGAAAAGTAAAAGTGAAAGGTAATATCACCATTCATGAAGCCTTTGCGGATAAATTTTCCAAAGGAAGCAATGGGGAAACTATCTTGAACATTTCAAGTGGCACGGTCGAAATGAAAGACAACAAGGTGATTGTTTTGGCCGACTAGGGTAAATGAATCGATTCACAATAAAAAAGCCGCTCCATTGGAGCGGCTTTTTTATTGCCAGTATTTATATTTTGTCTTCGTTTGATTTGAATGTGCGGATTTCATTATAGAATTGTGTTAAGTTCGTATTTTAAAGATTAAGTTTGAAAAGAACGATAAAGAAGAAAATTATATTTAAACATTACATTAGAAGTCTGAGCAAAAAGAATAAGGGTTCTAAAGATGTTTGTTTGGAAATGGTTTTTTTTATTTAGTTTATTAGAAATTTAATTGTTTTGATATGCAGAGGATTGTTTTTTTTGTTTTTGTCTTAAGTTGTTCTTTTATGGTAATGGCTCAGGGGAGTAGCCCTAGTCTTACGAATGGTTATGAAAATAATTTGCGACTTATTCATAGTGTTAAAGAAGCTCACCTAGAGACGGAAGGTTCTCCTTATATAAACGAGAAGTTTCAACCCGCGTTAATATATCCGGATAACAAACTCTTTTTGGTTAGGTATAACGCCAAGGATGATGAAATAGAAGTTCAATTAAAAGAAGGGGAGTTTTTATCTTTGGATAATCGCCTTATGGATTATAGGGTTGTTCTAAAAGAAACAGGGACTGTATATCAGACAGTGTATTCTGAAGGAGTTAAAATGCCTGGGTATTATATAAAAGTGGTACAAGGGAATAAGGTATCCGTTTATAAGAAACAGGTCAAGAAATTAGTTGAAGGCAAAACCCCGTCTCAAAATTATGGCCGATACAAAGCTCCCCATTTTACAGAACCTGAAAGTATTTTCTTTATCCAATTGGGGTCAAAGGGAAAAATTCAGGAACTTCCTAAAAGGAAAAAATCTTTCATAAAACTATTCAAAGGAAACGAAGGCGCAGTTAAAAAATACCTTAGTGATCAAAAGATTAATTTATCCAACGAGTTAGATATAAAAAAGGTTATTACATATATAAACATATTACCATTCAATTAAGACGTAGTATGGTTATATTTTAACCAATCTTTATATTGTTAAGTCGTTTTTTCGTCGGTGTTTTACCATATGTTACCCAACATTGATTTTATAAAATCAATCAGGTTTAGACCTTTTCCTAGTGCTAGCGTGAGCATCCCGCTCGTGCCATAGAACGGTTAAATATTAAAAATGAGCCGAAAATATAAATTTCATAATCCAAGGGCGCTTTTTTGTTTATAACATGATGACATGCCATTCCTTTCCGTCTGAATGGTATATGGTTAAAGGTTTAAACCCTATCGCAGCATGTGCAGCCAAAGACCTTTTGTTTTTGCCATCGACTTCGGTAATAATGGTATCAAAACCTTCGGGAAGTTTTTCTTTCATGGTGTGATAGAGCTTTCGGAAGATTCCTTGGCCCCGATGACTTTTGGCGACACAGATTTGTCCCATTGCCATATAGTGGATATTATCATCCAAAACAGTTTCAATTTCGTGGAACATTGGGCGAAGCACTTCAATATCCTCGGCAAATTTTGGATGCATGCATAAAGCATACCCTACAACTTTATTGTTCTCCACTGCAATAATATGCCCGCACACACCATTCATGGCCTTGAGCATATCCATAGTGTGCTCCACGGTCACAAAACCTTCTTTTGTGCTTTCTTCTTGGCTAATGTTTTTAGGTAAATTACGCTGCTGGAGGTCTAGAATTTGTTCTAGTTCCACTAAAGTGTCCGCTTGTTTGTAGCTAACCATTTATTCCGATTTAAGCCATTCTTTTCGCTGTTCAAGCATTTTTTCGGATGGTTTTTCATCTTTGTCCTCCATCAAACTAAAGGAATAATCTGGACTGGGTGCTAAAACCATTTCCGTGTTTTTCTCCTCTCCGTACCTCTTGAATTTTACCTGCAACGGTTCTCCTATGTTGAACTGATTCAAATAATCTTCAAACGTTTGGTCTTCGGTTAATGGTTTATCATTGATACTGAGGATAACATCGCCATTGTCCAAACCTGCCTTGTATGCAGGGCTGCCCATTTTTGTATTTCTGAGGATCATATAACCTGATTTATCCGCGCTCATGGAAACATAAGCCCCAAAATAAGGAGCTGTTTCCGGCTGCTCCAAAACCACCCCTACCGATTCCATAAACGTTTTGTAATCGGGCATATCACTTTTGTAGATGTAGCTATTGAAAAACTTGTCTCCAAATTCTTTTCCTGCATACGTGTTCAAGGCTTCATGAAGATCTTCTATAGTATAGGGAATTTCCGTTTTACCATATTTTTTCCAGACAGATTTCATGAAATCATCTAGATTTAGTCCTTCTTCCCTTAAAGAAAGGTCCAAAGCCAGCCCCAAAACACTTCCGTACGAATAGTAAGAAATAAACATATTGTCCCTATTAACCGGGTCTACCGAGGTCGCTGCATCCACAAAAGGTGCTTGGAAACTCATTTCAATTGGATTAAAATATTGTCTCGCAGGTGAGTTCCATACATAATTGAATGTTCCTGCCAGCCCTTCCACGTATTCTTTGGGAGAGCTAAGCCCGGCTCTGCATAAAATCAAACCCGTATAATAGCTTGTAAATCCCTCGGCAAACCAAAGGGCTCCGCTCATGTTGGCTTCCTCAAAATTAAAAGGCTCCAATGTTTTGGGACGGATACGCTCTACGTTCCATGCATGGAAAAATTCGTGGGATACCGTTCCAATATTCCGTTCCATTCCGCCGTCGGCCAAACTACGGGTACTCGTTAAAATGGTTGAATTACGGTGTTCCATACCATCTCCGGAGGCATTGGGAATATAGCAGGCCAAGAAAGTGTAATTTCCATAATCAAAATCTGGAAGCTCACCGTATACTTCCTTTTCGGCAAGTACCACCTTTTTTACTTTTTCAAAATACTCATCGGCCTCTTCTTCCGTGCCGTTGTGGTGCAACGCCAGATTGATGGTTTTTCCATCTACTTCAAAAGAACGGAGCATGTAATTGCTGATTTCCGTAGGACTGTCCATAAAATAATAAAGGTTCGGCGCCGAATAGGTAGTACCGGAAACCAAAGGAAGCTGCGTGGCCACTTTCCAATCCAAATCTTCACGAACGTCAAAAGTAACCTCAATTTTACGTTCGCTCAATTCAGGGGCGAACATAAAGGTTGCAGGAATGTTCAAGTGGGCATGTGTTTCATCCACCTGAGAGTAAGTTCCGCCACCTCGGTTGGCAAACAAAATATATTTGATATTGATGGTGCCATCGTGTCCGCTCACATTCCAAGCGTAGGGGTTGGGACGGGTAATGGGCAACACGTTTCCTTTACTGTCCGTAGCTTGGAACCCATACACGTTCTTGGCAAATTCGTGAAGCGCGTAGCGTCCGGGAGATGTTCTGCTCATTCGAAACTCCACAATATCAGAGGTTAAATCGGGAAAAGTAGCTTGGATAACCGCTTCGTGGTGGACGGCATTGTCAAAAGAAATTTCATAGGTATTGGTCTGGGCGGTCATTAATAGCCCGGTGAATATTGCTAAAATGGAAAGGATAAATTTCATTTTTGGAATAGGTTTAAGAACGACTAAGATACTGTTTAATCACCGTAAGTGCTACATTTGTGTTATGAGGAAATATCACGAGTTTTGCAATTGCTGATGAATTATTTAACCACATGAAAAAGGAGTTTCACACGTTGGGTACATTTGAGTTTCCTGCGGATGCCGTGGTCATTAAAGGTAAGCTCGAAGCAGAAGGAATCCCAGTATTCTTAAAGGATGAGAATACCATTAACTCCTATTCGATGGTCAGCAATGCCATGGGAGGTATTAGGCTTCAGGTCTATTCCTCCGATATGGAAAGGGCCAAGCAGATTTTTGATGAAGTCAGAAGTTATGCCACCGATGATTCAGGAAACCCGATTGTATGTCCTAATTGCAAAGCCGCTCGGTCGGAAATCTATTATTCGCGTAAGAACATTTTCTTTAAACTTTTCCCATTTTTTGAATCTACTAAATATAGGTGCATGCAATGCAATTTTATCACTAGACCCGCTCAATGAAATTATTTGTAACTGGAATCATTCCAAGCGTTGGTAAATAAGCCCTCTGCCTACAGTAGCCCCCAATTCGTAATGCTTTTCTAAGTAAGCATCAATATAGGAATTGTATTCCACCAGCTTTTTATCAAAGATTTTTTTTCCGTTTCGAGCCACCACTATTTTGGGTTGGATCACCTCCATTATATATTTGAGTTCTTCAATCCCCGATTCTCTTGGGTTGTCCAGATCCGAAAATAGTTCGTCACGGGTAATGTTACTAGGATGGGTGGCGGCTTTAGTGGGCGGTGCTTCCCCCAAGACCCAATAGCCGATATGGTATTCTGTAAAAAAGATATTCTTGGTTTCCAAATTATTATCCATGATGTATCTGGGCACATCAATGCCCTCGCCATTGTAAAAGGAACCCTTTCTTATTTTGTTGGAAACAATGTTTACATACTCCAGGTAAGATTCTATCGGAACAAGCAAGAGTAAAGCAATGATGAGAGGTTGGTAAGATTTCTTCAGCTTGGGGAGCTTGCCAAAGGCAACACCCATCGGAATCAAAATAAACGGATAGAGTTGAATCAGATAATGCCCATTGACTTTTCCCGTTTGCATAAATGAAAGCAAAATTCCAATGATCACCACAGTCAACAACTGCGATTCCCTCGATTTAAAATCAATGATCTGGTACACAAAGCCCGTAATCAAAAGACCAAGAACAATAAAAACAAAGGGCAATGTTTTGACAGGAGAGTGATATTTGCCCCCAGCATAGGCCAAAGGTGCTTCAAAAATGGACTCCCACCAAACATACAGGCTGTCCTGAAGATAATAAGGCAATGCGGTAAAGAAAACGGTAATTGCGATACCGATTCCCATAAAAAACAAATTTCGAATGCTCATGGATAATTTGTCTTTGGCAAAACCCTCCGATAAAAAGTAGATGCCCAAAGTCAAAACGGGATAGGCCATATTCAACTTGGACATAATGGAAAGACCAAACAACAGTCCAGCCAATAAAAACCACTGCCAATGTCTTTTATCAATCAAAATGTAGACGCCCATCACAAAAAAAAGTGTACAGATATGTTCCGACATTACCCCCTGGAGACTTCCGAACAAGCTTTGAAAAAAGACACAGAAGATGGCTATCCAAAAAGCAATTTTTTTCGAAGTCATTTTTGTGGCAATGCCATATGTGAACAAACTTGTCAATGCCACCATTACGGCTCCAAAAAAACGAATGGCAAAGAAGCTTTTCCCAAATAGTTTGATGATGATGGCAAAATACAGAAAAGTAACCGGAGGTTTTAAATCCCACAATTGGGTGTAAGGCAAATGTCCGTTCACCCAAGATTGTCCCATAAGGATAAAAGTGCTCTCATCGCGATCTATGTAATCCCTGAAAAAGAAAGGAAAACGTATAAAGACCGAGACCATGACCAAAACAAAGAGGACCGTTTTCCAGTCCAAATCTTGATACCTCAGAGAACGTAATTTTTTAAGCACGGCGGTATTCAGCTTTTTGGTCGTTAATTATCATATTTGCAATATAGATAAATTTGAAGGTTTAAACAGCTACCAACTGGAGGTACGCTTGTTTTAACTTTTTCATTACGATTTTAAGTTCTTCCTCATTTAGATGTCCATAACCAAAACGGATGGCGCAGGTATTTTTATCTTGATACAGAATTGTTTTTGGTAGGAATAAATCTAAATGCTCTGCTTTTTCGGCAAGTTTTACTAGTGATATGGGGGTTCTAAATCGCAACCACATGGCAAGCCCTCCGGAAGGTATTTGCCAATCAAGGATATTGGCAAATTGTTGCTTTAATAAAGCGCATAAAGCATCCCTACGTTTTTTGTAGGTAACTATATTTTTTTTCTTGAGCCGGTATATTTCCCCTTCGGATATCAATTCAGAAAGCATTTGCTCCTGAATTAAATCTCCTTGGGTGTCCAATAATTGTAAGTAATTATTGGCTTCTGTAATTACCTGTTCCGGTGCCACGACAAACCCTGTGTGAAAACTCGGAAATAAAGACTGCCCCAGTTTACCTAAGTAGATCATATTCCCATTGGCGTCTGCACTGGCCATGGGCACCATGGAAGACCCTTCAAACTGAAAATCATGGTCAAAATCGTCCTCGATTATGGCAAAACCATGGATTTTGGCCAATTGCAGTAACTGTAACCTTCTTTTGGTGCTTAATGTTGTGGTTGTAGGATAGTCCCGGTTGGAGCAAACATAGATGCAACGAATGTTCTCATGTATAAAATGTTCATTTATGTATCCAATATCCAAACCTTCGTCATCTACCGGCACGGTTTTTATTTTTGCCCCCGCTTGCTGAAATATCATATTGGCCACATAGTTGCTCAGTTGTCCAACCAGCACCAAATCGCCTGGATCTATCAATACCTGCGAAACAATATATAGGCTCATTTCCGTACTGCGGGTATTCAATAAATTGGTTGGTTTTATATGGAAGCCCCTGGTAGTATTTAAGTAGTTGCAAAGTTGTATGCTAAAAACGGAAGGAATCAAGGCACTGGTTGTATTCCATTTATTGATCAATGGCTTTCGTTTCATTGCAGCGCTATACCACCTAGAAAATTGGTGGACGGGATGTAAACGCAAATCGGGCTTACCATCATTTATGGAATATTTGGCCGTGGTCTCCTCTTTGGTAGATGCTAGATTAAAGGATTGTTGGAACGGAAATCCCGGAATTTTTGGATACTCGTAAACTTGATTGATGTGCTGCGTACTTGCCTTGATTTTGACATTGGAATCTTCCGGAACCACTACAAAAGTTCCTTTGTTGGGAATAATGTTCACCCATCCTTGCGAGGCCAATTCATCATAGATGGCCACGGCAGTATTGCGGTGAACGTCCAATAACTCACTTAAAACCCGGGTCCCCGGCAATTTGCTGCCCTTTTCCAAATAGCCACGTTGTATGGCGTTCATGATTTGCTGTGCCACTTGCACATACACAGGCTGTATAACGGACCTGTCTATGGATACTAGTTGTACCAACAAATCAAAAACCGGACTATTCATTGTTTTAAAAGTGGACTAGTTTAATCGTCCGGAAAGTTAGGACTTTTGCGGCAGTAATTTAAATGCTCAAAAAACATACGTTACCAGTTCCAATAATGAAGAGATCAATTTTATTTTCTGCGATTTTAATGGGCGGTGCCTTTCAGGTACAGGCACAACAAGACGATGCTGTTAAGGTAGATTCGTTAAGTGAAGTTGTAGTAACCGCAAACCGGATCAATCTTCCATTTAAGGAAAATTCGAGAACCATAAACATAATAACCTCTAGTGATATTAAAAATAGTGCAGCGGTGAATGTTGCGGATTTATTGCAACAAGTTGCGGGTGTGGATATTAGAAGACGCGGTACAGGTGGAAGCCAAGCAGACTTGTATATAAGAGGTGGTGGTTTTGACCAAACCTTATTATTGATTGATGGCGTTAAAATGGACGATGCGCAAACGGGTCATCATACCATGAACGCAGCTTTGCCATTGGAGGTTATAGAAAGAATAGAAATTATAAAAGGCCCTGCAGCACGGGTTTTTGGACAAAACGCCTTTGCTGGGGCCATCAATATCATTACAAAAAAGAATCTGAACAATTCCGTTTCCTTAAACCTGGAAGCGGGTTCTTTTGGACAATTAAACGGCAGTGTAACCGCTGGAGTGGATAAGGATAACTCATCTCATATCATACATGTGGGTAGGATGACATCTGAGGGCTATAGAAATAACTCAGATTACGATAATGGCAATTACTTTTTAAAAAGCATTTTCAATAAAAATGCACAGCCTATTGAAATGACAGCTACTTTCATGGAGCGTAATTTTGGAGCTGAGAACTTTTACACCACCAACCCTACGTTTAACGAGTACGAAGAAACCCAAAACAGCCTTTTGGCGTTTTCTACCACCTTCAAGAAAAACAAACTGAAAATACAGCCAAGAATCTACTGGAAACGTAATCAAGATTTATTTCTATTGAGAAGAAATGAGCCTGGTTTTTACAGAAACATGCATATTTCCAACAAGATAGGCATAGAAACCAATGCTTCCTATGCATCTAAATGGGGAATTACGGGTTTTGGGGTGGAACTTTCTAAAATACACCTTGGCAGTAACAACTTGGGAAGCCGAAACCGTTTCATGTCCAATGTGTTTTTAGAACATCGTTTTAGCATTGCGGACAACAAGCTGGACATTACTCCCGGCGTAGCAGTAACCTATTTTTCAGATTTTAAGTTTCGTGCTTTTCCTGGATTGGATATAGGTTATGATCTTACCAATAATTTCAAGGTGTATGGTAATGTTGGTTATACTTACCGTATACCAACTTACACGGATTTGTTTTACAACGATCCTATTACCAGTGGCAATGCAAATTTGGAACCGGAAGAAGCTTTTGCACAGGAATTTGGGTTAAAGTACACCACACCCAAATTTAACGCTAGTATTGCTGTTTTTAATAGAGATGCAGACAATCTGATAGATTTTATTAGAAACGATGTTTCTGAAGACGTATTTGTAGCGACAAACATTACGGAAGTAAATACCAAAGGGTTGGAGTTAGATGCTGCTTATAATTTTAACTTCAAAGACTTTACGCAAACCTTAAGTATAGGCTATGCGTTTTTGGATGACAATATTTTAGATCAGAATGAAGAATTGTCGCGTTATTCTTTAAATACGCTCAAGCACCAATACACCACACGCTTAAGTACACAATTGTTCAAAAACGTACGCCAGAATATAATTTACAAATATGCAGAGCGTACTACCGGACAAACGTATAATGTTTGGGATGCATCATGTGCTGTTAAAGTAAAACAGGCTGAGTTTACCATTACTGCAAGTAATATTTTCGATGCAGATTACATAGAGTCCGGCTTTATACCAATGCCGCCAAGTAATGTGCTTTTCGGTCTGCGATATAGTTTTAAATAGGAGCAACAACCCGTGGAAAACCAATAGCAAGTTGATGCGGATACATTCAATTTGCCCATAAGATGAAAAGCCAAAACGGTCTCGGCCCGGTCATAAGATTGAACGTAACTAAGCACCCAAAGAGCAGGGTAAACTTGTCTCCAGGGAATAGATTTGGTAAACATTAAAAACGTTTTAGTAATTTAGCTATTTCAAATTCCTTGAAATTTTGAAGCTGAACCTTGAACAAATACCTCGGGAGAAAACCCTTTCGAAGAAAGAGTTTATCCAAAAATATTTCAAGCCCCAAAAGCCTGTAGTAATCGAACGCTTTATTGAGGATTGGCCGGCATATTCCAAGTGGAGCCTTGACTATGTGAAGGAAATTGCAGGTGACAAAGAAGTCCCCTTGTATGATGATCGTCCGGTAAAGCACGACGAAGGATTTAACGAGCCACATGCCAAAATGAAGATGGCCGACTATGTGGACTTGCTCAAAAGTGGGCCTACCAAATACCGTATCTTCCTTTGGAACATTTTAAAAGAAGTCCCCGAGTTACAAAAGGACTTTTCTTATCCGGATTTTGGGTTAAGGCTCATGAAAGGGTTGCCCATGCTCTTTTTTGGGGGCACCGACTCGCATACCTTTATGCATTACGACATTGATTTGGCCAATATTTTCCATTTTCATTTTGAAGGGAAAAAGCAATGCATTCTATTCAGTCAGGACGAAACCAAATTTTTGTACAAGATCCCACATTCTTTGATTACTCGTGAGGATATTGATTTTGCGGACCCTGATTTGGAAAAATGGCCGGCCCTGCAACATGCCAAGGGCCATATTACGCATTTGGAACATGGGAACATTCTATACATCCCCGAAGGATATTGGCACCATATGAAATATATTACCCCTGGTTTTTCGATGAGCCTTAGGGCAATTGCCAGAAAACCGAAAAATCTTGGAAAAGCAGTATACAATATTTTTATAATGCGCCATTTTGATAACCTAATGCGCAGAATTAAAGGGCAACAGTGGATTGATTGGAAGAATGAACGAGCAATTGAAAAGACACAGCGGTTGTTGGTCCAAAAATGACACCTACTTTATAAGTTCATTTGTTTTTTCATATACCAAATGGCTTTCCCAGCCGCGGTAAAGAAGATAGTCGGCTAATTTCTTTTTTTTCTTGAAAGGGTTTGTTTCCGTTAGTTGGCTTAACCGTTTTTTGGCGAGCTCATCAAAGGTGTTCAAATAATCTTCATTTTGTATTTCTGCCAGTGCACTTTTAATGTTGTACAAGGAAATCTCCCTGAATTTTAATTCTCTGACAATCCTATTGGCTCCCCATTTTTTGATACTGAACTTACCTCTCGCAAAGGCTTTGGCAAAGCGTTCTTCGTTGAGAAAGTTTTCTTGGATAAGGTGTCCCATAATTTGATCTATGGCCTCGGGGATCATGTTCATATGTTTCAACTTTTCCGTAACCTCTTTATGGCACCGCTCTTGGTAGGCACAATACCGCTCCATCTTTTTGGTAGCTTCCATAAGGGTGTAGCTTTTGGTGTGATTCATATTCCAAATGTACATAAAACAAAAAAGCGACCCCATTTCTGGAGCCGCTTCGTATTATGGTTTTATTGTTTTGCCGTCTTTGTCCTTAAAGCGATATTCAAGGTACTTATAGGCATCCCTGGGTTGAATTTTAACCCATTTTTTATAGGTCTTGAACCACTTGGAACGTATGGAAGGAAATCCTTTGGTAAGGTAGGCCGCAATAAACGGGTGTATGTTCAAAACAATACCGTTGTTTTTGCGTTCCGGCTTAAGTATCCGTTCCAAATCGAATTGGATTTTCTCGATCAATACGATCGGGGCTTCGACTTCGGCACCTGAACCATTCGGGTTTTCTTCACTGGTTTTGATATTCATTTCGGGACGTACCCGCTGCCTTGTAATTTGGACAAGTCCAAATTTACTCGGGGGCAAAATCTTATGTTTGGCCCTGTCGTCCTTCATTTCGTCCCTAAGGTGGTCGAACAACTTTCGTCTGTGGTCACCTTTGGTCATATCAATAAAATCAATGACAATAATTCCGCCCATATCGCGCAAACGTAATTGTCTTGCAATTTCGGTTGCGGCCAAAAGGTTTACTTCCAGGGCGGTATCCTCTTGATTTTTGGCCTTGTTGGAGCGATTGCCACTGTTTACATCTATTACATGTAACGCTTCGGTATGCTCAATAACAAGGTAAGCTCCGCGGCTCATGGATGCTGTTCGGCCAAAAGAGGTCTTTATTTGACGCTCTATCCCAAATTTTTCAAAAATCGGGGCCGGACCGGTGTACAACTTTACAATGGATTCTTTATCTGGTGCAATTTCATGCAAATAATCCTTGATTTGGTTGTAGAGTGTTTCTTCATCAACATGTATTCCTGTGAAGGAATCGTTGAAGACATCCCTAAGGATGGATGACGCCCTGTTCAGTTCCACCAAAACTTTGGATGGATGGGACGCCTTTTGCAATTTCTTGCACATGTTTGTCCATTTGGAAAACAAGTTCTGAAGATCTTTATCCAGTTCTGCAACCTTTTTGCCTTCTGCTACGGTACGTATGATGACTCCAAATCCTTTGGGCTTAATACTTTTTACAAGTCTAATAAGTCTGTCCTTTTCTTCCTTGCTCGCTATTTTTTGAGATACCGAGACTCTATCGGAAAAAGGTACCATGACCAAAAAGCGCCCGGCTATGGAAAGCTCTGAGCTGATTCTTGGTCCCTTTGTTGATATGGGTTCTTTTACTATTTGTACCAGTAGTGACTGATTGGCTTTCAGCACATCGCTAATGCTGCCATTCTTGTCAATATCTTTTTCAAACGGAAAATTTTTCAGGGAATAATCTTTGAGTTTCCCTGTTCTAGCTTGTTTAATGAATTTCAACATGGAAGATAGCTGCGGGCCCAGGTCATGGTAGTGCAGGAACGCATCTTTTTCATAACCTACATTGACAAATGCTGCATTTAGGCCTGTAACGGGTTTTCTTATCTTGGCTAGGAAGATATCCCCTACGGAAAAGTTATTGTTGTCTTCTTCTTTGTGTAATTCTACTAATTTTCCATCCTTTAATAAGGCAAAATCGACTGCATCGGGCGTAGATCTTACTATTAATTCTCTATTCACCTGAATCGATTTTTATTTATCCCACATGAATTTTGGGATAAATGATTAAACAATATATAGATCGGTTATTTTTCGAACCGATTGAAATTCGTTTCTTGAATTTCTATGTCAAAGAACGTAATTGGGTAAAACGAAAAAGTAGTTGAAACAACTACTTTTTCTTGTGTCGGTTAGCTCTTCTGCGCTTCTTACGCTTGTGTGTAGCTACCTTATGTCTTTTTCTTTTCTTTCCACTTGGCATATGCTCTTGCTTTTGTGTTGTTAATTATATTATTTTACTTGTACATTGGTCTTTACGCCTTCCACAAAAACTTTGGCTGGCTTGAATGCAGGAATATTGTGTGCAGGAATTTTGATGGTAGTGTTCTTAGAGATGTTTCTACCTGTTTTTTCCGCTCTGGTCTTGATGATAAAACTACCAAAACCTCTCAAATAAACATTATCACCATTCTCCAAGGATGATTTTACTTCTTCCATAAAGGATTCCACTGTCGCTTGCACATCTCCTTTTTCAATACCTAGTTTCTCCGAGATCCTAGTTACAATATCTGCTTTCGTCATTTTGTAATATTAATTTTCTAATTTTTTTTGGCTTGCAAATATAAACATTATAATTAATCTTTCCCTTTAACCCTTTAATTTTAAGTATATAAACTGATACATTTGACCTTTATTACTTTCTCACATGAGTTTTGCCCTAAAAATCCTGAATTGGTATCACCAACACCAACGTGATCTTCCTTGGAGAAAAACACGCGAACCCTATAACGTTTGGTTGTCGGAAATTATTCTGCAACAAACCCGCGTAGCCCAAGGAATGCCTTATTATCAAAGGTTTGTGGAGGCTTTTCCGAGTGTTCACGACCTTGCCAATGCGCCCGAAGAACAGGTGTTGAAACTTTGGCAGGGACTCGGATATTATTCCCGAGCACGTAATTTGCACACCACTGCAAAGATGGTCGTGGATGATTTTGAGGGTAAGTTTCCAGAAACGTACAAAGGATTAAAATCGTTAAAAGGGGTAGGCGATTATACTGCCAGTGCCATCGCGTCCTTTTGTTTTGATATTCCAGAACCCGTGGTCGATGGTAACGTGTACCGCGTTCTGTCCAGATATTTTGGGGTGGATATACCTATTAATAGTACCAAAGGCATCAACTATTTTAAGGAACTGGCCAGAGAGGTAATGGATGCGGATAACATAAGGGATTATAACCAAGGTATAATGGAGTTTGGGGCCATACAGTGTGCGCCTAAAAAACCGTACTGTTTGCTGTGCCCGCTCCAAGAGAGCTGCGTTGCACTCAAAGAAAACAAGGTGGCGGATCTTCCTGTAAAGTTGAAAAAAACCAAGGTGAGAAAGCGCTACTTTAATTATTTGGTATTGTTGGATGCGGATGAAAATACCATTTTGGAACAACGGACAGGAAAGGGCATTTGGCAGAATTTGTACCAATTTCCATTGATTGAGTCGGAGAAAATGCTTCAGGCCGAAGAATTGAGGCCCTTGATGAGCAAAAAAAATACTGTTCCAAAAACAGATTCCATATCATTATATAATAATGAACCCGTTGTGCACAAACTGTCACACCAACATTTGCACACACAATTTTGGATATTAAAAACTTCTGATATATTGGAAGAAGGAATACCGTGGAAGAAAATAGGTGGTTTTCCTGTACCAGTTTTGATAGCAGATTTTATCAGGACATTGAAAATTTAGTACTTTTGATTAATTAAAGAGATATGAGCGGAACATTGAACAAAGTAATGCTGATCGGGCATTTGGGGGACGAAGTAAAAATGCACTATTTTGAAGGAGGCAACTGTATTGGCAGATTTCCCTTGGCTACCAACGAGACCTATACCAATAGGCAAACTGGCGAAAAGGTAACCAATACGGATTGGCACAACATCGTAGTGAGAAACAAGGGAGCGGAAATATGTGAAAAATATCTCAGCAAAGGAGATAAGGTTTACGTAGAGGGCCGGTTAAAAAATAGGCAATGGCAAGGGGAGGATGGTAATACGAGATATACCACGGAGGTACACGTGCAAGACTTTACTTTTTTAACGACCAAGAAGGAAAGTATGGCCAATGCACAATCTTCGGGTTCAGCTACTTCCAATTACCAAGAGTCCAACAACAACCAAAGTTCTGCGGCGCCAATGGATAAAACAGAAGAGGAAGATGACCTACCTTTCTAAAATAAAAAGACTAAAGCAATACTAAATTGGATCCCGAGCCCCATAGTTTGGCATTTTACCTGTCCACTTCCAGTGGAATATTCACTTTAAAGATAGTTGTACTAGTACTTCTTTTGGCCTGCTCTGCATTGATTTCGGCTGCGGAAGTAGCACTTTTCGGACTTTCGCAAACGGACTTGAACGAGATGGAGGAGAGCAACTCGTCTCGAGGAAAAATGATTGTGGAGTCATTGGAAAAGCCAAAAAAGCTGTTGGCCACCATTTTGATAACGAACAATGCCATTAACATTGGAATCGTATTGCTGTTCAGTTCCATTGGCAATACCATTTTTGCGGAAATAGACGGAACCCTCCGTTTTTTACTGGAGGTTGTAATGGCAACCTTCCTTATTTTAATGTTTGGGGAAATTCTGCCGAAAATATATGCTAACCGAAACCGGGTACAGTTTTCTCAATTTATAGCCGTTCCCTTAAAAGTGCTCAACTATATTTTTACACCATTGAGTTCGCCTATGCGCTCCGTGACCTTGTTTATGGAGGATAAATTGGGGAAGAAAAAATCCAACTTGAGCATTAACCATCTTTCCCAAGCCCTGGAACTGGCATCTGAGGGCGATACGACCAAAGAAGAACAGAAAATTCTGGAAGGCATAGTAACCTTTGGAAATACGGATACCAAACAAGTTATGCGCCCTAGGATTGATATTTTCGCTCTCAACGAAAAAATGAAGTTCCCTGAGGTGATACAGGAGATAAAGAAGAACGGATATTCTCGGATTCCTGTGTTTTCGGAAAATATGGACAATGTTTTGGGCGTTCTTTATGTAAAGGACCTGTTACCTTATATTGATAGAAAAACCTTTAACTGGATGTCGCTCATTCGGGAACCCTATTTTGTTCCGGAGAACAAAAAGTTGGATGATCTGTTGCTGGAGTTTCAGGACAAGAAGAATCACTTGGCCGTGGTGGTGGACGAATATGGCGGAACATCGGGAATTGTAACCTTGGAAGATATTATTGAAGAAATCGTTGGCGATATCAGTGATGAATTCGATGATGAAGACCTCGTTTTTTCTAAATTGGACGACCACAACTATGTGTTTGATGGTAAAACGGCACTGAAAGACTTTTACCGTGTGGTAAAAATTGAAGAGGAAGATGAGTTCGAGAGCAAAAAAGGGGAATCCGAAACCATAGCCGGATTTGTGCTGGAAATCTCTGGAAGTTTTCCCAAAATAGGAGAGAAAGTTTTGTTCAATAATTACACTTTTGTGGTGGAAAGCATGGACAAAAAGAGATTGAAACGAATAAAAGTGACCTTGCCCCATGAAGCATAAAATTTTATTTTTCATTTTAATGGGAACGGTATTCGTTGGATGTAAAGAGGAAGTGCTTCCAAAGCCCAAGGCCATGCTGCGATTGGAATACCCCAAGGCAAAATACACGCAGTCCGGTCCAGATTGTGTGTACACGTTCGATAGGAACACGCTTTCAGAAATTAAGGAAAGCAACGATTGCTCGATGGTGCTTGACTACCCCGTGATGAACGGGTCCATATATCTCACTTATAAGCCTGTTCAGGGGAATTTGGATACTTTGCTGGTAGACGCTCAAAAACTATCCTACGAACATGTGGTGAAGGCGGATAATATTGTGGAGCAGCCATTTATTAATAAGGAAGACGGCGTATATGGGATGTTCTACGAAGTTAGTGGAAATGCGGCATCACAATCCCAATTTTATGTAACCGATAGTATCGATCACTTTGTGACCGGTTCGTTGTATTTCTATGCAAAACCAAATTACGATTCCATTCTGCCCGCAGCAATGTACCTTCAGAACGATATCAGGAAAATTATGGAAAGTTTGCGCTGGAAAAAATAATTACTGTACGGTGTCCTTCGCGAGAAGCGCTTCGGCCCGTTCTATGCTACCGTTGATTTTTTCCTTTACCATTTTCACCTTTTCCTCTTCCTCATCCAACCATTGTTGTTTTTCTTCAGAAAGTTCCTTTCCGTTCAAAATCTCTTCATGGTCGAAACGGTCTCCAAAATCTTTCATCCAATCCATCATGGCCATATTGGCTTGTTGAAGGTCTTTCATGGCAGCTTCATATTGCTGTCCCATTTCAGTAGAATCCACTTTTGACTTCAGCTCCCCCACAAGTTTACCTATGGCCCCCATTTTTGGCATCACCTCGTCGTGGATGGCCATTACCTCTTTCATTTGGGTCTGTTCCTCGGTGGTCTTGTTTTCTTGTTTGCACGATAAGCTCAGCAGCAAAACAGCGGATATTAGGAAGGGAAATACTTTTCTCATGTTTTTTTATTTGATAACAAAAATAATGATATGTGGTATATCATCATATAATAAAAGTGTAATAAGTGTTAACCGATGATTATTGAACTAAAAAAGGCGCCCATTTAGAGCGCCTTTTTTGCTTTAAAGCGTTTGGATTATTTAAAGTCCGAGGCATCTACCCCTTCATTGACCTTAATTTCCTTAACTATAAACTCCATATTTTGTGGTCCCATGCTCTGCATCAACTTGAATGGGAACATGATACCGGAAACTTCCTGATAATCTCCGTAGCCAATAGTGCTTGTCATTTGCTGACCTTGTACTTCCTGGGTGATGATTTCCTGCACCTTCAGTCCGGTTTCCATATCATAAAAAGCGGTTTTTCCGTCGCTTATCTTCACCTTGTAAGCTTTTTTGTCGCCCACGGGTTCAACTCCCTCCAGCGTGACATTCCCCGCTGCCAAATAGTTCAACTCTGGAAATGCTGCTGATTCCGCTTTGATTTTTTCAATTTCCTCATCGGAAAGGTCTTTACGCTGACCTTGAACCACCATGTAGCCGGAATCTCCGTCCAAAACCTGTTTTTGCATGGAGTTGCCCTGTACTTTTATGTTCTGCATAAACTGATCTTGGGTTGTTTTTTTCATTTCAAGCTCCAATTTCATTCCCTGCATTTCGGCTTCTGCCATCATAGCGTACGCATCCACACCTTCCAATTTAGCTTTTCCGCCGATGGCCTCAATGTAATTCTCCAAAATGGTGTTGGCATCGATTCCTTCGGGAATTTCGGCGCCATATTCTGGTTTTTCCGTTTTGTTGGCGTATTTGTCGTAGTAAAGTACGGGAACGGCTTTTCCGTTAAAGTTTACTTTTTCCAAATTTTCCAGTACATCGGTTCCTTTTCCGGTAACCACTACACGGGCATTGGAGGTTGAAAAATGTTTTTTGGAGGCATTGAGCACATCCTCTTTGGAGATAGCATCCAAACGTTCCAGATACGTTTCGTAAAAATCTTTGGGAAGGTCTTCTGTTTCAATGTTCAACGCGTATTCCGCTACGGTTTCAGGTTTTTCCAGTGCCATTACAAAACTACCTGCGTATTTGGCCTTGGCATTGGCCAATTCTTCATCGGACACCGGTTCGGATGTCATTTTGTCTATTTCATTTAGGATTTCGACCACCGAGCTGTCGGTCACGGCATTTCTGACCTGTGCGTAGGCATTGAATCGCATCGGGCTGAATTTATTTGCTCGAATGCCGGAATAGGAGCCATAGGTGTATCCCTTGTCCTCTCTTAGGTTTTTGAACAAACGGGCCTGTGACCCGCCACCCAATATTCTGTTGGCCAATAGGGCATCCAAATAATCCTCGTCCTTCATTTTTAAATTGGTGATGTTCTCCACGGCCACTTCGGATTGAACAGCGTTGGGAACATCAACAAAGTTGATTTGTGTGTACTGCACGTCTTGTGGGTCCGAATAGCTGAGGGATGGCGGTACGGCTTTGGTCCATGGCGTAAATGCTTCGGTGACAAGTTCTTTGACCGTATCAAACTCCACATCCCCAATTACTACCAAATAGGCATTGGCTGGAACAAAATAGGACCGGTAGAACTGCTCCACATCCACTAGGGAAACATTGTTTACCGTTTCTTCGGTCATAAATTCGCCATATGGGTGGTTCTTGCCATAAGCCAAAGCAGCTTGAACCCTGTCCGCAATCGCGGAAACGTCTTTTTCTTCCGATTTGATTCCGGTGATCAGCTTTTCTTTTTCCTTTTCAAACTCCTCTTGCAGAAAGTTCGGATTTATAGCGGCGTCAGCCATTAATTCGAGAACCCTTGGGAAATATTTGGACAGGGAACTGGCAAAAGCACTTTGCTCGCCTATGTAAATATTGGCCCCCAAAAAATCCACTTCTTCGTAAAAATCATCTTTTGGGATGTTTTTGGATCCTTTGCCCAACATGCTTCCTGTAAGGGCGGAAACCCCAGCTTTGTCCCCTTCCAAAATGGGCGGGTTGTCGATGGACAACTCAATACGGACTCTTGGTAATTTGTGGTTTTCCACCACAAGGACCTTTAAGCCATTTTTAAGTTCAAAACGGGCGGGTTCTTTTAAATTGATCTTTGGAGCGGGGCCTGGTTTGGGCTGGGTACTCCTATCTATTTGTGCATATGAAGCCGTCATCAATAATGACAGCGCAGCTAAAACTAAATACTTTTTCATCTTAATTAGCGTCTTTTTGTTCTGGCAAGTATTCCAACTCTATCCGCTGGTTCACCTTCAAATATTTTTTGGCCACTTCCATGATTTCTTCACGGGTGATGGAGCGGTAAATGTCTATTTCAGTATTGATGAGGTTGGTATCGTCCTTCAACATATAGTTTTCCGCCAAGGAATTTGCAATACCTTCTACACTGCTGTTGGCATTCACAAATTGGTTTTCGAACTTGTTCTGGAGTTTTTGGTAGTCTTTTTCAGAAATCAGCTCCATTTGAAGTTTTAATATTTCTTCATCAATTTCCTTTTTAATATCCTGAATGGAGTTGTCTCCAACGGGAAGCCCCCCAACAATGTAAGAGCTGTAATCTTCTGCATCAATTGGGACGGACAGTATTTGTAGCGCCATTTTTTTCTCGTCCACCAATTTCTTGTACAATTTAGAGCTTTCGCCATCGCTCAGATAAGTGGAGATCATGTTAATGACATAAGCGTCCCGTTGACCTTGTCCAGGTGTCCTGTATGCCAATAAAATGGCAGGAATCTGAATGTTGGGATCATAATATTTGGCAAACTTGGTTTCGGTGATGGGATCTTCCTTGATATTGGGTCTTTTTATTTCGGCGCCTCTTGGAATGGGGCCAAAATAGTCCTGGATCATTTTTTTGGTCTTGTCCGTTTCAAAATCACCGGCCACTACCAAAACCCCATTGTTGGGTACATAATAGGTTTGGTTGAATTTTTTAAAATCCTCCAACGTGGCACTTGCCAAATGATCCAAGGAACCAATAACCCCCCATCGGTATGGGTGTTTGGTGTAAAGATTCTTCAAAATTTGCTCAAAGAATGCACCATAAGGGGCATTGTCGGTCCGGAGTCTTCGTTCTTCCTGAACCACTTCTTTTTGGGTATCTACCCCCACTTGACCAATAATGGGATGCATCAGTCGTTCAGACTCCAACCAAAGTCCTACTTCCAAGCTGTTGGAAGGAAAAACTTCGTAGTAATAGGTACGGTCCAGAAAGGTATTTGCATTGTTTCTTCCTCCGTTGGCAGCGGTTATCTGGTCCCACTCGCCACGATCTATATTTTTGGTGCCCTCGAACAGCAGGTGTTCAAAAAAGTGGGCAAAACCTGTTTTGTCAGGATCTTCGTCCTTGGATCCCACATGGTACATTACCGATGTGGTCACTACGGGCGCACTGTTGTCTTGGTGCAGGATCACGTGGAGCCCATTGTCCAGATCATACTCTTCAAAAACCACCTCCTGTGCAAAAAGAGAGGTCGCTGCAAAGAGTATGGTAGATGCAGTAAACAAATGTTTTTTCATTTTAATAGTAAGTATTTAAAAATTGATGTTGCTCTGAGGTTGGTATCGATTTGCTGATCGATGTTACGTTAAATATAGAATATTTTCGGAAGGCAGGTGAATTTTAAGTCAGTATTTGGAATCAAAATGTGGGATAATTCGCAAACATTCAGTAAATTATACAATGAATTCAAAAAAATACAATATGAAAAATTTAACTCTCCCGATTCGGTTTGGCATAGTCACCAGTGCTGTGCTGATCGCGTATTTTTTGATTTTGGCCTTGATGGGCAAGCACACCAATGTTTTTTACAGCTTGTTCAATGGTGTAATCACGGGTTTTGGGATCTACGAGACCATTAAGTATACCAAAATAAAACAGGGCAAGGCTTTTAGCTACGGGAATGGATTTACGGCCGGTATAACCACTGGTTTTATAGCAACATTGCTGTTCACCATTTTCTTTGCCCTTTATGCAACGGAATTGGACAGTGCTTTTTTGGACAAACTTTCCGTTGCCTGGTCCAATGATTATAGGAATTTTCAGGGTATAGTATTTTTTACCGTGGCCATAATGGGGTTTGCTACAACCTTGGTTTTAACGCTTTCGTTTATGCAACTTTTTAAGACCAGTAACAATTCAAAGAAAATAATGGGCTAAATCCGTTAGGAATACTTGTGGATTAAGGATTTAGCAGTATATTTGCACCCGCTAATTTTGATAAAGCGCAATAATTTTAATCTAATTAACGCATTATGTACGCAATTGTAGAGATGGCAGGGCAGCAATTTAAAGTTGCTAAAGACCAAAAAGTGTACGTTCACCGTTTGCAAGGAGAAGAAGGCGACAAAGTTACCTTTGACAAAGTTCTTCTTTTGGAAGATGGTGATAACGTAACCATTGGCGCCCCGGTCATAGATGGTGCGGCTGTTGAGGCCAAAGTTGTAAAGCACCTAAAAGGAGACAAGGTAATCGTCTTTAAAAAGAAAAGACGTAAAGGTTACCAGAAAAAGAACGGTCACAGACAATATTTGACAGAGATCGTTGTTGAAGGTATATTGACAAAGGGTGCCAAGAAAGCGGCTCCTGCCAAAGCCAAGGCTGAAACTAAACCAGCGGCAGAACCTAAAAAGGCAGAAGCACCTAAGAAAGAAGCTCCAAAAGCAACAGAGGATTTGAGCTCCAAAACAGTTGCTGAATTGAGAGATATGGCAAAAGCCCAAGAAATTACCGGTTACTCTTCCATGAAGAAAGCCGAGTTGATCGAAGCGTTAAGCAAATAAAAGAAAAGAACTAAAATTTATATATCATGGCTCACAAGAAAGGTGTAGGTAGTTCAAAAAACGGTAGAGAATCGGAATCGAAACGCTTAGGGGTTAAGATTTTTGGTGGTCAGGCAGCAGTTGCCGGTAACATTATTGTAAGACAACGTGGTACCAAGCACAACCCTGGCGAAAACGTATACGCAGGAAAAGACCATACTTTGCACGCCAAGGTGGACGGTCTGGTTAAGTTTGAAAAGAAAGTTGGTGGTAAATCTTATGTTTCCATCGAGCCTTTTGAAGCATAACAGCGATTATAAAAGTTAATACTGAAAAGGCCCTGCAAAAGCGGGGCCTTTTTTATTGCCTTAATTTTTAATGGTTTGTTGGCCCAATGGCGATGATATGGTCACTGTTCCATTGAACGATACCTTTTCAAATGGCCTTTTTGTAGCAATGAACGATGAAAAGAATTTTTATTTCTAAAATCTGAAAAAGGCGTTGGTTTTAAAACCTTAGTTTTCGTTTTCGGGCGGTAATTTCCCAAGAGTCTACTTTTTTGCCGTTCTCGATAACCGAAACTTCATCATGCAGGTTGATACTGGGACAAATATGATACGGAATGCCGTACAGGACATCACCAACTTTGTATTTGTCCCAATCCTTTACCTTTATCACCCCATGTTCTTCACTTTGTGAGAGCAGTTCGTAACCGTCAAGATTCAGGATTTTTACCCGTTTGTCAATCGGGTTTTCCGCAGCAACGGACTTATGGCCCAGATCCACGGTTATGATTCCTTCCGTAGGTTTGGAAATTATCCTTGTGACCACTAGCGCAGCATACTTAAAATTTTGTTCCGTTAGTCCTTCACTGTATCCCCAATCCCAAAGTACACATGTTCCCGGGCTTGTGATCCTATTTTCTTGGAGCAAATGAGATGTGAAGGAAGGGGTGCCCCCGCATATCAATTCCGATTGGGGATAATCTATTCTTAGCGCATCAAAATAGACGACTACATCCATTACCCCTTGTTCGATCTTTTGGTTGCGTGCCTCAAAATCGGAATCTCTTAGATGACCATCGTAAGCGTGGAGACCTTTAAAATTCAGTGACTTGCATATTTTTAAGTAATTTATGAGCTCGTCCAGCCCCGGACCAATTTGGATTCCGGACCGGTTCATGCCATTGTTGATATCAATATAAATGTTGGCCGTGAGCTCCTTTTCCTCGGCTTTTTGGTTTAGAAGTTCAGTACTGTCCAAATTGTCCACTAAAGTTGAAAACTCGGTATCGGGATAGTGTTCCATCAAACGTAAAAAGCGGTCTATTTTGGGCCCCACCAATTGATGGGCAATAAGAACAGCTTTAGCGCCTGCCTCTGCGGCGATTTCAGCTTCAGAGATAGTGGAAGCTTTGAATTTAGAGATTCCCGACTCCAGCAAAAGCTTCATTACCCGCGGCATTTTGTTGGTCTTTATGTGCGGCATCAATCTTTCGGTTTGGCCATTGACCATCGTAACCATCTCGTCTATATTGGACTTGAGATGTTCCATATATAATGCAATGGATGGGGAATCTACCGTTTCAATATTTTTTATTTCATACCAATGGTCATTCATAACGTTCCTCTTTTAAACCCATAAAGGTAACAATCAAGATTTGATGCTGACTTATTTTTTTGTCTGTAAGGCAAATACAATGGACAGAAATTGGATTCAACAAAACCTACAACAAAAATCTTTTGTACCTTCAATAGCATTAACTATAAAACTTATATTATGAAAAAAGTAATTATTTCATCACTATTGGCCTGTTCCATTTTGTTTACCAGTTGTTTGGGTTCTTTTAGCGCTTTCAATAATTTGAAAGATTGGAACCAAGGGCTAACGGACAGTAAATTTTTGGATAATCTTATTTTTTGGGGATTGAACATTGTCCCTGTTTACGGTCTGTTTTTTCTTGGGGACGCCATTATCTTCAACGTCATCGAATTTTGGTCCGGATCTAACCCGATAGCCATGAAAGATGGGGAGTCCGAAACCCAAATGGTGGAGCACGATGGCAACACTTTTGAAATGATCGCCACCAAGAACAGAATTCAGGTGACTGTGGTGGAAGGTCCTAAAAAAGGAAAGAAAATCGACTTGGTGTACAAACCGGATGAAAAATCTTGGAATGCCGTTCGACCAAATGGTGAAATTATTAAGCTTTCCTCTTTTGAAGAAGGATTCTACATTGTATACATGCCCAATGGTGAAGAAATAAAGATTGATCCAAATAGCACAAGGGAAGAAGGTTTGGCCTTGTTGGAAGAAAACAAGACCTGCTACTATGGAGAGACCTTATTGGCCGATTGATAAAAATAATCCCCAATAAAAAAACCCATGGTGTTTGCCATGGGTTTTTTGTTTTTTAATCCTTTGGTGTTTAGTAACGGTAGTATTCAGGTTTAAAAGGACCTTCTACGGTTACACCGATATATTCAGCTTGTTCATCGTTAAGCTCTGTTAACTCGGCACCCAAACGGGACAAGTGCAGCTTGGCCACTTTTTCATCCAAATGCTTCGGAAGCATGTATACTTCATTGGCATATTTGTCATTGTGGTTCCAAAGCTCGATTTGTGCCAAGGTCTGGTTGGTGAACGAGTTGCTCATTACAAAACTTGGGTGGCCAGTGGCACACCCTAGGTTTACCAGTCTGCCTTCGGCTAAAATAACCAAATCCTTGCCGTCAATGGTATATTTGTCCACTTGTGGCTTAATTTCGTCCTTGGTGTCACCATAGGTGCCGTTTAACCAAGCCATATCTATTTCATTATCAAAATGTCCAATGTTGCAGACAATGGCTTTGTCTTTTAAAGCACGGAAGTGCTCCTCTCGAATAATATCTTTGTTGCCAGTGGTCGTAATCACGATATCGGCATTGGATATAACGGTTTCCAGTTTTTTCACTTCAAAACCGTCCATACAGGCTTGTAGGGCACAAATCGGGTCGATTTCAGTAACGGTAACAATTGATCCAGCTCCTCGGAAGGATGCAGCAGTACCTTTTCCAACATCACCATAACCCGCAACCACTACACGTTTCCCGGCCAACATGGTGTCGGTCGCTCTACGAATGGCATCCACGGCACTTTCGCGACAGCCGTATTTGTTATCGAATTTGGATTTGGTCACAGAATCGTTCACGTTGATGGCAGGCATCGGAAGCGTTCCCTTTTTCATTCTTTCGTACAAGCGGTGAACCCCAGTGGTAGTTTCTTCCGATAATCCCTTTACTCCACCTGCCAGTTCAGGATATTGGTCCAATACCATATTGGTAAGATCGCCACCATCGTCCAGGATCATGTTCAAAGGCTTTCTGTCCTCGCCAAAAAATAACGTTTGCTCAATGCACCAGTCAAATTCCTCCTCGTTCATTCCTTTCCAAGCGTAAACAGGAATACCGGCAGCGGCGATTGCGGCGGCGGCGTGGTCTTGTGTAGAGAAAATGTTACAGGAACTCCAGGTCACCTCAGCACCAAGGGCGACCAAAGTTTCGATCAAAACTGCCGTTTGGATGGTCATATGAAGACAACCGGCAATCCTTGCACCTTTTAAAGGTTGTTGGTTCCCATATTCTTCACGCAGGGCCATAAGACCCGGCATTTCTGCTTCGGCAAGCTCAATTTCTTTCCTTCCCCAATCGGCAAGAGAGATATCTTTCACTTTATAAGGAACATACGGAATTGTCTTTGTGCTCATACTTTATATAAATTTACTTTTGTAGCTTCGCTTTTATAGTGGGACAAAGATACAAATTCACTTAACTTAAGTTAATGCCTCTTTACAAAACAATAACAGTTTCTCCGACCACCAAGGTCTATATCTGGAAAGTAACCGAACCGGAAGGTGAACTTTCTAAGGATGTGGAGCTTACGGACCATTGTCAGAGTAGGATGGAGGGTATGAAATCTACAGCGCACCGAAGGGCTTTTCTAAGTATTCGACACCTTATGGCCGAGGCCGGTTATGTAGATCATGACCTCTATTACGACAATTTTGGGAAGCCTCATCTTAAGGATGGCAAGTTTATATCCATCACCCATTCGCACAATTTTACCGGAATAATTATCAGTGAGTCAGATGAGGTAGGTATAGACATTGAGATGCAACGGGATAAAATATTGAACATTGCCCCCAAATTCACCCCCGTTCAAGAGTATAAAACCTTGGCCAATTCGGAGGCATTGGTGCGCAAACTCACCATTGTTTGGGGAGCAAAGGAATCGCTTTATAAGATTTATGCGCAACAGGGACTCAGTTTTTTAAGACATATAAATGTCATTGATTTTTCTTTTGAGGACACCCGTACCGTAGCAGAAATACTGTACAATGGCAAAAAGTCCCATTACGAAATCGAATTTCTGGAGTTCGAGGGATTTACATGCGTTTATGCCCTTAAAATGATGGGAGGATAATGATTCCCTTTTTGTAGTTTTGGGATGAAAATATTTTCCCCATGAAAATGTTGAGATCCCACCGAAGCGCGTATGAATCCCATTTTTGATTTCTTTATTGGTCCTTACCAAGACCGTGAGTTCTCCCTCATTATTTTGGAGACCACTGCTTTTTTCTTCGGGATAGCCAGCGTTGTTTATGCCAAAAAAGAAGATATTCTGGTATATCCTACCGGTCTGGTCGCTACTGTTATTACGACCTATATCTTTTTTGTAGATAACCTTTTTGGGGACATGATGATGAATTTCTACTATTCCATTATGAGTATCTATGGATGGTGGAACTGGGCAAGACGGAGAGATGACAGAAAGCCCGTGATTCAGATTACCCGGACGAATGGTAAAGAAAAATGGGTGGGTATCGGTTTTTTTCTACTCACCATGTTGGTCACCTATGGTGTATATCAGGTATTTGGTGCCAAAATAGAACTTACCAACTATGTGGACATATTTACCTCAGGTATTTTCTTTACGGCAATGTGGTACATGGCCAACAAAAAACTGGAAAACTGGACCCTTTGGATATTGGGTGATTTAATTACCGTACCTTTGTATGCCTATAGAGGATGGGGTATGTTCTCTTTACAGTACCTCATTTTTACTGTTCTAGCTGTACAGGGATATCTAGCATGGAAGAAAAACTTGGGCAACACCCCGTAAACCTCATAAAAGTGGTCCTTTTTGGACCAGAATCCACAGGCAAGACCACACTTGCCAAACAATTGGCCGAACATTACCAAACGGAATGGGTACCGGAATATGCCCGGGAGTACCTTCAAAATAAATGGGACAGGGAACAAAAAACTTGTGAGGCGCACGATTTATTGCCAATTGCTTACGGACAAATGCAATTGGAGAACCAATTGGCAAAAAAGGCGAACAAGATACTTATCTGCGATACCGATCTTTTGGAGACCAAAGTGTATTCGGAAGCATATTACAACAGTACCTGTGACCCACTTTTGGAAGAATATGCCCTAAAAAACAACTACGACCTCTACTTGTTGACCTACATAGATACGCCTTGGGTCGCCGATGACCTTCGGGACAAACCAGATGAAAGAGAACGAATGTTTGCGTATTTCAAGGAAGCTTTGGAGAATAATAACAGGAAATTCATTAATTTAAGGGGAGATAAAGCATCAAGGCTTTCCACAGCAGTAGAACATATAGATAAACTTCTCCAAAAACATGATCGAATTAAGTCCTAAAGACTTGGAACAACTGGATTCCAAAGGAATTTCTAAAGAAAAAGTAAACAACCAAATACAAACATTTAAAGAAGGTATCCCCTTTGTACAACTGTCGCAGGCGGCTGTGGTGGGCAATGGGATACTAAGGTTCTCGGAAAAAGAGCAACTGGATCTCCTTCAGTATTTCGAGGATAACAGAAAGGACCTTGAATTATTAAAGTTTGTTCCCGCATCCGGTGCGGCATCTCGGATGTTCAAGGCCATGTTCAACTTTTTGGACAGTTATGATCCTTCAAAAGAAAAACTATCGGAATATATCCAACGGACGGGAGATACCGATGCCAAGAAATTCACGGAGCATCTTTCGGACTTCCCTTTTTATGATTTGATAATGTCCAGAATTAAGGACAAAACTTCCAACAAAGATGAGGAAGCGTACCTTTTTGTAAAGGAAATGTTGAACGAGAGTGGTCTTAACTATGGATTTTACCCCAAAGGACTTTTGCCTTTCCATAAATATGAAACGGGAGCGGCAACCCCCTTCGAGGAGCATTTAAAGGAAGCTGCACTCTATGCCAAAACCAAAGGCAAGGCCCGTCTTCATTTTACCGTATCCGAACAACATGATGAGATGTTCACCAAGGAAGAGGCATCTGTGGGACCAAAGGTCTCGAAAAACACGGACACTAAATTTCAAGTTTCCTACTCCAACCAAAAACCCTCTACCGATACCATTGCAGTGGATATGGAAAACCAGCCCTTTAAAAATAGTGATGGTTCCATTTTGTTCCGTCCAGGGGGGCACGGAGCTCTTATCGAGAACCTGAACGATCAGGATGCCGATATTATCTTTATTAAAAATATAGATAATGTGGTCATCGATAAAAACTTGGAGACCGTATCCAACAGTAAAAAAATGTTGGCAGGTGTTCTTAAAAAGGTTCAGGACAAAGCATTCGCCTATGCCAAACTTTTGCACAAAGATGATGTTTCTATTGAAAAAGCGGACGAAATCAAGGCGTTTTTGGAAAAAGACCTTAATGTTCGAATGCCCAAGAATTACGATGATTTTGGAGTAGATGAACAAAAAACGATTTTGAAGGATAGGATTAACCGCCCCGTCCGAGTATGTGGCATGGTAAAAAATGAAGGTGAACCTGGAGGAGGTCCATTTTGGATTAAGGATACACAAGGCAATATTTCACTTCAGATCATAGAATCCGCGCAGATAGACATGCAGGATGAATCACAAGAGGCGATACTACAAAACTCTACCCATTTTAACCCGGTAGATTTGGTGTGCGGGGTACGGGACTACAAAGGCCAAAAGTTTGACCTCTTGGATTTTGTGGACACCAAACAAGGTTTTATTACCGGTAAGACCAAAGAAGGAAAGGAGCTAAAAGCATTGGAACTTCCGGGATTATGGAACGGAGCCATGGCTTTTTGGAACACCATTTTTGTGGAAGTTCCGTTGGTGACATTTAACCCCGTTAAAACGGTGAACGACCTTTTAAAGCCAACGCATCAGGCGTAACAATTTAAAAAAACAATTGACTAGATCCGCTGCGTAAAAAGTAGCGGTTTTTTTGTGCCCGAATGTGACCAGCCCTTAAAACGTGTGTCTAAATAAGTAGGACCGGAATTATTTCCGGTGACATGATTAAGTTTTTGATAACCCTTTAGGGGTTGTCTTAACTAGGTTGGTTGATTTGGTAAGGGGGCCGTGCACTAAGTACGGCTTTTCCTTTCATTAATGTTGAAAAGGACTGGCAAGGGTATATAAATATGTTTTATAAGATCATATTGTTTTTCAACATGGTATCGTTGGGCTTGGCCCTGTACATATTGATATCATACGTAATAAATAGGAACAAGGACAAGAACATCAAAAATCAGGATGATGCTATCTGAACACTATCCATGTATTATCCATTCTGCCAATCTGTACCATGGTCTTTTTTCCTTGTGACCATTTATTGGCAAATACGGAAGGCTGCTTCGGCAGCCTTTCTTGTATAATTTTTACACACTTTGTTTACCGCATTTCACAGTTTTACACAATCCATCAAAATGGCACAAAATACCAAGGATTTGATTTTCAAGGATTTGAATCTATTTTTGATTGAAATTGTGAATTGGCACTATGTTTTCAGTTAGTTGAGCAAGTTTAACAGTAAAATCAAATATCATGAAAAATTTAGCTTTAGCAACAGTACTATCATTTGTAGGAATCGCAGCATTTGCCAATGTTGAAACTCCAGAACTAGAAAACAACAATGCCATCGAGATCACAGTTGGAGATTTTGAAGAAATCAGCGTGTCCGATCTTCCATCTGCAGTATCAGGTGCAGTGGAGACGAACTATCCTACCGCTAAAATCGATAAGGCATACAAAAACGATAAGGACCAATATAAATTGGAACTTACCCTTGAGGACGGTACATCGGGAACTGTATATGCCGATGCTGAGGGGAACTGGATTGACATGTAATAGATATATCATCCCACACGAGTTAGTTTGGTTGAAAAGAGGCTGTCTAAAAAGGCAGTCTCTGTTTTTTTGATTAAAACTGTAAGGGATACTTTGGTTATGAGCGGAAAAGTAGTTAGGAAGACCAATGACCAGGACCAGTTGAGCCTTCTTCCGCCCAGTTATGATGACCTGGTACCCAATAACCATCCTGTCCGGATCGTGAATTCAATTTGGAGTGCATAGATCTGGGGGATATTGGAAAGGACCTATAAGGGAGGGGGCACCTCCAGCTATCACCCGAAGGTATTGCCCACCAAAAAAGGAGGTGTTGGGATGAGGAAGCTGTTTTTGGGAATATCAAAATATGGGCTTTAAACGTTTTATGCTCAGGGGACTTCAAAGTAGCGACCGAAACAGGACAGGAGGCCATGGCACACAACCTTAAAAAGGTAGGGTCAAGGGCATAACCCCCCCAACACCTTTTAACCCATTAACTTTTTGACCCTCAACTCTTGCCGGTTCAAAATTGAGAACAGGCAAATGGGCCAAATATAAAAAGACCGCCTAAAACTTTTTAGACGGCCTCTGTGCTATCTGTACGGGAATAGCTCCCTTATGATGTAGAATTCTTAGTCACCTCATGGGAAAACCGGTTTTTCAGTAGCTTGCCAATCACCATTGGCACCTTCAGCGAAATCAGTATGATCCACTACGTTATCCACCTTCCATGTTGAGAGATCCTGGTCGAAAGCAGATGCATCCTGGAACATAGATCTCATATTCGTTACGCTAGAGGTGTCCCATTTCTCGTACCCGATATCTTGATTAAAAGAAGTTGCATCCTGGAACATACGGGACATATTCGTTACGCTCGAGGTGTCCCAACCCACGATATCTTGATTAAAAGAAGTTGCTTGCCGGAACATAGCATTCATATCCGTTACGTTCTTGGTTTCCCAGCCCCCGATATTACCGTTGAAAGCAGTTGCATCCTGGAACATAACGGACATATCCGTTACGTTCTTTGTCTCCCAACCCCCGATATCCTGGTTGAATTCACTTGCACTTATGAACATAAATGACATATTCGTTACGCTCGAGGTCTTCCAGTTCCCGATATCTTGATTAAAAGAAGTTGCAAATTGGAACATACGGGACATATTCGTTACGCTCGAGGTGTCCCAGCCCCCGATATTCTGGTTGAAAGCAGTTGCATTAAAGAACATTTGGGACATATCCGTTACGTTCTTTGTCTCCCAACCCCCGATATCTTGATTAAAAGAAGTTGCACTGGCGAACATATTGGACATATCCGTTACGTTCTTTGTCTCCCAACCCCCGATATCTTGGTCGAAAGCAGTTGTACTGGCGAACATACCTTGCATATTCGTTACGTTCGAGGTGTCCCAAGTGGAGATGTCCCCGTTGAAGTCACTACTGAAGAACAAAGCAGACATATCGGTGACCTTGGTGGTACAGAAAGTGGATGGATCTTCATTTTTACCGATACGTTCTATAAGATTGTCCTTGTCCCCTACAACGACATACTCCTTCCCGTTGACGGTCCACTCGTCACCGGCCCTGGCCCAATCCCTGGCCACCACCGTTGTACCGTTATCGTGGAGGTATACAGGTCCCTGTACAGCAAAGGTAACGCTGGCGGAGCTTTGCGCACAGCTGGCGTTGTCCGACTCCAGCACATAGGCGATCTCCACCTCGGTGTCCTCCTCCACCGATGGAGCGGTATAAGTGGCGTCGGTTATGGATCCTCCACCCGATACGACCTTCCATGTTCCGCCCTCGGGCGCACCCATCAGTTCCTTGGTGCCCCCGGAGACAATGGCATCTTCAGAAGTGCTGTTCACCGCCTTGGGGCAGATGAGGATCATGATATCGGCCTGCGAAGTTTCCGTACCGTCGCTCACCGAAACCGTAAGGGTATGTTCCGTAGCTTCCCCGTAGTCCAGCGACTTCCCTTCCGAAAGGCTCAGTTCACCAGAGCCGGTGATCTCGAAAAGGCCCGAGGCATCTTCGGTTATCGTAAAGACAAGATCATCATCGTCGGCATCGCTGGCAGCCACCGTGCCGATAAGGTCTTCGTCGGTGATGCTCTCCAATGCGGAGAACTCCTGTGCCGAGATCTGCGGGGGGCTGTTCGTGTCAGGCCCCGGTTCCACTTTGACGGTCACCTCGGCCCCTGCACTGCCCGTACCGTCGCTCACCGAAACGGTCAGGGTATGTTCCGTAGCTTCCCCGTGGTCCAGTGACTTCCCTTCCGAAAGGCTCAGTTCACCCGAGCCGGTGATCTCGAAAAGGCCCGAGGTATCTTCGGTTATCGTAAAGACAAGATCATCATCGTCGGCATCGCTCGCGACCACCGTGCCGATCACCTGTTGGTCCGTGATGTTCTCCAATGCGGTGAACTCCTGCGCCGAGATCTGCGGCAACTGATTGGTATTGGCATCGTCATCCCCGTCACAGGACTGCAACAGGACAAGTGCTGCCAACAATAGCGGCAACAGCACTTTCCCTATCAATCCTGGAATAACTCTTTTGTTCTGTCGTTTCATGTTACTTTATTTTGCCTGTAAATTAAAGGCAGTTCCTTCCTTTTAAAAAAATTATGGGACGGAAACGGATAGTAAGGTGCCGGAAGGGGGGTATTTCGGGGACACTGAGCGCCGCCCTCCCCTAGGACCGCAGCACTTTAACCCATTTTTACGGTAATCCGGCCCTGGGGTCGCATAAAGAACAAGAGGCCCCGATAAAGGGGCCTCTGTGGTATCTGCACGGGAATAGCTCCCTGTTATTCAGTACATTGGGTAAAATTTGGTTTCTTCGATGCTTTTCCTGCCTCTTGCAAAGGGGAGTCATAAGCAAAGTTACTACAGTTCTCCACCTTACTAACGTCCCATTTCGAGATGCGGTATCGGAAAGCAGTTGCTTCGTAGAACATATAGGACATATCGCTTACGTTCGAGGTGTCCCAAGTGGAGATATCCTGGTTAAAGGAGGTTGCTTGGTAGAACATGCCCATCATGTCCGTTACGTTCGAGGTGTCCCAAGTGGAGATGTCATCGTTGAAAGATCCTGAACTGGCGAACAATTCCGACATATCGGTGACCTTGGAGGTGCATAAGGCCGATACGTCACCATCAAGTCTTGTTTGAATATCTTTCTTATTCCCTACTACTAAATACCGCTTATCTTTAATGATTCCGGAATCGCCGGCCTCGGCCCAATCCCTGGCCACCACCGTTATCCCGTTCTCGTGAAGGTACAGCGGCTGTTCCACGGTAAAGGTAACGCTGGCGGAGCTTTGCGCACAGCTGGCGTTGTCCGCCTCAAGTACATAGGCAATTTCCACTTCGGTGTCCTCCTCCACCGATGGAGCGGTATAAGTGGCGTCGGTTATGGATCCTCCCCCCGATACGACCTTCCATGTTCCGCCTTCGGGCGTACCCATCAGGTCCTTGGTGCCCCCGGAGGCAATGGCATCTACAGAAGTGGTGTTCTCCGCCTTGGGGCAGATGATTATCGTGATATCGGCCTCCGAAGTGTCCGTACCGTCGCTCACCGAAACGGTCAGGGTATGTTCCGTAGCTTCCCCTTGGTCCAGTGACTTCCCTTCCGAAAGGCTCAGTTCACCCGAGCCGGTGATCTCGAAAAGGCCCGAGGCATCTTCGGTTATCGTAAAGACAAGATTATCATCGTCGGCATCGCTGGCAGCCACCGTGCCGATAAGATCTGCGTCGGTGATGTTCTCCAATGCGGTGAACTCCTGTGCCGAGATCTGCGGGGGGCTGTTCGTGTCCGGCGCCGGCTCCACCTTGATGGTCACCCCGGCTTCAGCACTGCCCGTACCGTCGCTCACCGAAACGGTCAGGATATGTTCCGTAGCTTCCCCGTGGTCCAGTGACTTCCCTTCCGAAAGGCTCAGTTCACCCGAGCCGGTGATCTCGAAAAGGCCAGAGGCATCTTCGGTTATCGTGAAGACAAGATCATCATCGTCGGCATCGCTCGCGACCACCGTGCCGATCACCTGTTGGTCGGTGATGTTCTCCAATGCGGTGAACTCCTGTGCCGAGATCTGCGGCAACTGATTGGTATTGGCATCGTCATCCCCGTCACAGGACTGCAACAGGACAAGTGCCGCCAACAATAGTGGCAACAGCACTTTCCCTATCAATCCTGGAATAACTCTTTTGTTCTGTCGTTTCATGTTACTTTATTTTGCCTGTAAATTAAAGGCAGTTCCTTCCTTTTAAAAAAATTATGGGACGGAAACGGATAGTAAGGTGCCGGAAGGGGGGTATTTCGGGGACACTGAGCGCCGCCCTCCCCTAGGACCGCAGCACTTTAACCCATTTTTACGGTAATCCGGCCCTGGGGTCGCATAAAGAACAAGAGGCCCCGATAAAGGAAAGGGGCCTTTGTGGTATCTGTTTGCCGGTTAATATTCCGAGCAACCAGTAAAAGAGGGGGGGGTCAAATTAATGTTGGCTCCCAATCTAAAATTATAACAGTCAATTACATTTTTCACATCCCAGCCCGAGAGGTTCTGGTCGAAAGCAGATGCATTATTGAACATATGGGACATACCTTTTACGTTCTCGGTGTCCCAGCGCCCGATATTACCGTTGAAAGCAGTTGCAAGTTGGAACATATAGGACATATTCGTTACGTTCAAGGTCTTCCAGTCCCCGATATTTTGATTAAAAGCAATTGCACCCCGGAACATATAGGACATATTCGTTACGCTCGAGGTCTTCCAGTCCCCGATATACTGGTTGAAAGCAGTTGCAAATTGGAACATAAAGGACATATCCGTTACGCTCGAGGTGTCCCAGCCCTTGATATCCTGGTCGAAAGCAGTTGCATTATTGAACATATTGGTCATATTCGTTACGCTCGAGGTGTCCCAGTTCCCGATATCCTGGTTGAATTCATTTGCACTGTTGAACATGGCACTCATGTCCGTTACGTTCGAGGTGTCCCAAGTGGAGATGTCCCCGTTGAAGTCACTATTGTAGAACAAACTAGACATATCGGTGACCTTGGTGGTACAGAAAGTGGATGGATCTTCATTTTTACCGATACGTTCTATAAGATTGTCCTTGTCCCCTACAACGACATACTCCTTCCCGTTGACGGTCCACTCGTCACCGGCCTTGGCCCAGTCCCTGGCCACCACCGTTGTACCGTTATCGTGGAGGTATACAGGTCCCTGTATAGCAAAGGTAACGCTGGCGGAGCTTTGCGCACAGCTGGCGTTGTCCGACTCCAGTACATAGGCGATCTCCACCTCGGTGTCCTCCTCCACCGATGGAGCGGTATAAGTGGCGTCGGTTATGGATCCTCCCCCCGATACGACCTTCCATGTTCCGCCCTCGGGCGTACCCATCAGGTCCTTGGTGTCCCCGGAGACAATGGCATCTTCGGAAGTGCTGTTCACTGCCACCTGGCAGATGAGGATCATGATATCGGCCTCCGAAGTGTCCGTACCGTCGCTCACCGAAACGGTCAGGGTATGTTCCGTAGCTTCCCCTTGGTCCAGTGACTTCCCTTCCGAAAGGCTCAGTTCACCCGATCCGGTGATCTCGAAAAGGCCCGAGGCATCTTCGGTTATCGTAAAGACAAGATCATCATCATCGGCATCGCTGGCAGCCACCGTGCCGATAAGATCTTCGTCTGTGATGTTCTCCAATGCGGTGAACTCCTGTGCCGCGATCTGCGGGGGGCTGTTCGTGTCCGGCCCCGGTTCCACCTTGACGGTCACCTCGGCCCCTGCACTGTCCGTACCGTCGCTCACCGAAACGGTCAGGATATGTTCCGTTGCTTCTCCGTGGTCCAGCGACTTCCCTTCCGAAAGGCTCAGTTCACCCGAGCCGGTGATCTCGAAAAGGCCAGAGGCATCTTCGGTTATCGTGAAGACAAGATCATCATCGTCGGCATCGCTCGCGACCACCGTGCCGATCACCTGTTGGTCGGTGATGTTCTCCAATGCGGTGAACTCCTGTGCCGAGATCTTCGGCAACTGATTGGTATTGGCATCGTCATCCCCGTCACAGGACTGCAACAGGACAAGTGCCGCCAACAATAGCGGCAACAGCACTTTCCCTATCAATCCTGCCATAACTCTTTTGTTCCGTCGTTCCATATGTTACTTTTTTTTGCCTATAAATTAAAGGCAGTTCCTTCCTTTTAAAAAAATTATGGGACGGAAACGGATAGTAAGGTGCCGGAAGGGGGTATTTCGGGGACACGGGTTGCGCGCCGCCCTCCCCTAGGACCGCAGCACCTTAACCCATTTTTACGGTAACCCGACCGTGGGGTCGCATAAAGAACAAGGGGGCCGTCTAAAAAGGCAGTCTCTGTTTTTTTGATTAAAACTGTAAGGGATACTTTGGTTATGAGCGGAAAAGTAGTTAGGAAGACCAATGGCCAGGACCAGTTGAGCCTTCTTCCGCCCAGTTATGATGACCTGGTGCCCAAGAACCGTCCCGTAGGTATTTGTCAATACCATATTGGATCCTGTAGACCTGGGTAGTCTGGAGAATACCTGCCGTGGGGGCGGTACTTCGGGCTATCGCCCTAAAGTCCTGCTAAGGATTTTGGTCTATGGGTATTAGCGCAAGCTGTATTCTTGACGTAAAATAGGGCAGGCGCTAAAGGAGAACATCCATTTTATATGGCCCCGATATCGAGGCCAATGCCAACCGGTATAAGGGTATCAAGACCTCGGGTTCGCGTATCGAAAGGCAACTAAAAGAACTGTTGCTCCCAGAAGAAGGCATTGCCCACCGAAAAAGGAGGTGTTGGGATGAGGAAGCTGTTTTTGGGAATATGAAAATATGGGCTTCAAAGGTTTTATGCTCAGGGGACTTGACAAAGTAGCGGCCGAAACAGGACAGGAGGCCATGGCACACAACCTTAAAAAGGTAGGATCAAGGGCATAAACCCTCACCTCTTGCCGGTTCAAAATTGAGAACAGGCAAATGGGCCAAATATAAAAAGACCGCCTAAAACTTTTTAGACGGCCTCTGTGCTATCTGTACGGGAATAGCTCCCTTATGATGTAGAATTCTTAGTCATCTAATGGGAAAGCCGGTTTTTCAGTAGCTTGCCAATCACCATTGGCATTCATATCGAAATCAGTATGATTCACTACGTTATCCACCTTCCATGTTGAGAGATCCTGGTCGAAAGCAGTTGCACCGTAGAACATACTCCCCATATCCGTTACGCTCGAGGTGTCCCATTTCTCGTACCCGATATCTTGATTAAAAGAAGTTGCACCGTAGAACATTCGGGTCATATCCGTTACGCTCGAGGTGTCCCAGCCCCCGATATTACCGTTGAAAGCAGTTGCACCGTTGAACATAGAGTTCATAACCGTTACGTTCTCGGTGTCCCAGCCCCCGATATTCTGGTTGAAAGCAGTTGCACCGTAGAACATACTGGACATATTCGTTACGCTCTCGGTGTCCCAGTCCCCGATATTTTGATTAAAAGCAGTTGCATTCTGGAACATAACGGACATATCCGTTACGCTCGAGGTGTCCCAGCCCCCGATATTACCGTTGAAAGCAGTTGCACCGTTGAACATAGAGTTCATAACCGTTACGTTCTCGGTGTCCCAGCCCCCGATATTCTGGTTGAAAGCAGTTGCATCCCGGAACATAGAGTTCATATTCGTTACGCTCGAGGTCTTCCAGTTCCCGATATCTTGATTAAAAGAAGTTGCATCCCAGAACATAACGGACATATCCGTTACGTTCGAGGTGTCCCAAGTGGAGATGTCCCCGTTGAAGTCACTACTGAAGAACAAACCAGACATATCGGTGACCTTGGTGGTACAGAATGTGGATGGATCCTCACCGTTATTGATGCGTTTTTTAACATCGTCCTTGCCCCCTTCCTTGCCCCCTACAACGACATACTTTTTCCCGTTGACGGTCCCCTCGTCGCCGACCTTGGCCCAATCCCTGGCCACCACCGTTATCCCGTTCTCGTGGAGGTACAGCGGCTGTTCCACGGTAAAGGTAACGCTGGCGGAGCTTTCCGCACAGCTGGCGTTGCCCCCGTAGCCCGCCTCAAGTACATAGGCGATCTCCACCTCGGTGTCCTCCTCCACCGATGGAGCGGTATAGGTGGCGTCGGTTATGGATCCTCCACCCGATACGACCTTCCATGTTCCGCCCTCGGGCTTACCCATCAGGTCCTTGGTGCCCCCGGAGGCAATGTCATCTTCAGAAGTGCCGTTCTCCGCCTTGGGGCAGATGAAGATCGTGATATCGGCCTGCGAAGTGTCCGTACCGTCGCTCACCGAAACCGTAAGGGTATGTTCCGCAGCTTCCCCGTGGTCCAGCGACTTCCCTTCCGAAAGGCTCAGTTCACCCGAGCCGGTGATCTCGAAAAGGCCCGAGGCGTCTTCGGCTATCGTGAAGACAAGATCATCATCGTCGGCATCGCTGGCAGCCACCGTGCCGATAAGGTCTTCGTCGCTGATGTTCTCCAATGCGGAGAACTCCTGTGCCGAGATCTGCGGGGGGCTGTTCGTGTCCGGCGCCGGCTCCACCTTGATGGTCACCCCGGCTTCAGCACTGCCCGTACCGTCGCTCACCGAAACGGTCAGGATATGTTCCGTAGCTTCCCCGTGGTCCAGTGACTTCCCTTCCGAAAGGCTCAGTTCACCCGAGCCGGTGATCTCGAAAAGATCCGAGGCATCTTCGGTTATCGTAAAGACAAGATCATCATCGTCGGCATCGCTCGCGACCACCGTGCCGATCACCTGTTGGTCCGTGATGTTCTCCAATGCGGTGAACTCCTGTGCCGAGATCTGCGGCAACTGATTGGCATTGGCATCGTCATCCCCGTCACAGGACTGCAACAGGACAAGTGCCGCCAACAATAGCGGCAACAGCGCCTTACCTATCAATCCTGCCATAACTCTTTTGTTCCGTCGTTCCATATGTTACTTTATTTTGCCTATAAATTAAAGGCAGTTCCTTCCTTTTAAAAAAATTATGGGACGGAAACGGATAGTAAGGTGCCGGAAGGGGGTATTTCGGGGACACGGGTTGCGCGCCGCCCTACCCTAGAACCGCAGCACCTTAACCCATTTTTACGGTAACCCGACCGTGGGGTCGCATAAAGAACAAGGGGGCCGTCTAAAAAGGCAGTCTCTGTTTTTTTGATTAAAACTGTAAGGGATACTTTGGTTATGAGCGGAAAAGTAGTTAGGAAGACCAATGGCCAGGACCAGTTGAGCCTTCTTCCGCCCAGTTATGATGACCTGGTGCCCAAGAACCGTCCCGTAGGTATTTGTCAATACCATATTGGATCCTGTAGACCTGGGTAGTCTGGAGAATACCTGCCGTGGGGGCGGTACTTCGGGCTATCGCCCTAAAGTCCTGCTAAGGATTTTGGTCTATGGGTATTAGCGCAAGCTGTATTCTTGACGTAAAATAGGGCAGGCGCTAAAGGAGAACATCCATTTTATATGGCCCCGATATCGAGGCCAATGCCAACCGGTATAAGGGTATCAAGACCTCGGGTTCGCGTATCAAAAGGCAACTAAAAGAACTGTTGCTCCCAGAAGAAGGCATTGCCCACCAAAAAAGGAGGTGTTGGGATGAGGAAGCTGTTTTTGGGAATATCAAAATATGGGCTTCAAAGGTTTTATGCTCAGGGGACTTGACAAAGTAGCGACCGAAACAGGACAGGAGGCCATGGCACACAACCTTAAAAAGGTAGGATCAAGGGCATAAACCCCAACACCTTTTAACCCATTAACTTTTTGACCCTCAACTCTTGCCGGTTCAAAATTGAGAACAGGCAAATGGGCCAAATATAAAAAGACCGCCTAAAACTTTTTAGACGGCCTCTTTCTTGTATAATTTTTACACACTTTGTTTACCGCATTTCACAGTTTTACACAATCCATTAAAATGGCACAAAATACCAAGGATTTGATTTTCAAGGATTTGAATCTATTTTTGATTGAAATTGTGAATTGGCACTATGTTTTCAGTTAGTTGAGCAAGTTTAACAGTAAAATCAAATATCATGAAAAATTTAGCTTTAGCAACAGTACTATCATTTGTAGGAATCGCAGCATTTGCCAATGTTGAAACTCCAGAACTAGAAAACAACAATGCCATCGAGATCACAGTTGGAGATTTTGAAGAAATCAGCGTGTCCGATCTTCCATCTGCAGTATCAGGTGCAGTGGAGACGAACTATCCTACTGCTAAAATCGATAAGGCATACAAAAACGATAAGGACCAATATAAATTGGAACTTACCCTTGAGGACGGTACATCGGGAACTGTATATGCCGATGCTGAAGGGAACTGGATTGACATGTAATAGATATATCATCCCACACGAGTTAGTTTGGTTGAAAAAGGGCTGCATTTGCGGCCCTTTTTTTGTGATAATTTTATCAAAATGTAATCATCTTTAAAAAAATATGGGCCGTATATTGGGTACTGAATTATGCCCGAAATCCTAATCATTGAAGACGATACTGCGTTCTGTCAAATGCTTCAAAAGTTTTTGACCAAGAACGGATTTGCGGTATCCACAGCATACTCCATTAAAGAAGCAGAGGATCATTTGTCCTCATCCACTTTCGATATTATATTATCCGATGTTCGATTGCCAAAAGGAAGCGGGGTTACCTTGCTCCCAGGGGTCAAACGCGATTCTCCTAAAACACAGGTTATTTTAATGACAGGCTATGCGGAGGTTAAAACAGCGGTAAATGCAATCAAGGAAGGTGCGTTCGATTATATTTCCAAACCATTTACCCCAGAAGCGATACTTTCGGTAATCAAGGAGGCCTTGAAAACGGAAATCACCGAGGCGAAAATCGCTGCCAGGCCCGTTAAAAAAGAATTGGTAGAGGAGAAGAAGCCCATAGACTTTTTAAAAGGGCAAGGAGAAAAATCCAAAAAACTTCAACAGTACGTGGAATTGGTAGCTCCCACGAATATGTCCGTTTTGCTAACAGGGGAAAGTGGTACGGGAAAAGAGGTGACCGCAAATTCCATTCATTTGGCAAGTAAGAGAAGTGATAGCCCTTTTGTGGCCGTAGATTGTGGGGCCATACCAAAGGAGATAGCCACAAGCGAGTTTTTTGGTCACGTTAAAGGTAGTTTTACTGGGGCCATAGATGATAAAAAAGGACATTTTGAAGCTGCCAATGGTGGCACCTTGTTTTTGGACGAGGTCGGCAATCTATCATACGAGCATCAAGTACAGCTGCTCAGGGCGATTCAAGAACGTAAAATTAAAAGGGTGGGGAGCACCCAAGAAATCCTTGTAGATATTCGCATTATTGCCGCAACCAACGAAGATTTGCTCGAAGCTGTCGAGAAAGGGGATTTTAGGGAGGACCTTTACCACCGATTAAATGAGTTTTCCATTGAAGTCCCTTCTTTGAGGGACAGAAGGGAAGATATATTGCTTTTTGCAGATTATTTTTTGGCCAAGGCCAATACCGAACTGGACAAAAATGTTCTAGAATTCTCCGAGGAGACCAAAAATATTCTCCAAAAATATGATTGGCCCGGCAATTTGAGGGAGATGAAGAACGTCATCAAAAGAGCTGTTCTTTTCTCAACAACGGATATCATGATGCCCAATGCATTGGCAGATGATGTAGTAGAGGGTGCCAATGTCGAGCAAGAGGACAATTTTTCCAAATCTGACTATGAAAAGGAAAGGATATTAAGCGCCTTAAAACAGACCAATTTTAACAAGAGCAAAGCAGCAAAGCTGTTGCAGGTCACCCGCAAAACACTTTATAACAAAATCAATCAATATCAATTGGATGTTTGACCAAGTACTCTTGGATTCCAACATCAAGTTTGTTCAGTTCAGTCCTAAGCTCGGACAACACTTCAAACACCTTTTCACCTTTTTCATCATCCGAAATATTTTCCAAGACTTCCAATAATTGGATAGCATTTTGTACTTCCAATTGTCTGAACATGGGCAACATTTTGTGGGATATCGCACGAATGTCCGTATAATCCTGATTGCCGATAGCAGCAAATAAAAGTTCCAAATTTTTAATGGAGTTATCCAAAAAGACCTCCAAAACCTCTTTCCCTGACTCAAAACTATCCAGAAATGCGGAAATGTTTCGAATGGTAAACATAGAAGATGTTGTGTCGGGGATGTTGGTAGTTGGATCCGAATGGCTAACAAAGGACAACGCTTTTAACAGACTTGTAGCCGAAAAAGGTTTTTGAAGCACATCGGTAAAACCGGCATCCAAATATTCAGATTTATTTCCAACCTGTTGTCCGGTCATGGCTATTACAGGATTTGAAAACCCTGAGTTTTTGACTTTCTTCAAGACGGAAAAACCATCAATTTTTGGCATTTGAATGTCCGTAATTATAGCGTCGAACCCATGGAGTTTGGAAAGTTGAAAACCTTCAAAATTGGTAAAGGTTGTTGTTTGTATTTTATTGAGCTTACAAACTTCCGATATTAGGCTCAACATGTTTTCGTCATCATCAATAACCAAAATAGATAGTTCCTTTTTTTGTAAAAACGGAATATCGGATTCTTCTTCTTTAATTTCAATATTGGTAAACTCAACTGGGATTTCTAGAGTAAAAGTACTTCCCTTGTCCACTTCGCTGTTCAATCTTAATTCGCCTCCCAATAATTCCGTCAGTTTTTTGGAGATGGTGAGGCCAAGTCCATATCCTGCCCTCTTTTTATGGGTCAATGTGCCTGCTTGGGTAAACTCCTGAAAAATGGCCTCCTGTTTTTCGGCAGGTATTCCAATACCGGTATCCTCAACAAGGATTCTGGCCCACTTCTTTTTGTTTTTTTTCACGATGGTGGCAGAAACTTTTACATACCCTTCATCCGTGAATTTAAAGGCGTTGCCAATCAGGTTGGATAGTATTTGGCGTATTCTAAAAGGATCGTTTACTATGGGCGTTTTTGCATCTTCGGCAATTTCCAATTGTAAGGACAACTCTTTTTTGGCTTGCATCTTATCAAAATCTATGGCTGTGTCCTCTATTAATTGTGATAGTACAAAAGGAATCTTATCCAATTGAATTTTACCGGCCTCCAATTTTGAAAAGTCCAATAGGTCGTTTACGAGCTTTTCCACGTAATCGGAAGAGGATCGGATCTTTTTTAAGTAATTCGATTGTTCTGAATTTAACCCACTTTGACCTATTAAATCGGAGTAACCGCTAATGGTGTTCAACGGCGTTCGCAAATCATGGCTCACGGTCGATATGAGCTGTTCCCTACTTTTTAAAAGCGATTCGGAGTATTTTTTGGCCCTTTCCAGTCGTTCCCGATATTCTTGCACTTTCCAATAATCTTTGGATATCATAAAGGTGAACACAATTACAATGATGAGCCCCAAAATGACCGCTCCGCCAGCTAAACGTGTACTTCTTTTTAGCGCTTCCTCCTGCTGAAGAGCATCCAGATAAGTGTTCTGGGCCATTTCCCGTTCAAAGTCCGATAGAATATCCCTCAACTTTTGAGAAAGCTCTAGGTCGGTCCGATAAATCTCAAGTTCTTTTTGAAGCACGGTCCTTTCGGCGGAGGCCGTTTCTGTAATGGCTTTGTTAAGAATGGATTTGGACACCTCAAAAATGGAATCGATATTGTTGGCGTTCGAGTTTCCATTGGTGTTCGGAATATTTTTGTTTAAGATGGCCACGGATTTTCTGATGGATTCTTTTGCTTCCGGGGACAATTTGTCAAAATTTGGGGCAAAAGTTTCTGGAGTGATCCTGCCCATATCTACCTCCATATCATGCAGGGCCTTTAAAACAGAATCCAATGAGGTGTTGTTTTTGTTCCGTACCTTAAGTTTACGCAATTCTGCATTGTTGAACACCTTTTGGCCCAGTAGTTCTTGAACAATGTCCAATTTGGAACTTTGGTTACTGTAGTTTTTTTGTGCCAAAGGTTTTAGAGAGTCGATGAACTGGGTGATCGAGTCGACTTTTTGAGCATAGGACTTTAAATCCTCGGGCTTTTTGGTCTGCAGGGCCAGCTTGGATAGGTTTTCGGCATCGTAAAGCTGTGTCAGCAACCTATTGGTCTTTAACAGCTTTTCGTTACTGGCATCTTTGTTCTGGGTAGAAGCATAGCTCTTGAACTCATTATATATAAAGTAGGCGGCCAAAGAAGCAAGGATGCCCAGCGCTACATAGCTTAATATGATCTTTAAGGTGAACCTATTTTTGGATTTAGGATGCATACTCTTATATACGCTCGCACTTAGGGGGCATGGTTGTTAGCAAAAGTTAAAGTTTTACGATGTTTTTTATGAAAATCAATATTCGCATCTTACATTTGCGGCATCTCAAAGGGGTGCTTTATAAAAAGGCTGAGATTATACCCAATGAACCTGGGCGGGTAATGCTGCCAAGGGAGCGCGCTGGTCGCGTCTTGGAATTTCTATGTTTCTTTAGGAAACAACAATCAATGATTAACAAAGAATAATGACCCCTTTTATTCGTAACATTTTTACGAATGAAACTCTATTCAATTATTCAAAACGGAGCCTTTTCTGGCTCATTGCGACCGTCAAAAAAAAGTAAAGGACATCGCACCAAAACCTTAAGTACAGGGATGGCCTTTTTGGGCCTGGCACTTTCCATGAGTGCGCAAGAAGAACCTGTTGACAGCCTCGAGGGAACAAAAGTTGTTTTGGACGAGGTCTTGGTCCAGTCGGTAAGGATCACCAAAGATTTCCCAATTACTTTTTCCGATCTGGACAAAGTGGAGCTAGCTCCTCGAAACCTAGGGCAGGACATCCCGATTCTCATGAACTTTATGCCTGCAGTAGTTACCACTTCAGATGCTGGGGCGGGTATAGGCTATACGAGCATGCGTGTTCGTGGTAGTGATGCAACACGGGTCAACGTTACCATTAACGGTATTCCGTACAACGATGCGGAATCGCACGGTAGTTTCTGGGTAAACATGCCCGATTTTGCCTCATCTACCCAAAGTTTGCAGTTGCAGCGCGGTGTGGGAACTTCTACGAACGGTGCAGGTGCCTTTGGCGCTAGTTTGAATATGCTCACCGATGCTTTTTCCAACGAAGCCTATGCCAAGATTTCATCATCTGTGGGGAGTTTCAATACACTACGGAGCAATGTTAAGTTCAGTACAGGTTTAATGAACGACCACTTTGAATTTTCCGGACGATTGTCCCGTGTTGCTTCAGATGGTTATGTAGATCGGGCATCCTCAGAATTGGAAAGTTATTTTCTACAAGGAACGTATAAAGATGATAACACCTTGGTCAAAGCGTTGCTTTTTGGAGGGCACGAAGTCACTTATCAAGCTTGGAACGGAATAACCGCGGAACAACTCCAAAACGACCGTACCTATAATTCCGCGGGAGAATATACCGATGATAACGGGGTTACCCAATATCATGACAATGAGGTAGATAATTATAAGCAAGACCACTTTCAACTGCATTGGTACGAAACCTGGAACTCCGCTTGGGACACCCATTTGGCCGTGCACTACACACGAGGTCGCGGTTTTTTTGAGCAATATAGGGATGATGATGATTTTGCCACCTATGGTTTGGAACCCATTACCGTGAATGGCGATTTGGTGGAAAATACCGATTTGATCCGTCGCCGTTGGTTGGTCAATGACTTTTACGGAACCATTTTTTCTGCCACCTATACTAACGACAACCTGGAGTTCATCGTAGGTGGTGGCTATAACGAGTACAAAGGGGATCACTTTGGAGAGATCATTTGGGCGGAATATGCCAGCAACAGTGAATATAGGGATAGGTATTACGATGATAACTCGACCAAAACTGATTTTAACATCTACACCAAAGCCAATTACAAATTGACGGACCAATGGTCGTTGTTCGGAGACTTGCAATATCGAGGAGTGACCTACGAAGCCAATGGTGATGAAACCGGTCTGGTGGACGATACTTTCAATTTTTTTAATCCTAAGGCGGGGGTTACGTTCGATTTGAACCGAAACAATAACTTCTATTTCTCGTACGCAAGGGCCAATAGGGAGCCGAACCGTAACGATTACGAAAATGGAAGCCCAAAACCCGAAAAGCTCAACGATTTTGAGTTAGGGTGGAGATACGTTTCACCAATTTTCCAGTTGAACACCAATGTATACTACATGCGTTACAAAGATCAGTTGGTGTTAACGGGAGGATTGAACGATGTGGGGGCCCCGTTAAGAGCGAACGTGGGCGACAGTTACCGTTTGGGATTGGAAATCGATGCCAATGTAAGCCTCTCCAATTCATTTAAATGGAGGCCCAATATTGCGTTGAGCGATAACAGGAACCTTGATTATTTTTTCGAGCGCGATGGAGAGCTTCAGGATTTGGGAAATACCAATATTGCCTTTTCTCCAAAATTGATAGCAGGTAATATTATTACCTATCGGCCCAACGGCAACTTTCAAGTTTCGGTGCTGTCAAAATTTGTAGGCAAGCAATACATGGGCAATATAGATTCCGAAGGCTCGGTTTTGGATAGCTATACCCAAACGGATTTCAATATTCAGTATACCATCAACATGAACTCTTTTATCAAGAGTATTGAACTTTCTGGTTTGGTGAACAATATTTTTGATGCCGATATTGTCTCCAACGGATATTTCTACACGTTTGATGATGACTATTCCAACCCTGGAACCATTGCCACAATTGAAGCTGCCGGTTATTATCCTCAGGCAGGAATCAACTTTCTTGTAGGGGCAACTGTGAACTTTTAGGGCATAAAAGAACGGGATTCTGTATTTTTATCCATAATGACAGAATCCCGTTTTAATTTTTCAGCAGAGAAGCCCTTGCGCTGGGGCGTAATCGGTTGTGGTGACGTAACCGAAAGAAAAAGTGTGCCGGCCTATAAAATGGTCTCTGGTTTTGAAGTGGCCATGGCAATGCGGCGCAACCCTGAAAAGGCGGAAGATTATGCCATAAGGCACCGTATTCCCCAATGGACAACCGATGCTGATGAGGTGATCAACAACCCTAACATCGATGCAGTTTATATTGCCACTCCCCCCGATAGCCATAAATATTATGCTTTAAAGGTGGCTGCCGCCGGCAAACCTTGCTGTTTGGAAAAGCCCATGGCCCCAACGTATGATGATAGTTTGGCCATTAACAAAGCATTTCAGGATAAGGAAACCCCACTTTTTATAGCCTACTACCGCCGTTCATTGCCCAGATTTTTGAAAGTCAAGCAATGGTTGGATAATGGTCTGATCGGTGAAGTCCGCCATATTCATTGGCAAAAGACCAAACCGCCCAGTGATGTGGATTTGAGCAAGGCATATAATTGGCGTACAGATGCCGCTATCGCCAGAGGAGGGTATTTTGATGATTTGGCAAGCCATGGTCTGGACCTGTTTACTTTTTTGTTGGGAGATATTGTGGAGGTGAATGGTCAAGTCGCCAATCAGCTTGGATTGTATTCCGCATTTGATGCGGTCACGGCAAATTGGATGCATAAGGGAGGTATTACGGGCACGGGCATTTGGAATTTTGGGACCTATCACCGGACCGATACAGTTGAAATTTTAGGTGCTGAGGGCAGCATCCGGTTTGCAGTCTTGGATGAATCTCCGATTGAGCTCCGTAATGCATCAGGATATCAAGCATTGGAAATTGGACACCCCCAACACATTCAAGAATTTCACGCAGAGAATATCAAACTTCACCTTCTTGGCAAAGCGGTACACCCATCAACAGGAAAAACAGGACTACATACGAGTTGGGTGATGGAAAAAATTCTTGGAACCCTCTAAGGTTTCACCAAAGGTGTTGTACATGCTTTTTTATGTACCTGTCATAGACGTGATTGACTACCTCCCTTTCCTTCTTGGTAAGCGGTGGCAACCCCATGGATTCAAGATTGCTTTTAAGGTGTTCAACTTTGGATGCTCCGGGAATAATGCAACTGACCTCGGGGAAATCCAAGATCCACCGAAGAGCGATGGGAGCCAGGTTTTCTCTATCAGGAAATACCTTTTTAAGTTCATTTACGGCTTTCAGCCCAACATCAAAAGGAACACCGCTAAAGGTTTCGCCCTTATCAAAAGCTGCACCATTTCTGTTAAAGTTCCTATGGTCTTCTACATCAAAAGTGGAGTCCTGAGAAAATTTTCCTGTAAGCAATCCGCTGGCCAAAGGCACGCGGACAATTACACCGATGTCTTTTTTCTTTGCCTGTTCAAAGAACAGTTCCGACGGGCGTTGCCTGAACATGTTGAATATAATCTGGACCGTTTTGACGTTGGGATATTCAATGGCCTTTAAACCCTCCTCTATTTTTTCTACACTGACACCAAGGTTTTTTATTTTGCCCTCATCCTTTAATCGGTCGAACAATTCAAAAATTTCGGGACGGTAATAGACTTCGGTGGGTGGACAGTGCAGCTGAATCAGATCCAGACCATCCAATCCAGTATTTTTTAGACTGTCCTCCACATATTTTCTAAGTGCCTCTGGGGTATAGCCTTCATTAACGTGCGGATCGATCTGTCTTCCACATTTTGTGGCCACAAAAACTTCTTCGGATCTTGATTTTATTACACGGCCAACGGCGGCCTCACTTGCCCCGGCTTCGTACACATCAGCGGTGTCTATGAAGTTTACACCGGCATCTATTGCTTCATTAATGATTTGTTCAGCTAAGGCATCATTGAATCCAGAACCCCATTTTCCACCTACCTGCCAAGTACCCAAGGAGATTTCAGAGACTTCTATTCCTGTTTTTCCTAGTTTTCTATACTTCATTACTTAAGGATCAATTAGATATGATGACCACGTTTCCACTTTGTGTAGCCCTATAAAATAAGAGGTCATGGTATCGGTTTCCATCATCGGGCCGGTCCAATAATTGCCCTGTAAACAAACTATAGGTATAACCTTCGCAGCTGCATACAGCGTTCTGCCCATCTATGGTCATGGTTGAACATTCATTGGGAACATGGTTGGGACAACTGGCTTCCCATGCCATAAAACTGGACCCCGTATTGATGACGAAAGCGCCTCGGGTTCCCACCCCATTGTTCCCCACGTAAACCGGATTTCCAATGTTTTGTAAATTATTGTACAATGGGAGGTTCAGGTTCAACTCAAAACGAAACCTTACTTCTTGTAGATAAGGATTTCTATTGGAAGTGTCGGAGCTACAGGACAATACCAGTGCCAATATTACAATGGCCCAAAGGTGTTTCATGTTCGATGGTTTCAGTGCGTTACGAGGACAAAGTTGAACAAAAATTCTCTATATTTGCGTTAAATCCTCGCAAAAACCATGCAGGTCATGGGCATCGTTGAGGATTTTTTGTATTTGTAGAGGAAGAGCACATTGGGGAAATTTTTTGATTTTCTTCAATGCCTTTTTGCATTAAAAATAAACGATATGAGCAAAGTTTCATACTATACACCCGAAGGATTAAAGAAATTGAGGGAGGAATTGAACCAACTTAAGGATGTAGAACGTCCAAAGGCTTCACAGGCCATTGCCGAAGCAAGGGATAAGGGGGATCTTTCTGAAAATGCGGAATATGATGCGGCCAAAGAGGCCCAGGGTCTGTTGGAAATGAAGATTTCCAAAATGGAAGAAACCTTGGCCAATGCCCGTTTAATAGATGAATCACAATTGGATAACTCCAAGATACTGGTGCTTTCCACCGTGAAGCTTAAAAACCAAGCCAATGGAATGGAAATGAAGTATACCTTGGTGGCCGAGAGCGAAGCGAATCTAAAGGCTGGTAAGATTTCCGTAACCTCCCCAATAGGTAAAGGTCTATTGGGCAAAAAAGTAGGCGATGTTGCCGAGATCAAAGTTCCCAATGGAACATTGAAATTCGAGATTTTAGAGATCACTCGAGAGTAGCATCAACTAAATTGGTATATTTAATCCCGTCATAGCACGGGATTTTTTATTTAAAACTTAAATCAAAATGGCCAGTATTTTCACAAAGATCATCAATGGGGATATCCCTTCTTATAAAGTAGCGGAGGACGACGATCACTTTGCTTTTTTGGATATCAACCCCAATTCCAAAGGGCATACCTTATGTGTCCCGAAAAAGGAGGTGGACAAAATTTTTGATCTTGATGAGAAATCTTACATGAAACTAATGGCATTTTCAAGAAAAGTTGGTCTGGCCATAGAAAAAGCAGTGCCCTGCAAAAGAGTGGGCATGACGGTCATAGGTCTTGAGGTGCCCCATGTCCATGTGCATTTGATCCCGTTACAAAATATGGCCAATGCTACTTTTCAAAACAAAGAGCATCTTACCGCCGAAGAGTTTGAGGCTGTCGCCAATCAGATTAAGTCCTATCTCTAGCTCTCTATCATAAAGTATACACCTGCTGCAACAAGGCAGAGCATCAACACCAATATCACAAAAAATAACATAGTGAACCGTACTGCGGGCCTGTCCGGTTTCACCAATTTGTTGTAATAGTCAAAAACCCGTTCTATATCTGGGGTCCAATCTACCGGATAAATAGTGGAATTGCATTTCTTGCACTTGATCTCGTTCGTAACCACACCGGTGGTTCTGTGGTAGAGTGCATTAAAAGTATGTTTTTGGTAAAACGTAATCGTAAGTTCCTGATTAAAACATTTGGGGCAATTGTTGGTGATATCAGCTTCTTGTATTACGAGTTGCTTTTCTTTTGCCATAATTCACATTTATAGTGCTCGTAGGGTAATTTGCATGATAGTTCCTTCTTTACTGGACGAAAATACTTTAATTTTTCCTTTATGGTATTCTTCAACAATTCTTTTTACCAACGAAAGTCCTAATCCCCAGCCTCTTTGCTTGGTAGTTACCCCTGGGTTAAAAATGGTCTGAAAGTCGCTTTTTGGGATGCCATGACCGGTATCCGAGACCAAAACATTAATGTTTTGCCCCTTTTTCTCAATTTGGATGGCAATGTTGCCCTTTCCTTTCATCGCATCGATCCCGTTCTTGACCAAATTCTCTATGCTCCAATTGTAAAGCGGAGGATTCATAAGTACCTGTGCTTGAGCCACATTGGAACTGAAAGAAAAATGCACCAGTTTGGAGCTTCGCTGTTCTAGATAATCGAAGGCTTTTTTGGTTTCCTCTACAATATCGTGCTGCTTCAGTTCGGGCACCGAACCAATTTTGGAAAATCGTTCCGTAATGGTTTCCAATCTATCAATGTCCTTGGCTATTTCTTGGGTCACTTCGGGATTGATATCCTCAGATTTCAGAAGTTCGTTCCATCCTAACAGAGAGGTGAGGGGAGTACCTATCTGATGTGCCGTTTCCTTGGCCATACCGGCCCAAAGCTTGTTCTGTTCCGATGCTTTGTTGGTCCGGAAGAAAAAGAATATTACTGCCCCGAATAAAAAAATGATCAATAAAAGGGCAAGTGGGTAATATTTTAGTTTGTTGAGCACCTCGGAATTGCCATAATAAAGGGTTTCGAGCAGTTCTTCTTCCTGAATGATTTGAATCGGTTGGTTTTCGTTCCGGAACTGAGCTATCTTTTGCTGAATGTAGGCGCTATCGGCAATTTTGTCCTCGGGAATGTTATGGGTTTTATAGGAGCCTTCCTCGTTAACAAGAATCATCGGGGTAGAGGTGTTGTTGCCCAAAACCTTGAGGGTAAGGTTTCCCAATTCTTGGTCTACCGAAGATTGGATAAGCTCCAACTGTGCTGTTGCCCAAATTTCCATTTTTAGGCGTTCCTCCTCCTTGAACTTGCGGAAAAAACTATTGGTGTTCCATAAAATAAGACTCACAATGACGAAGGCTGATACCAGCAGTATAATATTGGAGGTTTTCCGTTTGGTACTAAATTTCATTGGTGGTCAAATTCTTTTTAAAGATAGGTAATTGGAAAACATGTTGATAGTTAGTTCAAATAACGGATGTCATTAGGATTCATTTTATGTACTTTTGAATTTTCAACAAAAATTAACATTGCATGGAAGTTCAGGGAAGAATCAAAATGATAGATGAAACCAAAACCTATGGCAACAACGGTTTCAGAAAAAGAGAGGTGGTCGTAACAACAGAAGAACAATATCCGCAACATATATTGGTGGAGTTCGTTCAGGATAAATGCGATTTGCTCAATAATTATTCTGTTGGTCAAATGGTGAAGATAAGTATCAACCTGAGAGGAAGGGAGTGGGTCAATCCACAAGGAGAGACCAAATATTTCAACTCTATCCAAGGATGGCGAATAGAGAACCTGCAATCTGAGCCAGCTGGAGACAATATGCCTCCCGTTCCGCCCATGGAAGCCTTTGAGCCTGCCGATGATTACAAGGATGAAGACCACGATGACCTACCTTTCTAATAGGTAGATTTACTATACATGAAATTGAAGAATCCGAACCCTGTGTTCGGATTTTTTAATTTTTGGCCCGATTTGTATTTTTAGAAAAAAATGTCATTGGAAAATACCCCCTTATATTTTTTGAACAGCCGGTTGGAATTTCCTCCTGTGGAGAACGCAAGTGATGATGGCCTGCTTGCAGTTGGAGGCGACCTGTCCCCTGAAAGATTATTGCTGGCCTATAAAAATGGCATTTTTCCATGGTTCAATGATGATTCATTGATATTATGGTGGACTCCTGATCCAAGAATGGTACTTTTTCCGGAAAAGGTAAAAATCTCCAAAAGTATGCGAAAAGTAATCCGCGACGGCTCCTTCGAGCTTACCGAAAACAAGTGTTTTGTGCAGGTAATCGACTATTGCGCCCAAGTTTGTCGCAAAGGGCAAGATGGAACATGGATTACGCCGGAAATGAGAACCGCTTACATCAATTTGTTTAAAAAAGGATATGCAAAATCTTATGAGGTCTGGGAAAACGGGGATTTGGTAGGTGGTCTTTACGGTATTGATCTAGGACATGTGTTCTGCGGAGAGAGCATGTTCAGCTTGCGGTCAAATGCGTCAAAGTTTGCGTTTATAAAAATGGCGGAGCAACTAGGAGGGCAAAAGTATCGTGTGATAGATTGCCAAGTACATACCGATCATCTGGAAAGTATGGGGGCCGAACTGATTCCCAGAAAGGAATTTGTTGAGCTGCTACAAGGAGATTTGGGCACTGGTGAGTAAAAAGAGAATGTGTTCTGGTACACTGGTGGTGTAATCCTCGATGCGATATTCCACTCCTATTTGAAATTTCATGCCATCATCTAATTGCCAGCCCAATTGCCCGACCAAGCGAATATCATATTCGGGTGAGTTTTGTTTGGCAACGCTGAGCAGATTTTCAAAACTTCCAACAAAATAAGGTTCCCCCAGATCCAATTTTTCCCCAATCAAAGGAAAATCCATAGCAAACCGGTATCTAAATCTATGGGTGGTCAGGGAATTGGTGATCCTTTATCTTAAACTCCACATCTTCCAATGTTCCTTGTGCATCGAACTCCACACTGTAGTGCAAACGCCCTTTTTTAAATTTGGCTTCAAAGCTTTTTTTGGTGCTATCCGTTTCTTGATAAAAACGGACTCGTTTGGCATCCTTCAGGTAATCTTCTATCAACAAATAGGCGCTTTTCGGAAAATCGGACTTATCTATTCTGGACTCCCGTTCATACTTGTTCTGTCCAAAAGTGATCTGTGCGATTCCAAACATTAAAAAGAGGGTGAGTCTAAACTTCATGGTATCTAAAACAGTTTACTTCGTGGTCGTTCACCATGCCCGTGGCCTGCATATGGGCGTAAATCACCGTACTGCCCACAAACTTGAAGCCGCGCTTTTTTAAATCTTTGCTGATGGTATCCGATAATTCGGTTTTTGCAGGAGCATTTTTGTAGTTTTTCAATTCGTTTTTAATGGGCTTGTGGTCCACAAACCCCCAAATATAAGTGCCGAAGCTAACAAACTCTTTTTGAATTTCCATAAAGGCAATGGCGTTGGTAACCGTAGCATTGACTTTTAGTTTGTTTCTGACGATTCCTGGGTCTTGTAGGAGGGCATCGATCTTGGCTTGATTGTATTTTGCGATCTTTTTGTAATCAAAATGGTCAAAAGCTCGCCTAAAATTTTCACGTTTTCTTAATATGGTTATCCAACTCAGACCTGCTTGAAAGGTCTCCAGGATCAAGAATTCAAAAAGGGTCTCGTCGTCTTTGACGGGAACGCCCCACTCTTCGTCATGATAGGCCTCGTAAAGGGTGTCGCCTTTGCACCACCCACACCTGTGTTTGTCCATAAAAGTGCTTTTTTAGTAAATGTAAGGGAAAATAAGAAATCGTTAAGTGCAAGTTAAAGTGTAGGAAGTTAATAGTAATGCTATTATTTTTGCGAGACTTTGTTTTAAAAAGGGGATGAAATGGATATTTTGCTACAATCTGTAAAACTTGAAATGGATGGAAAACTCTATGTTAAAGACCCAGAATCTTCGGATTTGGGGAAGAAAATCGTGGAGCAGAGTATATTATTGATCGATGAGATAGGATTTGAATCGTTTACCTTCAAAAAGTTGGGGGTTAAAATTCACTCCAACGAGAGTTCTATTTATAGATATTTTGAGAACAAGCACAAATTGTTGCTCTATTTGGCATCTTGGTATTGGGGCTGGGTAGAGTATAAAATGGTTTTTGTTACCAATGGAATCTCCGACCCGGTAGAAAAATTGACTGCGTCCATTGAGGTGTTGACCCAGACCGTTGAGGAAGATTCCTCGTTTTCGCATATTAACGAAGTGGTGCTCAACAAAATCATCATAAACGAATATTCCAAATCCTATCTTGTAAAGGAAATAAGCAATGATGGTGCAGAAGGAAGCTTTATCATTTGTAAAAGATTGGTGCAGCGGCTTAGTGAAATGATCTCGGATGTAGACGGTGATTATGAATTTCCGACCAGCCTAGCCAGCAATGTGCTGGAAGGTTCGTTGCATCAATATTTTTTAAAATCTCATTTCCCATCTCTTACAAACTGTAGCGAAGAGGTTACTCCTACTACATTTTTTACGGATCTTATATTCCGCACACTAAATCAAAAAGTACATGGCCAATAAAAAAATACTCTCTGCCTGGCAGCGGCTAACCGGTCTGCTATCCTTGGATAAAAAGGATATTCTTCAAATTTTTTACTATGCCATTTTTGCAGGATTGGTCAACCTTTCCCTGCCCTTGGGAATACAGGCCATTATCAACTTGATCCAGGGGGCTCGTGTAAGTACTTCTTGGATAGTCTTGGTGGTTCTTGTAACCATGGGCGTAGCTTTTGTGGGGGTCTTGCAGTTGATGCAAATAAGGATTATAGAAAACCTGCAGCAGAAGATTTTTACGAGGTCATCCTTTGAGTTTGCCTATCGGTTTCCGAAAATTAAAATGAGTGAGCTCAGGTATTACTACCCTCCGGAACTTGCCAATCGTTTTTTTGATACTCTTACCGTACAAAAATCCTTGTCCAAAATATTGATTGATTTTCCGGCGGCCTTGTTGCAGATCGTCTTTGGATTGCTATTGCTCTCATTCTATCACCCGTTTTTTATCATATACGGTTTATTGCTCCTTATACTTATCTATATCGTATTTAAGTTTACGGCCCAGAGAGGGTTGGATACCAGTCTGGAAGAATCGAAAATTAAATATAAGGTGGCCCACTGGGTCCAGGAAATCGCCCGTTCCATTGTCAGTTTCAAACTTTCTGGAAAAACATCCCATGCCTTGGATAAAAACGACACCTTGGTAGATGAGTATTTGGATGCAAGGGAAAGCCACTTTAGAGTGTTGGTGCTGCAATTTATCCAGATGATCGGCTTTAAGGTTTTGGTTACTGCAGGGCTACTTTTGATAGGGGGGCTCTTGGTACTGGAGCAACAAATGAACATCGGTCAGTTCGTGGCCGCCGAAATTATTATCCTTTTGGTGATCAGCTCTGTGGAAAAACTGATTTTGGGCCTTGAAACCTTTTACGACCTTTTGACCTCTCTAGAGAAAATGGGTCAGGTAGTGGACAAAGAACTCGAACCTCAAACCGGAGAAACCCCTTTCAAGGATAACGAGGGACTCACTGTGGAGCTGGAAGATATCGTGTACAAGGTCCCCGGATTGGACAAGAAAATCTTAGATCACTTGTCGCTCACCATAAAACCAGGAACAAAGTTGTTGATACAGGGAAAGAGCGGATCGGGAAGATCAACATTGCTCAGAATGATTTCTGGTATTTTAGAACCGGATGAAGGCAAGATATACGTGAATAACGTAGCGCTTAAGGGAATCAAATTAAGCCAGTATAGATCATATCTTGGGCACTCCCTTACAGAAGAATATCCATTTGAGGGAACCCTGTTGGACAATATTACATTTGGCCATAAGGACATACCTATGGATGATGTGTATTGGGCGCTGGAAAAGGTGAGTCTTTCGGAGTTTGTCAAGGAGCAACCGCAAGGCCTCAAAACAATTTTGTATCCCGAAGGCAAAAAGATTCCTGACTTTATTTCCAGAAAGATTGTTCTGGCGCGAAGCATAGTGACCCGCCCCAAATTAATGGTGCTTAAAGACCCACTGGAGCAATATGATGAGGAAGGAACAGAGAAAATGATGGATTTCTTAACCGACCCTGCCAACGGATGGGCTTTGGTCGTTGTGAGCGAAAATCCCAAATGGGCAAAACGCTGTAATCAGATAATCCGAATGGAAAAAGGTAGATTGATCAACGTAAATTAAAGTTCATGCTGAATATTTCTTCAAATAATAGACTGAACGAAAAGGTGGACCTGACCAGCTATGAAGCAGGTAAAAAAGTGTTCCATAAAAGGCACTATAAGCAATTCAACCGCTTCTTGGCATCCTTTTCCATTATTGCTGTTTTTATGATGTTTCTGCCATGGACACAGAACATATCCGGCCGGGGGTACCTTACCACTTTGACCCCGGACCAAAGACCACAAACAATACAATCCCCAATACCCGGACGGATTGAAAAATGGTTTGTAAGAGAGGGCGAGTATGTGGAGAAGGGAGATACTATTTTGCATATTTCCGAGGTAAAGAGCGAGTACTTTGACCCAAATTTGGTAGAGCGGACAGGAAAGCAGATCAAGGCAAAAAATATGTCCGTTACCTCTTATCAAGGGAAGGTAAAGGCCCTGAACCAACAAATCAATGCCCTTAATAATGAGTTGGGACTCAAATTGGAGCAAGCGCGGAACAAACTCCTACAATCCAAATTAAAGGTAAAAAGCGATAGCATTGATCTAGAGGCCGCAAAAACCAATATTATGATTGCGCAGCGCCAATTCGACCGTGCGGACAAATTACAGGAAGAAGGACTTAAAGCTGTGACCGATGTAGAAGGGAAGCGCTTGAAATTACAAGAAACACAGGCGAAATTAATCAGTCAAGAAAACAAATTATTGACCAGTAAAAACAATGTGATCAATGCCCAGGTGGAAATCAACAGGGTAAGGGCCGAGTACGCCGATAAAATTTCGAAGGCGCAAAGTGATCTCTACACGGCACAATCCAATCAATTCGACTCGGAGGCACAGGTAACAAAGCTGGAAAATCAGTATACCAATTACGAGATGAGGAATGACATGATGTACATACGAGCCCCTCAAAACGGGTATATTACGAAGGCCATTCAATCTGGAATTGGTGAAACATTTAAAGAAGGAGCCCAGTTGGTCGGTATCATGCCTTCGGATTACGATATAGCCGTGGAAACGTATGTGGACCCCATTGATCTTCCCTTGATCCATGTGGATGAAAAAGTCCGAATCCAATTTGATGGCTGGCCTGCCATTGTGTTCAGTGGCTGGCCCAATGTTTCTTATGGTACCTTTGGGGGCAAAGTCGTTGCTATCGAGAACTTTATCAGTACCAATGGAAAGTACCGTGTATTGCTTGCTCCAGATGAGGAAGAGGCCCCATGGCCCAAGGATATTCGTGTAGGTTCGGGGGCGAGCACCATGGCCCTGTTGGAAGATGTTCCCATCTGGTACGAACTATGGAGGCAGTTGAACGGCTTCCCGCCAAATTATTATCAACCTCAAAACACAAGTGCAAATGCCGCAAAGAAATAGAAGATTACTTTTCTTCTGTACCCTCTTTTTCTTTTACGTCAGCTTTTTTTATGCTCAGCAAGATTCTTTGGTGCTGGGATTTAAAGAGTATTTGGGCTATGTAAAAAAATACCATCCCATAGCCAAGCAGGCCCAATTGAACATCGCCATGGGGCAAGCTCAGCTCATGAAGGCCCGTGGAGGTTTTGATCCCAAGGTCGAAGTGGATTATAGCACCAAAGAGTTCAAGGATACCGAATACTGGGACCGGTTGAACGCAACGTTCAAAATACCCACTTGGTTCGGGATAGAGCTCAAAGGGAATTTTCAGCAGAATGAAGGGTACTACCTGAATCCTGATGAAACCTTGCCAGAGGATGGTCTGTACAGTGCCGGGGTATCCATGTCCGTTTTACAGGGATTTTGGATCAACGAACGCATGGCCACGCTTAAAAAAGCGAAACTTTTTCGGGAGCAGACCAAAGCGGACCAGGACCTTCAGGTAAACCAAGTACTGTACAATGCATCTTTGGCCTATTTTGATTGGTTGCAAGCTTATAGGGATGCTGAGGTGTACAAGGATTTTCTGGAGAATGCCGAAATACGTTTTCAAGGGATAAAGGAAAGTGCTTTGGCCGGTGATATTGCCTTGATCGATACCGTTGAGGCCAAAATCGCCGTTCGAAACCGGGATTTAGGATATCAGCAAGCAAAGGTCAACCTGATGAAAAAGTCCTTGGGGCTCAGTAATTTTTTATGGATCGAGGATGTGCCCGTAGAGCTTCAACCTGGAATAAGTCCCGTTATGGAACCTGAAATGGACATCAACTCGACCTTGGAGATAGATGGTGTGCCATTGGACAGCTTTAATCTGGAAACGCATCCCAAATTGATCTCTTTGGATTATAAAATAGAGGGCCTAAATGTGGACCGGCGGCTCAAGGCCAATAAATTGCTTCCGAAGCTTAAGGCTGAATACAATTTTGTGACAGAAACTCCCGAATTCATCAACTCGTTTATAACGGAAAATTATAAGGCAGGATTAAGTTTTCAGATGCCCATTTTTCTTCGCAAAGAACGTGGGGACCTCAAATTGGCCAAGTTCAAACTCCGGGATGCCGAGTATGAGAGGGACAATGCCCAAGTGGAAATACAGAACAAGGTTATCGCCATTTACAATGAGCTGGACTCCTTTACGGAACAAAACCAGTTGATCACCGACATTGTTAAAGATTATACGACCATGTTGCGGGCCGAAGAGAGAAAGTTCAGTTTTGGAGAGAGTTCCCTGTTTTTGATCAATTCGCGTGAAAGCAAGCTTATTGATGCTTACCTGAAACAGAATAAGATGCAGAACAAGTTTTTCTATACCAAGGCCAAGTTGTTCAAGAGTTTGGCCATAAACCCAAAAACATTGTAAGGATTCAATCTAACAAACAACCAATGACAAAAGTCACCGAACAGTTAGAGGCAAGGTGATACTTTTGTACAAATAGTGTTATGGAAATACCGGAGAAGAATAGATTGGAAATGGTTCGGGATTACATTTCAAAAGCGATGGATTATCCACGGTATCGTGCGCTGGTCTCAGAATTGGCAAAAATAGGTAAGTCCACGGGGCCAAACCAATCCGAAGTGTTTGTCAATTACACCAAATTGGGTGATCGACGAATGTTGCGTTGGGAAAAGACATTCAAGATTCCCGAAGAGGTTCGGCAAAAATTGAAATCCTACGATAAAGAGTTGGTTTTGCTTGCGATTACAGAAAGTTGGTGTGGAGATGCGGCAGCTATTTTGCCCATTGTCCATAAAATAGCCGAGTCTAGCCCAAATATTTCCCTAAAAGTGGTTTTGCGTGACGAAAGTCTGGATTTAATGGATGCTTTCTTGACCAATGGCGCCCGGTCCATTCCCAAAGTGATTGTATTTGACAAAGCCAATAATGAAATTGTTGGAGAGTGGGGACCAAGACCAAGTATTGCCACAAAAATGGTGGAGGACTGCAAAAGGGAGCATGGTAAGTTGACCGACGAGTTTAAGCAAGAACTGCAAGTTTGGTACAATAAAAATAAGGGACAAAATATCTTGGAAGATATTCTGGAATTACTTGCTCTGGAAAATATAGGTAATCGTTCCGATCTGTGATGCCTTTGAATCTGGGCTAAAACGTGCCTTCAGGGCATAGGCGATAGCGTTGTCCACTAAACAACCATTACTGGTTCCCGAACTTTTATCGTTAAAGGTAGCCTCGTTGACATAGCCATTGTCGTCCACAGTAATGTTGATGACAACTTTACCGCCCTCAATACAAGTGTAAATGGGCGGGGGAAGATAATAAGCGTTCCTTTCGACCAATGAGTAGGATATGGACGTACGTCTATCTTTCAGGTAATTGGTAAATTCCTCTTTTTGGGCATCGCGCTCCCCGAGCTTTTCTTTTTTCTCGTCGCGTTGTGCTTTCAACTGTTTTAACTGATCCTCAAAGCCGGAGTTGTCCGCATATTCGCCCGTTTCGCTGCTTAGGGCTCTTTCTTCGATAAGTTCTTCCAAGGTTTTTAGAGGTTCGGGGTTCCCTACACTTGGCTTTGCGGTTTCATTGACTGCCATGTGACTTTTAATAGGATCGTTGGCAGCTTGCATTTCTTCCAGTCGCTGCTCCTCCTCCTCAAGAAGTTTCTCGATATCCTCATCGGCCAAGCTCATTTCAATAACGTACTCATCCTCTTGTATGCCCCCTAAGTGAATATTGAATAGCAATAATATCATTATGGACATAGCAAAGAAAGTGATCAAAAGTGATAACTGGCTCTTGTTTAAGTTCATGGTTTTATTATAACCTCTTTTTTGCAAAAATATTTTGTCCCAATCCTTTAGGGTTTGGCGCTTACTTCAAGCTTTTCCTTGAAAACATTGGGGCTTGTAGCATTATTTACGTTGAAATCACCTATTTTGGTTCTTCGGAGACTGGACAAATAGGCGCCAGAATCCAATGCTTTGCCGAAATCGTGAGCCAAGGAACGGATATAGGTCCCTTTGCTGCACACCACTCGAAAATCCACTTCAGGGAGTTCGATTTGGGTAATTTCAAATTCCAAGATTTCTATTTTTCTTGATTTTATTTCGACTTTTTTGCCTTCGCGGGCCAATTCGTACAATCGTTTTCCATCTTTTTTTAAGGCTGAAAAAATAGGAGGTACTTGATCAATTTCACCTAGGAATTGCGTTGTAGCTTGTTTGATCAAGGCATCCGTAATATGTTCGATGGGAAAGGTCTCGTTTACTTCGGTCTCTAAATCGTATGATGGCGTAGTGGCGCCCAAAGTAAAAGTTCCTGTATATTCTTTTACCTGTCCTTGAAGCTCTGGAATTTTTTTGGTGAATTTTCCCGTGCAGATAATCAGCAGGCCTGTGGCGAGTGGGTCCAGCGTACCAGCATGACCGATTTTTATCTTTTTGAGGCTGAATTTTTTGCGAATGGCCCATTTAAGTGCATTTACCGCCTGGAAAGAGCTCCATTCAATAGGCTTGTCAATCAAAAGGATTTGCCCGTTTAAAAAATCTTCTTTGGTGTTCAAAAACTTGGGGTTTTGGGCAAATATACTGATCTATCCCCAAATGCTCCACGCAAGAGCAATAAGCCCCACAACCAAACAATAAATGGCAAAATAGGATAACTTGCTTTGGCGTACCAGTTTGATCATCCATGTACAGGCGGCAAGTCCAGCTACAAAGGCTGCCACAAATCCTGCGCCCATAGCTACAGCTTGGTCCCCATGAAAGGCAATATCACCGCCCATCACATCTTTGGCGACTTTGCCCAAAATCAACGGAACCACCATCAAAAAGGAAAAACGGGCCGATTTTGTCTTGTCGACGCCTAAAAGTACGGCAGCCGAAATGGTTGCGCCACTTCGTGAAATTCCTGGGAGTATGGCCACGGCCTGTGCCATTCCAATGACAAAAGCACTTCGGAAGGATACATTTTTATCCGTGGTCTTGGCCAAATCTGCCAAATACAGCAAAAATGCCGTGATTACCAGCATGATTCCAACAATCACAATGGCTCCATCAAAAAACACTTCAATAAAGTCGTTCAGGAAAAGACCTACCAAAGCGGCAGGAATCATAGAGATGATGATTTTCAAGGAAAATTGGGTTTCCTCGTTCCATTTGAATTGAAAAAGCCCCTTTAAAATGTCAAAAACATCTTTCCGGAATACCACCAACGTACTTAATGCGGTCGCAAAGTGCAATACTACGGTAAACAACAGACTTTCTTCGGGAACGGCCTGCGCTCCCAAAATGGCTTTCCCTAACTCTAAGTGACCGCTGGAGGAAACAGGCAAAAATTCGGTCAATCCTTGAATGATCCCAAGGATGATGGCGTCGATCAATTCCAATTATTCCTTCTTTTTCTTATGAGGATTCAACAAAATCGCATAAACCTGAATACCAAGGCCTATAAGGATCAAGGTAGGTGCAAGGCGGATTCTTCTAAAATTGTAAATCTCAGGATTGAATACTTCGGGGTCGTCGCTTCCACCACCGCTCATCAAAATAAATCCAAGGGCAATAAAGGCAATACCTATAAATAGAAAGAGGTAGTTTTTCTTTTGGAAAACAAACTCTTTTGCAGGTTTTTGACCGTTGTTGTTTTTCTTGCTCATGCTGCAAAGTTAATAATAAAGATCGTCCGTTCTCAGGTTTAAAAAACGTTGTGTTGCAAAATGGGTGCTGGCCCACGAAATAATCACACCCAACCCAAAGACACCAACGAACAAAATGATGAGTACCATATAATCTTGCAATAGGTTCAGTTCCGGAAAATTTTTGTCAATATAATATACCAACACGCCAAGTCCGATCAAGGCGACAAAGGCTCCTGCCATCCCTAATTTAATGTTCGTCCAAATAAATGGCCTTCGGATAAACGTTTTGGTGGCGCCCACCATTTGCATGGTTTTGATGATGAATCGTTTGGAATAAATGGACAATCGAATGGAACTGTTGATCAGCAAAACGGCGATGACCGTAAAAACGGCACTGGCCACTAATATCCAAAGACTGATTTTCCGTGCGTTGTTGTTGAGCAGGGAAATCAACGGTTTATCATAGCTGACTTCGTCAACGTAGGCTTTGGTCGCCAGTTCCTCTGCAATCTCATCAATTTGTTGGGAAGAAACAAAATCGGCCTTCAGGTTTACATCAATGGAATTTTTTAGGGGATTATAGCCCAAGAACTCCTCAAAATTTTCACCAATGTCCTCACTGTATTGTTCGGCGGCATCTTCCTTGGAAATATATTCGGCAGATTTGGTGTATTCGGCAAGCATCAAGCTTTTCTGCAACTGGTCTATTTCCACAGGTTTGGCACTGTCCTTCAAAAACACCGAAATCGTGATCTGCTCCTTAAAGTGATCCGCCAATTTTTTGGTATTGAGCACCAAAAGGCCCAAAACACCCAAAAGAAACAGGACCAAGGCAATGCTCAAAGCCACGGAAAAGTAGGAGGAAATCAGTTTTCGACGCTGATATCGTTCAATATATTGGCTCATATAGTAGAATCAGTATGTAAAAATAGAAAAGTAAATTGTATTTAGGGGATTAAACCTATTTTTGCACACGAAATTGAACAAGATTAACAATGAATTACGATTTCCGCGAGATTGAGGCCAAATGGCAGAAGTATTGGGCAGAAAATGAAACTTTTAAGGCATCCAACGATTCCGAAAAACCTAAATTTTATGCATTGTCGATGTTCCCTTACCCATCAGGGGCAGGCTTGCACGTAGGGCACCCATTGGGGTATATTGCCACGGACATCTATTCACGTTACAAAAGACATAAGGGATTCAATGTGTTGCATCCCATGGGCTACGATTCCTTTGGGTTGCCTGCGGAGCAGTATGCGATTCAAACAGGGCAGCACCCTGCAATCACTACGGAAAACAACATCAACAGATACCGTGAGCAGTTAGATCAGCTCGGTTTTTCTTTTGATTGGAGCCGCGAAGTGCGTACCTCCAACCCGCAATATTATAAATGGACGCAATGGGTCTTTATCCAATTGTTCAATGCGTGGTACAACAAGAAATCCGACAAAGCAGAAAACATTTCCAGTTTGATTTCCATTTTTGAAAAAGAAGGAAATGCCAATGTCGAAGCAACTTGTGATGATGATGCCCCAAGTTTTGATGCAGCAACTTGGAATGGCTACTCCGATAAGGAAAAGCAAGAAATCCTTTTAAAGTATAGATTGACTTATTTGGCGGATACCGAAGTCAACTGGTGTCCCGCCTTGGGAACCGTTTTGGCCAACGATGAAATTGTAAATGGTGTTTCAGAACGTGGAGGCCACCCCGTGGTGCGTAAAAAAATGACACAATGGAGTATGCGCATTACCGCGTATGCCCAGCGTTTGTTGGATGGTTTGGACAAAATTGATTGGCCACAACCTTTAAAGGATTCCCAGACCAACTGGATCGGACGTTCTGTAGGTGCCTCCGTAACTTTTAATGTATTGGACGCTGAGCGTAGTCGAAGCGACCAAGATGAGATTTCGACTACGCTCAATCACCGATATCAAATTGAAGTTTTCACCACCCGTCCCGACACCATTTTCGGGGTAAGTTTTATGACCTTGGCCCCAGAGCACGAGTTGGTGGCCAAAATCACTACGCCAGAACAAAAAGCTGAGGTGGATGCTTACGTGGAAGCCACGGCAAAACGTTCCGAGCGTGACCGTATGGCCGATGTAAAAACCATTTCGGGGGTGTTCACGGGTGTATATGCAGAGCATCCGTTCACCAAAGAGCCCATTCCAATTTGGATTGGCGACTACGTGTTGGCCAGTTACGGAACGGGAGCGGTTATGGCCGTGCCCTGTGGCGATCAACGGGATTACGATTTTGCCAAACATTACCATATTGATATCCCCAACATTTTTGAAGGCGTAGATATTTCCGAAGAGGCGTTTGCCGACAAGGAAAATACCGTCATTGCCAATTCTGATTTTCTAAACGGATTGCCGTATAAAAAGGCGATGAAGAAAATCATTGCTGAATTGGAAAAGATCGGACATGGCGAAGGCAAAGTGAATTACCGCCTACGTGACGCCGTATTTAGCCGTCAGCGGTATTGGGGAGAACCCTTCCCGGTCTATTATGTGGATGGTATGCCGCAGATGATCGATGTGGAGCATTTGCCCTTGCAATTGCCCGAAGTGGAAAAATACCTCCCTACCGAAACAGGCGAACCACCATTGGGCAACGCTACGGAATGGGCCTGGGACACGGTACAGAATAAAGTGGTAAGCAACGAAAACCTCTCACCCTCTGGGGGAGACCGAGAGGGGGGTCAAACTGTTTTTCCTTTGGAATTGAACACGATGCCCGGTTGGGCGGGAAGTTCCCAATACTTTAATAGGTATATGGATCCACGGAATGATGACGCTATTTTCTCCCCCGAAGCCATCAACTATTGGCAAGATGTGGACTTATATATCGGAGGTAGCGAACATGCTACGGGCCACTTGTTGTATTCCCGTTTTTGGCAGAAGTTTATGTTTGATATGGGCTATGTGCCCAAAGACGAATTTGCGAAAAAGTTAATCAACCAAGGGATGATTACGGGGACGAGTGCTTTCGTTTATAGAGATTTGGATACTAATAAGGTATACTCCAAAGGTTTGAACGACGGAAAAAATGTAGTGCCAATTCACGCAGATGTTTCTTTGGTCAATGGATCCGATGAATTGGATGTGGAAGCCTTCAAAAAATGGCAACCAGAATATAAGGATGCAGAGTTCATTCTAGAAGATGGTAAATACATTGTAGGTCGCGAAGTAGAAAAAATGTCCAAATCCAAATACAATGTCGTCAACCCCGATGCCATTTGTGAGGAATACGGGGCTGATTCGTTGCGTTTGTACGAAATGTTCTTGGGACCCTTGGAGCAATCCAAACCTTGGAACACGGCGGGAATCACGGGAGTGCATTCCTTCCTTAAAAAATTATGGAAGCTCTATTCTCCCTTTATCGATTCAGACGCTGAGCGTAGTCGAAGCGTTACCGAAGCGGAACCCACCGCAGACAATCTAAAAACCTTGCACAAGACCATCAAAAAAGTGGAAGAGGATATCGAGAACTTCTCGTTCAATACTTCGGTGTCCACCTTTATGATCTGTGTCAACGAGTTGACATCACAAAAATGTACCAGCAAAGCTATTTTGGAACCGTTGGCTATTTTGGTATCACCTTATGCGCCTCACATTGCCGAGGAGCTTTGGAGTCGTTTGGGTCATTCAGAGTCCATTGCCGAAGCACCCTTCCCTAAATTTGAGGAGAAGTACTTGGTGGAGAGCAGCAAGAAATACCCGATATCCTTTAATGGTAAAATGCGATTTACATTGGAGCTGCCATTGGATATGAGCAAGGATGAAATCGAGGCAGCCGTTTTGGCCCATGAAAAAACACAGGCCCAATTGGAAGGTAGAACACCTAAAAAGGTGATTGTGGTGCCTGGAAAGATTGTAAATATTGTAGGATAGTCCCAAAATAGGATTATTAGAAGGATTATTTTAAGAATTTTATAGGAATACCCCCTAAAAAGCATGCCAATCGGCATGCTTTTTTATTATTGTACATATATACCCTTTAAAAATTAGGGGTATAGTATTTAAAAAAGGTTTAAAAGAATTCTTACCCCATAAAAATTAGGGTATAAATGTTAAAATATGGTTATTTTGACATGACACCCCTGTTTTTTGTCGAGTATTTGTGCTTTTATTTGATTTTTTTATTCAACTTTGGCCCATCAACTGTAAAAAACAACATTATGACTGTTGGGATACCTAAAGAAATCAAAAACAACGAAAGCCGGGTCGGCATGACGCCTGCCGGGGTATTTGAATTGGCAAAGAACAACCACACCGTATATGTGCAATCCGGCGCAGGTGAGGGAAGTGGTTTTTTTAATCAGGATTACCAACGGGCAGGGGCCACTATTTTGGACACTATCGGTCAGGTGTATGCCATGAGCGATATGATCGTAAAGGTTAAAGAGCCCATTGCCGAAGAATATAATATGATACAGGAGGGACAGATCGTCTTCACGTATTTTCACTTTGCATCCAGCGAGGCGTTGACCAAGGCCATGATCAAGAGCAAAGCCATTTGCATTGCGTATGAAACGGTGGAGGACGAAGACGGGACCTTGCCCTTACTGACTCCGATGTCGGAAGTGGCGGGCAGAATGGCCATTCAGCAAGGAGCTAAATATTTGGAAAAACCCGTGAAAGGCAAAGGGGTGCTTTTGGGAGGCGTTCCTGGCGTGTCCCCGGGTCGTGTTTTGGTGCTCGGAGCCGGTACCGTGGGTATTCAGGCTGCTAAAATGGCAGCAGGTTTGGGAGCCCAAGTAACCATTCTGGATGTGAACATGAAACGCCTAAGGTATGTGAACGATATCATGCCGAGCCATGTGGTGACCGGTTTTTCCAACGAATTCAATATCAGAAATCATATAAAAACGAACGATTTAATAATCGGTGGAGTCCTTTTGAAAGGAGCAAAAGCCCCTAATTTGATTACTAGGGACATGCTCAAGGACATGCATCCAGGAACCGTTATAGTTGATGTAGCGGTAGATCAAGGCGGATGTGTGGAAACCACCAAGCCAACGACCCATGAGGATCCCATTTATATTATAGATGATGTGGTCCACTATTGTGTAGCCAATATGCCAGGGGCAGTGCCTTATACTTCTACTGTTGCCTTGACGAATGTAACACTGCCCTATGTGCTAAAATTGGCCAACTTGGGATGGCGTAGTGCCTGTAAGTTGGATAAATCCTTGGAAAAAGGCCTCAACGTTGTTGAGGGTGAAGTGGTTTATAAAGAAATTGCGGAAACCTTTCACTTGGAACCTGTGTTTGCTTAATCAACTAACATTTTGACAGTAAAAGAGCCCTGCCATTATTTGGCGGGGTTTTTGCTTTTATATGGTATATTTATATTCAATTAAAAGTGATAAGACTATGATGACATATTATATATTGATCGGTGGAATTGCCCTGATCAGCTGGATGGTCAGCAACCGATTGAAGAGCAAGTTCAAAAAATATTCAAAGGTCCATTTGCGAAATGGTATGAGCGGTGCAGAAATTGCACAGAAAATGCTCGATGATCATGGAATCCGGGATGTAAAGGTGATTTCCACTCCCGGTATGCTCACGGACCATTATAATCCAAAAAACAAAACCGTCAACCTCAGTGAAGGCGTATATAACCAGCGTAATGCTTCGGCAGCAGCGGTGGCGGCCCACGAATGTGGACACGCCGTGCAGCATGCACAGGCTTATGAATGGCTTACGATGCGTTCCAAGCTGGTGCCTATTGTAAGCGTTACGTCCGGAATGTCTACTTGGGTGGTTTTTGGAGGTATTATGTTGATGGCCGCAACTGGTGTTGCTGGTGGTCTCGGATTTTACATCGCCGTAGCTGGTTTGGTCATGATGGGATTTGCGACCTTATTCAGTTTTATTACACTCCCTGTAGAGTATGATGCCAGTAAAAGGGCATTGGTTTGGTTAAAACAGAAAAACATGGTGACCCAAGAAGAATATTCCGGAGCTGAAGATGCGCTAAAATGGGCAGCTAGAACTTATTTGGTGGCAGCATTGGGTGCTTTGGCGTCGCTATTGTACTGGGCCGTTCAGGTTTTTGGCGGCAGGGATTAAGAAATGATAACATTACGGAACAAAAAAGGGAGCCATTTGGCTCCCTTTTTTATTTTGTTCGAAGTTAGAAGAATGGATTAGTCAATCCAGTCCAAAATCTTGTTGTCTATCATCTGAAGACCTACACCTTCGGTACCGGTAACCTCTATCATATCCAAGATGTCCCTGATTGTGTTTTCCTCTTCAACTTGTTCCATTACAAACCAGTCCAAGAAGCGTTCAGTGGCAAAATCACCGATTTCCCGAGCTTTTTTTACAATGTTGTGAATGGATTTGGTGACTTTCACTTCATGTTCCAAGGTAGATTCGAAAACATCAACAATGGATGAGTAGTCATGGTTGATTCCCGTGACCTCCGGAGAAATTGGGTTTCCGCCCGTATCCACTAAAAAGTTAAAAATCTTCATCATGTGCCCACGTTCTTCCTCGGCTTGTTTGAAGAAAAACTTGGCACTGGTAAAGAAGCCGTTCTGCTCGCACCAAGAGGCCATGGCCAAATAGGTAGCGGAAGCATGGGCCTCCATTTTTATCTGTCCGTTGAGCAAATCCATGGACTCCACTTTAATGCTCATACTTTGTCTTGCTATATCTTTCATAATTACTATGATTTTAATCCTATTATAACAGTAAAGATACTGAATTTAAAGGCGTTTAAAAAGGAAGTGCCCCAGTTTTAAGGCAGTTTAAGACTTATTAAAAATAAGAGGGAAGGAGCTATGAAATGGAAATGTTGGCGGTTTCTACAGAAAGCCCCAAGGATACGAAGCTGTGGTAGACCAGTTTCTTAAGATCTAATATTTCCAAGGTGTTCAGAACAAAAAGATGCTCTTTGTTGCATAGCATAAGGACTTCGAAGCCATGCGCGTTCAAATCGCTGTCAAAATGGTGCTCAATGTCGATACTCATCACCTTGTGGCGAAGAGCAAGCAACTGGCACAACGACATACGAACCATTTTTTGACCGAAATCAACATAAAAACAACGCTCGTTGCCAGCTTGGTACAAAGTGTAATATGTTGATTGAAATATTACATTCATGGGGACAAATGTAATGCTTATTTAGATTTAATACAAATATCAAATCTGTATTTGACGATCAATTTGTTGATCCAACGAGATAAAGGTCTCGGTACGGGAAACACCTTCTATTTGTTGTATTTTTTTGTTTAGGACCTGCATCAAGTGCTCATTGTCCTGGCACAGGACTTTTATAAGAATGGACCAGTTCCCTGTGGTATAGTGGCACTCCAGTACCTCGGGGATATCCTTCAGTTGGTTTACGGCTCTGGGGTTTGTCATGGCCTTATCCAAATAAATGCCAATGTAGGCCATGGTGGAATATCCCAAAACCTTTGGGTTGATAACGAACTTGGAGCCTGAGATAAGGCCTGAACTTTCCAGCTTGCGTAGCCTTTGATGAATGGCGGCTCCGGAAATTCCAATATTCCTGGCAATTTCAAGAATGGGTTTGCGGGCATCCTCCATTAGGTATCTTAGGATTTTCTTGTCGATACCATCAATCTTAACCGAATTGTTATTGTTTTTCACAATATGGATTTTGATTTGAAGTCAAATATATTGAAAATATAAGGAGCACTAACCAGCCACGGAGTCGGGATTGTATCCTAGGTAAGGTACTTCAAACTCTTTAAACCGGATTCCGTCAGCCTTAAGTTCTTCCAAAATAGGTTTGTAAACCTCTTTTTTTATCGGGATTTGAACTCCCGGTGTGTTGATTTTTCCGTTCAGTATCTGTAAAGTCGCCATCGCAACCGGCAACCCAACGGTTTTGGACATGGCGGTATAGGTGCGGTTTTCTCCAATAACTACCATATTGGCATCAATCTGCTTTTTTTCACCGTTAAGTTCGTAACCAAATTTGTGGTACATCACGATCATGTCCTTCTCGTGCTCGTTCAAGGTCCAGCTGTCCTCCAAAATATATTGTAGCATTTGGGCAGGGGTCGCATTTTTCAACGGTATTTTCTTGGAGTCATCAAAAAGGTTCAACTCCTGTAGTTTTAACCACATTATATCATCTTGGTCAATTTTAAGGTAATGTCTCAGCTTTAATTCTACAGAATCCGTTGGAGAATAGGGAAGAAAGAGATTTACAAATTCTCGGTACGACATTCCTTCCGAGTTTTCCAAGGTATAGCTGTCATCCGTCATCCCCAGAATAACGAACATTTGCCATGCCTTTGAAAAACCGACCCTTCGCATGGTGCCCCTATAAAGGGTAAGAGCATTTTGCAATCCGTAGGCTTCGCGGTATTTTAAGGAGTCTCTATTGGCATAAACTTCAAAAGAACCATAGTCCTCCACTTCTAAAAATTCCGTTCTTCTAAACAATTTTTGATAGGGTATATATTTATAGGTTCCTTCCTGAATAAATTTTGCAGTACCTCCCTGCCCGGCGAGTACCACATTTCTTGGATTCCAGGTAAATTTATAGTTCCAAAGGTTGGTGTCGCTCTCCGGTGCTACCAAACCACCGGTAAAAGATTCGAAAAGGAGCATTTTGCCTCCGGCATCACGGATTCTGTCTATGACTTCCATGGCGCTCATGTGGTCTATTCCAGGGTCGAGACCGATTTCGTTCATAAAAACAAGGTTGTTTTCTTTTACCTGTTTGTCCAATGCTTTTAGTTCATCGCTCACATAAGACGCGGTGATAAAATGTTTTTTAAACTCGACACAATCATGGGCAACATTAATGTGTAAACTTGCCGGTAACATGGAAACAACAATGGAGGCATCGGCAACAGCTTTTTTTCTCTCGGCCTCGTCAAAAATATCCAACCCGAATACAGTGCAGTTCGGATGCTTTGCAACCGAGTCAGGAATATTTTCGGGGCGAAGATCCCCAATTTTGATATGTAGCTTTTCTTCGTCTGATCTTTTTAGGAAATAATCTAAGAGGTATGAGGTCGATTTACCAGCTCCTATAACTAAAATAGTACGGACCATGTGTTTTGTTTACTTTTGAATTGTATGGTCACTAAGGTATTAAAATGTTATATTTTTAAAAAAATAGCAAGTTAAAGTTATGAACAGAACAATTTTGTTAACAGGAACTATAATGGGCATGGTGGCCATTATTTTGGGTGCATTTGGGGCCCACGGGTTGGAAAAATTGGTGGACGCCGATGCTGTAGATACTTTTGAAACCGGTGTAAGGTACCAAATGTACCATGCCCTATTTTTATTATTTCTTGGGCTTTATGCAGGAATAGCTGAAAAGACTAAAAAAACTGTGTTTGTCTTTGTTCTACTTGGTGTAATTCTTTTTTCTTTTTCGATTTACCTGCTCGCGTTGAATAGTGTGACCTCTTTTGATTTTTCCGTAATAGGTTTTTTAACACCGATTGGTGGTCTGTTCATGATTTTGGGATGGCTGGTCTTGGCCTATCGAATTATTGGTTCCCAATAGGATGTTTTTGGAACATTACTCTCTTCTTTTGGTAGTGTAATGCCCAAATACCCAACCTTGTTGGCCATTAAAGTTAACTTTGTACCAGCTGTCGGTAACGCCATTTACTTCTTGCAAAGATCCCCCTTGTGCAATTATATGGCAAATGTCACCTTTTTCAAGTTGGAAAAGAACATCACTTTTGGTCTTAGGTTCGCTTCTTGCATTGGCCAAATCCGTCTGTATTCCCAATTTGTTGGATGAGAGATTTTCAAAACGCACGACCATGTCCATAGGCTCCAATGTTTTTGCTTCAAAGGTCATAATATCAGGTCTTTTGTAAAGCGCTTTGCCTCTATCTATGATTGCCAGTTCTACGCCAATCGCAAAAAGATGCTGTAGACCCATCCCTCGCTTCCATCGGAAAGTCTGACTTTTAGATATTCCTTATCATCCTCTGCTTTTTTCTTTTCTTCAAGATGTGCCGCAGTTTCTCCAAAACAGATGGTGGTAAGATATTTTGTGACCTTTCGTCCAGGTTTATCCCGGAGCCCTACTTTGGGCCATAAACATATCGCGATGGCGGCTTCATCTATAAAATCACTTTGATCGTATGCTCCGATCTCAAAAGAATCGGATTTTTCAGAATTGCCAGCTTTCCTGTCTGATTTTGAGTTACAGCTAAAGCTTTGAAAAAATGCGGTACAGATTAGGATAATACTTTTTACATTTTGCATATCGGTATGGTTTTGAATCGGAAATGTATAGGAAACGGCCCTAAAATGGTTGCCCCCAATTGATGGATGGGCGTTTTGAATTGACGAATCAGGTGTTTTTATCAAACAAATGTTGATTTTTATGCTTTTAGCTTCAATTGTTCATGTGATTTTTGTTTTTTTAAGAAAGACCGAGGATGTTTTTTAATATTTTGGTAGAATTATTTGCGATATCATATTTTAACCCCCAAATCATTCAATTAAGCAAATTTTAAAAGGTCTAAAACTGAATATTTTCTAGCTTTGTACCAACGCAAAACATAAAATATGAAGGATTCTGCTTCAATTACGAAAACGATTTCGTTACATGCTTACGGAATACATCACAAGAACATCAAGTATCAAATGTCCCCGGAAGAGCTCCATGAGACCACCATTGAGAGAGAGATGGGCAAGGAGGCTTCTTCGGGGGCATTGGCCGTCAATACCGGGGAATTCACGGGAAGGTCTCCGAAGGACCGCTTTATCGTGAAGGATGATGTCACCAAGGACAAGGTCTGGTGGGGAGACATCAACATTCCCTTCGATAGTGAAAAGTTCGATGCGCTGTACGATAAGGTCATCGCCTACCTGGACACGAAAGAGCTTTACGTGCGGGATTCGTATGCCTGTGCGGACGCGGACTATCGGTTGAAAATTCGAGTAATCAACGAGTATCCTTGGTCCAATATGTTTGCATACAATATGTTCCTGAGGCCATCCGAGGAAGAACTTGAAGATTTTGATCCGGAATGGACAGTGGTGAATGCACCGGGCTTTATGGCAGATCCAGCGATGGACGGTACCCGCCAGCACAACTTTGCCATCCTTAATTTTGGCAGAAAAATCGCCCTTATCGGGGGCACGGGCTATACGGGTGAGATCAAGAAAGGGATATTCTCCGCACTCAACTTTATATTACCGGTATACAAAAACACATTGCCGATGCACTGCTCGGCCAATGTGGGGGAATCTGGCGATACGGCCATATTCTTCGGTCTATCGGGAACGGGGAAAACAACTTTGTCGACTGATCCCAATAGAAAATTGATTGGTGACGACGAACATGGTTGGACGCCCAACAATACAGTGTTCAATTTTGAAGGTGGGTGCTATGCCAAGGTGATCGACCTGTCCAAGGAAAAGGAACCGGAAATCTATGGTGCCATCAAAAAAGGGGCGATATTGGAAAATGTGGTGATGGACAGCAATGGTGACGTTGATTTCAGTGATACCTCCATCACTCAGAACACCAGGGTGAGCTACCCCATCCACCATATCGACAACATTCAGTGGCCATCGATAGGAAAGAACGTGAAGAATATCTTTTTCCTTACGGCTGATGCCTTTGGGGTATTGCCTCCTATCTCCAAACTTACACCTGCACAAGCAGCCTACCACTTTATTTCCGGTTATACCGCAAAGGTTGCGGGAACGGAAGCTGGCGTGGTGGAGCCTCAGCCATCATTTTCCGCATGCTTCGGAGCGCCCTTTATGCCGTTGCACCCTGCCAAATATGCGGAGATGCTGAGCAAGAAGATGAAGGAGTCCGGCGTGGACGTATGGTTGGTGAACACGGGCTGGACGGGCGGACCGTACGGAGTGGGCACCCGGATGGAGTTAAAATACACTAGAGCAATGATCAGTGCGGCATTGAGTGGTGAGCTGGGACTCTATAATTACGAAAAATACCACATCCATTCGGTATTCGGTGTTGCCCAGCCCAGGGAGTGCCCGGGAGTGCCCACGAAGGTGCTAAGCCCAAGAGCAACATGGAACAATGACGAGGCGTACTACAAAACGGCCTTTAAGCTGACCAATGCCTTTAGGGAGAATTTCAAGAAATTCGAGGAACATGCCAGCGAGGAAATCCGAAGGGGAGGACCGCAGCGGTATGCATTCTAGAAAAAAAAGACGCCCTCGGAAAACCGGGGGCGTTGTTGTTTTTGGTCCAGTGCTAATATTATTTGTTAACGCTGGTAATGTACTTTTGTAATGCCATGGTCATAGATGGCGTTTCGGGCGTTGGAGCCTGAATATCTATCCTAAGGCCGGCACTGGTCGCTGCTTTTACCGTACTGTTGCCAAAAACAGCAATTCTGGTATCGTTTTGTTCAAAATCGGGAAAGTTTTTCATTAGCGATTCTATTCCTGATGGGCTAAAGAATACCAAAATGTCGTAATACACATTTCTAAGATCGGAAAGATCGCTGATTACCGTTTTGTAGAAGATACCTCTTGTCCAATTAACCCCTAGTTCGTCCAACAATTCGGGAACAACGGGTTTTAGGGAGTCGGAAGAAGGTAGCAGGAACTTTTCGTCTTTGTACTTCTTGATCAAGGGAATCAATTCGTTAAACGTTCTTTTCCCAACATAGATCTTCCTTTTTCTGTACACCACATACTTCTGCAAGTAGTAGGCCACGGCCTCTGACTGACAAAAATATTTCATGGAATCCGGAACTTTGAAGCGCATTTCATCGGCAATCCTGAAAAAATGGTCCACAGAGTTTCTACTCGTGAGTATAATTGCCGTAAAGTTGTTCAAGTCGATTTTTTGCTGTCTCACATTTTTGGCTTCCACGCCTTCAACATGTATGAAAGGTCTAAAATCTACTTTAACTTTCTCTTTTTCAATCAGTCTTGAATAGGGGGAGTTTTCGACTTTGGGTTCTGGTTGGGAAACCAAAATTGTTTTTACTTTCATAAGTTATCAACCTTTTAAATAGCTTCCAATTATCACCAAGGGTGCAATTTCGAGTGCGCAAAGGTACAAAATAAAATACATAAAATACGGGAACAGTGCTTTTTGATGGTTCTTTAATAGCTTGGTGAAGCCTATGCCATTTATAAGAAAAATTAGGGATAGGGCTACATATATGGTTGTTTTTGAGTCGGGTGTAATGTAAATCAACAAAATGTTTGCTATGCAAATTATGATGCTGCTATAGTTGAGGTACGAAATCTTGCTAAAAATGAGGCTGCCAACAAAACCTATATTGTTGAAAACGAATCCGGTAAATATTTGGAGCAAGAATTTTATCAGCTCAAACAGAGCGAGAAACCCAAAAATCAATACATAATTAATAACCGTGCCTTTTAAGGGGAACAGGTCAAAGGTATTAAGGACGTGAAAAATGAACAGGGAAAAGTTGACGAGCTGAAACAAAGTCAACAATAAATGAAACCAATGTGAAAATTGTCCTTTCTTGTTATGTAGAAGAATGTATTTATCGTTAAATGGTAGAATGATAAAGTTCAGGAACTTTTTATGGAACAGATACTTGCCCAATGTCAAAACAACCAAGCTGGTAAACAACGTGATGGTCATCCAATCCAATGAAACGATTGTTTTTTCAATGGGCTCCATTATTCAATTTTAACAGGTTTTCCATTGAGTCCCGGGAGAAGGCCGTTTTCTGCGATTCCAATCCTAAAATATTTTGGGCTTTCCATGTTGGATAAAGGTAGTTCAAAGGAGTAGTGTATGGTATCCTTAGATTTTAAAAATGTTTGTTGCGGAGAAGTATTCTCAACTTTTAAGGGCAGCATTTGCTGGACTTGCTTGTATTTGTTGGAATAGGATATCGTATATTTTAATTGTTCCAGAGGCACATCAAAAGCATATGGGTTATATACCTTGAGCGAATATTTGATTCCGGTCCCGGGCTTTTCCACAATGCACTTTAGTTTCCTGTACGATTGAAAATCATCAATGTATACTCCATGAAAAACCGTACTATCCAGATGCATATAACTGATGTCGCCACTGTTTCTGTACTGAGAGACATATAAGACCTTTTTTCCGCGCACGCGCTCTTCGGAATCATCAATGGAATACTGGTTTTTACGGTACATAAAGTTGTTCAGCGATATGGCAGGAACATTCGAATAAAACTCATACATGGAGGAACGGCGGTAAGAGTTTTCAAAAATAACTGGGATACCACCGGATTTTGTTTTAAGGTCGTTCACCCATTCTTTGTTGCCATGAGTCTCAAAGTGCAACGGAAATAGCGGGTAATATACCATCCAGGCCCTAGCATATATTAAAAGAACAAAACTTACTATACTGATGCGGTACATCCATTTTCTGCTTTTTGCATTGTTTAAAAGGTGGTTAAACGCAATTACGGCCAAAGGAATAGATATGGCAATGGTCCATTGTGCCTGCACCCTTCGGTTAAAGCTGGAAACAAAGAAGAAAATCAATATTCCGTAAACCAAATAAATCAATGCTTTTGAGAACTTATCGGTTGTTTTGTATTTGAAAAATGCACCATACACCCAGTAAAACAAAAGGCCGATAATCACAATGTTGTTCAAGAAAAAGCCCAAGGTAAACTCATCGAACTTATAGGCTTGGTTCGGGCGTTCGTACAAATGGAAGGTGATGGAAACAAAATCGTTTTGATAGAGCCACAAAAAATGGGGAGCGTAGCAAATTAGTGCCAAAATTACCGCCAACCATGCTTTTTTGTTGAAAATGAGCTTGTAGTTGGATAATAGCACGAACACGATGACGAGTACAGCATGGTATTTACTATACATTAATGCGGCCATTACCAACCCCAACCCGATTGTGGTGAGGATATCCTCTTTTTTCAAAAAGCGCTTGTACAGCCACAGGAAAAGTGCCGTGAAGAATAATAGGGATGTATCGGGAAGGGTTAAAAAGCCATAGGCATTCATCAATGTAAAGGAGAATACCAAAAGGAAAAAATGAACCACGTAATCCTTTTTCTTTGGATTGTCCACGAGCGACCAGAGCAACAGATAGGTTCCCGCAGACAATACGCAGCTCATAAATCGTACCCCGAGCTCACCATCAAAAAGAAAACTGCTGAGCTTGATCAAAAATGCGACCATGGGCGGATGATCAAAATAACCCCAGGCCATGTTCTGTGCATAGTACCAATAGTAAGCTTCGTCATATATGAGTTCTGTTACGGACGATTGCAACAAGTTTAGCACAAATAAAACGGCCAAAAGAATAAAAAAAAGTCTGGGAAACTTTTGAGACATCAAAATGTGATTTTAGATGGGCAAAGTTACAAATATTGGTCAAGTACTGCTTAGGCATGTTGCATGTACAATTTAGAAAACCGTATTTTTGAGCATTCTAATCCAGTGCGAATGGCAGACGGCTTGGTGATCATACCTACATTCAACGAAATCGAGAATATCGAGGCCATAACTAAAACGGTCTTCGACCTAAAGAAGGACTTTCATGTTCTTGTGGTGGACGATAACTCCCCGGATGGTACTGCGGATTGTGTGAGAACCTTGCAGAAGGAATACCCGGACCGACTTTTTTTGGAGGTTAGAAAGGAAAAATCGGGTCTGGGCACTGCATATATCCATGGATTTAAATGGGCCTTGGAAAAAGGCTACGAATACATTTTTGAGATGGATGCCGATTTTTCACATCGGCCTGCAGACCTGTCCCGTTTGCATAGAGCTTGTCTTAATGGTGCCGACGTGGCTGTTGGTTCCCGCTACAAAAAGGGCGTAAATGTGGTCAACTGGCCATTGGCAAGGATTCTGCTCTCTTATGGGGCTTCGTTCTATGTGAAATTGATTACCGGTATGAAAGTACACGATCCCACAGCTGGATTTGTCTGCTATAGAAGAAAAGTATTGGAGACCATAAACCTGGATCGGGTACGTTTTATCGGGTACGCTTTCCAGATTGAAATGAAGTACAGGGCCTATCTCAAAAAATTCAAGATCGAGGAGGTCTCGATCATTTTTACTGATAGGGTGAACGGAAAATCAAAAATGAACTCTGCAATCATAAGGGAGGCCATTTTTGGGGTAATAGCCATGAAGTTCAGGAGTATATTTTTTAAAAAGAGCTTTTAATTATGTCAAAAATACTGTTGAAGAATGCCAAAATCGTGAACGAGAACAGCATTTTTGAATCGGATGTATTGTTGGATGGGGATTTTATCGCGAGAATCGATGCGAACATCTCGGATGCCAATGCCAAGGTAATAGATCTGGAAGGAGATTTGTTGTTGCCCGGAATCATAGATGACCAAGTGCATTTTAGGGAGCCCGGACTTACTCATAAGGGTACCATTGCAACGGAAAGTAGGGCGGCAATTGCCGGGGGCATCACCACATTTATGGAGCAGCCCAACACAATTCCACAGACCACCACCATTGAAAAATTAGAGGAAAAGTTTGCCATTGCCGCCAAGGATTCTTCAGCAAATTATTCGTTCCTTTTTGGAGGAACCAATGACAATCTGGAAGAGCTAAAACGATTGGACGAGAATGCATGTTCAGGGGTAAAATTGTTCTTGGGTTCATCAACAGGGAATATGTTGGTGGACAATGAGGAAGTCCTTGAGAAAATTTTCAGCAATACCGAAATGGTCATCTCCGCCCATTGTGAGGATGAAGGCACTATTAGGGCCAATTTGGCCAAGTATACAGAAATGTACGGGGACGACATCCCAATAGAAATGCACCCTATTATCCGAAGTGCGGAGGCCTGTTACCTATCTTCTTCAAATGCGATAGCGCTGGCCAAAAAAACAGGGGCAAGGTTGCACGTGTTCCATGTGTCCACAGGAATTGAAACCGATTTGTTTACGAACCAGATTCCTTTGGAAGACAAGAAAATCACCGCTGAGGTTTGTATTCACCACCTTTGGTTCTCCGATGAAGATTATGCCCAAAAAGGTACCCATATTAAATGGAACCCGGCCGTGAAGACTACATCCGATAGGGATAAGCTGTGGGAAGCACTCTTGGACGACCGTTTTGATGTTATTGCCACCGATCATGCCCCACATACCTTAAAAGAGAAGGACAATCCTTATACGAATGCACCATCCGGCGGCCCGTTGGTACAGCATGCCTTGTTGGCCATGCTCCAAAAGCAACAGGAAGGTGTCATCAGTTTGGAAAAAATGGTCGAAAAAATGTGCCATAACCCAGCAAAGTTGTTTGATATTGACCGGCGTGGATTTATACGCGAAGGGTATTATGCGGATTTGGTTCAAGTGAAGCAAAACGTTAAAAATAAGGTGGAAAAAGCCAATCTTTTCTATAAATGTGGGTGGTCTCCCTTCGAAGGTGTTACTTTTGATTCTGAAGTAAAACGAACCTTTGTCAATGGTCTGATGGCCTATGAAAACGGCAACTTTAGTGCAGGGAGAAAGGCTAAGCGGCTTACGTTTAATCGTTAGGGATGAAATATAGCGTTACATACATTTTGATTTTTTTCATTTTGGTGTCCTGCGCCGAAAAGGTCGTAGATGAACCTGAAAACCTTATCCCAAAGGAAAAAATGACCGAGATTCTACATGATCTTGCTATTTTGAATGCAGCAAAATTCGGGGCATCCCGAAAGTTCACGGATTCCGGTATCGATGTTATGGAATTTCTTTATACCAAGTATGACATAGATAGTACGCAATTTGCAGAGAGCGATCTTTACTATGCGTCTATTCCCCTAGAGTATCAAACCATATATAAGAATGTAGAAGCTAGGTTAGGGAAACAAAAGGACACTTTGGAAGCTATTGGGAAGCGATTGAACGACAGTATTCGTGAGGCCAATCTGAGGCGAACGGATTCCTTAAAGACCATTCGGGAGCAAAAGCAAGAGGAAAAGTAAGAGAAGAAACCTTTCCCTACTTCTCCTGATTAAATCTGGCACTGCAAAATTTGATTGCCCTGTCCAAATCTTCAAATTTAAAGTCCAAATGCGATTGTATTTTCTCGCTGCTGTAATGCTCCTTGTGGTACAACCCTTTGGCAACAGCTTTGGACAATTTTCTTTTTTTGCCAAATAGGTTGCTTTGGACCCAATCCCATCGCCAGAAAAACGCGATCATAAGCCTGGAAACCTTTTTGCTCGGTGGAACAACGCTCAAGTTGAGTGCAATTTTATCGAAAAGCTCCTTGTAGGTCATATTTTGATTGACCAAAATAAATCGCTCTGTTCGTATATTCGAGTCCATCAACAGGGTCATGGCATTGACTACATCATTTACAGTTACAAATCCAGTTCCACCTGGAATAAAATATGGTTTGCCTTTGGAAGCATAACTAAAAAATGATCCACTGCCGGATTTCCAAAATCCCGGCCCGATCACTACTCCTGGATTTACGATCACTACATCCAATCCTTCTTGAGAGCCTCTCCAAACCTCAAGTTCCGCCTCATATTTAGTGATACCGTAAACGGAGGCCTTTGCTTGGTTCCATTCATTTTCTTCGGTAGCTTCCTTTTGTTTTAAGCTTGCCCCGATCGCAGCAATGGAACTTACGTGGCACAACCTTTTTACACCATATTTTATGGAAAGGTTCACCACATTGGCTGTTCCCTCAACATTGGTGTTCTGTAGTATTTTATAATCCTTCGGGTCGAAAGAAATGAATGCGGCACAGTGGTATACCTGTTCAACGCCATCAAAAAGATCGTCCAGTCCGCCAAGCTCGGTTATATCTGCTTGTACCCAATCAATTTTATCCATCAATGGGGTCGGATTATCAGTATAATAACCAAAAACCTTGCGAACTTTTTCCAAGGACGATTCTGCCCTATAATTGCTCCTCACGGTCCTTCCATTGCTGATCAGATGGAAAAGTAAATGGGAACCGATGAGTCCAGTACCTCCTGTAACCAAAATCATGAGGTAAAAGTACCTATTTGTGCCGTAAAAATTGAGCCAAATGCCAACTTCATTTTATATTTGCAGCTATTCAAAAAACTGATCATGACGAAGAATTTTGTTCAAGAACTGCAATGGAGGGGAATGGTACACGATGTGATGCCAGGAGCCGAGGAACACTTAATGGAGGAAATGCGCGCCGCGTACGTTGGGATAGATCCTACGGCCGATTCTCTACACATTGGCCATTTGGTGGGTGTTATGATGCTGAAACACTTTCAGTTGGCGGGGCACAAGCCCTATGCCTTGGTCGGTGGTGCAACGGGAATGATCGGTGATCCATCGGGCAAATCCGCGGAGCGTAATTTGTTGGACGAAAAAACGTTGCGTCACAACGAGGATGCCCTAAAAGAACAATTAAGCCGCTTTTTGGATTTTGAGAGCGGAGAGGATAATGCGGCGGTGCTCGTAAATAACTATGATTGGATGAAGGACTTTTCGTTCTTGGAATTTATCCGTGATGTTGGCAAGCACATTACCGTAAACTACATGATGGCGAAAGATTCCGTGAAGAAACGACTTTCTTCCGATGCCAAAGAAGGAATGTCCTTTACCGAATTTACCTATCAATTGGTTCAAGGATACGATTTTCTGTACCTCTACCAGAACCACGATTGTAGCCTGCAAATGGGCGGTAGCGATCAGTGGGGCAACATTACCACGGGCACGGAGTTGATCCGTAGAATCGGCGGAGGCAAGGGTTTTGCCCTTACTTGTCCTTTGATTACGAAAGCGGACGGAACCAAATTCGGAAAAACCGAAGGCGGCAATGTCTGGTTGGATGCGGAAAGGACTTCTCCGTATAAATTTTACCAGTACTGGTTGAACACTTCGGATGAGGATGCCGAGAAATACATCAAAATCTTTACTTTTTTAAGTCAGACAGAAATTGAGGCCTTGGTAGCCGAACATAAAGAAGCTCCCCATCAGAGAGCATTACAAAGGAGATTGGCCGAGGAAGTCACCATTATGGTGCATTCCCAGGAGGATTTGGACAATGCCATTAAGGCTAGCGATATCCTTTTTGGAAAATCCACCTCGGAGGATTTAAAACAACTTAACGAGAAAACATTTCTGGATGTTTTTGAAGGGGTACCGCAAGCAACGGTGGGTAAAGATGAACTTGAACCTGGTCTGGACATGATCGGCGCACTTGCGGCAAAAACAGGGTTTTTGGGTTCCAATGGTGAAGCCAGAAGGGAGTTGAAGCAGAATTCCATTTCCGTGAACAAGGAAAAGGTGAAAGAGGATTACTTGATTACAGCCTCCGATTTGATCAATGATAAATTTGTGTTGCTACAACGAGGTAAAAAGAATTATTTTGTGCTGGTAGTGCAATAGTTTACAAGACCATCAAATTGCATCCCCTAATATCCGAGTCATCAAAACGGCCGAGGACTTCAAAGGATTTATCTGGGTAGGTTTTTCCTAAATCTTGGGTAGCGATAAATGAGCAAGAATATAGATTGGCTAGATCAATTACGTTGATACCGCCCGTTTTGCCGTAAGGATGAACGGTAAGCGGGTCTTCGGTGTCACGGGTGATGATCTTCATCCAAGGTGGAGTATTAAAAATCCCATTACCTTTGGAATATCCTTGGGACAACAGTTCGGTCATTCCATACTCTGAATGAATATGATCAATACCAAGTCCTTTTTTCAATATCTGGTGCAGATCTTCCCTAATAAGTTCTTTGCGACGTCCTTTCATACCGCCAGTTTCCATTACAATGGTATTTTTTAAGGAAAGAGGTGATTCTTCGGCCAGGTCCAAAAGCGCGAAGGAAACACCAATAAGCAAGGTTTTGGTGCCTTTTTGTTCCAATTCCTGTAATTTATCACGAAGCTCATCAAGATTACGAAGGTAAAATCCACTGTTTTCGTATCCGGATTTCTCAATTAAGCTGTTTACCATGTAGATCAAGGAAGAACCTTCTCTTTCCAAATAGGAAGGCAATAGGGCCAAAATGCAGAATTCTTCAGGTTTACCATAGAATAATTCAAATGCTCTAAGGAAACTATCTTCATAAAGCGTTATGTCCGGAACAAAATGTTTGCTGGTGGCGCTTTGCGTGGTACCGCTACTGGTAAAGATGGTCTCAGGCTCTTTTTGAGTTGAAACGACCCTATGGGTCTTAAAGAAGGAAATAGGCAGGAATGGTATTTTCAATGAGCTTGAAACATTTTTGGGAGACTTTTTTAGATGCACGCAAAAGTCCTTGTACACCTGATTGTTTTCGTATTGAAACTTGAAAATATCCAATGCGACTTCTTCAAATTCGTCTGTATTGTTAATGTTGAAAATCCTATGGGTATCAAACTGCTTCATTCGGGTTCAAAAGTACCCAAAAATAAAAAAGCCCTTTGGGAAAGGGCCTTAAAATATTGTTGTTGATTGATTTTATTTGACGACCAATTTTCGTGTCATGGTCTTTTTATTTTCTGTTACCTGAAGTACGTAGACTCCGGGGACCAGACGGGAAATATCCAAGGTGTTCGTGCTGATTCGCTCCGAGAGGACCACTTCACCAAAAACATCATAAATCCTAATATCTTTTGTGCCGTTGGATTCGGTGGAAATATATACCTCGGTTCCATAAGCTGGATTCGGGTACATTTTGAAACCCTTGAGCTCTTGTACGGACTCATTGTTAACTGTAACCAGGTCTTGACCGAAAGTAAATAGAGGTAAAGCCATAAGTAAAACAAAGTAGATTTTCTTCATGCAAGCAGATTTGGGGTATATGTGCAAGGTAAAAGTAGGTAAACAGGGGGTTGTAGACCATTTTATGTTGTGAAAGCACTAAAATGGGTTGTAAAGCGTTGAAAGCTGTGGTGTACGCTGGAGAAATTGAGGGAAAATGGAAGTGAACTACTTCACAATGAGCTTTCTAGTAGCTACTTTGTTGTGTTCAAAAACCCTTAAAATATAAACTCCTTTGCTGAGGTTTGATAAGTTGAGCTCTTTGCCCAAGATAGTGGTCTCGAGTACCTGTGTGCCCAATACATCAAAAACCAGAATTTTCTTTGGAGCGTTTTCTTTGGTTTCTATATAAACCTTGCCTTGGGTAACAGGGTTGGGATAAAGCTTAAACCCGTCAATATCCGCACTTGAACTGGCGCTTTGCTGAGAAAACCCAAGTGAACAGATAAAAAAGAAAATGACGAAGTAAAAGTGCTTCATACGTTAATGGTTGCAAACGGTATGCCACAAATATATGAAAATAGTGATGTGATTATTGAACCATTTGAGAATTAGAGTGATGCTTTTCGATGAAATGCAAAAAAGAAGCCCCCGCTATTGCGGGGGCTTTTAACCAAAATGAGGTTTTTTTATTTTACTCAATTCCAACTGTCCAATCAGCGGCCCAGTCTGGTTGAGCAGCGCCGTTACCGGCACCTGTATTGTCTCCTTCAGTATAGAAGTTCAGGTTGGCTCCGGCATAATCAGTGGCCAAGAAACCTACCGCTGTGGCGTCAAACTGAATTGGATCAATAGAAAGGTCTCCGTTTTCAATACGGGCAGCAGCAGCTGTATCGGTACCAGTGACCATTACACCTAGATCTACTCCACTGGTGTAGAAATTGGTGATTGTAAAGTTACCACCGCCTTCTTTAAAGAAAAGTGCACCTTCGGTAACAGGACCTACAACGGTAATGTTGCTCAATGTAGTTGTTGTTACCGGAGTAGCATTACCATTGTCACCATTGTTGGAACCTTCGATACCAGCTTTGGCACCGCCGGCGATATACCAGTTGCTACCAGTTCCTGTCCAACCATCGGCAAAATCGATGGAATCGTCTCCACTTCCTATGGATACCAAATAGTTTCCGTCTACGGTACCACCGAAGAACTCGATACCATCGTCAGCACCGTTTAAGGATTGGACGTACTCGAAGGTTGTTCCGGCACCAACACCGAACAGAGAAACACCATTGAACTCCTTGGTGTTAGAGAACGTTGCGCCAGTATATTCAACTCTTAAATAGGTGATGGATCCCGAATCATCATCAGAATTTTCACCACCGTAGGTAAGGTCGCCAATTTCTGTGGTTACATCGACGCCTACGTTGGTAGGAGCATCCCCGGCGATTACCAATCCTCCCCAATCACCAGGGGCAGGAGTTTCGCTGGAAGAAGTCATAACCACGGGAGCACTGGCAGTACCGTTGATGAAGATCTGAGCACCTCTTTCCACACCGATAAATGCAGCTGTACCACCAGAAGCTTTGATCACGGTTCCGGCAGGGATGGTCAAAGAACCTCCTTCTTTAACGATAAATGAACTAGTAAGGAAATATTCAATAGAGGCATCCAACTCAACATCACCTGTGACTTCCCCGGCCAAGTTCTCGCTTGTGGAACCACTATTTTCCAATCCAGTGGTCCAACCAGCGGCCCAATCGGGAGAAGCAGCACCGTTTCCAGCACCTGTAGCTACCCCTTCAGTGTAAAATGATTGATTGTCACCTGTATAACTTGTGGCAACAAATCCATCGGGAGTATCGGCAAATTGGATATTCGTGATGGTTAGGTCACCAGCTTCAATACGAGTGGCGGCCGGCGCATCAGTTTCGGTCATGTTGATGCCTATGATGGCATTGCTTACATAAAAATTGTCGATGGTAACGTCGCCCCCACCTTCTTTGAAGAATAAGGCACCTTCATCGCTGGTTGGGCCAACAACTGTAATATTGCTCAATGTAGTTGTTGTTACAGGGGTAGCATCACCGTTATCGCCATTGTTGGAACCTTCAATACCGGCTTTGGCACCGCCAACAATATACCAGTTGCTACCGTTACCTGTCCAACCATCAGCAAAATCAATAGAATCGTCACCACTTCCTATGGATACCAAGTAGTTTCCATCTACAGTACCACCAAAGAACTCGATACCGTCATCTCCACCGTTGAAGGACTGAACGTACTCGAAGGTTGTTTCAGACCCAACACCGAACAAAGAAACACCGTTGAACTCCTTATCGTTGGAGAACGTTGCACCTGTGTACTCGACTCTTAAGTAAGTAATGGATCCAGAATCATCAGCAGCGTTGTCACCACCATAAGTAAGGTCACCTATTTCAGTGGTTACGTCCACACCTTTATTGGTGGGGGCATTACCAGCGATTACCAATCCGCCCCAGTCACCTTGTGCAGGACTAGCGGCATCGGAAGTCATCACAACAGGGGCACTAGCGGTACCGTTGATGAAAATCTGTGCACCTCTTTCCACACCGATAAATGCGGCAGTACCACCAGAAGCTTTGATTACGGTTCCAGCAGGGATGGTCAAAGAAGCACCTTCCTTAACAATATAGCTTCCTGTAAGGCTGTAATCAACAGCAGCGTCCAATTCAGTATCTTCTGTTACCTCTCCGGAAAGTTCTACGGCAGCAGCTGCGCAAGGTTTACATGAACCACCACAGTCCACACCGGTTTCATCTCCGTTTTGGATGTTATCGGAACAGGTAGGGCCCGTCTCACCCCCATTGTCATCACTGCTACAGGACAAAATAAGTGCTGTGGCAGCAAAGGTTAACATAAATTTTAAAAGCGATTTTTTCATAGTTTTTAGATTTAAAAAATTCAGATTTGACATTTGATTTTTATCGTGTATTGGTATTAAAATTTGTAGTTGAGTGATAAACTAAAGTCGACTCCTTTTTTGTATGAAAGTGCAGTAACCGGTCCGCCTTCCAAAAAGCCTGGGATTGCTGGATTTTCGATATCCAAATCTCCTTCCGCATTTTCGTTTACCCTTTCCACCAAGGGATTAAGGATATTCTTTACACTTAGACCAATCCCAAAATGTTCGCCCAATTCAAGAGCGCTGATGAAATCGAGAGTTACGAACCCTCTGTCCACCAAGTGACCTCTACCGGTACTTCCCAAGGCGTAGATCCTGTCGGAGAAATAATTTCCTGCCAAGGTTGTCCTAAGGTTTTTGTTGTCGGTGAACTCTGTATAGTAGCTCACGTCTGCATTGAATATGAAATCGGAAGCACCTTGCAATGGAGCCTCTGTATTAGTAAATGCCGCAGCAAAATTGGTTTCTTCGGATACTTTTTGATAGTCCAGTTTTTGATTGGTATTCAAGTAGGCCATGTTACCTCCAACAGACAATCTATTTGTCAACATACTCGAAGGTGTTTCTCTTTCATTTTCGAAAATATCAACACGGGCCTCAAGCTCGGCTCCGAATGCAGTTGCACTATCACCTGTGTTGGCGTAACTAAGGTTGTTCGCCGCGGATACGATCAAAAAGGTGTTGATAGGGTTTTCGATGTATTTTCCAAATACCGCAAATGATAGGATTTCACTTGAAGATGGAAACAATTCCCATCTAAGGTCAACATTGTAGTTTGTAGAGTTCTCAAGGGCAGGATTACCCTGTGTATCTTGGTTGATCTCCTCTTGAAACAAGAATGGAGCTCTTTCTTTAAATTGGGGCAATGTGTATGTTTTGCTGGCAGCGAATCGTAGGTTTTGCTTTTCGTTGAGCTCATATTTAAGTGCAAGGGAAGGCAAGAATTCAAATGTGTCCAATTCATTGCTGTCATCTCCTTGGATTACGGTGCTCCATTCAATGGTCTGATTGATTTGCTCTGCTCTAGCTCCGGCAAATAGCGTAAATTTTGGAGTGAACTTATATTCCAAGGTAGCAAAACCGGCATTGATCTGTTGTTCGCCGCCATAGGTTTGTGGGTCCAATGAGCCTTCTGTAGAAGCGGTTCCCCTGAATGTTCTGATTTGCCAAAAGCCGGAATCAGGTCCATATTCATCAAAGTATGCATCAATATTGTAAGGGTCTACAAACGGCTGGTTGGCCACATTCAATATCTGATAGTTGAACTGTGTGGCTTCAAAATCCACATTTTTGAAACGCCCATTGTACCCAATGGTGAACTTCCCGTCAAATCGATCTTCATCATTTTTCTTGAACTTAAATGTTGCGGATAGATTGGCAGCAATCTCATCCTCATTCAATTCTTGAAAAAATCTATGGTTGGCCGATGCCGCAGAAACCAATCTGAATGATTTAGGTCCTTCCGGGTCATTATTGGTGAATGGCAACAAGATATTCTGACGACGGTTTGGAATCAAGTTGGCGACGGTATTGTAGCCTACGCCCCAGTTAACCTCAAATCTATCGGTAACATCATGACTGCCCAATAGCTGGTTCACGATTAAAGTAGTTCGCTCGAAGGTATTCCTTTGAATAAAACCTCCTCCTTTCGGAGCATCATCTTCCCTGTCTAGAATACCGTAGAACTCTTCATGTTTTTGTTCCGAATTGTTCAACAAAAGAAAGTTGTATTTAATGTCATTGGCATTGCCCAATCGCAAACCAATGTTTCCCATTAAGGTTGTAGCTGTGGTGTAGCTGTACTTTTGATAGTCAAATTCAGAGTTGGGCAGTGCGGTTCCAAGGTTTGGCGCCCCTTGGTTCAGACCTTCTTTATAAGAATTACCATTACTAAAGGCACCGACGGCGAAAAAATTAAGCTTTGAGTTTTCTCCAATATCATAAGAGTCCCCTCCTTTAAGCGAAATATTTGAGTTGATGGGAGTACTTTTTGTTTCGCGGTCCCAACTTGTATCGAAACCATTGTTAAATGGATCGTTGGAGATTGCTTTGTCGTAAAAACCAGTGAAGTTTGGGCCTTCGTACAGGTAGAAATTATCCGCTCCAAGAGCAGCCGTGTTAGCACCGGAACCTATTCCCAGTTCCATAAATCCGGAACCAGTGTAATTACGAGAAACAATATTTATGTTTGCCCCACCAAAATCACCATAATTTTGGGCATTGTAGGTTTTATCAATCCCAATGGATTCGATGATTCCGGTTCCAAATAGGCTGAGGTCTATATTTTTCTTTGCCGTGTTGTTTGAAGGCAAAGGAAGTCCATTGAGAGTGGTCACATTGAATCTGTCCCCAAGTCCACGAACATACACGTTGTCTGAACCTTCTTCCTTGGCAATACCTGTGATTTTTGTCACTGCGGTCGCGGCATCACTGGCTCCTTTACGGGCCAATTCCTGGGCCCCTATTGAAGTTTCGAGCGTGATAGCTCTCTTTTGGTCCAACAACAATGCTACCTCTGAGTCTTTTCTGGATACCGTGGTAACTACTACCTCTTCTAGAGCCACTCCCTCGGAAGCACTCATCGGAACATCCAAACTGGTTACTTTTCCAGCTTCCACCGTTACGTTTGGAATTTCTATTGTTTCGTATCCCAAATAGCTAAAAGTTACGGTGTAAGTTCCTGGTGCGATATTGGCGATTTCAAATAGGCCATCAAAGTCAGAAGTAGCTCCTTTGGTGGTCCCTTTAATAAGTACATTGGCAAAAGCAAGTGGCTCGTTGTTGTACTCTTGGTCGGTTAATTTACCGACAATGCTACCCGTGGATTGCTGGGCGCTGCTCAGTGATGTTGCCAACAAGGCAAAAATCAGTAAAAAATATTTCATTATCAGGTATATATTTGGCGCAAAGAACGCCACGGGTTGTAAAAGCCGTGTTAGTTGTATGTTAAGTGTTTATTTCAGTTTTGTTACAATAAGGTTACTAGATTAAATCAACGTTAAGCGTTTATCCCGTAAGTGTATTATCTTTACATTTGGGCGATTAACACAGAAATACCATCCCATGAAAAACAAGGACATTAAGATTCTATTGGTAGACGATGAACCTGATATTCTGGAAATTATAAGCTACAACCTCTCTGCCGAAGGGTACGAGGTATTCACAGCTAAGAATGGTTCGGAAGGCGTTGCCAAGGCTAAAAAGAAAAACCCACATCTCATCATTATGGATGTAATGATGCCGGAAATGGATGGTATTGAAGCATGCGAGTTAATCCGGAACACTCCAGGATTGGATCATACGATAATCACTTTCTTGACGGCGCGAGGAGAAGATTATTCCCAAGTGGCCGGTTTTGATGCAGGGGCAGACGATTATATCACCAAGCCCATAAAACCAAAAGTATTGGTTAGCAAAGTGAAGGCATTGCTGCGAAGGTTGAAAGATGACAAGAAGGAAGTGGAAGATATCGTTAAAGTAGGGGACATTATCATTAATAGGGAAGAGTACAAAATTGTTAACGATGGCGAGGAAATGGTCCTTCCAAGAAAGGAATTTGAACTCCTTTCACTTTTGACATCCAAACCAAACAAAGTCTTTAAACGAGAAGTGATCTTGGATAAAGTCTGGGGCAACGAAGTGGTTGTTGGTGGCCGCACCATAGATGTCCACATTAGAAAATTACGCGAAAAAATCGGAGATCACCACTTTAAAACCGTTAAGGGTGTGGGGTATAAGTTTGTACTCTAATGGCCATAAAACTAAAGAAATCATACAAATTTGCCCTACGTTCTTCTTTGGTTATAACCATTTTGATCACGCTGGTATTTGTAGGGTTTCATGTGGATGTTGACCATATAGATTGGTGGCACACCCTATTGTTTGCCTTAATAAGTTTTGGTATTTGCTTTGCCGTTATCCAAATTCGTGTAGAACGCTTCATTTATCGGCGGATCAAAAGAATTTATGATGATGTTTCCCTTCTGGAGTCATCTTCCTTCTCCTCAAAACCTGTAACCACCGATATGCGCACCTTGGTACAGGAGATAGAAAAGTTTGCCGAGGGAAAGAAAATCGAAATCGATACCCTCAAAATCCGTGAAGAATACCGAAAGGACTTTCTGGGCAATGTTTCCCATGAACTCAAAACACCACTATTTACGGTCCAGGGCTATATTCTTACACTTTTAGATGGTGCCATGAAGGACAAAAAGCTCCGCAAAAAATATCTGCAACGCGCCAACAAAGGTGTAGAACGGCTCATATATATTGTAAAGGACCTCGATTTGATCACCAAACTAGAAGCAGGTGAACTAAAACTGGAACGAGAGGATTTTGATGTTATCGAGCTGATACAAAATACCTTTGACCTATTGGAGATGAAGGCCGCCCGCAAAGAAATATCCCTCACCTTTGATATGGAATACCCCGATCCGATCTACGTGAACGGGGACAAGGAAAAGATACAGCAAGTAATAAGCAACCTTTTGGTGAACTCCATTAAGTATGGCCTCCCAAAGGGAACCACAGAAGTTAGTGTGGAAAACCTCATTAAAAACAAGGTAATCGTTCGGGTAACCGATAATGGTGGTGGAATTTCCAAGCAGCATATTCCACGATTGTTCGAGCGTTTTTACCGTGTAGACCAGAGCGGAAGTAGAACTGAGGGAGGTTCGGGCCTTGGATTGTCCATAGTAAAGCACATTGTGGAGGGACACGGTGAAAAAATTTACGTGGAGAGTGAGGTAGATGTAGGTTCTGAATTTTCCTTTACACTTGAAAAAGCCAAAGTTCCACTCTCCGAAGCGGAGAAAACTTCAAACAGCGAAGAATAGTCAACTGTAGATTCAAACTGTGCCAATCCCGAAAAATCCCCAATTCTCGATAAATCATCCAAGGTAAAATCGTCCTGTTTGGAAAATGGGACAAGGCCTTGCTTTTCCATGCGTTTGGCTAAATATTCTTGCTCATACTGACCTGGTGTAGGAATAAAAAACGCTCTTTTCTCCAATTTTGCAAGATCCATGACCGTGGTGTACCCCGATCGGCACAGAACCTTCTCACTTTGGTTCAAAGCTTTTTCCAGTTCGTCCGATTTCATAAAATTGTAGTGCAGTATTTTCCCTTTTGGAATTTGAATCTCTTCCACAACCTGCTCGTCCTCTATTTTGCCCTTTACAAAAAGGATGTTGCCTTCAAACAGTTGTAATTCCTCCAATAGATCGTTTTCCAACATGGAACGTTGAGGTTCCGGGCCAGAGAGTAGGACCATCAAGTCGTGGGCAGGGTCAAGTTCTCTTTTTTCAAACCGGCTCAAAGGCCCCAAATACACCATGTTTAATTTTGATTTTTTTAGGTGGCCCAATTTACCCGTTAGATTCGGTTTTTCCTTCATATCGGGTACCCAGCAAGCATCAAACTTTTTTATTATTTTTTGGTGTGCCTTGGAGCTCATCCAAGTTGTGTTTCCGGACAACACATTGAGTTGATGGGTGATGAATACGCAGGGCACCTTTTTGTAATAGGCACCTAATCGATTGTCTGAAATGATTCCATCCAAATGATGCTCTTTTACCAAGCTTTTCACCATTTTTTTCTCTTTGGCCATGGCCTTGAGCACCTTTGGGGAATCCCAGATCATTTTTATTTTAAAGTGCTTCCCTTTTTCTGCGTAAGAAATTTTGTAAGAGGGCAATTCAAATGCGGGCAATTCCGGAAATTCCTTTTTCAAGAGGGATAGTGCCGCACCGTCGGATGCTATGTAAGGTTGATGGCCATGTCGCAATAATTCATGAATAATGGGGATGCACCTAGTGGCATGTCCCAGCCCCCAATTCAACGGAGCTACCAGAATACGTTTGGAAGAATTCATGTCAACAAAAAAACAAAATACCAATTGCATGTAGATTTCCTTAGTTTTGCCAAATCATTAATTTTTTGCTCAATCAAATACGAAAGTGGGAAGTAAGAATAAATTGAAGCGGTTCAAGGAGAACGAAACATTTGTCAATGTGGTCCAGCCTTCACGGGAAGATGTTATGGCCGGATTCGAGTACAAAGGCAAATGGGCTTCTTTCTTTGGCAACAACAATCCTATTGTATTGGAGTTGGGCTGTGGTAAAGGCGAATATACAGTAGGGCTTGCACAAATGAATCCTGAAAGAAACCATATAGGCATAGACATTAAAGGTGCACGTTTTTGGCGAGGTGCAAAGACCGCTCTAGAAGAAAAATTAAACAATGTTGCTTTTTTACGCTCACAAATAGAATTGGTCGACCATCTATTTGTGGAGGGCGAGGTCAGCGAGATATGGATAACATTCCCAGACCCTCAAATTAAGTACAAACGCACCAAACACCGAATGACGAACCCCGTTTTTTTGGAGCGGTACAAAACAATTCTTAAGCCCGGTGGTCTGATCAACCTAAAGACGGACAGTGAGTATATGCACGGTTATACTCTTGGACTTTTGCAAGGTCTGGGGCACGAAATTTTGTACGCCAACCACGACGTCTACAAAAATGAGGGAGCACCACAAGAAGTTCTGGATATTCAAACTTTCTACGAAAATCAGTATCTTGAAAAAGGAAAACCAATTACCTACATCCAATTTAGGATCAACTAATCAATGACCCACGTACTCATCCTCTTTTTCGCTACATTTTCGGCAGCTTTTATGGCTACCGTGCCACCTGGTTTGCTTAACATGAATGCAGCCAAGGTAAGCGTGGAAAAAGGAAAGTTGAACGGAGTTATTTTTAGCCTGGGTGTTTCCAGTACCATTATGGTACAGGCCTATATTGCGGTTTATATTTCCAAATTTTTGTACCGTAATCCCCAGGTAATCGATGCCTTGTTCAAAATTGCCGTGGTTGTTTTCGCCTTTTTTGCCATTTACTTTTTTGTTATGGCAAAGCGTAAAAAAGTACAGGCCCAGGCAATCAAGGAGGTCAACCTGAGCAAAAAGAACAGTTTTTTTAAAGGAGTGTTATTGGCTACGCTCAATTTATTGACCATCCCATATTATAGTGGATTGAATGCGATGTGGAACGAAGCAGGTTGGATCAAGTTTGAGGCCAAGGACATTACTACTTTTGTGGTTGCCGCCGGGGCAGGAACATTTTCCGTTTTATATCTCTACACCTTTTATTTTGATAAAATGGAGACCAAGACCAACCGTTTTTCGAAGAACTCCAATTACATTTTGAGTGCTTTGATGCTTTTGTTGCTCATCATTACACTCATTCGAATCATGTACCGCTAACATGGAGGAAAAAAACTTCTTTGATAAAGTCTACGAAGTGGCCAAACAGATACCTTATGGCAGAGTGACCTCTTATGGCGCAATCGCTAAATATTTGGGGGCCGCGCGTAGTGCCCGAATGGTGGGTTGGGCCATGAACAATTCCTTGGCAAAGGATGTTCCCGCTCATCGTGTAGTGAACCGTGTCGGTGTTTTGACAGGCAAGCATCATTTTGATGGCTCCAACATTATGCAACAGCTTCTCGAAAATGAAGGTGTCCCAGTGAAAGACAATCAAATCGTGGACTTCCAGAAATATTTTTGGAATCCTGCCACGGAGCTTTGATCAATAGCCAGGAGGGTGCAATTCATCAAAAGAAGTGTTATCCTGAAAAACTTTAGCCAACAATAGTATACTCGCTTCATCATATAAATTGCCAACAAATGTCATACTGGTAGGGTGGCTTTTATCATCCAAGCCCGTAGGAACCGCAATTACGGGATGACCGGTAAGATTGGTGGCCAAAAGTTGGTCGTTTCCAAAGGTGGGCGAAATCAAGACGTCATAATCCTGCATCAAATCCTGCATTTTTTGAATAAGAACTTGTCGTTGTCTGTTGGCCTGAATATACTCCACAGCAGGAATAAACCGACTTTGTCTAAGGGAATTGGCACGTGAACGCTGGTCTTGTTCCACCATCATATCAACGCCCCCAGAGCGAACAAGGTCATCAAAAAAAGCACCGGCCTCTGCTCTCAAAATAATATCGAATCCTCGATAGGGAATATCTTTCGGGATTTCCACCGCGGTCGGCTCAATGCCCATTTCTTTGAGGGATTTGAGGGCATTTCTTAGATTATCTCCAGATTCGGTCGTGTCTTTTTCAATATCCTTTTTCAAGTAGGCCACCTTGAGGTTTTTGACATCCTTTTTCCAATCCACCCCGAATGGTAGGTCAACGGTGGTCAGGTCATTTTTATCTTTTCCCTGAATAACTTCAAAAACAATGGCACAATCCTCCGCGTTTCGCCCCAGTGGACCCACTTTGTCCATGGACCAGCTCAAGCTCATCACTCCGTGGCGACTGACCCTGCCATATGTCGGGCGAAGGCCTGTGACCCCGTTTCGGGTACTTGGGGAGGTAATGGAGCCCAAAGTTTCGGTACCCAATGCAAAGGGGACAAGCCCCGCCGAAGTTGCGGAACCCGATCCGGCCGAAGAACCGCTGGCGCCTTGGGTAGTGTCCCAAGGATTTTTGGTTTTTCCATCGAACCAAACATCGCCACGAGCCAATGCCCCGGACACTAATTTGGCCACTAAAATAGCTCCGGCATCCTCCAGTTTTTTTATCACAGTTGCCGTTTCATTAATTACTTGGTCCTTGTAGGGAGCGGCACCCCATGTGGTGGGGTATCCGGGGACGGACATCAAGTCTTTGGTTCCGTAGGGGATTCCATGCAAAATCCCACGATATTTTCCGTTTTTGATTTCTTCATCAGCGCGCTTTGCCTGTTCCAAAGCCAATTCTTCTGTTAGGGTAATGGTGCATTGAAGGGCAGGTTGATATTTTTTTAAACGGGCCAAGAAGAATTTTGTCAGCTCTGTTGATGTTATTTTCTGGTTTTTAATCAAGGAAGCCAATTGAGGAATCGTATAAAAAGCCAGCAAATCATACGGCTCTGGAATATCAACATTATCCGGGATTTCCCATTCCGTCCCATTGTGTTGTGTTGGCATGGTGAAACCGAATGGTGTGGGGTCAAATCGTACTGCGGGGAACACTTCGTTTCCTATCGGATATTTACGGAGGGAATCAAAACCACTTCGGTTTCTCTTTAAATAGGGATAAAGGGTGTCGATATCCTTATTGGCAAAGTGAAGCCCTATCAATTTTTCCGACTTTTTCACATCCCTTTTTGTGAAAGTGTTTTTGTTGGTTGAACACGAAAACCATGTCAGCGAAATAAATAATAGGAGAAGTTGGGGAATTTTGGTTTTTGGTAGCATGTTGTTGGTTTATTTCAAATAGCAGCTTCTAAGCTACATTTTTTCGAAAAAAAAACACGATAATTCCATGAATTTAGGTCCGGCGGATTGATTTATTCCATTCCCCGTAATTCAACGTATGATTTTTTTGAAATTCAGCAGCACCACTTCTTAATCTAACGCCAACACCGTATCTTTGTAGTTTAGAACCAGTTCAAACAAATGGTTTGAAAAAATTTGATTCATGAAGTTGAAAAAAACAGATATTCTCAAGGCGCTGGAAAAAATTTCAGCACCGGGTGATGGCCAAAACTTGGTCGAGAGCGGTGCAGTGACCAATGTCCAAGTTTTTGGTGATGAGGTTGAAGTGGATGTTACAATCAAAAACCCAAGTCTTCAGGCAAAAAAGAAGACTGAGGTGGAAATATTGAAATGTATTCACCGGGAGGTTTACGAAAAGGCTAAGATCAAGGTCAACCTAAAGGTTGATGCCCCGGCCCAGCCCAAGGTGAACCAAATCAAGGGAAATCCAATTCCTGGAATACAGAATATTATTGCCATTGCTTCCGGTAAAGGGGGTGTTGGTAAATCTACAGTTACGGCCAATATTGCGGTCACCTTGGCCAAAATGGGCTTTAAGGTGGGTCTGTTGGATACGGATATTTATGGACCGTCAATGCCCATCATGTTCGATGTGGCCAACGAAAAACCACTATCCATCAATGTGGATGGAAAGGCTAAAATGAAACCCATTGAAAATTATGGTGTTAAGCTACTTTCCATAGGATTCTTTACCCAGCCCAACCAAGCGGTGATTTGGCGAGGACCAATGGCTGCAAAAGCGTTGAACCAAATGATTTTTGATGCCCATTGGGGCGAGCTGGACTTCCTTTTGCTGGATTTGCCACCTGGAACGGGTGACATCCATTTGAGCATTATGCAATCCTTGCCGGTAACCGGTGCGGTAGTGGTGAGCACGCCTCAAGAAATCGCATTGGCGGACGCCAGAAAGGGTGTGGCCATGTTCCAACAAGAGGCAATTAGTGTCCCCGTATTGGGAATCGTGGAGAATATGGCGTATTTTACACCTGCAGAACTACCAGAAAATAAATATCATATTTTTGGTGAGAACGGGGCGAAAAACCTCGCGGAAGACCTGGGGGTTCCATTTTTGGGAGAGATTCCGTTGGTACAGAGTATCAGGGAGGCAGGAGATGTGGGAAGACCAGCAGCGTTGCAAACGGCGACACCCACGGAAGAAGCCTTTGAAGATCTTACGAAAAATGTGGTCCAGGAGTTGGTAAGAAGAAATACGGACCTTCCACCAACGGAAGCCATTAAAATTACAACCATGGCAGGTTGTTCCGCAGTTAAAAAGAAATGAGCATGACAACAATGACATCAGAAGAAACAAGGAGCAATGTGGAAAAGGCGTTGGAAGAAATACGCCCTTTCTTGCAGAGTGACGGAGGAGATATTACCTTGATATCCATAGAAGACAATACGGTGAAAGTTCGTTTAGAAGGTAATTGCATTGGGTGCAGTGTAAACCAGATGACCTTGAAAAGCGGTGTGGAGATGACCATCAAAAAGTACGCGCCGCAAATTGAAGAAGTCATTAATATCTCATAACTGATTAATATCATTATTCCTTTTTGGGGTATGCGCTAAGTTGCGTACCAAAACCTCTTATTCTTATGATCAAAACAGATATTCTGATAATTGGAGCGGGACCTACGGGTCTCTTTGCTGTTTTTGAAGCGGGCCTGTTACAGCTCAAATGTCATTTAATAGATGCCTTGCCGCAAGCTGGAGGACAGTGTTCCGAAATATATCCAAAAAAACCCATTTACGATATTCCTGGATACCCTGAAGTATTAGCGGGCGATTTGGTAGATAACCTGATGGAACAAATCAAGCCGTTCCAACCTGGTTTTACCTTGGGCGAACGTGCCGAGACCATCGAAAAATTGGATGATGGTTCCTTTATCGTCACAACCAATAAGGGAACAAAGCATCACGCACCTGTAGTTGCCATTGCAGGTGGCCTAGGGAGTTTTGAACCAAGAAAACCATTATTGAAGGACTTGGAAAAGTATGAAGACAATGGTGTTGCCTATATGATAAAAGAACCAGAGGTATATCGAGATAAAAGAGTGTTGATCGCTGGTGGAGGCGATTCCGCTTTGGACTGGTCCATATTTTTGGCCGATGTTGCCAAGGAGGTGACTTTGGTGCACCGTAGAAATGAATTTAGAGGTGCCTTGGATTCTGTTGAGAAGGTGCAGCAACTCAAGAATGAAGGTAAAATAAATTTGATGACCCCTGCGGAGGTGGTCGCGCTCAAAGGTGAGAATCACTTGGAGAAAGTAACCGTTAAGGATACCTCCACTTCCGAGGAAAGAGATGTCGAGGTCGATAACTTTATTCCCTTGTTCGGATTGTCTCCCAAATTGGGCCCTATTGGGGATTGGGGACTTGAGATTGAAAAAAATGCCATCAAGGTGGACAATACGTACGATTATCAGACCAATATTCCCGGAATTTATGCCATTGGTGATGTCAACACCTACCCTGGAAAGCTGAAACTGATTCTTTGCGGCTTCCATGAAGCTACATTGATGTGCCAAAGTGCTTATCAAAAAATATTCCCTGATAAAAAATATGTTATGAAATACACGACCGTTGGCGGGGTAACAGGATTTGATGGGAGTAAAAAAGAAGCGCCGAAAGCTGTAGTCAAAGCTATCGACTAAAGAATAAATTAAATCTTAAATCGTTAAGGAAACTTCATAGAAGAATTCCGAATAGGTATGAGCGATATCAAATTAAAAATAATCGACCGAGACGGTGAACTACACGAAGTAGACGCCCCAACCGATATGAACATGAACCTGATGGAAGTAGTACGTTCCTACGAACTTGCTCCGGAGGGAACCATTGGAATTTGTGGAGGAATGGCGATGTGTGCTTCTTGCCAATGCTACGTAAAATCCGACCATCAACTTCCGGAAAAGTCGGATGATGAAGAGGCGATGTTGGCCGAAGCCTTTAATGTAAAGGACAACAGCCGTTTGGGTTGTCAATTGCACATTACAGAGGATTTGGACGGACTGGAGGTTGAACTGGCCCCAGAAGAAGCTTAAATTCTTGCTTGGTAGGTAAACAGGTTGTAATACCTTCCTTCGGAAGCAATCAACTTTTCGTGGGTGCCCTGTTCCAGGATATGGCCATTTTCAATCACCAATATTTGGTCAGCTTTTCGAATGGTGCTCAATCGGTGTGCGATTACAAAAGTGGTCCTGCCCTTGGTCAATTCACCCAAACTTTTTTGAATAAGCGCTTCGGATTCGGTATCCAAGCTAGAGGTGGCCTCATCCAAAACCAAGATTTTTGGGTCGGCTAAAATAGCTCTGGCAATTGCAATTCGCTGACGCTGACCTCCTGAAAGCTTAACGCCACGTTCTCCGATGAGCGTATCCAAACCTTTATCGAATCGTTCCGTAAACTCATCCACGTAGGCAGCTTTTACAGCTTCGCGTAATTTTTCCTCGCTGGCATCAGGTCGTGGGAAAAGTATGTTTTCTCGAATGGTGCCTTCAAACAAAAAATCATCTTGCAGCACGACCCCCAAATGCTGCCGGAAACTGTTCAGATTCACTTTGGAAAGGTCCTGCCCATCAACAGTGATTTTCCCCGAATCTGGATTTAAAAAACTGGCGGCCAAACCGGCAATCGTTGATTTGCCCGAACCGGAACTCCCCACCAAAGCAATAACCTGTCCTGGTTCCACATCAAAACTGATGTTGTGCAAAACTTGTTTGTCTTCCTCATAGGAAAAAGAGACATCGGAAAAGGACATTTTACCCACCACATCATCCAAAACGATGTTTCGGTTTTCCTCATCCGATTCTTCCTCCAAATTCATCAACTCTTCGGTACGGTCCAAGCCGGCCAAGGCTTCCGTCAATTGGCTTCCCACGCTGCTCATTTGCACAATGGGGGCAATCATCAAACCCAACAGCACGGTAAATTCAACAAACTGTCCTACGGTGAGGGTATCCTGAATAATTTTATATCCACCAAAACCCATCACGCTCGTGGTAGCCACGCCCAATAAGAAGGTGGACGAACTGGTCATAAAAGCGGTAGTGGTCAAACTCTTTTTTACATTTTCATACAAACGTTCCACCCCAACTTCAAACACTTCTTCTTCCTGTTTTTCCGCATTGAACCCTTTAATGACTCGGATTCCGCCCAAGGTTTCTGTTAATCTACCCTTAACTTCAGCATTTATCTTGCCTCGATTTCTGAAAATGGGGCGTATTATTTTAAATGCCTTTAAGGCTATTATGGCAAAAATGGTCAACGGGACAAAGGTGAAAAGCGTCATAAAAACACTGATTTTCATAAGCAATGTCACAGAAACCACAGCTGTGATGATTCCTCCGACCAGTTGCACCAAACCGGTGCCAATCAGATTTCGGACTCCTTCCACATCCGACATGATCCGGGAAACCAAAGCCCCCGACTTCGCATTGTCAAAAAAGCGGACGGGCAATGCCAGCACTTTTTTCTGCACCTGAGCCCTGAGCTCAGAAATGAGATATTGCGCTTGCACACTTAAAATTTTGGTCAATAAAAAGGAAGTGACCGCCTGTACCAAAATGGCCAACATAACCCCTGCGACCAAGTACTTCAGCATATTCACATCTTTGTTAACGATAACGTTATCAATAAGGTATCTGGAGGCAATAGGGGCCACAAAACTGGCTGCTTTGCTAATGGCAATCAACAAGAGACCAATAAAAACGAGCTTGCGTTTGGGCCAAATAATGGTCTTGAATGCGGTGAGGATGCTTACTTTTTTATCGGGCATAATATTTTTTAGAAAGAACCTGCAAGTTACGGCAAATTAAAAAGGATGCCGAATCGATCGTTTTGGAAGTCAGAACAAATACAAATACTATATTTAAAGGTTTGAATTATAAAATAATCATGTTGAAAGCACACTGGCTCGGTTTTGTTTTTTTGATATGCTCGTTTTGCGCGGCACAGCAAGAGTTTCCCAAATTGACGGAAATCGTTACGGACAATGCCCAGATTTTCACTCCTTCCCAACTAGAAGGTCTTCGCACCAAGTTGTATCAATTTGAATCCGAGACGACCAACCAACTGGTGGTCTTGACCATTGATGATTTAGGAGGCGAAACCATTGAAACGTTTGCGCTGGAAGTATTCAATCAAAATAAACTGGGACAAGAAGATGGTGACAATGGAATCTTGATTCTCTTCTCCAAACTGGATAGGGAAGTGCGAATTGAGGTCGGTTATGGCTTGGAACCCTACATTACCGATGCCGTTGCCTCTCGCATCATACGAAATACAATGATTCCCAGATTTAAGGAGGAAAATTACTTTGAAGGGATGGACCTTGCCACCGACCAGATGATCGAATTCTTGAACAATCCGGAAGCATTGGAAGAATTTAATGCTGAAATCGAGGCCGATGCCGAAACTCCTTGGTGGTTGTTTATGATCATTGGTCTGTTCCTATTGATGTTCGTAGCTGCTGGTGGTTTTATTTTTTATAAGGGATACTCCACACTTATCGAAATAATCCGTGGTATTTTTATTGGAAAATTGGCAGTGGTCCGTGGGTTGTTTATGGGGGCCTTTATGCTGATGCCTTTGATTTTTGGATTGGTCTTTATGGGAATGCCATTATTTTTTATGGCCATGTTGTTCGGTTTTGATGATTTGCTCAATGGAATGGCCAAAGATTTTACCTGGGTGTTATTGGTTATTGTCACATTTATAGGTATCACAATAGTTTTGGCGATTCTTAAGATTAGGAAAAAGGGAGACGAAGACTTCAAACTATCTTTTTTTAAATCTGACAAGACTTACATGAAAAAAACCTTTTCCTCTTCAGGTACCCATTCCTTTGGGTCCAGTTCTGGGAGCAGGTCGTCCAGCAGCTTTTCTGGCGGAGGTGGAAGCTCTGGAGGAGGTGGTGCCAGCGGAAGTTGGTAATTGTTTCCGATTTCCCGTATTTTCACAAAAACTAACTAAACCAATCCCCGAGATGAGAATTACCGTCCTTGCTGTATTTTTCCTGTTTATTTCCTGTGCTGAAAAGCCCCGGACCGAAGTAGAACAATGGGAGGCACAAGCTGAAAATATTACGATTATCCGAGATGATTTTGGGGTGCCCCACATTTATGGGAAAACAGATGCCGATGCCGTTTTTGGTTTGCTCTATGCACAATGTGAGGATGATTTTAACCGAGTGGAACAAAACTATTTATGGGCCACAGGCCGCTTGGCGGAGGTTGAAGGGGAAGATGCCCTTTACAGTGACCTTCGGGCCAAACTTTTCATGACAGAAGAAGAGGCCAAGGATAATTACGAAAATAGTCCAGCGTGGTTAAAGGAACTGTGTGATGCTTTTGCAGATGGAATCAATTACTACTTGTACACCCATCCGGAAGTGGAGCCTAAGTTATTGACCCGTTTTGAGCCCTGGATGCCCATGTATTTTAGTGAAGGCTCCATTGGAGGGGATATTGAGCGTATTTCAACTCGAAAAATCAAGAGTTTTTATGAAAGTGGCATGGAATTGCCCAAAATGGAGGCGCTTCAACTCAAAAAGAAAGAAGAAATGGCCGAACCACAAGGTTCCAATGGAATCGCTATTTCTGGAGACTTGACGGAATCCGGGAATGCGATGCTGCTGATCAACCCGCACACTTCATTTTATTTTAGGGGTGAAGTGCACGTGGTCAGCGAGGAGGGCTTGAATGCATATGGTGCCGTGACTTGGGGGCAGTTTTTTGTATATCAGGGCTTCAATGAGAAAACGGGATGGATGCATACTTCTACGTATACCGATGTGATGGATGAGTTCAAGGAAACCATTGTTAAAAATGATGGAAAACTGTTCTATCGGTACGGGGAGGAATTGCGACCTGTGGATTCCAGTTCGGTAACCTTAAAATATAAGGACGGGGAAAGCTTGAAAGAGAAAACCTTCCCGATGTATCGAACGCATCACGGACCCATTACCCATCAAGTGGACGACCAATGGACCGCTTCGGCTATGATGTGGGAACCTGTAAAGGCATTGGAGCAATCCTACATCCGAACCAAACAGGATGGTTATGATGGTTTTAGAGAGATGATGGATATCCGAACCAATTCCTCCAATAACACGGTTTATGCCGATGCCGAAGGGAACATTGCCTATTTCCATGGCAATTTTGTGCCAAAACGCGATACCATTTTTGATTATACCGAGCCAGTGGACGGGAGCAATCCCAAAACAGATTGGCAAGGTCTGCATACCGTCGATGAAAATATTTTGGTGCTGAATCCAGCGAATGGTTGGATTCAAAATTGTAATTCCACCCCGTATACTTCAGCATTGGAATTTAGCCCCAAGCGTGAAGATTACCCCAATTATATGTCCAGAGACCAAGAAAACTTTAGGGGCATTCATGCCATTGCGTTGTTGACCGGTCGAAGTGGATATACCTTGGATGGTCTCATTGAAATGGCTCACGATCCTTATTTGCCAGCCTTCGAAGCATTGATTCCCGGGTTGGTGAGGGCCTATAATGAGAATGCAAAGGCACACCCAGAACTTCAAGAACCGATTGAGGTGCTACAGGAATGGGATTTTACCACATCCAAGGAATCCATAGCGATGACCTTGGCGCATTATTATGGTACGCTTTGTTATTCAAAAGCGGTAAGACCCGAAGGGATGTACGCTATGGTATGGGTGGAATATTGGGGCGGTGAATGGCCCGATGCACAAAAATTGGATATGTTTCAAGAAGCTCTATCCATATTGCAAAATGATTTTGGCACTTGGAAAATGCCTTGGGGGGAAGTCAACCGATATCAAAGATTAAATGGAGATATCCGCCAAGCTTTTGATGATGACAAGCCCAGTATCCCAATCGGTTTTGCCAGTGGGAGATGGGGAGCGTTGGCTGCCTATGGAGCTCGATACGATAATAACACCAAAAAAATCTATGGCACACGGGGCAACAGTTTTGTCGCCGCTGTAGAATTTGGTGATAAAGTAAAGGCAAAGACGATGTTGGCAGGTGGACAAAGTGGAGACCCTGAGTCGCCACATTTTAACGATCAAACACAACGCTACGCGGACAAGGAATTCAAAGATGCGGCATTTTACAAGGAAGATGTGTTGAAGCGAGCGGATGTGACCTACTCGCCGGGAGAGAAGTATTGATTGGGAAACTTAGTTGCTTTTTTTCAGTTCACCATCCTCTTCCTTAACAATGATAAGGCTAGCTTTGGAACCAGTGGACAAATTCCAGCGGTTGTTGTGGATAACCACGCCTTTATCGTCTGTTACGACCACTTGTGCCGTGTTGGGACCTGAAGAGCCTTGATTGAGGGCTTCGAATTCCACACGGTTAAAGCCTTTTACCAAATCTAGATTAATACCTTTATAGGAACCCGATAAAAGCATGTTGTATTCCACAACTTCCCCGTTCACATAGATTTTGATACGGTCACCGTCTACATATTCATGATCTCTGGCAACGATACCTACAAATTTTGCCGTGGTTTTGAAATCCCCCAAATATTGATCCCCAAAATGTTCATTGGCACCTTTTTCACGTTTTTCCATAACCTTTGGGTCTATCACCATATCGTGGCCAGCTTGCAAAAGTTCCCTGTCCGGCAACATTTTAACACCGGGCTTTTCGTTTTTGGAGGTCAGGTTTTCGTCAAGTACCGAAGGCATTCTCAGTAAAGTTCCTTGGTTACTTGCCTTTACATCAAGATTATTTTTCTCGCCAATCTTTAAGGGTCGTGTCGTGGGCAAGTCGCCCTGCGCGAACATCGGCAATGTAAAAAGAATTGCTCCCAAAACGATATAAAACTTCTTTTTCATGGCAGGACAGCTAATTATCTGAAGAATAAATTTAGCAAATACCTTGCCATCAGCATTATAAATTGGCGTTAAATCGTTAATCTACCCACCATTCTTATTCTTTGGCTTTAATCCAAAGAGTGGATGCAACAAAGGAATGCGCAGAATAATCAAATCGTAGATCAACCAACTTATCCCAAAAGTTCCCACAATAAGGATGAGCGCTTTTGGTACAAGGCCCCAACTCAGGTCCATCAAATAATAGGCAATGGCTACGGTGACTGTCTGGTGCAAAATATAAAAGGGGTAAACGGCCCTGTTCGCATAGGCGAGTCCTTTGCTGGGTTTGTTGAGATATTGTGCAGCATAGGCAAAGAGCACCAATATCCAAGACCAAATGTTCGTGACCTTCAACAATGCTTCCGTAAAGTGGATTACGTAGCCATCTTCAAAAAACAGCCAGATAATCAATTGTCCTGAAAAACAGATGATACCTAACATAAGTGCTTTTTGCTTCATTCTGGCAACCGTTCCCCAAAACACCTCTCCCGTAGCTATCAAAATAAAACCATAAAAGAAAAGGATAATACTGAATATAAAATTGAACCAATCGTCTACCAAAGCGTGAGTGATATCAAAAAAAGGTTCAACGAGTGATTCTACAAAGTAGAGCGGAACCACAAAAGCATAGATTCCCCATGTTTTTTGAATCAAACGTTTAACCCATTCAATAAAAAGGCTTTGATGCTTCCTCAAATAGACAAATAACGGTGCCAAAATCCACGAAAAAACCAGAAGGTAGGGCAAAAACCAGAGGTGGTGCCAGCTTATATTGCCTTCGGGGTAGACGCCATCAAAAGCAACAGAGGTAAAATATGTCCAATATGAACCGGAAAATTGTCCTTCGGCCAACCGTTCAAAATATACTTGCGGCGGTACGATCAAAATCATACCGGCAACCAAAGGGACGCCCAGGCGCAGAAAGCGCTCCCACATAAATTTTCCCATTGTTCTTTTTCCCAATGCATAAAAGGTGCCCATCCCAGAAATCACAAAAAGAATGGGAAGGCGCCATTGGTTCAGGAACATCATGGGCCAGCGAAGCCAATCATAGATTTGGTTGTTCTTTACATGCCATCCCCACGGAACAAAAAACATTCCCACGTGATAAAATATGAGCAATGCAAATACTATTACTCGTAGCCAATCCAAATCATATCGTCTAATGGTGGTGTTCATCTTAAATTTTTTTTCAAAGATGGTAACTGCCTTTGATCCAAGTTATATTTTTGGTCGGGAAGACGTCCTGAATTGCAATTGTGGAGAAATCACACCTTGTTTTGCTTCATAAAGGAGGAGGGAGATTGACCGGTATGTTTTTTGAATGCATTGTAAAAAGCGGATTTGGACCTGAACCCGACAGATTCCCCGATGGCCTCTACCGTAAGCTGTTTAAATTGATTGTCCAACAATCTTTTTTGTGCCAATACAATCCTTTTTTGATTGATGTAGTCGTTGAAGTTGGTGCCGGCTTCAGAATTTATCAGTTTAGAAACGGTATTTCCATTGGTGCCCAATTGTTCGGCCACTTTTTTTAAGTTGATGTCCGGCTTGATATATTGGTAGGAAGCCGATACTGATTCGTCCAGTGTTTTAAAATCAATCGAATTTACAGTGAGCGTCTCATATTTGTCCGCAATCCATGAATTTTCAAAAAAACGAGATTCGGATATAACAAAAAATGAGGTGATGAATATGGTAATGGTCTGCACAATGCCAATGATGTGGTCCCCACCATCATCATCATAATTGAGGTATATAAAAAGTAGGGTAAGCATGAGCAATAGAAATATGGCGACGGTGTTCCTTGAAAAGACGTATTTGTCGACTTTGATGTTCTTGGTGGCTTTCCAACCTTTCTTACGGGTTTGGAGAACCAATTTCAGTGATAGGAACAGGTATAACGCAAAATTGAACAGGACCAGCCATCTAAACTTGTCTTTTATAAAATGGTAGGAGTAGTCAATGGTATCCGGTACATCCAAAAATCCCAAATCCCGGTAATATGCCCCTAGGTATGCATTGATCTTTACCTCGATGGGACTTGTGTAATAATTGAACTGGGAAATGCCGTATAGCAAGGGAAGCACAAAATGGGGCCAATGTTTTTTAAAGGTAAACGGTTGCCTATTTAAAAGGGTGTACAAAAAAAAGTATATCGTTGGCATGATCAGCAGAACCAGAAATTCAGTGGAATCGTTAAAATGGATAACGTATTTTATAAGTCCGGTATAACATAGGTACACATCCAAAAAGACCAAACACTGTACTAAAAGGGACCATCCAAATAGGTTAATGGCAGATTTCCGATTGGCCCTCAGGAAAATGACAAATGCCAGAAAAAAACCTTGAACGATACCCAATAGCATAATGTGTGACGAAAGGTCGTGCCGAATGGGGATTTGATCAAGGATGTGTTGTACTGCCTGCATATTATTGGACCTGATAATCAGCTAATTTTTCCGGCCCTTCCAATAATACCCGCACAATCTGAAGGGTGCCATCCGGCTTGGTATCGATATGCCATTTTATCAGGGAAATTTGACCGTTCTCAATCTCGATACCGGTGATGCTCCTAGGATGAACGCAACTCCCATCGTTAAAAAAAGGAATTTGACCCGGTTCGGGAAATCGTGGCCTGTGCGTATGTCCCGCCAAGGTAACCAGTAAATCTTTTTTTAATATCCACCGTTTGATCCGCTTTTCGATACGGATCAGCTCTTTGTAATTTTTGGCAGGACTGGTAGGGTCGGCAATACCCACAACCTGCAGCGGTTTCCATAAAATCCGCACCAAAAACCGTCCAATGCGCCAACATACATAGTTCCACCAATCGGCTTGGTGACCGTGAACGCAGAAAAGTTCCTGACCCGTTTCGGTATGCCTTAAAATAAGGGCCTCGTGGTAGGTGATTCCCTCGAAAAGTTCTTTGTCGGAGCCATCGATCGGCTCAAAATAATGGGAAAGGTGTTCGTCCACATATTCGGGGTCTTGATATACCATGTCGTGGTTGCCCCAAAGCATATGCAGCCGTTTTTCCAAATGAAACCTCTTTAATAGCTGATAGACATTTTTATGTGCTTCAAAAATGGCCTCGAAACTAATATTTTCCCAAAGTTCATCGCCGTCCCCCAATTCAATATAGGTAAAACCTTCGCGGTAATAATGATTTAGGGCATGGAAATAGATGTTCCTATTATTGGCAAAATCATCTGCAAAACTATTGTCCCCCCTGTGGCAATCACTAAAAAATATAAATTTGGAACCTTCATCGAATGGAACCGATATAGCATTTTTGTAGGCTCTTTCTAATCTTTTTGAAGAGGACATCTAAAAGTTTTTGCTAAATATCCTTAAAAATGGTGATTTGTCCATAAAGAACTACAATAATGAAACCCCATTTGTACTTTTTGTAACTTTGTGCCGTAAAGCACGACTAACTAGAGTATGCATAACAACCTCAATTCGGAGAGCCCTATGGTTCAATTGGTAAGCTTCAATAAATTATTGGAGCATTACGACGAACTGCTAAATAGCGACAACCCGCATGAAGTGGAAAGGGCAAGGTATGTGTTGGACGCACAGGCACCATATCCAGTGTTGAGGGACGGGTTTTCGGATTTGTCCCTGTTGGAAAAGCACAAGGATGTCATCAAGGTGATTTTGGAGGATTCTTTCTCGCCCATTTTGACCAAGAATGAAATCAAAACAGCCTCTACGCCGTTTGAGAATTTGGTGTTCAATTCTTCGGAGCGTTTTCGCCAGATTTTGAAGGATGCCGGAGAGGACTTTGATTTAGCGATTACCAATATACCGGGGGAATATGGTTACATTATGCGGTGTACCGTAATCCTTCAGTTTTATTACGGTCATAAGTTGGACTTTAAACGTCCTTTCTTTTACGATATTCCGGACACCAATGGTGTGATGCGCAGATACCGCATTTTGTACAATGCGGATTTTATGGAAATTCTACCTACAGAAAATGCGAAGGAACTCACCCAAGAGGATGTGGACGAGTTGCTCGATAATTTCTATAATCTCGACATCTGGAAGGATAAAATCCCACCCAATAGCTTTATAGTGAAAGGTTTTGTTATTTCCAATATGTTCGATGTAACTGCCGAACACTCTGTATCGGAAATCAAATCAACTTTGATCGGCCGTGCCCAAAGGGGCAAGGACACCTTTATGGAAAGTTTTGAGGATACCTTTAGGTCTTTCTTTAATCTGAACGATATAAAAGTTGGTTTTTCGGGATATGACTCCGAAGCAAATCAGTTTTTTAGAATATATGGCAAGGGAATGGAGAGTTATATCCTTAATGGGAAGGATATGGAAGAATGCGATTCCATGTTCTGCAACCACACCCATGGAAAACTGTTCAAGGAGAACAAGTATTTTGCCATATCCAATGTGGAGAAATATTTTGAAGGATCCAATGGGGAGACCCAACCCTATAAAAGCATGATGGCGCAGGGGATTAAAAGTGCCATTCTCGCCCCAATTGCTGTTAATGGAAACCTTTTAGGGGTCTTGGAACTGGTATCGGGCAAGGTGAACGAGCTCAATAGCGTAAATGCCAACAAGTTGGACGATGTAATGCCATATATTGTTGCGGCCGTAATGCGGACCATTGAGGAAGAGGAAAACCTGATAGATGCTGTTATCCAGCATGAGTGTACTTCAGTGCACCCTTCCGTTTATTGGAAGTTTCAAGAAGAGGCCAAACGTTTTATGAAGGACGAGTTGGCAGGTAACGAACCTGTTTTTAAAGAAGTTGTCTTTAAGGATGTATATCCCCTCTATGGACAAATAGACATCAAAGACTCAGCAAAAGAACGGAATCTTGCCATCCAAAGGGATTTAATGATCCAACTTTCGGAAATCAATGATGTGCTGGATGTCGCTTTTAAAAAATATAAACTCCCTATTTACGAGGAGTTGCAGTTTAGGGTAAACAACTATTTGAGCGAGGTAAGAGAGGCCTTGTTTACGCATACGGAACAAGCAGTTTTCGATTTCGTGCAGGATGAAGTAGACCCTGTTTTTAATCACCTTCAAAAAGGAGATGAAGAAATTGCCGGTTTGCTTGAACAATACAATAAGAAGATAGACAAGGCCACCGAAAGCTATTATGATCATCGCAGAAACTATGATGATAGTGTGATGGATGCCAATATGAAGCTGGCCGCCCTGCTTGACAAAAGACAGGAAGAAGCTCAGGAAATGTTCCCGCATTATTTTGAACGCTATAAGACCGATGGCGTGGAGCACAATATTTATATTGGAAAATCCATTGCTAAGGACAGGGAGTACAGTGGGTTGTTTTTGAGCAACCTAAGGTTGTGGCAGCTCCAGGTAATGTGCGAAATGGAAAACAAATACTATAGCCTAAAGCCAAAGTTGCCCGTAAAATTGGACGTAGCTTCCTTGGTTTTGGTGTACAGCACATCATTGGCAATAAGGTTTAGGATGGACGAGAAACGTTTTGATGTGGACGGCACGTACAATGCCCGCTACGAGGTCATCAAGAAACGTATCGATAAATCATTCATCAAGGGAACCAATGAACGTTTGACACAAAAGGGTAAATTGTCCATTGTGTACTCCCAACGTAAAGATGAAAAGGAATACATGCGTTATATCAGCTTCCTAAGGGCCAAAGGTTACTTTACCAACAATGTTGAAATTGTGGAGCTGGAAGGTATTCAAGGTGTATCGGGATTAAAGGCCATACGGGCCGAGATTCTTTACCAAAAGGATAAAAAGTCGGAACGTACCTATACCTACGACGATTTAATGGAGGAACTCAACGCCTAGATCAGAAAACCAATCTTTCCGGGCCAAAATACCTAAAGGCAATTATAAAAGAGATTACCGAGATAATCATCCCCAGCATAAAAATGTTATAGGTGATCCGAAGTATTTTATACTTTTTATTAAGGACAATGCCCAAGTAATACAGGTCTTTGGTCAGTGAAGAATATACGTAATCCTTATCCTTTACAAGCTCTTTTAAGGCCCATTCGTATTCGGAGAGCTCCATTTGATGAAAGTTCCCGAAAAACAAAAGATTTACCTTTCTCTTTTCCACATCCTCTTTGGTGAATTTGCCGCTGGTAACATTGGGTCTGGTGGCCAATACCGAAAGCACCATGGAAACAATACTGAACATGATCAAAATAAGGGTAGGATAGATCATGTAGGTATTGGAAGGGTTGTCCAACTTCGTTAATAAATTGGCAAGCACCAGAGAGATGATAATCGCGTTTACCGAAAGTAAAATATTCGCTTTGGTATCGGCGATATCGCTCAGTTTCAAGTGATTTTTTAACGTGACCCGGTATAGCGTTTGAACACTTCTATCGGGACTCTCATTTTTGTACTTGGCCTTTAACGCCTCTTTTTTGGCGATCTTTTTTTCTTCTTTCTTTTCTTTCAGTAATTTTTTTAGGTTCTGTTGTTTGCCTTCTTCCCAATTTTCCTTGGCATAGTCAGTGAAAAAATTATGTTTGCTGCGGAACATTTTAATGTTTTTGTCCCGCCATTCCTTGTTGGAATAATTGGCAATTCCTAATGCCTTAAGTTCTTCTTTTAAGAAGTCCGTGGTTTCCCAATAGCTCTTTTTAGCAAAATGTGATATGTCGGCATCCCGGATAATCCCTTCCATTAGGTTGGATGGCTCGTTGCACATTTTGGTAACCATGATCAAAGAACAAACCTGCTCGATTCCTTCGGGATCATAGTTGTAGGACTTAAGAAAATCCCTCGCAATTTCGCAACTTCTTTCTTCATGGTTTTTCCAATCTTTGGTATGTCCGGTATCGTGGAACCAAGCCGCTAACAATAACCTTTCGTTCTCAACATCGCTAAGGTTGTAGTAGTTGAGTAATTCTTTAGTACTTTTGACTACTCTTTGGGTATGTCGCAAGTTGTGGTACGTAAACCTGGAATCCAAGTTTTTTGTAAGCAGTTCAGAAACAAAGTGTTCAGTTTTTTCAACGATTTCCGACATAGTTCCAAATTAGGACATCCAAATTACAAAATTTTGTAATCAACTTCGTTTATATGAAGAAACATTACCTTTTACTTTTATCAATGATTATGGTCTCTGCCTGTGCAACCTATGAGGCTAAATATGCAGAACCGTTTTCAGCCGATACCTCTTCTGTAAAAAAAGAGGTCGCACACACCTTTTATTTGATCGGGGATGCCGGACTATCGCCCATGGGTGGTTTAAACCCTACGTTGAGATCCTTTAAAAAGGTTTTGGACAAGGCCGATGCCAACAGTACCACAATTTTTTTGGGAGACAACATTTACCCTGCCGGTCTTCCGGACAAAAAAGATTCCACCATTGCCTATTTAGAGGCGAAAAATCATTTGGATGCCCAATTGAACACTTTGGCGGATTACAGGGGGAAGAAGCTTTTTATTCCTGGCAACCACGACTGGTACACGGAAGGGCTAAAAGGTCTTAAGCGTGAAGAAGAATATGTGGAGGATGCCTTGGATGACAAAGATGCATTTCAACCGGAGAATGGCTGTCCTATTGAAGAGATAGAAATCAACGATAAAGTATTGGTCGTCGCCATTGATACAGAATGGTATATTGTAAATTGGAACAAACACCCCACCATAAACGATGATTGTGAAATAAAAAGTAGAAGCCGCTTTTTTGAGGAACTGGAAAGCATCATCAAAAAAAATAGGGATAAGACCGTTATATTGGCCATGCACCACCCTATGTTTACCTATGGTTCTCATGGCGGTCAATTTTCCTTTAAGCAGGGCATATATCCGAGCAGCTCAAAGATACCGTTGCCCATTTTGGGGTCCGCTATCAATATGCTTCGCAAAACTTCCGGGGCCACTTCGGAAGATATATCCAATAGGATGTACAACGAGCTCAAGAAAAGAGTGGTTACCCTGTCCCAATATTCCGATAAAATCATATTCGCATCGGGCCATGAGCATACGCTTCAGTACATCGAAGAGTTTGGAAAGCCTCAAATTGTTAGCGGAGCAGGGGCCAAATCGGGTACCACCCGACTGTTGAACGGTAGTAAATTCTCAACAGGTAGAACCGGCTATGCAATTTTGAGGGTCTATACGGATGGCTCTTCACAAGTTGAATTCTATGGGACCGATGCCAATTCAACAGAATTGTTGTACCAAACCCAAGTGCTGCCCCCCGATAGGTCGACAGAAAGAATTGGACTGGCCGAAGATTTTCCTCCGTATAAAATGGCATCCGTATACGAACCGGAGGAAATCGAAAAAAGCGGATTTCATAAATTGCTGTGGGGCGAAAGGTACAGAAAGTATTATGGTACCAAAGTAAAGGCGCCCACCGTACGGTTGGATACCCTATTTGGAGGATTGAGCGTTGTTCGAAAAGGAGGAGGAAATCAATCTAACTCCTTGAGGCTCGCTGATAAGGAGGGTAGGGAATATGTGATGAGGGGTTTGCGAAAGAGTGCTGAGCGATACCTACAGGCCATAGCTTTTCAAGACCAGTACATTATCGGAAAATTCGAGGACACCTACCCCGAAACATTATTACTGGATCTATATACGGGAGCACACCCTTACGCACCGTTTACCATTGATAGGCTCTCAGACGCACTCGGAATGTACCACACCAATCCTAAATTGTACTATGTGCCAAAACAATATGTTTTGGGTGATTTCAACAAGGAGTTTGGTGATGAACTTTACATGATAGAAGAACATGTCTCCGATGATCACGATAATCTGGAAAGCTTTGGGTATACCAAGAAAATAGAAAGTACGTACGACCTCATGGACAAGCTCCGGGAAGATGAGGAGTATAGTATAGACCAAAAGGAATACGTAAAGGCCCGTTTGTTCGATATTTTGGTAGGAGATTGGGACCGGCATGTGGACCAATGGCGATGGGCAGAATTTGAGACCGAGGATGGGAATAAGATATATAAGCCCATTGCACGGGATAGGGATCAAGTATTTTCTCGCTGGGGAGACGGTCTGATCATGAATTTTGGTTCAAGGGCCGTTCCTGCACTTCGTATTTTCGAAGGTTTTCATGATGAAGTGAGGAGCGTTAAGGGATTGACTTCCTCACCAAGAACTTTTGCACTGGATATGGCCCTGTTAACGGAAACCGATATGAAGATGTGGGTAGACCAGGCCAAGTTCATCCAGCAAAACCTGACAAGTGAAATCATCGATGAGGCATTTTTAGCCTTCCCTGAAGAGGTGAGGGACGAAACTTTGACCGAAATCAAGAATACACTTTTGGCCCGAAAGGCAAACTTAGTGGAGACTGCAAAGGAATTCTACGCCGTTCTGAACAAATACAGTGTCATCACGGGTACGGATAAAGACGATTATTTCAATATCGTTTCGCTTCCCAATGGAGATGTTGAGGTTAGGGCCTATCGAATAAAGGGAGGAGAGTATACCGATCTGTTTTTTAATAAAGTTTATAGTCCGGACTATACCAAAGAAATCTGGATCTACGGATTGGATGATGATGATGTGTTTGAGGCCAACACGGCGACCTCTAAAATAAAAGTTCGTATTGCAGGTGGACAGAACAATGACATTTATAAGACAACGGAGGACTCTAAAAAGCTTTTACTTTATGATTTTAAGTCCAAAAAAAATACTTTGGACGAGGCCTATGGGGGAAGAATCAGGTTGGTAAATGATTATAATACCAATACATATGAGTTCCTCAATATAAGAGGGAGCAATAATCAAACGTTGCCCACGATAGGGTTTAACCCAGATGATGGGATTAGGATAGGTTTGGCGAACACTTATACCTTCAATGGATTCCGAAAAAATCCGTTTACACAACAACATACGGTTAGCGCGGCCTATTATTTTGCCACAGATGGTTTTGATTTGGGTTATCGGGGAGAGTTTGCCCAAGTCATCAACAAGGTCAATTTGGAACTGTATGCTCGATTTACCAGTCCCAACTTTACCCAAAACTTTTTTGGTTTTGGCAATGAGACGGTCAATAATGATGATGAGGAACCGTTGGAGTTGGATTACAACAGGATTAGGATAAGAACCTTGAAATTTGCACCATCGTTAATATGGCGGGGTTTTTTCGGTTCCAAGGCCCGTTTGGGCATATCCTATGAGAATATTGAAATAGAGGAAACGGAGGACAGGTTCATAAATGAATTTTATTTGGAAAATGGTGAGGAAAGCCATTTGAGCTTTTTCGGTATTGATGGGGAATACAGCTTTTCGAACAGTGACAACGAAGCCTTTCCAACTTTGGGTATGGAATTTGTTCTAGAGGGTGGCTTTAAGACCAATTTGGACGAGTCTTCAAGTTCTTTTGGTTATGTAATCCCTTCATTTTCTTTGGACCACAAAATTTCTCCAGATGGCAGGTTGGTGCTTGCTACCAAATTCAAAGGGCACTTTGTTATAGGAAATAGTTATGAGTTTTATCAAGCGGCCAGTATTGGGGGAAACAATGGGCTGCGGGGATTCCGTTTCCAAAGATTTACGGGTAAGACCGCTTATTTTCAAAATACCGACCTAAGATATAGCTTTAGAAGTATGAAAACTGGCCTAATGCCGATAACGCCAGGAATTTACGGAGGATTTGATTATGGTCGCGTTTGGTATCCAGGGGATGCGTCGGACAAATGGCATAATTCGTATGGAGGAGGATTTTTCTTGAACGCTGTGGATGTGCTTACGGCCAATTTGGGGCTTTTTAACAGTGCGGACGGCCTGCGGTTTTCTTTTGGCCTAGGATTCGGGTTTTAATCCAATTTCAACTCGTAAAGCTTTCCCCCTCCGTGTTTGTTTTCCTCGTCGGCAATAAAGAGGGTTTTATTGTCAGAAAAACATACGGATTCAATCTGGGTTTCGGTTTGTAGATCAATAACCTTAATGGATGATTTTGTGAAATCCGGAGCGGTGAAATCCGTTAGTAAAAAAACAAACCCATAGCTTAACAGAGCAATGGTTTTGCCATCGGGAGAAATATCCGCACTGGTCACCGAACAATGATTCTGGTCTGCGCACAGTAACAAAGAGCCCAAAAATTCGGCTTCATATTCTCCTTTTTTATCGGGCACTCGGTAAATCAAGGTCTTCCCGGTATAGGGCCGTGTCCGGTTTTTTGTAAAAATATAGAGATGATCTTCTAGGTGAAAAAAGCCTTCCGTATCAAAATATAGGCTGTCTTTTTTGGGAGGGAAATCTTTTTGCTGTGGATAGCGAAACTCAATTTTATCGGCATTTGGCTTTTTTTTGTCCATTTGGTCCTTGGGAATCTTGTAAATGACCAAATCCTGCCGGGCATTTTTATTATTTCCAAAATCTCCAATGTATAAGTTGCCATCGACATCTACGGTCAAATCTTCCCAATCTTTGTTTTTTGCATGGTCTATTTCCAAAGACTCCTGGATATCACCGTCTTTGTCTACCCTATAAATGTTGTCCTTGTTGCCACTATCCTCTATGACCCAGATATCCCCCTCGTTGGTAACTTCCATTCCAGAAACTTCTTTAAGCTTGGAAGAAAATTTTCCAAGTTTATCCATTTCGCCCAAGTAGGTTTTTTGAGCACAGGCATGCAATGCCATCAATACAAAGACAAGCACAAACTTATTCATCTGATTCTTTTATGGGCATGAATACTTCGGTGGTCCATTCCAGTCCATCTCCACCCATATTGGGGTTGTTATAGAAAACCTCGATAGGCTTCTTCTCTACGGGAATGTTCTTTTTTTTGGCGTAATCCAACAAAGCGTACCATGCACGATCTGATGTCATATAGTGTCCATGATAAACAGCCTTGATAGCATTTTTACTGTAAATCCGTTTGTATTTTATATCCGGATGATCGGGGAGTTTCTCTGAACGGATGATGGGATTACAAAAATTAAAGGATAGACTGTTGTTCTTCAAATCCCAGTCCAATACTTCCACAAAAGGGGGGCCGTTCAACTGGACTTCATTTTCCATAAGTAATATGTCCAAAAGGTTATAATTAGCCATCATTCCCTGTGTCTTATTTTCGGGAGTGGTGTTTAGTGTGACGCAGGCGCAAAATGATGAGAATATTTCCGCTTCGCCCTCAATGGAAATACTGAAATTTTTTATATGATCGTTCAACAAACTATTGAAATCCAACAATAGCTTTCTTGAACCTTTTTCGAAATCAGTATCGGAAAACGGTACTGATAAACGATTGCCAAGTGAATGGGCCCTATCTTTGATGTTCACCTGAACTTCACTTAGGGAATCATGGATTCGTGTTATCTTCCAATTGTAGGCGTAGATGGAATCGTTCGAGATAATGGTTTGTTCAAAATGGCTTGGACTTTCGTAATTCAATGGAACTACCGAGTCAAAACCTTGGTTCCATGCCTTTACAGTTTCGAATATAGTGCCAGGAATTGCCTCTGCCTTAAAATTGACCTGATAATCTTGAGGCTTTAGGAACAAGTACCACAAAACCACTCCCACCACAAGGGCAAGAATTATAGACATAATCTTCCTCATAACTAAGGAACAAAAATACGGATTAGCCCTTTGTCATGTCCAATTTGTCGACTATAAATTTTCCTAGGTCCCTTCCCTGTTTAATTCCTACCTCAATGGCGGCGCGATAGTGAATTCCTCCGTACATACGGCTCAATGCAGCTTCGTCAGATGCCTGATTAAAGGATGTAAAGGAACGAACGGGCAGTCCATAGGCAACCTCGGTATCATCATCAAAGGCAAAGTTGTCGCCAAAGATATCGGTCAGGGCTATGGCCGCTGCACCGGATACCACACTGTGCCCACTTGTATACTCTGGGAACGGAGGTGTTTGCAATACAGGTTCCCAGCTGTCATCAATATACTCATTGATCACGGTTTCTGGGCGAATGAGATTACTTCTGTATTTTTCGTCCCAACAGCTAATAAAAGCGTCAGCAATGGCAATGGATGTCTTTGTGTAAGCGTAAACAGTTTTGGCAAAATCGGCATTGGTTTTCCTTGAGGCAATTTTGGTAATGCCTATCCAGTGAGCCCCCGGAGTAATTTTCTTAGTGGCAAACATTAAGTGGCCTCGGGTCACGGAAACATATGGATTGCAATCCCAAAACTGCGCAATGGCGATTTCGTCGGATTTGTCACCTTTATCGATCATGTTTTTTCTAACCTCGTACACCTCCATTACTTCTTGGTAAAACTTGGAGTCTTTTTCCATGGAAAATTCTGGTGGCGGAATGGGCTTGAACTGCTGAGCGGAATCAATGGCAAAGGGACGTATTTTTTCCCAATGAGGCTCTATACCGTTCATATAGGCTGGTGGAGTGGGCTGCCAGCGAGATGGGTCTTCGGAGTCTACGGAGAACTTGGGCATAGTGCGTGTCTCCTTATAGTTGTCCTTGTTCATCCAATCCCCGACAAAGTTGGCCACTTCCATTCCATAGTCCTTACTGGCATTAAAAACGGTTTCATTCTTTTCCATCCAGACGGTATAAAGGCTATCCCTAAAATTTTCCATTCTTTCTTCTGAAAAAATGAGTCTCTTGCTTATGTCCATATGGGCAATCAAAGCGGCCATCTCGTAGTTGATGTTTTCACTGTTGGTCGGGTCCGGTATATTCTTTAAACCTGTTACCTGTCCGGACAAGGATTTGTAGTTATCGTCTTTCTTGGCCATAATTTCATAGGCCGCAATGTTGGAGTAGGCAAATATTCTACTGGCTACAGGGGGCGAGAAGATATCGTGGATCATTATTTCGATCACTTTGTCCACGGAGGCATGCAATTCCTCAGGTGAAACTTCAATAGGTTCCTCTTTTTTTTGGCATGATGCCAAAACCAATACTACTGCGGTAATTAAACTTAAAATTTTCTTCATGGCCTTAAGAGATTAATCATTGATTTTATAGACTTGTGCTTTGTCGTTATTGAATATTGCTAACAAATATTTTTTGTGATCGAGTGTAAATGTTTTTAAATGTCGGATTGATTTTTTGGTGAAATCCAACCCCAATTGATTGCCTAAAATAATGCTGCCATCGCTTTTGATGAGGGCTCCTGGAAATGAATCCATTCTCCCATGATACGGCTTTACGCCGAAATAATTACCAGCCAACAGTACTTCTTTTTGACCATCACCATTAAAATCATCTACAAGAAAAGATAGAATAGGTGATACTTGAAGCTCATTTTTAAAAGGAACAAAAACAAAGCTACCGCCGTCGTTCCTTAAATATCCAGATTGTAATGTGTTAACCTGTAATTGGTTGGAGGATTTAAGTGCATCTTCCCCAAATATTTCTTCCATGGTATCGCCGGCAAATGATTTGTAGGTGGTGTATTTCTTTTTTAAGTACACTAATTGAGATGCCAAGCCGTCCAAAGTTTCTAATGGATAGTATTTTCCGTTTTTTTCCATGGCCGTTACCGTTTCTGTTTGACCATTATCATCAAAATCGTTAAAATATAACTTCATGGGATGCTCTTCGGAAGCTTTGAACCTTGAATTGGTTCCCCAGTTGCCAAGTAAATAATCTTTGTCTCCATCACCATCAATGTCAAAAGCTTCAACCGTTTGCCAAAGCCCATTGAGGTCCAATTGATTGACTTTCGTAAAAGAACCGTTTTGATATTTTAAGAACTTGGGTGACATCCATTCCCCCACCAAAATAAGATCGGTAGTGCCATCGCCATCAAAATCGCTCCAAATGGCATCGGTAATCATTCCTTTGGAAAATTTTTCAAAATCTCGTTTTATTTTGAAGGCTCCTTCGTTATTTTCTAGCAAATAGGAATTGGCCGGAGCTCCAAACTCCGCTGTAATTGTATGTCCGCCAATAAAAACGTCCAAATCGCCGTCACCATCATAATCAAAAGGTGCCACAACGGATGAATTCTGATAGGATTCCGGTAACTCAATCCTTTGGAAAGCCGAATCTTTTTGAACATAATAGGCATCCATCAAGGGTTCAGAATTTCCAAAAAAGTCACCGCCACCAGAACTAACGATGAGGTCATTTTTTCCATCATTGTTAAAGTCAGCGATGCTTGCAGAAATAAATTCCTGAATGGAATCTTTTTGTAGACTTTCAATTTTTTGGTTTACAAAAATGGTATCCTGTTGTACAAATATTTGCGCTGGGGCATATTTTGACCCCCCTATAAAAATATCTTCCTTGCCATCATTGTTTAAATCGCCCATGGCGAACGCTGGCCCTCTATCCGATATTTGATAAGGAATCAGTTTTTCGCGGTTAAAATCCGTGTAGTTGTCCTCAATATGTGTAAAATCCAAACCTAGATTATTGTCCACTGGACTGAACAGAGATTTTTGCGCTTCGTGCAGCGAATTATAGTCAAATGTTTGATTGTTTTTTGGTGTTACCGTCAGCGTTTGATTTACCGGAATATTTTTTAAAACCTGATAGGTTTTATCCGGCCAAATTATTTTGATGGAATCAACTTCGGTTACATTTTTATATCCAAAGTGGACCATGGGTTCTGAGGATGCCTGAAAACCACGAGTGGGAAACAATTCCTTGAATTGAAGTCCTCCGTTGGCATAGGAATATACCTTGGTACCAATTCCGAACTTATTGTTTTGGGTATAGTTGAACTTTACCTTCACGTACTTGCCCTTGTTGTTTGTTTTGTTGACGTATAAAGTTGCAGGTTGGTTAATGTTGTTTGTCACCAAGTCCAAATCACCGTCACCATCGAGGTCGCCGACAGCAGTTGCTCCCGAAACCAAGGTGTCTTTAGTAATCCATTTGTCGGACATGTCTTGGAACTGAAGGTCTTCGCCTCCCTTAAAAATATAATTGTGTACGTTTCCCGAAGGCATCAGGTCCAAAGCTTGTTGATCTACCAGTTTGGTGTTGTCGATTTTGCTCTTAATCTGGTCGTTGGAAACAAATTTGATAAAATCGAGGTCATTGGGTCTTTTTGGAATCCCGTTGGAAATGAACAAGTCCTGCTGCCCATCAAGGTCAAAGTCACCAAAAAGGCCGCTCCAGCTCCAATCGGTGGCTGCAATACCGCTCATTAATGCGGTTTCCATAAAGTTACCATCGGGCTGGTTCACAAAGAGCATATTTCGGGTAAACTGATAGTGGTACCCAAAGCGATCTATTCGCATCTTTTGAGTCTGAATGTTGTCATCTCCTTCGGATGATTTAAGCGCAACTTCATTTTCTGGAAGCATGTCCAAGGAGAGAAAATCCGGTCTGCCATCGTTGTTGATATCGGCCACATCGTTCCCCATGGAGAAGCGGGAGGTATGTCCAAAATATTTTTTCAAGCTTTCGGTGAAGGTGCCATCCCCATTATTGAGGTAGTAGTAATCATCTTCGTGGAAATCGTTGCCCACATAAATATCCGGATATCCATCTTGATTGAAATCTGAGATGGCCAAGCCTAGCCCGTAACCGTTTACACCTCCATAAATACCAGCTTCTTCGCTGACATCTATAAACTTGCCATTGTCGTTTCGAAGCAGTTTATCCCCAGTTTCATATTGTCTTTCGTATCGGAGATCAAAGCGTCCGAAGGAATTTTGGGTGTGTACCGCATGGTTGAGCAGGTACATATCAAGGTCGCCGTCCAGATCATAGTCAAAAAACGCGGCGTTCGCACTATAGGAATCAAAATCAAGTCCATATTTGGCGGCACTTTCCGTAAAAGTGTTGTTGCCATTGTTGATGTACAGTTCGTTGTGACCATTGAACCCATTGATGCCCACTACGGCACAAACGTATATATCCAGAAGTCCGTCCCCGTTTACATCGGCCATGTTAACACCAGTGTTCCAATCGCTGTTTCCCTCAATTCCTGCCGAACTTGATATATCTTCAAACTCAAGGTTTCCTTTGTTGAGGTACAGCTTATTTTTTACTTGATTTCCGGTAAAGAAAATATCGGGCAAACCATCATTGTTGATGTCACCAATGGATACACCACCGCCGTTGTAAAAATACAGATAGTCCAAAATGCTCAAGTCTTTGGAAGACCTAAGCGTGTTCGTGAAGTCCAATCCGGTTTTTTCGGGGTCAAGATTTTCGAAAAGACTACCTCCTTTATTGCAGGAAATGGCCAAAACGGTCAGGAACAATATGAAGGGAAACCTATTCATTTATGGCAAAAATCTTTGGTTTGTTGTTGTTGACGGCCGCAATAACATAAATTTTACCATTTTTATCCTTGAACTGTTTCAAATATTTTACTTCGTCCCTGATTTTGAACCCACTGGTCTCGTAATCTTGCCAAGTAAATCCCATTTTTCCATCGCCCAGCAATACGTTTCCTTGGCTTGCATCCAATCTGGAGAATTGTGGTTTAAATTCGTAATTGTTGCCTGCCATGATCAAATCTAAATTACCGTCTTTGTCAACATCGGTACAGGTGATGTCACAAATGCAGGATAGTTGTGCCCTTGGCGGTAAGTTTTTGATGGTAAATTTCCCGCCTCCTTCGTTGATGGCGATTACGGATGCAGAAGTTTCCACCTTTTTAACAATGGATTTGTCCATCACCTCCTTAGGAAAAAGTTGGTGAATGGTACGATGTGCATAGTCCGAAGCCTTGAGGTTTTGCTTCTTGAGCGAGGGCAATTGTCCTGTAAGCTCACTTTTTTGATGAATGGGGTAATCACCCCCATTTTCTTGCATGGTAACAATTTGCTCTATGGTTCCGTTGTTGTCGTAATCGTTGATATACATTTTCATTGGGGCATATTCTTTTGGCTTGTAATGAAGGTTCAAGCCTTGGTTGCCCAATATCAAGTCTTGGTCGCCATCACCATCCAAGTCTGCGGTTTCCACGGTGTTCCACCATCCGTACAAACTGTCCAATGAGGTGGACATTTTGGTCAATCTTCTACCGGTGTTCTTGTAAATTTTTGGGGTATCCCATTCGGCTGAGACGATTAAATCGTTTTTACCATCACCATCCATATCGATCCATTTGGAATCAGTGACCATTCCAGCATCTTTTAGGTCGTAACCCAAACGTTCCGTTACATTGGTAAAGGTACCATCTCCCATATTTTCCAAGAGGAGATGGTCTGGGGACACTCCATATATGCCCACAACACTCCGTGAACCGATAAAAAGGTCCACATCACCATCGTTGTCATAATCATATGGAGCTATAGTGGAAATATTCTTAAAGGTTGATGGCAGTTCGTTTTCCGATTTTGAAAAGTTACCGTTCCCGTCATTTAGGTATAAACGTGCCCTATAATTACGTTGCCTGCCCACGTCGTTTCCGCCGGAGCCTACGATCAGGTCCATATCGCCATCACCATCGGCATCGAAAAAGGTTGCTGCGACGTCCTCATGCTCCTTATCCTCTTCAAAGACCGTGTTTTTGTTGAGAGAAACTTTCCCATTTCCTCGATGGGTGTAAATGGCCCCTGGTTGACCTTTGGCCCCGCCGATAAAAAAATCCTCATTTCCGTCGCCATTCACATCTGCCACTGCCAATGATGGTCCTTCTTGTGAGAGTTTATGGGAAATCAAGCCTTCGTAATCAAAATCGTTGTAATTGTCTTCTTGGTGCGAAGCAAGCAAACCATTCTCCAATTCGGTCAAAAATGATTTTTTGCTTACCTTTTTAGGAATTGTGTACGTTTCAGTAGCGTTTGTATGATTCAAGTTGAGTACTTGATTGGCTTTTACGTTTTCTAATTTTTCCGTGCGTTCATCAGGCCAAACAATTCTAATGGAATCCAGCTTTTCAGATTTTCCCAGACCGATGGTCATTTCGTATTGCACAGAGGACTGGAAACCTCTGGATGGAATCAATTCTTGGTTTAAAATATTTCCATCAAAATAGACCTTGGCCAAAGTGCCTATGGCAAATGGGTTGTTCTTGGGCCCCTTGAACCTTAATTGTATATAGTTGTGGTTCAATTGCGATTCCGTATTGTTGCGATATATGAAAGCAGGTGTGTTCACGTTATTGATGACCAAGTCGAGGTCGCCATCGTTGTCCAGGTCGGCATATGCGGAACCGTTGGAACGGGAAGGGATTTCGAAACCCCATTCTTTGTTGGCATTTGTAAAGGAAATGTCACCATTGTTCTTATAGGCATAATTGGGCTGTGGGTTCACCGGCATTTTACTGATAATGGAATCAATGGATTCCTTTTTACCTGTTAAAGCCATTTTCTGGACTATTTCATTGGCGAAGAAATCCACAAAATCCAAATCGGTGAGGTCATGATTGATACCATTGGTGATGAATATGTCCTTTAGCCCATCGTTGTCCATATCGAACATGAGCCCTGCCCAGCTCCAATCGGTGGCATCGATGCCACTGTAGTTGGCGACTTCTGAGAAAGTTCCATTGCCGTTGTTGAGCTGTAGTGTATTCTGGATGTATTGCTGACCAAAATCCTTATTCTGCTTGAGGTTAAAAATGTTATATCCCTCAAATTCCATTACGGATTTTACACGATGTTCTTCTTCCGGCAGCATTTCGGTAATAAAGATGTCGTTGTGTCCGTCATTATTGATGTCCGCAATATCAATTCCCATGGCGGAGAGGCTCAAATGCGATATCCATTCCTTGATTTCTTCATTGAACGTACCATCTTTTTGATTGATGTAGAGATAGTCCCTTTCATAAAAATCATTGGAAATATAAATGTCGGGGTAAAGGTCGCCATTAAAATCCGTGACCATTACACCAAGACCGAAACCGATAAGGCTTCCATAGATTCCAGCTTCTTCGCTCACATCCACAAATTTACCGTTGTCGTTTCTTAGGAGCATATCGCCAACACCTTTGAAGATGTCTGGGACTCCTTCCCAGTCCTGTGCCCGAACTTCGCGCTGCTCGGCATATCCCAAACTGCTTACGGGTATGTTGCTGTTGTTGAGGATGTAAACATCCAAATCACCATCCTTATCATAGTCAAAAAAGGATGCATGTGTAGTAAAACCTGTTTTGGCCAAATTATATTCCTCGGCTCTCTCGGTAAATGTAAGATCGCCGTTATTGATGTACAGATCGTTATCGTGGTTGTTGCCTTCCATGTTTCCGGCATTGGAAACATAAATGTCCAAGAGACCATCATTGTTGATATCTACCATTACAACCCCTGTAGACCAAGGTTTGTTGCCGAGTACGCCAGCGGTCTCGGATATGTCTTCAAATTGCATATTCCCTTTGTTGAGATAAAGCCGATTTGGCTCCATGTTTCCGGTTAGATAAATGTCCTGTAGTCCATCGTTGTTGATGTCGCCAATGGCCACACCGCCGCCATTGTAAAAGTTACGGTACTTAAAAATGTTGAAGTTTTTCTTGTTTTCAACCTTGTTGATGAACGTAACGCCTGTTTCTTCGGGCCGCAAAAGGGTAAAAAGTGTTTCTGTTTTTACTTTTTCTTCAGAGGGGGTGCCTTCTTTATTCCTACAAGCGATTACGCCTATTAAAAGGAGGCATATGGTTATATTTTGCAGTTTCATTTATCGTTCTGTTTTTTGACCAAAAAAACGGGAGCATCATTGTTCATCGTTATGATGAATTCTTCTTTCCCATTGATGATTATTTTTTCAATTTTTCTGGCTGCACCGGAAATTCCCAGGTTTTGCTTCAAACTTACATTACCGTTTTCATCATTATGCAATAAAAATCCGTGTGAAGCGTCCAATCTACCAAGTTGGGTGCTTATCTCAAAATTATTGCCCACCATTAATATTTCATTAATCGTTTCTTTGATGTTCTTTACCAAATAAATGTCGTTTACGGACGAGGCTTGCACCAAGTGGGGTAATGGCTTCTTCGAGAAGTTGTTGTTGCCGTCATTTTCAAAATAGGAAGTGCTTAGCGTATAGACTTTTCTTTTAGTGGCTTTCTTTAATTTATTTTCCCCGAAAAGTTCTTCTAGGGAGGCTTTTGCAAAATCTTTGTAAAAGAGAAATTTCTTGTTTAAAAATGGCATTTGTTTGGCCAATTCATCTTTGGAAGCAAAAGCGGTTTCGCGATCACCATGAAAATGGGTCACTACCGTTTCAATGGAGCCGTTGTCATCAAAATCGTTAATGTATAGTGTAACGGGTTTTTCCAGGGATGCATTGAATTTTGTGTTAAGACCCCAGTTGCCGGCAAGGATATCCAAATCCCCATCGTTATCCATATCAGCAAGTTCCAAAGCGTTCCACCAACCATTGGTGTTCCCAAGTCCATTGTCCTTTTGGGAAGAAAGATTTTTCCCGTCGTTCAGAAAAATGGTTACTGGGGTCCAATGGCCAGCTGCAATAAGGTCTAAAAACCCATTGCCGTCTAGGTCTTTCCAAACAAAATCTTTGATGTTGCCAAACCCTTGAAGTTCGGACGCGAAGGATTCTGTTATTTCTGTGAAATCCCCTGCACCATCATTTTCTAAAAGATATTGCTTGGCTTTGGCCCCAAATTGGCCGGGTACTGCATTCGAAGCTATAAATAGGTCCAAGTCACCATCATTGTCAACATCTACCGTGTCTATTTTTGATGCATTGACTTCAATTTTTGGAAAAGTTTGCGATTTTAAGAACTGACCTTTATTGTTTCGGTAAAGTCTTGGTTGGAGGGGCCTTCCGTTGGTAAACTCATTGCCACCACTGACTACGATCAGGTCAAGGTCTCCGTCATTGTCAATATCCGTAAATACATGGTCTACATCTTCATTGATGGTGTCTTCGTCGAAAGTCTCGGTTTGATGTTCGTTGAATAGGCCATTTGAATCTTGTAGATAAAGCTTTGATGCCTGATTTTTACCGCCAGAAATGAAGATATCATCGAATCCATCTTTGTTGATGTCAACAACGGAGACGGAAGGGCCTTCGTTGGAAGCGGCAAAGGGGATAAGTGGATTCCGGTCAAAATCCAATGTTGGATATTCTTTATGGACGAAGTCCAATTTTCGCGATGGGATAGGACAGCTGGTTTTGGTACCGCTATTTCCATTTTCAATATAATTCCCCGATGCATTGGATCGTGAAACCTTTATTGTTTGGTCAACCTTTACTTTTTTAAGCGTCTGGTATGGGCCTTGGGGCCAAACAACCTGAACGGAATCGATAATTGAATCCTTGCCGACCCCAAAGTTGAGACTATTATCTTTGGCGGACATGAAACCGCGTGTGGCAATATTTTCTTGAACAGAAACTCCATTTTTACCATAAAGGAAGACCTTTGCCCCTATGCCAAATTTATTTTTATCGTTACCCAGCAACTTTATTTTAAGATAATGATTGTCCGCAAGGGTGTTTTCCATTACAAAGGCTTCTTGGTTCACATTGTTGACGACTAGATCCAAGTCACCGTCGTTATCCAAATCGGCATATACGCAACCATTGCTATAGGAGTCAATTTGTGGCCCCCAGGAGGTTGTGACATTATCGAACTGGCTGCCGCCTTTATTTTTATAGAAATAATTCTGTACCATTTTCTTAGGTAATCGGTCTATGAGTTCCATGTCCTTATCGGATAGTCCATTTTCTATATTTTGTTGGATTTCTTCGTTGGAAATGTAGTTGATATAATCCATATCATTGGTGACCCCTTGTATTCCATTGGAAATAAAAAGGTCCTTAAGGCCGTCGTTGTCATAATCGGCAAGTAAAGCACCCCAAGACCATTCCGTGGCATCGATACCGCTTAAGCTGGCTATTTCACTAAAGTTCTCCCCATCTAAGTTTAGGTGCAATGTGTTTGACATGTATTGAGGGGCAAAATCATTTTTTAAGTATTGTTGGTAGACCGGATAAGGGTACTCGACTCCCGATGTTTTATAGGTTTCCAAATCTTCGGGAAGCATATCCAAGGATAGAATATCCGTGAGGCCATCGTTATTGATATCGGCGATATCGTTGCCCATGCTAAAGTGGGTGGTGTGCCCAAGTTTTTTATCATTTTCGGAGATTGTTTCTTTAAAGGTTCCATCTTTTTGATTGATGTAGAGATAATCGTTTTCGAAAAAATCGTTGCCGATATAGATATCCGGATAACCATCGTTGTTGATGTCGCTAATCGCCAACCCCAAACCATAACCAATTGTGCCCTGAAATATTCCTGCTTCTTTGGAGACATCTATATAGTTGCCATTTTCATTCTTAAAAAGCACGTCCCCAGACATCGAGTCTACTATTTTACGCTTGGATCCTTTTCCGTAAGAGCGGTTTGGGTTGACCGAGTGGTTCAGAAGGTACATATCCAAGTCTCCGTCCAAATCATAATCAAAAAATACGGCCTGAGTGGAGTAGCCTATAAAGTCCAGCCCATATTTGGCTGCCTCTTCCTTGAAGATTGGGACACCGTCTTTATTATTACCTTGATTAACGTACAGCAAATTTTGGCCACGAATGGTTTCGTGATCTCCTACTTTGCATATATAGAGATCCAGAAGTCCATCGTTGTTTACATCGACATGGGATACACCTGTGGTCCACCCTGTTTTATTGTCCACTTTAGAAGTGACGGTAACATCTTTGAACTTAAACTTTCCCTGGTTTAAATACAGTTTGTCCGACTGCTGGTTGGAGGTGAAATATAGGTCGACAAGGCCATCTCCGTTAAAGTCACCTGCTGCGACTCCGGCTCCGTTATAAAAATAGAGATAGTTAAGAATGTTAAGTTGGGGGGTTTGTTCGAGTTGATTGATGAACTTAATTCCTGTATCCTTGGAATCTTTGAGAACAAATAAGTTGCCACCAGAGTTTTGGGTACAACCCATCAGGGTTATTAACAAGGCAAAAGTAGTATAGAGGAATTTTCTCATTTCTCCCATCAATAGCAGATTAATATAAGTATTAACTTATTGGTTCAAAGGTATTATCGATTAATGTTTTCCTAAGGAACGGTTAATAATTGCCTAATATGGTTTATGCCAAAAAGGAAAGACCACCGAATGGTGGTCTTTTCAAGTATATTAAACAGCTTAAACTTTGTTTGTATTAATAGCCAGGGTTTTGTACTAAATTCGGGTTGGATATGATTGCTGTTGCAGGGATAGGGAACAAGTTTTTGGTCTCGTCTCCAGAAACTTCTTTGTAAGACCATGGCGAAGTAAACTGTCCGAAACGAATCAAGTCATTTCTTCTCCATTGTTCACCATACAATTCCCTTCCTCTTTCATCAAGTATGTCTTGCTCGGTAACACTGCCTAATGGAGAAGCACCTCTTAATGTTCTAAGGGTGTTTACCATTGTTGTAGGATCACCTCCGCTTCTTAACATAGCTTCGGCTTTCATTAAGTAAGCATCAGCGTATCTTAATACTATCTTGTGGTTGGCAAAAGCACCATTGGCTGGGTTGTACTTAATTACTCGAATACCAGTTCTTTCATTGTTACCCAATAGACCTGGCAATTCTTTGGTAAATACCAAGGGGGCTCCCGTTCTATCTTTGTAGGGATTACCGTTGGCATCATACTGTTGTCCAATTAGGAAACCGTTACCAATACCAAAGTTGGTGCCGTCTGTTGGAACTTCACCTCTTCTTTCTTCTTGGCCTGAACCAGGAGTGTTCACGTTTGGATCACCTTCGAACAAGTCGTAGAATTCTGCAATGGTGGTAAATCCGTTCCATCCACCAGGTTGGTCGGGAACAATTTGGTTATAATGCAATGTGTTCCAAATGTTGTTTCCAACACTTGAAGTAGTAAAGAATATTGTTTCAGTATCTACATCGGAAGTAAATAATTCAAAATAGCCTTCTTGCAATTCAAAACCTTCAGCTTCAATGTCATCAACTAAGCTTATGACTTGCTGCATGTCAGAATTCTCGGGAGTTCCTGTTCCTGTGTAGATATGTTTGTTCAGGTAAAATTTAGCCAAAAGTAGCATTCCAGCTGCTTTGGAAGCTCTTACCAGATCCTCACTTGGTCCAACAGACGGTAAATCTGGAATTGCCTCGGTCAAATCTTTTACTGCGAAATCAAAAGCCTCGGCCCTCGTCATAACCATTGGGTTAACATCTGGACCTTCGTCTGGAGTCCTAAAGGGAACTTGACCAAAAAGGTCTATCAACCAAAACATGCTGTAGGCTCTTAAAAACTTTGCCTCAGCAACTTGTTGAGCCGTAGGTTTACTTCTACTGTCGATTATTGTAGTTGCGTTGTAAACATTACTATTCTGGTCGTTCCAAGTATTTTTAACCCTTTGGTGCGTAGTGCTCCAAGTATGGGAGTGCAAGGTTCTCCAAACCCCGTTGTCTCCCCAGTCCGTACCACGTGTAGGAACTACAAATTCATCGGTACTTACTTCTGTAAGCGCATAAAGGTTTTCTTGGCTTTCTGTTTGGCCCCGCACTGAGTTGTACAATGCTGTTAGACTAGCCCCTGCTTGTACCCCGGTAAATTCTCCGCTCAAGTCCGTGAAAATCGAATCTGTCTGCTCAATTTCCAAGTCCGTACAACCAAGCATGGCCAATGCGATTGTCCAGACATATATTTTATTTAGTTTGATAGCTTTCATAGAAATAATTTTTTAAAAAGTTGCACTAATACCTAATGTAACTGTTCTAGACCTTGGAAAGGCAGTATAATCGATTCCCAAGGAAGGAATATTGTTAAGCGATTTTGGTACGTTCACCTCTGGGTCCAGACCTGAGTAATCTGTAATGACAAACAAATTCTGACCAATCAAAGATAAACGTAAACTTTGTATCGCTCCATCCCCGCTTAAAGGAACGTTGTAGCTCAAGGAGGCATTTTGAAGCCTCAAGAAATCACCTTTTTCCAAAAATCTTGTGGAAACATCAGCAGCGTTGGCATTGGATTCACCGTTGGAAAGAACACTTTGTGTCACATTTTTACCTACACCAATAATACCGGCAGTAAAGTAAGCGTTCTGTGTGTTGTTGTAAACATAGAAACCATACTGTCCGGATAAGAATGCATTGAAGTCCCAATTCTTATAGGAAGCACTTGTACTAATACCTAAGTTAACTTTGGGCAATGCACTTTTTCCAACAAATTCCTGAACATCGCCGTTTGGATAAACGGAAATACCATTTTCATCGAACCCACCAAATTCTCTCAAATAATAGGAGAACAATGGCTGTCCGCCAGCCAATAGCTGTGCATATGCTCCTGTAAGTCCGTTACCGTTGATTTCACCAGTCTGAATCTGGCCATTGAAATCCTCTACCATATTATCGTTATACGCTACGTTGAAACCAAGGTTCCAGTTGGCATCTTCCATTTGGATGATATCGTAGTTCATGGAAAGTTCCACACCTTGGTTAATTACTTTGGCGTCCAAGTTACCAAAGTAGAAAGGTTGTGGTGAAGGCTGTGCGGCCTCTTGCTGCAATAATAGATCATTGGTGGTCTTATGGTAAAAATCCAATGTACCGGAGAATCTGTTATTGTTTATTCCAAAATCCAGTCCAATGTTGGCCTGTGCAGTTTCCTCCCATTTCAAATCATCGTTTGTAAAGGATTGTATGGCAAGACCAGGAGCATTGATATTTTGGTTTTGGTCAATACCTATATCTGCAAAACGCTGTCTTACGGTAAAGTTTCCATATCCCAGACCTTCTTGGTTACCTGTAATACCATAGCCTACTCGAAGTTTAAGGGTGGAGAAAGTATCCCCGATAAAATCTTCTTCGTTCAATTTCCATGCAAACGCACCAGAAGGGAAGTAACCATATTGGTTGTTTGGTCCAAACCTAGAGGAACCATCAACCCTTAACGTACCTGTGATAATATATTTGTTTGCAATGGTATACTCCGCTCTACCAAAGAAAGATTGTAACTCATTAGTCGTATCAAAATAGTTTCCTGCGACAGCACTGATTGGAACTCCGGTAGGGCTGTCCACGTCAAAAGTTCCAGGTTCGTCCACAAACAAGCGGTTTACAAATGTCCCTGAATCGTTGTATCCAAATTGTTGATATTTACCAGGAAGCTGACGTTCAATTGCTGAAGTAGCAGTTCCCAAGTCAGAAATCATTGAATTCAAATCAGGAGATCCAAAACCGAGTGCAGTAATATTCTTACCTGCTCTCTGGTAACTCTGGAAAGAGTAGCCTAGTAAGGCTGTTAATTTTGAATTGTCAAATTCCTTGTTATAACTGAGCGTAACGTCTAAAAGTTTGCCGGTTACCTCTACTGTGCTTAAAGCCCCTTGACCCTGTCCAGGGGCATCACCAATACCTGTAGACAGCGCAGATTGAACTTGATATTTTTCAGAACTTGAATCATCGTACCCTACGGCAACTTTGGCTTTTAGGTTTTCTGTTAGACTGTATTCTGCAGATACATTACCCAGAAACCTGTCGGTGTGGGTAACATCGTCATAGTAGTTCAATAACTGGAGTGGGTTAATTTCGCTGCCTCCAGTTGAGAAAGGTGTACTGGCGGGCCATGTTGGATTGGCAAAATAAGCTGCACCAATTAAATCACCAGTGGAACCGGAGTTGTTACTGATGGCACCACCATCATCATTGATTCTTGAAACTGTAAGATTGGCATCTATCTTTAATTTATTGTCAAAAAATCTTTGGGAAGCATTAATTCTTCCTGTTAATCTTTCTTGAGCATAGCCTTCTACCACACCAAATTGTTTCCCGTAGCCGAAGGAAGCACGTACGTTTCCGCTTCCGTAGTTTTTGGAATAAGAAAGATTTTGGTTTTGAGAAGCAGTACTTCTTAAAATAATTTCTTGCCAATCTGTATTTGATCCAAAGTCCAAAGCATCTGGGTCACCGCCATAATCCGGTAGTGCGGTCAAGAATTGGTCTCTGTTCAATAGATTGAAAGTTTTGGCAGGTGTGGAATAGCTCAAATTTGAGGTGAACTCAAATCTACCTTGTCCAGTTTTACCACTTTTGGTGGTAATAATCACAACACCGTTTGCGCCACGAGAACCATAAATTGCCGTTGCGGATGCATCTTTAAGGATACTGATGCTTTCAATGTCATTTGGGTTAAGGAAGCTCAATGGGTTTTTGGAAGAACTTGTTCCTGTTCCTACATCAGCTCCTCCTGCAGAAGTGTCTTCGCCTGTAAGGGGCATACCATCAACAACAAATAGAGGGTTGTTGTTGGAACGCACAGAGCTCGTACCTCGAATCCTAACATTAATTCCTGCACCGGGTTCACCACTACTTTGGGTAATTTGTACACCGGCTGTTTTACCTTGGATCAATTGTTCAGGAGAAGAAATTACACCTTGGTTAAAGTCCTCTGCAGAAACAACTGCAACGGCACCTGTGGCGTCATCGATAGTCGTTTGACCGTAACCTATAATTACCACCTCGTCCAAAGCTTGTGCATCTTCAGCCAAGGTGATATCAATGTTAGATTGCCCGTTTACTGCAATTTCTTGGGTTTTGTAACCGATGTAACTAAAAACCAAAGTGGCACTATCCTCCACATCGTTAAGGGTGTAATTACCGTCAAAATCGGTCTGCGTACCGTTGGTAGTACCTTTTACCAATACGCTTGCCCCTGGCAAAGGTCCGTTAGCATCCGAAACGGTACCTGATACTGTTTGAGCCTTCACCAACCCAAAGCACAGAAATGCTCCGAGCATTAAAAAGCTCCTTAGTAGCGTAATCTTCATAAATAATTAATTTAAGTTTAGTTAATTTTTATTCAAGTGTTAAACATATACAAAAAAAAGGTTAATCAAAATTTAAGTATATTGCAATTTTCAACGAAACCGTTTTCGTGTTAACAACTTTAAGAAGTGTAGATTTCACAAATTATAATCCACATATTTGTTTAATTCCCAGTTAAGTTTTTGGGAATTGCTAAATCAGCAATAATCCCACTAATATAGTAATTTTATTTTTGAACAATATTTTTAATGAAGCTATTACAGTAAATAGATGTTGCTGTTTTGTTAAAAAAGTAAGACAACTAGGTTGCATTGTTTGATTATTGACTAATTTTCGAGACCAAATTAGATTACCAAAAAACGTAGCATTGAAAGCCAAGATAACCTTAAAAGATATAGCAAGAGAGCTTGAAGTATCTATTTCCACCGTTTCCAAAGCGCTAAAGAACAGCGAGGAGATAAGTAGGGATACCAAAGAGAAAGTACAGGCCTTTGCCAAGCTTTACAATTACAAGCCCAATAACATAGCCATCAGCCTAAAAAATAAGAGGACCAAAAATATTGGAGTTGTCATTCCGGATATTGTACACCACTTTTTTACAACGGTTATTCGGGGCATCGAGAAATACGCCAACGCAAGGGGGTACAATGTGATTGTATGTCTTTCCGAAGAATCTTTTGACAAAGAAGTTATTAATATGGAAATGCTGGCCAATGGAAGTATAGATGGTTTTATAATGTCCCTGTCTTCCGAGACGCAGCAAAAAGGGGATTACAATCACCTAAAAGAAGTGACCGAACAAGGTATTCCCGTGGTACTTTTTGATAGAATAACCCATGAAATCGAATGTGATAAAGTAATTATAGATGATGAACTGGGTGCGTATCAGGCAACCAAAAAGTTTATAGATCAAGGAAAAAAGAAAATAGCACTTATTACTACGGACGATTATCTCAGCGTTAGTAAGGCCCGTACCCAGGGATATTGGAAAGCATTACAGGAAAGCGAGCTGGAAGCAGATGAATCCATGATATTGAAAATGCCATCCATGGAAATGGACGAAGAAGCCATTAAAACCTTCTTGGATAACAAAGAACCCGATGCCGTTTTATGCGTGAACGAAATATTTGCGGTGTGCGGTATGCGATTTGCTCAAAAAAAGGGTCTTAGAATACCCGACGATGTTGCATTTATTGGCTTTACGGATGGAGTGTTGTCCAAATACGCCAACCCAAGTCTTTCGGTTGTCGCCCAGCACGGGGAGAAAATGGGCGAAGAGTCAGCTAAAATGTTGATTTATAAGGTTGAAAGTGAGGCGGAAGAAGAAACGTATCAAACTAAAATTCTAGAGCCCACCTTGGTAATAAGGGACTCCATTGCTCATTGAGCTGAACGAACTGCCCCAATTTCTTAAAAATGAGAACAATATTAGGACATATTTTATTCCTAGCATTTCTCACGTTATCTTCGTGCAAAGATAAACCAGACCACAAGACCGCCCCTTTGCCCATGAAAAAGAAAGAAGTAGTCTATCAGGTGTTTACCCGACTTTTTGGAAATACCAATACGACCAACAAACCATGGGGCACCAAAAAGGAAAACGGCGTTGGCAAATTCGCTGACTTTTCCAAAAGGGCATTGGCCGAAATAAAGGATTTGGGAGTCACCCATATCTGGTATACCGGGGTGCCGCACCATGCAGTAATTGCCGATTATACATCATACGGAATCTCCAACGATGACCCCGATGTGGTTAAAGGAAGAGCAGGTTCCCCCTATGCCGTAAAGGACTACTATAATGTAAACCCCGATTTGGCCGTTGACCCCGCAAAACGTTTGCAAGAGTTCAAAGCATTGATTGAAAGAACCCACAACGCAGGTTTAAAAGTCATCATCGATATTGTTCCCAACCATGTCGCCAGGAATTATGAAGGACGTACAAACCCCGAAGGGGTGGCGGATTTTGGCTTCTCGGACGATACTTCAAAGGAATATGATGTCAATAACAATTTTTACTATATCCCGGGCGAAGCTTTCAAAGTCTCAGAGTGGCAGGATGGTTACTTGCCGCTTGGAGGTAACGAAAATAGGTTGGCCGATTCAAAATTTGAAGAGGTGCCGGCCAAATGGACAGGAAATGGCTCTAGATTGGCACAACCACATTTTAACGATTGGTATGAAACCGTAAAAATCAACTATGGGGTCCGACCCGATGGTACCAAGGATTTTGAGGAACTACCTGAAGCATACCGCCAAAAGGATTATAGAGAGCACTACGAATTTTGGAAGGATAAAGAACTACCCGATTCATGGTACAAATTCAAGGATATTGCCCAGTATTGGTTGGATTTTGGGGTGGATGGCTTCCGTTTTGATATGGCCGAAATGGTGCCCGTGGAATTTTGGAGCTATCTAAACTCCAATATCAAAATGAAGAATACCGGTGCCTTTTTGTTGGCGGAGGTATATAACCCGGCATTGTACCGCGATTACATCCAAAAAGGTAAAATGGATTACCTGTATGATAAGGTAGAGCTTTACGATAGCATCAAACACATTATGAAGGGTTACGGTTGGACAGACCATATTCCCGTGGTGCAAAAAGGGATGGCGGATATAGAGCACCACATGCTCCACTTTTTGGAAAACCATGACGAGCAACGTATCGCCAGTCCCGATTTTGTGGGCAATGCCCAATTGGGCAGACCCGCAATGGTCGTTTCCGCAACCATAAGTACCTCGCCCACCATGATTTATTTTGGACAGGAGGTAGGGGAGCCAGCAGCAGAAGATGCAGGTTTTGGCAGCCCAACGAGAACTTCCATTTTTGATTACATCGGAGTGCCGCACCACCAAAGATGGCTCAATAACAAGAAGTTTGATGGTGGCCAATTATCAGATGAAGAAAAACATCTCAGGGATTTTTATCAACGCCTCCTAAATTTCACTATCAATAGTGAAGCGTTAATGGGGGAGTACCAAGAAATTCATTTTTATAACAAGGATAACACGGAAGGTTACGATCACCGTGTACTCTCCTATGTGCGCTGGAACAAAAATGAAAAACTCATTGTACTATCCAATTTTGATGGATATAAAAGTTATTCCTTCCAACTCAAAATACCTGAAGATGTAGTAGCCAAATGGCAACTTAAGGATGGCAAATATCCATTGACGGAGCAACTGTACGGAACAATCAATGCCAATATGGCAATTACCAACGGGCAGGGACAGGTACAGCTGGATTTGGCGCCACTTCAATCCTACATTTTTAAGGTAGGGGATTGATTCATTTTTTAATTTGCAAATCGTATTTTTAGTTTTCAAAACCAAACCAAAATGAACAGAACCTTACTAATAGCTCTTGGAGCTTTTCTATTTTTAATCAGTTGTGAAATGAATACATCCAAACCATTGGTTATAGGGCACAGGGGCGCCATGGGACACGAAACTGAGAATACATTGGCATCCGTTCAGAAGGCATTGGACCTTGGTGTGGATATGATAGAAATTGACGTATTTAAAATCCAGAGCGGAGAGATTGTAGTTTTTCATGATAAAAAAGTGGATAGATTGGCCAACGGTGGCGGAAATATTGAAGAATACAACATTGTCCAGCTTCGACAGCTCATCTTGGATGGCGGACATAAAATTCCCATGCTTCAGGATGTACTTAAACGGATAAACAATCAAGTTGTTTTGAATATAGAACTAAAAGGAGCAGGGACGGCAGATAGGGTAAATCATATTGTAAACTATTACATTGAAAACATGGGGTGGAGCCCAGAGAATTTTGTGATTTCCAGTTTTAATTGGGACGAATTGCAAGATATGAGGTCCTACAACAAGGATATAAAAATTGCTGTTCTTACAGAAAATGACCCATTGCAAGCTATCAATGTCGCAAAAGAATTGAATGCTGTGGCCATTAATCCTAATTTTGAGACACTTACCCAAGAGAACACCGCAAAAATCCATCAAGCAGGATTTAAGGTATATACGTGGACGGTAAACGAACCCGAGGATATTCAAAAAATGACCGATTTTGGTGTCGACGGTATTATTACCAATTACCCGGAACGAGTTAATTGATGTACGATGTCATAATTGTTGGAGGCGGAGCAGCGGGATTTTATGCGGCAGTTCAAATAGCGGAACTCTCGCCACAATGGAATATCGCCATTTTTGAAAGAGGCAAAACCGTACTTTCCAAGGTGAAAGTTTCCGGAGGGGGGCGCTGTAATGTGACGCATGGAGAGTTTCTTCCCAAAGAACTGGCCACAAATTATCCTCGAGGCGAAAAAGAGCTATTAGGCCCTTTTCACAAATATGCCCCAATGGATGTGATGGCCTTTTTCGAAGAGCGGGGGGTGCCTCTCAAGATAGAAGATGATGGTCGCGTTTTTCCTAAAAGCGACTCTTCCCAAAGTATTATAGACTGTTTGGTGGGCGAAGCAGAACGCTTGGGCGTTCAGGTTTTAAAAAATAGTTCCGTAAAAGCAATCGATAAAACGGATGAGGGTTGGCAGGTCACCACCATGAACAAGCATTATCAATGTAAAAAACTGATGCTGGCCACCGGAAGCAACCCTAAAATCTGGAAATTATTGGAAAACTTGGGTCATAATGTAGTTCCGCCCGTGCCCTCACTGTTCACCTTCAATATCAGTGATAAAAGAATTCAGGGCATACAAGGCATCAGTACTTATGCTACTGTTGAGGTGATGCCAAAAAAAACCTTTCATACCGATAAAAAAAAGCTGAACTTGAAGAGTAATCTAAAGGATCAGGCCGTTCTTTATGCAGATGGTCCACTTTTGATAACCCATTGGGGTTTGAGCGGCCCGGCCATTTTGAAACTTTCCGCTTGGGGAGCCAACATCCTGCACGATTACAATTACTCCTTCAAAATAAAAGTGAACTGGTTGCCTGAATACAGCACCGAATCCATGGAAGCCTTACTCAAGGAATTAAAGGAAGTAGAAGCCAAGAAGACCGTTATGCGTACCAATGTGACAGAACTTCCAAAACGCTTGTGGAAGCGTTTGGTGGAAGCAGCGAACATAACACCTGACGAACGCTGGGGAGACATTAATAAAGAGCAATTACAGGCTTTGGCCGAACAATTGACGGCCTCGTCGTTCAAGGTAGAAGGCAAGAGCACTTTCAAAGAAGAGTTTGTTACTGCTGGCGGGGTGGATTTAAAAGAAATCAACTTTAAGACTTTTGAGAGCAAACTGCACCCTGATCTCTACCTTGCAGGGGAAATCATGAACGTGGATGCCATTACAGGTGGATTCAATTTCCAAAATGCATGGACAGGAGCCTATATTGCGGCCAAAGCCATCACTTCCTAAGAATTATTGCAGGGCCAAAGCAATCCATGCAGCTATGGAAGCTCCCAGTATGGGCCCTACAACAGGAATCCAAGCATAGCTCCAACCATTGGACCCCTTGTTTTTTAAGGGCAATAGAGCATGAACGATACGTGGTCCTAAATCCCTGGCAGGGTTAATGGCATAGCCAGTGGTTCCACCCAATGACAAACCGATGCCCCAAACGATCAAGGAGACGGGCAAAGCACCCAACGACCCCAAACCAATAATCGCATCGTCTGTGGATAATACGGCATCCGTAAAATAAAGTACTGCAAATACCAGTACAAATGTGCCCAAAATCTCGGAAAATAGATTTATCAATGTATTTGGAATTGCCGGTGCCGTACAAAAAACACCTCGCTTGGTACCACCGTCTTCGGTGGCATCAAAATGATCTTTGTTTACAAGCCAAATGCAAAATGCAGCGAACATTGCACCAATAAATTGGGCCAAAATATAACTTGGGACCTCGGTCCAAGGGAATTCGCCGGCTACGGCCAATCCAATACTTACTGCAGGGTTGATGTGCGCGCCGCTGTATGGGCCAGCGACCACGACACCGGTATAGACCGCAAAAGCCCATCCCGTGGTGATCACGATCCAGCCGGAGCCGTTACCGTAGGTTTTTTGAAGGGATACGTTGGCATTAACGCCACAACCGAGTACCATCAGCAAAAAAGTACCTACAATTTCAGATAAAAAAGGAGTCATATAAAGGGAATGTTAGTGTTTTTTTGTTTTAGGGGTTCTCCGTCCAGAACTCCAATGCTTTTATGGCTTTGTACCAATGTTTGATGCCCTCGTCAATGGCTTCACGCTTTTCCGTTGGTTCAAAATGCACATCGGTTTGCCAAATGTCCTGTATTTCTTCTGGACTTTCCCAATAACCAACGGCCAATCCTGCCAAATAGGCCGCGCCCATTACCGTAGTTTCTACAATTTTTGGCCGTACGGTAACCGTGTTCAATACATCCGCTTGGAATTGCATCAACATATCGTTTACAGTGGCGCCGCCATCCACGCGAAGTTCTTTTATGGAAATTCCAGAATCTGCCTCCATTGCTTTAAGAATATCCATGGTCTGGTAGGCAATCGATTCCAGGGCAGCTCTTGCAATATGTGCATCGGTGCTTCCCCGGGTAAGTCCAAAAATAGTTCCCTGTGCCTTTTGGTTCCAGTGAGGGGCTCCCAATCCCGCGAAAGCGGGAACAAAAACAACACCCTCGGTATTGTCTACCGAACTGGCAAGTTTTTCCACTTCCGAAGAGGTTTTAATGATATTTAAGCTATCCCGAAGCCATTGCACCACCGCACCGGCAATAAAAATGCTTCCCTCAAGGGCATATTGAGTTTTTCCATTGATTTTCCATGCGACCGTGGTCAGTAGGTTGTTGTTGGAAACAATCGGTTTTTCCCCAATGTTCATCAACATAAAACAACCTGTGCCATAAGTGTTTTTTACCATGCCCTTTTTTGTACACATTTGTCCGAACAAAGCGGCTTGCTGATCACCTGCAATCCCTGCGATCGGAATTGGAGTGGCAAATAAATTCGGGGTTGTTTCTCCATAGACTTCACTGGATTGCTTCACTTCGGGGAGCATGCTTTTGGGAATGGTGAGCAATTTCAAAAGCTCATCGTCCCAATCCATGGCGTTGATGTTGAACAGCATAGACCGGCAAGCATTGGTCACATCTGTGATGTGAAGCCCACCATCGGTCATTTTCCAAATGAGCCATGAATCTATCGTACCCATGATTAAATCACCCGCTTCCGCTTTTTCTCGTGCCCCATCTACATTGTCCAAAATCCATTTTACTTTGGTGCCCGAAAAATAGGAATCGATGACCAAACCCGTTTTTTCTCGAATCAGATCGGATTTACCTTCATTTTTGAGTTCGTCACAGTAATCCGCGGTCCGTTTGTCTTGCCAAACTATGGCGTTGTAAACAGGTTCGCTGGTAGTTCTGTCCCAGACCACAACCGTTTCCCGCTGGTTGGTAATGCCAATGGCGGCCATTTGGGATGCTTTCAATCCTTTTTTGCTCACGGCTTCTGCGGCCATTCCTGCTTGGGTGGACCAGATTTCATCGGGGTCGTGTTCCACCCAGCCCGGTTTCGGAAATATTTGTGTGAATTCTTTTTGTGCTACGGAAATAATGGTTCCCTTTTTGTCAAAGACCACGGCACGAGAACTAGTGGTACCTTGGTCCAAGGCAAGGATATATTGATTCATTTTGTTAATTTAAGCGCGTTTGAATTTACTAAAATTAATCCGGGTTTGGAATCCAATAGTATGGGGAATACATATATAGCTTTATTGAGAGGAATCAACGTAAGTGGTCAAAAAAAGATAAAAATGGCCGATTTGAGGCAGGTTTTGGAGAAAAACGGTCTAAAAAATATAAAAACCTATATCCAAAGTGGCAATATTGTTTTTGATAGTAATCCGGTAAGCAAAGATAAACTTGAGAAAAAAATAGTAAAAATCATTCATGGCCATTTCGGATTTGATGTGCCGACCTTGGTTGTTCGGCAAGAAGACATCAAATCGATTTTGGAAGCCAATCCGTATTTGAAAGAAGCGGAAGAAAGTAAGTTATATTATGTTTTGCTGAAAAGCGCCCCCAAAGAGGAGTTGGTGGAGCAGTTCAATCAACTTGAGTTTGAAAATGAAAGGTTCCATATCACCAAAAACTGTGTATACCTATGGTGCAAAAATGGCTACGGTAAGGCAAAACTCAATAATAACCTTATTGAAAGTAAGCTCAAAGTGGAGGCGACGACCCGAAACCATAAAACGATGTTGAAATTATTGGAAATGGTATCTTCCTAGGCGTTGAGCTCCCAAATTTTGTAGTTGAGCGCAGCGGCAAAAGCTACCCATAAAACATATGGGATCATTAATAGGGCGGCAGTTTTACTGATGACCTTAAACCATTTTATGGTAAGTATGATCATGGTTAACAGGGCCAAAATCACGACCATTCCACCCAATGGGTTTTTGAGGCCAAAAAAGACGATGCTCCACAAGGCATTGAGCAACAATTGAAACGCAAAATGGTACAATGCCGTTTTTACCCATATATGGTGATAACCTTTGGACCAAACGATGCCGGCAGCCACACCCATCAAAATGTACAGTGCGGTCCACACTGGGGCAAAAAGATAGTTCGGAGGCGTAAACGAAGGCTTGTTGAGTGTAACGTACCAATCGTTAACGGAGCTTTGGGTAGCAATACTGGCCAAAAAACCAATGGCGAGGCAGACCAAAACGCTAAGGGCTATGTAAATAATTCTTTTTTTCATGGTTGGCGCAACTTCGACTAAAATAAGAATTTATTTGCATCCGATTTCCAGTAAGTTTGTCGCTGCTTATATTTGTTGAAATAATCCATTCCCAATGACGGAAAATGATTTTTTGCCCAGTAGCTATCAAAATTCGCCCGAGAAAGGTAAGGTGACTTGGAAGGCACCAAGCAACATTGCCCTTGTAAAATACTGGGGAAAACGTCCCGTTCAGATACCTGCCAATCCGTCCATTAGTTTTACGTTGGATTCTTGCGCAACGACCACTTCCGTATCTTTCGAAAAAAAAGAGGATAGGGAAAGTTTTTCATTTGATTTGTTTTTTGAGGGAAAGCCCAAGGACAATTTTAAGCCCAAAATCCAAACTTTTTTGGAACGGATTGAAAAATACCTGCCTTTTTTAAAGGAATATCATTTTACGATAGAAACTTCAAATTCCTTTCCGCATAGTAGCGGTATTGCTTCATCGGCAAGTGGCATGGCGGCTCTTTCCCTATGTTTGATGGATATTGAAAAACAATTAAATCCATCCATGGGTGAAGCACTTTTCCACGCAAAGGCATCCTACTTGGCACGTTTGGGTTCTGGAAGTGCATGCAGAAGTATAAAGGGCAGTCTGGTTCAATGGGGACGGCACGCCAACATTCCAGATAGTTCAAATCTATACGGAATCGAATATCCGTTCCAGGTGAATTCTGATTTTAAAAGCTATTGTGACACCATCTTGTTGGTGCACAAGGGACAAAAGCAGGTGAGCAGTACGGTGGGCCATCAATTGATGCACGGCCACCCATATGCCGAGAACCGATTTCAACAGGCGTTTGATAATCTGGACAAACTACAGCCAATTTTGGCCAATGGTGATGTGGAGGCGTTCATCAAACTTGTAGAGAGTGAAGCACTGACTTTGCATGCCATGATGATGACCAGCAGCCCCTATTATATATTGATGAAACCGGATACTTTGGAAATCATCAATAAAATTTGGGAATACCGCGAAACTACCAAAATACCAGTTTGTTTTACGTTGGATGCTGGAGCCAACGTACATTTGCTTTATCCGGAAGGGGACAAGGAAAAGGTAGGCGACTTTATCAAAAACACATTGGCCGAACATTGCGAAAATGGCCAGTATATCCAGGACCAAGTGGGGAAAGGAGCAATCAAAATAAACGACTAAAAATGAACAGTTCAGCTGTTTTTTTACGTTATTTGCCAAAATTTTGAACGGACAAGGACAGGTTTTTATAGATAAAATCGGTTTGTTTACCGATGTTTATTAAAAATTAAACAAAATTTGTTTGTATCTTAGTAGTAGCATATGAAAGGTCCATTATTTTATTCCAAGATATTATTGTTCGGGGAGTACGGCATTATCAAAGACTCCAAAGGACTATCTATACCTTATAATTTTTTTAAGGGCGCGCTCAAGTGGGACAATGACAATTCCGAAATGGCGCAAAAATCGAACAAAAGCCTGAAAGCCTACGCGGAGTATTTAAAAGTGCTCGAAATGAAGGAGGAAGGTTTGGTCTCTTTTGATATTGAAGCTTTGGAAAAAGACGTGGCCGAAGGAATGTATTTTGACAGTTCTATCCCACAAGGCTATGGAATTGGTAGTAGTGGTGCGTTGGTCGCTGCTATTTATGACCGTTATGCTACCGATAAAATCACGGTCTTGGAAAATCTCACCCGTGAAAAACTGCTTCAGTTGAAGAAAATTTTTGGAAAAATGGAATCTTTTTTTCACGGTAAATCTTCTGGGCTGGACCCGTTGAACAGTTATTTGAGCTTACCGATTCTCATCAATTCCAAGGACAATATTGAATCCACCAGCATTCCTTCTCAAAATACAGAAGGAAAAGGCGCCGTGTTCTTGTTGGACAGCGGTATGACCGGGGAAACCGCACCCATGGTACAGTTGTTTATGGAAAATATGAAGCAGGAAGGTTTCCGCAATATGATAAAGAATCAGTTTGTAAAACATACTGATGCTTGTGTGGAAGACTTTTTGAACGGTAATGTAAAATCCTTGTTCGGGAACTTAAAACAACTCTCTCACGTAGTTTTTGACAATTTTAAGCCAATGATTCCTTCCAAATTTCATCAACTTTGGCAAAAAGGCATCGAAACAAACGATTACTATCTTAAACTTTGTGGTTCTGGTGGCGGTGGATATATTTTAGGCTTTACCCAAGATTTGGAAAAGGCCAAAAAATCACTAAAAGGCCACAACCTGGAGGTAGTCTACAACTTCTAAAAGCAAATCCATGCTTAGTAGAAAAAACAAACTCTTGCTTTTTAAGCTGTTGAGTCTGTTTTCCGTGGTACGGGGTTACAATATTTTGGTAATCACCTTGGCGCAATATTTAGCGTCCATTTATATACTCGCTCCCAATGTTCCCTTGCGTAACGTAATATTGGATTTAAACCTGTTTCTCATAGTTACGGCTTCTGCCCTTACGATTGCGAGCGGTTACATCATCAACAATTTTTACGATGCGGAAAAAGATCTGATCAACAAGCCTACCAAAAGTATGTTGGACCGTTTGGTGAGCCAACGTTTTAAGCTCACTACCTATTTTATCCTCAATTTTTTAACCGTTTTTGCGGCAAGTTATATTTCGTTTAGGGCGGTGTTGTTTTTCTCCGCTTACATTTTTGGTATATGGATTTACTCCCATAAACTCAAGCGCATACCCTTTGTTGGCAACTTGGTGTCTTCCACATTGGCGATAGCACCATTTTTTGTGGTGTTTGTGTACTATCAGAATTTCCAGACCGTGATTTTTGTGCACGCACTTTTCTTGTTCCTGTTGATATTGGCCCGCGAAATGATCAAGGATTTGGAGAACATGGCGGGCGATTTGGCGCAGAACTATAAGACCATTCCCATAATTTATGGTGCCCATGTCTCAAAATCCATAATTTCTTGTTTGATCGTACTTACCTTGGTTCCCGCACTTTTGTTGATCAAAACCTTTGATATCGGGTATATGCATTACTATTTTATGGCGTGTGTGGTACTTTTGATTTTTTTCTTGGTGCTCTTATGGAAAGCCGAGGGCAAAATGCACTACGTTTGGCTGCACAACATCATCAAATTTATTATTGTGGTCGGGGTTTTCAGTATCCTTTTGATTGATGTGGACGTGGTCTTGAACCGAATTTTGTAATTCTTTGTTCTTTAGGTTTTTTGGAACTTAAAAAGAGTACATTTGCAAAAAATTCGACTGATGGCGAAATCAGACAACAATAAAGGCAGAAGGCCTTCAAAAAACTTCAAGGGCGGGGACAGAAAGAAACCGTTTGAAAAAAAAATTTCCTCCAAACCAAGGCAGAACACTCCAAAAAAGCCATCCAATCCGGATGAGATTCGGTTGAACCGCTACATTGCCAATGCAGGCATTTGTTCCCGAAGGGAAGCAGATACCTTTATTGCCGCAGGGAATGTTACGGTAAACGGAAAAGCCGTGACCGAGATGGGTTTTAAGGTAAAGCGCTCCGATGATGTCCGTTTTGATGGTAAACGACTCAGCTTGGAAAAGAAGGAGTACATCCTACTGAACAAACCCAAAAACTTTATCACCACCACAAGCGATGAAAAAGGGCGCCGTACCGTAATGGAGCTGATTTCGAGTGCCTCCAACAACCGTTTGTTGCCCGTAGGCCGTTTGGACAGGAATACAACGGGTCTGCTACTGTTTACCAACGATGGCGACCTTACCAAAAAATTGACGCACCCCAAACATAACGTGCGTAAAATTTACCATGTGCATTTGGATAACAACCTAAGTTTGGGAGACCTCCATAAAATAGAAGCCGGTCTGGAACTCGAAGATGGGGTTATTACTGTGGATAGTGTCAGTTACATCCAAGGAGCGCCAAAACGCGAAGTGGGCGTGGAAATCCATAGCGGACGTAACCGTATTGTGCGCCGTATTTTTGAGCATTTGGGTTATAATGTTACCAAGTTGGACCGTGTCATCTTTGCCGGACTGACCAAAAAAGATTTGCCACGTGGGCACTGGAGACATTTAACGGAGCAGGAGGTCATCAATTTGAAGAATGTAAAGTAATCCCTTTTAGGGATTATGGGAGAAGAGTTGTGCTTATCGGTTTCGTATATGAGGTCATTTTAATGCCGCTTATAAATTGTTGGCAACTGACTTTTTTAGTAATACCATTTTGCACCTTTTTCTTCAACTTCTTTTTTTCTGTGTTCAGCAATTTTTCGAATTAGGATTTCAGGTATTGGATTGTCAAATGAAAATTGAATGGAATCTTTTTTCGTTGAGAATTCTTTAAGTTCTTTCTCAAATGGTTTCAAAGCTGGCCCGGTCGGAATAAAGCTCAAATGAGATTTATGTGCAGAATATGCGAAAAGTATAGATTTCGATTCGAACACAGGTTTTCCCCATTTCAATTCTTCTTTTGCTTCCGGAACAACACTTTTTAAAATCGAACGCAACTCCTTTATTTTCAATTTAGCATTTTCAGGTAATCGTTCAATATAATCTTCGACACTGGTTGGTTTCTTTTTTTCCATTTCACTTAGTTTTCAATGGTTAAAGATATGATTCGTTTTAATACTTCGGCTACGCTCAATACGCAGTGAACTATATCGACCAATACCAAAACAAGTTCGGTACAGGTAAGTGAAATTAGTGGATTTTTCACAGAAAATCCATATGGGATTTACCTCAGAGCTGTTTGAATTGACGAATTTTGAGAGAAACATAAAAACGATAAGAAAAGCCCTGCTTCATTATCATTGGGAACTTTTCCAAATAATGTTAGTTCTGCATTGGAGCTTTATCAATACGGTAATAGTCAAAATCAACATGGCCTCCGGGTTCTTGCGTGGCATAATTAAAGAGACCAAAGCGGTAGCCCATAAAGTGTTTGGGAAATGTGTATATCATTTGGAACGATTCACCTATGGCATTCCATTTTTTTCCATCAAGACTGTAGTAAAAACGTGCGGTATCCGTTTCAAAATCACAATCGATTCTAAAATAAACATTGTCTTGATCGACCGGAACCTGGTCCACTACCTTGGATGTGGAACTCAATTCGTTGTACCATAGCAAACGCGGCGTTTCTTCATCCTCTTCCATATCCAATTGCGACTCCACCATAATAATGGAACTTTTCCCATCCTCTTTTTTGACCCCGACATATCCGTACTTGTTTTGCAGGGCGATAAGACCGGCGATATCGCCATTTTTCATATTGGCAATGTTTACCGAAGTAGCGGCAGAGCTCCGGGGACCGAATGTGCGTTGGGTAAGGATGTTTTTGGCAAACAGTACATTGGTATCGATGCGTCCTGTGGTAATCCGCAATCTACCTGGATTTTCAAGGATTTCCCAGTTTCTGTTATCAGGATTATGGTTCCACTGCCAAGCAAGAGGAAGTTTCGGTGCGTTCGGTTTACGTTCAAACTCGTCCGAAGCCACGAGGCCAAAAATACCTTTGGAATTATCGGAAAGATTCAAGGTGTCCGGTACTTCACCATCTACACCAAGAACGGGCCAGCCATCTTTGAACTCCACAGGTACCAGATAAGGAATACGCCCTACACTTCCGCGGTCGCCAAAAAGCATGGCATACCATTTTCCATCTGGGGTGTTCACCAATCCACCTTGAGCAATGCCCTCATATTTCAGAGCCACGCGACCTTCATAGGGTCCCGTGATTTTATCCGCCCTATGGATGATCACGGTACGTTCCCACTTGCTTTTTGGTGATGTAATGTTGAACAGATAATATTTTCCGTTGATTTTATGTAGTTGGCTGCCTTCACCGGGCAATCCGCCAACTTCATCTTTGCCGAACACCATGTTCACATTCTCAACGATTACTTTTTCAACCCCATTGGGTTTTATACCAGAAGCATCGGGAAGCAATTCCACGAGCTTTATTTCACCTCCTCCATAGACCATATAGGTTCGTCCGTCATCGTCAAAAAAGAGGGAGTTGTCGTGCAGCACAGGTTCAAAGGAAAAAGCCTCCCACGGGCCACTGTCCGCATCCTTGGTTCTATATACATGGGTTTTTCCGGATGTGGCAGAAAAAGTGGACACGTAGAACATGCCGTCATGATAGCGGAGGCTGCTGGCCCAAGAGCCTTTTCCATAAGCTTCCTGACCATTTTCCAGATTCATTTTGTCGTTTTCTACCAATCGATTGTAGGCATAACTTGCCATTTCCCAGTTTACCAGATCTTTGGATTTCATAATGGGAAGCCCGGGGCTCATGTGCATTGTGGTGCTGCTCATATAATACGTGTCGCCCACGCGCATGATGCTCACATCGGGAACATCGGCCCAAATAATTGGGTTTTTCGCCACTTGAGCGGAAGTGTTGATCAACGTTAAAAAAAACAGGGGTACGAGAAACCTGAAGCCCATACGAATTGCCATACCGTAAAATTTGCAAAGAGGAGGGAAGTTACCAAAAAAAGATGTACTATTTGGTCATAGTGAACATTGTAGCAGGTCATTTTGAAGAATACGGAATAATCCCTATGATCTTATGGAACACGGATTGCACTTACCGGTTGTTCAAAAATCGCACATTGATTTTTAGTGTACGATACCCAAAAAAGTTCGGCACAAGTAAGTGAAGTTAAATGATTTTTCACAGAAAGCCCCTATGGGGTTTACCTATGAGCTATTTGAATTGAGGTGTATTTTATTTTATGAACACTATTTCATATCCAGATGAATTCCTTCCAGAAGGAAATCAACCAAGCCCTCCAAATCAACAATGGCCCATAAAATGGGGAGTATCCATAGGATGTGGACCACAAACGCATATCGTTGCTTGTTTTTCAAGCATCTGATGAGCAAATATATCAGGAAGTAGTATACAAACAGAAGTCCAAAAGCAATACTGAAAACGGGCATAAATCCGTCCAATAGAAGTGCTGCAATACCACATACGGCAAGAAGTATCAGGACAAGTATGGTTAACTTCTTTAGTGTTTTCATTTGATGAACTATTATTACCGTAAAACAAGTTCGGTAATTTACTTGAAGGTGTGACCGTAGAATTGACCATTGCCCGTTTTTTTAACTATACCTGACTTTGATACTGCTAAATCCGCCCAAACTATCGTAGCCGCACCAGATGTGCCCCCAATCAAAATCCCGTGTTTCCCCGACCTCTTTTTTGAGCCAGGCTTTGCAATTTTCCAAATGTTCCATTTCTTCTTCGTAGCTCCAATCGGCCCAATTTTCTTTGAATTCAAAGGGGACTGGGCTGATAAAAATCTCTATAATGAGCAATTTGTCGTTGCTAAAGCTCAAACGGAAAATAAAATAGTCATGATTGACGATTACATTCCGAAAGACTATTTTTTGCTCCAGAGCTCCTAAAGTACCAATGACTTTAACGCTATCGCCAAGTTGGCAACTTTTTACCCCATCGAAATCAGCATGGGGGCCCAATGCTATTTCATTGCCAATGTATAAGGTGCCGGTGTTTTCGTCTAGCATTACTTCGGATTTTATAGATAATTCAACCGAAGTTCTACAATTTTAGGATTACAGCTTACCTAAAATTGATGAATGCATCTATTGGATTGATGGATTATTCTGAATCTATCCGATAAAACATCCGGTCACGCAATAATTCAGGATTTGGTTCAACGAATATCGCATTCAAGTATTGATAATAGTCGTATTCGTTAATATAGAAAAAACTGTTCTGATAGTTTAGGCCATCCACATCCATTTGCGGATAAGTTGCCAAAATCTCTTCTGGTAATTTGAAATCAAAAGTATTATAGAACTTTCCTTGATCGATTGACCAAGAAGTTTCATTATAGTCAACATTATGAGTGCCAGAACGAGCTCTCCAATAATGACTTTGTCTAGTAAATAGATATGGGGATGCTCCGCTGTATATAAAATTATCGACGGCATCATCCGTTACCTCAATGTTCCAATCAGCCATATCTCCCATTGGAATGCCCAAGGGAGCCTCACCGTACTTTTCATAACTAAAGTTAAATCTGTCTTTCGAGTAATTAAAGGTGGTTATGTATTTATTTAAAGCGTTTAAATAACCCAACTTTATAATGTTGCCAACTATTTTGTCATTATCAAATGGTAAATAGGAAGCCAATATGTAGCCACCACCGTTATCAAACTCTTGATTTTCTTCAAATCCGTATACAAATGCCGTGTACTCACCCCCTTCAGGTACGGAGACTGATAAGGTTTTATCGAATGGTTGCAGCTGTGTTCCATCAAATGTTACATTATCACCATCTTTCAGGTTGTCCATAAATAGATATTTGACTTCACCATAGGTGTTATAAGTAGAAAACAAATACCTATTCTCTTCAAACAAAGGAATGTCTTCAAAGAAAACACTGGTCAAATTGTTTCGAGTAGTAGCTCTAAAATAGCCTGAAAGTGTTGATCCATGCTTGTTAGATATTGACCATGAACCAGGAGAAGATAAATCGTTGGCATTGATGGTGATTTCACCGATAATGTCACCTCTGGGGTCAACATAACTTTCATTTTGGCTATCAAGTTGCCAAACTGTATTGGCTTTCACAAAAACATAACTAGTTATTACATGGAAAGTATTACCGTTATAGTTGGAAATATTGACCAAGCTGATGTTGTAATCTACGATATTCGAAGATGTCGGTTTTTTAAAGGTTGTTACAGACCCATTTTCTAAACGAGCATAGTCTAAAATCTCCCCGTTGTTAACATTATGGCTCACAATCCAACCTTCGCTTTCTGAATTAAAATAATCTTCGGCAACATTTATGGTGAAATAGACTTCCTCTTCTTCAGGTGTCTCTTCTTTTGGTTCTTCTTGATCTGGTTTTTCAGAATTTGGTTCTGGAATTTCTGATGAACTTTTGGAGCAAGAGAAAAGGATAAATACAATTGAAATGGAAAAGAGATGAATTTTTTTCATGTTGTTTTTATGAGATTTTGAAAATACTTACAAACAATAAAGGGTAAGTAAATTATTAGGCCAACTGTTCGGTTTATGCGTTAAGAGAAAACTACCATCAATCACCGATTGAACCAATACGTAAACTTCAGTGTCAAGGACCACAAATTACCTTCCAGTGGCGATAATTGTTCGTTGTTGTTGAAAACCAAAAACAGGTCGGAAGCTGGAGCGTAGCGCCATTGCAATCGGGAGTTGATGCCAAAATTATTGATCTGTTCGTTATATTGGAACAGCGTGTTCCAGAACAATTTATTCGTAAAGGTGATATCGGCCTCCGTACCTACCAACCAAAAATCGGTGGTGTACCATGGGTCGGGCAAATCTAAATTGTTGTAACTGAGAACAGCCTTTAAACTAACATAGGGCTGAAACCTATACCCGAGTTCGGCATTAAGGTTGGTGCGGTATCCTCCTGAAAAATAACGTCCCAGACGAGTGGTGAGATTGTAGGTGAACAGACTTTTAGGTCGCGAATTATAGGAGAGGTATACGCCGTTCCAATGGTGGCGCGTACCGGCTGCCAATTCCTCTTTTCCCGTGTTGGTGGGGTCGAACGGAGCCAAAAGTTGTACATATTCGTTAAAAACATCCACACCTAAGGAGCTACGATCTATAAAGTTTACCGCATACCCCAAAATGGAGACGTAATCGGTTGAATTCATACTCGGGTCGAAGTAGTAATAACCGGTGTACTGCGGACCATGGCTTACCACTTTTTCACTTGCCGGTAAGAATAGATGTCCCACGGTACCTTCCAGTTTGATGTAATTGTTCCTTGGAACGAAGCCCACCTCGGAGGTAAAATCATCGGATATATATTCCTGCTGTACCCGCCAATTCCACCTGCGACTGCTATATTGTAAATGGGCACCCTGTGCAATGCCATTATAAGAGGAATCCGGGCCGAAAGATTTCAACATAAAAACCTTTCCGTTGTACCTGTTGTCCGCAGAGGCCAGATTGTATTCAAGCCCGAGATTTCTATTGAATTTAGTGTATTGTGTCTGCAGGCTATCTGCCAAGGAATTGTAATCCAGCGATTCCTTGTTTACGAACATAAGACCAATATTGGAGCGGGAAAATACCTTTTGTTGTAGAGATAGTACCGCAAAGTTTTGACTGGGCAATCCTGTTTCGTCCAATTTGTCGGTCTGCATATCCATCAGCCCCAAACGAAGGTTCTTGTTCAAGTTGCCACTTACTCTTGCTCCTGCAACAATGGGTACGCCCAGTCCAATTCTGCGTGAAAAGAACGGACGAATCTCATCGTATCCGAAACTGGCAAAGAGGTCTGCATTTTCAAGGAAAAATTGCCGTCTTTCAGGAAAAAATAGCTCAAATCGGGTCAAATTGGCCACTTGTCGGTCGGCTTCCACTTGTGAAAAATCAGGGTTAATGGTCAAATCCAGATTCAAGGACGACGTAAGCCCCAATTTTACATCGCCCCCAACTTTAAATTCGTTGTCATACGAAATATCTTCAATACTCGAATTGCCGACCGTGCCCAGCACATAGGGGATTACGGAGTAGTTGAGCCCTTGTTTAGGTGGTGGGTTGTCCCAGACCATGGTGCCCGTATAGGCCAAAGAGGCCGTTGGAAATTGGCGTGGAATCGGTGTCCAGCTCGATTTTTCGTTGGTGCTCAAATCCAATCTGGAAAAATTGACGCCCCACTCGGTAACGTCTTTTTCATATCGGATGGATTTAAAGGGGATGGCCATTTCCACGACCCATTTGTCTTCGTAGCTCTGTACTTCGGAAACCCATTTACTGTCCCAGTTCAGGTCAATGCTGCCACCGTTGGACATGGTACCGTCCCATTGGGCGCCATAGGCGTTTGCCCCAAAACTAAAACCCGTGGTCTGGTTGTTGAACGGGTCCATGAACAACAAAAAATTATCGTTGCCCCCAAAGGAGAAGTCCCTACGAAGCGATTCCACCACATAGGTGTTTTCAGGCGTTTTGTAAAACGTTGCCAAGAGATAGAGCTGTTTGTCGTCATAGACCATTTTAACTTCTGATGGCTGTGTGGCCTTACGGTCGTCCATGGGCAAAACCATAAAGAAGTCCTTGGCGGCCTCAGCTTTTTGCCAAGTGGCCTCATCACCAATACCATCGATGGTGAGGGTTTCGTCGGTTTTGTACAGATGGATTTTGTAATCGGCATTTTTCTTTTGGGCAAACGAAAATGCGCAAAAGAATATAGCAAAAGCTATAAAAGCGGGGGTGGGGTTGGTTCGGTTGATCATTGTTTGTTTAGTGAAGTAAATGTAATAATTTACTTTGTTTTTTAACAATGAATTAAAACTAGCGTGGCTATATTGTCAAAATAACTATGTCTACTCGAAATTGATGAATTTGAGATGAAGTGGTCGGGAGCGGTTTAGGCGATGCCGGAGGCTTTCAAAACCCGTCCCAACGTTAAAGATATGATTCGTTTCAATGAATTATATCGACCGATAAGTGAAGTTAGCAGATTTCCAATTAAATTTCCAGTAGAAATTGACCAATGTCCCATTACAATTGACGGGTTTACATTTTTCCCAGTAAAAGAGAACTTTTGTTTTAGAACATTTTCTCCATTTTCTCTTTTATCTGCTCCAAACATAGATTGCCCAAACTGCCCTCGTGGGTATGCTCGATATCGCGTTTGGGTTTAAAATTGCCATTTTCTATGGCTTTGCCCATGGTCTTGTAGGCATCACGGAACGGCATGCCGCTTTTTACAAGTTCGTTCAAAGTGTCCACACTAAAAAGATAATCGTATTTGGGGTCTTCCAAAATGTTTTTGTTGACCTTGATTTCCTTTAGGCTGAAGGTCATCATTTCCAAACAGGCATGCATATCCTGCAAAGCGGGCACAATTACTTCTTTCACCAATTGAAGGTCCCGATGATAGCCGCTTGGTAAATTGTTCATGATCATGATCAATTGGTTGGGCACTGCTTGAATTTTATTGCACTTGCCCCTGATCAATTCGAACACATCCGGGTTTTTCTTGTGTGGCATAATGCTGCTTCCCGTGGTGAGTTCGTTGGGGAAGGAGATGAAATCAAAATTCTGGCTCATGTACAGACAAATGTCCATTGCCATTTTGGAAAGCGTAGCGGCCACGCTGGAAATTCCGAAGGCCGTTGCCTTTTCCACTTTGCCACGACCCATTTGGGCGGCCACCACATTGTATTTTTGAGTGGAAAACTGCATTTCTTCTGTAGTGAAACTTCGGTCAATAGGGAAGGAGCTTCCATAGCCGGCGGCGCTACCCAATGGATTCTGGTCCGCAACTTTATGGGCGGCCTGTACAAAGTACAGATCGTCCACCAAACTCTCGGCATAAGCAGAAAACCAGAGCCCAAAGGAAGACGGCATGGCAATTTGCAAGTGGGTGTATCCCGGCAGCAAAACATTTTTGTGCTTGTCCGCGAGTTTCATCAATAGATCAAAAAGTGATTTTACCTGGCTCTTGATTTCGGTCAATTCATCTTTGAGGAACAATTGCATGGCGACCAAAACCTGATCATTTCTGGAACGTGCGGAATGGATTTTTTTCCCGGTATCCCCCAACTTTTCCGTCAACATAAACTCAATTTTGGAGTGCATGTCCTCAAAATCATCTTCGATGATGAATTTTCCCTTGTCAATGTCCTTGGCGATGGCATCCAATGCTTTTACTAAATCTTTGGCCTCTTCTTCGGATAACAGTCCCACTTTGCCCAGCATTTTGGCATGTGCTTTGGAGGCGATTACGTCATATTTGGCCAAAACCAAATCCAGTTCGCGGTCGTTGCCAACAGTAAAATGATCTATTTTTTTATCGGTACTGAATCCTTTGTCCCAGAGTTTCATAGCTTTTCTTTTGTAATTCCCGTAAAAACAGGAATCTCATGATTACGTTATCTATTGCCCTTCGACTAAGCTCGGGCCCAAATTTCGTTTACTTTATTGTAAAAATCCCGTGAGGGTTTTGATATAAATATCTATTCCTTCTTCTATCTCCCTTACAAAGATAAATTCGTTGGCCGAATGGGAACGTGTACTGTCACCAGGTCCCAATTTCACCGATTGACAGGTCAATGCGGCTTGGTCCGATAAGGTAGGGGAACCATAGGTTTTTCGGCCTAGGGCCAATCCACTTTTTACCAAATCATGATTTGGGTCAATGGAAGACGAATTTAAACGTAGCGAGCGCGGTGTCATTTTGCAGGGCGCTTCTTTTTGAAGGATATCCGCAATTTCCTGATTGGAGTAACAATCGTTCACACGAACGTCCACTACCAAATCCACTTGGGCTGGCACCACATTATGCTGTTTGCCCGCATTGATTTGGGTCACGGTCAGTTTTACTTCACCCAAAGCATCGGATACCTTTTCAAAAGAATAATCCTTGAACCATTGTAAGGTTTCAATGGCGTTATAAATGCAATTATTATCGTTTGGATGTGCCGCATGCGAGGGGGTTCCTTCAACAACGGCATCAAAAACTACCAATCCCTTTTCTGCAATGGCCAAATCCATTAAAGTGGGTTCGCCTACAATGGCCACATCAATTTGGGGTAGAATAGGGAGCAAAGCTCTTATACTTTTTTCTCCGGCATCCTCTTCTTCCCCTGTTGCTGCCATTATGATATTATGACTAAGGTCTTCTTTTTCATAAAAATGAACGAAAGTGGCCAATAACGATACCAAGCATCCCCCCGCATCATTACTTCCGAGCCCGTAGAGTTTGCCATCTTCTATATGTGCATCAAAAGGGTCTTTGGTATAGGCACTGTTCGGTTTTACAGTGTCGTGGTGGGAGTTGAGCAACAAGGTCGGTTTGGTTTCATCAAAGTGTTTGTTGAAAGCGTAAATGTTGTTGTGCTGTCTTTTGGTCTCAACACCAAAGCTCTGCAAAAACTCTTGTATGGCGTCACCTGTTTTGTCCTCTTCACCTGAAAATGACGGTGTGCTGATGAGTTTTTTAAGCAGTTCAATGGCTTTTTCTGTTAATATGTCTTGGGTGGTGTTCATAAAGTCAGGGTAGTATATTCGGAATTGTCGGCTTCGAGCATGTTGGTGTTGCCAACACAAACTTTGGATACCTTGTTGCGCAAGGCGTAGAAACAATTGTGCATTTTGGGAAGCATACCATCTGCAATAATGCCATAGGCCAAAAGTTCATCATACCCTTCGGAATCAATATGTTTGATAACTGAGTTTTCATCCTTGATGTCCTGGAGCACTCCTTTTTTCTCGAAGCAATAATAAAGAGTGGTCTCAAATTGGTCGGACATGGCAATGGCCAATTCGGCTGCAATGGTATCGGCGTTTGTGTTTAGCATTTGTCCTTTTCCATCGTGGGTAAGGGCACAAAATATGGGAGTGAAACCTGCTTGCAGCAGTTTAAAAATTCCGTAGGTATTTACCGTATCCACATCGCCCACAAACCCGAAATCAATATTTTTTTTGGGCCTTTTATGGGCACGGATGGCATCGGCGTCCGCTCCGCTCATTCCTATGGCATCGGTGCCCAAAGATTGTAATTTGGCCACTATTTTTTTACTGTACAGACCCCCATATACCATTAGGGCAATATCCAAGGTTTCGGCATTGGTAATTCGTCTTCCATTGACCATTTTGGATTCCACCCCCATTTGATTGGCCAATTCTGTGGCTTTTTTTCCTCCTCCATGGACCAAAATTTTGTTGTCGCTCATTTTAGAGAACAGCTCCAATACTTGCTTACATCCCTCGGTATCTTCAATGAGGTTGCCGCCTATTTTTACTACGGATAATTTTTGTTTCATTTTACGTGTTTATAATCCCTCCATCTATGGTCACTGCCGTTCCTGTAATCCAAGAACTGTCATCAGAAACTAAAAAAAGTACAAGTTTAGCAATATCTGCAGGTGTGCCCAACCTTTTTAACAGTGTAGTCCTTTTCGCATTTTCAACGGCGGTATCCGGGTTTTCAAAAGCCTTGGCAGATTCCCATAATAAGGGTGTGTCTACGGGGCCGGGACAAATGGCATTCACTCTGATTTTTGGTGCATAGTCCACTGCCATTTGCTTCATTAGGGCTACGGATGCAGCTTTGGAAGCACAATAAGCAGGATGATTCGGAAAACTCTTAAAGGCAGCAATGGATGCATTGATCAAAATGTTGCTATGCGGTTCTTTCTGTAAATGAGGAAGCGCGTATTTGCAAAGGTAAAAGATGGAACTCAAATTGGTGTCTATGGTCCTATGCCATAAATCAACAGAAAGATTCTCAACATTTCCAATACCTAGAATACCGGCATTCAATGACAGAATATCCAGCTTGCCGAAAGCTTCAATGGCGGTATCTACCAATTTTTTGTTGTACGATGGGTCTGTGACGTCTCCTGGAACAAATACGGCATTGCCAAGATTGTTTTCCAGCGCTTTACCGTTTTCTTGGTTCCTGCCCGAAAGCACCAATTTGGCTCCTTCGGAAGAAAGTCCTTCGGCAATGGCTTTTCCCATTCCGCTGGTTGCGCCGGTCACAATACAGACCTTATCGTTTAGTTTCATTTGTTCTCCAATATTTTTTTCAATACAATCTGTGCCGAAAAAATCCGGTTTTTGGCCTGCTCCACGACCAAGGATTGTTCACTGTCCAATACGGCATCTTCCACGATCATGTTTCTTCGAACGGGAAGACAGTGCATAAACTTGGCGTTGCCCAATTTCTCTTTTGTGATGGTCCAGTTTTTATCCTTGTTCAATACTTTGCCATAATCCGAATAACTGCTCCAGTTTTTTACGTAAACAAAATCGGCATCTTCCATAGCCTTGTCTTGGTCATGTTCAATGGTACATCCCTGGGTCAATTCCGGATTGAGCTCATAACCTTCGGGGTGTGTGATCACAAAATCGGCATCTTGCAACTTCATCATTTGTATAAATGAATTGGCCACGGCATGTGGCAGTGCCTTGGGGTGTGGAGCCCACGACAACACCACTTTGGGCTTCTTCTTCGTTTCATTTTCCTTCAAGGTAATGGCATCTGCCAACGCTTGGAGGGGGTGACCCACTGAGCTTTCCATATTTACCACAGGAATGGTGGCATACTTGGCAAATCCATTGATAACTTCCTCGGCTTCGTCCTTTTCCTTGTCCACCAATCCGGCAAATGCTCGAATCGCGACGATGTCGGAATATTGCGAAACCACTTGTGCGGCTTCTTTTATATGCTCGGAGGTACCTTGGTCCATCACCGTGCCATCACCATACTCCAATGCCCAACCTTCACTGCTAAAATTCATGATCATTACCTCCATTCCAAGGTTCATGGCCGCCTTCTGTGTGCTTAAACGGGTTCTCAGGCTATTGTTGAAAAACAATAAACAGATGGTTTTCCGTTTGCCCAAATCTTCAAACTGATAGGGGTCTTTTTTCAGGGTTATTGCTTCTTCCACCCAATCGGGCAGGGATTCTATATCGTTAACAGTTAAATAATGCTTCATTATAATGCTTTTTTCAGCGCTTCAAAAAATAGGTCAATGTCGTTTTTGGTGATGTTCAATGCCGGTAAAAACCGTAACAATTTCTTGTTTTTGGCACTGCCCGTGAACATGTGCTGTTCCAAGATCATTTTTTTACGTAGGTCGGCCACCTCAAAATCAAATTCCAGACCTATCATCAATCCCCTGCCTTTTATTTTTTTGATTTCAGGTATTTCGGCCGCTTTTTCCTTGAAATAATAGCCCAGTTCATTGGTGTTTTCAATTAATTTTTCATCTTCCAATACCTCTAGGACTGCCAGACTTGCTGCGCATGCCAAATGGTTGCCGCCGAACGTAGTTCCTAAAAGCCCATAGGATGGCTTAAATTTTTCATGTATCAATATGCCTCCCACTGGAAAGCCGTTCCCCATTCCTTTGGCTATGGAAATGATATCCGGTTCGATTCCATGATGTTGAAAAGCAAAGAATTTACCGCTTCGCCCGTAGCCTGATTGTACTTCATCTGTAATAAGAACCACGTTGTTTTCCTTGCATTTTTTGTCAATGAACTGGAAGAATTCCGTAGTAGGTTCGTCCAAACCGCCGACACCTTGAATGGCTTCCAAGATTACCGCACAATAGGTGCCGCTTTCAACGGCTTTTTCAAAGCCATCAAAATCGTTCAATGCCAAGAAGGTAACTTCTTGTTGGCTGTTAATGGGCGCATTGATACTTGGATTATCTGTCGCGGCCACTGCAGCGGAGGTCCTGCCATGAAAGCTATTTGAAAAAGCGATCACTTTAGATTTACCGGTGTGAAAGGAGGCCATTTTTAGGGCATTTTCATTGGCCTCCGCCCCTGAATTGCACATAAAAAGGGCGTAGTTTTCACACCCCGACAAATCACCTAACTTTTGTGCCACAGCTTCTTGCAACGGGTTTTGCACCGAGTTGCTGTAAAACGCCATGTTGTCCAGTTGGTCCTTTATTCGCTTTACGTAATGTGGATGTGTATGTCCGATGGATATTACGGCATGTCCGCCATAATAGTCAAAGTATTTTTCTCCTTTGTCATCCCAGACCTCAATTCCTTTGGCTTTAACGGGTGTGACATTATATAATGGGTATACATCGAATAATTTCATAATCTTTTATTTGTCATCTCGAGCGCAGTCGAGAGGTACACTATTTTTTAAGATCTCGCATCTCGACTCCGCTCGATGGGACAGCGCGACCTAAAATTTTTATCCTTTTCTGATTTGGCTTATTTTTTCAAATGAGGAGACAATTCCCTTGATCAAGGATGAACTCAATCCTTGATGTTCCATTTCGTTCAAACCTTCAATGGTACATCCTTTTGGCGTGGTAACCCGATCAATTTCCTCTTCTGGGTGACTGCCCGATTCTATTAACAGACTTGCCGCTCCGTTACAGGTGTGCATGGCAAGCTCTTGAGCCTCTTTGGCATCGAACCCTAATTGAATGGCTCCTTGTGTGGTGGCACGTATCAAACGCATCCAAAATGCGATTCCGCTCGCACAGATTACCGTTGCGGCCTGCATTTGATCTTCTGGAATTTCCATGGTATGCCCCATTCGGTTGAAAATCGCTTTGGCCAAATCCACACGTTTTTTGCCCAATTCGTTGCTGCAAATGCAAGTCATTGATTTACCTACGGAAATTGCGGTGTTGGGCATACTTCGGATAATATACTTGTCCGACCCGATGATTTCTTCAATTCTGGGAATTTTAAAACCCGTGATTGTACTGATGATCACATGCTTTTCGGTAAGCAGGTCTTTGGTTTCGTTCAATATCTTCTCAAAATGACCCGGCTGCACCGCAAATATGAGAATGTCGGAGTTGGTTACCGCTTCCTTGTTATCCGAGGTTACAGTGACTATCCCATATTTTTCAAACTCCTGAATAGATTTGGTGTTTCTTTTGGTGAGGTACATGGTAGTGGCTCCATTACTGTGCAAAATGCCCTTTGCAATGGCCAAGCCCAAATTCCCTGCTCCTATGATGGCTATTTTCATTTGTTGTTTTATTTGTCATTCCTGCGCAGGCAGGAATCTGGTTTAGTTGTACCCTTCGATTGCGCTCGGGATACCTGTTTTAAAATACGCCTGCCTTTAACAACAGGCCTTCGGTTTCTGGGAAACCGAACATCAAATTCATATTTTGCACTGCTTGTCCCGATGCTCCTTTCAATAAATTATCGATGGCCGATGTAATCAATAAAAGGTCATCGTGTTGGTGCAAATGGATGTGGCATTGGTTGGTGTTCACTACTTGTTTCAAATGCAGTTCATCTTCCGACATATGCGTAAACACGGTATCTTTGTAAAAGTCGTTGTACAGATGTTTTGCTTCTTCCAAGCTGCCGTCATATTTCGTGTAGGCAGTGGCCAAAATCCCTCTGGTAAAGTTGCCGCGGTTCGGCAAGAACATCAATTTGCCCACAGTTTTCCCGAAAGAGTTCAGGCTTTCCCCTATTTCTCCCAAGTGTTGATGGGTAAAAGGTTTGTACCAAGAAACATTGTTGTTCCGCCAGCTAAAATGTGAGGTTGCGGACAATCCAACACCTGCACCGGTACTTCCCGTAACGGCGTTTATATGGACGTCATCACCCAATAAACCTGCTTTTGCCAAAGGCAACAACGCCAATTGGATGGCAGTGGCAAAACATCCTGGGTTGGCAATGGCCTCTGCGGATTGTATGGCAGACTTGTTCAGTTCGGGAAGGCCATAAATAAATCGTTGCCCCTTAAAATTTGAATCAGCCTGTAATCTGAAATCGTTGCTGAGGTCGATGATTTTTGTTGATGCAGAAAACTGGTTCTCGTTCAAAAATGATGTTGAATTGCCGTGTCCCAAACAAAGAAACACAACATCAACCTCTGGGTTTACGGCTCCAGAAAACTTTAGTTCCGTTTGTCCCAATAGATCTTGATGAGCGGAAGTAATGGGTTTGCCCGCCCTTGTGGTGCTGTACACAAAGTCAATTTCGGTTTGGGGATGATGGAGCAAGAGCCTGATCAGTTCCCCACCTGTGTAACCCGAACCTCCTATGATTCCTACCTTGATCATGAATCGTGGTTTACGTGGTTTGCAATTTTGCCTGAGTTGGATAAAATTTTGATGAAGCCTTTGGCCTCATCAGCAGTCCAACCTTTGTTCATTTCCCCATAACTTCCAAAGGAAGCATTCATCAAATCGTGCTTGGAAGCAATTCCGTTCAATTCAAATCGGTACGGATGCAGGGTGACGAATACATCGCCTGAAACGTGTTTCTGTGTATCGGTCAAAAAGGCTTCGATATTTCGCATCACTTCATCCAAGTAGTTGCCTTCGTGCAACAACATGCCATAAAAGTTGCCCATTTGCTCTTTTTGGTATTGTTGCCATTTGCTCAAGGTGTGTTTTTCCAGTAAATGGTGCGCTTTTATAATGATCAACGGGGCTGCGGCTTCAAAACCGACCCTTCCCTTGATTCCGATAATGGTGTCCCCCACATGGATATCCCTACCAATGGCATATTTGGAGGCAATGGCGGATAATTTTTCGATGTTGGCCACTGGGGTGTCCTGCTCGCCGTCAATGGCTATCAATTCCCCTTTTTTAAAGGTCAATTCCAATTTTTTGGGCAATTCCTTTTCCAATTGACTCGGGTAGGCGCTTTCCGGCAAGGATAGGTGGGAGGTAAGGGTCTCGTCACCACCAACGGATGTTCCCCACAAACCTCGGTTGATGGAGTATTTGGCTTTTTCCCAAGAATAATCGATACCGTTTTGTTGCAGGTAGTTGATTTCTTCTTCCCTGGCCAATTTTTTGTCCCTGATCGGAGTTATGATTTTGATTTCTGGGGCCAAGATCTGGAAAATCATGTCAAATCTAACTTGATCGTTACCTGCGCCGGTACTACCGTGTGCGATGTATTTTGCGCCAATTTTCTTGGCATGGTTCACAATTTCGATAGCCTGAACGATTCGTTCCGCACTTACGGAAAGGGGATAGGTGTTGTTTCGAAGCACATTTCCGAAGATGAGGTATTTGACCACCTTGTCATAGAATGTGGATACGGCATCGATGGATGTGTAGGAGGTGGCTCCCAAAGCGATTGCCTTTTCTTCGATTTCTTCTATTTCAGCTTTGCTGAACCCTCCCGTGTTCACACTTACTGCGTGCACTTCAAAACCTTCTTCCTGCGATAGATATTTGGCACAGTATGAGGTATCCAATCCGCCACTATAGGCTATAACTAATTTTTCCATTTTTTGATTCTTTATGTATTGTTGTCACGTCGAGCATTTTAAATGGTACTCGAACTAACGTTTATTTGTCTTTCTTTTTAAGAAAAAGGCTTTCTTTTATGCTTTTTAATCTTTTGAAGGCCTTTTTGTTTACTTTTTCAGGTTGTTGTTTTTGTGCTTTTGGGTCGTGCAACATTCCTGTACAGAGGCACATTTTTTTGTCAGTGCGTGTTAGAATGTCAAAGTTCTTACAGGTCTGACAGCCTTTCCAAAATTCGGGATCGTCCGTAAGTTCGGAAAAGGTAACCGGTTTGTAACCGAGTTCGTAATTCATCTTCATTACGGCCAAGCCTGTGGTGATGCCAAAAATTTTGGCATCGGGGAATTTTTTTCGTGATAGATCAAAAACCGCTTTTTTGATTTTCTTGGCTAGCCCTTGATTTCTGTAATCGGGATGCACGATCAAACCAGAGTTGGCCACGAAGTCCTTGTTTCCCCAGACCTCGATATAGCAAAAACCTGCAAACTTATCTCCATCCAAAGCAATGATGGCGTTTCCGTTCTGAAGACGTTTTATGATGTATTCGGGCGTACGTCTGGCGATACCGGTACCTCGAACTTTGGCCGATTCGGTAATGGTATCACTAATAATCTGTGCGTATTTAAAATGTGATTCGTTAGCAACAATAATTTCCATTGCAAGCGATTATTCTGTAAAAATTGAAAAAAATGTATTTGGAAGTTTTGCGGAAATGGACTCACCTATTTCCAATAGATATGATGCACCCTTACGGGCGACGACGGCGGGGAGTAAATGGACTAATGGGAGCAGTTATGCTCAAAGTAGTTAATATGTACATTTGTCCTTTCATTCTGGGGCTAATGTACAAATTAATTCGAATTGTACTAAAGTTGCGATTACTTTTTATAGAAATATAACTTTTTAGGCCTGTTGCCTATCATTTCATAAATAAAAAAGCCGATTACCAAAATGTATTCAATGGCCAACAACCATAAATTTTCTTTGTAATCGGGATTTGAGTAGGTGTCGTAACTGAGAATAATAGTACACGACCAGACCAAAGGAAACCTGTAATTCGTGAAGATGGCAAAGCCCAATAGGAATACTACGTACCAAGGATGCACGGTGCTGGAGAGGAAATAATAACAGGCCAAGGCGAACACCATCGAGGTAATGACACTTTCCAGTTTTTGGTTTTTCCGAAGGAAAGTAAGCAACAAAACGATAATAACGACCGTTTTTTGAATAAGAGTGCCGTAGGAATCGATCAATTCCCAAGGTTTGGCGTCGTAACAGGTGACGGCAATCTTTTTTACGATGTTGTAGATACTGGCATTGAACTCAAAGTTGGAGAACCATAATCCAACGGTTTCTGAATAATTGTCGATAAAAACTGGAGAGTAAAAGGGAAGCAGCAAGGCAGCACACCCCAAGCCCACAAGTATGTAAAAACCGACACTCTTTTTAAACCCAAAATATTTTATGAAGATGGGCAGGAGCATCAATGGCATAAGTTTAACCATTATGGATGCGGCATAAACCGGTGTTGCCCATAACCATTTGTTTTTTGATATAAGGTATAGGGCCCATACAAAGAAGAAGAGCATTACCCCTTCAAAATGTAGGTTTCCCGTGAGTTCGATTATGACCAATGGATTTAAAAAGTACCAAAAGGCCAAATGGTTGGCCTTGTTCAGGTTTTGCAGCAGCTTTCTCCCAAAATAGAGCACGCCCAGGTCTGCAAAGATTACAATCAACCGCATGGCAATGGTAGAGCCTAAAACACTTCCGCCTCCCAAAAAAGCAGCAAGGGCAAAAAGTATCTGGTTTATTGGTGGATAGTTACTGTAATGCCTTGCATTGAGGGCGCTCATTCCGTCGTGGAGTTCGTCCATACCAGCAAAACTTATCGTGCCCTGCTCCATAATCTGATCGGGAGTGAACAGATATGGATTGATGCCGTTTTTGATGAGTTCACCATCCCAAATAAAGCGATAGAAATCTTGTGAAAGGTTGGGTTCAGCAATCAGGAATATGAGTCGAAACAGGATTCCGACGACCAAAAGGAACTTAAAGTTCCATTTTTCGAACTTGATAATTTTGGAGGTCAGGTAAAATAGTGCCCCAAAGAGCATAAATAGCTTAACAAAATCCGTGCGGACCAAATTGTAAGCAAAGCTCCAGTAGAATAAAATACAAACGACCGCAAATAGTATCGGGTATTTGTGCAGTCGCCAATAAGATTGCATGAGGTTTGTTTATGCCTTGGAAGTTAAGGAATTAAAGAATACAAATCCAAAACCTAGGAACAACATTAAGTGGAAAGGGAACAATCCGTAGTCATTCAAGGGGATGGCGCTGTACATTCCAAAAAGGAAATAAATCATCAAGGCAAACTCCAAGATCATGTTGGGCGATAATTTTTTGGTCAAATATTTGTTGCCCTTCCAAGTATCCTTAATACTATTGATGTTGAACTTTGGTGTACGCACAAATTCGCTGCGTTTGCCCAAATGTCCTTCCAAAACAGCTACGGTATTGTGCAATGAAAAGCCCAATGCCACGGAAAAGAAGGTAAAGAAAAGCTTAATGTAGTCCACAAAATTATCAAAACTACTGCCCTGTATACTTTTGTAAGTAAACCAATAGCAAACAAACAGGATAATGGTGCTCAAAATAAAGAAACTAGTCACCTCGAACACCCAACCTAAATGGCCATAGGTGTTTTTGATATATAGCATGGGAATGCTCAACAAGGCCACGATGAACACACACAGGAACATGGAACTGTTTAACAGGTGCATTACCCCATGGAATTTGGTTTTAAAGGATATGTTTTTCGACGTGATGACACTCCAAACTGTTTTTCTAAAGTTTTCGGCCCCGCCTTTGTTCCAGCGAAATTGTTGCGAACGCGCCGCACTGATGACCACGGGAAGTTCTGCAGGAGTTTCCACATCTTCCAAATACTTGAATTTCCAATTTTTCAACTGGGCTCTGTAGCTCAAGTCCAAATCTTCGGTAAGGGTGTCGCCTTCCCAGTTTCCTGCATCAAAAATGCACTCTTTTCTCCAAATGCCAGCGGTACCGTTAAAGTTGATAAAGTGACCTTTTGAATTTCTTCCTACTTGCTCCAAAGTAAAGTGGGCATCCAAAGCGAAGGCCTGGATACGGGTAAGGGTAGAATAATCCCTGTTGATGTGTCCCCAACGGGTCTGTACAACACCTATTTCCTGATCTTTGAAATATGGAACGGTTTTCTTGAGCCAATCTGCTTCGGGCAGGAAGTCGGCATCAAAAATGGCAATAAAGTCACCTTTGGCAATTTCCAATCCTTCTTTAAGGGCACCTGCTTTAAAACCTTGGCGATTTTCTCTACGGATGTGCTGAATATCCAATCCGGTTTCCTGAAGTTCAGTTACCCTGCGCGCAGTTTCGATTACAGAATCGTCGGTGGAATCGTCCAGTACCTGAATCTCCAATTTACTTTTTGGGTATTCTATCTTGGCGATATTGTCCAACAAACGCTCCATTACATATTCCTCGTTGTAGATGGGAAGTTGAATGGTGACGAATGGAATTTCCTTGGGATCGAGAAGGTTGAATTTAGGGGCTTCTTCGTTTCGCTTTTTATAGCCGAGATAATTGATCAAGAGATTCAACTGCGCAAGGCTATAAAAGAAAATCAAAAGTAAGGCGAAACTGTAAATAGCAATGATGATGTAAACGATAGCGAGTCCCATTATTTTAAACTGTATTTAAAGATCCAACCCAATATTTTTATGCCCGCAAATATAGTACCTTTTACCGTACCAGAAACTTTTGAGACACCAATTCTTCGTTTGTAACGCACTGGTACTTCGATATATGACATTTTTTTTCTTAAAATCTTTAACTGCATTTCCACGGTCCAGCCATACGTGGTGTCCTGCATTTTCAATTCTTTGAGCTTTTCATATTTTATTGCCCTAAAAGGTCCTAAATCCGTAAATTTTGACCTAAAAAACAACCGCATTAAAAATGTGGCCAATTGGTTCCCAAAAACCTGCTGCGGGGTCATTGAACCAGGTTCACGAAGTGATTTTTTTCGTGCTCCTACCACAAAATCGATGTCATTTTCCAGAATAGGGGCGACAATCTTATCCAATTCTTCCGGATAATCTGAATAGTCTCCGTCGATAAATACGATAATGTCGGGTGTTTTAGATCGTTCCGATATATAATTTAATCCCTTCAAACAGGCAAACCCATAGCCCTTGCGGTTTTCCGTGATCACAGTGGCACCTGCTTTTTTTGCATTTGCTACGGTATCGTCTTGGGAGCCATTGTCGACCACTACAATTTCCCATACATGATCAGGGATTTCGGAAACCACTAAACCAATGGAATCTTCTTCGTTGATTGCGGGAATAATTACTTTGATATCAGCCATTAGCCGGGAATCGATTTAGTTAGTGTTTGCGGCATCAAAACTAAACTAATAAACCGATACATTGGTAGGAAAATCCAAGAATGGATTAAGTGGAGATAAGTTTTAATGGAATTTTACTTTTTGTTCACCAAAGCCATTAAATCCACATCATTGCCCAATAAAACTTGATTACTATCTATTCTGTTATCGAGTGGGCCATTTTCCAATTTAAGTACGCCTCGTGGACAAACTGCTGAACAGATTCCACAGCCCACGCAACTGGCCCTAACGATGTTCTCACCTTTTTGCGCATAGGCCCGAACATCGATGCCCATCTCGCAATAGGTGGAACAGTTGCCGCAGGAAATACATTGTCCTCCGTTGGTGGTAATCCTGAATCGAGAAAAGAGTTTTTGCTGAAAGCCTAATATGGCCGCCATTGGGCAGCCAAACCTGCACCAGACCCTACTGCCAAAAATGGGGTAGAACCCTGTTCCGATAACGCCGGAAAATATGCTTCCGATCAAAAAGGAATAGGATTTACGCAGCGTTCCCGATTTGAAAAGGAAAACCTCGCCATCACCACTAAAAAAGTGGAATCCGATTAGTGCCAAAATAATGACAAAGTAACCTATGGCCCCGTACTGAGCATCTTTTTGAAGCTGCTCTCGTTTAAAGATCATGGCCCAGCCGAAGACCAAGGTCAGTAAAATGGCCACTCCAATTAAAAACGAACTTTTGGTCAGCCAATATTTGCTTGTATCTGTTCCTAAATAAGAGTAGATAACGGCGGTGGTCATTAAAGTCACAAAAACCACGACACTGTGCACCACCCAACGTTCCACCTTCCAAGCCAATGTGGATTTATCGCTCAATTGTCTGAATGAATCCCCAGCGGTTTCTGCCAATCCGCCACACCCGCATACCCAAGAGCAGTACCATCTTTTGCCATATTTGTAGGTAAGGATGGGAGTTATCACAAAAATGGAGAGGATGCCAAAAATCAATAGGGCAAAACCGATTTCCCCCGAGCTTAAAAACGCTTTAATGCGATAACCTTCAAAATTGTAATAGTTGAGCGGCCAAATATTTTTGAGGTCATAGTAGGGTAGGCTGCCTCCATCCAAAATTTTATCGCCGTTCAAGCGGGCCATTAATTCCGGGATGATGAATGCGAAGGCCAACTGAAAAAACATTACACTCCAGGTTCGTAACCTTTCATAGGGATTATGGCGGTATTTCCAAAGGAACTTGATACCGAAAACTAAAATGGCAACAGTATACAGAGTTCCGTAAACGAACCATTGACTTGCGCGGTTGCCGTTCAAAAATTTGCTAAGTGGATCAAAAAGGCCGATCACACCTTTGTTGTCCCCTTCACTGACCAGTCCTAGATATTCGGGGTAAAAATAAAGTACGATATAAAAGCCGGTCAGGGCCAAGCCGGCCATCCATGCCCATAGCCCTCGGCTGGATATGGATTTGAACCAAACGCCATCATTTTTAATGCCCGGGATCTTTTTGGAATAGGCATCCCATGAAAACCAAATGGTTCCGAGGCCGATGGCCGATAAGGATAAGGTCAGCCACAAGGTCTTGTTTGGAAAACTGACATTAAAAACGGCCAATAGCAAAACCCCAAGTCCCGATAAACCCAAGAGAACGGCAAGTTTTTGACCTATGCTCAAACTTTTTGGTGGTTCGCCCGTTAAGGCCATACTTTTATTATAAGTGCTCATAATTATAGCTTAAGCGATCTGGAAGATGCGTTTTAGGTTTTTCTTTTTCAAGTTGATGGACTTTCCAAAATCGGAATTGTATTTGGATACGATCTGAGGTTCAAAACTTTTATAAAATTCTGGGTCAAAATTGGCATCCCTGAGATGCTCCATCACAAAATCAATAGTTTTATTTTCACTGAGCCATCGGTCAAAAATTTCGTGGCGTAAACGAATGCCAAAGGTATTGATGCCCAATAGCGTTTTGGAATTCTTATCAAACGCAATGGTGACACAGAGCTTTTCTTTGGGGTGTTTCCAATGAAAATGTATTTCATTTTCTTTTTTTCTTCTTTCAGAGAATACCCAACCATAGGTTTGGTACTCAATATCCAAGAACTTGGCCGAGTTGAACCAATGTCCCGGTCTATATTCCATTCGGTTGCCACAGATGGTCTGTGCTAGCGTTTCGCCCATCATGCGTCCGGTATACCAAACCGCTTCAACAGGTCTTCTGTTGCCGATAGCTTCATGCTGTTCCGCACAATCGCCAATGGCGTACACATTTTCAACATTGGTCTCTAAAAAACGATTCACTTTTACACCACGGCCCAGTTCAATGCCCGAATCTTTGAGAAAATCAATATTCGGTGTAACGCCTGCCGTCAATCCGACCAAATCACATTCAATTTCTTCTCCCGTTCCTGCCAAAGTCACGGATTTTACCCTTCCGTTTTCATCTGGATTGATTTGCTGTAGCGAAACGCCCAATCGTAAATCAAAATGGTGTTCCCGTAGGTGTTCGTTGATCATTTCCGATTCGCCCTTGGGCAGCACACTGTTCCAAAAACTGTTCTCTCGAACCAAAAAAGTAACAGGAATGTTGCGGGTGCCCAACATTTCCGCCAATTCTATCCCGATCAATCCACCGCCAACGATTACAGCGTGTTTACAAACCGTGTTGTTTGGGGCATTTTCTTCCAACAGTTCCAAATCCTGTTTCGAGTAAAGTCCTTGAACGCCATTTAAATCCTGTCCGGGCCAGCCGAATTTGTTGGGTTTGGAACCTGTGGCAATAATCAGTTTGTCGTAGTTGAGGTCTGGCGCACCATCAATTCGAAGCAATTTTTCATCAGTATTTATCTTGGAGACATAGCCTTGTACCAATTCAATTTGGTTCTTCTTCCAAAAGTGGTTTTCGTAGGGCTGGGTATGTTCAAACCTCATATGGCCCATGTACACATACATCAGGGCCGTTCTGGAAAAAAAATATTCCGATTCCGCCGAAACAATGGTGATTTTTTTGTCGGAAAGCTTTCGAATATGTCTTGCGGCCGTAACGCCTGCAATTCCATTTCCAATAATAACAATGTGCTCCATGGGTTGGGTTTGATCGTTGGATGTGTCGATTTTATGTTTAAAACTTAACACTAGAATGAAATTTAATAAGAATTATGCAGCTTATTGGTGTTTTAAAATGATTATTTTAGAGGGGTTCACCATCAATATGAAGAAGCTTGTTTTTTTATGGGCGTTTGTTTTGGTCGCTTGTGCGAGTAGCAAGTCGGTCAAGGTCAATGGCGTCAGTTTTGTATCGTCCGGAGAAAAAGTGGCCCAGCATCATATTGATCCTGTTTTGGATGTTCAGGCGAATTATGCTGCCATTATGCCTTTTGGTTTTATCCGTGATCCGGACTCTCCCGAGCTTATTTTTAATACGGACCGACAATGGTTTGGGGAACGTAGGGAAGGAGCTGAACAATACATAGAAAAGTTGCATCAAAATGGGGTGATGGTGATGGTGAAGCCCCAGATTTGGATTTGGGACGGAAAATTTACCGGTAATATGAGAATGCCATCGGAAGAAGAATGGCAAAAACTGGAAGCCTCCTACGAGGCGTTCGTTCTACTTTATGCTGAAATGGCCGAGGAAACCCAAAGCGATATTTTTTGCATTGGTACCGAGTTGAATGCTTTTGTGGAAGAGCGACCAAAGTTTTGGGACAACCTCATTCAAAAGGTAAGGGCGGTTTACAACGGTAAAGTTACTTATGCCGCCAATTGGGACGAATATGAAAAGACTCCATTTTGGGACCGTTTGGATTATATAGGCGTTAATGCGTATTTTCCCTTATGTGAAAAACAAAATCCAACGGTGGAAACACTTACCGAAGGTTGGAAACCATGGAAGGCCAAAATGCGGGAACTTGCCCAACGGGAGGGCAGGCCCATCTTATTCACGGAGTTTGGATACCGAAGCATGGATTTTACAGGAAAGAAACCGTGGCTGGTGGACCGTAACGAGATGAACGTGAACCTTAAGGCCCAAGCCGATGCCACCCAGGTCATTTTTGATGAGTTTTGGGATGAAGATTGGTTTGCGGGCGGATTTGTTTGGAAGTGGTTTATGCAGCATGATCAAGTTGGCGGCCAAAGGGATAACCGTTTTACGCCACAAAACAAACCCGCCGAATCGGTGATACGAAAACAGTACGCCCAAGTAAAAAAATAAAGTCTTCAGGATTAAGAAAGGATTTGTCGGAAATTTTGGACTAATTCGCAACCATCCTATCTGTTTTTTTTCCATATTTGTAATACATCCCACCCAAAAACATACAGTAATGAAACTAAAATTATCCCTTCTTTTTTGGGTAGGGGCCTGTACATTTATTTTGGGACAGGAAAGCTCCTATTACAATGTGGTTGCCGAGCAGGGCGACGGTATTTTTTCCCTTCTCCGAAAACAAGGTCTAGATCCTGCCAAACACTACGGGGAATTTTTGGAATTGAATTCCGATAAAATAGCACAAGGTTCCGCACTTAAACTGGGCGTGGAATATAAGATTCCGTATGCGGATGACTCTTTCAAGAAAACAGGTGTAATCGTCGAGACTATAAAAGACTCCGAAGCTCCCATTTTTGATAAGGAACTGGGCCAGATGTCCTTGAAAAGTGATAAGCTGAAAGATGCTGTGTACTATCTTATTGCCGAGAATAGCTCTGGAATGGACAATGGTTTTATAAAAGATGTTACGCAACGCATAGCAGGAGAATTGATGCTGAACGGAGCTCAAGTGTATGTTATGGGAGATGATATTATAAGTGACTCGGAGGATGAAGAAGTTTTGATGGACAATACGCTTGGGGACTACGTGCAGGTCATCAATAAAAGATATATAAAGAACACTGGAAAATACCAACGCGTTTTGTTGATCCGGGCCGAAAATGTAATCGAAACCGCTAACATGGGAGTGGCTGTTTACCATTATGGAAAAAGTGCTCAGGGCCAGCGTTTTGCAGAAAACATACAGAGTGTATTTAAGGAAAACAATGTTTCCAGTACTACCGTTGATGAATCCAGTTTGGTCTTTGAGGACAAAAACAGCCTGTATCTGGCTACGAACATTCTTCCCGCCATTAGTCTATTGACAATAGAGAACATAAGTCTGGCATCTAAAAGCAAGATGTCGCTCAAACCAAACAAAAAAGAATTTGCCGATCTGATCAGTAATGGCATTATTAATGATTATGTTGATTTAGAATTTGAGAATTAAATGAGACTTTTTCAGCTTACCACATTTTTAAGTGTTTTGTTTTTGGTGCAGCCTACCCTTTGGGCCCAAGAGGAATATCCCAAAGTTATGGCACAAGAAGGTGATGGTGTTTATTCGCTGCTGCGAAGATATGGGGTGAGCCCAACCAAACACTACAATAAATTTGTGGCACTTAATGAAGAGGATTTGGGAGAGGATGAATCTTTGATTTTGGGAAGGCGTTATATGCTTCCCGATACTTTGGAGACAAAAACGGTAGAAACGGTGGAAGAGGGAATCACGTACTCCATTTTTGGCGAGGATTTTAAAAAGGTGGACAAGGCAAGTTCCCGCTTAAAGAATACGGTTTATTATTTGATTTCCGGCCATGGTGGCCCAGACCCGGGAGCCATAGAAAAGCACAATGGAAAGTTGATCGCCGAAGACGAGTATGCCTACGATGTTACCTTGCGATTGGCCAGGGAACTCATATCACACGGAGCGGAAGTTCATATCATTGTTGAAGATGGGAACGATGGTATCAGGGACAAAAGAATACTTGAGTTGGATACGGACGAAACCGTAATGTCCAACCCTATCCCCTTAGATCAGTTGGAGCGGTTGAAACAGCGAACCAAAGCGGTTAATGATCTGTACTCAAAGAATGCGGGCAAATACCAGCGCCTTTTGGTGACCCACGTAGATAGTAGGGGCGAGGGCACCAATATTGATGTATTCTTCTACCATCATGAAAAGAGCGCCAATGGAAAAAGGCTGGCGGAAAGCATTCACCGGACATTTTTCAGGAAGTATAAAAAGTTTCAGCCCAACCGATTGTACAACGGTACTTTTATGGAGCGCAGCAGTTTGTACGTAGTTAAAAACACGCTCCCTGCCATGGCTTATATCGAAATAGGCAACATTAGAAGCAAAAAGGACCAACGTAGAATCTTGAACCCGGATAACCGACAGGCACTGGCCAAATGGATTTCCGAGGGAATCCTATTGGATTATGAATCATCCCGGGAAGCAATTTCCAAATAAACCTTTAGCAGCACCCGCCACCATTATAATGGTATGTGCTTTCACTGATAAAGATCTCATCCGAAGCATTGGCCAACGCCGCTGCAGTTTTATCGCATACGGCCAAAGGTTGGTTTTGTTGTAGTACATGCCCTTTATTGTCATCAAAAAAATCTTCGTTACCGAAATAGATGGCTGTTTTTCCTGTAAAAATGCATGGTCCATCGGCTGGCATTGGGTCTTTTATTGCTGCAATTTCAATAGATTCAATATGGATGAGCTCTTTGGTGGGATAATGATTGGGCGATAATACCCTGTAAGATCGTTTACCTCTGATCTCTATAGTGCCGAAACCGGCATCCGTCAAAACTTTGATGTAATCTTTCAATGGAATGCTTCCGCTCAGGCATTGAGCCCTTAACCTATCATCGTTGCGGAGCTGATCGCTCATGGGTTGTTCGCAAATGGGGTCGCTCATCACCAATCTTCCGTGGGGCTTCAATACCCGGTACATTTCGGAAACGGCTTTCTTCAAATCTTCTATTTTAAAAATATTAAAGAGACAATTTTGGGCGGCCACATCCATGCTTTGATCAGCAACGGAAAGATTGAGGGCATCGCCCTTTACCAAGTTGACATATTCACTTTTGAACCAATCGTTTTCTTTTTCCGCTATTTTGAAGTTCTTTTGGGAAGCCTCCAACATTTCATCTACGGAATCCACCCCGGTAACACCGCCTTTTTGTCTGGAAAAGTAGGAGAATTGAAGCAGTTCCATTCCACCGCCGACACCCACGTACAATATTTTGGGATTGTTTGCCAGATCTTGCGCGGAAACTGTACTTCCGCAACCATAGTTCATCTCTTGCATGATTTTGGGTATGGATAGACCGGGGAATTGCCAAATAGGATTAGTGGTGCAGCAAAGGCCAACGTCAGGGGTTAGCGCAGCTTCTTTGTAGAGGTTTTGTGTGGCATCTAAATAGCTCATAGTTCTTTGATCAGTTCCTTGAATAATTTAATCATTTTTGGCTCGGTTTGCCCTGCGATTTTTAAAATCTCCTCAACTTCAACGGGTTGTAGGTTGTCAGGGTCACATTCATCGGTCAACACGGATACCGCTACGATAGGTAGTCGTAAATGATTGGCAACAATTACTTCGGGAACCGTACTCATTCCTACAGCATCGGCCCCCATTATTTTTAGCATCCGATATTCTGCTTTGGTTTCCAATTGTGGACCCACAACGGAAGCGTAGACTCCTTTTTTTAGGGAAATCTGTTCCCGGTCGGCAATGGCTTCTACTTTTTTGCGCATTTCTGGATCATAGGGCTCGCTCATGTCCACAAACCTATTGCCAAATTCCGACACATTTTTAAAGGCCAAGGGAGATCCTCCCTGAAGGTTGATGTGATCCTCGATCAACATCATGTCCCCTTTTTTAAAGTCAAGGTTGATCGCACCGGCAGCATTGGATACAAAGAGATGTTTAATGCCCAGTTGGTGCATTGCGCGAATGGGATAGGTGATGTCCAAAAAATCATATCCTTCGTACAAATGAAAGCGTCCTTGCATTACGACCACTTTTTTGCCCTCAATGGTCCCGTAGATCAGTTTTCCCGTGTGGAATTCGACCGTGGCCAATGGAAAATGGGGGATGTGGTTGTAGTGCGCTTCTATGGGGTCCTCTATGTTATCCACCAATTGGCCCAGGCCAGTACCGAGGACAATACCAATTTCAGGGGTTTCAAACCCTCGATTTTTTAAGTATTCAACGGATTCTGCTATTTGTTTTTTAGTCATTCTTTATATGTTTTAAAAATGGCTCAAAAGCCTTTATGTTTTTGATGTCCTCATAATAATCAACATCATTTTTTTCTTCCAACAGGGCTATTTCTTCACCTTCAATATCGGAAAGGGTGTCCGAAAGAACCGTATCCGTGCCCCAATCCTTATTTTGGAACAGCGCTTTATTCAAGGATTTCATGCCCAAAAGATAATAACCACCATCTTCGGCAGGTCCGATAACATACTCGTTGTGCTTAAATTTAGAAAAGGCCTTCTCCAAATCGGACTGCTTTAAGTGGTACATATCACTACCTATGATGATGACGTTTTTAAAACCGGATTCGAACCCCTCCTTAAAGGCGTTCATCATCCGTTCGCCCAAATCTTGGCCCAGCTGAAGCTTTTTCTTGTAGATTTCCTTGTCCCAAATGTCGTTCTCCCATATTTCTTCCGAATAGTAGACCCATTTTTCGACATCAAGATTTATAGTGAACCTTACGGTATGGTCCAATAGATATTCATAAATATCCAACGCAGCGTTGTCGCCTACCTTGGCGGCCAATCGCGTCTTACATTTACCTAGTTCGGGGTTTCGGGTAAGGATTAAAAGTAGGTTTTTGCTCAACTTGTTTGGATTTAGTCGGGATTTGCAAAACTCTGTTTAAAGATAGGCAGTTATTTTAATGCCCGTGCTTTTTTTAAGATGGATTTTTGAAATCAGCCTGACCTCTAAAGCACTGACCAATATCAGTTGTTTTATGAAGGCATCGTTTTTTTAAACGTAGTATTGCTCAATATGAAAGACTGCCATCATAAATAAGAAGTACGGTTGCAGAAAATGGAGTGAAAATAAAAAAAGCTCCTCGGAAGGAGCCCTAAAGACACATTTTTTAACTATGGGTAATTTGGCTAGGTTAGTGCTTAGTATAGCTAATTAATGTAAAAATATATGCTGCTAAAAAGAGAGTAAACGGATAGTGCAATTACGGCGTACCAAAAAAAGTATCCAAGCTTTGCTTCTACAGTATTCATTTTTCAGAGTGTTTATTTAGTTGGGTTAAAACTACACACCTAAATTATTGAAAGCGAACCCGGCTACAATCCATATTTATATTAGTTGCAGTAAATGGAACATAATTGGTCGTAAAACTTATGTAAATGGGAAATACATTGTTGTTGGTAACGGGATTGTTACGTTGAAAAATATTTTATCCGCTGGCAACCAATGGTTTGTGGATTTATAAGGTGCCGCGGAAAGGTAGGTCTATAAAAGGATGCCCGGTTAAGCATTGGCCCAAGCATCCTTTTACGAAAGTAAATTATGTCAAAGGTGAACCCTTTAAGCGTTTTTCTATTTTACGCTTTTTCGCGGTAATATTCTTCATGGTTTCCATTAGTTTGGAATCCTTGGTCTTTTTATAAATCTCGTTGATGGAAAGAATCAAGCTCTTTGCTTCTCGTGAGGCCTTAACCCTATCGCTGGTGGACATATGGCTCATAGGCCTTTTTTCAAACTCTTCCGCCTTTTCTAGTAACTCGTGGGTCATTTTTTGTTTTTAAAATTATTCGCAATCCGCTAAATATAAGAGATAGTTTCATATTTTTTGCTTATGGAACCATTTGATTTTCATATTTATGAAAACATTAAGAAGTCTATCGGGTCAAGTGTTTAAGAAATCTAAATAAGATAGTAAATGAAGTGTTAACCAATTGATTCTGTGTAGCTACCTTGTCTGCCTAATTATGGGAGATGACACGTCCAGAATCAATTTCAATGTAAAATTAACGTAATCTAATTGTAAACCTATTGTTGTTTGGGCTATTTTTGCATCTAAATCCTTGACTTGGAAATCATCTGGAAAAGCATATCGGGAAAAGGCCTATTGAACGAAGAGCATAGCATCGATTTGGAATATGCCATGCGTCTTCAGGTGGTAAAGATAGTTATAAAAGAGGCAGAGCACCTTATGCCTTACCTCTCTTTGGTAGTAATTGAAATAGATCCAGCAAATGGTGAAGTGTCGGTTCATGAAGATACACCGGAACCTCTTCGTTCCAAAATTACCAAGAGCTTAAAGCAGCCGGTTTCCAAAAAAATCTCCAAAGCATATTCCCCTGTTCTCGCAGCTGTAAAGCTATAATATCATTTAAGTTGATCTAAAAATGGATTGAGTAAATCCAAGCCAGTCTTTATTGGTAATTTTACCTTACTAAAATTACTCAACATGGCTATTATTGGAAACATTATCAAGGGCGTTATCGAAGCAAAGGAGGCCTTGAGCGGCGAGTCCAATCCGGTTAATGAACAAAAGGAGGTGCTCAAAGAATTATTGGAGAAAGCCAAGGATACAGAATTTGGCAAGCATTATGATTTTGCCGCCATTCTGGAGTCGGATAATGTCCAAAAAACGTTTGCGGAAGCCATACCATACCATGATTATAAAAAGATTACCGAGGAGTGGTGGAGTAGGACCATTGAGGGTGTGCCGGACGTGACTTGGCCGGGAAGTCCTGACTTTTTTGCTCTAAGTTCAGGTACAACGGGTAAAAAATCCAAAAGAATCCCGGTTACCGAAGATATGGTCGATTCCATAACCAGAGCAGGAAGACATCAAGTATATGCGATGAGCAATTTTGATATGCCCGCAGACTTTTTCGAGAAAGAGATCATGATGCTGGGAAGTTCCACCAACCTACAGGAACGTGATGGCAAAAAAGAAGGGGAGATCAGTGGGATCAGCGCGAGCAATATCCCGTTTTGGTTCAAAAAATATTATAAGCCCGGCGACCAAATTGCCAAAATAGACGATTGGGACGAAAGGGTGCTATCCATAGCCAAAAATGCCAAAAACTGGGACATAGGTGCCCTGAGCGGTATTCCATCTTGGATGGAGCTGATGTTGAAAAAGGTAATAGATTATCATAATGTCGACAATATCCACCAAATATGGCCCAACTTGCAGGCCTATACCTCCGGAGGGGTCGCTTTTGACCCTTATGAGAAAAGTTTCAATGCCCTATTGGCTCATCCGATACAAATAATCGACACCTATTTGGCGTCCGAAGGTTTTTTTGCCTGTCAAAACAGGCCTGAGACCACAGCGATGAAATTGATTACCGACAACGGTATCTATTTTGAGTTTGTCCCATTTGAGCCCAATTATGTAAACCAAGACGGGTCGCTAACAGACGATGCTCCTTCAATCACTTTGGATGAGGTAGAGGAAGATGTGGATTATGTTTTGATCATATCTACCGTATCGGGTGCTTGGCGTTACATTATCGGGGATACCATTGCCTTTACGGATGTGGAACGAGCTGAAATCAAAATTACGGGACGTACCAAGTTTTTTTTGAATACGGTGGGTTCCCAACTTTCCGTGAACAAGCTGAACGATGCGGTGAAGCATTTGGAAGACGAACTTGATATAAAAGTGCCGGAATACACACTTTGCGCCAAACGCTTTGATGATGGTTTTTACCACACATGGTATTTGGGCTCCGACAGTAAATTGGATGAGGAGCGAACAGCCGGTGTGCTGGACAATTATTTAAAGGAAGCCAATAAAAACTACAACGTGGCGCGTAGTAAAGCTTTGGAAGGTGTAAAAGTACACTTTGTGCCCAAACAAATGTTTGCTGAATGGAGCGGGGCCAATAAGAAAAAAGGGGGGCAAGTGAAGATGGAGCGTGTAATGGGCGAGGAGCGTTTTAAGGAGTGGGAAGATTTTGTATCGCAAAAATCTTAATCGTTTCCACTTATGGAATCCAGTTCCTTCACCATCTCCATAATTTCATCCGGAGAAAGGTAGTATTGTTTAATTCGTGCTTTGTAGGCCTCGTCAATTTCGGAGTTGTCGAGGATAAACCGTTTTGTTTTTAGAATGTACTCGGACATTCCCTTGGATACGGCAAAGGAGTCGGCGGCACGCTCTGCTTTTTTTACAAATTCCTTTAACAATACGTATCTAATGCCAAATCCTATAAGGTTGAGGTTGCCCCTTTGCTGGTAATCCATAACGTGGCCCAGTTCGTGGCCTATCCACCCGATCAGCACATCTTTGGGCACGTCTACAGTCTTGAACTCTTCACCAGATATCTTAAACTTTTCACTGATCAAGATCACATAGCTACGGCTGCTCTTGGGCTTAACCAATCCGCTCCAAGTGGGTTGGGCCTGCATCACGGATTTTTTTATGTTCTTTTTGAATTTGAACTCGATAGGGATGCCCTCGAGTTCCGGAAAATATCCCAGGGCGATCCTTGCTTCTTGTTCAATGCTTTCCGGTATGATGTTTTTGGGCTTCTTCAAAATAACGATGACTAAAAATACCGATATGGATAGTAATAAAAGTAGTTTTAGCTTTCTTTTCAAAATTAAAGGGTTAAATAAAAAAAAGGGCAAATTCCCATTTGCCCTTTTTAATGTGATTATCTCTGTTTAAAACTGGTACCTGAGCCCCAGGGCGATGTCCAGGTCAAGGTCATCCGAATAATTATCGTTGAAACCAAATTCCGGTCTCATATCCAACGAAATCAACAATGGAATATCAAAATCGTATTCGATACCGATATCCCCGGCGATCAAGGCAAATGCACCGTCGTTGTCACCAGCATCAAAAGACCCAACACCACCACCGGCACCTACGTACCAATGGAATCCTCCATCTATGGGCATAACCCACTGATACAGGCCTACCAGTTTAAAGGCTTCTACATTATCGGAATCTCTCCAACCAAGATCAAACTCCAAGCGATTGTTCTCGTGCAGATAGCGTTGATAGGAGATTTCCCCTCCAAAACCGTCGTTGTCACCTACTCGAATACCCAGTGCGTTCTTTGAAATGCTTTGGGCACTAAGTGCTGTTGCTCCGATTAAAAATAGAAATAAAATTGCGTTTTTCATGATAGATTTATTTTGACACAAAGGTAGTTTTGCCCCAAAATCTGCTTATCTCAAATAAATCAATAATTGATTCAAATAAACAGGAAGATCAGATGATCGGTTTAAAGAATTTAAAGAGACCTTCCAGGAACCTTAACCAGATGGTTCTATTGCGATAGCGTTCCAAGGTGACGAGTTCCGCTTTTTCACATAGCTTTTCGAACTCACCGATCATTTCGGTGGTAATTTCCTTGTTGTAGATTAGCACGTTGGTCTCGTAGTTGAGCTCAAAACTCCGAATGTCAAAATTTCCCGAGCCAATGGATACCAAATCATCGTCCACGATCATGATCTTACTATGAGCAAAATCGTCCCGGAAATAAATTTTGATGCCTACTTCCAATAATTCTTCAAAGTGGGAGAACATGGCAAATTTGGCGGCTTTGGAATCCGATTTTTTAGGGACCAACAATTTAATTTCCACCCCCTCCATGGCCGCAATCTTTATATTTTCCAAAAAGGCCTCCCCAGGAACAAAATAGGGGTTGGCTATGTAGATGGATTTTTTTGCCTGATTCATCATCCCAATGTATTGTTGCATGATGGTGGGGTGCTTGGAGTCCGGTCCCCCGGCCACTACCTGTGCATCAACATCGCCGGCTTTCTGTTGTTCGGAGAGATAATCGGAGATTTGGAAATCCTCTTTGTTGCTCGCAAAAAAGTAATCTTTCAGAAAAATAAGGTGCACATCGTTCACGATGGGCCCTTCGAGTTTTAAATGGATATCCTTCCATTTGCCCAGTTCATTTATACGGCTTATATATTTATCGGATACATTTACCCCGCCGGTAAAGGCAATTTTATTGTCGATGACAACAATTTTTCTGTGGTTCCTAAAATTGAGGGAGAACAACAGGTTTGTTATTCGTATCGGCATTATGGGATATATTTTTACCCCGACATCCTCAAATTGTTTTCGCGGCCGCCCACGAAGTTTGTAGCTTCCAAGGGAGTCGTAGATAATACGGACTTCCACACCTTCCTCTATCTTTCTTTTGAAAAGCTCCAGCATTTTGTCCAACAGGGTCCCTCTTTCCAAAATATAGTATTGCACATGGATGAACCTTTCTGCTTTTTCCATGGCCTTAAAAAGTTCGTTGAAAGTTTCCCCGCCATCTTGGAGCGCGGTTACGGTGTTGCCTTTTTTTGCCGTGCTGAGGGAATTGGTTTCGATCAACCGATTTAGGCGTTCTTTTCGGATATCGTCATCAAAACGGGTACGGAACTTTTCTTGTGCGGAAATTTTAGGGTGGGTGTACTTGTTCCTTTTATCAAATTCTTTGGTGTTAAAGAACTTGAACTTTCGGCGGTTCATTCCAAATAAATAGTAAAGGGCCGGGCCCAAAAAGGGAAGGAATATAATTACCAGTGCCCAACTTATGGATCGTGAAGGCCTTCGGCCGTGGTAGATAATGGCCCCGATGGTCCAAACGGAGGTGATAACATAGACTATGGTTAGAGCGGTCTTCACGGATAATGGTGGTGTTTGTTTCTCCTAAGGTATAACGAAATGAATTTATTGCTCTTGTCTTTTGCCGTAAATAGGGTGCTAATCAAAAAAACCCTGACGGTAATGCCAAGGTTTTTTTAAGTGTGTGATAGTGATTATTTTATTGAGGACTGTCGTCTGTTGCGTCTTCTACCTCGTCCTCAACATCTTCGGCGGCATCTTCGATACCATCTCCAACGTCTTCAGCGGCGTCCTCTACTTCTTCTATGGCATCTTCTGCCTTATCTTCGTTTGTTTCCCTGCAACTGGTCATACTCAAGGTAAGAGCCATTACTATAAAAACTGCGAATAAACTTATTGACTTTCTCATGTGGTTTTCTATTTTTAGATTAATGTTTTTTATTGAATTGATGGGTGTTTATAGTCTTTTTCTTCCTGATATCAGTGAAATGATAAACAGTACTATGAATATGAAGAATAAAATCTTGGCAATACTTGCTGCACCTGCAGCGATTCCACCAAAACCGAATACACCGGCTATAATGGCCAAGATGATAAATATGATTGTCCAACGTAACATAACAGTAGTGTTTTTAAGTTAGTGCCCGATTATCCCTTAATCAGTACATTACAAATGTCGCTTACTTTTTTCTCTGAGCTTGCCGCTTTCCGTTTATATGTTAACTCAAAAAAATTTAAATCTAATTTATTGTAGTATAATGTGTTATGTTCTTCTTTTTATGAGAAAAGGGAATCAATCTGAAGGTTGGAGGTCAGATTTTTTAAAAAGTGCTCATTGGATATACGTTCTGCCTGTAACGGGATACTGGTCGGTTTTTTTACTATGCTGTACAGGCTTGCCCTATCGGCATATGGGTTCAACCAAGTGTCCGCTTGTTCTTGGGTAACAATAACGGGGGTAGAATTGCTAATGTTATGGTAATTGGTGATAAAAGGGTCCGGCTTGTCCACCAACAAGGCTGCGCACACAAAACCATCGTTCAAAATATTGTAGGTGCCGGCCAAATAAAACGGTTTTTCCGAAGGTTGAAAAATGTAGTGGGTGCATGTATTGCCGTTTTCCAGCAAGTGGGTATAAAAACCGGTAACAATGATCAAACAGCGTCTTTGTGTAAAGGAATCCCTCATCCAGGAAACGCTTTCCAGTTCCTCCATTTTTACGTTCAGGGTATTGGCGTTGTCCTGAAAAATATGCCAATCCTCTTTAAAATCCTGTGGCATAAGCCCCCAAATGGCAAAGGTGATATCGTTTGGGTTTTCCATGGTCACCACGCTTATACTGGTCTCGTTGAACCCATTGATCAACGGGGAGGGGGTGTATAGGTTTGGATATCGGAAGGGAATTCCAAACTCTTTTTCAATTGCATCTTTGTCGGCTTCATTCGAAAGTTTGTAGATCATATCTTCTGGAATATGCTTACAAGTAAACAAAACAGGGGCAAAATGGTTGACGCAAATAATTTTAATAGTATTGCTTTTGATAAATATGGTTATTGTTGCCCATGTTGTCTTGTGCAAACACCAACTTGGAGTATATTTATAGGATTTATACCAATAAGCGAAGAAAAGTCAGTTTTAGACCCAATGATTAATATTAAGGTAAAAGCCCAGGATACTGCGGAATCCGTAGAACAGATCAAGACTGTTATAGGTGGGGAGATAGAGGAAAAGTGGGGGCAATATGCATTAAAGGTGTCCAACAACAAGGCGAAGGGGAGCATACGCTTTATAACTTTTGATTGGGGGGTGAGCGTATTGGAATTCGATATTGTTTTTTTTGATGAGGTTTTGATCGAAGTGGACACAACGGACTTTAACCCGATAAGCTTTTATTATTGTTTGGAGGGCTATTGCGGGCATAAGTTCGGGTACCAGCCAGATGATAAGATCAAGATCATGGAACAGTTCCAGTCCGTTATCCTTACAAATAGGGATGGCGGGATCACGGATAGGTATTTTCCCAAGGATATAAAAATTGTACAAACGGTGATACAGGTGCGCAGAAAACCTTTTTTGCGCAAAAGACTGAACCAAGGCGAAGAGCTCAATAAAAAACTGTACGAGGTTTTTTTGGATACGGACCACGAAAAGGTTTTTGCCTACTACGGTTCGTACAATCTTAAAATGGCCGAAGTGGTCACCGCCATAAAAAAGGTAAAGGCCAAGGGGATGATCCGCATTATGATGATCGAAGGGCTGGTGTACCAAATCCTTTCCATGCACATGATCCAGCACAACAAAGAGGTACTGGACAAACGGCCGCAGACCAGTCTGCTAAAACGCGAATTGAAGACCATTCGCGGTTACGCCAAAAAAATAGAGAAGAACATCGCCAAGGATTTCTCGTTGGAGGATATTTCGGCCGAAACTGGCCTTACCCAGGCCAAATTGCAAGAGGGCTTTAAGCTGCTCTACAACAAAACGGTAACGGAATACATACGGCATGCCCGGTTGGAACTGGCAAGAAACTACATTGTTACCACAGAAATGAACATTTCCGAAGTGGTCTACTCCATCGGGTTTACGAGCCGCAGCTATTTTTCCAAGATCTTTAAGGAGAAGTTTGGCTTGAGCCCCAGTGAATTCAAGAACAGTAAAAAAAACGCTCAGGTGGAGGGCTAGCCATTGTTGCTTCTATGCCGATGGTCCCAAAACGGGCGTGCAGAGCTCCTTTAGGCCACAAATACCTTGGTAGGTGTGTGTGACCTCCACCCTAAGCAAAGGGTCCGGGGCATCTATCCTAAAGGATAGCAGCAATTTTTCTTCATCCACGCACATGCTGCCCTGATCCAAGGGGCGGGGCAGGGACAGCATTTCTAAATCTTGGAACTTATGGCCTCTGGGCATTTGCAACTGAAAGGAAAAACGGAACACCAGATTGTCCACTACCGTTATTTTTATTACATCGCCGCCTGGCACTTTTTTAAGAACAATGCGGCTCTGGGGCCGCTCCACTTGGTTTAGGAACTGCCCGTTTTGGTAATGGCGGATTTCTAGGGTGGCAAAGGTTATTTGTAGCGGGGCAGGGGAAGTTTGGTGGAGGAAGTCTTTAACAGTTTGAATGGGACTTGGATATGGACTTTTTAACATTGGGATAGGTTAAGAGGGCACTTAAAGATATAATATTTTTTGATACACCCCTATATATAGGGAAGATTTATTTCTATATATAGTGCAACTTGAGGCATGCGAAATAAATTAAGCCTTGAAGAGAAGTTGTTTATACGGGATTTTGGTATGAATCTCAGGGCTCTACGTGAAGAACGGAATTTATCGCAGACCAAACTGGAGGCCATCGCCGGATTATCCAAAAATCAAGTGTGGCGCATTGAGAATGGCGAGGTAAATACTACGATCTCCAATTTGAAATTACTGGCCAAAGCACTGGATTTGAATGTTTCGCAACTTTTTGATTTTAGGGACTGAGCTAATGAAAAAAATGTTGGTTTATAAATTAGATTAATTCAAAATATTCGCTGGGGTCATCTTTGATTTTTTCATATAGAGATTTTAATCTATTGTTCAACTCTTCAATTTGTGTGATGTGTTTTTTAATAGTTGAAAGCTTAAATATTTTAGGATTGTTTATAGGGTAAGTTAATTGTTGCATACCATCGGAGAATTTTTTGGTTAGTTTAAAACTTTTATCATTACAAACAATTGAAATTTCACCATTTTGATTGATTGGCTTTTCCCAAAGACCATGTATAAGTAAATTTCGAACATTCTTAACGTCATTTACTTTTCCTATTATTTCCAATAGAGTCCTTTGCTTTTCGCCAAATGTGTTTATATAAGCTAGCTCTTTGAGTAAGGATGTATTTTTTTCCAAACTATTTTTTCCGATTATTGAAAGAAAAACCATATCCTCATATATGTCTTTTACTATATACAAACCTGTAACTTCTCTTATTAGATATTCCAAAGTTGAAAACTGAGTGGATAGTTTTCCAAGGTGTGAGTAAAATAGAGTTTCATTTTCTTCCATAAATCTAAATTTTAAAATAAACCATCTATTAAATATAAAATTTATCTCTCATTGTGTATTTTCAAAAAGAAAACATACGTTGGCACCTCTTAGATTAACTCCTGTGTTGTTGTAGAGCCAAAGTTTTATTTAGTCATAAGTTGAATGAGCAAACTAATTGAAAAACCACATCTGATTTTTTTAACAGCGATTCCGATAATTATGTTGATTGGAATCTTGAGTGGAGATTCTACACTGTATTTTAATGTTCATGATACCTACTTAGTTATTTTGTATTTTCATTTAACAATCCTGATTTCAGTATTTTTTGGAATCATTGGATTTGGATATTGGATTATGCAAAAGGCAAATAGAAAGCTATCAAAATGGATGTATTGGACCCATATTGGACTGACTTTTGGAGGAACATGGGTCATATTGATTTTAGCTCAACTTTATCGGGAGAGAATCATGGAATATGAATTTAATAATAATTTGACCCTCATCATCCTACTGATTCTATTGCTAATTGGAATTGGACAATTGTTATTTCCAATTAATATAATTTACGGACTGACAAAAAAGAGAAATTAACACCGGTTGATTTTAATAGGAAGGAACTAAAAACAAAAAACCCGCAAACACAGTTTGCGGGTTTTTTTGTGGTACCTCCAGGAATCGAACCAGGGACACACGGATTTTCAGTCCGTTGCTCTACCAACTGAGCTAAGGTACCAAGCTTTGTTAAGCGGGTGCAAATATAATTTCAAAATTAGGATATACAAACAAAAACCAGAAAAAAAGGTTTTGATTTTTTTCAATTCCCGACCTTTGTGCCATGAATCTGGTAATCGACATAGGTAATACGTTGATCAAATACGCTGTTTTTCAGAACGGGAAGATAATTTACGACCAAACCTCGGAGTCGGGTTTGTTTTTGTCCAAAATAAAGGAATTGTTCGAGAAATATCCTAGGATAAGCAAGGCCATACTCTCTTCCGTGGGTAAATTGGACCGTAAGGAACGGGATGTAGTAGCGTTATTTTGTAAGGTACACGTGCTCTCCAGCGATTCCAAAATGCCCTTTAAGAACAGTTATGCCACCCCGCATACCCTTGGTGTGGACCGCTTGGCGCTTGCCGCTGCCGCCTACCAACAAAATCCGCGCGGCAATACGTTGGTAATCGATGCCGGCACCTGCATTACTTACGAAATGGTGAACAATGCGGGCGAATATGTGGGCGGGGCTATTTCTCCCGGTGTTCGCATGCGGTACCGTGCCATGCACGAGCAAACTGCGGGTCTTCCATTGCTGGCACCGGACGAACTATTGGATTTTATTGGCAACAGTACGGAAACCTGCATGCACAGCGGAGTAATAAACGGTTTGTCTCTAGAAGTTGATGGCGTAATCGACCAATATCAATCTCGTTTTCAAGATTTAACAGTTATTTTAACAGGGGGAGACTCCCATTTTTTTGCCAAAAGGCTAAAAAACACCATATTTGCGAACTCCAAATTTCTCTTGGAAGGACTTAATTGCCTACTGGAATACAACACAAACTGAATGATTAAAAAAATTCTGATCGCTTTCTTCTGCGTGACTGCCCATGGTTTGTTCGCACAAAATGGAACCATATCGCCATATTCTTATTTTGGTATTGGGGATAACAGGGACAACGGAACCGTGGACAATCAAATGATGGGCGGGATTAGTATGTATGGAGATAGTATCCATATCAACCTTTCAAATCCGGCGGCATATTCCAAGCTTAGGTTAACGACCTATACTGCGGGAATCTCGCACAAAGAGTCCCAACTTAAGAGCTGGAACGAGGAACAGAGAACCTCGGTGACCAATTTGGACTATCTGTCCATTGCATTTCCATTGGCAAAGGATGTAGCTTTTGGTTTCGGTATTATGCCTTTTTCGTCCGTAGGATATAGCCTCAACTCTTCTAATGTCAATGAGGAAGGGGCGGAAGTGCAAAATTTCTTCGATGGGCAAGGTGGACTTAATAGATTGTATGCTTCTATTGGGTTTGAGCCCATTAAAGATCTTAGTCTGGGTGTTTCGGTCAACTACAATTTTGGAACTTTGGAATATCAGAGGGTTCAAACAGTGCAGGGGGTGCAATTTGGTACGCTCGATGATCGAGAGTCGCAAATAAATGGTTACGATTTTAAATATGCCCTTAATTATACGCCCAAAATCAACGATAAATATACCTTGTATACTTCCGTTTTGGTGAACACCCAGGGAAATTTAGTGTCCGAGAACAAACGTACCCTAGGCTCTTTTTTACTGTCCACCGGTAACGATGTGGAAGCGTTTGATGTGAATTTGGACGCTTCGAATTTGCGCCACACGGAAATTAAGATCCCGACCAAAACAACTTTGGGTCTTGGTATAGGTGAAAACATGAAATGGTTTGTTGGGGCAGAGTACAGTTTCCAGCAAATGGGCGATTTTAAGAACGAATTCTTGGGCTTGGACAATGTAACCTATGGCGATGCCAACACGTATGCATTGGGAGGTTACTGGATACCGGATTACAGGGCGTTGACCGGTTATTTCAATAGGTTGACCTATAGGGCAGGATTAAAGTATGATGTTAGTGGGATGACCGTTAACAACAAGGACATAAATAACTTTGGCATAACTTTTGGATTAGGTTTACCTGTCGGGAACAATTTTTCCAATCTTAACGTAGGATTTGAGTTGGGAAGACTGGGAACCACAGATGCAAACCTTATAGAGGAAAGTTATTTTAAAGTCAATATAGGCTTATCTTTAAATGATAGATGGTTTAAACAAAGAAAAATAAATTAATAAGCCTTTTTTTTAAAAATTCATAAATAACCAACCATATAAGGCCCTCACAAGGGATTTTTTAATGAAAATTTGTACTTTAACAGCTTTAAAATTAGAAAGATGAAAAAGAGACACTACTTAACAATGATAATGGTCACTATGTTGACGGGATTAAGTATGGCCCAAGCACAGAACCCCGAGTGTATGACCAATCTGTCTATTTACGCAGAACACGTAAAAGTGAAAAACTATGATGCAGCTTACGAACCATGGAAAATGGTATACGAAAGTTGCCCGGATATCAATAAGGCGAATTTCTCCTATGGAGAAAGAATCTTGAAATCCAAAATCGATAATTCAACTGGTGCCGATAAAGATGCTTACATTCAGGATTTGTTGTCCTTGTACGATAATAGTCTAAAATATTTTCCCACCAAATACTCCAAAGCTGGTGTGGCCATCGACAAAGCATTGTTGATGTACGAAAATAAAATGGCTTCCGATGAAGAATTGTTCAATATGTTGGACAAGGCTTTCCAAGAAGACCAGGAAAATTTTAAAAACCCAAGGGCGTTGTACCTGTACTTCTCAAGTTTGGTAGACTTGCACGGTTCTGGCAAAAAGGACCTTCAGGATGTCTTCAATACCTATGATGATGTAACTGGAAAAATTGAGGAGGAGAACAAGCAATTGACGGGTGTTGTGACCAAATTGCTTCCAAAAGATTCTTTGGGTACCCTTACCTCAAAAGAAAAAAGGATGCTTAGGGCAGCTACTGTGAACTCTGAATCATACGGTAAAGTGGCCAGTAGTGTGGATTCCAAATTGGGTGCACTTGCCGATTGTGACAATCTTATTCCATTGTACGAAAAAAGCTTTGATGAAAAGAAAGGCGATGTAAAATGGGTAAAAAGAGCAGTAGGTAGAATGTTCTCCAAAGAATGTACGGACGACCCTATGTTTAAAAAACTGTTCGAGGCCCAATTGGCTTTGGATCCATCTGCCGATGCTTACATGTACGGTGGTGTACTTAAACAAAAGTCTGGTGATATGAACGGTGCCCTTGCTGATTTCAACAAAGCAGTGGAACTGGAAAGTGATTCTTATAAGAAATCCGATATCCTTTATAAGATTGCGACCACTGTTAGAAACAGTAGCAAGTCACAAGCAAGAAGTTATGCACTTAAAGCTATCGATGCCAACCCTGCCAACGGTAAAGCTTATTTGTTGATCGCCAATCTATATGCATCCAGTGCTAACGCTTGCGGAAGTACTCCGTTCGAGAAAAGAGCGATTTATTGGAAAGCTGCAAGTATGGCAAGAAAGGCAGGAACCGTAGATCCAGCTTTGAGCAGCCGAGCTAGTCAAACAGCGGCAAGTTACGATGCCAAGGCACCATCTAAGGAAATGATCTTTAGCTCAGGAAAAGCAGGCCAGACCATTACTTTCAGCTGTTGGGTAGGAGGTAGTGTTTCCGTACCTAGTCTATAAGGTGAAACAGAAGTCAAGACATATTTTAAAGAGCTTTGCCACGGTATTTACCGTGGCAATCCTTTTTATATCCTGTGGTGACGGTTATGAAAGAGTGGGTGAAGAGGCCGTTAAGCCCTTGTTTCCGCAAGGGGTGGCAGAAAACTTTACACTCACGTATACAGAGACGCTCGAGGCAATGAGTACCCAAGACTCCGCCAACTCCAGGGTGGTTGCCGTGTTAACCAGTCCATTGTCTGAAGATTTTGACAACCAAACCTTCAAGTTTCGTACCTTTCCAGAAGGATTACAGGTTGACTTCTATGATGAGAAACGTCAAAAAAGTGTTATCGTTGCCGACTACGGTATCGTATATTCACAGACCAATTTGATAGATTTGCGGGGGAATGTGGTAATCAAAAGCCATGATGGGAAAAAGTTGGAGACCGATCAGCTCTATTACGATAGAAAGAACAATTGGATATTTACCGAAGCCTCTTTTACCTATACCAACCCAGAAGACGGAACGGTAATGGATGGCCAGGGCATGGATTTTAATAAGGATTTCACCTTTTTTAAAGCCCACAAGACCTACGGGTTAATGACAATCAAAGAAGAAGAATAACATGATGAAGATTTTAAGATACACGGAATACCTTTATTTGGCCGTAGCTGCCATATCCATTTATAAGATTGCTGCACTTTGGAGCGTTGAGCCAAAGGAAACCTATATATTTATTTTCTTTGCCGTGGTGTCCATTGCCATGTTTGCATTTAGGAGGAAATATCGGAAACGTTTTGAACAACGAAACAAGGATAATCAACAATAATATTGGATTCCTCTGTAGTCATCATCGTTCTTTCTCTGCTGTTTTCGGCATTTTTTTCGGGAATGGAGATAGCCTTCGTTTCCGCCAATAAAATCCATATCGAAATTGAAAAAAAGCAAGAAGGGTTCTTGGCCAAAGTACTCACCTTGCTTACCGATAAACCCTCAAAATTTATTGCGACAATGCTTATTGGGAACAATATTGCATTGGTAATTTATGGCCTGTTCATGGGTGAAATGCTCATGGAATGGTTTCAAGGTCTGGTTCCCACCAATCTGCAGTTTGTAAACATATTGCTAACGGATTTTAGCTTGTTGTCGCAAACCATAATCTCCACCCTGGTTATTTTATTGACGGCCGAGTTTTTGCCAAAAGTATTCTTTCAGATATACGCCAACCTGCTGATCAAGGTGTTTGCGGTCCCTGCTTATTTCTTCTATCTCTTGTTCTCCGTAATCTCTTGGTTCGTGATCAAGGTATCCGACTTTATATTAAGGATATTCTTCAAAACGGAAGGGGATGAGGTGCAGTTGTCCTTTACCAAACTGGAATTGGGTGATTATATCAACGAACAAATGGAAACCGTACAGGAAGAGGACGATGTGGATTCCGAAATACAAATATTTCAGAATGCGTTGGAATTCTCGACTGTAAAGGCGAGGGAAGTAATGGTGCCGAGAACCGAAATTACGGCGGTAGAACTGAACGAAACTCCTAAAAACCTTACAAAGCTCTTTACTGAGACAGGCTATTCAAAAATTCTGATATTTAAGGATAGCATCGACGAAATTATAGGCTACGTGCACTCTTACGAACTGTTCAAAAAGCCCAAGACCATTAAAAGTATATTGCTCCCGGTAGAGTTTGTTCCAGAAACCATGCTCATTCAGGATATTTTGAACGTATTGACCAAAAAACGTAAAAGTATGGCGGTGGTCTTGGACGAATATGGGGGTACTTCAGGTATTTTGACGGTAGAGGACATTATCGAGGAACTTTTCGGGGAAATTGAGGATGAGCACGATTCCACCGATTTGTATGAAGAGCAAATTGGCGAGAACGAATACAAGTTCTCGGCCCGGATGGAAGTGGATTATATAAATGAACATTATAAACTGGAGCTTCCGGAAGGGGAAGAATATGAGACGTTGGGCGGTTTGATCGTGAATCGGACAGGAGAGATTCCCGAACAGGATTCCGAGGTGACGATGGATAACTTTACCTTCAAAATTTTAGAGGTGTCCAATACCAAAATAGACTTGGTAAGTGTGCGCATTCATACTGAAGATTAATAATTTCCATCCCTTTTTTAGCTTTCCTATTTGAAAAGAAAGTGGTATTTTCGCCCACTGAATTTAAAGAAAACAAGCAGTAAAATGGCAATATTAGAGAATATTAGAAAACGGACAACAGTTCTTATTCTAATTATTGGTTTGGCGTTGTTCGCATTCGTAATATCAGGAGTGTTCAGCAGTAATAATTTTTCTGGTGGAAAAGTAGGCTCCTCGGTTGCAGAAGTAAATGGGGAAAATATTCCAATTGATGAGTTTAGGGCTCAGGTGGAAACGGCATCCAGAAGATACGGTCCGTCCGTTACCTCCACCCAATTGGTGAACATGGTATACGATCAAGAAGTACGAAAGGCACTCTTGAACCAACAGTTCGAAGATTTGGGCATTGATGTGGAAAGCGATCAAATCGTGGAGTTTGTGAGAACATCTGGCTATGCTCAAATTCCTGATTTTCAGGATGAGAACGGAATGTTCAACGAACAGGTATTTAAAAGCGCTATTGCCGACTGGAAAGCCAACGATCCTTTGCGTTATGATGCTTGGCTGCAGGATGAAGCGTCCATCATTCAAGCCGCTAAGGAGCGTATGTACTTCAATTTGGTAAAGGGAGGGGTTACTGCCACCCTTACCGAAGGCCAATTGAACTACGATATGGCAAACAACAAGGTGGACATGCAATACGTTCGTATTCCTTACACTTCCATTCCAGATAGCACCATTGAAGTTTCCAAAAGTGATATCCAAGCCTATATCAACGACCACAAAGCGTTGTTCGAGCAAGATAAAGCACGTGATATCCGTTTTGTGTACTTTGAAGAAAAGCCATCTGCAGAAGATGAAAACGGTGTAAAAACTGCAATAACCGCGCTTATGGACAACTCTGTGGAGTATTCAGATGCGAAAGATGCCAACGATACCATCCTTGGATTTAGAAATACAAAGGATATGGCCGCTTTCTTGGACAGATATTCCGATACCAAGTTCGATACCATTTATAAGGCGAAAAAAGACCTTCCTTCCGTAGTTGCCGATACCTTGATGGCCATGAGCATTGGAGAAATATATGGTCCGTATAAGGATGGAGATGCTTATAAAGTTTCCAAAATAATGGGTAGAAAAGAAAATGGAACTGCAAAGGCAAGCCATATTTTGATCACTTGGGAAGGTGCCGAACGTGCCAACCCATCCATTACCAGAACCAAGGAGGAAGCCGAGGCCGAAGCAAAAAGACTTTTGGCAGAGGCTAAAAAGGAAGACGTGCTCTTTACAACCTTGGCAAGGGAAAATTCGGATGGACCATCAGCTCCGCGAGGAGGCGACCTTGGATATTTCCAAGAAGGTGTTATGGCCGATGAGTTTAACGATTTCTGTTTTGGAAACCCAACAGGAACCATTGGTTTGGTGGAAACACAGTTTGGATACCACGTTATCAAAGTGGATGACAAGCAAGATGTGATTCAGGTAGCAACATTGTCAAGAGAAATAGAGCCATCGGAAGAAACCATAAATACTTTGTTCGCCGATGCCACTAAATACGAGATGGCAGTTATGGATGCTGAGCCGGAAAACTTTGGTGACATCGCAAGAGAAAGTAGCTATAGCGTTCGTCCGGTAAACAAAATCAAGGAAATGGAAGAGAACCTTCCAGGTCTTGGTTCCCAGCGTAGCATCGTACAATGGGCATTTAACGACGATACAAGCGTTGGGGATATCCGACGTTTCAACGTAAATAACGGTTATGCCGTAGTTCAGTTGACCAAGAAGTACAAAAAAGGAGTTATGGCGCCCGAGGATGCTTCGGCAACCGCATTGCCAGCCATTAGAAAAGAACGTAAAGCAGAACAGATCATTGCTGCCAACAAAGGGAAAGCGATGGATGCGATTGCTTCGGATAATGGTATAAGCCTGAGCACTGCTTCTGCAGTAACCTTGTCCTCTCCAACATTGCCTGGAGCAGGGAGAGAGCCATTTGTTGTAGGAAGAGCTTTTGGTATGGAAAAGGACCAGACTTCTGATTTAATCGAGGGGAGTACTGGTGTTTACATGATAAAGGTGACCAATAAAACTGAAGCTGCCGATGTAGAGAACTATAGTACTTATGCCCAGAATCTACAAAGTAGTGCTGCTGCCAGAGTAAATGGTGCGGTATACAATGCTTTAAAGGACAAGGCGGAAATAGAAGATAAGAGAGCTACATTCTACTAGGATATTGCTAAAATGACAAATAAAAAAAGCCTCCCCATCGGGAGGCTTTTTTTATTTGCTTTCATGTTCGTCCCACTTCATTTTATAGCAGATGTGGGTGATTTTTCCTTTTGGGCTTACCGTGATTTCAAAGCCTTGTTTGGTACGGAAATACGCATCCCGGAGGAAATACCATTTGCCATTTTTTAAAAAATACTCTCGTTTATCAGGTTTCCAATCGGCAATGGGGTATATATAATCCAAAAGAGCTTGAAAATTTGAAGCGGATGCTTCGTTGAGCACAAAGTCTTCACGTACATAGCTCGTAAGTTCTGGCAGCGGGGTATCGGTTTTTATCCTTTCAAACCGCTTCACCTCCACACCGGTATCCACTACAATAAAATCATGGACCTCTTTTTCCTTTTCACCATATATATTCCTTGTCTCTTGTGTAATATAGAACACATCATGTTTTAGAATGTTCTGGACCGGTTCCGTGGTGATTTGGTTGTAGTTGGTGGTGCAACTTTTGTTTATAAAGTTATCCAGTCTTAGCACTGCTTCAGTATCATTTTGAGCATGTGCAGGAGCAATGAATAAGATTAGGAATCCTATCAGAGAGCTCCCAAGTGTCTTTTTTCTGATTTGGGCCATATTATCAATAGTTTGATGAATATGCGCCAAACATAAGAGCAATTGATTGAATTTTAAGGGGCCAATTGACGGATGCCCTGTTTGAGTTTACGGATGAGTAAAAATTACGAAAATCATCCTCTTTTGTCAGAATAATTACAATATCATTTTGGAGTAGGGAATCACCGTTTCAAATCCTTTTGACTTAAAATAAGAGCGTGTTTTGTCATCTCCTGTGGCCAAAACAAAATCTCCACCCCAACCGCCAAGGCTTTTAATGGCTCCAAAATAGTCGGGGAATAGGCGTTGTTTTATAGGCTGTATTTTTAAAACTTTGGAAAGTAACGTCTCATGCTCTTCCATCAAGGTCTCCAAACCGGCCAGTGTAGAAGCGTGAATCATTTTTTTGGTAATGTCGGACACGTGTTCAACTAATTCCAATTTGTCAAATTGTTGCTTCCTGTAATTGGAAATGGCTTCCTTGCTGCTCTGTTTTTGATTGAGGTGGACAAAATAAAGCGAGTCCTTGAAAATTGGGTCAAAATCAATTTGCTCTACTTCTGGTTCGCCATCATTTAGTTGATAGGTCAACGGTGAATTGTGTTGTGCACAGGCAATATCGTACCCGCTTCCTCCAAATGCTTTCCACAATAATTGAAAAGCATCGACCCGTGCCCATTGCGCCAAATTATTGATGAGTGTTGAGGAAGTGCCCAATCCCCATAATCTTGGAAATGTGAGACGTGTTTCGACCAAGAATCCACCACTGTCCGTTAATAGCAGAGGGTTTTGAGCATTGGCTTCCAAGAGCAAAGATGTCAAGGTTTTGGCCATGGTTTCATCAGAAGTGGAAACCACATCTAAACCTTTAAGGTCGAACTTTGCAGAGAACCAGATTTTATCATTTTCATCTAAACTGGTCCATTCCAAAAAACCGGAAGTCGTCGGAGTCACATGTAGCGATTGCCCATAACTGGTGGGAATGGCCAATCCCATGGCGCCATCCAAAATGGCATACTCTCCTGATAACAATAACTTTCCGTTGCTGTAAAACTCCTTTTTCATTAGTTTGATTTAAGTCTTTCCAAAGCTTCTTTCACCGAGGCGTTGGTTACCGTTTGGTCTTTAAAATGATTGACCAACTGTTGTTTTTCTACTTCTGTGGCCCCAAGTTGATTCAACATGTTCAACAGGTGCATCTTCATGTGTCCTTTTTGTATGCCCGTGGTGACCAGACTGCGCACCGCGGCAAAATTCTGTGCCAACCCGGCAACGGCAACAATTTGCATCAGTTGTTTTGCAGAAGGATTTTGAAGAATCTCCAATGCAAGTTTCACCATGGGATGTAAGGTGGTCAACCCACCCACCGTACCTAGGGCCAAAGGAACCTCTATCCAAAACTTGAAGATGCCGTCCTCAATTTTGGCATGGGTCAGGCTGGAATACCGTCCATCTTTCGCGGCGTAGGCGTGTATTCCTGCTTCCACTGCTCTAAAATCGTTTCCTGTAGCGAGAACTACCGCATCTATCCCGTTCATAATGCCCTTGTTGTGCGTAACTGCACGGTAAGGTTCCACCTTGGCGATGTTTATGGCGCGAACGAATTTTTCGGCAAAATCCTCGGAAGGCATGTCCGCATTGCCCAATTCCGAAACAGGGCAGCTTACCTCTGCCTTCACCAAACAATCGGGCACATAATTGGATAGAATGCTCATTACGACCTCGATACTTTTCTCTTCTTCCGTAAAACCATCAAAAGCAAGTGCTTGTTCTTTTAATGTTTTTGCAAATTGCTCCAAACACGAGTTGATGAAATTGGCTCCCATGGCATCGAGGGTCTCAAAGGTGCAATGGAGCTGATAGTAGCCGTCGATTTTATCGGTGAGGTCCCTTAGTTCAATGCCATTGATGCCCCCGCCCCGTTTTTCCATGCTCTGGGTAATAGCTGCCGTACTTTTTATCAGTTCCGGTTTTGCCAAATCAAAAAATGCCGAAAACTTTTCCTTATCACCATTATATATAAAGTGTACCTGACCAACTTTTTCAGTACCTAAAATCTCAGTTTTAAAACCGCCGCGTTCCAACCAAAACTTTGCGGCCTTGCTTGCCGCAGCAACCACCGAACTTTCCTCAATGGCCATGGGGATGGCATAAAGTTTTTCGTTGACCTTAAAGTTTGGGGCAATGGCAAAGGGCAGATAATAATTGGAAACGGTATTTTCGATAAACTCATCATGCAATTGCTGTACCCTTGGGTCCGAGTTCCAATACTGCTTTAACAGTTGTTTGGTGGCTTCAGGGTCTTTGGTGCAATTGATGGCTATCCAGTCAATTTTCTGGGTTTTGGTAAGTTTGGAAAATCCTTCAACGGGAGTATTCATAAAGCTGGCTTAAAGCATTCAAATATACGGATATTGACCGTTTAGGACAGTCTTGTATTCATTTTGAAACTAAAGCAGCGCATCAAAGGTTAAAATTTGTTGCAAACGCAACATCAAAATTTATTTTTCCGATAAATATTAGTAAACTTGGGAGTTTTTAATCAATTTTTTCACTTCATGAACAAACGGTCTTTTCTATTCCTATTCCTTTTGGGAGTTATTGCTTTTTCCACGGCGCAGAAACAAAAAATAACCCTCGAAGAGATTTTTGGAGGAGAGTTCAGGACAGAATACATGGATGTCTTACGATCCATGAACAACGGAACACAATACACCATTTTAAACACCACACGTTCGCCGCGATCGAGTAGTTTGGATAAGTACGATTATAAGACATTGCAAAAGGTGGAAACCATTGTGGCATCCTCCGATGCCGTTCCGTATTTTTCATCCTATACCTTTAGCGATGATGAATCCCAAGTGCTTTTGGCCACCGAGGTGGAACCTATATTCAGACGTTCCCGTTTAGGTATTTATTATGTGTACGACATTGCTTCAAAAGATTTGGTGAAAATTGCCGAGACCAAGATCCAAGAACCTACGCTTTCACCAGATGGTAGCAAAGTGGCCTACGTTATGGACAATAATTTATATGTTTTGAACCTATCCACCAGAACCACCCAACAGCTGACCACGGATGGGAATAAGGGTACTATAATTAATGGTGTCACCGATTGGGTTTACGAAGAAGAGTTTGGTTTTGTCCGCGCTTTTGAATGGAACAGTAATGGAACCAAGATCGCTTTTTTACGATTTGACGAAACTGAAGTCCCACATTTTTCTATGGATGTTTACGGAACGGGACTCTATCCGTATCAGCATGAGTTTAAATACCCCAAAGCAGGAGAAAAGAACTCGATGGTAACATTGCATATCTATGATGTAGCATCTGGGAAGATTTCTGATGTACCATTGAATGATGCCTATTACATTCCAAGAATCAAATGGATGCACAACCCAAACCATTTGAGTGTACAGACCATGAACAGACATCAGAACAACTTGAAACTTTATGCCGTAAACGCCAGTGATAATTCCGCAAGTGTTCTGTTGGAAGAAACCGACGAGGCTTATGTTGATATTGATGACGACTTAACTTTTTTGGCTGATGATAGCTTTATCTGGACCAGTGAAGCCGATGGTTACAACCACCTCTATTTATATGGCCGAAACGGAAAATTAAAAAATCAGATTACCAAAGGGCCTTGGGAAGTGACAAGTTATTACGGATATGATGAAAAACATGACCGTATTTTTTATCAGTCGGTAGAAAATGGCTCCATCAATAGGGGAGTTTATAGTATTTCCAGCAAAGGAAAGAAAAAGAAAGAACTATCAACCGAAGAGGGGACCAATTCGGCCTCCTTCAGCAGTGACTTCACCTACTACATCAATACATTTTCAAGTGCTGCCACACCATATCGATTTACCTTGCACGATGCATCTAACGGAAAGTTGATCAAGAAAATCAAGGACAACTCGGCACTGCTCAACAAATTGGAGGGATATGAAATTGCGCCTAAAGAGTTTTCAACCATTAACATAAATGGGTACGACCTTAATATGTATATGATGAAGCCGTCCGATTTCGACCCAAATAAAAAGTATCCATTGTTCATGTTCCAATATAGCGGGCCAGGTTCGCAACAGGTGGCCAACAGATGGATGGGCGCTAGGGATTATTGGCACCAGCTATTGGTGTCCGAAGGTTATATCGTCGCCTGTGTAGATGGTAGGGGCACAGGGTTAAAAGGTCGTGACTTTAAAAAATTGACCCAAAAGGAATTGGGCAAATATGAGGTTGAGGACCAGATTGCCGCAGCTAAAAAATTGAGCGAACGCTCGTATATTGATGAAAATCGAACTGGAATTTGGGGTTGGAGCTATGGAGGTTTTATGTCCACAAACTGTATTTTAAAGGGGAACGACACCTTTGAAATGGCCATCGCAGTGGCGCCTGTGACCTCATGGCGTTTTTATGATACGATATATACCGAACGCTATATGCAGACCCCGCAGGAGAACCCAACAGGATACGATGATAATTCACCATTGAACTATCCGGAATTGTTGAAAGGGAAGTACCTTTTGGTGCATGGTTCCGGAGATGACAATGTGCATGTACAGAACACCATGCGAATGATAGAGGCATTGGTACAGGCCAACAAACAGTTTGATTGGGCGATTTACCCCGATAAAAATCATGGGATTTATGGTGGTAACACCAGCCTGCATCTCTACACCAAATTGACCAACTTCGTTAAAGAGAACTTATAAACAAACAATAAACTTATGTCAGCAGTAACCAAACCAGTCCACAAGAGAGAATTATTCGGTCATCCAGTTGGATTGTATGTATTGTTCTTTACCGAAATGTGGGAGCGATTTTCCTACTACGGAATGCGTGCCCTACTTACCCTGTACATGACTGCGGAAACATTGAAGAATGATCCCCAAAGCGGCCTGGGATGGACAACCACCGAAGCTTTGGCGCTTTATGGCTGGTATACCATGTTGGTTTATGTAATGAGTATACCCGGAGGGTTTTTGGCTGACAGGTACCTTGGACAGAAAAAAGCAGTGACCATTGGAGCCATCCTACTGACTATTGGGCATGGGGTTTTGGCTATTGATTATTTATGGGCCTATTACACCGGTTTGGGCTTTGTGATTCTGGGTGTTGGAATGCTTAAGCCCAATATTTCCACCATGGTGGGAGGATTGTATAAGCAAAACGACATCCGTAGGGATAAAGGCTTTAGTGTTTTTTACGTGGGAATCAATCTAGGATCATTCCTAGCTTCCATTACCGTGGGTATCGTAGCAGCCGTTTATGGTTGGCATTATGGCTTTGGCCTTGCAGGAATTGGAATGTTCGTGGGACTGCTGGTATACCTCTACGGGCAACGGTTTTTGGTTCATGTGGGGAACCAACCAACCCTGGAGGAAAAAGCCTCAGATATTACCTTGGGACAATTGTTTTCACAATTGCTCAAATCCCCATTGCAATTGACCATAGTGGGAGTTCTTTTAGCATATTCCATTTATGCCGGATTTACTTATGATGGCCCAGACAATTGGGGATATGGGATATTGTTTATTTTCCTGTCACTTATCACCGGTATGATGATGATGATCTACAAAAACTTGAACGGTAAGGTTGAAAAAGATAGGTATTTAGTATTGTTGATTTCCCTCTTAATGGTAATTGTTTTTTGGGGAAGTTTTGAGCAGATGGGAGGTCTTATGAACTTATATGCCCAAGAGAAAACCAATAGAATGTTTATGGGTTGGGAAGTGCCCGCAGCATGGTTTCAGGCGGCAAATGCAGGGTTTATTATACTTTTTGCGGTAGCAGTGGCAAATTTCTGGGCAAGAAGAAAGCTAAAAGGCAAGGAAGCCACCTCTTTGTTTAAAATGGCAACAGGGGTTATCATCATGGGTGTCGGATTTGTCTATATGGTTTTTGCATCCTTGCAATACGAAAGTTCAGGCTCTTCCGCCATGTACTGGTTGGTTTTGACCTATTTCTTCCATACCATTGGAGAGTTGTGCCTTTCCCCGGTATCCTTGTCATTCTTCACCAAATTGGCGCCAGCAAGGTACATGGCCTTGATGATGGGCGTATACTGGGCCGCCACAGGTCTAGGGAATAAAGTTGCAGGAATCGTTGGAGAAAGCTCGGTTCAGGCAGGGGAACTAAAAGTATTCGGTGGACTGTTTATTTTTGCCGTACTATTTGGAACCTTGGTATTGCTCCTGTTAAAGCCATTGAAGCGATTGACGCATGGTGCTGAAGACAACGAGACCGAAATCACAGCAGAAGATGAAGTCGAAACCATCGAAAGAGGTTAATTCTTCTTCAAACTAAAAACATAATATCCCTTTTCACCCGTATAGTGGAAAGGGATTTCTTTTTGGATGCAGGTTGCTTTCCATTTTTTGATTAAGCTGGGATAATTACTTCCATCTACAACTACTTTTTTCGGTTTGATGGAATCCAGTACTCGTTCCAGATTGATTTTTGGGGATTGTGTGAGCAGTAGGTAATCCAAATGCGCTCCCAAAGGAAGAATGGCCGTGCTATCCATAACAAACAGTTTCTTGTTGCCAATGCGATAACTGTTTTTCACTGCTGAGGTATCCATTTTTTGAATTCGTTCAGCCACGGCATAATTGGTTGCAATGCTTCCGATATTGGAGCTGTCCGAAGTGATTATGGAAAGTGAATCTCCCAACTGATGCAGTACAACCGTATTCCTGGAACGGTGCGTCAAGATAATGGTTTCTTTATGATGTGTCTGGACCTGGTTCCAGATAATCCAACCTTGAAAGGCTATGATTCCACTAAAAAGAACCAAACCTGTTTTCCATCGGGGTCTGGATAGAAAGATTACCAAAACAATGATGATAAAATAGGCCAATAGCAGCTGAACCGAATCAAACGGAATGTTTTTGATGATGAAACCTTCCTGACGGGCAACCCAACCAATAATGGAATTCATCAGTTGAATCACCCAATTAAAACCATCTACCAAAAATTGGGGTAATAAGTCGGTCAAAGCCAAAATGATGACCAGGATTCCAAAGCCCAGAATCAATCCTAAAAATGGAATTACAAGTAGGTTGGAAACAAAAAACAGCGCGGGAAACTGATGGAAATAGAACAAACTAATCGGCAATACGCCTAATTGTGCCGCAACGCTTACAGATACCAGTTGCCATGATTTTCGAACAATGATGTTTTCGGGAAACCAAAATTTTTGCAGTTTTGGATAGACCCAAACAATGGCAAAAACTGCAGCATAACTCATTTGAAACCCCACTTGAAATAAGAACAAAGGCTTAACCAATAAAATGAACAGCATGGAGAGTCCAATAATATTGAATGAGTTGGTGGGCCGGTTGAGGTAAAGTGCGTAGGCAACAAAGGAGAACATGGCAACCGCACGAACAATGGAAGGGGATAGCCCGGCAACGAATGCGTAGCTCCAAAGTAGCAAAACCACCAAGATGATTTTTATGGTTTTACCTTTAGGTAAACGTTCCAATGGAGATAAAAGAAACTCCAACAAAAATAGAATAATCCCTACATGAAGCCCGGATACCGCCAAAATGTGAACGGCTCCGGCATTTTTGTAGTTGTTGTAGGTAGACTCCGAGATATCATCACGCTTACCCAAAATCAAGGCTTGAATTACGCCGAGCTCTTCGTTGCCAAAGTGCTTTATCTTTAATTTTGAAATAATAAGTTCCCTGAAATTGGAAGCTTTTCCGTACAAGGTTCTGGAACCTTTCTTTATGACAATCGATGGATGATCTGTCTTTATGTGATGTTGAACACCTTGTTTTCGAAGATAGTCTTGATAATCAAACTGGTGTAGATTCAGTGGTGGCCGAAGTCCTTCAGGATTGTCATAAATATATAGCTCGTCATCAACCTGCAGTTGCTTCAAAGTTGAGTCCACGGATAGGCTTACAATTAATTTTCCAGATGTCAGTTCATTGTCCGCTGCAATAATTTGGGTAACATATCTATGTGAAAAAGTGTTGGGTTTAAGTATTTCCCTAACTTTTAAGTGCCAAACTTTTTCTTGGGAGAAGTCGAATTTGGAATAATGATCGGGCATGCCTTTGCCTAACGAAATACTCACGACAAAAACACCCAAACATAGTGTTAAGAATGAAGTAACCACCTCAAAATACGGGAATCCTGTTCTGCGTTGCTTCTTGGCGGCCCAATAAAGGACCGGCATTAAAGTGAGCATTAAAAGTAGGGGCAATAGTAGGGCTACCTCAAAATAAAAACCGATAACGATGCCCACAGCAACCCAAAAGGTTAGCTTTATGGACACAAAATTAAGTTGTCTCACTTTATAGGATGCGCATGGCCTTAACAAAAGCGCTGTCCCAGTATCCTTCCCGTAACGAAGATACCAGCACGCCCCGTGAGGTTGTGGCGTGAATAAATTTAATGTCGTTGCCGTCAACGTCGACTACCAAGCCAACATGATTGATCCGTCGTCCCGTTTTATTGGTCTGAAAAAAGAGCAAATCTCCCTTTTCAATATCATTTACCCTTATTTTGTTACCTTCCAAGGCCATTTGGTAAGATGTTCTGGGAAACATGATGTCATTTTCTTTTAAGGAAACATAGATCAAGCCCGAGCAATCCATCCCTTTTTTGGTAGTGCCCCCATATTTGTAACGGGTTCCGGAATAGCTTAATGCAGTGGAGATAATTTCGTTTGCCTTAACATTTTTATGCCCCACTTTTTTGTTTCCCTTTTTAGGGTCTCTTATCGGGGAAGTGTCTTTGGTCGACCCCTCTACCGAAACGGTTCGGGTCTTGCTGTAGGTGCGTCGCTTTTTGCCGGGTCCGCAAGCGGTAATTGCAAAAAACAACAATAAGATTATGGTTTTTCGTAACATCCAAGAATAGATTTACATTCTTGGAAGATAAAACTACACATTTTTCACAATTAATCGAGCAGCCATTTCACTCGCTCCTTTTCCACCCAATTTTTCCTTGAGCAATTTATAGTCCGACAATATGCGCTCCCGCTCGGTTCCATCCACTATTTTGGAAAGCTCGGATTTCAGGTTTTTGGTGGTCAAATCATTTTGGATAAGTTCTTTTACAACTTCCCTTTTCATGATCAGGTTCACCAAAGAAATGTATTCCAACGTAATGATGCGCTTCGCGATTTGATACGAAATCCAATTTCCTTTGTAGCATACCACTTGGGGGATCCCAAATAGAGCGGTTTCCAAAGTTGCCGTTCCACTGGTGACCATGGCGGCATGGGAATGTTTTAAAAGCGTATACGTTTTATTGGAAACATACTCCACTTTGTCTCCTTTTAGAAATGGTGCGTAAAACTCGTCAGGAAGGCTTGGGGCTCCGGCGATGACAAATTGGTAATCGGGAAAATCTTTTTTTACCGAAAGCATGACTTCCAACATTTTTTGGACCTCTTGTTTTCTGCTCCCGGGCAACAGTGCAATTATGGGTTTGACTGGATCAAGATCGTTCTCCTTTCTAAAGGTTTCATTGTCCTGAAGTGGCGTGTTTTCAATGGCGTCAATAAGGGGGTGACCAACAAACTGTACGGGGTAACCATGTTTTTTCTCGTAAAACTCCTTTTCAAAAGGGAGTATGACATACATATTGTCTATATCTCTTTTGATTTTTGAGATGCGACCTTCCCTCGAGGCCCAGATCTGGGGTGAAATATAATAGTTGGTCGTGAATCCGTTTTCCTTGGCCCACTTGGCAATTCTTAGGTTAAAACCGGAGAAATCGATAAAAATTACCACATCGGGATTAAAATCTTTTATGTCCTCTTTACAGTAGGAGATATTCTTGAAAATAGTGGGAATGTTCATCAGCACCTCCAAAAACCCCATAAAGGCCATATCCTTGTAATGTTTAGCCAACTCACCGCCTGCCTGCTGCATCAAATCGCCGCCCCAACAACGTATCTCTGCCGAGGTATCCTCTTTTTTAAGGGCTTTGATCAAGTTGGAACCGTGCAGGTCCCCCGAGGCTTCACCGGCGATTATATAATACTTCATGGGTTTTTGATCTAATACATCAGTTTATACATCATAATAACTAAGGCTGTCACCAGCGTCGCCAACATAACGCCTTTGGCGCGTTGATCTCTTTTTATCCGTAAGAAACCAAAGAAGGCCACTAAGTTCAATATGGCCCCCAACGCCAGTAAACTGCCGATATGGCCTTGCTCTATTGCGGCGTTAAAAGTTTCCACGATTCCCAAATCGGAAAATAGCAAAATGTAAAGCAGGGTGCCAAACGTGTTTGCAATGATTCCTACGATAAAACCTATGATGATTTCCTTGCTATTTTTCATTTAAGTTCCAGTTGTTTATTTGTTGTATGGCATGGTGAGCCGTGAGGTCGAATTGAGTGGGGACCACGGAAACAAAACCTTGGCCCAATGCCCATTCATCGGTATCCTCCCCCTTGTCCAAAAGCTCAAATTCTCCGGTAAGCCAGTAATAATCCTTTCCCGAGGGACTGGTACGTTTATCAAACTTTTCTTTCCAATTGCCGCGGGCCTGTCGACATATTTTTATGCCCTTGGGGCCATTTTCGGTCTTGGGAATATTTACATTTAAAACGGTACCTTTTGGAATCCCATTGGCCAATGCCTCCGCAACTATTGTTTTGACCGATTCCAGTGCAGGTTCAAAATTTGCGTTCCAAGAATAGTCGCATAGCGAAAAGCCGATTGCCGGTATTCCTTCAATGCCTGCCTCTATGGCAGCGCTCATGGTACCTGAGTATATTACGTTAATGGAGGAGTTGGACCCATGGTTAATTCCGCTGACACAGATGTCCGGGGTTCGGTCCAAGATTACACGAAGTGCCAATTTTACACAATCGGCAGGGGTTCCACTACAGCTATATTCGCTGGGCGCCCCTTCTTTGTGGTCCACTACTACCTGTTTGGAAAACAATGTGCTATCTACCGTAATGGCATGCCCCATGCCGCTCTGGGGGCTATCTGGAGCCACGACCACAACATCGCCAAGTTCTTTCATGGTCCGAACCAATGCCCTGAGGCCCGGTGCGGTGATGCCATCGTCATTGGTGACAAGAATCAAGGGTTTTTCCATGTTGGATAATTTAAGGCATAAAAATACGTTTTTCATAAGGATATGGAGCTTTGTCCGTTTAACAAAAAATTAAATCCAGCCATCGGGACTGGCACGGTTTTTTCTGTATCTTAGAGAATTCATACAAGTAGAAAAGATGGTTGGCGCAATGAAGATTGGACAGTTTAAGGTCGGATTGTTTCGCTCCAGAAAAATCAAATTATGAAAAAGAACTTTATTTTGGCACTATTGGTTATTCTTGTTGCCGTAGCTTCCTGCAGTTTTACCAATAAGTCTTTTAATAACGACGACAAGGATAAATTTTTATTGGAATTGATTTCCTACGTACTGGAGAGAGGCCATTACGAGCCCAAAGAAGTCAATGATAGCTTTAGTTCCAATGTTTTCGATGACTTTATCGAGGTCATCGATCCTACCAAAAGATATTTTTTGAAAAGTGATATCGATGAATTTGAAAAATATAGGTTCATGATCGATGACGAGATCAGGAACACCGATATCACCTTCTTCAATGTTGTGTACCAACGCTTGATGGTTCGCATGCAAGAGGCAAAGGAAATTTACGGCGAAGTACTAGCCCAACCTTTCGATTACAATGTCGATGAAACCATAGAGATCGACTACGACAAACAAAAGTTTGCCACTAGTAAGAAGGAACTCAAGGAACGTTGGAGAAAACAGTTAAAATACAATACCCTCAACGTATTTGATAACAAGGTCGATAACAAGGTTGCCGATTTGGAGGCAGATTTGGATGCGGATGCGACCTATGCCTTCAATGAAATCCCAAGCGCCATAGATAAGGAACTTACAGAAGAAGAAGCGAGAGAAGTTACAAAGAACACTTTGGACGAGTTTTTTGATTTTGTAGACGACTTGGAACGCAAGGACTGGTTTGTACAGTACCTGAACACCATTGTTGAAGAATTTGACCCCCATACCTTTTATTTTGCTCCTGAAGAAAAGGAGAAGTTCGATATTGGTATGTCCGGTAAGTTTGAAGGTATCGGTGCCAGATTACAGAAGAAGCCCGAAGGCGCCAAGATCGTTGAAATTATTTCCGGGGGACCCGTGTGGAGAGATCAAAGCTTGGAGGTTGGCGATCAAATCCTAAAGGTAGGACAGGAAGGTGAGGAACCCATCAATATTGTGGGAATGCGATTGGAAGACGCCATTAAATTGATCAAGGGACCAGAAGGTACCGTTGTAGATTTAACGGTAAGAAAGGTAGATGGGACCATAGAGACTATATCCATTACCCGTGATGTAGTGGAACTTGAGGAGTCCTACGCTAAATCTGCCACAATCGATGCAGGAGAACAAAAATATGGATTGATCAATCTTCCGAAGTTTTATATTGATTTTGAAGATTATGCCGAAAGAAATGCCGCAACCGATGTTGCCAAAGAACTGGAGCGACTCAAAGAGGCGGGCGCAGAAGGAATTATTTTGGATTTAAGGGACAATGGTGGAGGGTCTTTGAAAACCGTGGTGGATATGGCAGGACTTTTTATAAAGGATGGGCCTATTGTACAAGTTCGTTCCTCAGGTCAGCGCAAAGAAGTTCACGAGGACAAGGACGAGCGAATCCAGTGGGATGGTCCTTTGGTAATTTTGGTGAACGAATTATCCGCATCGGCTTCAGAGATTTTGGCCGCAGCGATGCAAGACTACAAAAGAGCCGTTATTATCGGAAGCAAACAGACTTTCGGAAAGGGAACAGTTCAAAATATATTTCCTTTGGATGATATAGTGAGGGGCAATGAACATGGTGATCTGGGAGCGATAAAGCTGACTACCCAAAAATTTTACCGAATCAACGGGGGATCTACCCAATTGGAAGGTGTAAAAAGCGATATCGTGGTTCCGGACAGGTATAGTTATATCGATTTGGGCGAGCGAGATCAACAGAACCCCTTAGGTTGGGACAAGATTACTGCAGCCGACTACAAAGTATGGGATGGTTATATCGATTTTGAAGATGCTGTTAAAAAGAGCAAGGAGCGTATGTCAAAAAATGAGCAGATCAAGCTTATTGAGGAAAATGCCAAATGGCTCAAGGAACAACAGGATGAAAATGTTATTTCCCTAAACTATGATGAATATGTAAGCAAAAGGGAAGAAGCTAAGAAACGTTCGGAAAAGTTCAAAAGTTTAAGGGACTATGATTCCAAATTGTCCTTTAGTTCATTGCAATATGAGAAAGAACTATTTACCCAAGATTCTGTATTAAGGGAAAAAAGAGATAGATGGCACAAAGATCTCGCACGAGATATATACGTGGAAGAGGCGGTGAACGTGCTTAAAGATCTTCATAAGAACAATATCAAGAAAAAGGACGGTGAATTGGCGAGTGTCAATAAGGGCTAAGGAAGGCCAACAAGAAATAGTAAGAAAAAGCCAACTCGGAAGAGTTGGCTTTTTTTGTTCCGGATCAAGTTGTACTAAATCAAATAAAAGCCCTCCGGCTCTATTTTTATGATCATGTGTACGTTTTCAACGAAAGTAAGGTTCTATCACGTCCATTTAAAAATTGAATCCAAAGGAGTTTTATTTTTTTAGCATGTATTTATTTGCAAAATTGGGCCATCAAACCAAATCATGTCCGTTTAATGAAGAATAGAACCCTGTATGCGATACTCATGTGTATTTGTATAGTTGGTTTTTGGTTGTTCGAAAACTTTTATACACCAGCAACCTACTCCAGCGCTGAAAGGCCGGAAACCGAAAAGGTCAACCCCGATCTTTTGCCTAGTTCCAACACAGGTGAAGTGATAAATCATAATTACTTTACCTTATCCTATAGTGAACCTCACGAACAAGCGGAGTGGGTGGCCTATACCCTTGAGCAGGAACATTTGACGTATGACGATAGGAAACGCCCATATTTTATTGAAGACCCGAAGGTGTCCACAAAGTCGGCGGACTGGCGCAATTATCGGGGTTCTGGATATGATAAGGGGCATTTGCTCCCGGCGGGAGATCGACGGTTTTCCGAACAGGCCTACAACGAGACGTTTTACACCAGCAACATCAGTCCACAGGATAAACATTTTAATGCCGGAATTTGGAATCGTTTGGAACAAAAAGTACGCTATTGGTGCAAAAAAAATGGAGGGCTCTTTGTGGTCACCGGGGGCGTTTTGGAAAAAGGCTTGCCTGAAATAGGCGATGAAGATGTGGACGTTCCTCGAACTTTTTACAAGATAATATTGAAAGGTTCTGGCGAGAATGCAGAAGTACTTGCTTTTTTGATTCCGTCTGAAGAAAGTCAAAGGCCACTACAGGATTTTTTGGTTCCTGTGGATGAGGTGGAAGCGAGGACTGGAATCGATTTTTTTGAAATGATGCCGGAAAGTTGGCAGTCACGGATGGAATCCAAAGTAGATGTCGAGGATTGGAAATTTTAAATACCGTCTTTCAAGCGGTTGGAGTCAAGTTTCAGGAAGATAAACAACAACATTGTGAAGAAAATCAAACCGGAGCCACCATAACTGAAAAAAGGCAAAGGAACGCCAATGGTAGGCAAAAGCCCGATTACCATTCCTATGTTGATAAAGTAGTGGAATACCAAAATGGAGATTACCCCATAGCCATACATGCGGCTAAAGTCGCTCTTTTGGCGTTCTGCTACATATATCAATCTTAAAAAAAACAGGGAGAACAGCAAGATTACAGTTGCAGTGCCCATAAAGCCCCACTCTTCGCCAACCGAACTAAATATATAATCGGTATGCTGTTCGGGCACAAAATCGCCTTTGGTTCGGGTACCCTCCAAAAATCCTTTACCAGTAAAACCGCCAGATTCTATTGCTTTTTCGGATTGGTATGTGTTGTAACCAATAGTTTTTCGGATTTCATCCAATTTGTCCTCATCTTTCTCAAGGCTCAACCATAGGGCAAAGCGATCTCTGTGGCGCTGTTCAAAAACATTTTCGAATACAAAATTCACCGAAAGGGAAAACAATATGGAGACAACAATGACCCCAAGTACAGGGAGCAAAGGAATCTTGACAGAAGCTTTTTTGAAGGTATAGATCAACAGGGCGAGAATTACCAACCCAATCGAGACCCAAACCGTTCCAAACATTAAGGTAGTGGCAAAAAGGACTACCGCAAAAATGAGTATTCCCAAATAATAAATGGGAAAGCCTTCCCTAAAAAGGACAAAGAACAACGAAAAATAGATCAAAGAACTTCCTGGGTCAGGTTGCGGTAAAATCAAAATTGCGGGTAACAGAATAATGATAAGGGCATAAATTTGATGCTTTCCCGTACGTATGTCTGTTTGTATATCGCTTAAAAACTTGGCAAGTGCCAAGGAGGTCGTTACTTTGGCCAACTCCGAAGGCTGCAGATTGAAGAAGCCCAGGTTGTACCATGATGTTGCTCCGGCAATGGTTTTTCCGAAAACAAATAATCCCAACAAGAGAATTATGGATACCACATAAAAGATTGAGGAAAAACGCTCAAAAAAGGTAGATTCAACAAAAAGAACGAAGACGATTCCCAAGAAAGCCACACCCATAAAAAAGAGTTGCTTTCCATAAAGGGTGGAGAAATCAAAAATAGAAGTGTCCACATCTCCTACCGAAGTCGAGTAAATGTTAAGCCATCCTATAAAAACCAGAAGGGCATATAGAATTACTGTGATCCAATCCAATCTTCCAAATAGTCCTTTACCAGACATATTCGTTTATCTTGAATGGTTCGCCACTATAGGGTTTGGCATATTCGTGTTCCAATGTTTTCTCCAGCATACGCTTTTCCAAATCTTTTCTGGTGATTTCCCCTTTGATGTATTTTTCTATCAAAAGTGAGGCGATGTGCCCCGCATAACGTGATCCGAAATATCCGTTTTCAATATATACCGCCAAGGCGATTTGTGGATTTTCAACGGGTGCGAAAGCCACAAAAACCGAGTGGTCCGTCAATTGCATACGTTCGCCGTCGACCCTTACATAGTTTTCCACCGTACCCGTTTTACCGGCAATATCAATTCCTGGAATCTTTACCCATCGGGCCGTTCCGTAATTGTACACATCCGCCATTCCTTCGATTACTGGATCAAAGTGCTTTCTGTCGATGGTGGTATATTTTGGCTCGGTATACTTGGGGTCTATTTTTCCATTGTTGCCGATACTTTTAATGATATGGGGTGTGTAAAAATAGCCCCTGTTGGCAATCGCGGCGGTCATATTGGCCAATTGTAATGGGGTGGCTGCGATTTCTCCTTGGCCAATAGAGTTGGATATAATGGTGGAAGCTGCCCATCTCCCATCTCCGTACCATTTGTCATAATAAGCCACGTCTGGAATTCTGCCAGGTGCTCCTGTTGGAAGGTCTGTCCCCAAATAACCACCCAGACCAAAGCTTTTCATATGTTTTTCCCAAACATCCATACCTTCATCAGTAGTCTCGAATTTGTCAAAAATTCTACGAAAGACACCTGCAAAATAAGCGTTGCAAGATTGATAGATTCCCGTATTCAAATCTCGCATACCACCTCCACAGTGACACCCTCTGAGTGTGTTGCCAACATAAAAACCATGATAACATCTGATTTTGGTATCTTCATTTATTACTCCTTCTTGAAGGCCGATCAGCGCATTTAGCGTTTTAAAGGGTGATCCGGGCGAGGGTTGGGCCAAAATGGAACGGTCCCATGTTGGCTTGGATATGGTGTCGTAATGGAGTTTGCTATAATTTTTGGAGCGTTCCCTACCAACCAATAGGGCAGGATCATAAGTTGGGCCGGATATCATGGCCAAGATTTCGCCAGACTTTGGTTCAATGGCAACAATGCCACCATGCTTACCGTGCATCAATTTTTCACCGTATTCTTGGAGGGTTTTGTCCAAGGTAATATGGATTTCTTTGCCTTGTTGCGGCAAGGTATCCAGTTTTCCGTCTTTATAAGGTCCAATATCCCTGTTGAATCGGTCTTTTTGGATATGCTTTACACCTTTTTGTCCCCGTAATATTTCTTCGTACTGTTGCTCTATCCCCGTTCTTCCCTTTAATTCACCGGCAACATAATATGGGTTGTTCTTAAGGTCCCATTCGTTTACCTCACTGATGTACCCTAGCACGTTGGCGGCACTTTTTGTATTGTAATAGCGCAACGACCGTTTTTGAATGTAAAAACCGTTAAAATGGCGCATTTTTTCCTGAAGTTTTGCATAATCCTCCTTGGAAAGCTGGGGCACCAAAACAGAGGGTAGCCGTGGGGAATAGGTTCTTGCCTTCTCCATTTTCAAGAGGAACTCGTCCTTTTCAATGCCCAAAAGACCGCAAAACTCCAAGGTGTCCAAAGTTTTTACCTCTCTTGGAATCACCATAACGTCATAGGCAGGTTGGTTGCCCACAAGAAGTTTTTCATTCCTATCGTACACATAACCCCTTTCTGGGTAATCGTATACCTTTTTTATGGCAGGGTCATCCAATATCTGGTCGGGTGAAAACCGGAACAATTGTAAATAGGAAAGCCTACCTATAAAGGTGAAACCTATGAGTACAACAACGGATGAAAGCAATAATTTTTTCATGATAAGACTAAATTCATGGTTATCATATATATCCCAACGATAAAAACTACGTTTTTATTCGCTCTTTGGACTAAAAAGTGAACTGAATAATACACAAAGTATTAAAGTTACCGTACCTGTAGCAATAACTTTTTTCAAAATTAACAGGATATGGGCGATACTTAAAATTTCAAACGAAAAGAATATCAGATGATGAATAAATACCAGTAGCGCCATAAAAGTAATCCGCTGCAATTTGGTAGTGTTCTTAAAACTAAAGTTTTGAAAGTCGTAGTTCACCCCAAAACAAAAACGCATGATCGACGGTCTGGCGTAGGCAATGGTAACAGAGGCCAAGGCATTTAGGGCAAGGGTGTCGGAAAATATATCGATTACAAGACCCAATAAAAGGGCGATGACCATAAAAAGCGCTCTGTTCCCTTTGATGGGATACCAATAAAAGAAAATCACATACACAAAAGGATTGATGAAACCCAAGAAATTCAAGTTGTTGAATATGAGAACCTGTGTGATGACCAGGAACACAAAACGCACGATGTTTATTAAAAGGTAACTGTTCATTCTATGGTTCTGGATTCTAGTTCCTCAATTTCCTCTTTGTCCTTGTTCTCAATCAGGTAAACGTTTTTAATATTGGCCATGTCCGAAAACAGCTGAACATCGATGTTGTAAAAGCTTTTTGAATCGTTCAAATCATATTTTTTGATGATTCCGATGGGAACATTTTCGGGAAAAATGCTGGACATACCCCCTGTTACAATGGTATCGCCCACAACCAAGGGCACCAAGCGAGGGATATCTATAAGCTGCACCACATTGTAATCTTTGGTGTCCCAGATTAAGGAGCCAAAGTATTCGGTGCCCTTTATTTTAGCGTTGATGTTCGATTTGGTGTTGAGCACACTTTGAACGGTGGCAAAGTTGTTGGATACATTTTCCACAATACCCAAAATTCCATCCGTGGTAATTACGCCCATATCTTGATGAACACTATCTTTTCCTCCCTTATCGATTAAAATGTAATTCCGTGGCGAGCTGAAGCTGTTCTTTATAAGTTTGGCGTTCAGTACCTGATAGACCGCCAAAGTGGAATCCAAGGGCTCAATGCTATCGTTCTCGGTATTGAAAAGTAGTCTGCGCAAGCGCTGGTTTTCTTCGACCAGTCTTTGATTTTCATCCTGAAGGTCAAAATAGGAAGAAACGTCCGACCCTGCACCGTAAATACTTCCGGTGACCCATCGGGACGAATTAAAGAATCTGGATTGATGGTAGGAGTGCGATCGAATTGTCATCACCAAGGCTATAAGCGCAAAAAACACATACAAAAATGTATTTCGATAGCGTAAGACAAAATTGATGATGCGTTGCATGCAATCGTATCGTTAAGAAGGTTTTATCAACTCCTTGAAGGTAATGGAACTGTAAAGATTACAGCCCTATTTTATTAAAATACTTTTATAGCGTTCCAAGTTTTTAAGCGCAATACCGGTTCCACGAACAACGGCCCTCAAAGGGTCTTCGGCAATATAAACCGGCAAATCGGTCTTTTGGGAGAGACGTCTGTCCAATCCGCGGAGCATGGAACCGCCACCTGCTAAATAAATACCTGTGTTGTAAATATCGGCGGCAAGTTCTGGTGGCGTTTGGGACAAGGTCTCCATAACGGCATCCTCTACCCTTAAAATACTTTTATCCAAAGCTTTTGCAATTTCTCTGTAAGAAACCTGGACCTGTTTTGGTTTTCCTGTCAACAGGTCACGTCCTTGAATGGATTTATCGTCCGGTGGCGATTTAAGGTCCTCGGTAGCCGAACCAATTTCAATCTTGATGGCTTCGGCCGTACTTTCACCCACGTAAAGGTTGTGCTGGGTCCTCATGTAATAAATGATGTCGTTCGTGAAGACATCTCCCGCAATTTTCACCGATTTGTCACAAACAATACCGCCCAATGCAATGACCGCAATCTCCGTGGTACCACCACCTATATCCACGATCATGTTTCCTTTCGGCTGCATAATATCCAGACCAATACCAATGGCTGCGGCCATAGGCTCGTGAATCAAGTATACCTCTTTGCCGTTGACACGTTCCGCAGATTCACGTACCGCACGCATTTCCACTTCTGTAATGCCTGAAGGGATACAAATGACCATGCGAAGGGCGGGAGGAAACCATTTTTTCTTGAGTGCCGGAATATTTTTGATGAACATGCTGATCATCTTTTCCGAAGCATCAAAATCGGCAATTACCCCGTCTTTCAAAGGTCGAATGGTTTTGATGTTTTCATGGGTTTTTCCCTGCATCATGTTGGCTTCGCGGCCTACCGCGATTATTTTTCCTGATACGCGGTCCCTTGCCACAATGGAAGGACTGTCGACCACCACTTTATCCAAGTGGATGATCAGGGTATTTGCAGTACCAAGGTCGATGGCTATCTCCTCGGTCATGAAATCAAAAAATCCCATACAAATCGTGTGTTTTTCGGATTAACGGTAAAATTTACCGGCTAAAGTACTAAAATTAATGTTTAAAATGTCGAGTACCTGTCATCACCATCGCTATTCCGTTTTTATTGCAATAATCAATGCTCAATTGGTCCTTGATGGAACCCCCTGGCTGAATCACACTTTTGATGCCTGCTTTGTCCGCAATCTCCACACAATCGGGGAATGGGAAGAATGCATCACTGGCCATTACGGCACCCTCTAAATCAAATTCGAACGACTTTGCTTTATGGATGGCCTGGTTCAAAGCATCCACACGTGAAGTCTGTCCAGTTCCGCTGGCACACAATTGTTTGTTCTTTGCCAAAACAATAGTGTTGCTTTTGGTGTGTTTGCACAATTTGGATGCAAAAATTAAGTCCTCGATTTCTTCAGAAGTGGGTTTTTTGTCGGTAACGGGGTTCAAGTCTTCATTGGTATCGGTTTTTGAATCTTTATCCTGAACCAACACTCCGTTCAAACAGGTTCTGACCAAAGTTTCTGGTAATTCGGTTTCGTTTTGAATCAAAATAATCCTGTTTTTCTTGCCTTTCAAAATTTCCAAAGCTTCATCGGAATAGCTTGGCGCAATCACTACTTCACAGAACAAATTGTGGATTTCTTCAGCAGTTGGCTTGTCAATTTCAACATTGGAAATCAAGATTCCACCAAAGGCTGAAACTGGGTCACCGGCCAAGGCGTCCACGTACGCTTGTTTAATGGTGCTACGGGTGGCCAATCCACAGGCATTATTGTGTTTTAGTATGGCAAAGGTCGGGTCGTCATTTTTAAATTCTCCCATCAAGTTTACCGCGGCGTCAACGTCCAGTAAATTGTTGTAGGATAGCTCTTTGCCGTGCAATTTGGTGAACATGGCATCAAAATCGCCGAAGAAGTATCCTTTTTGGTGCGGGTTTTCGCCGTATCGCAATACCTGACCTTTGGTCTCACTGATCTTTAATACGGTTTCCTGTTTCTCTTGGTTAAAGTAGTTGAAGATGGCCGCATCATAATGCGAAGAAACATTGAAAGCTTTGGTGGCAAAACGTTTGCGGTCTTCCGTAGTAGTGGTTCCGTTTCCTTCTGAAATCACGTTCAAAAAGTCTTCATAATCCTCCATGGAAGATACGCAAAGTACATCCTTGAAGTTTTTGGCAGCAGCCCTGATCAGGGAGATGCCCCCGATGTCGATTTTCTCGATAATATCTTGTTCCGATGCTCCGCTGGCAACGGTTTTTTCAAAGGGATACAGGTCTACGATCACAATGTCCAACTGTGGAATTTCAAATTCCGCCATTTGTGCAACATCACTTTCGTTGTCCTGACGGTTTAAAATACCTCCAAAAACCTTGGGATGCAATGTTTTTACGCGGCCGCCCAAAATTGAAGGGTAGCTGGTTACATCCTCAACAGGTACCACATCGATACCAAGGTCACGGATAAATTTTTCGGTTCCCCCTGTAGAATAAAGAGTTACACCGAGTTCATCCAATTTTTTAACGATGGGTTCCAAACCATCTTTATGAAATACGGAAATTAATGCAGCGGAGGCTTTTTTAGCAGTCATCTTCTGTGTCTTAGAATCAATTTATTAAGCGCACAAAAGTACTTTTTTTGAAGCTAAAAAGCAGAACGGTTTATCAACAAAATGCGTTAAGTTTTACAGAATTTTGGCTACTTCGGTATTGATGAATTCCAAAAAGCGCTCATCTTCGGCAGTAAAGGGGTCCGGAGTGTTGGAATCAATATCGATCTGCCCCACATTTTCTCCGTTTATAAATAAGGGGACCACAATCTCTGCTTTTACGGTAATGCTGCAAGCGATATAGTTATCTTGGGCGGCCACATCGGGAACCACGAAATTCTCATTGCTCACGGCGACCTGTCCACAAATTCCTTTGCCAAATGGTATCATGGTATGGTCGGTGGGAGCACCGGCGTAGGGCCCCAACTTCAATTCCTCCTTGTCACCATTTTTAAAATAGAACCCCACCCAATCGTAATGATCCACATGGCTGCGTAACAGCTCGCAGATTTCGGCCAAGCGGGCATCTACGGATTTTTTCTCGTCTTTTACAATTTCAAGTATGTTGGGCTCCAATGATTTTAGCATGAGGTAATTTTTTTGCAAATGTATTGAATCGTAGATTTGTACGTCAAAAGAAAAATAAACTTACCCTTTTGGCCCATAAACTTTTGTTAATGGAGATACCAAGTTTCAATATTTTGTAGTTTTGTACTCTAATGAAGCGGGTTTTTCGTCAAATAATATCCTCTGTAATGGCAGTTTTGCTGTTGGCCTCCACGGTTTCGTGGACGGTGGACAAGCATATTTGTATGGGTCGCGTAATGGATGTTTCCTTTTTTGCCCATGCGGAAGACTGTGGCATGGACGATGTTCTTGCAGCTTTTGATGACCAGAACATCAAAAATGATTGCTGTGAGGACGAAACCTTCACCATTCAGGGGCAGGATGACCTTAAAATTTCTTGGAGCGATTTGGATTTGGAGCATCAACTATTTTTGGTGGCTTTTACCAAATCCTATTTTGAGCTTTTTGTTCCTTTGGACAAACTTCCCGTTCCGCATGAACAGTACCCACCGCCCAAATTGGTCAACGACATTCAAATTCTGGACCAAGTCTTTTTAATTTGATTTTTTGAATTAGAACCGTAAACCCGTCTCAATTTTGATTCGGGCAACACCTTTTATTTAAATAATTCTAATTCAATTTATCATTTCAATGCGAATATTTTTAATCATATTATTTTGCCTTCCGTTTTTGGCAAGCGCGCAAGATACCGTTGAAGGTATGGTGATGGAATCCAACCCCGACAATAAACATTTGGGTCTTCCAGGAGCAAACGTTTATTGGGAAGGTTCCCCAATTGGCACCATGACCAAGGAGGACGGGACTTTTTCCATACCTTATTCTAAAGAATACAACAAATTGATCATCAGTTTTGTTGGGTTTAAAACAGACACCTTGACCATTGACGAACCCAAGTCGGTGCATCATTGGTTAAAGCCTTCCAACGAGTTGGACGAGGTCGTGGTGGAACAGAAAAAAGAAGCGGTTCAAAAAACCTTTTTTTCCGCTCAAAACGTGGTTACCGTAAATAGTGCGGAACTTTTGAAGGCGGCTTGCTGCAACCTTTCGGAAAGTTTTGAGACCAACCCAGCCATCGATGTTAATTTCAATGATGCTTTAACGGGGACCAAGCAAATCGAAATGCTCGGGCTTACCAGTCCCTATCTGTTGATCACCCAAGAGAACATTCCCATGGTGCGTGGAGCATCACAGGCCTTTGGGCTTACGTTTACCCCGGGCACCTGGGTGGAGAGCATTCAGATTACAAAAGGGGCCGGGAGTGTCGTCAATGGCTATGAAAGTATTTCGGGACAAATCAATACGGAGCTTCAAAAGCCGCTCACCGATGCGCCCATTTTTGTGAATGGCTACGCAAATCTCAATGGGAGGTTGGAGTTGAACACTCATTTAAATACCAAGCTGTCGGACAAATGGAGCACGGGTCTATTTGTTCACGGGAACCGAAGGGATTCCGAAGTGGACAATAATGATGATGGCTTTTTGGACAACCCGTTGGCCAATCAAATCAACGTAATGAACCGTTGGCAATATCAAAACCCCGAAACCGGATGGGTCAGTTTTTTTAACGTACGCTATTTGAATGATGAAAAGCAAGTGGGGGAGACGGGCTTCAACCCGGAAACGGATAAATTTACCACCAATGCATGGGGCAGCGAAATAAATACGGAACGTTTTGATGGTTCGGTAAAGTTGGGCTATGTATTTCCCGATTTACCGTTTCAGAGCTTTGGTTTTCAGGCATCCTACAGTCATCATGCGCAAGATTCCTATTTTGGGTTCAACACCTATGATATTGACCATGAAAGCATCTATTCCAACCTTTTGTTCAATTCGATCATAGGGAATACAAAACATAAGTTCAAGACAGGGATATCCTTTGCCTATGACGGATACGATGAGTTGGTAAATGGAGCCATCTTTACGAGATCGGACAGGTCGGCGGGAGCATTTTTTGAATATAGTTACACCAATTTGGATAAGTTGAGTCTTACGGCAGGTGCCCGTTTTGATACCCATAATCGCTTGGGTAATTTCTTTACCCCTCGATTGCACCTTCGCTACACCCCATGGGAAAATGGAAGTTTTCGTGGCTCTTTTGGATTGGGTAGGAGAGCGGCCAATATTTTTGCCGAAAACCAACGGATGTTTGCTTCTTCCAGAACCATACAGTTAAATGACAACGGAGGGAACATTTATGGTTTCGATGCAGAAAAAGCTGTGAATTATGGGCTTAGTTTTATTCAAAAGTTTAAGTTGTTTGATAGACCTGGTGATTTCAGTATTGATTTTTACCGCACCGATTTCGAAAATCAAATTGTGGTGGATTGGGAAAACCCTAGGGAAGTTGTGTTTTCCAATTTGGATGGAGATAGTTATGCCAACAGCTTGCAGGTGGAACTGAATCATAGGGTCTTGCCCAATGTGGAAGTACGCACCGCCTATAAATTTTACGACGTAAAAACGGAATATCAAACCGGATTGCTCCAAAAGCCTTTGCAGGCAAAGCATCGATTTTTTACCAACATCGGCTACAATACGGAGCCCAAAGAAAATGGAGCTCAGTGGCGGTTCGATTATACCTTCAATCTGTTGGGAGAACAGCGATTGCCGAGCACTGCTGCCAACCCTGCTGAATATCGATTGGGGGAATACGCGGATGGATATAGTTTGATGAATGCCCAGATCACCAAAGTGTTCTCCAACAGGTTTGAAGTATATGTTGGAGGTGAGAATTTGACTAATTTTAGACAATATAACGCCGTGTTGGGTGCAGATGACCCTTTCGGCAACTATTTTGATACAACCATAGTGTATGCACCAATCTTTGGAAGAATGCTATACGTTGGCTTTAGATTTAAAATTTAATTTATAAAACAAAACTTATATCATGATAAAAAGAATAGCAATACTCGCAGTTATGTTCGTTTCCGTGGTGGGAATGGCACAGGACAAAAACAAAAAAATGACCTTCGAGGTAAATGGCAAATGCGAAATGTGCAAAATGCGCATCGAAAAAGCTGCTTTGGACGTAACGGGCGTTAAATATGCGACTTGGGACATTCCTACCCATCAATTGTCCTTGGTTATGGATGAAAGAAAGACCAATTCGATGCAAATAAAGTCCGCCATTGCTGCTGTTGGCCACGATACCAAGGAATTGAAAGCAACGCAAGAAGCATATGATGCCGTGCACCCTTGCTGTAGATATAGAGAAGATAATACGGATGATGGCGATAGCCATAAAAAGGACAATCGCTAATGAGGCATACGTATCCCATAACGGGAATGAGTTGTAATGGCTGTCGGAATCATGTTGAGGAAATTCTTTTAAAAGTCGAGGGTGTCAGTTCAGTAGAGGTCAATTTAGAGAAGGCCGAAGCCGTAATCGAGATGGAGGGGCACATACCAATTGAAAAGTTTCAGGAAGCCTTGGAAAAAGATGGCGGTAGTTATAGCATACATGTCGAGGGACACCACCATCAACCGAAAAAGAAGAAGGGAAAGCCGGTTTTGAATGGAAATGGCACCTTTTATTGCCCCATGCAATGCGAAGGCGACAAAACCTACGACAAACCTGGGGATTGTCCTGTTTGCGGGATGGATTTGGTGGAAGAACAAAACACCTCTGCAAGCTCTAAGCAGCAATGGACTTGTCCTATGCACCCCGAAGTGGCGGAAGATGGCCCAGGTTCCTGTCCAAAATGTGGCATGGACCTAGTTCCCAAAGAACCCGAAGCTAGCGCAGAGGAAAAGACCTATAAAAAACTGCTCAAAAAGTTTTGGATGGCCCTTGCGTTTACGTTGCCCATATTCCTCATTGCCATGAGCGATATGATTTCCAATAATCCGCTGCATGAGCTAATGGCACCCAAATATTGGAATTGGGTTCAGTTTGCATTGTCCATACCTGTAGTTTTCTATGCTGCTTGGATGTTTTTTGAGCGAGCGTACCGTAGTATCAAAACCTGGAACCTGAACATGTTTACCTTGATTGGTATTGGAGCAGGAGTAGCCTTTGTATTCAGTGTGCTCGGATTGCTGTTTCCGGAATTTTTTCCCGACCAGTTCAAGGGGGAAACCGGCGCTGTGCATGTGTATTTTGAGGCCGCTACGGTAATTCTTACCCTGGTGCTATTAGGACAGGTATTGGAAGCCCGTGCGCACAGTAAAACCAATAATGCAGTAAAGGAATTATTGAAGCTTGCCCCCAACAAGGCCACTAAAGTTGTGAATGGTGAGGAGGTTGAGGTGAGTATTGATGCTATTGAAAAAGGCGATATGTTGAGGGTAAAGCCCGGAGAAAAAATTCCAGTGGATGGCATCATTGCTGAGGGTGAAACTTCCGTGGATGAATCCATGATCACGGGAGAGCCCATTCCCGTTGAAAAAGGAGTTGATGATGAAGTCAGTAGCGGAACTATCAATGGGAATCAGACCTTTTTGATGAAAGCTGAAAAAGTGGGTAGCGATACGTTGCTTTCACAGATTGTCAATATGGTAAACGAGGCCAGTAGAAGTCGCGCGCCCATTCAAAATTTAGCTGATAAAGTATCTACCTATTTTGTGCCGACGGTTGTCATTATTTCAATTTTGACCTTTGCCGTTTGGGCCATTTGGGGTCCGCAGCCAACTTATGTGTATGCCTTGATCAATGCCATTGCGGTTTTGATTATCGCTTGCCCTTGTGCATTGGGTCTGGCCACACCCATGTCGGTAATGGTTGGCGTAGGGAAGGGTGCACATAATGGGGTGCTTATCAAAAACGCGGAAGCCTTGGAAAAAATGGCCGATGTGGACACCCTGATTATTGATAAAACGGGGACGATTACCGAAGGCAAACCTTCTTTTGATCAGTTGGAAGTCTTTTCAGGCGATTATTCAGAAGAAGAATTACTGCAGTATATAGTGTCTATAAATGCCAACAGTGAGCATCCTTTGGCGCAGGCTACGGTAAAATATGGTAAAGAAAAAGGGGTCGAAATCTTAAAAACCAAGCATTTCAATGCCGTTACAGGTATGGGTGTTGAAGGTAAAATCAAAGATTCCGAGATACATTTGGGCAATATCAAATTGATGGAAAAGGCGAATGTGACCATTTCCGATTCCATGAAGGAGCAAGTCAAAAGAGCACAACAAAAAGGCAAAACCGTTTCTTACCTATCCATTAAAGGAAAGTGCCATGGTTTTGTTTCTATTGGTGACAAAATCAAGGAGACGAGCGGTAGGGCCATCAAAGCAATTCAGGACAAGGGGATTTCTGTAATCATGCTTACTGGAGACAATTCCACCACAGCACAAGCCGTGGCCAATGCATTACATCTGGATGATTTCAAAGCCGAAACCTTGCCCGAGGACAAAATGAAAGAGGTGGAGCGCTTGCAAGGTGAAGGAAAAGTGGTCGCCATGGCGGGCGATGGAATAAACGATGCTCCAGCATTGGCCAAAAGTGATTTGGGCATTGCAATGGGCACGGGTACCGATGTGGCTATCGAAAGTGCCATGATCACTTTGGTAAAAGGCGACTTGCACGGCATTGTAAAAGCACGGAATCTAAGTGAGGCCGTGATGAAAAATATTAAACAAAACCTATTTTTTGCATTGGTATACAATACGATTGGGGTGCCAGTAGCTGCTGGTGTGCTTTATCCCTTTTTCGGAATTTTGTTGTCTCCTATGATTGCCGCTTTGGCCATGAGTTTTAGCTCGGTTTCCGTTATTGCAAATGCACTTCGCTTGCGGACAAAATCGATTGATTAGATATTAAGTGTCTGTGAATCAATAATTTAAAATTGTATAAAAAAGTATTTTAGTTAATGTTTAGCCAAATAAAATATACGGATTCAAATCTGAAATACATTTACTTCGGTTTTTAAATTATTGACCGATGAAACAAGCAAAGTCAAATGGAAAGTCATCTCCTGCAAAAGCTGTAAAGCCTGTTGCAAAGAAGACTGCCCAAGCTACTGGTAAGAAGAAGTAACTTGGTTTTGGTTCTTACGAAGAACCGTCGAACTAGATAAAAAGAAAACGCCCCGATGCAAATCGGGGCGTTCCTATTTTTAATCCGAATAAGATTTTTACATCATGCCTGGCATTCCGCCACCTCCCATTGGAGGCATTGCAGGCGCATCTTCCTTAATATCGGTCAATGCACACTCTGTCGTCAAGATCATTCCTGAAACAGATGCAGCGTTCTCCAAGGCAATACGTGTTACTTTCTTAGGATCGATGATACCTGCTTTAAGCATATCCACATATTGATCGGACTTGGCATCGTAACCGAAGTCTTTTTTGCCTTCCAATACTTTGGAGATTACCACGGAACCTTCACCACCAGCATTCTCTACGATGGTACGTAAAGGAGCTTCGATGGCCTTGGCCACGATCTGTACACCAGTTGTTTCGTCCAAAGAGTCGGTTGCCAGTTTTTCAAGGACTTTTTTGGCCCTTACCAAGGCGACACCCCCACCGGCAACAATACCTTCTTCTACAGCGGCACGGGTTGCGTGCAAGGCATCATCCACACGGTCTTTCTTCTCTTTCATCTCTACTTCAGAAGCTGCACCTACATAAAGTACGGCAACACCACCGGCCAATTTGGCCAAACGCTCTTGAAGTTTTTCTTTATCGTAATCAGATGTAGTAGTCTCGATTTGAGCTTTGATCTGATTTACTCTCGCTTTGATGTCATCTGCATTTCCGCTACCGTTTACAATTGTAGTATTGTCCTTGTCGATAGTTACCGTCTCGGCAGTGCCCAACATATCCAAAGAAGCGTTTTCCAAAGAGAATCCTCTTTCTTCAGAGATTACGGTACCACCTGTCAAGATGGCGATGTCTTCCAACATTGCTTTTCTTCTATCACCAAAACCTGGAGCTTTTACAGCGGCAATTTTAAGTCCACCTCTCAATTTGTTCACCACCAAAGTAGCAAGGGCTTGGCCTTCTACATCTTCTGCAATGATCAAAAGTGGTCTTCCTGATTGCGCTACGGGCTCAAGAATAGGAAGGATTTCCTGTAGGTTGGAGATTTTCTTGTCGAAAAGAAGAATATAAGGATTCTCCAAATCTGCAATCATTTTATCCGTATCGGTCACGAAGTAAGGAGAAAGGTATCCTCTGTCGAACTGCATACCTTCAACAACGTCAACATAAGTATCGGTACCTTTTGCTTCCTCAACAGTAATAACACCCTCTTTGCCCACTTTGGTGAAAGCTGTGGCGATAAGGTCGCCGATAGCTTCATCGTTGTTTGCAGAGATAGAGGCAACTTGCTTGATTTTATCAGAGTCGTTGCCAACTTCTTTGGTTTGTTTTTGTAAATCGGCCACCAAAGCTTCAACGGCTTTGTCAATTCCACGTTTCAAATCCATTGGATTTGCACCGGCGGCAACGTTTTTAAGACCTTCTTTTACGATAGCCTGTGCCAAAACTGTAGCTGTGGTAGTACCGTCACCGGCCTGGTCATTGGTTTTGGAAGCAACTTCCTTCACCATTTGCGCACCCATATTCTCCAGTGCGTCTTCCAATTCGATTTCTTTTGCCACAGATACACCATCTTTGGTTACCTGAGGTGCTCCAAATGATTTGCTGATGATAACGTTTCTACCTTTTGGTCCCAAGGTCACTTTTACTGCCTCGGCCAATTTGTCAACGCCTCTTTTCAGTCCGTCACGTGCATCTATGTCAAACTTAATATCTTTTGCCATTTCTTTTTAGTTGATTTTTAAGTTATACAATTGCCAAAATATCGCTTTCGCGCATCATCAAATAGTCGGTACCATCGAACTTAAGTTCGGTGCCGGCATATTTTCCATAAAGAACGGTGTCACCTACTTTAACGGTCACTTTTTCGTCCTTCGTTCCAGGTCCAACAGCCACAACAGTTCCTTTTTGCGGTTTCTCTTTTGCGTTGTCCGGGATAATGATACCGGAGGCAGTTTTTGTTTCAGCCTGTAGCGGCTCGATCAAAACCCTGTCTGCCAATGGTTTGATATTGATTTTAGCCATATTTTTAATTTTTAGGTGTTTGTTTTAAAAATTCTTGAAGATAAGAGACAGAAATTGTGCCAATGCACAAAAACTGACAATCTGGAAAATAAAAATGCCAGCTTGTCATTTAAGCTGGCATTTTTTTATGCTTTGTCACTTTTAGTTATCCAATAGTGTCTACTGGACTGGTAGTGCTGGCTGGTGGAAGTTGTTCAGGTACTTCCTCCGGAACCGTTTCTGGTATCTCGGTATCGTCGCCTTGTAATATTTTGGAATCTGCTTGGCTATAGTTTCCTTTTAAGGATACGTTTGAAAGCAAAATCAAAACAATCAACAAGGTGGCAAGTGTCCAAGTACTCTTGTCCAAAAAGTCACCTGTTTTCTTAACACCGCCAACAACTTGGTTGCCACTTCCTCCGAAGGATGAAGACAATCCACCTCCTTTAGGGTTCTGGACCATAATGACCAAGACCAACAAAAGGGACACGATAATTATCAGTACCAAAAAAATTGAAAACGTGCTCATTTCTTATTCTTTTTCTTTCTGCAGCTTCTTGACCGCCTGAATTTGGTCTGCAAAGAAACCACTTTTTTCTGGATATTTCAAACTCAATATTTTAAAAGCTTGAATGGCTTTTTTGTACTTTTTTTGTTCCAAATAAACCTTGGCCAAAGTCTCCGTCATCAACTCGTTTTTGTCAATTTTGTTCGACTCTTTTATGTTGATCTTTGGATTGGTCTCCTTGGGGACTATCTTAGGATTGTTTTCAATGAACTTGTCCAGCAGTTCAAATTTTTTCTTGCGTTCCAATTCGTTCGGCACATCCACGTCCCTATTCTCGCCAATGGTCCCTTGTTGCTCAACAGGTTCCTCTTTTTCTGATGTTAGCTGAAGCCACTCCGTAAAGGAATGTTTCTCTTTTCTGGTGAACGGTATGGGTTTGCCCAAATTCAAATCGGTGCCAGGTTCTTTTTTGGGTTCCTCAGCTTTTTCAATCTTAGGCTGCGGTTTTCTGGATTCAAAAAGCTTAGGGTCTAGAATTTGTTCGGCATCGTTCAAATTTTGGGGTAGGGCGGGTTCGCTGGATTCCGAAAGCATGCTTGCCGTGTTTGGATTTGGCTGGATTTCTTCGGAGACCGCTTCTTGGTCCTCGAGTTTGGAACCTCGGCCGGCTATGGCATCTGCAATATTGTTTTGAACAAATTCTTTGGAGGTAATGTAGTCAAAAAGCACATCTCTATCCGTGGTATGTGCCGCGGTTACCTTTAAAGAATTATTGTATTTGTAACTGTCCAGATTTTTGAGTCCCTTTAAATGTAAGGCCCGTGCAGCCTGAAAATAGGGATACTCTTCGATAATATCTTCCAATTCCCTGGTTTGTTTGGGAGATAGAATGGTATTTGAATTTTGAAGAATATGTATAAAATCTGAAATGTTCATATGATGTTACCAATTTCCCAAGGAAGCATTGAAGATATCTTGGGTGAGTCGTTCAAAAATTTCTTCGTGCGCAGCGGCCTGTACAGATGGCAGGGGGGCGGCGGCATCAAAATCGTAAAAGAAGGAAAACCTTCTTTCAAAATCCGCATCTTCTTTGGTGGTATTGTAGAACCGAACATTTACGCTCATGGTCAATCGGTTTTGTGCGGTTCGTTGGTCGGCAGTTGCCGTCATGGGTACCACCTTGTATTCAACAATTTCACCTTCATAGACCAAATCGCCGTTGCTTCCGGTTAGGGATAGGCTTGTAAGATTGTTGATCATATCTTGAAGTGCCAAGGTAAAATCTCTGCCCAAGCCCGGCACGATAACCGAACCTGGCGTTTGATCCGCATAGTTTTGGAAAAAGTTGACCTGAAAACTTTGTGCGGTACCGATATCGGCGCCGGAAAAGTTGTAGGCACCACAACTTTGCAAGAAAAATACCAATCCTAGCAACGCGATTTTAATTCCATTTTTTCTCATTTCTGACTTCTAACTGTTTGGGGGTAAATTAAAGATCGTACTGCTTTATTTTTCTATAGAGCGTTCTTTCCGAAATGCCGAGTTCTGCTGCTGCAGCTTTTCTTTTTCCTTTATTGCGCTCCAATGATTTTTTGATCAATTCGATTTCCTTTTCCTGTAAAGATAGGGTTTCTTCTTCTTCAATTTCCTCTGCAAAATGATATCTATCTTCTGGAGGCAATTGGGACGGGGCGGGAGGCGTTGGTTCTAAAACGGGCTCTGGCAAATGAAGCAATTCGGCAGGTGTTTCTTCATGCTCGATTTCTTCTTCATGTTCTTGATTGCCGTAAATTTTACGGATCAAGCCTTCGTTTTCCCGTTGCACTTTATTGGAATCATTGTCCTTTAACAGTTCCAAAGTGAGTTTTTTGAGGTCGTTCAGGTCGCCTTTCATATCGAAGAGCACTTTGTACAAAATCTCTCTCTCGTTGCTAAAATCACCTTCTTTTTTGGCCTGACCCACAACAGCGGGTAAATTGGAGCCGGTGGAATCGGGCAGGTAACTGTTCAGGGTCGAAGCGGAAATGCTCCTGTTTTCTTCCAATACAGAAACTTGTTCTGCAATGTTCCTTAGTTGGCGTATGTTGCCGGGCCAACGATATTTTAATAGGAGGTTTACGGCATCGTCGTCCAGCCGAATGGTCGGCATTTTATATTTCTGACCAAAATCGGATGCAAATTTTCTAAAGAGCAGATGGATGTCGTCCCTTCTGTCACGAAGGGGAGGTAGATTGATCTCGACCGTGCTCAATCGATAATAAAGATCCTCTCGGAACTTTTCTTTTTGAATGGCCTCGAACATATTCACGTTGGTAGCGGCAACGATCCGTACATTGGTTTTTTGTACCTGAGATGACCCCACTTTTAAGAATTCTCCATTCTCCAGTACCCTGAGCAAACGCACTTGTGTGGTCAACGGAAGTTCGCCTACCTCATCCAAGAATATAGTTCCGCCATCGGCCACTTCAAAATAACCGCTTCGGGTTTGGGTAGCACCGGTAAAGGCACCTTTTTCGTGCCCGAACAATTCACTGTCAATGGTTCCCTCTGGAATGGCACCGCAGTTTACCGCAATGTATTTGGCATGTTTTCGGTGCGAGAGCGAGTGGATAATTTTGGGAATCGATTCCTTTCCCACCCCACTTTCTCCCGTTACCAAAACAGAAATATCGGTAGGGGCTACCTGAATGGCTTTTTCTATTGCCCGGTTGAGCTTAACATCGTTCCCGATAAGCTCGAACCGTTGTTTTATGGATTGTACGTTTTCCATATGGAATTATTCCTGAGAAGGCAGGAATCTCTTGTTTAATTCAGCATCGTGTTAGCGTGCGTACACAATGCAAAGGATTATTAATTGTTTTCTGAATACCCGACTGCTTCTCCGATAAGGGTGGCGGAAGTGCATTCGTTGATTTTTACATTGACAAAATCACCTACTTTGTAGTGTTCTTTCGGGAAAACGGCTACGGTGTTCTGTGAATTTCGGCCCATCCAGTGGGTGTCGGATTTTTTGGAAGTCCCCTCAATCAAGATCTCTTCCATTTTTCCAACGTGTTGTTGCGTGCGATAAAAGCTGTGCTTTTGTTGCATGTCGATGATTTCCGTCAATCTTCTTTTTTTGGTGGCTTCGGGAACGTCATCATCCATTTTACGCTCTGCAAGTGTTCCAGGCCGTTCGGAATAGGCAAACATGAATCCAAAATCATATTTCACGTATTCCATCAAACTTAGAGTGTCCTGATGGTCCTCTTCGGTTTCTGTTGGGAACCCAGTTATCATATCCTGACTGATGGCACAATCCGGAATTATTTTTTTGATGTTATCGATCAACTCGAAATATTCCTCTCGCGTGTGCAAACGGTTCATCGCTTTTAGAATACGGTTGCTTCCACTTTGAACGGGCAAGTGTATGTACTTGCAAATGTTTTTGTATTTGGCCATGGCCTCGATAACGTCCAAGGTCATATCCTGAGGGTTGGATGTGGAGAAACGGATGCGCATTTTTGGCTGGGCCTGCGCAACCAGTTCCAGCAGTCCGGCGAAGTTCACGGAAGTTGCTTTTTCCATATCCGTGGCTTTATCGAAATCTTTTTTCAATCCACCGCCATACCAAAGGTAGCTGTCCACATTCTGTCCCAATAGGGTAATTTCTTTGAAGCCTCTTTCCCATAGATCGTTCACTTCTTCCAAAATGGATCGTGGGTCGCGGCTACGTTCTCTACCACGGGTAAATGGTACAACACAGAACGTGCACATATTGTCACAGCCACGGGTAATGGAAACAAAAGCGGAGACTCCGTTGGTGTTTAATCGAACGGGGGCCACATCGCCATAGGTTTCATCTTTGGAAAGGATAACGTTCACGGCGTTCCTGCCTTCGTCAATTTCTTGAATAAGGTTGGGCAGGTCCTTGTAGGCATCGGGTCCTACAACCATGTCCACGATTTTTTCCTCTTCCAAGAACTTGCTTTTCAAACGTTCGGCCATGCACCCCAAAACACCGACCTTCATATTGGGTTTGGTTCTTTTTACGGCATTGAACTTTTCCAAACGCTTGCGAACCGTCTGTTCGGCCTTCTCTCGAATGGAACATGTATTCACCAGCACCAAATCTGCATCATTCAGATCTTGGGTGGTATTGAAACCTTCCTTGGCCAAAATGGATGCAACAATTTCACTGTCCGAAAAGTTCATCTGGCAACCATAGCTTTCTATATATAACTTTCGGCCATTTTTTCCGTTGTTTTCCAGTGATAATGTACTTCCCTGTTGGCTTTCGTCTATTATCTTTTCCACGCTTTTTTCCTCTATCATAAATGTTTCAATGGGGTGCAAAGATAGTGCTTATTACATTTTAGTGACAATATGGCAGTGTTTTTTAATAATATATTGCGATATCCCGTGTTAATATTACCTTTCGCTCTAAATAGTAACCTAAGATTATATAATGAATTTCACCAGTCTTTCCGATAGAATACAGCAAAGCTCCCCAGTAGAATTCGGGTCCGTCTTCAACAATTCCATAGAACTTTTCAAAAAAGTATGGCTGCAAGGTTTTATAACCCTTGTATTGACATTTGCTGGGATGCTTCCTTTTTATCTACTGATTTACTTGCCGATGATCGCCATGGGCATAAGCGACCCGGACATTTTTGAACAACAAGAAATGCCACCGGTATTTGCAGGGTTGATGACTTTGGCCATGCCTTTGTTCATGATCGGTGTAATGACAATCGGTATTTGTTTGAATGCCGCTTTTCTGAGAATCTGTCGAAAATATGATTTGGACGAATCAGGGAAGGACGACTACTTTTATTATTTTAAAAAGGAGTACTTGGGCAAGGCTTTGGTTATTTCCTTGATTATGGTCGGTTTGTCCTTTTTGGGTGTTTTGGCGTGTGGTTTGGGAATCATCTATTTCATGGTGCCCATGTCTTTGTTCCCTGCATTTTTTGCTTTTGACAAGGAGCTTACGGCTTTGGAAGTTGTGAAGGCAAGTTTTGCGTTGGGCAACAAAAACTGGTTGATGGTATTTCTTTTGATTCTTGTTTCCGGATTAATAGGTCAATTGGGAGTGATCTTATGTTTTGTTGGGGTTTTGTTCACGGCCATGTTCAGTAAAATCCCTGTTTACTTTATATATAAGGATGCGGTTGGCATTTCGATGGATGTTTAATACAAACAAATAAAAAGCGCCCTCTAAAAAGGGCGCTTTTGTTTGAATGAAATTTGATGTTATTCTGTCGAAATCAATTTAATCTGGTTTTGCTCCACCTTCTCGTTGATCATGGTAGCTTGCTTCTTAACCAGAGTATTTAGATCATTGATCTCTTTGTCCAACTCCTTGGTGAGTTCCACAAAAAATTCTTGGGCTTGTTGGGTCGGTTTTTGATCCCCTCTTTGGGAATCGACCATTAAAAATGCCATTCTATTATTTATTCGGATACCATAGTTCAAAGGATCCTGTCTACTTTGGTTTTTCGTCATGTGGATGTTGTTCTCGATAACGGAAAGTTCCTTTTCAAAATCTTTGGCCATTTTCTGGATTTCGGGATTGTCCTTTGTCTTCTCCTTCAAGTAGGCCAAATCCTTTTTAATACTTCTGATGTTGATGATTGCATTATTGGCACGGGAAACTTGGTCACGTACTTTCATCACAAAATCAAACTGGTCCTGAAAATCTTTTTGGCTCAACGAGACCCTTGGGTCTTTTACGATGGTGAACATTTGCTCCATAGAGTTTCCGTTCACGGTGAGCCTTGCCTTATAATTTCCGGGCACGGCCTTTGGGCCAATGTTGGGTGATGAGTAAAATACCATCCCTTTGAATTCTTGGTAACCCGGATACCTCATGTTCCAGATAAATCGGTTGCCTCCTTCGGTCACTTCCAATTTTTGTGTTGAGGCGGGGTCCAACCTATCAGGTTTTGCATGATTGGAAAAGGTTTGAATGACGCTGCCGTCTGCTTCCAAGATTTCCATGGCGATGGTATCGGTTTCCTTCAAACTTTTTAAATAATAGTTGATGATGGCACCATCGGGATGGTTTTCGCCCACCAATTTGGTGTTGGGTTCTTGCCAGGAGCGGTCTTGGTGCATTCTATAGGCCGTATCGGGTTTGTACAGATAAAAATCGCTATTGGCGACCTCTTCGGACAATTGATGCAATGGAGTTAGATCATCTATCATCCAAAAACTTCTTCCATGTGTGGCTACGATCAGATCGTTGTCCCGCACATGAAGGTCGCGTATGGCAGTGATAGGCAAATTCAACTGGAAGGGTTCCCAGTTTTTGCCATCATCAAAGGAAATGTACATGCCCCATTCTGTACCGGCATATAGCAAGCCCTTGCGAACCTTATCGGTGCGAACAACCCGAGTGTAATAATTCTCCTTGATGCCTTGCGTAATCAATTCCCATGTTTTTCCGTAGTCTTCTGTTTTGTACAAGTAAGGGGTGTAGTCGCCAAATTTGTAGGATGTTGCAGCAACATACACGGTTCCTTTATCAAACGGACTGGCATCTATCGAGTTGATCATATTCAATTTTGGGGACATGGATGACGGGGGCGTTACATCTTCCCATGTGGTGCCATTATCTCGCGTTACATGAATCAATCCATCATCACTACCTGTCCAAATAACTCCTTTTTCCAGGATGGATTCCGTAATCACAAAAACATTGGAATAGAATTCCGCTCCCGTGTTGTCCTGTGTAATGGGGCCGCCCGATGATGCAATGGTTTCAGGGATGCCTCTTGCCAATTCAGGGGATATGGTTTTCCATGATTGACCTCCATCGGTGGTGGCGTGCAGATAATTGGAACCTGCATAAAGTACATTGGAATCATGTCTGCTAAAGGTCAAGGGGTAATTCCAATTAAAACGGTATTTCATGACCTCTGCCCCGGAACCGGCTGGGTTGTCGGGCCACACGTTTGTGGAAGTGGTTTGGCCGGTGGTATGGTCCAATCGGTTCATATATCCTTTATAGGTGCCCCCATACACGATTTGGTTGTTTTTTGGGTCGGGAGCCAAGTGTGCACTTTCCCCGCCCGCAGTAGGTTCCCAATCATCTTCTGTAATGGCGTCGCCCGAAGAACGATGCGAAATGCGTAAAGCTGTATTGTCCTGTTGCGCCCCATAGATCCTGTAAGGGAAAATGCTATCTGTTGCAATGCGATAAAATTGCATGGTGGGCTGGTTATAGTAGGTGGTCCAGTTATTACCGCCATCGTTGGATATTTGTGCCCCACCATCATCGGCAATGATCATTCTTTGATTGTTGTTGGGGTCTATCCATAGATCGTGGTGGTCCCCGTGCGGAGCATTCTTTAAGGTGAAGGTGTTTCCGCCATCAGTGGAGACGCCGTAGCTAACGTTCATCACCCAAACTTTGTCCTTGTTCTGGGTATCGGCATAAATTCTACTGTAGTACCAAGCACGTTGTCTTAATCCACGGTTTTCGTTCACTTTTTTCCATGTTGTTCCTGCGTCATCCGAACGGAAAACACCACCGTTTTCGGCTTCAATGATGGCCCAGACCCGATTGGAATCCAAAGGAGAAATGGCAATACCCACAATTCCCCATGGAAAACCGGGCAACCCGGAATTTTCTGAAATATCTTTCCAAGTATCACCTCCATCGGTACTTTTAAACATTTTGCTGTCAGGGCCACCACTATCCATTCGATAGCCGTTTCGTTTCATTTCCCAAGTGGCCGCATATAGGATTCTGCTGTTGTTGGGGTCCATGAGCAAATCTCCAGCACCTGCCTTGTCGCTTACGTACAAAATCTTTTCCCAATTCTTTCCGCCATCGGTAGAACGGAAAACGCCTCGGGTCTCATTGGGTTTCCACAGGTTCCCAATGGCGGCAACGTACACAAGGTCGGGGTTTTTGGGGTGGATTCGGATGCGCGCTATGTGTTCGGAATCTTTGAGCCCTATAAATTTCCAGGTCTCACCGGCATCCATACTTTTCCAAAGTCCTTTCCCCGAGGAAACATTTCCCCGAAGTGTTTGTTCACCTTCCCCTACATATATAATGTTGGGGTCCGATTCGGCCACGGCCACGGCTCCGATGGAACCACCGAAGTAACCATCGGAAATGCATTCCCAAGAATTACCGGCATCCGTAGTTTTCCAGACCCCGCCCCCGGCAGTGCCCATATAATATAGGTTGGGGTCGTTGGCGACACCTGCAACGGTGCCGGCGCGCCCACCTCTGTGTGGGCCCACCATGCGGTATTCCATCCCATTGTACAAGGATTCCTTGAATTGAGCAGGATTTTTTTGGTTCTTTTTTCGCTGTGCGTTCGAAGGGTAAAAACATAGTACGGCTAGTACCATGATCAAGTAGCGGTTGGTCATATTTAATTGAGTGTTGAGTTAGTTCTTCTAAAAATAATAATTATTTTGACCCTGGCCACTACTGAATCAGGATTAAAGATGGTTTTGTGATTTATAGATGATTTTTGATTTTTTATGGCTAAATACAACCTTGTAAATGCTGAAGTTTAAATTTTAATATACTTTTGTTAGGACAAAACCCAGTGCATGCCAAAGAATTTAGTTATTGTAGAGTCCCCCGCAAAGGCGAAGACCATTGAACGATTTCTAGGAAAAGAATTTCAAGTAGAGTCCAGTTTTGGGCACATTGCCGACCTTCCCTCAAAAGAATTAGGGGTGGATGTGGAGAACGATTTTAAGCCAAAATATACTGTAGATAAGGAAAAAAAGGCCTTAGTGAAAAAGCTCAAGGACTTGGCCAAAAAAGCAGAAACCATTTGGCTGGCAAGTGATGAGGACCGAGAGGGGGAGGCCATATCTTGGCATTTGGCAGAAGAGTTGGGATTGGATAAAAGCAAGACCAAGCGTATCGTATTCAACTCCATTACCAAATCGGCAATCCAAAAAGCCATTGAAAACCCAAGGGACATCAATTATAATTTGGTGAATGCACAACAGGCCCGTAGGGTGTTGGACCGATTGGTAGGTTACGAGCTATCGCCTGTACTTTGGAAAAAAATAAAACCGGGACTCTCGGCAGGGCGTGTGCAGTCCGTAGCAGTCCGTTTGATCGTGGAGCGAGAAAGGGAAATTGAAGGATTTACCCCAGAGGCTTCTTTTAGAATTAAAGCGGAATTCAAAACAGATGGTGGCAATTCATTTGCAGCCAAGCTGAATAAAACATTCCCAACAAAAGAGGATGCAGAGGAATTCTTAAAAGAAAATATTGGAGCGGACTTTTCGGTTTCCGATTTGGCTCAGAAACCGGCAAAGAAATCACCTGCCGCACCATTTACTACGTCTACCTTGCAACAGGAGGCTTCAAGAAAGCTCTATTTTTCGGTAAGCCGAACTATGCAGGTGGCACAGAGACTTTACGAAGCAGGTCTCATTACTTATATGAGAACGGATAGTGTCAATCTTTCCAATGAAGCGCTTGTCGCTGCAAAAGATGCGATTATTGACAACTATGGTGAAAAATATAGTCAAACCAGAAATTTTACGGGCAAATCCAAAGGAGCACAAGAAGCTCACGAAGCGATTCGCCCTACCGATATGAAATTGCAGTCGCCCCAATTGGAGCGCGACCAATCTAAATTATACGAGTTGATATGGAAACGTACCTTGGCTTCGCAAATGAGTGATGCGCAGCTGGAACGTACCAATGTAAAAATTAAAGCAAGCACCCATAGCGAAGAATTCTCTGCAAATGGAGAAGTGGTGAAATTTGATGGTTTCCTTAAAGTTTACTTGGAGGGAACTGATGATGAAGAAGGTGAGGAACAAGAAGGAATGTTGCCAGCCATGAAAGTTGGGGAGCCTCTACAAAACGTTTATATTTCGGCTACTGAAAGGTTTTCAAGGCCACCTTATCGCTATTCGGAAGCTTCTTTGGTGAAGAAATTGGAAGAGTTGGGCATCGGTAGACCATCTACGTACGCCCCCACCATATCTACCATTCAAAATAGGGGGTATGTGGAAAAAGGTACCGTTGAAGGTTCCGAACGCAAATACGCACAGTTAGTATTGGAAGCTGGAAAAGTGTCCGATAGCCAGCTGAGCGAGATGGTAGGTTCCGAAAAAGGAAAAATCGTGCCTACCGATATAGGAATGATCGTAAACGATTTCTTGGTCACCCACTTTACCCAAATTCTCGATTACAATTTCACGGCCCAGGTAGAAGAAGATTTTGATGAAATCGCTTCCGGAGATGAGGATTGGCAGGATATGATGAAGAATTTCTACAAGGATTTTCATCCGAATGTCTTGGAGGTGGAGGAAAATGCCGAACGAGCCAGCGGAGAACGCGTTCTGGGAACGGACCCAAAATCAGGCAGACAAGTATCGGTGCGATTGGGGCGTTTTGGACCCATGGTGCAAATAGGTACGGTGGATGACGAGGAAAAACCCGAATTCGCCAGTCTCTTGCCCGACCAATCCATAGGAACCATCACATTTGAAGAAGCGATGACGCTTTTTGAACTTCCGCGCAAGTTGGGGGTTTACGAAGGTGAAGAGGTGGAGGCCAATGTGGGCCGATATGGTCCTTATGTCCGATTTGGCAAAAAATTCATATCCCTGGCCAAGGGCGAAAGTGCTTTTGATGTGGATATGGACCGTGCCATAGAATTGATCAAAGAAAAACAAAAGGCCGATGCGCCGATTGCCACATACGAAGGTAAGGATGTTACCAAGGGAGTAGGCCGCTTCGGGCCCTTTATCAAATGGGATGGTATGTTCATTAATGTGAACAAGAAATATGATTTTGATAATCTATCCGATGGTGATATTGCGGAACTGATCGAAGCCAAGAAGAAAAAAGAGGCAGAGAAACTTATTCAGGAATGGCCCGAGGAAAAGATACGGATAGAGAAAGCCCGTTGGGGAAGACACAATATTATAAAAGGTAGGGTAAAAGTGGAGCTCTCCAAAGATGTGGATGCGACAAAAATAACATTGGAAGAAGCACAGGCCCTGCTGGAAAAGAAATCACCAAAGAAAAAAGCCAAGGCAAAGGCTAAGAAATAGTATGGCATTTGATTTTCTGGTTCCGGTCAAGGACAAGGTATTGGCACATTGCGAATTGTTGCCAGAACAAGCATTGGGCAAAAACGTTCATATGTATACGGAAAAGGACGGACTTCCCGTGTTCGCCCATGCCGATGTAGCCATTTTTGGTGTCTTGGAATCCCGAAATGCCTTTGAGAAAAAGCCGGAGAAATTGGATTTGGACGAAGTGCGTATCCAGCTGTACCGTTTAATGATGGGCAATTGGAATTCCACCATTATTGATATTGGCGATGTAGAGGAAGGAAATACGGTTGAGGATACCTATTTTGTAGTGAAAGAAATCGTGGCGGGTCTGCTGGAAGAAAACATCATACCTATTGTATTGGGGCTTACCCAGGATATTACCTTTCCTACCTACCGCGCTTTTGACAAAATAAAGAATATGGTGAACTTGGTCTCCATCGATAGTCGCTTTGACTTTGGCGAGGACGACGAACTGATTTCATCACATTCGTACATGAGCAAGATCATTACGGACAAACCCAATAATCTTTTCAACTTTTCCAATATTGGCTACCAAAGTTATTTCAATGCCCAAGAGGAAAAGGATTTGATGGAACGTCTTTTTTTTGATGCCTATCGGTTGGGAGAGATTGCCGCCAATATAGAGTTGGCGGAACCAGTATTGCGAAGTAGCGATATTGTAAGCCTTGACCTAAGGGCAATTAGAGCCAGTGAGATGGGTGGCTCAAGGAATTTTTCTCCCAACGGGTTTACCGGAAGGGAGATATGTGCCATTGCCCGCTACGCCGGCATCAGCGATAAAGTTACCTTGTTCGGTATATACGAGGGAGAGAATTCATATCAAGCCTTTCAGATGATCGCCCAGATCATTTGGTACTTTATAGAAGGGTTGAGTTTTAGAATAAAAGAATACCCAAGCTCGAAGAGCGAAGACTTCACAAAGTTTACCGTGCCTACGGACACCGAGGAGTTGGTCTTTTTCAAAAGCCATGTTACAGAAAGATGGTGGGTAGAGGTGCCAACAATTTTAGTAGAACATACTAAAACAAATTCGGTGGCGTTATTACCATGCACCGAAGAGGACTATCTGGATGCTTGCAATCAGAACATTCCCGAAAGGTGGTTCAAAGCCTACAGAAAAGGGCTGAACTAAATAAATTAAATTTTGAGCATTAATTGTCTGTTGCACAATAATTCATTCAAAAATCAGTTTTGAGAATAATGAACCTGTGTAGTACAGTTAAAAATCTTGAATCGAATAATTTAACCTAAAGTATGAGAAAGCTATTCTTTTCATCTATAGCACTTGTTTTTTTGCTTACCAGTTGTGGCTCTAAATCAAGATCAAAAGGTGAACTAGTTGGGGTCAGTGGTAAAAAATGGCATCCAGAAAAACCCTATGGAATGGAACTGATTCCCCGCGGCGCCTTTGTTATGGGTAAAGCCGAAGAGGATCAGGCGAAAGTATTGAACGCTCCCACAAGAACGGTTACCGTACGTTCCTTTTATATGGACGACACGGAAATCACCAATAGTGAGTACCGACAGTTTGTGGAGTGGGTCAAGGATTCCATAGTAAGAACAAGATTGGCCATTTTGGCCGACGAGCTGGGAATAAGCCCAGAGGATGAAGGTATCGGGGAGTATGCTTTTAAAGATACGGATACTACCGAGCTTTCTGTTTATGATAAGTACATGCTCGATAACTATGCAGGTCTTGGAGCGACCGGATATGAAGGAAGGGCATTGAACAAAGATGTGGATTTGGTATGGGATACCTCCGAATACCCGGATGAGTACTACGCTGAGGTCATGGATTCCATTTACCTTCCTGAAGAGGAGAGTTACAACGGGTTGAGAAGTGTGGACGTTACTAAACTAAAGTATAAGTATAGCTGGATGGATATTGAATCTGCTGCCAGGGCTAGATCCGGCAACAGAAAGGATTTCATCAAGCATGAAGAATTGGAGATCTATCCTGATACCACCGTTTGGATTCGCGATTTTGAATACAGCTACAACGAGCCAATGCACAACGACTATTTTTGGCACGATGCCTACAGCGATTATCCTGTGGTAGGTGTTAACTGGATGCAGGCCAAAGCTTTCTGTAACTGGAGAACCAAGTTCAAGAACGACGATCAAAAAAGTCGTGGCAAACAGTTTGTAAACCAATTTAGATTGCCGACAGAGGCAGAATGGGAATACGCTGCAAGAGGAGGTATCGAAGGAGGCACCTATCCTTGGGGTGGTCCGTACGTGATCAGTGATACAGGATGTTTCATGGCAAACTTTAAACCGCAACGTGGTGATTATGCAGCCGATGCAGCGTTATACACTGTTGAAGCGAAATCTTTCGAACCAAACGATTACAACCTCTACAACATGGCCGGTAACGTATCCGAATGGACCAACTCAAGCTTTGACCAAGGTGCATACGAATACCTGTCCACAATGAACCCGAATATCGGTTCACAGGACAATCAACGAAAAGTGATCCGAGGAGGATCTTGGAAAGATGTTGCCTATTTCCTACAGGTAAGTACACGTGATTACGAATACCAAGATTCTGCAAGAAGTTACATCGGGTTCAGAACCGTTCAAGATTATATGGGAGAAGAAGATTCTACCAACGGAAGCAGAAGCGGACTATAAACAAAACAACGAGAGAACATTATATAAACAAGTAAGAGTAGTAACCAAATACTTATTTTTTATATAACTTAATTAAAATTAAAATTATGGCGCAGTCAAAATCAACAAAAAAGCTGTTTAACATGGCCTACGGGCTTGGAGCATCGGTAGTAATTATTGGTGCATTGTTCAAGATACTTCACTGGGAGTTTGGACCACTTACCGGTGGACTTCTTCTTGCAGTTGGACTTATTACCGAAGCATTGATCTTTGCCATCTCTGCATTTGAACCAGTAGACGATGAGTACGATTGGTCTTTGGTATACCCAGAATTGTCCGGAGGTCAGCAATCTGCTTCCAGAAAACAAGAAGCTAAAGATGCTCAAGAAGCCGAAGGTCTTCTTTCCAAGAAATTGGATAACCTACTTAAAGAAGCCAAAATCGATTCTGATCTTTTTGCCAACTTGGGCGAGAGCATCAAGAGTTTTGAAGGTGCCGCTAAGAATATCACTCCTACAACAGATGCGATCCAACACACTAAGAAGTACTCTGAGGAATTGTCGCACGCAGCAGCTCAAATGGAATCATTGAACAGCTTGTACAAAGTACAGTTGGAAAGTGCCAGCAGACAAGCTTCCATCAACGAGGAAGTTGTACAGAACGCAGGTGCTTTGAAAGACCAAATGGAATCTTTGGCCACTAACCTATCTTCTTTGAACGGAGTATACGGAGGTATGCTTACAGCCATGGGCGGAAGAAACTAATTAGAGTTTGATTCAATAGAAAACAAACCAAATCAAATTAATTATTAAATCTAATTAGAAAAACATGGCAGGAGGAAAACAAACACCACGTCAGAAGATGATCAACCTTATGTACTTGATCTTCATCGCGATGTTGGCCCTTAATATGAGCAAGGAAGTACTTGCGGCTTTCGGACTTATGAACGAAAAGTTGGAAACTTCCAACACGAACATGGATTCCAACAACGCTAGTTTCTTTGCTAGCTTGGAAACCAAAGCTTCCGAAAATGCTGAAGAGTACGGAGCCCTTTACGAAGATGCTCAAAAAGTAAAAGAGCTTTCCGATAGCTACTATAGCTATTTGGAAGGATTGAAAAAAGAAATGACCGCAGATTTGGAAGACCCGACAGATTATGTGGTTATGGACAAGTCCGATTACTTGGACCAAAAATTCTTTCAAGGTGACAATTTGGGACCAGAAGGAAAAAAGTTCATGGATCAGATCAATAATTATCGTGAAGGCGTAATCAACGCATTGCCAGCAGATGGTTTCCAATCATTGAAATCGGCAGTTGACACCCGTTTCGCCACTGGAGGTGAAGATGGAAAAGTTGAAAAGAGAGATGGTACGCGTCAAGATTGGATCAACTATCACTACGAAGGCTTCCCATTGGTAGCTTCTTTGACAAAGTTGACCCAATTGCAAGCTGACATCAAAACTACAGAGCAAGAGGTGTTGAAAACCCTTTTGGAAGGTGAATTGACCGAGGCGGTTTCTTTGACCAACTTTGCAAGTTCATTGTCCGCACCAAAAACTGCTTACTATGCAGGAGAAAAGTATGATGGAAAAATCATTGTTAGCAAGACTGACAAGACTTCCACACCTGTAAAAGCTGAATTGACTTTGGACGGAAGACCAATGACGGAAGGTAAAGATTACGAATTGGAAGCTGGTGGTATCAAAATGTTGATCAGTGCCGGTACTCCGGGTGATCACACGATCAAAGGAACCATGATCTTTAAGCAGGATGGGGAAGAAGTTCCCGTAGAAGTGAACAACACTTTTGCTACGATTTCTATGCCCAATGCAGCGGTTATCTCCGCAGATAAGATGAACGTGGTGTATCGTGGTGTGGCCAACCCAATGACAATCTCTATCCCTGGAATTCCAGATAACAAGGTAAGTGCATCTGCTGCTGGTTTGAGCAGAAGAAGCGGAAGCCAGTACGTTATGAACCCTGGAACAGGTAGGTCTGTGACCATTACCGCTTCTGGTACGTTGCCAGATGGTAAAGGTATCAGCACCAAGTCCGAGTTCCGTATCAAGGATATTCCAAGACCGAGCGGTACCGTTCGTGGAGAGTCTGGTAGCGTTAAAATGCCAAGAAACAACCTGGAAATTTCCACCGTTAGCGCTATGTTGGAAGACTTTGATTTTGACTTGAACCTTGCTGTAAGCCAGTTTAAGTTCAAAGTTCCTGGTCAACCTACCGTAGTCGTAAATGGAAACAAATTGGATGCCAGAGCCAAATCTGCACTTAAGAGAGCGGATAGGGGTGAATCTGTCCAGATATTCGATATCCAAGCTTACATCACAAACAACAAGAGCTACAAGTTGAAAAAAGTATCTCCTGTAGTGGTTGAGCTTACAAACTAAGAAGTATAAAAAGTATACAAGTGATCATGAATTGGAAAAACGCATTATTAATTGGATTGTTAGGCATATTGCCAGTATCAATTATGGCACAGGCAAACATTTTGAATGCCAAGCTGCCCGAAGATATAGGTAAGAAAACCCAAGCTCAAATAGAGCAAGATGCCGATGAGCCTTTGGAATACGGCTATGTGGATGATAGGGATATCCTTTGGTCCAAGACCGTTTGGGAAATCATCGATCTTGACGAGCGAGTTAACTTTCCATTGTATTACCCGACCGATACCATAGGCATTGGTGCCGACAGAAGGTCTTTATACCACGTTTTGATGAAAAACATCAAAAATGGCAACCTTACCGAGGTATATGCAGACTCTTACTTTACAGAGAAGAGAAAGTTGGAGGACCTTTCGGCAACCTTGCGTAAAGTGGATACCACTGATCTAGGATATGAACAATTAAATGCCGGTGAGCAAATATCCCCTGAGTTTATCAATAGAAGGGATTTGACCGCTGCAGATATTGAAGAGTACCGAATCAAAGGAATGTGGTATTTCGATAAGCGCCAAGGTGAGCTTAAGTATCGCTTATTGGGAATTGCGCCAGTAGCCCCCGATGTTAACTTCATCGATGATGAATCTATGGGAGCCGGTGAGAACAAAGTAGAGTTGTTCTGGATTTGGTATCCGGCAGCACGTCAAATTTTGCACGAAGCCAAGGTATACAACCAGCAAAACTCCGCAAGACCCATTTCTTTTGATATGTTGTTGAACGCGCGTCGATTCAATGGGGTGATCTACAAAGAAGAAAACGTTCACGAAGATCGTGAAATAAGCGACTACATTTTTGATAATGCCTTGTTCCAGCTCTTGGAAGCCCAAAGAATCAAAGAGGGTATACGAGACAGGGAGCAAGATATGTGGGCGTATTAATATCGTTCATAGAATATTTCCAATTCAATAAAGTAAAACGCCGCACTCAGTGCGGCGTTTTTTTTGGTTAAAGTCAAATGAAAATGTGAAGGATTCGCTCAGTTCGCTAATTTTGTGGCATGGTTGATTATATGGTAGTAGGTCTAGGTTTGGCAGGAATCTCTTTTTGTGAAGTCCTGGAAGAAAATGGGAAAACCTTCAAAGTGATTTCCGATGAATCCCAACAGGCGTCCCAAGTTGCAGGGGGCTTGTACAATCCAGTTATTTTAAAGCGGTTTACCATGGCTTGGAAAGCCAAAATGCAACTTCAAGGAGCAAAACCGTTTTATCAAAAATTGGAACAAAAACTCGGTATTACCTTGGATTACGAACTTCCGGTTCTACGAAAATTCGCGTCGATAGAAGAGCAAAACCTATGGTTTGAAGCTTCTGACAGACTGGATTTGGATTATTTCCTTTCCACTGAAATTATTCCGAACAACAACCCTTCGGTAAATGCCCCTCATGGTTTCGGAGAGGTGAAACATACGGGTAGGATTGATACCGGATCTTTGGTGCGTTCATATAAAAGCTATCTTGAGAATAGTGGTTCATTTGTGGAAGAATCTTTTGACTTTGATGCGATGTCAATTTCAAGCGAAACCTTGTCCTATAGGGGTATAAATGCCAAGAATGTGGTTTTTGCCTCTGGCTTTGGCCTAAAACAGAACCCATATTTTGGGTATCTGCCCTTGAACGGGACCAAAGGTGAATTGCTCATCATCCATGCTCCTGGTTATAAAGAACAGAATGTCATCAAATCGTCGGTTTTTACCATTCCCTTGGGAAATGACAGGTATTTGGTGGGAGCGACCTATAAGTGGAAGGATAAGACCAACAAACCCACAGAGGAATCCAAGAACGAACTTTTGGAAAAACTCAGGACTTTTTTACAATGTAATTTTGAGGTAGTGGATCATGTGGCGGGTATTCGGCCCACAGTGACCGACCGTAGACCACTAGTGGGAAGGCATCCAGAGTACAAAAACCTTTATGTATTGAACGGTTTTGGCTCCCGGGGCGTGTTGATAGGACCGTACGCCGCTAAACAATTGTTCGATTATATAGAAAAATGCACCGAGCTAGACCCCGAAATGGATATCCAACGGTTTACCAAAAAATACTACCCAAATTAGCTCTAAACGGTTTCGTGCTTTTCAGCAGAAGTGGCATCGTACTTCACAAAAATATTGATCCAGATATTTCTGGACAACCTAATGATTATGGGCATAAATACCACCAAGGTTCCCACTATGGCAATGAAGGTGGTGGGTAAAGAAGTTCCCAAGAACAAAAAAGAAATAACAAAAGCCGCAACCGCAAAAGCGATACCTACAGCGTAGCTCACATACATGGCACCGTAAAAAAATGAAGGTTCAATCTTATATCTTAAGCCACAATGTGAACATCGTTCGTTCATGCTGAAAATTTTGGAAAGTACATAGGGATTGGACTTTTCATACATGCTCTCCTCTTGGCATCTTGGACAGTTTCCTGTTAAAATGCTGTACATTTTGGTTCCTTTTTTTAACATTTGCACGGCTTTTGTACAAAAGTACATATTCGCCAATTAATGTTTCGTAATCAAGGTCACATAAAATGCTAAATGTTCATAATCTATCCGTAGCCTTTGGAGGGGAATACCTGTTCGAGGAAATATCGTTTCGTCTTAACGGGGGCGATCGGGTAGGGCTTATCGGAAAGAATGGTGCCGGAAAATCAACAATGCTCAAACTCTTGGCCAAGGAAATGCCCTTGGACGAAGGTGCCATAGCAACCGAAAAAAATATTAAAATAGGCTTCCTAAAACAGGATATCGACTTTGAGGAAGGTAGAACAGTGTTGGAAGAGTCCTATCAGGCATTTTCGGAAATCAAGGAAATGGAGTTGAAACTTGATGAGATAAACACGGCATTGGCGGAGCGGACCGATTACGAAAGTGAAGGGTATCATCAACTAATGGTGGATCTGAACGATGTGACCCACAGATATGAGATATTGGGCGGTTATAACTATCAAGGCGATACCGAAAAGGTATTGCTTGGATTGGGCTTTAAACGGGAGGATTTCAATAAGCTTACCAATACATTTTCAGGTGGATGGCGTATGCGAATCGAGCTTGCCAAACTTTTGCTCCAGAGCAACGATGTGCTTTTGCTGGATGAGCCTACCAACCATTTGGATATCGAATCCATAATTTGGTTGGAGCAATTTTTGCGCAACTTTACCGGAGCCGTTGTAATTGTTTCGCACGATAAAATGTTCCTGGACAATGTGACCAACCGTACCATAGAGATTTCTCTGGGAAGGATTTACGATTATAGCAAGCCCTATTCCCAGTTTTTGGTGCACCGCAAGGAAATCAAGGAGCAGCAATTGAGCGCACAAAAAAATCAGGAAAAGCAAATTCAGCAGACCGAAAGGTTGATCGAAAAGTTCAGGGCCAAATCCAGCAAGGCCTCTATGGCGCAATCCTTGATCAAGAAGTTGGATAAAATGGAGCGTATTGAGGTGGATGAGGAGGACAATAGTGTGATGAACCTTCGATTTCCTGTTTCCGTAACCCCAGGAAAGGTAGTTGCCGAACTGGAGGGAATATCTAAAAGTTATGGTGTCAAGCAAGTGCTTCAAGATATCGAACTGATGGTCGACCGAGGGAGTAAGACTGCATTTGTAGGTCAAAATGGCCAGGGAAAAACTACCCTTGCCAAAATTATGGTCGGGGAACTCGAGTATGAAGGCGACTTAAAAATAGGACACAATGTGCAGGTGGGCTATTTTGCCCAGAACCAGGCCGAATATCTGGATGGCAGCAAAACCATTCTGGATACCATGATAGATGCTGCCAATGAAAAAAACCGCAGCAAGGTGCGGGATATTCTGGGGTCATTTTTGTTCAGGGGAGATGAGGTGGACAAATATGTGAAAGTACTGTCCGGTGGTGAGCGTAACCGTTTGGCCTTGGCCAAAATGCTCTTGCAACCATTCAATGTTCTGGTGATGGACGAACCTACCAACCACTTGGACATCAAATCCAAGAACGTTTTAAAGCAAGCCTTGCAAAATTTTGAAGGAACATTGATCCTGGTATCTCACGACCGTGATTTTCTTCAAGGGTTGACCGATAGGGTGTACGAGTTTAAAGACGGGGGGATCAAAGAATATTTGGGGGATATTGATTTTTATCTTGAACAACGAAAGGTTGAAGATTTCCGAAGCGTTGAAAAAGGAGATTCGAAAAAAGAGCAGAAGCCCCAAGAGAAAACAAAAGAAAGCGATTACAATACCCAGAAAAAGCAAAAATCACTGAAAAATCGACTCAGTGGAGTGGAAAAGAGAATCTCACAATTGGAAAGGGAAATCGCAGACATAGATCATAATCTTCTTATGGACTACGATGCTACCATTGCCAAACCCAATTTTTTTGACAAATACGAGGGAAAAAAGAAGGAATTGGAAGGACTTATGGGAGACTGGGAGAATTTGTCCCATGAACTTGAAGCATTGTAAGAAAGATAATTATCGTATTTCACATCGATTTTTAATGAGTTCACAACATATTACGGTGTGGTTGTCGATAAAACTTGTAGGATGTTTCGTATTTTTATTACTTTGTAAGTAAATTTCCTACAACTAAATAAGAAATAATGTTTCGTATTACGATTTTTCTCTTTTGTATGATGTCCTCGGTGAGCATGTTGTTTGCCAATGGACAAGTTTCCCCCAAGGAAAAATCTGCATTGGTAGACTTGTATAACAGTACCAACGGCAAGGAATGGAACTCATCATGGGATTTAAATGCCCCTGTCATCACATGGAAAGGTGTAGAGGTCGATAAGGGACATGTGGTCGGTTTAACGCTTTTCATGAACAATTTAAGTGGTACCCTGCCGGAAAGCCTTGGCAATCTAAAACACCTTATCACATTAAACTTGGCTTTTAACCAGATTGCTGGTGTACTTCCCGAAGACATCGTGAAGCTAGAGAAATTAAAGACCTTCCGTTTGGAGATGAACCGAATCAAAGGTGAAATCCCAGAAGGAGTCAACCATCTTAAAGAATTGGAAGTTTTCTCCATGTTCAACAATTTTCTCACCGGTAGCATTCCGGAGAGCTTTGGAGAGCTTAAAAATTTACGGGAGTTGAATTTATCCAGTAATAATCTTAAAGGAACCATACCAAAATCTATCGGGAATCTGTCAAATTTGGAGGCCTTGGGTCTTTTTGAGAACAAATTGGAAGGACAGATACCTGCTGAGATTGGAAACTTGTCTCAGTTAAAAGAGTTGGTATTGTCCAACAATCAATTGGGTGGTGAGATACCGGCCGAGTTTGGACAGTTGGCAAGTTTAAAAATATTACAGCTTCAAAACAATAGGTTCAATTCTTTAAATGTCCTGCATGGAATGGACTCCGACCAGTTTTTGGTTTTTGACTCCGATGATAAGACTTTGAATCCGAAATTCAATGAAATTCGAATAGACCGCACTCGAATGGCAGATACCAAATTCGAGGATGAAAACGAAAACGAGTAGTTAGTATTACTTTAGTTTGTTTGGTTTGGGGATACAGGCGTGTATCCCCATTTTTTTTGTGACAAAATTTGCGGAAGATTTTATGAAATATTTAACCATTGTAAAAAATGTAGGGGATAGATTTGCAGCGACTAAACCAACTAACACATGCGAAAGCTAATAATATCCGCGGTTCTTGGAGGTGTTATTATTTTTGCCTCGCTATATTTTGCAGGCTTAATTGCCGATAGCAAAGAAAATAGAAGGCCACCATCACAAAAAATAGTGAAGACCGTTTTTGTGGATACGGTTCAGAATACCACCATACCGATAATGGTACCTGCAAATGGCAATCTTCAGGCCAAAAAAAGAGTTGAACTCTACTCCGAAGTGCAGGGCGTTTTTAGACCGGGGAGTAAATTGTTCCGAACAGGTCAGGAATATGCCGCAGGCCAAACATTGATAAGGATTGATGCAAGTGAGTATTACGCCACCGTGCAATCCGCCAAAAGTAATCTATACAATTTGCTCACTTCCATAATGCCGGACCTTAGGCTGGATTACCCGGAGATTTACCCCAAATGGCAGCAATATCTTAATGAATTCGATTTGGAGAAGAGCACTCCGGAACTTCCCAAATTGGATTCCGAAAAGGAAAAGTTCTTTATAACCGGTAGGGAAATCATCACAACGTACTACAATGTTAAGAATTTGGAACAGCGTTTGTCCAAGTATACCATAACGGCCCCATTTACCGGGGTGTTGACCGAAGCTTTGGTAACCGAAGGAACTTTGGTGAGATCGGGACAAAAACTAGGGGAGTTTATTGATACGGGATTGTATGAATTGGGAGTTTCCGTCAGCAAGACCTACGGGGACTTTTTAAGGGTTGGGCGCAAGGTGGAACTGACGAATTTGGAAAAGACCCAATCCTATATGGGCCAAGTGACCCGTGTGAACAGTCGGGTGGATCAAAATTCACAGACGATAATGGTTTATATCGAAGTGAGCGGGGATAACCTAAAAGAAGGCCAGTATCTTGAGGCCAACCTTGAGGCGAAGGAAGAGGCGAACGCTATCGAAATCAATCGCTCCTTGTTGTTGGAAAACAATCAGATTTTTGTGGTACGCGATTCTATTTTGGATTTAATGGATGTCAATCCTGTGTTCTTTACGGATAAGACCGTTGTGCTAAAAAATGTTCCAGATGGTGAAGTAATCGTGGCCAAACCGATGACAGGTGCCTATGCCGGCATGTTGGTGCGCACTTTTGACGAAAGTAAATCATAAAACCCTGCCATGAGAAAGCTCATCTCGTATTTTATTAAATACCACATGGCAGTAAATGTCTTTATTTTGGCATTTTTTGTTTTTGGGGTCGTAGGGATTCTTTCCTTAAAATCATCGTTCTTTCCACTAAACGAAGCTAGAAACATTACCATCACCATTGCATATCCTGGAGCATCGCCCCAAGAAATAGAGGAAGGAATTGTCCTAAAGATTGAGGATAACCTCAAAGGGCTCGAAGGGGTGGAGCGGGTAACCTCCACTTCACGGGAGAACAGCGGTACTATTAATGTAGAGATAGAGAAAGAACGGAATGTGGATTTTATGCTGCTGGAGGTAAAAAATGCGGTGGACCGCGTGCCTACCTTCCCAACAGGCATGGAACCATTGATCGTGGCCAAGCAAGAACCCGTAAGGCCCACGATAAGCTTTGCGGTGAGCGGAAAGGACATTCCCTTGGCAACCTTAAAACAAATAGCCCGTCGGATTGAAAACGATCTAAGGGCCATTGACGGGATTTCACAGATACAAATAGATGGTTATCCCGACGAAGAAATAGAGATTGCCGTAGATGAAAACAGCCTTTTAGCATACAATCTTTCTTTTACCGATGTTGCCCAAGCTGTTTCCAATGCAAACATTCTGGTTACGGGAGGAAACATTAAGACCGTTACCGAAGAATACCTGATCAGGGCAAACAACCGCTCCTATTATGGGGATGAGCTCTCCAATATTGTAGTTCGGGGCGATGCTGCCGGACGGGCGGTACGTTTAAAGGATGTTGCCGTTATTCGGGATAGATTTTCCGAAACGCCAAATGCCTCGTACTTTAATGGCGAACTTGCCGTAAATGTTACCATAACAAGCACCAATACAGAAGATTTGATGGGTTCTGCCGAGAATGTGAGGCAGTACATCGAGGACTTCAACGAAAAATATACCAATGTACGGTTGGATGTGATCGACGACCGCTCTACAACATTGACGCAGCGAACCCAACTCTTGACAGAAAATGCCATCGTGGGGATGATATTGGTATTGGTCTTCCTGTCGCTGTTTTTAAACACAAGATTGGCATTTTGGGTGGCATTCGGCCTTCCCATCGCATTTTTGGGAATGTTCGTGTTTGCCCCCATGTTCAATGTTACCATTAACGTACTTTCCCTTTTTGGGATGATCATCGTAATAGGTATTCTGGTGGATGACGGAATCGTAATCGCAGAGAACATCTATCAGCATTACGAAGATGGAAAATCACCCGTAAAAGCCGCTTTGGATGGGACCTTGGAAGTAATTCCCCCCATCATATCGGCCATCATCACTACCATATTGGCCTTTTCCATATTCTTGTTCTTGGATAGCCGAATCGGTGAATTTTTTAGTGAAGTATCCGTTATCGTGATTCTCACCTTGGTCGTCTCCTTGGTAGAGGCATTGATTATTTTGCCGGCTCACTTGGCCCATTCCAAGGCTTTGCATCCTAAGGACAATAAGCCTAAGACAGGCATAGCGCAAATATTTGCCAAGCTAAGGGTCATAAACAGGATGGGAGACAGGCTTATGAATTTTATGAGGGACAATTGGTACAGTCCGGCTCTCCGGTTTATGTTGAACTATAAGTTTTTAACATTTGCTCTTTTCTTTATGGCCTTGGTGTTAACTTTGGGTTCCATTGGTGGGGGAATTGTTCGAACTTCTTTCTTTCCACGCGTTGCCAGTGACCAAGTATCCATAGAATTGACCATGCCCAATGGCACCAACGAGAAAGTGACCGATTCCATCATAAGCCTCATTCAGGAAAAAGCACACATTGTAAACCAAGAATTAACAGATGAATATTTACAGGGCACGGACAAAATGCTTTTTGTGAACATGATCAAAAATCTTGGGCCTGGTTCATCAACGGCAACATTGGAAATCAATTTGTTGCCCGGTGAGGAAAGACCCGATGGGATACGTGCCGATATGGTAACCACACGCCTTCGTGAACTTATGGGCCCTGTAATTGGAGTGGAGAGTTTGATTTATGGTTCGGGCGGTAACTTTGGTGGGAATCCAGTATCCGTAAGCCTACTGGGAAACAATATTGCCGAACTTAAGGCTGCCAAAACAGAGCTTAAGCAAGCCATGGAAGCCAACTCCAATCTAAAGGATGTAACGGACAATGATCCCGCAGGAATCAAGGAAATACGTTTGGAGCTCAAGGAAAATGCCTATCTGCTCGGTTTGGACCTTCGAACGGTGATGAACCAAGTTCGAGGTGGATTCTTTGGTGCCCAGGCACAGCGTTTCCAAAGAGGACAGGATGAGATTAGAGTGTGGGTGCGTTACAACAGGGAAAACAGGTCTTCCATATCCGATTTGGATGAAATGCGGATATTGGCCCCTAGCGGCGACCGCATTCCTTTAAAAGAAATAGCTACATATACTATCGAAAGAGGGGACGTGGCCATCAACCACTTGGAAGGTAGAAGGGAAATACAGGTGTCTTCGGATTTGACCGACCCGGAAACCACTAGTGGAACCGACGCCATGTTGTGGATACGAAACGAGGTTTTACCCGATATTTTGGCCAAGTATCCATCAATCAGTCCATCTTATGAAGGACAGAACAGGGAAGCCAATAAACTTATTGGTTCACTTGGATTTGTTGGTCCCATTGTATTGTTCCTCATTTTTATAACCATTGCCTTTACGTTTAGAAGTATCAGTCAACCCTTATTGTTGATTTTTATGGTGCCCTTTAGTTTAACGGCGGTTGCTTGGGGACATTGGTTGCACGGTTTTCCGATCAATATTCTTTCCATGTTGGGAATTATAGCATTGATCGGTATTATGGTAAACGATGGATTGGTGCTTATTGGTAAGTTCAACATCAATCTAAGAAATGGAATGAAGTTCGATGATGCCATCTACGAGGCAGGGCGTTCCCGTTTCAGAGCCATTTTCTTGACATCGTTAACCACTATTGCTGGTTTGGCGCCTTTGCTTTTGGAAAAAAGTCGTCAGGCCCAGTTCTTAAAGCCCATGGCCATCTCCATTGCTTATGGAATTGCCTTTGCCACCATTTTGACCCTTCTCATGCTTCCTTTGTTGCTTTCCTTTGGAAACAATATGAAAGTATTGGCAAAACGATTGTGGACCGGACAAGAAGTAACGCCGGAAGAGGTGGAACGTGCCATTCGTGAAAAGCATGAAGAGGAGGAGATGTGGGCAAATAGTGAAGGCCTGAATGGAACGGATAGTGCCCAGATGCCACAAAACGGAGAAAAAAAACCAAACGTTGCAGAAGAAACCAGATAATGAAGAGCTTTTTTTATAAAATACCCTTGATTTTAATATTACTTGGTTCATTTGTAAATGCGCAAGAAGATGAGGTGCTAACCAAGCAAGAGGCCATCAATCTTATTTTGGAAAACAACTTGGATATCAAGGTCGCCCGAAACACCAAGCTGATCGATGAGAACAATGCCGACATCCTGAATTCGGGCTATTTACCTTCCGTAACGGGAAATGCCAGTGGAAGTATAGACAAGCAAAATTCGGAAGGGGTTTTGGCCAATGGGGATACCAGGACAGCTCAAGGGGCGGAGACCCGAAGGTACAGCGCTGCCGTGAATGTGAATTATACGTTGTTCGATGGCTTGGGGAGGTACTACAATTATAAGAGCTTTCAGGAACGGTCGGAACAATCCGAATTGGAGGTCAGACAGACCATCGAAAATACTATTTTACAATTGTTCACCGTGTATTACGAAGCGGCCCGCCTTACCGAGAATACGGCTACTTTGGAACAGGCCTTGGAGATTTCCAAGGATAGGCTCAAAAGGGCACAGTACCAATTTGAATATGGACAAAATACAGGATTGGATGTGTTGAACGCAGAAGTTGACATTAATACGGACAGCATCAATTTATTGAATTCTAAACAGCAGCTAAGAAATACCATGCGGGATTTGAACTTGATACTAAATCGGGACCTATCCGCTCAGTTTGCTGCCGACACCACGGTGACCTTTGTTCCCGGTCTTCAAATGGAAAACATGTACAACGAGGCCCAAATAAACAACGTCAGGCTTCAAATTGTGGAAAAGGACATTAATATGGGCCTTAATGATATCCGAATAGCCAAAAGCGGTTATTTGCCCACTGTTGGACTTACGGGAACTTATGGTTGGAACGAGTCCAATAACAACAGTCCATTGGCCTTTGCTTTGCAAAACACCTCTACTGGGGTAACGGGGACCGTGAACCTTACCTGGAACTTGTTTGATGGGGGAACCACGATAACCGGTATCAAGAATGCCAAGATTGCCTATCAGAATCAGGAAATTGCCAAAAAACAGATTCAGTTAGAAGTAGAAAGGGATATTCGCAATGCATGGGATAGTTACACCAATGCGCTATACGTGTTGCAGGTTCAGGAGAAAAACTTGCAGACCAACCAAAACAACTTTAACCGTACCGATGAGCGATACAAGCTTGGCCGGATTACATCCATAGAGTTCCGACAGGCACAATTGAACTTATTGAACGCCGAATTGGCCAAGAGCCAGGCCAAATACAACGCAAAATTGGCGGAACTTCAAATGCTTCAGGTGAGCGGACAATTGCTAAACATCGATTTTTAGGCCATGTACGAGCATTTTTTTCAATGTCCGTACTGTTGGGAAGAAATTTCCTTTTTGTTGGATGTATCTGTGATGCAACAAACGTATGTGGAGGATTGCGAAGTATGCTGCAACCCTATCGAGGCCACGGCAAAGTTCAGTAACCAAGAATTGGTCTCTTTTGAGGCAAAAGAACTGGGCCAATAAAAAAGCCGAAGCCATTGCTCCGGCTCTTTGGTTGTTTGGAATAAGTTAAAGTTACTTTTCCAAAATCTTGAAATTGTACGTTTTGAGTAATCCAACTCCTTTGCACTGGAATTTTGTTTTACTGATATATTCTTACGTAGTCAATTTCAAAGATATCTTCCGTAAAATTCGTGGGTATATCACCACCCAAATTCCCACCTATAGCTATATTAAGAATAAGGTAATGTTCGTGGTTGAAGGGTTTGTTGGTGCCATTCTGAAATTCATGTACCAAAGTATCGTCCACATACGTTTTGATGCTTTCGCTGTCCCACTCCATAGAGTATATGTGGTATTCCGAAGATGCATCTGCAACGGCTGTTTCGCCGCCTTCATCACTATACACTTCCGTATCCAAGTCCCCCCCAATGAAAATGTGAAATGGTGTTGTTTTTGTTCCAACCTGTTTGTTCCATAATATCGATTTCCCCACATAGGGGCCATCCTACATTTCCATACTGATCACCAAAATAGTTGCCGGTTTCGTTAACATTGGCGCCCAAGGTCCAAATGGCGGGCCATGTTCCTGCAGTGCTTGGGAGCTTGGCCCTGACTTCTATACGCCCGTAGGTAAAGGCGAACTTGGCGTTCAATCTGGCCGAAGTGTACTCTTTTGTACTTCCATTGTATGAGTACTGCTCTTTGATGGCCTTGATTTTTAAGCTTCCCTCGTTAACATAGGAATTGTCCTCCCTATCGGTATAGTGCTGTAATTCATCATTGTGCCAACTACCATTGTTTGGAGGAATTACTTGATGGTGCCATTTTTGTTCATCGGGTCTACCATCGTATTCAAATTCATCGGCAAAGGCCAATGTCCTAAACTCAGTATCCCGATCTTGGCTTGTATATACAGCTTCACCTTGCCCTATCAACCCAATAAAAATGAAAAATAATAATATGAAAGTTCTCAACAGCTAGACTTTAATCATTTATTAAAACTAATATACCAAAATGATTTAAGCAGAATTGAACTTATGCGAGGTAAACCATGAAAGCAAAACTGTTCTATATTTATTGGGATGCTTTCTTTTTCTGTAGTTTTTCCACGTAAAGAATTGCAATGCCTATTATTCCTCCAACACAGGCCAATATGGCGCCCACGACACTTGCATAATTAAATCCAAGTCCAAAAACCATGGGTAGGCCACCAAAATAGGCACCCGAGGCATTTCCCATGTTAAAGGCGCTTTGGTTCATGGAAGAGCCCAATTTTTCAGCACCTTTTGCGGCTTTTATGATCGCTATTTGGATTGGGGCCGAAATGGTGAATGTGATTACCCCAACTAGAAAACTGAGAACATATATGGCAATTCCGTTGCTGGCGAAAATAGAGTTAAAAATAAGGATGACGGTCATGCACAACATACTGATGACCACAGATTTCACCGGGTTGAAAGTTTCTACCATTCTGGCTCCCAAAAAGTTGCCAAAAAACATTCCGCAGCCTGCCACGATCATAACATAGCCTACGTTTGCTTCCGGAAGTTGGGTCACGTTGATCACCAAGGGGGCGATATAGCTGTACCAAGCAAAAAAACCTCCCGTTCCCACTGTGGTCAGGGCGATGAGCGCCCATAATTTTTTGTTCCTTAATCCCGGCGAGGGACTATTGGAGTCCGAGTTATCGGCTTCGTCCAATCCTTCTTTTGGCATCCAAAAATAAAGGCTGCACATGGTGGCGATACCAGCAATGCCCACCAACATGAAAGAGTAGCTCCAATGCAGTTCCTGCCCAATATATGTGCCCAGTGGCACTCCTATAATATTGGCGACGGTCAATCCGGAAAACATAACGGCCATGGCCTGGGCAGCTTTACCCGGTTTGGCCAAATAACCGGAAACCACAGCACCAATGCCGAAAAATGCTCCGTGCGGCATTCCAGAAAGAAAACGAAATAGCATCATTGCCCAATAATTACCGGAAAACGCGGACAACGTATTGAATATGGTAAACCAAACCATTAAGAAAAGCAAGGTTTTCTTGGGGTTGAGATTGTTTGTGATGCGGGCCATTACGGGCGCCCCTATGACTACTCCGAGGGCATAGATAGCAATAAAATGTCCCGCTTTTGGTATGGAAATATCAAGAGAACCGGCAATATTGGGAAGGATTCCCATGATTACAAATTCTGTTAAACCGATACCAAAACCGCCGATGGCGAGAGATAAAAGTGCTTTTTTATTGGTTGATCGTGAAGTCCTGTCCAAGCTTGTTTTATTAAGGGGACAAAGGTAATTGGAATGGCTTAATTCTTAAGCAAGGATATTGGCTTAATTATATAATGGATTATCCTGAAAAATAAACAGCCTTGAAGTTTGGACTAATTCAAATACATTCAAAAAATGAAACAAATACTTTTGAAAGGATATTTTTCTGAGGCTAGAACTTATGTCAAGACACTTCAGGCAGCTCGGGGTATAGATAGTGATGTGTCAAAATTTATTGAGAAGTTTGATTGGGATAATACAAGGAAATCAATTATTAGCCTTCTTAATTATTTCGAAAAAATGTGTTTCCTACTAAAAAGAGACTTGATAGAGGAGGATGTTCTTAAGGATACTTGCAATTTTCTTTTTCTCAAATATTATAACACATTTAGAAGGTGCATAGAATATAGACTAGATAATGAAGGCAAAAAATTATATGAGCATTATGTCGATATTTGCCAACGTTGGTCTTGACTCCTATTGGCTTGATGGAATTTTAATTTAACGTCTACCTATGCTACAATATTCGTGATTTTATAAAAGGAATTTTGTTATGAAATCAAGAGATACAGGCGATTAGCTGCCAATTGCTTAAATGTTTTTGAGAGGGTAAAGGGTTTCTTCTGCCCTTTTTTAATGCAAAAAATCGAGCGAAGCGCCGGAATGTTCTACAGTTGCAATCAAAAAAGGCCTCACATTTCTGTGAAGCCTTTTCTGCTCTAGTAGCGGGGACTGGACTCGAACCAGCGACCTTCGGGTTATGAGCCCGACGAGCTACCTACTGCTCTACCCCGCGATGTGGACGGCAAATATACAACCCTTTTCTTATCATTTCCAAACTTAAACTTAATATTCCTTTTTCCTTAACGTCTATCCCGCTCAAAATCCATAAATTGGCTGTTTTTACCTTATGGACAAAATCAACGATTTTATAATATCACTTTTGCCGTATACCGAGTGGCCCATGCTTATCTTACTCATTGGAGGAGGACTGTTTTTGGCGTTTTATTCCAAATTTGCACCCTTTCGCTATTTTGGGCATGCCATTGCAGTAGTCTCGGGTAAATATGATGATAAAAATGCAAAAGGAGATGTAAGTTCGTTTCAAGCACTTTCAGCAGCCGTAGCAGCTACCGTAGGTTTGGGAAATATATCAGGAGTGGCCATTGCCATCCACGACGGAGGACCCGGTGTGGTGTTCTGGATTTGGATGACCGCACTTTTGGGCATGGGCATCAAATATTATTCGGGAAGCTTGGCCATTATGTATCGAGGCACCGATTCCGATGGGCACATGCAAGGCGGCCCCATGTTCTACATAACAAAAGGAATGGGCAAATGGGCGAAGCCCATGGCCATTTTTTTCAGTATTTGTGGATTGTTTGGTTTTCTGGGTGTGTTTACCGCCAATCAATTTACCGAAGCATTCATGGGAGTGGTACAGCCGCATGAAACCCTTTTTGTTACCAGTGAATACAACTGGAAGCTGGGTATAGGTTTTTTTCTAGCCATCATCACATCGATTGTGATCTTTGGGGGATTGACTAAAATAGCCAAAGTTGCCTCGGCAATAGTACCATTTATGGTAGGGGTATATCTTTTGGCGGTCATTTTTGTGATGGCGAGTCATGCGGACGAAGTTTTTCCGGCCCTAAAAATGATATTGGTCGAAGCGTGGAATTTCGATACCGCGGTGACTGGTGGATTCTGGGGATTGGTCATCGTCGGGGTTCGGAGAGCCATGTTCTCCAACGAAGCCGGTCTCGGTAGTGCACCCATGTACCACGGGCAGTCCCGGAACGACGAACCTGCCAAAGAAGGACTTGTGGCAATGTTGGGTCCGTTCATTGATACCATTTTAGTATGTACCTTTACCGCAGTGGTCATTATTTTGAGTGGTGCTTACCTTGAGGATGGTAGCGGAATTACTATGACGATGTCCGCTTTTGAAACCACATTGTACGGTATAGGGGATATCTTGTTGATGATTATCGTGGCAGCATTTGCATTGTCAACCCTGTTTACCTATTCGTATTACGGCGTGAAGAGTTTGTCTTTTTTGACCAACGCCAAAATCGGTAAATGGTACAATGTGTTTTTTATCATTATGATTGTTTTTGCAGCAATCGCATCCTTAAAATTGGTGAAAAACCTGATTGACCTATCATATGCATTGATGGTGATACCCAATATGATCGCTGTGTTGTATCTTTCACCAAAGGTAAACGCAGCATCCAAACAATATTTTGAAAAAAGAAAGAAAGGTGGCGCATAAAGCAGGATTTGTAAATATTATCGGGAACCCCAATGTCGGTAAATCCACATTGATGAATGCCTTTGTGGGCGAAAAATTGTCCATTATCACTTCCAAGGCACAGACAACCCGTCACCGCATTTTGGGAATTGTGAATGGGGATGATTTCCAGTTGATTTTGTCCGATACCCCGGGCATCATAAAGCCTGCCTACGAACTGCAAAGTTCCATGATGGATTTTGTGAAATCTGCTTTTGAGGATGCCGATGTACTGTTGTATATGGTGGAGATTGGAGAGAAGGCATTGAAAGATGAATCATTCTTCAAAAAAATACAGAACAGCAAGATTCCCGTGTTGTTGCTTCTCAATAAAATTGATAAATCCGACCAGCAGATACTGGAGGAACAAATGCAATATTGGCAAGAACAGTTGCCCAGCGCAGAGATCCATCCCATTTCCGCTTTGGAAAACTTTAATGTAACCGAAGTGTTCAACCGCATTTTGGAACTTTTGCCCGAAGCACCGCCTTTTTATCCAAAAGATCAAATCACGGATAAGCCCGAACGCTTTTTTGTGAACGAGACCATTCGTGAAAAAATCTTGCTATACTACAAAAAGGAGATTCCCTATTCCGTGGAGGTGGAGACCGAAGAGTTTTTCGAAGATGAGGACATTATCCGAATCCGTTCCGTGATTATGGTGGAACGCGATACCCAAAAAGGAATCATCATAGGGCACAAGGGTGCCGCCATTAAAAAAGTGGGGGTAGAAGCCAGAAAAGACCTCGAAAAATTCTTTGCAAAGCAAGTGCATATCGAACTCTATGTGAAAGTGAACAAAAACTGGCGCAGCAATTCCCAACAGCTCAGGCGTTTTGGATACAATGGCTAGGACGCGTTGTTGATGCGTTCAAAAGGGGCAATGGTATCCCTTACAAACTGCTTTAATTGTTCCATCTGCCCTTTTCCTTTAGCCCTACCTAAACGACCAAAAGCATAAAGGGCAAACCAAAGCAGTACTAAAAAGAACATACCCACCATAAAAAAGGTAATGTCTTTGCCCAAGGAATAGTTGGAATACGCAAAAATCCCCAAAATGATAAAAAGCGTGCCCACACCAAAATGCAGGAACATAAAAAAAGTCCAAAGGGTAGGGTTGGGGCCAAATACACCGCGAATATTGCTCACGCCCTCCTCAAAGGAAGAAAGTTCCAAGTGCAGTTGTGGCGTCCAAAAAGAAGTTTCCGCCTTCTTGAACTTGACAAAAATGTGCTCATCCATCCTTTTGATCAAAAATGGATTGGCGGTTGCATCATCAAAAACCGCTTCCAAAGCTGTCAAATTGGCCTTGAGGGAAAGACGAAAACGGGGGCGTAAAACTAGCTCATTGGTCAAGTCGCTCATAATCATTTGAAAATGATGAAAAAAGGTATCATTTTTTATTCATAATAAATGGTATTTTTGCCAAAAATTAAACCTAATGGGAGCTATTGTAGCCATTGTAGGGAGACCCAATGTTGGGAAGTCCACTTTTTTCAACCGACTTATTCAGCGCCGTGAGGCGATAGTCGATGCCGTAAGCGGTGTTACGCGAGACCGTCATTACGGCAAAAGTGACTGGAACGGCAAGGAGTTTTCCTTGATCGATACCGGTGGTTACGTTTTGGGTAGCGACGATGTTTTCGAAAAAGAAATCGATAAACAAGTGGAATTGGCCATTGATGAGGCCGATGCCATCATCTTTATGGTGGATGTGGAATCCGGTGTCACAGGAATGGACGAAGATGTCGCCAAGCTTTTGCGTAGGGTCGATAAGCCCACTTTTTTGGCTGTGAACAAAGTGGACAATGCCAAACGTATGGCCGATGCCGTGGAATTCTATTCCTTGGGGTTGGGCGAATATTACACCCTTTCAAGTATCAATGGCAGTGGTACGGGAGAATTGTTGGATGCCCTTGTGAAAGTGCTCCCAGAGGAAGTGGAAGAAGAAAGCGAATTGCCCCGTTTTGCCGTGGTGGGAAGGCCCAACGCGGGAAAATCATCCTTTATCAATGCATTGATAGGAGAGGATAGATACATTGTGACCGACATTGCGGGAACTACACGCGATAGCATCGACACCAAGTATAATCGGTTTGGATTTGAATTCAATTTGGTGGACACGGCAGGAATCCGTAGAAAAGCCAAAGTGAAGGAAGATCTGGAATTTTACTCTGTAATGCGTTCGGTTCGTGCCATCGAGTATTGTGATGTATGTATTGTGATGTTGGACGCCACAAGGGGTTTTGATGGACAGGTGCAGAACATTTTTTGGCTGGCCCAGCGCAACAATAAAGGCATCGTGATTCTAGTAAACAAATGGGATTTGGTAGAAAAGGAGACCAATTCGGTAAAGGAATACACCGCAAAAATAAGAGAAGTGATTTCTCCTTTTGAAGATGTGCCGATTCTTTTTATTTCTGTTTTGAACAAGCAACGGATCTACAAAGCCATTGAAACCGCTGTGGACGTCTATAAAAACCGTTCCAAAAAAATACCAACGCGCAAGTTGAACGATATTATGCTTCCCATCATTGAAAAGACACCTCCTCCAGCAACCAAAGGGAAGTATGTTAAAATCAAGTTCTGTACACAATTGCCTACGCCGTATCCACAGTTTGCCTTTTTCTGCAACCTGCCCCAATATGTGAAGGATCCTTATAAACGATTTTTGGAGAATAAAATCAGGGAGAATTTTGATTTCACAGGTGTTCCGATGACCATTTTTATGAGGAAAAAATAATTATTCCCCCGAAGCGGAACGTACTTCTACCAACTGTTGAATTCGGTTGCCCTGATTATCCACAGCGGTAAGCATATATTCGCCCGACTCGATGTTTAAAATGAGCTCGTGGAAATTTTGGGTCTTGCCCACAAAAGTCTCATCCAAATACCAATAAATAATGGCATTGGATTGTTGGTGTGCCAGCTTTAGAATGATTTCTGACGTTTTGGTGCCCAAATCTTTCGGAAGCAGCACCGCTTCGTTTTTTTTGGGATAGATGAATTCCATCAAATTGTTTTCCAAAGCCGAACAACCTTCTAAATAAGGCGGTAAAGGCTTATAATTTGGGTTGGATGATGCGTAGTAATACTCTAAAATGGGAGGGAGCACCAACCAGTTTTTGGCCACCATATCTTCCAAAGGATAGCAGGCCGAATTTACCCTAAACCGTTCTGAAGCATCCAGAAACACCTGTTGATGATAAGGACAAGGTCCACTTCGGGTACCGTGTGTGGGCACCCATTCTTTTTTTACATCATCACAATACACCGAAGCACGAAACCCACTTTGGGAACACACCTCTAATTCAACAAGATCATCAAACGGTTCTGCGAACCAACCGCTTTGTGGCAATGCATCCAATACATCAAATAGTAAGGGAGCGGCGGCGGTAATGCCGGTAAGCCCTGGTCTGCCCTCGCCATCGGCATTGCCCGCCCAAACTCCAATGGCATATTTTGGCGTGATCCCTACGGCCCAAGCATCCTTAAAGCCAAAGCTGGTTCCTGTCTTCCAAGCAATGGGCTGGGAGGAGTCAAAGAATTGCCAATTTTCATTGCCTTCAGGTCGGTTGACCTCATACATGGACTGAAATGTGCTATAAATTGCACCTGCCCCCAAAACCGACGGGTCAAACTGTTCTTCCTCAAAATCCTTTGCTTCATTTTGTAAATAGGTAGCTTCTGTAAACTCTTCTTTTCTGTAAGTGCTGGAATGGATCAAAAAATAATTCAAAATCGAGCCCATCGAGGCATAGGTCGAGGTTACTTCCCAAAGGGAACTTTCCGCGCCACCAAGAATCAAGGATAGCCCATAATAGGAAGCGGGCTTGTCCAACGATTCCATCTTCATTTTGTGAAGTTTGTTATAGAACTTTTGAAGTCCATATTTCTGCAACAAACGGACGGCAGGGACATTCAATGATCGGGATAATGCTTTGCTGGCAGGCACGGCGCCTACGTGTTTCAAATTAAAATTTTGAGGGTTGTATCCGTTGATTACCGTTGGAACATCCTCCACTAAGCTATGGGGCAGCAATTGACCTTCATCCAACAATGAAGCAAATAGGAAAGGCTTCAACGTGCTGCCTGTGCTTCTTTTTTTGGTAATGATGTCCACATAATTGGCGTGTGTTTCATCCGAAGGAGAATTTCCTACATACCCCAAAACTTTTCGGGTTTCCACATCAAGCACCAAAATGGCCAAGTTGTGTATTTCGTTGCTCTGCAATTGTCGATAATGTCGTTCTGCCAAAAGATTCAATCGTTGCTGTAAGGGTCTTTGAATCGAAGTGGTCACACGTTCGCCCGGATGTTCGTTTCGGATACGCTCGGTAAGATGAGGTGCCACATCGGGCAGGGGAAAAGGTTTTTGCGGAAGTGGTTCGGCTATGGCCAATTCGTAGGTGGTTTCATCAATGACTCCTTTCTCCCATAATTTTTTCAATAATCGGTTGCGTTTCTCCGAAAAGGCTTGTTCGTTTTTTCCAGGGAAAATCAGCGCAGGTGCGTTGGGTAAAACCGCCAAGGCAGCAGATTGCCCCCAACTCAATTCGTGGGCAGGAATCCCAAAATAGCGCCAAGCTGCTGTCTCCAAACCCACCACATTGCCCCCGTAGGGCGTATGGGAAGCATAGAGTTCCAATATATCTTCCTTGGAGTGGCGTAATTCCAAGCGTGTGGCCATAAATATTTCGATGAGCTTTTCCCAATACGTTCTGCTTTGGTTTTTTCTGCTCAAGCGGATAACCTGTTGTGTGATGGTACTGCCGCCTCTTCGTGTTTCTTTGGTTAGATTGTGTCCGATGGCTTTAATGATGGAAATGGGATTGAAGCCAGGATGCTGATAAAAATACTCATCTTCAAAAAGTAAAATACTCTGTTTGAAGCGTTCGGGGACAGAATCAATCTGAGGGAACCGCCATTGGCCATCATTGGCAATACGCGCACCAATCAGCGAACCGTCGGAACTGTCGACAACAGTTGATGTTGGGTCTTCAAACAGATTTTTGGGCAGGCAAAACAACCACAAAATCAGAATGATGAAAAATACACCAAATGTGATTTTATGGTTGACAATGTATTTTTTTGCTGGCGAAAAAAACTCAAACATTCATTGACATTACTGAACTATTTTTACCCATTGGCCTTTGTTTCGAGCTTGGTAGTTGTTGTCATACATAGCTTCGGCTTGGACACCGGGCAAATAATAATCGCCTAAGAACGATGCATTCAACTTAATGGTAAAGGTTTTGGATTTTTTCGCATCCAAATCAAAATACAGATGGGTTCTGTCGTCCCGTGTATCTACATAATCCGCTTTCGATGCATTTTCATTGTCCCCGCTTACAAAAGAGGTGTCCACGATTTCCCATCCGCTGGGTACGATATGGGTCAGTGCCACATTGTCGATATAATCATCGGAACTGTTGAAAATGGTCACTTTTGCCTGGAACTCTGTTCCCTGTCTCAGTTCATTTATATTGACGGAATTGCCCAATGGATCTTGGTAGTTCACGGACAACCTTAGGTTTTGCTGCTGTGCCAACTCCTCTCCGACCGGCAATTTTCCAGTTTGGGTAAGGGTCGCATAAATGATGTTGACTTCATTGTTTTTCAACACAATTTCCTCTTTAAAAGAAGTCACGGAAAGCTCTCGCTCTGCTATGGCTTTGTCTGTTTTGACATTAATGTCCTTTCCATTGTTGGTAAAGGTTACATCGATGGATCTTCCTCCATTCTTCATAACCATTTTGGACATTGCCAAGAGGGCGTAAGCAGTTTCTTGGGTACTGTACCATCGTTGTGATGCTAAATTTTTGGCCAGGGAAACCGCCAATTCCCTTTGTTGCGCGTCACCCAAAATCACCATAGTCTCCAAGGCCATCGCACGGTTTCTGAAAATTGAACCATAGGTTCTGTAATTATAGTTATTGGGTTTAAAGTTAATGTTTGCCTTTTGAGCGATGGCTTGGGCCACCTCTTTTTTGCCGACCAAGGCATAAGCAGCTGCCAATCTCCATTTGGCCTCATTACTGAGGTTTGCGGTTTCTCGTAAACGGTTCATTGCGGCCAGTTCGGGTTGTTGGGCCAAGGCCAAGGTGTACAATCGGTATGCCTGTGAAATATCATCGTTGTAATAGGTGCTCTGGTTGCTCCATTGGCGTGCGGTATTTTTCTGGTAGCGTAGCCAATTGCTCAAGAAGGTCAATGGCAATTGATACCCCTGCTGTTTGGCCTCCAACATAAAATGACCTGCGTAGGAGGTTCCCCAATCATTGGCGTTGCCATAACCGGGCCAGTAACTCAATCCACCGTTGGGAACTTGGAAGTCGCCAAGTCGGTCAATGGCGGCTTTTATGTTTTTCTCAATCTTCTTCTTTTTATCAAAAGTGATGTCCAATATATCTGCCAAGAACAATTGTGGAAATGCTGCGGAAGTGGTCTGTTCCACACAACCGTGCGGGTAGCGTAACAAATAATCCATCCGTTTGGAAAAATCCATAGGCGGGAGTGTGGAGAACTCTATAAACGCTGTATTGGTGCCCGATGTGCCAAAAGTTTCCATTGCGATGGTCTGCGACCCGTTGGGGTCCAGCGTGTACAATTCACTTTTGGTGGTTACCGGATTTGGATTTTCCACATCGATTTCGGTCTCGTTGCTCGCATTTTCGCCCGCTCCCGTAGCGGTAACTTTTATAGTTTGGAACGATGATGTTGGGTTGACCTTAAAATCAAAATTGACGATTTGCTCCCCAACCGCATTGAAGCTGATGTTTTTGGAAGTACCGTTGAGGGGTTCCAATGCTTTTCCGGCATCGATGCTGACCGTTACGTTTTTCACTTTCGACTCCATAGCAAAAACGGTAACCGGTATGGTCACGGTCTCTCCAGGAGATAATTTTCGCGGAATGGAGGTCAGTACCATTAATGGTTTACGTACAGGTGTGGTTTTTTCGGCATTGCCGTATGCACTGTTCAGATTCCCGGCAACTACCATAGTGCGAACGGAACCTACATAGTTCGGCATATTTATGGTATGCGATGCTTTTTCCCCTGCTTTTAAGGTAAATGGCCCCAGATAGGTAACCACGGGTTTAAAACGTTGTGCCTTTCTGTTTTTGGCACCAGCACCAATGCCACCACCACCAATGGCATAGATATTATCCACACTTACGGAGTAGGCGCCCATCACATCATCAAAAATATCGAAGGTTTTTACACCAAGCGCTTGTCTGGCGTAGAAGGAACTGTGAATGTCGGGAGTGATAAATCGTGTCAAGTCCAACAGGCCTTCGTCCACCACGGCCAACGAATACGTCATTGGCTTTTTACTGGCTTCGGACACAGTAACCTTGTATGATGTCTCTGGTTGCAGCACATCGGGCATATTTATTTGCGGTTCCAAGAATGTTGCCGGATTTTCCACCAATAGCGGAACAACGCCGTACAACCGGATGGGCAGGTCGTTTTTGACCTGGCTGTGCGGTTGCAGCAAGGAAATGTTCACGTAGGCATTCGGTGCCATATCCGCGGTAATCGGAATAGTGGCCCTAGTTTCTTTGGCAGACGTCTCAATCCATTGTTGCGATAACACTTCGGTCCCATTTTCAATACTGATCAGGGCACGACCGCCTTTATCTGATGGGAAAGTGACCGTTGCTTCTTCCCCAAGCGTGTATTTTTCTTTGTCGGTGGAAAAAATAAGAATTTTGGAACTCTCGGTATCAGCAGATGCTGGTCTTCGCCACCAATTGCGATAAAAATAGGCGGTGCGACCTGTTGCGTGTCCAGAAACCTCGTCCATAACACGAATCAAGTAGCGTCCTCCTTGTTCATCAGGAATGTTGATGTTGAAGTTGGCCTTGCCATCGCTTCCCGTAGTTATGTCCATTTCTTTGAAAGGTCGGTGGACAGTAGCATTTTCATAGCGAGAGAGGTTGTCGCTACCGCGGTTCCACCACCAGCGCCATTCAATTTTGAAGACCTGTACTTTTAGTTTTCGGTTGCCTGATGGATTTCCTTGCGCATCGACGGTAACCACATCAAAGGTATTGTTGTCATCGGTCAAGAAAGAGCCGTATTGTTTTGGGGCGGGAGAACGAAGTCCCACAAAATTTGAAAATGGTGCCAAATTTTTGGAGAACACATCTATGGAAAAATCACCTCCGCCTTCAAACACCTTGGTGGTAAAGGTGGCCTTCAACATTCCTGGTGCATTGCCGTTCACATCTATTTTTTTGTTGATGTCGAGTACTCCATTGGCATCCAAATTGGATGATATCCATTGCAGTTCGGTCTGGTTGAAGGTGCGAACAGGGTCTTGGAATATGTAGTTTTTGTATTTAGGAAACGCTGAGGAAGTTTGGCTCAATGTGGCATTGATGTCTATTTTAAGGTTCCGGGCGGGAGCGCCGTGCAACCATTTTATCTCGGCTTTTCCCCTGTTGAAGGAGTTAGCCTCCAAAACTTCATCATCAAAAGTAAAATTCACTTTTAATCGATTGGGCTTTACCGTGGCCACTTTTAAGGTTTTACTGAATTGTGCTCCTCCCACAATCACTTTGGCCGTCCAGCTCCCTGTTGGGGCGGTGACTTCTGTTGGAATGGGGAAATAGTAAAAATTCTTTTCTTTTTTGGCATATAGACCATCGGCAACCGGGATACTCCCTTCTTTTAAAATATGGCGTTGTACCAATTTGCCTCGCGCGTCGCTGACTTCCAAAGCTACGGGATGCCCTTTGGGCAAAGGGTTGGCATTATCATCCAAAACAAAGGTCAAATGAATGACATCGCCGGGTCGGTGTACTCCTCTTTCGGTATATAAATAGCCTTGCAATCCTTTTTGGAGCTGCTCTCCGGAAACATCAAACTTACTAAGGGATAATGCATTTCCGTCCGCTAGCTTGGCGTAGGCAAAATTGTTGCTATGCTCGGCCACGGCAAAGGCAATGCCCTTGTCGCTATCATAAACCGATAATCCTTTGGCATCGGTTGTGGTCTCGCCGATAAGTTGTTGTTGGTAATTATAGAGCTTTATTTTAGCACCGGCTATTGGTTGTGTGGTAAGCAGATTGGTTACTGCAAAATGATGGGAGCGGTTACTTCCTTTTTTAACGATGAGGCCCAAATCGCTTCCCAAAAGATTGGTCGCGGCTATTCTCTCGTAGTTGTAGTAAGCGGAATGACAAGGATTGTCGCGCTCTTCCCAATTGTAGTCGTAGTTTCTGTAATTGTAGATTTCGTTGTCCCAATACCGTTCTTCTTGTGAGGCTTCGTCGGAGCTTTGCTCTAGGGCATATTCCGTAGTTGATTCTTCGGTTTCTGTACTATTGCCACAATCGTAGGTGGTGTGTTCCTTCTTGAAACTGAACTCGACGCGATACAACGAACCTGGGTTTATTTTGATCAATTCGGACAGATCCAATCCATGTGCCTGCCAGTAGCTGGTGTTTTTGTTTCCATCTTCGGTCAAGGGGATTACTTTGTAAGCTACCCTGCGTCCTACGGGCTTAAAATTAGGATTATAGTCTTCCGTGAGGTTATAATTTTGAAGGTATTGCAACATATTGTCCTGATACACTTGAATAACCCGAACTTCAACTGCTGCAAGGTTGACCGTTTCAAAATAGATGGGGGTGGATGCCGCATTGGGCAAAATGGTTCCTTTGGAAATCAATCGAACGGCAGGTTTTAACTGCTCAAAAGAGACCAGTTCGGAGAAGTCGCTTTTTAAGGTAAAACCATATTCGCTTTTGATGCCTTGGAAGGCTTTGACGCGTACCTCGCCCAAAATGCGGTTGGAGGGATATACGCTCAAGACGTTTCCATTAATTTCGTATCGAAGACTTTCTGCATTTTCAACCGTTACCAAACCGTTCAGGTTTTGGTCTTGCTTCAACGGTTCGGAGAAGTTTAGGGTCAAAACAGCATTGGGAGCAGAGGTGGTTTTCGCATCAACAATTACAAATTTGTTCTTCCCGGGTATCGTATAGTTTTCCGAACCTTCGTTTTCAATCTTGTAGGCGCCGCCGGTCCAGTTGATGGTAAGTTGGCTGTCCTCTGTCTTTCTGGAAATGCTATCAATCTTAAAGCTGAAATATTGCGCATTCTCAGTGGTGTTGTCCCATTTTACGGGGATGGTTTTTTCTCCTTGCTTAACGGAAAGCACCGATTTTATTTTAGAGGCATCCAAAATATCCGAAGCGTCCAAGGTGCCCGTGAGGTATTGCCAATCCTTGCTGTACGACTGTAAATTCCCCAGGTTGACCCTAAAATTTGGGGCTATGGTCTTAAAGCTAAAGGTATAGGTCTTGAATTCACTTTCAATATCCTCGAAGAGTTTGTTGAGCCTCAGGCTAACGGTATATTCCGTATTGGGCTTTAAATATTCGGTTGGCTGAAAGGTGAGTTCCCTTCCATTGTTAATGATGAGCTCGCCATCCACCTTTGGTGAGATGTCCAAATATTCCGATGGTAACTCTTGGGTCAGTTCAAATTGTTCCAATTGCCGGGCCAAAGCAATGGTAATAGGTGTGGAAATACTTTGGTTGCCATTGGTATGATAACTGATGTAGTCCTTGAACTTAAAAAGATTGTCGGTTTCGGAGCCGCTCTTTTTTTTACAGGAAGCCACAAGAATAAGGAGTGCAATGGGTAGTGCTTTGAATAACTGGGACATAGAAAACAGATGTTTAAATTCATCAATTTAACCTAAGCAAGATAGCTAAAATTGAGGTGAATTATCTTAATGGTCTATGGGGTCATCCTACGAATAGGATGCAATGTCTGAAAAAGATATGTGATTTTGATGATTTATTGCTGAATTTCCATTAAAAAGCCATTTTCAGTGATTCTTTTCTAAAAGTTTAGTTAAACGATATGGGCACACTTTTTCAAAATAATATTTTGGACCCTAATTCAATCTAATCAAAAAACCGACCATCATTTGAAAAGACTTTACGCTTGCCTTGTTTTTATTTTTCTATTTTTTTCGATTCATTCAGTTTTAGGCCAAGAATTTTTGGTCAAGGGTAAAATAGTGGATTCCGCTACCGGCGCTCCGATTGAGGCGGCTACCATTTATGCGGAAACATTGAGGGATAGTACTTTGATTACTTATACCATAACCAATTCAGAAGGGATTTTCGCGTTGGAGGGAAAAACAGCTTACAAAAAGGCGAGATTGGCTTTTTCCAGCAATGGCTTTACGCCACAGACACGTGAAGTAAACTTGGAACCTTTGATGGAGATGGGCACCATTAAAATGGAAGAACGGGTGCAGCAATTGGATGGTATTGATTTGGTAGGCGAACGTGTTCCGATCACCGTTAAGAAAGATACACTTGAGTTCAATGCCGATTCCTTTAAAACTAGGCCAGATGCCACGGTAGAGGATGTGCTGAAAAAACTTCCAGGAGTGGAAGTGGCCAGCGATGGCGCTATTACGGTGAACGGAAAGGAAGTGAACCAAGTTTTGGTAAACGGTCAGGTTTTCTTTAGTACCGACCCCAAAGTGGCCACAAAATCCTTGTCCAAGGATGTAATCAGTAAAATACAGATCACGGACACCAAGACCAAGGAACAGGAATTTATCGGAGAATCTGGAAACGGTGAGACCAAAACCATCAACCTAACCCTAAAAGAGGATAAGAACAAGGGTTATATGGGGAGGTTGTCCGGAGGCTATGGTACGGATGATAGGTATCAGGCGAACGGTCTGCTCAACTATTTTAACGATACGGAACGAATAAGTGTTTTGGGCAGCAGCAACAACATCAACAATCCTGGGTTTTCTTTTGATGAAATCTATGAAATGGTCGGCAACTCTAGAGGTGGCGGAGTCAGATTCAACAGAAATGGAGCATTTTCCATTGGAGATATGTCGTTCGGTTTTGGCGAAGGCATCATTACTTCTTCTACCATTGGGGGCAGTTATGCCAATCAAGACAAGGGGAAATACAAGGTGGATGGAAATTATTTTTATGCCTATAGTGATTCTTACAATGATGAGCGGACCTCCCGCGAAAATATACTGCCCGATGGAAGTTTTTTTACCGATACAGAGAGTAGTTTTGTAGGCGGGACCGTATCCAATCAGGCTGCAGCCAATTTAGAGTTTGATGTAAACAAGACCACGAGGATTACCATTCAACCGAATTTAAGTGTGAACAACACCAATTCTACAAATGCGGAAAACACCGTATCAACGGACGAGGAAGGTAATTTGATCAACGATAATACATCACTGCAAACCACGGATGGATTTCAACGCAATTTCGGCAATAGATTGGAGATTATGAAACGACTGGATACATTGGGGAAATATGTTCGTGTCTATTTTAATAATAATAACCGGGTGAGCGATTCCGAGACTTCACTGAATTCGGAAAGAAATATTTATGGCGATGACCCTAACCAAGTACGTTTAAATCAGAGAACCTTGGTAGATAATTCCAATGACAATTACGAACTCGGAGGGTCCTATAGACAGCCACTGAACAAGGAACTGTATTTGGATTTTAGGTATAGTTACGAAAAGAACGAACAGCAGAATCAAAGAACGGTTTCAGATCTTGATGGGCTCACCGGTGAATATATCTACAACATGGACCTAAGTTCCGATTTTGATTTTAAAGTGAACAAGCACGTCCCCGAGGTGGGAGTTGGCTCCAATGGTAAAAAGCTGAGATTTAACCTTAGGGCGCGCTTAGAGCGCAATAGGCTGCAAAACGAGGATTTTATACAGGAAACATCGTTCACCAAGGACTATGGCAACCTGCTTTTTAGCTCTTACGCCAACTACGATTTGGGGAATAACAAACGGATGAGCTTTAACTATCGTTCCCAATTGCAGGTCCCTTCCATAAACCAAATGCAGCCCGTGCCAAACGTGAGCAATCCATTGAACATTATTCAAGGTAACCCCAATCTGGATCCACAGATAAACCACAATTTTTATTTGAATTTCAATAACTACAATTGGAGGGAAAGAACCGGGATTTTCTTTTGGGCCAATGTGGGGATAGATGAAGATAGGATAGTATCAAGCACTACTACCGATGAGGATTTTATAAGAACGACCACTTACCAAAATGTAAGGGGTAATTACAATGCTGCAATGGGAATCAATTACTCAAAACAGATAAAAAAGGACAGTCTCTATACCTTAAAGTTTACCCTGAGGCCCAATGTAAGCATTAACAAGCAGGTAGGTTTTACCAATGGAGCACAATTGGAATCCAATTCGTTCGCTATAAGGCCCAGTGCGGGGCTATTGTTCAACTATAAGGAGATGCTGGAGATCGAGCCCGAGTACACGTTGGCCGTTAATGCTACGCGATATAATTTGGACAATGTGGAAGATGTTGATTTTACCACACACAACCTATCTTTTAAACTCACCTCTTATTGGCCGGAGAACTTGGTGTGGGGGAACGACATTACCTATAGTTATAATGGTAATCTCGGTACAGGTTTTGATAAGGATGCCCTATTTTGGAACATGAGTTTGGGTGTTCAAATGTTCAAAAAGAAAGCTACTTTAAAGGTGTTGGCCTACGATTTGCTCAATCAAAACATCAATACCAGAAGAACTACGGGCCAGGATTTTATCCAAGATTTTCAGGGCACCGCGCTTAAAAGGTATTTCATGGGCAGTCTGACCATAAAATTCGATTCATTTGGAGGTGGAGGAGCACCGGAAAAAAGAGGCGGGAGATTTATGAGATTGTAAAAAAGAAGAGGATGACTACCATCCCCCAGAGGCACCACCGCCTCCGAAGCCTCCACCTCCGAAGCCTCCACCGAAACCACCGCCGCTAAACCCTCCTCCGCTGCCAAAACCGCCGGAAGAGCCGGAACTACGGCCCATGTTGCTCAAAATGATCATGTCCCAGATACTGGGGCCTCGACCTCCGTGGCCACCATTGCCGCCTCCTTTATTTTTTCGGCTCCAAAGGATAATAACGATGATAAAAAAGATGATTATTGGAAAAAGTGCATCTATCGGGAATTTTTTGCCGTTGCCAAAAGTCCGGTTCTCGGTAAATTCGCCCGTCAATACTTTAAAAATAGCATCAGAACCTTTGTCAAGACCGCTATAATAATCTCCTTTCTTAAATTCTGGAATGATCACGGTTTCTATAATACGTCTCGACATTAGGTCGGTGAGTCTGCCTTCTACACCATAGCCTGTGTTGATGGCAATTCTGCGGTCGTTCCTTGCCAACAGTACCAGTACGCCGTTGTCCTTGTCCGCTTGCCCAATTCCCCACTTTTGTCCCCATTGCGCTCCCAAAAAGTTGATGTCCTCACCTTCGGTGGAACTTATCACCGCAATAACGATCTGGGTCGAGGTGCTATCGGAATACCGAACCAATTTTTGTTCCAAGGCATTGCTCAGCGAAGGAGACAATAGGTTCACATAATCATAAACACTGGTTTGCTTTTTGGGTTTTTCGGGTATGGTAAACTGACCCCAAGCTATGGAAACACATAAAAAAAACAGTAAAAAATTACCCTTTGGATATCGCATCGTTGAGTTCATTGGTATCATTTTGTTGCCATGGAAAATGGGACTGTAGCTCTTTGCCGGCCATCAGAACACCTTCAACGATACCTTGTTTAAAATTTCTTTTTTTAAAATGTGAGGCGATCACATCTTTTGTAGTGTCCCAAAATCCTTTGGGAACCGCCCTATCAATACCTTCGCCCCCATAGATTACAAATTTTTTGTCGTCCACTGCTACGTAGAGCAATACACCATTGCCCTCTTTGGTGTTGTCCATCTTCAGAAAATGGAATACTTGTTGGGCCCGGCTAAAGTGGTCTATTTTTGAGCTACCCTCAATATGGACCCGAATTTCGCCGGAGGTGTTTTTTTCGGCCTCTACAATGGCGTTAACAATGTCACTTTCTTCTTCGGCAGTCAAAAATTCTTCTACGTACGACATATTTAGTCAAATTCGAAGTTTACGTCGGGTGCGTTTTCGGAACCGGCATCTGATTTAAACAATGGCATGGAATCAAAATTTCCAATACTGGCAACAATGTTGGTAGGAATCTGTTGGATTTTGATATTGTATTCACCGGCAAGGTCATTAAATCGGTTACGCTCCACATTGATTCTGTTTTCGGTGCCTTCCAATTGCGATTGCAGTTCCAAAAAGTTTTGACTTGCTTTCAGATCAGGATATCGCTCCACGGTAACCAGCAACCTTGAAAGTGCGGATGAAAGACCGGTTTGCGCCTGTTGGAATTCCGCCAATTGCTCTGGCGTAAGGTTGTTTGCATCAATATTTGTTGAGGTGGCCTTTGCCCTGGCCTCAATAACATCGGAAAGGGTTTCGCGCTCAAAATCGGCAGCGCCCTGAACGGTTTTTACTAGGTTGCCTATTAAATCGCTTCTCCGTTGGTAAGAACTCTCTACATTGGCCCACTGTTTGGTGGCCTGTCCTTTCATGTTGATTAGGTTATTGTTGGTCCTAACATACCAACCCACAATGATTACCCCTAAAATCCCTAGGACAATAATGGCTATGATACCTTTTTTCATTTCTTATTGGTTAAAGTGTTTACAGTTGATCTTTTATTTTGAGGAGCTCTGCCTTTACTTTTTGCAGTTTTTGAATAACCTCGAAATTGCTAAGCGTCTTTTGTTTCTCTTCCTTTAAATGGGTTTTGGCACCTTCCAGTGTAAATCCGCGTTCCTTCACCAAATGATAGATCAATTGAAGGTTTTGGATATCCTGTGGCGTGAATTTACGATTGCCCTTGGCATTTTTCTTGGGTTGGAGCACATCAAACTCCTTCTCCCAAAAACGAATTAGAGAGGTGTTTACCCCAAAGGCCGTGGCTACTTCGCCAATGCCATAATACCGTTTTTCTGGAAGATCTATGTGCATTAATCCAATGATTGGTTCTCTTGGTTGGCCAATCGGAGCATGTTATCAAACTCTTCGGCAGATAAACTTCCATAGTAGAAGTTGATCGGGTTGATACGCTCGCCATCTTTAAATACTTCGTAATGAACGTGTGGCGCCTCGGAACGTCCCGTACTGCCCACAAACCCGATGAGGTCTCCCCTTTTTACTTTTTGGCCCACGGTAACATTGTATTTGCTCATGTGCCCGTACAATGTGATATAGCCATATCCATGATCTATGCGCACGTGCTTGCCATAACCGGAGGACCTATTGTCGGCGCGAACCACTTTTCCATCGCCGGTGGCATATATTGGCGATCCCCGTGGAGCGGTAAAGTCCATGCCCCAGTGCATCTTACGTGCTTTGGTAAAAGGATCGGAACGCCAACCGTAACCGGAAGCCATTCTTGTTAAATCTTCGTTACTTACCGGTTGGATAGCGGGAATGGAAGCCAGTAATTTTTCTTTCTCTTCCGCCAGTTTGGCTATTTCGTCCAAGGATTTGGACTGGATTACCATTTCTTTTTGAATGATGTCCAATCGCTTGGTGGCATCAATAATGATTTCAGAATTATTGAAGCCTTCGAGATCTTTGTATCGGTTAACACCTCCAAAACCTGCTCTGCGCTGTTCTTCGGGAATTGGGTTGGCTTCAAAATAAAGCCTGTAAATATTGTTGTCACGATCCTCGATATTACCCAATACCTGTTCCATTTGGTCCATTTTACGGTTTAGGATATCAAATTGGAGCTCGTAGTTCCGTACTTCCCTTTCCAGAGAAAGTTCTTTGGGCGTGTTTACCCATCTTGTGTTCAAAAGAATAATCAGTCCAATAAAACCGAATAGCGCAGCGCCCAATAGGAACAAGAAAATATTCCTGTATCTTTTGGACTTCTTCGGCTCGATCTTTCTGTACGAAAGGGTATCCGGATCGTAATAGTACTTTACTTTAGACATGAATGGATTTTATCCTATTTTTGCTCACTCATTTTAATCAGAACAAACAAATATAAAAATTGTTTTGCTTAAACTGTTAAATTTAAGAAAACCCTAGGAATTCAATGACATCCCAAGAAGTTAGAAACCAGTTTTTAAACTTTTTCAAAGAAAAGAACCACAAGATTGTACCATCTGCACCTATGGTAATGAAGGACGACCCTACCCTGATGTTCACCAATGCCGGTATGAACCAGTTCAAGGAGTACTTTTTGGGGAATTCCGTTCCTAAGAGCAAACGATTGACAGATACCCAAAAGTGTTTGAGGGTAAGTGGGAAACACAATGATCTCGAAGAGGTTGGGAAAGATACCTATCACCATACCATGTTCGAGATGTTGGGGAACTGGAGCATCGGGGATTACTTTAAAAAGGAAGCCATTGCGTGGGCATGGGAATTGCTTACCGAGGTATATAAAATTGATAAGGACAGTCTTTACGTTTCCGTTTTTGAAGGAAGTGAAGATGATCATCTCCCGCTCGATCAAGAAGCCTATGATCTGTGGAAGGCCATTGTGCCCGAAAACAGAATCATCAAAGGCAACAAAAAGGACAACTTTTGGGAGATGGGCGATCAAGGTCCCTGCGGACCCTGTTCCGAGATCCATGTGGACATTCGTTCCAAAGAAGAAAAGGCAAAAGCTGATGGAGCTTCATTGGTAAACCAAGATCATCCGCAAGTGGTGGAGATTTGGAACTTGGTGTTTATGCAGTTCAACCGTAAGGCTAACGGCAGTTTGGAACCGCTTCCCGAAAAACATATTGATACCGGAATGGGTTTTGAACGCCTTTGCATGGTGCTTCAAAAAAAGCAATCCAACTACGATACTGACGTTTTTACCCCGTTGATTCGCGAGGTGGAAACCATTACAGGAAAAAAGTACGGGAAAGACGAAGAAACCGATATTGCTATCCGTGTTATTTCCGATCACGTGCGAGCGGTTGCCTTTTCCATTGCTGATGGGCAATTGCCGAGTAATACGGGGGCAGGATATGTAATCCGAAGAATTCTGCGCCGTGCCATTCGCTACGGATTTACTTTTCTGGACACTAACAAACCATTTATTTACAGACTGGTAAAGGTGTTGAGCGAACAGATGGGCAAGGCTTTTCCTGAGTTGAAAGAACAACACCAGTTGATAGAAAACGTAATCAAGGAAGAGGAAAACTCTTTCTTGAGCACCTTGGAGCAAGGTTTGGTGCTGTTGGATTCCGTGATCAAGTCTTCCAACGACAGAACCATTGCGGGCGACAAGGCCTTTGAACTCTACGATACTTTCGGTTTCCCGATAGATTTGACCTCCTTGATTTTGGAAGAGAATGGGTATCAATTGGATACCGAAGGATTCGAAAAAGCATTGAAGGCCCAAAAAGAGCGTTCACGAGCAGCATCCGAAGTGTCCAAGGATGATTGGAACATTTTAATGGCCGATACCGAACAGGAGTTTATTGGTTACGATAGTTTGGAAGCGCAGGTAAAGCTGGTAAAATATCGAAAGGTGACCAGCAAAAAAGAAGGAGACCAATACCAACTGGTTTTCAATCTGACTCCATTTTACGCCGAAGGCGGTGGACAGGTAGGGGATAAGGGCTATTTGGAAGCATCTAACGGTGATGTTACCTATATTGTGGACACCAAACGAGAGAACAACGAGATTGTTCACTTCGCGAAATCCTTGCCCAAAGAAATTTCAGGCACTTTTAAAGCGGTGGTCGACGAAAAACAGCGTTGGAGAACGGAGTGTAACCATACTGCTACGCATTTGCTGCATCAGGCATTGCGCGAGGTTTTGGGAACCCATGTGGAACAGAAAGGTTCTGCGGTACATTCCAAATATTTGCGTTTTGATTTTTCCCACTTTTCAAGATTGACGACCGAGCAACTTCGGGAAGTTGAAAACTTTGTCAACGCCCGTATTGATGGACACCTTCCCTTGGAAGAAAGTCGCAATGTGCCTATGCAAGAAGCCATGGGGCAAGGAGCTATGGCCCTCTTTGGAGAAAAATATGGTGATACCGTGAGAACCGTTCGTTTTGGGCAATCCATTGAACTTTGTGGGGGTACCCACGTGAAGAACACGGCCGACATCTGGCACTTTAAAATTGTTTCCGAAGGAGCGGTTGCTGCCGGAATTCGAAGGATAGAGGCCATTACTTCCGATGCCGTTAAGGAATTTTACTTTAACAATAACCGTATGCTCTTCGAGATCAAGGATATGTTGAAAAACTCCCAAGACCCGGTAAAATCGGTGGCCAGTTTGCAAGAAGAGAACCTTGCCCTTAAAAAGCAGGTGGAGCAATTATTGAAGGATAAGGCGAAGGGACTCAAAAATGAGTTGATTGCGGAATTGGAAGATATAAACGGAATCAAGTTTTTGGCTCAAAAAGTGGATTTGGATGCAGGCGGCATTAAGGATTTGGCCTTTGAAATGGGCGGGCAGGTAGATAACTTGTTCCTGTTGCTGGCTTCGGAAAAAGATGGGAAAGCTGTATTGTCCTGCTACATTTCCAAGGATTTGGTTGTCGAAAAAGACCTGAACGCTGGAACCATTGTCCGTGAACTGGGTAAATACATCCAAGGTGGTGGTGGAGGACAACCCTTCTTTGCGACTGCCGGGGGTAAAAAACCTGCGGGGATTTCCGAGGCACTTGATCAAGTGAAGAGTTATCTAAAATGATTTTCTTAGATTAACGTTTGTTATATCGAGCGCAGTCGAGATGTGATGCTATGTCGTTCTCGACTGCGCTCGAACTGACATTTTTAGCAAATCAAATGGAACTACAAACCAAGATACCTTTAACTCCAAGCGATAATCCCATCGATTATCAAAGTAAACTGATGCTCTTGGGGTCTTGTTTTGTGGAAAATATGGGTGAGAAGTTGGGATATTTCAAGTTTCAACAACTGCAGAATCCCTTTGGAATCCTTTTCCATCCCTTGGCCATTGAAAATTTGATTCAAAGAGCGATTGCCGAACGAACCTATCAGCAAGAAGAGATTTTTGAACAAGACGGTATCTGGCGCTGTTTTGATGCCCATTCCGATTTGCGTTCGGCATCTTCAGAGGAGCTATTGCATTTGCTAAACCAAAGGTTGGAACAAACCAGAACAAGTCTGGAAACCTCCTCCCACATTATAATTACCTTAGGAACGGCTTGGGTCTACGAGCATCAGGCTTCAGGAAAAGTGGTGGCCAATTGTCACAAAGTGCCGCAAAAAGAATTCGCTAAAAAGTTATTGAGCCCAGTCGAACTTGAGTCAAGTCTTCAAAACGTGATTGCCTTGATTCAAAAGGTGAATACCAAGGCACAAATCATTTTTACCATTTCGCCCGTTCGCCATTTAAAAGATGGTTTTATGGAAAACCAACGGAGCAAGGCCCATCTCATCACAGCGGTTCAATCGCTATTGTCATCTAGAGCGCAGTCGGGGGAACTGTCCTATTTTCCATCTTATGAAATTATGATGGACGAGTTGCGCGACTATCGTTTTTATAAGAAGGATATGGTACACCCGAACGAACTGGCCGTGGATTATATCTGGGAAAAATTCTCCAAGGTCTTTATTTCTGAGGCTTCCCTTGTAACAATGCAGGAAGTGAAGAGTATTCGACAGGGTATGGCCCACAGACCATTTAATCCTAATTCAGAAAAGCATCAATTGTTTTTAAAAAATCTGGAGAATAAAATTAAAGAGCTTCAGAAGAAATTACCCTTTATTGATTTTGTGTAAAATACGGCAATTGCCCTATTTTCTTATGTGTTCTTTTTAGTCAGTTTTGTGTCGATTATAAAACTTAATCTAAAATGAAAATCAATTCTAAATTAATCTGGGTTATTCTCCTTTTTATCGGTTTTAGCGCTCAGGCACAGCAACTGGGAGATTTCAAGCCAAAAGACGCGACCTTTGGTTTAGGGAAATTAAAAGCGAGCAATAAACGGATCTACATTTCTAATTTTTCCATCAACTATCAATTGTTCAATGAAAAGGAAAAAAAGAAAAAAGGTGGCGCGTTGTTCAGAAATAAAGGCGTTAGAGGTGATGCCACGGCAGAATTGATGGTCGGGTTGGGCAATCTTACGGAAGCTGATTTCCAAGCCATTGCGAACAACCTTTATCGAGACTTTGTTGCCGATCTTAAAAGTAAAGGGTATGAAATTATATCGTCCGATACCGCGGGCAAAACAGAAACCTATACGGGGTGGTCAAAGGATTCGGGCCCCAAGGTGGAAATTGCGGCCATGCCGGGTATGATTACCGCCTACCCAGAAGGCTATTCCTTTTACTATGAGGAAAAGTCGAAAGTGGGCAAGTTTTTTGGGGATAAATTTGCGGCATTGAATAAAACACCACAAAATCTTTCCAAAGATCTTGACGACGCGATTGTTGTTGATGTGGACTTGTATGTATTCTTTATGAAAGATCTGTATGCCTTTCAAGGTAATGCGGCGAACATCAAAATCAAGACTCAACTAAGTTTGGTAGCGAATGAGGCGGTTTCTGCAAAAAGCGATGATAAAAGTTTGATGTTCAGAAAAAAGGTCGAGTATGCTACGGGGATTAACAGTATTTATTTTGCAGCCGGTAAATATAAGATAGGCGGTAGTGCAGAGTCGACCTATACAGGTACACTAAAAAAGGATTTTACCATCGGAGGGGTATTGGATGAAAAGAAAATTCAAAGTTATGCCCAAGGCGCGGTAGATGTTATAGGAACCTCCAATTATTTTGGAAAGACATATAGAGCTGAAAATAAAGTATCTTCAAAAACCACTATAATAGAAGTGGATACCCAAAAATATATCGAAGGCGTCACGGCAGCAGGTAAAAAATTCTTGGAATATCATTTAAATGAATTCAACAAGTCAGTGAAATAGTTTTTTGGTCGAGTTTTTTTGGTTCAAGTTTACATCGCCGAAGACGTCCAAAGTCTTCGGCTTTTTTTTGATATTACAATTTTGTTCATGTACCTACCCCTACTTATACTTGGAGTTACAATGGCCATCACCATTAGTGCTATTTATATATTCTTAAATTGGAAACGTAATTTTCTTGTTGAGAAAAATGCAGTTGCTCAATCTTATTTGGAGGAAATGGTTGAGCTAAAAGACAAAATGATGAAGCGGCTTATGTGTATGGATCGATACGATTTCACCACTTATAATTTAGATGAGGTTTTCTACATGATTAATTTCAATTAATGTATACTTGTCTTAAACTTATGGTTTTATGAGGCAAATATCGTGGCTGTATTTTGTTTTTACATTTTGTATCCTACAAATACACTCCCAAAAGGCTGAACTGGATAGTTTGTTAAGTGCGGCTAGAGCAATGGAAAATGACTCCCTTCAAATAACGGCCTATAACAAAATTGCATTCGAATTTATTTTCAAAGATGTATCAAAAGCAAAGAAAATAATTGAAGAGGGTAAACAAATTGCCTTGGACCATAATTTTTCTTTTGGGATTGCACAAATGACCAATACCCATGGAATTTATATGGATGTTATTGGTAAATCAGATTCTGCGAACTATTATTTTTCAAAAGCTCTAAAACTAAGTCGGGAAAAGAAAATTCCGCATATAGAAGCAAAATGCTTGAATAATTTGGGAATGTTTCATTGGAACAGAACCAATTACAAAGAGGCCTTGGCCTATTTTTTTGATTCCTTAAAAATGAATGAAGATTTGGGGAATGAAAAAGCAACGGCCAATCCGTTGAACAATATTGGCTTGATCTATCTGGAAATGTATTTGTTCGAGGATGCTCTCAAATACCATCGAAGAGCACTGGCAATAAGAGAAAAATATGGGCTGTCCAAAGAGCAAGTAGCCTCATTGAACAATATTGGGATTTGTCTTAAAAGCCTAGGGAGGTTAGATGAAGCGATCGAGGTTTTGAATAAGGGGATTCAGTTGGCGAAGTCTTCTGGAAATTATTTGGATTTCTATAGGTTGCACGACAATCTTGGTAATGTGTTTCAATTGAAAGGAGAGTTCCCAAAATCGTTGGAAGCTTATCTTACCGCTTTGAATGCCGGGAAAACAAATCATTCCAATATTAGGGATGAATTGAGCGCCAATAACAATGTGGTTGCGCTGTACAATACAATGAACGAACCCCGAAAAGCCTTGCGCCATATCGAAGAAGGTCTAAGGATTTTAAAAGAAAATCCGAATCTTGAAACGTTTGCCATAGATATACATTTGAACCGCGCTGAGACCCTGTTCATGCTCGATCGCAACGAAATGGCAAGAGCTTCCTTGAAAAGATATGTTGCTTTGCAAGATTCTTTGTTCTCGGAGACGAATGCCATGGCATTGGCCGAGATGGAAACCAAGTATCAATCTGAGAAAAAGGAAAAGGAAATTTTGGTGCAGCGAGCGCAGATTGCCAAGAACGAACTGGAACTGAATAAGAAAAACAATCTATTGTTCGGCTCCATTGCACTTGCTTTTGTGCTTGGATTGGGAGGTTATCTTTTTTATGGCCATCAACGTTTACGAAATAGACAATTGCAAAAAGAAGCAGAATTGAAAACGGCACTTGTTAAGATAGAGGCCCAAAACAGTTTACAGCAGCAAAGGTTGCGCATATCAAGAGATTTGCACGATAATATTGGCAGCCAGCTGACCTTCATCATCTCCAGTATTGATACATTAAACTATGGTATCAAAAATGGGGAAGTAAAAATTAAGGATCAATTGGGACAATTGGCATTTTTCGCCAAAAATACCATCAATGAACTGCGGGATACCATTTGGGCCATGAACAAGGAAGCCATTACTTTTGAAGATCTGAAGTATCGTATCAACTTGTTTATAGCCAATGCCAATACTTCAAGTAATGTAGTTGGTTTCGAGTTTATTGTCGATTCAGATATCGATTTATCATATTCATTCACAGCTTCGGAAGGCATCAATTTATATAGGATCATACAGGAAGCTGTGACCAATTCCTTAAAATATGCATTTCCATCAGACCAAAATTCTGCACAGCTGATCTCTGTTCGTATATACAAGTCCCTTCATTTTTTCCATTTGCAAATAACAGATAATGGCTCTGGGTTTGATATGGGAAGCATTGAAATGGGCAACGGCATAAAAAATATGAGGAAAAGGGCTGCAGACATCAATAGTGAACTGGAACTGCATTCCGAAGAGCAAAAAGGGACCTCCATAAAATTAAAAATAACCGTAAGGCATGGAAAAGAAGATTAGATTGGCCATTGTGGATGACAATTCCTTTTTGTTAAAGGCCATAGCGGATAAGTTATCGTTTTTTGAAAGAGTGGCTATTAAAATAAAGGCCACCAATGGTTCCGAGTGCATAGAAAAATTGGCTGTCAATAATCAACTGGATGTTATTTTGATGGATATTGAAATGCCGGAAATGGACGGAATCCAAGCAACCAACATCATAAAGTCAAAATATCCCCATATAAAGATTGTGATGCTAACAGTGTTCGATAATGATGAAAATATATTTAATGCTATAAAGGCGGGCGCTGATGGGTATTTATTGAAAGATATCGACCCTGAAAATTTATATAAAGGAATTCTGGATACCGTAAACGGTGGTGCCGCTATGACTCCGATCATTGCACTTAAGGCATTGAAATTATTAAGAAATCCTTTGGAGCAAAATTATCTGCTCAATGAGGAAACTGTGGTGCTTACCAAAAGGGAAGAAGAGGTTTTAGAGCAATTGAGTAGTGGCTTGAGTTATACGAAAATTGCAGAGAATCTACATGTTTCACCAAGTACGGTACGCAAGCATATCGAACATATCTACACGAAACTTCAGGTACATAATAAATTGGAGGCGGTAGAAAAGGCGAAGCGAATCAATTTGATTTGATAAAAGATTCAATACTTTTGAGTATTGTGTTAGCTTTCCATAGAGCCAATGCATTGAATCCGTTACTATGAAAAAATTTGTTGCAGGTGTCCTTATTACTTTGGCGGTAGTCTTGATTGTCCGTTCCTGTGGGGCCGATAAAAAGGACGAGTCCATTCTTCAAGAAAACTCTATGCTCATCCAAAAGGAACTGAAGAACGTTTCCAAGCTAATAGTGACAGAAGGGCATTTTGCCGAGGTGTACAATTATAAGGATTCCAAAGAACTCTTCGGCCCATTGGTCACCGCGCATAAAAAAGCATTGGTGGTCGTGAATGCCGACGTGACCATTGCTTACGACCTTTCCAAAATCAACTATGATGTGAACGAAGAGAACAAGGTATTGACCATTACCCAAATTCCGGAACCCGAAATCAAGATCAGTCCCGATTTTGAATATTATGATGTTACCGCGGATTATTTGAACCAGTTCAATGCAGGGGACTACAATGCCATCAAAAGAAATGTAAACGCCTCTTTGATAAAAAAAATAGAGGCCAGTGCATTGCGTTCCAATGCGGAAAATAGATTGGTAAGCGAGTTATCTAGAATTTTGGTCCTGACCAATTCCATGGGCTGGACTTTGGTGTACAAAAACACTCCCGTGGAAAATTCGGAGCAACTGAAAACTTTTTTGGATTAAGCTGTCACATTTTTTGATTTGATGCGTCTATAAAGTACATCAATCAATCATAACCATGTTTAAAAGAGTACTACTGACCGCCCTTTTAGCCACTTTTTTATTTTCCTGTCAACAACAACCCGAATCGGATATTAGCTACCAGATTGCCCACGTAGTGGTTGACAGCGTTCCGCAACTTAAAATCAAAATGAGGTTGAAGGCAGAACCCAATGGTACCACAACCTTGTTTTTTCCGGACGAGGCCTGGGGTCAGGATGGGCTCTACAACTCGTTGGGCAAAATGCAATTGCTGAACGTGGAGGGGGCTGTGGAAAAAGACGCGGATAGCAGCAGGATTGTACTAATGCATCCAAAAGGTGTGAAAGAACTGGATTTTGAGTATTTCTTAAAGCAGGATTTTGAAGATGAAATTTCAACCAGCAAAATTTACCGTCCTATCATCAGCAAAGAGTATTTCCATGTATTCTCCCATAATTTGTTTATGGTGCCTGAAAATGCCGAGGAACACGAGGACATACTTCTTGATTGGTCATCATTTCCAGCGGGATACACCGTTCACAACAGTTTTGGCAGTAAAGAAAAAGTGCAACTACTAAAAGATCAGAACATGGAACTGTTCGGTAGTGCCATTTTTGTTGGAGGTGATTTTAGGGTGTTTACGGGGGATATAAAGGGCAATCAAATTAGTTTGGCCACAAGAGGTGAATGGATTCCTTTTAAGGATGAGGAGGTTTTTAAGGTTTTGGAAGAGACCCTGACCTATCAACGTAATTTTTGGAACGATCACACCCAAAAGTATTTTACGGTGACCATGCAGCCATTTCCGCAAGAGAACGGAAGCAGTTTTCAGGGAACGGGGTTAACCAATTCTTTTGCAACTTCGGTATCTAACAACGATCAAACGGATATCGGTCAAATGGTATACCTCTTCAATCACGAACTGATGCACAATTGGATTGGGCACACCATAAAAAACGATAACGAAGAAGAGCAATATTGGTTCAGCGAAGGGTTTACCGAATATTATACTTTTAAAAACATAGCCAAGAACAAAATCAATGGGTTGGATGGTACCTTTTATATAGATGAATTGAACCGGACCATCCGCGACCTTTACGCATCATCGGTTGGAGAAGTCCCGAATTCCGAAATCAATTATGATAATTTTTGGAGCAATTACGAATTTTCCAAATTACCATATTGGCGCGGCGCAATTTTTGCGTTCTACCTAGATCAGAAGATTCAAAAGGCAAGTAACGGAACTAAAAGTTTGGATGATGTGATGCATCAAATTTATGACGATGCAACAGAGAAGGGACAAAAACTGACCCATGATTACTTTACCGGCTTGATGAAGACGTATTGGGACAGTGATTTTGATGCGGTCTTCCAAGAAAATATTGAAGAAGGTCAAAAAGTGGATTTGGTGGCGCTATTTAATGAACTCGGGTTGGAATACAGTCCCGAAAGCGATGTTTACGAGCTTGGTTTTGAATTTACTGAGGGTAGAAAAGGTATTGCATCCGTTGTAGAGGACAGTAAAGCATGGGAAGCTGGTGTCCGCCAAGGGGACGAGGTGTTTTCGCGAAGTATATGGCAAGGCAATGTTGAGCACGAAGTAGAACTTGGTCTTAAAAGAGATGGAGAGGAAATCAGGATTTCCTACTATCCTACCAAAAAAGGAGAGGTGCCCCAATTGAAACACACTACCGAGAACATTGAAAAACTCGGTTTTTAATTTACCAATGTGGCATCCACCAATTGCAAGCCGTCATCAATTAAATGTCCTACTTTGGGGTTGTCCCTTTTGATGTGCTCCAAGTGGTTCAAAATTTCTTGTTGGAACTCCTCATTATTGTCCTGTTTGGCCAGTTCATAAAGTTCTACGGACAATAACCAGTCTTTAGGATGATTCTTTTTAAGGGCTTGGAACACTTTGTTACGGGAAACCGTGGTATTTTTCCCTTCCCTAAAATGTCTTATTTGCTCGTAGAATTGTTCCAATTGCAACCGTTTTTCATCTTTTTTGGATTTAATGGTGCTGTCCGTAATCTGATGCGTGATCAAGTCAAAGCTGTTTAAGTCTGCGGGTCCGTTGTAGGCGGAAACAATGTTTTGCCCGATTGCCATATGGTACAATCCCCATTCGGGTCGGAACAAAGTTTTATCATGGTGTGTAACCGTGCAATTCTCAAATGTGATCAAAATGATTTTTCCCATCAAATTTCTGGTGCCCGTAATTATGGTTCCCTCCACTTTGATGCCGCCCTCGAACTCCAGGGCAATTTGTTCTCCTTCATAAATTTTATAGGCTTTCAAATCACGTGGTCCCATATCTTCGATGGCAATGTTGATACCTTTTAATTTTCCGATGGGTGAACCAAAACCTTCTGAATGATGGGCGATGCTATGGCCCACCAATTCTTTTTCACGGTAGGCCAATGCCGTTCCTCCAGTAGTCTGAATATAAATGGGCTTGCCTTCGTTCTCGATCACATTGCTGAACTCTCCCGAAATTTGTAGTCCCGTGCTCAATTCGATAGTCCCCAATGCTTTGGACCCTATCAATTTCTTGATGCCTGAAAGCCCTCCCTTTCGTACCGCCATGGTGTTCGCAAAATCTTCCAATACTTGACTCAAAAAGGCAAAATCAGGCGTTACAAAAAGCTGTGGTTGAGGTTTGGTAATATCAAATTCAGTGCGTGCCGCCTCAATGGAGTATGGAATCTTTTTTACTTTGTCCGTCATGCACCACGCACTTTCCCCAATGGATGAAAGCAGTCCTGCCCCATAAATTTTTGGGTTGTCCACAGCGCCTATCAAACCGTATTCCACGGTCCACCAATGTAAGTTACGTATCAATGCCATCTCACTTGGTTCGCCCATGTTTTGTTGAAGGTGCTCAATGCGCTTTTCGGCCCCCTCGATTTCATTTTGAGGTGTGCCGTTCGCTTCCTTGATAATGGAAAGATGGCGTACCGCATTGTACAATTCGTAATCCTTGGCGCTGGAAATGGCCTTGCAACCAATTTCACCGAACCTGCGCAGGTATTCTGCATATTCCGGATTCGCGATGATGGGGGCATGTCCGGCGCCTTCGTGTATAATATCGGGTGCAGGGGTGTATTCAATATTTTCAAGCTGACGAATGTCCGATGCGATGACGAGCACATTGTACGCTTGGAATTCCATAAAAGCAGAGGGCGGAATAAAACCATCCACGGCAACGGCCGCCCAACCAATTTCTTTAAGAATGCGGTTCATCCCGTACATATTGGGGATATGGTCAATGGAAATCCCTGTTTTTTTAAGTCCGTCCATATAGGAGGTATGGGCCACTTGGCTGAGGTAATCCACATTCTTGCGCATCACATAACGCCAAACCGCTTGGTCAATGGCGGTGTATTCTTCATAATTCTGTGGTTTTATAAATTGCTTGAGATGCTTGGGCAATTTATCAAGAATAGGATTGGATTCGTAGCTCATACGTTCAATTTTTGTGCGAATTAAAGATACGAAATGGAGAATGTAATTTCTCTTAAGGAAAATTAAGGGCAATAAAAAACCGCCCATTGGGCGGTCTGTATGTTTAATTGGAGGCCACGGTCATTTGTGGTGGATACTCCTCTAGGATTTGTGCAACAAATTCTTTGATGCGCTGCTCCTTTTTCTCAATATTGGCGGTGTTGTTCAAGGTGCCTACACCTCTACCTTGCCAAACCAATTCTTTTTTTTCGGCATCGATAACATCGATGTACAAGGAACCTTCAGTGCGGGTGCTCACATTGTTGCCGCCCCAGCCCCAACCGGGACCCCAGGCCCATGGGCTATAAAAACCGCCCCAGCCCCAGCCGTAGTTGTTGTACACATCCACGCGCTCGCGCTCTTTGGTAAAAATACTGATCAATACATCCGGGTTGTCGGATTTTACGAATCCTCGGGAACTCAATTCGGACTCGATGGCCCTAAGTATTCTTTTTTTGTCCAAATCGGAGATTTGTGCCTTGTCAATACCTGTTTTATAAAAAGCATAGCTTTTGTAGGTGTTGAAGTTTGCTTTGTGATCATAATCGGATACGACCCTAACGGAGGTACAGGAAGCCAATAAACCAAAGGAGAAGGCAATGAGTGCTAAGTGTTTTAGTCTTTTCATAGTACAATTTTTAAATTCTTGAGATGTAATCAGTTATATCACAAATATTATGCCGAACATTTAATTTTGGGCGTTCGTCTTTGAGTTGTATCCGTAAGGACAATGACGGCAGCCGCTCTCGCAGCAATAACCCCGTTTAAGATGATATTTTTCGGTAAATACCCTGTACCCTTGTTCCGATACGTAATAGTCATCCTCTTCCAAGGGAATGCGTTCTTTCATCTACAGCACTGATTTTGCTATTTAAATTTAAGGTTTTCAAGAGAAAGAGGCGAAGATTTTAACCTTTTCCGAACAAGGTTATCCACCGAAAATGTTAATCTTATTTTCAATCGGGTCAAATTTTCGGGCTATTTTGAAGTTATATTTGTTGCGAACCTATTGATAACGAGCGGGTGATATTAGTCTTTAAACATTTCTTCTATAAAAATTATGTGGGCCTATCGCTATGGCCGTTCATATTCTTAAAGGAAGATGCCCTTAAGGTGGACGAGGTGCTCATCAACCACGAGCGTATCCATCTAAAGCAACAGCGAGAACTGTTGATCTTGCCGTTTTACATCCTCTACATTTCGGAATGGTTGTTCCGTACGGTACTTTATAGGGACAGTTACCGGGCCTATCAAAATATTAGTTTTGAACGGGAGGCCTACGCCAATGAAAAGGATATGGAGTATCTTTCCAAACGTAGATTTTTCGGATTTTTGCAATACTTGACCCGTTAATTTTCTGAATTGAACATACCCAATGAGCATATCGATATGCCCCTTCTGCACGAAAAGGGCATTGAACTCTATTTAAAAAGAGAGGATATCATCCATCCATATATATCGGGGAACAAATACCGAAAACTCAAATACAACCTGCTTGAAGCCAAAAAAGCGGGTAAACAAACATTGCTCACCTTTGGTGGGGCATTCTCCAACCATATTGCGGCCACGGCCTATGCGGGATATGAACAAGGGTTAAAAACAATCGGGGTGATTCGTGGCGAAGAACTGCAGGATAAATGGCAAAACAATCCCACCTTAAAACTGGCCCGTGAGCATGGTATGCAGTTCCATTTTGTGTCTCGGAACGATTATCGTCTTAAAAATGAAGCATCATTTCTTCAAAAATTAAAAGCAACATACGGCGATGTCTACATTTTGCCCGAAGGTGGCACCAATGCATTGGCGGTAAAGGGGTGCGCCGAAATATTGACGGCGGCCGATACTACCTTCGATTACATCTGTTGTGCAGCCGGAACAGGCGGCACTGTAGCAGGATTGATCAATGGCGCACAGCCCCGTCAAACGGTTTGGGGGTTCCCTGCTTTAAAGGGCGATTTTTTAAACGAAGAGATTCGTACATTTGCCCATAACGACCGTTGGCGACTGGTAACCGACTATCATTTTGGGGGTTACGCCAAAGTAGACCAACAGTTGATTGATTTCATCAACCTTTTTAAAAATAAAACGGGGGTGCCCTTGGACCCCATTTACACGGGAAAAATGCTTTTTGGTATTTTTGACCTTGTTAAAAGGGATGTGTTTGTATCCGGAACCCGGATTTTGGCCATCCATACTGGGGGATTGCAGGGCATCGAGGGCATGAACCGGGTGTTGAAAAAGAAAAAATTACCGTTATTGGACGTATGATCAAGCGAATAGGATATGTATTGATTGTGGCACTTTTACTTTCTAGCTGTGGTGCCAAAAAGAGAAGGTCAACTCATAAAAAAGGGGCCCCCGTTGTGGTGCGGACGGAAAAACCGACCACTAGGACCACAAATGATATGGAAACCGAAGAGGCCCGTGACCTGTTTCCCATGCCGGACGATACTGGACGATTTGAACGTTTCCCCATATCGGATACCGAGGATTATATTGATAATTTTGCAGAGGTTGCCCAATACGAAATGCGTGCTTTTGGCATTCCCGCCAGCATCACTTTGGCACAGGGCATTTTGGAAAGTGGTTCTGGTCGCGGTGAACTTACCTTGAAAACGAACAACCATTTTGGGATTAAATGCCACACTGGTTGGCAGGGTGAATTCGATTTTCATGATGATGATGCAAAAGGCGAATGTTTTAGAAAATACAATCACCCAATGTACTCCTTTCGGGACCACAGTATATTTTTATCTACCCGATCGCGCTACGCTTTTTTGTTCAATTACAGAAGGGACGACTATAAAAAATGGGCGTATGGACTGCGGCAAGCAGGCTACGCGACAGACCGAAAATATCCCCAAAAGTTGATTGCCATAATCGAGCGTTACAAACTGTACGAATATGACGAAGCGGTGGTGGATACCGGTCTGTCCTCGGTACGTCAACCCAAACAGTACGATGTGTTCACCCATACCGTAGAAAAAGGGGATACGCTCTATGGCATATCCAGACGTTACGATATTTCGGTGGACGAGCTTCGCCGACTGAACAATTTGAACGATAACATCATTTCCATTGGGCAAGTACTCAACATAAGGGTTTCACAATAGTTTTTCTGTTGATGGTTTTTGGTCAATCGTTTTTGGTTCGTCACATCGAGCGCAGTCGAGATGTGTTGAGATGTCATTCCGCACGGATGCTGAGCGTAGCCAAAGCGTGATGTGGTTCTCGACGGTGCTCAAACCGACAATTTATTCCCTGAACGGAGTATAAGGATGCTGGACAAAATCCATTTCCCAAAACGTTTTATCCTCATTACCTTTGCGTAGCGCAAGTCGAATACGATTTAGTTGGTCACATCGAGCGCGGTCGAGATGTGATGATGCCGTTCTCGACTGCGCTCGAACCGACAATTTGTGCCCTGAGCGGAGTCGAAGGGTGCTTGACAGAATATAGTAAAAATAGATGCCCGTCGGAATTTATGCTGCGCATAGCCGAAGTACGGGAATGACAAGATATACTTATGATCTACCAACGAAGCAGCGCCCTGTTCGCAGAGGCCAAAAAATATATCCCCGGAGGGGTAAATTCCCCAGTACGCGCATTTAAAGCCGTAGGGGGCGACCCTATTTTTATCAAGCAGGCGAAAGGTGCCTACTTGTACGATGAGGACGGCAACCAACTTATCGACTACATTGCTTCGTGGGGGCCACTTATTTTGGGCCATGCGTACGAACCCGTGATCAATGCCGTAATCGAGAAAGCCAAAAAAGGAACTTCCTTTGGAACTCCTACCGAAATTGAGACTGAAATCGCCAAACTGGCGGTGTCGATGGTGCCGAACATTGACAAGATACGTTTTGTGAACAGTGGTACCGAAGCCTGTATGAGTGCAGTGCGCCTTGCGCGCGGGTACACGGGCAAGGAAAAGATCATCAAATTTGCAGGTTGCTATCACGGCCACTCCGACTCTTTTTTGATACAAGCGGGGAGTGGTGCCGTTACTTTTGGTAGCCCCAACAGCCCCGGGGTAACGCAGGGCACGGCCAAAGATACGCTGTTGGCCGATTACAACGATTTGGAAGGGGTAAAAGCCGTGGTGGAGGCCAATAAAGGTGAGATTGCCGCCATTATTTTGGAACCCGTAGCGGGGAACATGGGGTGTATTATCCCTAAGGATGAATTTATACAAGGATTACGCGACATCTGTACCCAAGAAGGCATTTTATTGCTGTTTGATGAGGTAATGACAGGTTTTCGCCTTGGAAAAGGAGGAGCACAGGAAGCCTTGGGCATTGATGCCGATATTGTGATGTTCGGAAAAGTGATCGGGGGCGGATTGCCCGTAGGTGCGTTTGCGGCCCGAGCCGAGATCATGTCACATTTGGCGCCCGAAGGCCCCGTGTACCAAGCGGGTACTTTGAGCGGAAACCCTTTGGCGATGAGTGCCGGACTGGCCATGCTCACTGCCCTGAACGACCAACCTGATATTTTTACCAGCTTGGCGGAAAAAACAGAGTACCTGCACAAAGGTATAGCCACGGTATTGACCAAAAAAGGCGTGACCCACCAGATTAACCGATATGGCAGCATGATTTCCGTACATTTTACGGACAAGCCCGTGGTGGATTTTGCCAGCTCGGCAAAAGGCAACAACGTTACCTTTAAAAAATATTTCCACGGGATGTTGGAGAACGGCGTGTACTTGCCTCCTTCCGCGTTTGAAAGCTATTTTTTGAACGATGCCCTCAGCTATGCTGATTTGGATAGAACGATTGAGGCGGTGGCGAAGGTATTTTGATTCGTCATTTCGAAGAAGCGAAGCGACTGAGAAATCTGATTGAGAATGAGATTTCTCCCATTCGGTCGAAATGACACGGTGGCGAAAATGTTTTAATAGGTCATTTCGAAATGAGGAGAGAAACGACGATTGAGAAATCTGGTCGCCTTCTGAGATTTCTCACGTACGTTCGAAATGACATTGGGGTTGTCATGTCGAAGAAGCGGAGCGACTGAGAAATTTGATTGAGAATGAGATTTCTCACATACGTTCGAAATGACACGGTGGCGAAAATGTTTTAATAGGTCATTTCGAAATGAGGAGAGAAACGACGATTGAGAAATCTGGTCGCCTTCTGAGATTTCTCACCTATGTTCGAAATGACATTGTGATGATAGGACAACTGAGGCGGTGGCGAAGGTATTTTGATTCGTCATTTCGAAGGAGCGGAGCGACTGAGAAATCTGATTGAGAATGAGATTTCTCCCATTCGGTCGAAATGACACGGTGGCGGTACAGGACCATTTAGGCGGTGGCTAAGGTGTTTTAAAATCGCATGGCCAATCCAAAACCACTTTGGTTGTTTACGATAAAAAACTCTGGCTTGAAACGATAGCTGGATTGTTTAGCGATGGCAATATTATAACTGTCCACACCTTTGTTGATATTGTTGAATGCCTTGAAAGAAAGATAAAAGGCAGCTAAACCCAATGCCCCTCCAATATAGGCAAGTTCCCAATTAGGGTCGCGATCTGCTGATTTTTGACCAAGAGGAATACCAATCAGTGCCCCTCCCGTGAAAGCAAAAACAGAGGAAAACGTATTTTGGGATTTTCCTCTTTTGATGAGCATATTTGCTTCCTCGACTGAAGCTGTGGCTTCCATAAGTTCTTTCCAGTTGAGGCGCTCACCATCTTTAAAAAAACGGTACCCAAGCAAGCCTGCTTTCATTTCGATTTCTGGTTCTATGGTTGATTCTTGGTTTTGCGCGAAGCTGCAAGAAAGTGCAAAGCAAAAAAGGCATAAGGCCAAAATGGATTTTTTCATCATTGAGGTTGTATGTAGTGATTGAAAATACGTTTTTGGAGGCAACAATGCAATTGAATTTTGTATTTGAGATTTCTCACGTACGTTCGAAATGACATTGTGGTGATAGTACGATTGAAGCGGTGGAGAAAATGTTTTAATTTGTCATTTCGAAGGAGCGAAGCGACTGAGAAATCTGATTGAGAATGAGATTTCTCCCATTCGGTCGAAATGACACGGTGGCGGTACAGGACCATTTAGGCGGTGGAGAAAATGTTTTAATAGGTCATTTCGAAATGAGGAGAGAAACGACGATTGAGAAATCTATTCGTATTTGAGATTTCTCACACTCCTTCCAGTCGGTTCGAAATGACATTTGTGTTATGATTTTGTGGATACCAACAATTCCCGAACATCTACTTCTAAGATTTCAGCGATTTTAAATAAATCCTTCAAATGAGGTTGGGATTTATTGATGCACCAGTTGGAGACAGTGTGCTCATTTTTATCTAGTTGAAATGCCAAATCTTTCTGGCTAACACCTTGCCTGACCAAGATTTCTTTGATTCTGTTGAACTTCTCATTCATTAAGCCAAATGTACAAAATGCAAGTATGCAGTGCACTTATGAAAATCTACTTTTCATAAATGTTATTTTAAAATGAATATTTAATTTGCATTAATGTAATTTTGTTTTACATTTAAGTGTAAAAAAACATTTATTGTTATTGTAAGCTTCCCTTAAAACCGAACTGTTTAAAAGTAGAATAATAATCTTAATTTTAAGCAGCATTATGAGGAAGAGCAAATTTTCACCAACACAGATCGCGAAGATTTTAAAGGAGTTCGACAACGGCAAGTCCGTTGCCGAGATAACCCGTGACCACGGGGTCAGCTCCGCCGCATTTTACAAGTGGCGTTCGAAGTACGCCGGTATGAGCGGCAAGGAGCTCAAGCGCATCAAGGAGCTCGAGGAGGAGAACCGCAAGCTCAAGCAGATGTACGCCACCTTGGCCCTTGACCACCAAATGGCAAAGGAGATCATCGAAAAAAAGCTCTGAGGCCCTGCCGTAAGCGAAGCATTGGCAAGGATCTTGCCCATTACGGCATCAGCAGGGCGTGCCGTGTCCTTAATATCAGCAAGAGCGTTTATTATTACAGTCCGTTGCCAAAGGATGACGGCGAGATCGAGCAGGCCCTTCGGGAAAAGGCCAGGGAACATCCGGAGGAAGGTTTCTGGATGGCCTATCACCGTTTAAGGGCGGAGGGAAGGCCATGGAACCATAAGCGCGTTTACCGTGTCTACAGGACACTGGGACTGCCATTGAGAAGAAAGGCAAAGAAACGCCTGCCTGCACGCGTAAAGGAACCTTTGGAGGTCCCGGCGGAGGCGGACCACACCTGGAGCATGGATTTTGTCACCGACGTCCTGGAGAACAGACGTCGGTTCAGGGCACTCAACATCATGGACGATTACAACAGGGAGGCGCTGCACATCGAAGTCGACTTTTCCCTGACAAGCAACCGGGTGGTATGGGTCTTGAACCATCTGATAAACCGAAGGGGCAAGCCCAAACGCATACGGATGGACAACGGTCCTGAGTTCATCGCTAAGCTAACGTCTCAATGGAGCGAGATGCATGATATCGAATTTAAATATATCCAACCGGGCAAACCGACCCAGAACGCATTCGTGGAAAGGTTCAACGGCAGTTTTAGGAGAGGGACCCTCAACAGGTTCATCTTTGAGGACATCGATCAGGTAAGGGAACAGGCACGAATTTGGATGGAGGATTACAACAATTATAGGCCACACAAGGCCCTGGGATATGTGTCCCCCAAACAATATCTGGAACTTAATTCCTTGTGCGGTACCGCACAAGGAATTAAAAACGATAAATTTGATGAAGTTTTAGAAGAATAAGCAGTTCTATCTAGGGGGAGCTTACATTATGTTTAACAAGTCCCAAATCATTCATCTGATACAGCAAGATTTAAAACACAGCCAACTTACCGAAGCCTTACGAAATTTAGGTTTGGACGATGGTGGATTGTACACTTTGGATTTGATGTCACTAGTGGCTCAGTTGATGCAAGTGCCGCCAGAGCACATGGCAAACTTTACAGAAATCTATGGTAGTTACTTGGATAAAGCTACTGCGTATCCAGTTACTTATTTGGGAGAACACCTTATGCCTGTTGCTGAAGCATGTTACCGTAGGCTGTTGGGTGGTAGAGGCGATTGAAGCGGTGGGGAAGAACAAGCAATTACATATAGCCGTTATTGCTGATAGTATTTTTCCACATTCCGTTCAAAATTCTAATACTTCAAGTTCCTCCAATCTAATGGCCATTGCTGAAATGGATACACCAAAAAGGTTAGAAATAGACTTGAAATTTTGATTATTGAAACTTTCTGCTGAAGCCAATTTTAAAGCAAGACCTCTTAAATTTTTGGAATCAGCTCTCAATTTTCTCGGGGAATCTTGAATCAGGTTAAATGCGTTATCTTCATTAATAATAAACTTATCGGTTAAGAATAATTCTTTAAAAATTGATTTAATTAGTTTACTCGGCATTAAAAAGTGTGTGGCAAATCTATCAGCCTGATATTCAATAGAGTTTCTGCTGACTTGTCTTCCTAAGCCATCAATTGGTCTATCTCTATGTAAAACTGTTTGCTTGTGTAATAAAGCGTGACCTAACTCGTGAGCAGATGTAAAATTTTGGACATTTTTTTCAAATCTGTTAGAAACTAAAACGATTCGTTGCTTTTGGTCAATTAGTCCAGCAGTTTCATAATCTTCATTACCATTTTCTGATAAATATATTCGATTAGTAACTGCGTAATTGTAGCCCAAAGCTTTTTTTAATACAATATTGGGTTTTAATACCTTAGTTGGGTGGTCAGGCACATTTTTATTCCATATAGTTGTCCTATTTAACCAAATTAAGTTTTGTATGTCACTTGCCAGTTTTTCTATATCAGAATCAGATATCTGCGACTTTGACTTTATTCCATCTAACAACTTTTCAACATCCTCGAAAAATTTAGAATTGTTATGAACTTCTTTTTCTAAAATTTCAAGTTTAGATGTAGCGAGTTCATTAAGCTGATTATAACGGTTTTTTAAATCATTAGTCTCGTCGGTAATTTTAGATATCCAACGAATTTCATCGCTACCATAGGATAAAAGATTAAGTTGAACTATTGATAGACAACCAGCAAGACCCGCAACTGCACCATTCAGTGCCACTTGAGAGTCACCTCTAGCTGATTGAAACCCATTATCAAAAACATAGTCAGCGATTACAGCGAGCTCAATACAAAGTTTGGCGATGGTTAGAGGGATTTCGATTGAAATTTTAAGCTCGGAAAGAGCCTTAATTCCTAATTGATTTTTTTTAAAAGCATTTTTCTCCTTATTTCTATCCTCACGAGCTTGAATGGTTTTTCCAAATTGGATGGCATCATCTTGGAATAGCTTTTTTAATTGAGGAAAAATTTCGTGGTGTATTTTTTTTTCCATCCTCAATAACTCTGGAAGGACACTTTTGTAATTCTCTTTTCGTTTACCTTCGTTAGTCAAACTAATAACTGTTACTAAGAGTTTAGCTGATAACATTCCCTGAAATGCAGCGGCACTTCCAGAACCAGGCTTATGGTTTCCAGCGCCAAATTTTTCAAGCAGCTCCCCTGTGGTAACTTCTAATAAATCTATATCCATTTGTAATCTATTCTGTGTTAACAAAGTTACTTATTTTGCTTAAAGCCTTCTTGATGAAATAATTGCGAATTTCATTAATATTACCGGCAGCGTTCTAGTATATTCATGGTGACGGATTTCTACTCAAAAACCTCTTCAGTTTTATACCGACCTTTGTTTATATACTTTTGTTTTATCACTTTAACCACTACTGCTTATTACCAAATCACTCTTTTTATTTCACAAAAACATTTTTCAACATAGTTTTGATTGTTTCATTTTCAAGCTTAAGTCCAAGAGGCTGAGAAATATCTTGACCATCAAAAAGATGTAATGATGTATTGTAAATAATTCCTAATAGAAAATATGTTTCCGGAATATCAATTCCAATACTTTGTGCAAATAATAGTTTATTCTTAGTTCCGTTGGTTTCTTCTATAAAAATCCTTTTATTTTCAGTATCAAGAATGTTGTCATATACAAGTTTTTCAATTTGATACCTTACCCCAAAGCAGATTGCTATTGGGTCAATTTTAGAATCCTCGAACATATATCTTCTAACTTCACGAAATATTTTCTTGAAAAACTTTGGTGGTGTTGCCCAATCAGTATTTAGTTTCAAGTCCGAGAATTCTGTTGTCAAATCAATCGCATCATTATTTGGATGAAAATGAAAAAAATAGGCATCTACATTATCCTTAATTGACGCATCTTCTCTATTGTAAATTAACTTTAGTAAATTCTGATTAGACTTAATATTAATTTCTTTTAAGTAGCTTACTTGAATTTTAGAATCATTAAAACAAAAGTGATTGAAAAACAAAGGATCCAAATGAGTTAGTAAAATTGGGAAAATCCTTCTTTTTTTTCTTTTCATTTCATCAATGAATGTGGATATGTAAAATTGAAAGGAAATAAGGTTAGCATCATCCATATAATCGAATATTTCATCAATTATTAAAATGCAATCATTTTTTTTAAAGTCTCTACGTGATTTTAATAGTAATGCTATAAATGTTAAAATATCTCTTTGTCCATTAGAAATTTCGTGTGCCTTTGGCCAATGAACAATTAAACTATTTTTTTCTTCTTTAGGTTTAATGTCAAACCTTTCTTTTACAGGATTGAATGAGGATATAGTTTCTTTATAATGTTCTTTTTCTGCTAAATAGTACAAATATTTGCAAGCCTTTTTAAAATTAGCTCCTAAGTTGTTTCTAACTTCTAATATTTGCCAGGTAGTAAGATATAAATCCGCATCATTGTCAATTTCTGCAAATCCAAATGAACCAATAATTTTCAATATCTTCTTTAGCTCAGGAAGTTCATCAAGATTTTTTAAAATATTATCTGCTATCCATTGCTTTATTTCAGAACCTGTTGCATCTATTTCATTAATACTTTCCAACTGCAAAGGCATAGCAGTTTTATATGCTTTAAGATTGAATCTACTGAAGTCAATTTCATTTTCAATTCTGTAAAATAATTGACTGCATTTAAAAAGATTGGAAATGTTTTTTAAAACTCTGTTTCCATTTACTCCGAAAGTACTTTTCAATGAAGATGAAGAGTAGCCAAAATTCACTTTCTGTGGTATGGTTTTAACTAAAACAGTCGATTTAATTTCAAGAGTTGTTTTAGCGAAACTATAACCATTAAATGATTGAACAGTTGATTTTGGTTCTGTTTGATTATTTATTACGAAAACATCAAAATCAGAACTAATTGTATTTTGATTATCATCAGCTGATAAAATCTTGCCGTTTGATAAAGTAAGTGTCAATTCTGGCCTATTTGCTTTACTATTGTTGAAATAGTTTTTATCATCCAATTCTATTTTACTGCTTTTCAATGAATCAAAAGCCTTAGCAAAAGAACTTTTTCCATACCCATTTGGTGCGACCAATATGTTAGGTTTGTTTGGTGCTAATTGCAATTCAAATTTTTTATTTGAAATGCCTTTTACGTTGATTATTTCTATAGAATTTATTTTCAAATGACGATGCTTCTTTTTTGGTATTTCCTAACTTGTTTATATAATTACAGAACACATAGAGATACACCAAATAAGGAGGTAACCGATGTACTCGTCTTTTTTATGCAAAGCATAACAGGTTGCTGTAAAGTTCTTGGGGTAAAATGGGGGAGATTCGCAAACTACTAATTTTCAAATTAATAGCATTACGGAAAAACCTTAAAAAAACTAGGGAAAGTCTACAATTTGCAATGAACAGTTGACAATTATCAATTTTTTGGGTCAAGGGTCAAGGGTTAAGGGTTAAGGGTTAAGGGTTAAGGGTGAGGGATGAAAGGTGAAGGGATGAAGGGTGAAGGGATGAAAGGTGAAAGGTGAAAGGTGAAGGGTGAAGGGTGAAAGGTAAAGGGTAAATGGTTTAGAGGTAAGGGAAAAAGGTGAGGGGGAGCATTTGGATTACCTTCAATAACCCATGCTACCGCTTTTTGGCCTATTTAAATAAGACCTCATTGTTTTCCTAACTCCTAACTCCTAACTCCTAACTCCTAACTCCTGCTCAATCCTTGGAACTTTGTTCGTTTGCCTTTTCCTGTACGTTTTCAAATTCGATATCATCGTCCACGATACCTTTAAACGCTTTGATCCATGCATTTTTAAAAATATTGGTCACGGTGGGCCAAATTTTGGATTTTACGGCATTCAAATCGCCCTCAATGGGCACTTTTGTGGCAAGGGTATTTTCTTTATGGTTTTTTAGGATAAACTTAAAAAAGCCTACAAAGCCTTCCCATAAGGTTTCTAAAAAGGCATCTTCCTTGCCAATAAGCTTGGCATCCTTGATAATGGGTTTTATATAGCCTTGCAGGTACCCATCGGCAATGGCCATTTCGCTGTAGAGGTTGAAAACCCCTTTGTCAAAATCGATGCCTGCGTAGTGGTCGGTAAAATCATTAAGGGCGGTGGCATCCGCATTTTCCAAGGTAAGGGAGAGGTCCATGTCGGGAATCTGCTTTACCAAATCCAACTTACCTTCCAAGTGCAGGTCGCCCCCACCAAAACTCGTGGCATCGGCGGATAGATTGCTGGGCAAACGGGCTTCTTTCCGGACCACATTACGAAGGTTGGTCGCATAGAGTTCCAAATTTTCCAGATGCAGGTCAATATTAGGGTCGGCCGCAAGCTGCACAAAAGCCACCTTGCCCTGATGGATTTCCAGTTTGTTGATATCGATGGGCACCAAATCGGTGAGTGCCTTGGACCAATCTTCTGCATCGGCTTCTTCGGGCGTTTCTTTTTGCTGGTCTTCGAACACATAGATCATCTCGGGGCGCACCATGTTGATCTCACTCACCACCTTTCCTTTAAAAAGGGCGCTCCACTCCACGGAGATGTTGGTTTTTTCAAAATGTAGAAATGGAATCTCCGAGCCGGCGTTCAGTCGGTTCAGGTACAGTTCGTGAATGGTATAGGCGCCTGTGATCAAAGATAGGTCGATGTCCTCTACATGGCCATGGTACCCGGGAATGTCGGCCAACACCTTGTTTACGTAGTTTTTTACAATATATGGCAGTGCAATCCGTAGCCCTATCAACAATACAAGTATGATCAAGGGAACCAAATAACGCTTTCGTTTGTATATTTTTTTCTTCGTCATATTATTTGCGTTTTTTTCCACGGCCTGTCATAGTGGAGAGCAAACCTTCCTGCAGGTTGATCCATAAATAATTGAAAAAGGATTTGTCCTGGTTTCGGCTTACTTTGAAATTTCCATGGCGGAAGCCATCTTCATCCGTCTTGTCTCCCTTGTTTGTAAATAGGTTTACCACAGCGGTAAGTAATTTGTTCACTCCCAAACGGTCTTTTTTTAAGACGATAAATTCAAAATCCTCATATTTCATCTTCATATCTCCTTGGGACTCGAGTTCATTTCCGCTAATGGTAAAATAGAGTTGTTGCACGTTGCCTTTGACCTCTGCCCCTAAATTGGATTTTAAAAATGGATTGATGCTCTGGGACTGGAAATTGGACAGGGAACCCTTCACTACAAAATTGTTGGCCTTATTTTGGGGGTCAAAAGACCAATCCAAGGAAAAGGGACCATTGTCCATAAGTTTGGCGTTTATATCAATATCCACATGGCCCTGCCCACGACTGTGCAGGTTGCCAATGGTAGCATCAATATCGGTGAACATTAGACTGTTGGGCTCTATATCTTCCTTAACTCGTTCTTCGTAACCTATTTTTCCATTTAAAATTTGGACGGAATCCACTTGAAGGTCCAATGGTAGGTTTCTAAGCGCTTGGTTGTACAATTTTTTGTGCGTGGTATCGTCCGGCAATAGCTTGTCCCGATATACATAAAAAACAGGATGCTTTAGCTGCATTTCTTCCAAATGGAAATAGGGGAGTTGTTTTTCAATATCGTATTCCCAATTTTTCAGGTCAATCGTATCAATGGTAAGATCATAATGATCGTGCTCCACGGCAAGTCTTCGCGAGAGTTCGGTCTTGGAATATTTGGTACGCAATACAAATTGTTGGAACCTACCGCTATCTGGGGTCAATTGCATGTTCTTAAATTCAATGAACTCCAAACGGCTCATGTTAAAATAACTTCTTTCGGTTTTCAATTCGTAATTCCCGTAGCCAAATGGAATTTTTTCTTTGGCCGTGTTTTTGTCAAAATGGATATCGGACAGGGCAAAGTTGATTCCCCGAACAGTAGCGGTACTGTCACCATCCTTGCTTAGCATTTTAAAAGTTCCGTTTTTGATACGGAAGTTTTCCACCTTATATTTTTTGGACGGTGCAGAATTGTTCTTTTTTGAAGTGGTATCTTTTTCTTTTTGATGATACACCACGTTGGGCGTTTCCAAATCAATCTCACCAATGGTTATATCCCCATTTTGAAGCAAGGGAAGGTATTCCAGCCCCGATACGGTAATGGATCCTGCCTTAAAATCCATGGTGTTGTCAGGAGTGTTGCCACTGACCTGGCTCAAACTGATTTTGCCCGTAAAAACATTGGTGTTTATGTCACCGTAGGTAAGATTGATGTTTTCCGGGACTTTCTCTTTCAAGGCGGTTTTTACCTTGCTGGAGAAGAATAGTTGCGCCGCCACGCTGGCCAAAATCAATAGTAAAACGATTCCGGCCCCAATTTTTAAAATGCGTGATTTCTTGTTTTGCGGCATATATATGTTAATGGTGTGTTTATAGGATGTGGGTGGGGGAGTGGAACTCTAGCCTTACTGTTCTTCCTCTTCTTCTTCCAAAAAGGGCACTACCTCGGAAGGTGTATCAATTTGGATTGCTTTGTCACCATTTATAATAATGGGCTGCGTTACCACTTTGGGATTGTTTTCCAAGACCTTCAGCCAATCGTCCTCGCGCTCCAAATCTGGGTTTTCCCCATATTCTTTAATAAAATCGGCGTGATCGGTATTGATCAGTCCCTTAATGGGCTTGTTCAATAACTCCGCTATTTCTACCCATTGGGTAGCCGTAACCTTTGTTTTACACAGGTCTATGTTCAGTACCTCTTTATCACTGGATTTAAGGTATGCAAATGTCTGCTGCCCTTTATTGGTATCGCCGTTATAGAACAATTGTATTTTTCTGTGATCTGTTGCTATTACTCCCATGTCGTCCTTCATTATAATGTGTTTTAAAATAAAGTAACCGCTTTTTGATGTCTTGCCTTAACGCTATCGATTTTTTTAGTGTCGTGAAAGAGGATAAAAAAAGCGGGACCATAGGCCCCGCTCTCACACAAACTAACTCAAACCGAACCACTCAGGATGATGGGATAACAAAAGGTATGGTGGGTCGAGTGTTGAGCATCTGAATAAATGAATCTAATGTTATAGTCTTTCGTAGGTAAACTGGTAATGCCCCCTTTCCCCTTCGCTGCTGGTGTAGGCGGTAAAGTCGAATTTATAATAGTTGCCGTCCGTATCTTTCAAAATATAGTATCTGTCATCTTTGACAAGACCTCCAAAGGCATCTCTCCAGCCACTTCCAACCACGGCTCTGTTATCGTACACAAAGGCAGACTCTTCTACATCGGCCATGGTAAAGTTGGCGTAGGTAGGTACTCCCTCTTCAATGGAAACTTGATAAAGACCTGTGCCCCCCAATGTGTTGTGAACCACAAAGTCGGAAAAGGTTAAGCCGGCAATTGTGGGGCCTTGTGCGCCATAATAGGCGAAGACGCCACTAAGGTTGATGTCCCACTGCTCTTTGGTCGGCTCTACGCTAACGGTCTCGCCATTGGTGAAACTAAAAGCGGTAAGGTTGTAAGCGGTATTTTTTGGAATGGTCACCTCATTATATGATTCGGTTTCGGCCAACGCAGCGTATTGAATGGTGTAATTGTTGCCATCACTCAAGATCCTTACTTTTAAAAATCCGCGATGATCCCCCGAAGTTTCTATGTCCCCAGGTTCAATAGGTGCCTCAAGTTCTTCTTCAACTGGGATTTTGTTGCCCAGGCCTACAATGTACACATAGTTTTCTGCGGGGTTGATGGAAATTTCGGCAAAGGCAGTATCATCCAAATTGCCTTCGGGATAATCGGTAAAGGAAATGCCTTCTTCCAGGTTACCATATTGAAAGTACCCGACCGGCAAACCTTCCAATAATTCGGATATGGTGTTTACGGTCACAGGTTCGGACTGGAACATGGCGTTCAGACCTGTCAATTCCATAGGTTCTGGAAGATTACTGGTTTCGGTGATGGCAAGTAAATCAGTTTCTCCAGAAATTTCCACTGCAGATACAGCAAGCGCGGAATTTAGGAACACACGATTTTCGGTACCGTTGTACAATCCAATTTCCCATGTGTCCCGTTTAACAATGGTTTGAGTTTCAGAACTAAAATCAAAGTAGACTTGATTGGGTATAGTGGCCCCGCCATTTTCTGTATCGACCACCCCTCCGGTAGCTGCAATAGGGGTGTAGCTCACCAAAGTAGATGCCGTAGAACCTTGTGACCAATCGGTTCGGTCGAAACCATCTATGGAAAACGTTACGGATTTTGTGGACCCTTCGATGGCATTGGACAATTTGTTGAAGGTAAACGATGCATTTTGGTCACCAGCCGCAACGGAGACGGCAATGGTACCCGATACCCCCTCTGGCGTTGTGGTAAAATCCGTTCCATATTCGGCATTGGTACCCGTGTAGTTCACGTTGATGGTCCCTGCCTCGGAAGCCGGCCTTGAAAAAGTCAAGGTAATCTCTTTTGTGGTATCCTCTTCTGTAGTACCAACGGTTTCACTGCCAAAGTTTACCGTGAAGTCTATGAGGTCCTCGCCGTCATCGTCGCTACAAGAACTGATGATGAGCAAGAGTGCAATTGCTTTTAATAGGATAGTTTTTCTCATTGTTTTTAATTGAAATTTAGATTGTATAATAGTTTTAGGTAATATGATCTTCCATTGCCGAACAAACGACTTGGGGCTCCACCGCTCCCATGGGCACCGGTGGGTGTATCCGAGGCATTTACCCGAACAATATCGAAGAGGTTCCGTGCGCCCAGCGTAATGCTTAAATCTTTGGTTATGTTGGTACGTGCCGATGCATCCATCCAAGTAAAATCGTCCGTTTGGCCCACTACGGAGCCATCCGTACCGCTGAGTACTACTTGGGACCTGCCCGTGTATTTTAGTTGTGCCGACAATGCAGTGTTGATGGAGGGAATGCTATAACTTAAGGCGGATTGTAGATTGAAACTCCATAAGAAGTCGCTGCTTATTCCTTCGGAGGTATCAATGGTGGTGGACTCTCCCATGTAGGTCATACCCAAAGAGGCTTGCCAACGGTTCATCATAAGGGAATTCTCCAAAGAAAAACCTAAGATTTGGGATCGGTCCACATTATCAAAAGTGAACAGGTTCCGGTCTTGTTCATCTGTACTTATAATGGAGGTAATCTTACCGTCAATATCAAAATAGTATGATTTTAGCGCGGTTTTGAGTACGCTGCTATCGGACAACCGGAATTTTTCCTCCGCATTTAAGAAAACGGAAAGGCCATCCTCGGGGTCAAGGTTGGGATTCCCTTGTACATTGTGATTGGAATCCACAAAATAGAAGAACAGTTCCTCAAAATTGGGTGCCCTAAAGGCAGAGCCCAATACGGCTTTTACTTTGAATGAATTGCTGAAGTCGTAGGTTGAGGAGAGGGACCAAATCAACTTATTGCCAAACTGGGAATTGTTGGTAAACCTCGCTCCCGGAAATACGGAGAACCTATCGGTGATGTTAAAATCCAGTACCCCGAAGAAATCATAATTCTCCAAGGTGTTCTCCACTACATCGCTGGAATATTCTCCGGTAGCAATGGCATCGAACCCTGTTTGATGGTTGAACTCGTATCCCAATTGCAGGTTGAAAAAATCCGTATTGGGAACCATGTTGCCCACAAAACCTTTGGAGTACCAAATTTTACTGGATTGACTTAAATCGTCGGAGTTGACGGATTCTATGCCCTGCTGGAGAATATTGTACACATATTGTTTATAATACCGTTTTTGGGTTTGATGGGACAATGAGAGGTTGTAGACCGTGGGACCTTTTATAGGACCCGTGATGTTGAGGTTGTTCATGACCCTTTCCGTATCGAAATTTTCGTCCAAAGCGGTTGGGTTTGGCATGCCCGTATTACTGTCCAACCTGCCGTTCACCAAATGGTTGTATACCGGAACGGATTCATCGTAATATTGAATTTTATAAAAGATATTGTGTTTTCCAATGGACGTGTTCAGGTTTCCGTAAACAGTCAATTGTTCTTTCGGGTTCCATTCCATGCCACGGAGGCTGTCGTTCACCACGGTGTTATCTTGAATATTGACGTAATCCTTTCCTTGGTAATCATTGAAAAAACCAGCATTGTCGTTTCGAGAGCCCCCGATGGCAACACTGGTCTTATCACTCAATTGATGGCTAAGTTTTACATTTTGGATATGGCGCCCTTCATCGAATAAGGCATATTCGCTGCCTACGGTTTCTTCCTGCACCGATAGTTGCAGTTGCCATTTATGATTGTTTTCCAATCCTCGTTTCGTTACAATATTGATAACACCGGCAACGGCATTGTCCCCATAGAGAACACCCATAGAACCTTCCACGATTTCAACACGCTCCACATCTTCAAGGTTTATCTGCGTGATATCTATATTGTTGCCCATTCCATTGTCACTGGCCATGGGGATACCATCAATAAGCACCTTTACATATTGTCCGTCCAGTCCGAACATACTTATCGTGGAACGCCCTGTGGACGGGTCTGGTGTAACGGTGATGTTGAGGTTGTGATTAAGTATGTCCGCTAAATTGTTTCCGGCGACCTTTGCAATGTCCTTTTGATCAATGGTACCTACGGAGAACAATTTTTTGCTCAGGGACATTACCTTGCTCTCTCCGGTCAATATTACTTCGTCCAATTGTTGCATGGACAATGAGTCTTTTTGTTGTGTTTTTGGTTCTTGAGCTGCTCCGGATAGAGAGTAAAGCAGGATTAAAAACAAAAGATATTTACTATTATTTAGACTCATTCTATTTAATTTGATGACAAATATATATTTTATTTTTATTCAATCTAAATAAGTTTAGTATTTTTGACCAAATCATTTTTTAAAACATTATAACAAAGACCAATATGAAAAAATCACTCTTGCCCTTGCTGTTTTTAGCTTTTGCAACAACTAAGGGCACGTCACAAGAAAAGAAGGAACTGGACCGCGAAGCTATTTTGGACATGTGCGGTTGCTACGAGGTAAGTTTTAAATACACGGAGACCTTTGCACCGGAAATTGACTACGAGAAACATTTGGATTATACCTCCAAAGCGTTGGAGCTTGCATTGCCTATAGTGGATAAGAACAATAAGATTTCCTTACAACATTTACTGGTGCTGAACGATACCATGGTAATCAAACACTGGAGACAGGATTGGCTGTACGAGAACCAGAAAGTTTTCCATTACGATAAGGACAATAATTGGGTGTTCGGAGAGCTTCCTGCCGATGAGGTAGAAGGGCAGTGGACCCAAAAAGTGTATCAGGTAGATGATAGCCCCAGGTATGCAGGTTCTTCCACATGGGTGCATTTTGATGGAAAGCATTACTGGGAGAACCAAAGTGATTCGCCATTACCGCGTAGGGAGTATTCCAAAAGGAGTGATTACAATGTTATGAGCCGTGGCAATCGCCAAGAAATCACATCATCTGGTTGGGTACACGAGCAGGACAATGATAAAATCATTCGTAAAGATGGTCGGGAAGATGTGTTGCTGGCCCAAGAAAAAGGGTACAATACCTATGTAAAGGTAGCTGATGAAAGATGCAAGGCTGCTGCCGATTGGTGGAGCGAGCACAAAGATTTTTGGGCCAAGGCAAGGGACGCATGGGACGAGGTGTATGATAGGAAAGGAGACCTTACCCTACTAAAAAAAGTGGATGGACAACCTATGTTTATGAAGTTTTATGAGCTGGAGGCCGCTAACGCCAATAAAGATGAAATTCTCGAATTGATCAACAAATTTGTAATGGACAATGCTTCAAAAGGGAATGCTGGCAAATAGGTTTAAGGGACATACAGCAGCAGTGATTCTAATCGCGCTATTATTTTTTGGGTTTAAGGCGGACAAGATATCGCCAAAGCTTCAAGAAAAGATTGATAGTGCCGTGCAAGGAACATATGAGGTAGAGGAATTCTCGATGGACCTGATTGAGATTCCGTCTGATTTGAACAAGCAAACCCCATCTGAATTGGGAGGAGAAAACCTTTTTAAGATCACTTCTTCGGGGAAAGAGGTCGGGTATATTTATGTGGGAGTCGCTCCCAGTTTAAAGAAAACCTTTGACTATGTGGTTTTACTGAACCCCGACCTAAGTGTGAAAAAATCCAAAATATTAATTTACCGTGAAGACCATGGACGCCAAGTAGGCAGCCAACGATGGTTAAAACAATTTATCGGAAGAAAATCTGGTGAAAAATTGGTTTACGGAGAAGATATTGATGGGATATCGGGAGCTACGGTCTCCGCAAAATCCATGACCCTTGCGGTAAGTAACGTATTGGAAAGCCTTCAAATTCTAAAGAACAACAACTTTTTTTAAGCAAGTGTTTCGATTCATTAATTCAGAAAGGGCCATTCTTTATAGGATGGCTTTTTCGTTTTTTGGTAGTGGCTAAAGCTGTTCGGCCAAATACATATAAAACATACCCGAAAGGATGGCCAGACCAAAGCTTAAAAGTGTGCCAATAAGGACATACTCGGTCAATTTTCTGTTCTTGCCTTTGTTGAGGTCGCCAAAACGGAATACGGATTTGGCTGCGATCAAAAGGCCGATGGCGGCCCATTGTTGCATCAAAATAAAACCAAATACAAATAGCCTTTCCAGCATGCCGATATAGGTCCCCGCATTTTTAAGCGAGCCTCCTTCGGTGTCGGCATCGTCCTTGGTAACTTCGTCAATATATGGGGCCAGCAACATGCGCATGATGATTCCGGATACGTAGGTCACAAATGCCAAAAAAGTGATTGGTAGCAGCGTTTCTTCAGAGAATAAGGTTCCAAGGTTTATCGGAAAAGGTGATATCCAGTACAGTACACCGCCTAGAACCAAAAGGTGCAATATTTGGTCTACCACAAATAGCCAGCGGTAATTTCTTGGGCCGGTAAGTGATAATTTTCCTAGATCAATGAGAAAGTGGGTTGCCACAATAACAAGAATAGGTACAATATGTTGAAATTGTAGTATGATCAAAAGTGCCAGTAGATGTACCCCGATATGAAAATAGAGGTATTTGGACCGTCCTTTTTTTTTCGATTTATCCTCGACCCAATGTGCCGGTTGGAGGACAAAGTCCCCAAGAAAATGGGCAAGTAGGAGTTTTAGGGCCAAAAGCATCATCATTGTGCGAGTTGTTCCCTGTAAAAATGAATCATTTTTTTGACTTCTTCAAATCCAGCCTTGTTCAATTCTTCGCTAATGTTCCCTTGTGATTTATTGAGGAGCGATGCCAGTTCTTTTTGATTCATTTCTGGGTTGTCCATGGCAAATTTTACGGTTCTGGAGATTGCCGGTGTCCAATCGTCCATGGTCAGAAGGGCCAATTCCAGTAGTAGATTGATTTGCTCATCAAACTTCGCGTTAGGGGTTTTAATACCCAGATTCTGTTTTTTCAGGCTATCGAAACGCTCTCCAGAATTTACAAAGGCGGGGCCGTTGGACTCAGTGATCTTTGGTGAATCGTAATTTTTTTCGCCCAAGCCTATGGATATCCGTACATCCAGTTGGCGAATTTGTTTGATGCTGGCTTTTATATAGATGGCAGCTTCCAATGCATTTTCAGGCTTGGTCTGAAGTTGAAAGCTATCACCACGATAAATTTCCCAATCCTTGGGTTCGCTGCCGTATTTGGTCAGCGCTTCCTTTAATGAAGGCAACCATTTGTCGGCCTTGTGTTCCGAAGAGTTTTTAATGTCCCCTGTAAGTATCGCTATCATGATGATGAATTTTTATAAAATCTGTTTATTAACAGATAATTAAATATATCTGTAAAATAGCAGATAAACAAATATATCTATGAAATAGCAGATATTTTTAAATACACCTAAAAAAAGAAACCGCGACCGTGACCGGTGCGGCTTCTTAAATCAACAAAAAACACTATCATCTTCTCCTTCTGACCTGCATTTTTTTCTTGCCATGCATTTTTTTGCGATGGGAGAACTTTTTCCAAGTTTCGTACTGTTTTTCGTCCAGTACATTTCTCATTTTTTCCTGTATTGCGATTTGACGGTCCAAACGTGCGTTTTCCATTTCAAATCGTGCTTCGGGAGTGGGTTTTTCCCATTCACCACTCTCCCTTGCCGCTTTCATTTCTGCCCATTTTTCCTTTCTAAACTGGGCCTTTCCCAAATTGATTTCGTAGACTTTGTCTTGTTGCTTGTTGGTAAGGTCCAAGGCCAAGGTCATATGTTTTGTTTGCAACGTGGCCATTTGTTCCGCGGTCATGTCCATTTTGGGACCTTTGCGCATTTTCTGTCCATCATGTCTTTGGGCGGATATACCAACACTTGTTAGCATAACCAATAAAATTGCTAATTGCTTCATATCGTTCAATTTTAAATGATTTGTCTCTTGGACAACGAGCGTGTCCAAAAGGTTTAATCATGAACCGATAGTTTATGAAGCTTTTAACAGTAAATAAGGGGTGTTGGGAAAATTACTTGAGTTCTTCCTCAAGTTCTTTTTCGGAATCATCGGTATAATCGTCAGCATCCTCGAAATGGGTATCAACGTATGTTTTGGAATTCAGATGATCTTCAAACTCATCGTGTTCCTCTACCAAATAGTAAAAAACAGAGGCAGCAACGAAGCAGGAAAAGTAGATTAAACTTTTTGTCTTGTAGTTCATAATGTGAGATTTGGGATTACTAAAGTAATCAATACCATTGGGAATCTCACGTATATGTTGTGAAACCACTTTTTAGTGATGTGTGCCTAAAAAAATATAAGGTGTGATCGATGAACGGCAACGATCACACCTTACAGGGTGTTTACTTATTTAAAGAAAAAGCTTATCTGGCAGGCTCCAAAATTAGGTCAATGCGCTCCATTGCATCTTGTAAATGATAACGGCTCATGGTATCCGAAATTCTAGAAAGACCACCTCTGATATCACTTTTAAGATTGTTGAGTTCGGCACGTGCCACTGAACGAATATCTGACTGGCTAGTATTGATAGGGGTCGATTTTCTATACCCACCAAAATCGGGCTGTTTACTTTGACTGTCGGCAGTCATCAAGTATTCCAAGCGGTCAATATGTGCCTTTTGTAGGTTTCTACGGTAGGTATCTATTGTTTTTCCATTTCGTGTCTCCGACCAAATACCTCGTCGAAGATCACGCATCATTTCGACCAACCCATAAGCTTCCTTCCCGTTCAACGTTTCATTTTCGATGAGCCGGGCCAATTTGCCCAAATGTAACATGGTGTTCAAGTAACGTTCCTGAGTTGCCCGAATACGTTCCACGGAACCCGAATACTCAATCTTATTGAAGATGTCCGGTGCTATCAACCAATCTGGGGTCTCAAAGAGTTGTTCTTGCATAAATTCCATGGCATTTTTTTGGTGTTCCTTGCTCACATAGGTGTAAACCGCACCTTCTTGATCTGCAGTTTTATGGTATTCATATACACCGCCAATATTATTGGATACGTGTCCCATATATCTGCTAAACTGAGCTACAACATGACCATACATGGTGTCGAGGTCGTCGTAATTCTCACCTTCTTCAGTGGTCCATTGTATTAAGTTGGGGACAATTCGTTTTAAGTTCTCTATGCCGTATAAGCTCGCTTTTATGGCATCATCCCCTAAATCCTCGGTTTGGGAGCTCGGGTCGTGTATGTCGCCTACTTGTTGATGTCCAAAACGGTACATTGGATCTCCTGCATGTTCCAATATCCAACTGTTCAAAATCGGTTTCTCCTCTTTTGCCGTTTTGTCCAAAATAGGCTTGTAGCCCCATTTAATCGCATATTTATCATAAATGCCAATGTTTGGCATTAAAGCCACACCATCATCACCTGGCTGTGCAACGTAGTTGAAACGGGCATAATCCATAATGGACGGCGCCGTACCATATTTTTTCGTAAAACTTGCAGAACGCAAAGAGTCGACCGGATATGCAACGCTACTTCCCATGTTATGGGGCAAGCCAAGAGTGTGCCCGACCTCGTGGGAGGAAACAAATCGTATCAAACGACCCATAATTTCTTCCTTGAACTGAGTTTTTTGAGCATCTGGATTAATGGCTGCGGTTTGTACAAAATACCAACCGCGTAGCAAGCTCATTACGTTGTGGTACCAATTAATGTCCGATTCCAAAATTTCACCGCTCCTAGGGTCGCTTACGTGAGGACCGTTGGCATTTGGAATAGGAGAAGCCAAATAGCGAACTACAGAATACCTTACGTCTTCAGGAGACCATTCTGGGTCCTCTTCAATAGATGGAGGGTCTTTGGCAATAATGGCGTTTTTAAATCCTGCGGCCTCAAAGGCCACTTGCCAATCTTCTATACCTTGTTTAATATAAGGCACCCATTCTTTAGGTGTTGCTCTGTCCACATAATAAACAATTTGTTTTTTGGGCTCCACCAACTCCCCGGCCTTATATTTTTCGATGTCCTCATCCTTGACCTCGAGTCTCCAGCGATCTAGATACGTTACTGTTTTGCTTTCCTGTGCCTCAAGTCCGTAATCCACCTGACCTCGGGCAAACCAACCCACACGATCATCAAAATAGCGACGTTTCATAGGTTCTTTGGGCAATAAAATCATGGAGTTGTTGATCTCCAAAGAAATAGATCCCAAGCTGGAATTGCTTGGAGGTTCGTTGGATAGATAGGTTTTTACGTGTCTTGCCTCTATGTTCAAAGGGTAACTTTTTATGGACTCGATGTAGCTACGGTCTCCGTCCATTCTTGTTACTTTGTATCTTTTGCGGTAACCGGCGGGAAACCCAAGTGCTTTTACATCATCGGTAAACAAAGGGTCGATTTCAATTACCGTTGCGGGGTTCAAGGAATCTTTTTTGTTGATGGCTTTGATATCAAATGAAAAAAGTACAGGTTCAAAATTAGAGTTTACCACTGCTTCGTGAACCGGAAGGGAATCGGCAGCCACATTTTCATAAGAAGCTACACGGACCAACACTTTTTTGTCCTTTTTTTCCCAACGGAGCACTTGTGTGTTGATTTTTCCACCACCAAAACCGATGCCTGTCGCCGTTTTGGAAATGCGGCTCACCATTAACATCTCGCGGTTAAAAAGGGAATCTGGAATTTCGTAGTAGTGTTTATCATCTACAGTATGCACACTGAAGAGACCTTCGTCGGTCTTTGCATCCTTGGTAATGACTTTGTCGTAAGGCTTTATATCACCAGGTTTGGATTTGTCCTCCTTTTTTTGTTCGGTTTCTTTCTTTTTCTTTTTGAAAAGTTGGGCGTCGGTATTTTGAACGGTACCCAATAGGATAATGACTACAAGTAGTCGAGGCAGTAAGTTTTTGATCATTATATGTTCGTTTGAATAACTATGAAGATTCAAAGAACCTAAAATTCATGAAAATTAACTGTTAAATAAATATTAACACCTACTTTTTTAACGCAATGTCCCAACCTTTGGGAGTCCTGCCTTTTACTGATGGTTTGGAGGTAATTTCCCCGTATAACTGGGCCTAACGAAGGTTTGGAATTTGTGAAAATTTCCTAAAGACTGTAACATTTTAGATTTTGCTCAGTCTTATAAGCATATCATCAATCACAAAATTCAATCAAAAAATGAACAAGTTATTATTAATTTATGGTAGTGTATTATTGAGTAGTACCGCCATAGCCAACGACCAACAAAATACCAAGGTTGTAGCGGTACAATCCGAAACACCGGGTAGTTTAGAAAACAGTTTGACCACCTTGAATATAGGTACAGCGTTAAACGATCCAACTTCAGAAATGGCAGATTTTGCCTGGTATGAACTGAATTTAAATGAAATAGTGTATTTGGAGGAAGAACCAGAGGTAGATCTTGGTTTTGATACCGCGGATTATCTTCCTGAAGGTTTTGACCCCTACAAAAGCTATTTTGATTTGAATTCCATCATATACTTCCAAAACAATGTTGATCCCTCATTGGGCTTTGATGTCCAAAAGTATTTGCCGGAGAATTTCAACCCCTACACAGATGTGGTGGACCTACATTCCATCAACTACATGGAGGACGAGGATATGGACCTTGGTTTTGAGACCAAAGATTACTTGCCGGAAAGGTTTTCACCTTACGAGATGTATATCGACCTAAAATCGATTACCTACTTGGAAGAAGAAACTGAGCTTGTATTCGGAATCAATAGCGAGTATTTGTTGCCAGAAGGTTTTGATCCCTACACAGATGTTATAGCCATCACTTCGGTAAACTACATGGAAGAAGAAGATATGGAATTGGGTTTTGATACCTCCAAGTATCTGCCTGAAAATTTTGATCCCTATACAGGATCAATGCAGTAAAATGTTTTCATTTTACAACTTATTTGAGTTAGCTATGAAAACCCCTCTTGTGAGGGGTTTTTGTTTTTACAGCATCTTTGGTTTGTTAAGGAAATCTAATAAGTGACTGGTTAACAAAAAAATAACATCACTTGCTACGGCATAGGTATTTTTAGCAAAATGGCTTTTACCGTATGGATTATTCAATCATTTAGATGTTTTGACAAAATTACCTCAGTATATTACTAAAAAGGGCAAACCGAAAGGGGGCAACGGGTTCTTTATTGTGACGTTAACAAAAGACTAATTATAATAATCTTCACAAAAAAGGGTTATAACTTTGTACTTAACAAAGAGTTACGCTTTGCTTGCTAAGGGTTGAAGCGTTAGTTGAGTTAGTTTCTTACATTTTTTTGAGTTAGTTAGTTTGTGAAAATGCCCTTCCGCCCGGAGGGGCATTTTTAGTTTAAAACAATATCGGAATCACAAACTGAAAAACTAAAACAAGCAACAATACGGCAATCAGGTTCAATATAACACCAACACGTGCCATCTGTGGAATTTTTACATAGCCGCTGGCAAACACGATGGCGTTTGGCGGAGTGGCCATCGGGAGCATGAATGCACAACTACTGGCAATGGTAACGGGAATCAATAGATGTAGCATTGGAATATCCAAGCCAATCGCAATACCTGCAACTACCGGGGCCAAAACGGCTACTAGCGCTACATTGCTCATCAATTCTGTCATAAAAAGCATTAGGAATATTAATAATGCAGCCGTGAACAATATGCTTATTTCACTTTGGGCTATGCTGTTGGCAACCATATCCACGATGCCACTGGTAGACATTCCCTGGGCCAAAGCAAGTCCACCTCCGAAAAGTATCAATATTCCCCACGCCAATTTAGAGGTATCTTTCCAAGTGATGATAAAATCACCCTTTTTTATGTTATAGGGAATGGCAAAAAGAGCGACAGCGGCAAAAATACTGATCATGGTGTCCGTAAGGCCAAGATTTGGAAATATGTTGTTGATCAATGTCCTGAAAATCCAGAGGAAAACCGTTACCGCAAAAATTGCCAAAACCATTTTTTCCTTTCCGGTGGTAGGACCCAATTTTTCCAGTTCTACCTGAATGACTTCCCTTGATGCACTGAACTTTAAATCTTTGTTGGGGAACATCCATTTTACCAGAACCAAGTAGCAAATCCCTATCATGATGATGGAAAATGGCAGTCCAATGGTCATCCACTTTAAAAAAGATATTTCCGTATTGTATTCGTTTTCCAAAAGTCCTATTAAAACGGAATTTGGAGGTGTCCCGATTACGGTGGCAATTCCTCCTGCATTGGCAGAAAAGGCGATGCCGAGCATAACGCAAAGCGCAAAATTTTGATCACTCTTGGTAAAGCCATCCTCGTCGTTGATCAATAAGTTGATAACGGAAACGGCAATAGGCAGCATTACCACAGTACTTGCCGTATTGCTGATCCACATGCTCAAAGTGGCCGTGGCGATCATAAAACCTAAGATTACCTTGTTTGGGGTGGTTCCGGTGAGCCTAATAATGTTCAGTGCAATCCTTCGGTGCAGGTTTACCTTTTCCAAGGCAAGAGCCATCACAAAACCACCAAAGAATAGGAATACAATGGGACTTCCATAATTGGCACCAACCTCTGCAATGGGTAAAATCTTTAAAATAGGCAGTAGAAGCAAGGGAAGGAGTGCCGTAACAGATATGGATACCGCTTCGGTAATCCACCATATCAGCATCCATGCCGCGACTGAAATTACGGGGTCGCCTTTTTCCGAGATTATTTCAAAAGGCAGAAAGTTTAATACAAGAAAGACAACCGGTCCTAGGACCAGCCCAATTTTTTTGCTTAGTTCCATTGGGGTTCTAAGCTATGCTTTTTTGTTAAAAGATAAAAATAAAGAAGCCCCGTCACGGGGCTTCAGCATAAAATAATTAAAATATGTTGGATTTATTTTAAAGAAAGACTAATTCTTCCAAAAATAAACCTGCCGCCAATTCCAAATTGTTGAGCTCTTCGGGACCAGTCAAATCGTCCATCGCTTCTATTATTTCCACCATCAGCCAGAGTCTCGGCTGCCCTATCAGGGTAAATGTCAAATAGGTTGTTCGCCCCAACGGTGAAGGTAATGGCAGGAGTAAATTTATATCCAATAGACAAATCAGTAACCAGCTTGGTGCCGAATACTTGTTGTCTATCAATATTGGTAGTGGCCTCTGTTACTTCCCCAAAGTATACATTTCTCAAAAACACAATTAGTTTTTTGGAGGTTAAACTATTGGATAGGTTTACTTTGGTTCTTGGAACAGCTTCTTCCAAGTAAACCCTACTGTCTTCAGGAAAATAGGTTTCTACCAATCCAGCGTTTTCTAAAACCTCAGAGGCGTTAATATCGCCCACTTGTTTTGTTTTGGAAAAAGTACCTGCAAGGTCGGATTTTAACCTCCAGTTAGCAGCAAGCTGCGCCTTATGCGTAATCACTACGTCCAACCCTTTTGATTCGGTGTCGATGGCATTGGCAAAGAACGAAGCGGCGGTAGCATTGGCTTGGGACAGCAAGTTATCAAGCTCCGTACCATTTCCAGGTCCTTGAAACTGGCCTGTATAAACCACCCTGTCGTCAATCTTAACAAAATAGCCGTCTACCGTAAAAGTTAGGTTGGCATCTGGGATTTTAGCCGTTAAGCCTAAACTGACACTTTGAGATGTTTCTTCCTTAAGTTGAGGGATTCCCAAAAGTTTTGTAGCTCGGCTATCATTCGCAAAGGTACCCACCTCTTGTGGGTTTCCGTTCTGGTCGAAAATAGTTGACGTCGAGTTAAAATTAATTTGATGCAACGAAGGAGCTCGGAATCCAGTGTTTGCGGCAGCTCGAATATTTAAATTGTCAGAAAGTTTATAACGGGTCGCCAATTTAAAATTAATGGTAGATCCAAAATCGCTATAATTCTCAAATCTAGTGGCAAAACTTGCTAAAAATCTTTCAGAAAAATCAGCTTCTACATCAAAGTAGCCTGCAACACTATTTCGTTCTCTGGAGAGTTCATTTTTTGGACTAAAACCGGGAAACACCTGTGAGCCACCAGGTCTTGCATTTCCAAAGAAATCTTGGGAGGGTTGTTGCGAAGCAAGGGTTATAACCTGACCTTCTGCCGTGTATTGGGCATAGGACGCCTCTTCTCCGGCTACAATGGTATAATTTTCAACTCTATATTCTCCCCCAAAAGCAACATTTAGACCAGACATCACATCATCAAAAAATTGATTGACATCCAGGTTGGTGGTGTTTTGACTAAAAGAAAAGCCCCCTGCATCAAAAACGGTGGGAGAGGAGCTTTGTAAAGATGCGTTAAAGGTATTCCCTATGGTATACAAAAAGGAGTTTTTCCCGTAGGTATTACTAAAATCAACATTCCAATCACCGACCATTCCTTTTATACCGGCGGATAAAGAATGATCTTTTATCGCAGAATTGATTTCGGGTAAAAACCCATTGATGTAAGCTGGTGTATATGTTCTACTTTGATTTGGGAGTCGATAGAATCCTGCAGAATTCCCCGTTCTTGAACTAATACCTGCAAAAGAGTACAGTTCGGTGCCCTTATCATCCAACGGTAAGGCGAAGTTGGTAAAAAATCTACCGCCTCGCAGGGCAGATTGGCCCACACGCATATTAAAGTCGCTTCTTTGTAGCCCTCGCGCAGCCAATTCCGCTTCTGTATTATCTGCAGATAAAATGGGTTGAAGTTCTTCTTTGCTTGTTGCTCCGTTCAAATTAATATTCGCCTCATTTGCATATTGAATTACATCCGCAACATCATCGTCCAACAAATTGGACAGATCATAACCATCTTGGTCGGCAAAACGTTCAATGGTATTATAAAGATTATAGACACTGCCTTCCCATTCTTTCATACGATTATAGTCTTGACGAACGTCAAAATCACCAGAAAATGTGATGTATCCTCCGTGCTCACCAAGTGGCAAACCATAACTGGCCGAAAAGTTTGTGGTTTCACCGTCTACCCCGCCTGTTTGTCCATTTGCATTTTTGGAAAAATTAGCACCGTTGGTCATGGTCGCCGTCAATTCATTTACAGTCGTATTCAAAACAATATTGATTACACCGGCAATGGCATCGGAACCATATTGGGCCGCTGCTCCATCCCTGAGCACTTCGATACGTTTTATCGCGGCTGCGGGAATTGCATTTAAATCTGTACCAACACTACCACGCCCAAATGTACCATTTACGTTAATTAAGGAAGAGGTGTGTCTGCGTTTACCATTGATCAACACCAACACCTGATCGGGCCCGAGACCTCTCAAGGAGGCGGGATCTATATGATCTGTACCATCCGAAATGGTCTGTGTGTTGGAAGTGAAGGAAGGCGCCACATAATTTAGTATTTGATTTAAATTTACCTGTGGGGCCACATTGTTCAATTCCTTAATGTCAATGACATCTACAGGAACAGTACTTTCTGTTGCTGTTCTATTTGGATTTCTAGAGCCTACGACCACAACATTTTCCAGTTCGAGTCCGGCTTGTAGTGTTACATTCAAAGTACTTCCGGTCACGGTCGCTTCTTGGGTATTGAACCCGACATAGGAAAACACCAAGATGTCCCCAGTGCTTGCTGCTATGGAATAGTTGCCATCAAAGTCGGTAATGGCTCCCGTGGTTGTTCCCTTTACTTGAACCGAAGCTCCGGGCAAGGGCACGTTTTGGTCGTCATAGACGGTTCCTGTTACCTCTTGTGCAGTGGCGGAAAACGATACCAACAGCACGAAAAGGAATGCTAATTTCATTCTTTTCATTTAAATAGGTTTTAGTAAGATTATTGGGGTAAGCTGCTGGAAATCTCCTTCCAATGAGGAAGAAAATCGGGGTAAGATAGAAATTTTTTTAAAAACGAAACCCCTGAACCGATTTTTAGGTTCAGGGGTTTGTGTTTGATAAGGATAAGATTTTTATGCTATCCCGTATATTTTACCAAAAGATTACTCTCGGTCTTCTCTACTTTGATAAGTCCGTGTTTGGTTAGGCTCTTGCTACTCTTGTCCCATTTTTTGTTGCTCAAACCTGCTTTTTCCTTAAGTTCAGCTAATGGCATTTCACCTTGTGGCTTAATAATATCCATAATGATTTTTTCCTCTTCGGTAAGTTCTACCTGCTTTTTTTCGGGTCGCATTTGCGGGAAGAACAATACTTCTTGGATGGAAGAATTGTTGGTCATCAGCATCACCAAACGGTCGATTCCGATTCCGATTCCAGAGGTTGGAGGCATACCATATTCCAAAGCACGCAAGAAATCTTGGTCAATGAACATCGCTTCATCATCTCCTTTTTCAGAAAGTTTGAGTTGATCTTCAAACCGCTCGCGCTGATCAATAGGGTCGTTCAGCTCGGAGTAGGCATTGGCCAATTCCTTGCCGTTCACCATCAATTCAAAACGCTCCGTAAGTCTAGGATTGGTTCGGTGCTCTTTGGTCAACGGACTCATTTCCTTCGGATAATCAATAATAAAGGTCGGCTGGATGTAGTGGTGTTCACATTTTTCACCAAAAATCTCATCGATCAATTTACCGATGCCCATGGTTTCATCCACTTCAATATCCAATTTCTTGGCCACTTCGCGGAGTTCGTCCTCTTCCATATCGGCCACATCAAAACCTGTATGAATTTTAATGGCTTCCAAAATCGGAACCCTAGGGTAAGGTGCCTTGAATTCTATTTCGTGATCGCCTACCTTCACTTTGGAGCTTCCTGTGGCATCAATGGCCACTTTTTCCAGTAGTTCTTCGGTGGTGTCCATCATCCAGTTGTAGTCCTTGTAGGCGACATAAAGCTCCATTACGGTAAACTCTGGATTATGGGTGCGGTCCATTCCTTCGTTACGGAAATCCTTGGCAAACTCGTAAACGCCGTCAAATCCGCCGACAATCAATCTTTTTAGATAAAGTTCATTGGCAATTCTGAGGTACAATGGGACGTTCAATGCATTGTGATGTGTTAAGAACGGACGTGCCGCGGCTCCACCGGGGATAGGCTGCAAAATCGGGGTTTCCACCTCCAAGTATCCTTTTTGGTTGTAGAATTCCCGTATGCTCGTCGTGATTTTTGTTCTTTTGATGAAGGTGTCCTTTACGTGCGGGTTCACTACCAAATCCACGTACCGTTGACGGTACCGTAGCTCTGGGTCGTTGAAGGCATCGTACACTTTTCCTTCGTCATCTACCTTGGGTAGCGGCAATGGTTTCAAGCTTTTGCTCAAAAGCGAAAACTGCTTTACCATCACGGTTTTTTCGCCAACTTGGGTCGTGAAAAGCTCTCCTTCAATCCCAATAATGTCACCGATGTCCAGCAATTTTTTGTACACATCATTGTACAAGGTTTTGTCATCATCAGGGCAAATTTCATCACGGTTAAAGTAGACTTGGATACGTCCCTCACTGTCCTGAAGTTCAGCAAAAGAAGCTTTTCCTTGAATTCTTCGTGACATCAATCTACCGGAAATCACTACTTTCTTTCCTTCTTCAAAATCATTCTTGATGCTCTTGGAAGTGGCATCAACAGGATACAATGCTGCGGGATATGGGTTGATGCCCATTTCCCTGAGTTTGGTCAATTTTTCCCTTCGAACGATCTCTTGTTCCGATAGTTGCATAGTCTGTAAAAAATTTAAAGCGCAAAATTACACTTTTGCGCTTTAAATCCTTGCGTTGGCCCAACTTAATATGCATAATTGGGCACATAGTCTTTTTCAAAAACAATTTGGGCCACGTCTTCCTCTAAAGTTTCCAATGGACTTTCCACGATTCGGTTGACTTCTTTTCCATCTTTAAAAAAGATGATGGTCGGCACTTTAATGATGTTCAATCCCTTTTCTTCGCCAGTTGGACTGGTTTTGTAATGTCCTTTGCGGTAATCCAGTGCGATGATTTCCAATTGCTCCATCGGAAAATCTGCGGCTTCCAATATTTTGATGAATCTGGGGCTTTCCCGTTTGCTGTCGCCACACCAAGTTCCCAAGAATAGTTTGATTTTGTATTCCGACAGTTTTTCTTTGAACAAGGTAACCATAGTGTCGTCGGGATGGTAGTCGTTATACCTGCTTTGGAACCAGTTGCCATAGGGTTGGGATTGCAATCCTTCCAGGTTGATTTTACCCACTAGCAATTGCCGACCGTTTTCTGTGATGATTTCCTTGTTGAATTCTTGCGCGGAAACGCACAGAATGCATAGTATACACACTGTTGTTAAAACTCGCTTCATAATTTTATGTGATTTATGGTTTGATGGCCAAATTCAATAAAATCAATAGGTGAAGGAATTTTTACACGTTGGAAATGGGGACTAGACCGGGGGTTGAAATTTATTTTTTGAAGCGAAGAGCCATTTCTTCACGCGAAGAAACCCCCAGTTTTTTATAGAGGTTGTTGATGTGTGTTTTTATGGTACTTACGCTCACAAAAAGTTCTGAAGCAATCTCTTTATTGGTCTTGTTCTCCAATATCAGGTTGACGATTTTTTGCTCTTGAGGTGTCAGTTTTTCAAGCAATTGAGAAGTGTTCCTTTTTTTCTTTCCAAGAAAGAACAGCACATTGCCCAAAAGAGAAACCGCCAAAAGAGCGATTATGGTCCGGTTCCATTTGGATGATTTTGGCTTGTTGAAACTGGCCAATTCTTTGTCCGTGGTTATTTCAGCTTGGTATTGCTGTGTGAATTCAGCTTCGGGATAACTTGTTGTCAATCTTTCGGACAGGTTTTCGTAATAATCGGTGGTCGTTAAGTCTTCAAGGTAAAAGCGAAAAGTTTCGTTCCGTTTGTCCGACAAAAAATCATAAATGTACAGTTCTACGAGTGGTTCGTTTGCTTCCTTTCCAAAAGTATGTAGTGTAGTGAACCATTTCGCCAAATTGAGTTTTTTCTTGGCCTCGCTAGGGTAGTCCGTAAAGTCGTAGGCCATATGCTCTTTTAAACCTTGTGCATCCAAAAGTAGGCCCGATTTTGTGTTGGTGGATGTTATGGTGCAAAGCGATTGGTCTTCAAAAGAGGTGGGAAACTGCAAAGTGTCTTTGTTGTTGGCGATAAAAAGTACGTTTTTGCTGTTGTTGCATTGGCCCAAAAAGTGGTTGGCACCAGAATTGTCCGAACAGCCATCCAAATGAATACGGTAGATGCGATTTTGGGTAGAGAGATTATTTCCTTCAAAATAAAAATGGCCCACGGAATCCACTTCCGATTTCTGTACAATTTGATTCAAATAGACCCGTGAAGATTTTCGGTAATCCTCCACCAATGACAAATAAATGGCATTGCCTGCATTTTCTGGGGAAACCTGCCCGGAAATACGATATTGACCCAATAGGGAAAATGAATTGATAAAGAGTAAGATAAGGACGAAAAACCGCATTTTTTGACCGATTTTGGTTAAAAATAGTGGTTTTCTGTAACAAAACACGCATTTTAACTACCTATAAGTATAATCAATCAAATCATATAATCAATGAGTTTCTGGAGAGTTTTATTGGCCATTCTTTTCCCTCCATTGTCCGTAATAGGCAAGGGGTGTGGCTCTATTCTTATCGTTTTTTTACTGACCCTTTGCGGATGGGTTCCCGGTGTAATCGCCGCGTTGGTCATTTTGAACAATCCCAATTAGCGGATTTATTCAGTGAATTCTAAAATTACTGTTGATTCGGATGGGCCAAATTGGTTCCGAAGGCTTGATTTTTTAAGAGGATGTTGTTCATCTAAAATTCCCCTTGGTCGTTTTAGATTTTCATTGATTGTGGTATTTTTGACCTCCATATAAATCGTTGAATGTACTAACCATTAATAAAAATCATGAAAAAGATTCAATACGCATTGGTTGCCGCACTTATAATTATGGCGGCATCCTGTAATTTCACCGAGGAAATCCATTTGCAAGAAGATGGTTCCGGAAAGTTGTCCATCAATTTTGATGGTTCCGAGATGATGGAAATGGCCGGTGATGAATTGACCAAAACCAATGAGAAGCCGATTGATTCCATTATATCTTTCAAGGATTTTTTAGAGGAGAAAAAGGATAGTATTGCCCAGTTGCCCGAAGAGGAGCAGCAAAAGCTCAAAAAGTTGGAGCCTTTTAATATGCGCATGGTGATGGACCCCGAGAAAAAGGAGATGAAGTTTGACTTGTTCAGTGAGTTCAAAAATGTGAGCGAGGTAAATGATGCTTTTGGAGCTTTCCAAGATGCCAGTTCCATTGGAGGTAAATCGAATCCTCAGCAGGGCCCAATGAAGCCTACCGAACAACCAACAGAGGTAAATTATACTTTTAAGAAAAATAAGTTTACGCGTACCGCGAAAATCGTGGACCAAGAATTGTTTGAGCAACAATTGGATAGCTTGCAGGGAGCCGAAATGTTCCTTTCGGGTTCTACGTACACTTTAAAATATCACTTTCCAAAAAAGATAAAATCGACTACAGCGGAAGAAGCTACTTTTAGTCAAGATGGAAAAACCTTGATCTATGAGGTCAACTTTTTGGAGTTGATGAAGAATCCATCAGTCTTGGATTTGGAGGTGGAACTGGAGAAATAGTTTTCCATTCACCTGCTTCGTATCTTTGTAGCATGAACAAGAAAGTTGCCCTTCAGGATTTAGGATTCAAGGATTACAAGGAAACTTGGGATTACCAAGAGCTTCTGTTTAAGAACATTGTGGATACCAAGATTCGAAACCGTCGTGAGGATGCAGGTCTTGAAACACCGAACCATTTTTTATTTGTGGAGCATCCGCATGTGTACACTTTGGGAAAGAGCGGGGACATCAACAATTTGCTGGTAGACGAAAACAAACTTGCTGAAAAGGGAGCCACTTTCTACAAAATCAACCGCGGTGGGGATATTACCTACCACGGGCCTGGACAAGTGGTGGGCTATCCTATTCTGGATTTGGACAACTTTTTCACGGACATTCACAAATACCTTCGTTTTTTGGAAGAAATGGTGATTTTGACCTTGGCCGAATACGGTCTTAAAGCCGAACGTTCCAAGGGAGAGACGGGTGTTTGGCTGGATGTGGGGACTCCGTTTGCCCGAAAAATATGTGCCATGGGCGTGCGCGCCAGCCGTTGGGTGACCATGCACGGCTTTGCCCTTAATGTAAATGCTGATTTGGGTTATTTTGATATGATGATTCCCTGTGGCATCAAGGATAAGGCAGTGACCTCCCTAAATGTGGAACTAGGCCAGAAAGAAGTGGATATGGAGGAAGTAAAAGAAAAGCTTCTGAAACATTTTACCACACTTTTTGAGGCCGAGTTGGTCAAGGAAGGGACACAAGTGTAGGCATACTGAAATATTCATTTTGAATTCGCAAATAATGAGTATCTTGATTTAAGAATAAACTTTTGCAATGAATAGCTCTTACAAATGAATCTTTTGCAGAAAAAACTTTTCCTGGCCCGAGAATTTACTTTGGAAAAAGGATTCTTGAGAATTCGATTTAGAAACTTAACTAGCTCTGAAGAGTTCAATATTCCCTATGAGGAAATAGATTTTTCGAAAACTGTTTGGCAAAAGGAAACCGATAACGTGATGTTAATTGTTACTTTGGTATTTGGTGCTTTTTTTCTAATTAACATATTCAATGCTGATAACTATGCCGACAGGAGTGGTTTAATAGGTGTTTCCATATTCTTATTCATTGTTACTTGTCTTAGCGGGCTTATCACATATATAAAGTCAAAAAATGTGTTGTTGATTCCTACCCATAATAACGGTTATTTGGAATTCATTAAAAACAAGCCTAACAAGGATGAATTTGAAGCATTTATTAAAAAACTGTCTGATGAGATAGCCCTGTTTTTAAAGTCAAAGTATGCTAAAATCGATTTAGAGATGCCGGTTGAACCTCAATTGATGACCCTTGGATGGCTTAGGGAAAAGGATATTATATCTGAGGAAGAGTTTGAAAATCTTAAGCATAATTTGATTAATAAGAAACAAAGTGGCGCTAGTATCGGTTTTAGTAAGTGATACTTCCAATGAACTTTTGTTTGAATTAATAATTGATTTGTAAAAGAATATGATGTTCTTGTCTACATTATGTTGGGCGGTAAAATTTCTTTAACGTTATCGATAGCCCTCTAAATCCAATTTAAACCATTAACTTACTACTGCACAGCATAACTACATATTGAGTTCATGTCGGCAAAACCAATTTTTGCACTCGATGTTGTTGTATGCAACTAAATTCAACGCACCATGAAAAGATTTCTCTTAGTACTTGTATTGACAGGAACCTTGCTTTCCTGCAAGAACACCAGCGAAAACAAAAAAGATGGGGACGATTCCGCAACAGTGGAAAGCAATACGGTTGATAAAGTCGAAACCAACTATGTTCCCATTGACTCCGATGAAGCCTTGATTGCTGCATCACTTATGGCCGCTCCAGCGGAAAGCCGCGATGGGTGTAAAGTCATCGGTTATAATATGGCAGGCGATTTTGTAACGCTCCGAGAAGGAGATAACGAATTCATTGTCCTTGCTGATAATCCCAAACAATCAGGATTTAATGCAGCCTGTTATCATAAAAGTCTGGAACCCTTTATGGCCAGGGGCAGGGAATTACGTGCTGAAGGTAAATCAGGGCCTGAAATCTTTGATATTCGCGAAGAAGAGGCAAAATCCGGAAAACTGGATATGGGAGAACCGGGAGCTACCCTACATATTTATTATGGGGAAAGCGATATGTACAACCCTGAAACCCATGAGGTCGAAGGAGCGCATTATAGATACGTGGTCTATTTACCTTTTGCCACGGCGGCATCTACTGGGCTGCCTGAAAAACCTAAGGGGTCCAATCATCCTTGGCTCATGGATCCAGGGACGCATAAGGCCCACATAATGATCTCTCCTTTACGGAAAGAATAGGACAATGAAAAACCGAGGCTAGAGCCTCGGTTTTATTTTTTTACAAAGTAAATCCCGGTTATTTACTGTATTGGGTCAGTACCATGCTACCTATCAATTTGCCTTTTTTGTTATAGGATTCTTGCTTTACGATACCAACGCCCTCGGCCAGCCACGTGCGTGACGGGAAGATGCTGTTCGCCATCATCATTTTGGTCTTGGTCTCGCTGTAGAGCACATAACAATCAAAAGTGCCCGCGGGTGTGGTCACGCTTTCCTGTTTTTCCACTTTACGGTTGATGGTCTCCACATTGGTGTTCATGTTGATCCCTCCGCCCATCTTCATTTTAAGCTGCATATTGGCGTCTGGCAATGCTTGTCCCACGGAAAGACTGTTGGGCAATTCCACATCCGTTCCGGAAATATCCATTTCAACATCGCCCATTTGACTGAGCATTTGATCGTTCATCAAGGATTTAAAATCGATTTTGACCACGTTGCCGTCACAAGCAATTTCATAATCCGAGGTGTAGGTATTCCCTTTTTTGTCCACCATTTCCATCATCATGGTGGCGTTGGTAGTGTCTCCGTTATTTTGAACATCGGCGACCTTATAGTTTATCTGTCCGTCCTCTTTGCCTTTTTTATCATAGTTGGTATACTGGAAATTGGCTCCGTCCACCAACGGATAATAGGTGCTGCAGCTGGATTGTGCCTTGGAAGTTTGTCCCGCAGCAAATGCGATTACAAGTAAAATAAAATAACGTTTCATAAATATAGTGTTCTGTATTAAAGTTTGATGAATTCAACCCTTCGGTTTTGCGCTTTGCCTTGCGCGGTGGTGTTATCGGCAACTGGTTCGCTCTCTCCCTTTCCTTCAGAACTCAATCGGTCCGCGGAAATTCCGTAAACGGAGGTCAGAGCTTTTTTTACGGACTCCGCCCTGTTCTTGGATAATACAAGATTGCTCTCGTCAGAACCATCGGCATCGGTGTGACCGATTATATTTAATTTGATGGAGCCATCCTGCGTCAAAACTTGGGAAATTTGTCGAATGATTCCCATGGATTGGGGCAAAATGTCGGCGGAACCTGAGTTGAAAAGAATTCCATTTGTGGATATTTTTCCTTCCGACATTAGCTTTCTGCGAAGGTCCACACCACCTTCGGCAATTTTCAGGTTACTGATTAACAGCTGTTCTTGATTTTTCTGTTTATCAAAACCCTTAACATGGAATTTAAGGTAGTTGATGAGTTCAGGGTTCACGATGAATTGTGGCAGGTCGACCACTTTTGTTTCGTTGAGCCATAGTCTATAACGGTTCTTGTTTACTGCGATGGACACATGTACGACATCGGTATAAATATCTCTAAAATCTTGTTGAAGATTGTTGTTTATTGATGCGGGGTCTCCAGTAAAAAAATTGTGAACTCGAACGCCAACAGGCACGTACTGGCAGAAACCAAGAATGGCATATACTTTATTTTCGTTGGTTGTGAGGTTTTGGGTTTCGGAAAGATAAATCTCCAACACTGCGGAAGAGCTTGTATTTGTTGTCAAGTTGGTGGCCTTTACATCAAATTCTATCGTGTAATCTTCTGGAAGGGCTTTACCTAAATTGGGGACGGTAAGGCTTCTGTTGGCAATGGAATACCATTTACCGGGCAATGTGCCAACGGTAACAACTTCTCCCGAGCCGTTGGTGTTCCATTTGGATGGGAAATCACCCATGAAATCGTCGTTGAAATCATCGTAAAAAATGGACTTGTCACCCGGAACGTAATCAAACTTACTGTAAACAGCTATAGTTTTGGGACCTGCTGCGACCGTTCCGGTTGATGCGCCGGTCTCTTCTATATTGCCTCCGCTATTTCCATTTCCTTGTGAATTTCCTGGAGTTTGTTTTCCCCCCGAACCAGGTTCCAGAATGCTGTCCAGCGCTTGGTCCGTTTTTTTTGTAGTTTCTTTTTCTACTCGTCTTTCAACCGTGCGTTCAGCTGCCTTTTCCGCTTTTTTGGCCAATTTTTTAAAAAATTGGGCCTCTCCGTTGACTCCCATCAACAGGGCAAAGGACAAACAGTAGAATAGTTTGTTTGTGGTTTTCATTAAATAGAATTTTAAAGTTGTTGAAAAGCAATTCTATCCAAACTACCAAAATGAGGCATTGATGCGAAACAAAAATGTATGTTTTGTAGTAACTAATGTATAGCTGACAGCATTGGGTTCCGCTAGTTTATTTTGTACACAATCAGGGAGTTGTCCTGGTCTTTTGCAACCAGTTCCAGGCTTTTGTCGTTGTCCATATCCGAGAGGTCTATCAAAGAGCTTCCAAATACAGGGAAATTGGAAATGGGTTCGGCTTGGCTGTCGTACAAATAAATTTGATGGTTCTGTAAATCTGTAACACTGACGTAAATCTTGTCGTAGATATAAAAGATTTTGGGTTTTGAATAAACGCCAAGTTCCAGCTCCACCTTTTTGCCCTTAATGGTAAGGACGTTGTCGTCCATGAGCACCAACGTATTGCTTGTGGCATAAAACCCGTGGTCGGGATTTAGGTTGAAGTTTGTGGCCGTCAATTTTCCGTTGGTATCTATTTGATGGAGCACCCCGGTTTTGTTGGTGACGGAGAATTTGTTTTTATACAGGAAAACCTCGTTGTTGGAAAAATCTATCTTTTCCGGTATTTTGATTCGGTCGCTACCTACCCTATGTAAGACCCTGAGTGTGCCGTTATCCTGCTTAAACACCAGATAATCCTTGTTGCCGACCCTAAAATGTTGTGGGGCGCCCAAAATACTACTTGGGGCGTCGGTAAAGGTGAACCCGCGAACTATCTTACCTTGGTTATTGTACATGAATATTTTACTGCCTTGGGTAACCACAAAACGGTAGTTGCGGCTCCCATCGTAATCAAAAACGGCCAGTGGGTTTAGATTTCCGCCCTCGAAATCAATTTTGAAAGGGGAAACTTCGTCCCCGTTTCGGTCCAAGACCAGGAATTGGTCGTTGGTGGTAAAGGCCAGTTGTAGCTTTCCATTTTTATAAATATCAACTTGTTGGATAGCTCCCTGTATCCTGCCATCCAATTGTTTGGTCCAAAGTACTTTTCCATCGGTGGAGATGAGGTAGAGTACATTGTTTTCGTCCTGGACTACGATTTCCCGTTCTTTTGTCCTATGATTTTTTACAAACTGGGGCTCGGTGGCCAGATCTGTGTTTAGTTCTAAAGTGAATAGGGGGGATACCGTATTTTTTTCTTGATTTTTTACAATTTTTGAAGCTATAATGTTAAAATGTCCAAAACCATTGTCCATCACCATCTGGGCGGCAAACACTTGTCCGCCTAAATCAAGTGCCTTGATGTTCTCGACTACTTCGGAGGAAAGTTCCTGTTCGGAAAAATGGTCGATGCCCGAAGCGTTGGAAACCATGAGCATACTGGATTCACTGGCCAAAGAAGCTTTTGCGGTTTTGTATCCTAGGTCGTTATCGAATGAGGAGGAGCTTTTATGGTTGCTGATTATGGTTTGCAAAGCCGCCTTGTCCTCAGAAAAGATAAAGCTGTTTTCCAGAATTGTGCAAAAGTTGGATTGGAAATTTTTTATCAAAGGGGTAAAGCTTCTCTCAACAAGGTCAGGTGCGTCCAACACCAATATTTCGCTGCCTTGATAATCTTCCGAACTGATTTTTTTACTGTTCAGGTAATCATAAAGGCTTTCGGTGCCAAAAGACTTTAGCAAGGCCACTTTTTCATTGTTCATGTAAATCAATCCCACCTCCTCTATGGTGTTAAAGAGCGAATCGGTTTGTTTTACCCTGTCCAGATATTCGTTCTGGTTTTTCGCAAAAATTTGATAGTCATCAAAAGTATAGGATATCACTGCTTGGGCGTTCAAGGGGGCATAGGAGGGAGTCCTATTGGCAATGGGCGAGGTTCCTTTGAATAGATTAATGAAGTTTTTGGTGGAATCCGGTGCCATTGCTACACCGTTTAGGTTGACTTCGTCAGAATTTGCGGTAAAGTCCAAAGAAATCCAAGAGGAAAATGGCTTTTTGGCGTTCTGATGCTCTTCTTTAAGCGCTAAAAGGGACGTATTTCCGCTCGGGTCCATAAATAGGGTGGCGGATTTGTCATTGGAACTGGCTTGGTACAGCCTTTTTAATGTAGGGTCCAAAAGGGTATTCTCATTTGTTCTAATCAGATTTTCCATTAGCATCATGGAAGAACTCATCAAGATATCATTTTCCTTTTTGAGGCTGAATACTTCTAGCCCGTCCAGAGTGTATTTGGTAATGTTGGTCCCTTCATAGATAATGGTTTCAACCGCTTTATTGGTAATACTATCGATATTAAAGAGTCCCGATGCATTTTTTGCGGCCAGTATATAATCATAGTTGTCCTTGCCGACTTCGTAAAACCCGAGGACGCATGTCTTATTGGTGGAAAGATAATCCAGGCCTTTGGTTTTGGCCGTAATGTCCTGAATTTGGTTAAAGCCTTCAATATTTTTGAGGAGGGCGTTGTTCTTAAGCTCGCTTTTAAAATTCGTAAGGTTGTTGATTTTTAAAACTAGGGAAGGGTTTGCAGGTAAATGCTCCAAAAGGGAATCCTTGGTCTTGACCTCTTTAGTACATGATGCAATCAGCAAGGGGAGCAAACAAAAAAGTACCTTTGATCTCATTTTAGAAGTTTGACACAAAGTTAGGATTTTTAAATATCCAGAGTCAATTGTTCGGGGAGTTGTCTAAAGCTTTTTCGGTGATATTTTGTGATCCCGTATTTTTTGATGGCCTCCCTATGCTCTTTGGTAGGGTATCCTTTGTTTTTTTTCCAATTGTACATGGGGAATTCTTCATGGATCTTGGCCATATATTCATCGCGATAGGTTTTGGCGAGAACGGAGGCGGCCGCTATGCTCATATATTTACCGTCTCCTTTTATAATGCATTGATGGTCTATATTGGGGTAAGGATTAAAGCGGTTCCCGTCAACTATAATAAAATCGGGAACAGGTTGTAGTCTGTCTATTGAGCGGTGCATGGCCAAAAAGGAGGCGTTTAAAATGTTTATTTTGTCAATTTCTTCTTCAAAAACGTGGCAAACAGAAAAAGAAATGGCTTTTTTTTCGAGAATCGGTTTCAAAAGAGTGCGTTTGGTCTCGGAAAGCTGTTTGGAATCGTTCAACACGATATTGGTAAAATTTTCCGGCAATATTATCGCCGCTGCGGTTACTGGGCCTGCTAAACATCCTCTTCCAGCTTCATCGGTTCCTGCTTCGAATATGGATCGGTAACATGATTTTAACATATATCTTAAAAATTTAACACCTCAAAGGTGAAGAAAAACATATTTGCCAATAAAAAGTTAAAAAAAATCCTACAAACCTAATAAAAGGGGGGTTGGGTTGAGAATAATTTGTTAAAATTATCAAAACAACTACTTGATGTTGTGCTAACATACGGGGTACAAGGTTGTTAATTTTTTTGAATATTAACTTTTTATATTGACTTTTGAGCGGACTAATTCAAAAAATGAAATAAATGAAAGCTAAGTTAGCATGGATGCTAACACCTTTGTTGGTGTTGTGCATGTCTTTCTCTTTTGGACAAGAGAAAACAGTTTCAGGTAACGTGACGGACCAAAACGGTCTGCCTCTTCCTGGTGTTTCCATTATGGTTGTAGGAACTTCCAATGGAACACAAACCGATTTTGATGGTAATTATACCATTTCAGCTTCGCAAGGGCAAATGTTGCGTTTCAGCTACATTGGCCAGAAAACTGTGGAAAGAACAATTGGTTCTTCTTCCACGATTAACGTACAGATGGAAGATGATGCCCAGGCTTTAGAAGAAGTTGTGGTCATGGGGTATTCAACCAAATCCAAGGCTGATGTTACTGGTTCTACCGTACAATTGAACTCCGAGCAGATAGAGCAGATTCCTGTTGCTACTGTGGATCAAGCGTTACAAGGTAAGGTTGCAGGTCTTTCTATTACGGGAGATTCTGGTACGCCGGGTTCCACTACTGACATCCGTATTAGGGGTATTAGTTCTATTACGGCAGGAAACGATCCTTTGTATGTGATTGATGGAGTGCCAATGGCAAACCCAAACCTTTCACCTGCTGAGTCAGGTTCTTCACTTTCAGCTTTGTCGAGTATAAACAGTAACAATATTGAAAGCATTACTGTGTTGAAGGATGCTTCGGCTACCGCTGCTTATGGGGCTAGAGGAGCAAATGGTGTAATTGTGATTACAACAAAAGGTGGTAAGGCCGGAAAAACAAAATTCAATTTCAATAGCTATTTTGGTTTTGCAAATGATGCTGTTGATGGGCCAACCCCACTTACTGGAGCTGAGAGAGAGATGCTGTTCTATGAGGCTGTTTTGAATTCCTTTGGTGCGGATTATGGATTGAGTAATGTAGAGGAGGCAGGTGTATTTGCTAGGGCTAATACATCTTATGGGGCGGATTATCAGGCTTGGAGAGATGCAGGAAGTCCAGAGACTAATTGGGCTGATGTTATCACCAATAAAAATGCTATGATAAGGGAGTACAATTTCTCGGCAACAGGGGGTAATGAAACTTCCAATTTCTATACTTCACTCGGTTACTTTGATCAAGAGGCTACGGTTATTGGTTCGGAATTTGATAGGATTTCGGGGTCTTTGAATTTTTCTAAAGATTTGTCTGATAAGTTCACTTTCACTTCCAACAATAGTGCGTCTTATTCACATCAAGACGGGGTGTTGGAAAATAGTGCATATTTTTCTTCTCCACGTGCTGTTAAATTTTTTATGCCCTCAACCGATCAGGCATATAATCCAGACGGTTCAATAAATATGAACACTTCTCTTCCTAATCCCCTATGGATAGCGCAAGAGGATATTGATGATTCCAAAACCACTAGAATTATTTCCAATAATGCATTGACGTGGGAAACTCCAATTAAGAACCTGTTATTTACAACAAGAACTAACATAGACTATATAGTGTATAACTATAAACGTTATAGGAACCCGGTAAGGGGCGATGGTGATAGTTCTAATGGTTATGGTTGGCAAGCGAATAGAAATTATGTGACTTATGTTTTCCAAAACTCTTTGGATTACTCTTTCGATCTTGGAGAAAATCACAATTTCGATGTTAAATTGCTTCAGGAGTGGCAAAAAAATAGAAGCTATTTCCTAGAAGCCGATGCTGACAACTTTAGTGACACAGGGCTTACTAATTTGAATTCAGCGGGTAATCCAACTACTGCAAACTCTACTTTCCTAGATTGGTCTGTTGCATCTTATTTGGGTGTGCTTAACTACAGTGCCTTTGATAGTAGGTATGTATTGAATGGTACGTATAGAAGAGAAGGAAGTTCAAGATTTGCCAAAAATAATAGATGGGGTAATTTCTGGTCTGTTGGAGCAGCTTGGAACTTGAACAGGGAAAACTTTATGTCGGGTGCAGAGTTTATTAATAATTTAAAACTCAGGGCGTCTTATGGTGTAACTGGAAATGCTGCGATTAGTTTGAACAGTTATCAAGCTCTTTTGGATTTTGATTCTGATTATAACGGTGAAGGTGCTTCTTATCCAGGGTCTTTTGGAAATGGTGAATTATCATGGGAAACTTCGAATACTTTGGATATGGGTATTGATTTTGGACTGTTCCAAAATAGAATTTCAGGATCTTTTGCTTATTACAACAGAGAATCCAAGGATTTGTTGTTGGATGTACCATTGTCCCTGACCACCGGTTTTGCTGATCAAACAAGGAATATTGGTCGTATGGAGAACAAAGGTTTTGAGGTGGAAATTAATTTTGATGTCGTTAGGTCGGAAGATTTTAATCTTTCTATAGGCGGGAATGTTGCTACCAACGAGAATGAAGTCCTTGAGTTGGCAAAAGACCTTAATGGTGAAGAAATCAATATTTCTACAACAACCGATAGGGTTGAGTCAGGACATCCAGTATATGCTTGGTATATGCCAACTTGGGCAGGTGTTAATTCTGAAACTGGTAATGAGGAATGGTATGTTAATGGTGTGGATGGAGAGACTACAACAAACTTCAACGCAGCCGAAAGAGTGTTCCAAGGCGAGAGTGCTTTGCCGAAGATTACTTCAGGAATGAACATCCATATTGATTTTAAAGGTTTCTTTGTTGATGCCAGTGGTTATTATGCTGGTGGTCATAAAGTGTATGAAGGGTGGCATAGGTATACCCAAGGGACGGACCTATACCCAACAGCTTTGTATCAAGGCTACAATACTTTGTTGGATAGGTGGCAACAACCTGGAGATGAAGCACGTTTTGGGAAATTTGAATATGTAGGAAGACCATGGCAGCGACACTCTAAATTTTTGTATGATGGTGATTATTTCAGGCTGAAAAACCTTACAATTGGTTATAATTTCAATTCTAGGTTCACTGAGATGTTGAAGATTGATGGCTTGAGGTTATTTGTCCGTGGAACTAACTTGTATACATGGGTAAAAGATGATAATTTAAAATATGACCCAGAAAACATAGATTTGAGTGGTTTGGATGATGGTACAAACAGGGGTGAGACCGTGTTGACCACACCTCCGGTCAGGTCAGTTGTTTTTGGTGTTAATCTAAATTTTTAAAAAAAATGAAAAAGATAAAAATAGTTTTAATGTCTTTCTTGTTGGTAGGGGCGTTTAGCTGTACCACGGAGGATTTAGATCCTGCATTGGATCAAAATAAAGAAGCTAATGGAGGAATCACCAATGTGGATAACCTCTATGCATTAATAAAAGGAGCCTATAGTAGAATGACAGCTTCTGGTTATTATGGGAGAGATTTGATTATAACAAACGAGGTTAGAACTGATAACTGTTTTTCCAACGGAAATTCTGGTAGGTTTACTACACAAGCAAGCTTTGCTTACTCCAATACGACTGGATTCTTTTGGGATGAGGCTTATAGGGTTATAGAAAGTGCAAATTTGATTATCAATACCGATTTGTCTCAGTTAGAGGGGGATCAGGAATATGGTTTGCATTTGCAGGGTCAGGCATATGCAATCAGGGCCCTTGCACATTTTGACTTGTTGAAACAGTATGGGCAAAAATATATAACAGGTGGTACCACGCCTGGAGGTATCCCATATGTGACTACATATCAAAGTAATCAATCTCCCCAAGAAGAATTGTTTCCCGCAAGGAATACCATTGAGGAAGTTAGGGTGAAGCTTTTTGACGATTTGGAAATGGCTTACAATCTAATGAGTGATACAGGTGACACTAATTTCTTTTCTAAATATGCGGCAAAAGCCTTGGAAGCTAGGGTAGCTGTATACTTTGAAATGTGGGATACTGCGATTGATGCCGCAGAAGACGTTATTGAAAATGGTGGTTATGCAATTATGCCAGCCGAGAATTTTGTAGCTTCTTTTGAAAGTGATGGGGGGAGTAATATCATCTTCGAATTAGAATTCAATTCTACTGATAATCTTGGAGGTAATAGTTTAGGCTATATTTATCGTACAACAGGTGGAGGAAGTTACGGAGATGTACAGGTGATTGACGAAGTTGCCGATATTTTTGAAGAAACTGATGTACGTGGCCTATTTGACGGAGAAAATGGAATATTGGGATATGAAGAAGATATGCTAAGGAATATTGGTAAATATCCAGATAATCAAGGTTATGATAATGTTCCGCTACTGAGATATGAGGAGTTGATTTTGAATTATGCCGAGGCTCTTTTGAACACGGAAGGTGATGCATTGACCCAACTTAATAAGATCCCCGCTAATAGGGGGGCATCATTGTATGCAGAAGCCACAATTGAGAATATATTGATGGAAAGACGTAAAGAGTTAATGTTTGAAGGGTTCCGTTTTGAAGATTTGGTAAGAACGGGCAACGATATTGAGAAAATCTCTATACAACAAAATTTTACTGAAACCATACCTTCTGGAGATAGCAGAATGGCTTGGGCAATTCCATTGGCGGAGATGGATGCCAATTCTAGTATGGTACAAAATAAAGGTTACTAGTAAAACTTAGATTTTGCTTAAAACCCCGCCCATAAGGCGGGGTTTTTTTATGTCTCAATTTTTCACATTTCTTTAGAAACAAAACTTTTACCTTTGCTCAACCAATATCATGGAATGAGATTTTTAACATTGACCCTACTTTTATTGATTGGCCAATCAGTTCTGGCACAACAAGATTCGATTCCACCTAAAAAAGATAGGGACTCCATAAGGTTGCAGGAAAAGGATACGGTTACATTGCAGGGTAAGGACTCCGTCGCCGTGGATACAATTCATGGAAACCCTAAGGGCAGGGAGGCGTCTAAGCTGGAATCTAAACAAAAGGACTCTGTGGGTATCAGGGATTACAAGATAATCTCATATTATGGCGATACCACTTCAGTGGATACCACCCTTACCATTAGAAAAGATTACATATACAATTATTTAAGAAAAGACGATTTTGAGCTAATGCCCTTTGCCAATATGGGGCAGCCCTATAATGAGTTGGGCAAGAACTTTTCTGGTATGTCCTATTACCCACGAATAGGGGCGACTGCCAAACATCCGGGATATTTTGAGAAGGAAGATGTGGACTATTATAATGTTCCTACCCCTATGACGGAGCTTATGTTCAAAACCACATTCGAACAAGGTCAGTATCTGGATGCACTTCTCACCTTTAATGTGTCCGAACGGTTTAATATGTCTGTTGCTTACAACGGATTTAGGTCATTGGGGAAATATAGGTATGAGGAAACGCAGGACGGCAAATTTCGAACCACCTTTAACTATATTGCTAAAAATGGCAGATATGCGTTAAGAGGGCACATAGCGGCACAAGAAATGCAGAGTGAAGAAAGTGGGGGCTTGCAAGATAGGAGTCAGTTTGAAGATGACCTGCCCGATTTTCAGGATAGGGCAAAAATCGACCTACTGTATACCAATGCAAACAATAGGATATTGGGCAAACGCTACTTTTTGCACCACCAATTCAAATTGGTGAACCATAAAAAGGATTCTACGGACATTTCGCCGACTACACTGGCCATCGGCCACGAGTTCAGCTATGAGACCAAATTGTACGACTTTGAACAGGCCCAACAGAACGATGCCTTCGGGCAAGACCCTTTTCTGGTTCCAATAGAAGATAGGGTGCGGTTAAAAACGATGTTCAATAAAGGGTCGGTTGACTTTTCAAACAAAACACTAGGGAAGCTTTCTGGAAATGTTTCATTGTTCAACTATAATTATTACTTCAATAGTGTTCTCTTTACCGAGGAAGGGCAAACCATTCGGAATAAATTGCAGGGGGAAGAAATTGCGGTTGGGGGAAGTTATCAAAACACTTTAGGGCCTTTGTATTTGGAGGGTAATTTGAATTATACGGTGGTAGGGGAGCTCACTGGAAATAATTTTGATGCCTTGGCAAGGTATAGATTGAATGAAGGCAATTCGCTCAGTGGGTCGATACATGTTTCGTCCAGAATGCCGGATTTCAACTATCTCTTATATCAAAGTGATTACCGTAACTTCAATTGGCAGAATACGGACACCTTTGATAACATTCGTACAAAAAGCATCAGGTTTGCTTTTGATTCCAGAAACTATGGGCTTTTAACGGCGGAGTATAGTGTGCTTGATAATTATACCTACTTCGCATCAACTGCAACGGAGGAAGAGATTGGGTTGGGGCAAGAGACGGCATTTGTGAGGCCATTTCAAGAATCCGGCACAGTCAATCACTTAAAGGTCAAATATGAAAAAGAATTAAAGTGGAGAAAATGGGCATTGATGAATACCGTGATGTATCAAGAGGTGACTCAGGACAATCAAGTGCTCAATCTTCCACAGGTAGTAACACGGAATAGTCTGTACTTTTCAAGTGATGTATTTAAAAAAGCCATGTTTTTGCAAACAGGTGTGACCTTTAAATACTTCACATCATATAATATGAACGCCTACAATCCACTTTTGGGGGAATTTTATATTCAGAACAACGAAGAGTTGGGGGGATATCCGTTATTGGATGTTTTTATAAACGCCAAGGTGAAACAGACCCGGATTTATTTAAAGGCAGAACACTTGAATTCTATGTTTTCAGAGCCTAATTATTACTCGGCACCGAATTATCCCTACCGCGATTTTGTAATCAGATTTGGATTGGTTTGGAATTTCTTTTCATAAAATTCGTTAAGAAGGAAAAAAGGAAAAGCTGATAAACAAGCACTTATAAATTAATTGGTTTTTTTTTGAAAAAAATATTGGAAAACATTTTGTGGTAAGAAAATAACGTGCGTATATTTGCACCCGCTTAGCTGATAAGGCAGGGCGATAACGAGAGAGGGAAAGTAGTGAAACTAAGTTCTTTTCGAGTTTAAAAAACAAGAAGTTCATATACATATTGTAACGACAGCGTAGAATTAAGAATGAACCATTTTGATGCAGGGACTCGGGTTTCCGGATGTCGGACAGACATTCAAGGAAATACAATGAAGAGTTTGATCCTGGCTCAGGATGAACGCTAGCGGCAGGCCTAACACATGCAAGTCGAGGGGCATCACGGAAAAGCTTGCTTTTCTGGTGGCGACCGGCGCACGGGTGCGGAACGCGTATGGAACCTGCCCCTGTCAGGGGAATAGCCCAGGGAAACTTGGATTAATGCCCCATGGTATCGATATATCGCATGATATTTTGATTAAAGATTTATCGGACAGGGATGGCCATGCGTACCATTAGTTAGTTGGTGGGGTAACGGCCCACCAAGGCAGCGATGGTTAGGGGCCCTGAGAGGGGGATCCCCCACACTGGTACTGAGACACGGACCAGACTCCTACGGGAGGCAGCAGTGAGGAATATTGGACAATGGGCGGGAGCCTGATCCAGCCATGCCGCGTGCAGGATGACGGCCCTATGGGTTGTAAACTGCTTTTATACGGGAAGAAATGCGCCCACGTGTGGGCGTCTGACGGTACCGTAAGAATAAGGACCGGCTAACTCCGTGCCAGCAGCCGCGGTAATACGGAGGGTCCGAGCGTTATCCGGAATCATTGGGTTTAAAGGGTCCGTAGGCGGGCCTGTAAGTCAGGGGTGAAAGTTTGTGGCTCAACCATAAAATTGCCTTTGATACTGCAGGTCTTGAGTCATGGTGGGGTCGCCGGAACATGTGGTGTAGCGGTGAAATGCATAGATATCACATAGAACACCGATCGCGAAGGCAGGTGACCAACCATGTACTGACGCTGATGGACGAAAGCGTGGGTAGCGAACGGGATTAGATACCCCGGTAGTCCACGCCGTAAACGATGGATACTAGCTGTGGGGACTTCGGTCTCCGTGGCCAAGCGAAAGTGATAAGTATCCCACCTGGGGAGTACGTTCGCAAGAATGAAACTCAAAGGAATTGACGGGGGCCCGCACAAGCGGTGGAGCATGTGGTTTAATTCGATGATACGCGAGGAACCTTACCAGGGCTTAAATGCAGGCTGCATGGGGTAGAGATACCCCTTTCTTCGGACTGCCTGCAAGGTGCTGCATGGTTGTCGTCAGCTCGTGCCGTGAGGTGTCAGGTTAAGTCCTATAACGAGCGCAACCCCTACCGTTAGTTGCCAGCATGTCAAGATGGGGACTCTAACGGGACTGCCGGTGCAAACCGTGAGGAAGGTGGGGACGACGTCAAATCATCACGGCCCTTACGTCCTGGGCTACACACGTGCTACAATGGCCGGTACAGAGGGAAGCCACCCCGCAAGGGGGCGCGGATCTACAAAACCGGTCACAGTTCGGATCGGGGTCTGCAACTCGACCCCGTGAAGCTGGAATCGCTAGTAATCGGATATCAGCCATGATCCGGTGAATACGTTCCCGGGCCTTGTACACACCGCCCGTCAAGCCATGGAAGCCGGGAGTGCCTGAAGTCCGTCACCGCAAGGAGCGGCCTAGGGCAAAATCGGTAACTAGGGCTAAGTCGTAACAAGGTAGCCGTACCGGAAGGTGCGGCTGGAACACCTCCTTTCTAGAGAAAGAGATGTCCGGAAAATCCTTGTCCCGCACGAGATGGTTTTATCTCTGCGCTGTCGTTTATGATATGTTATTTTTGATATAAGGCAATATTAGGCCAAGACAGTCTCATAGCTCA